>NZ_BMQA01000020.1 GCF_014647875.1 Streptomyces brasiliensis | reverse complement strand
GTGAGAGGCACCCTGTTTCTGTCGGGCCGTCAGGCCACGGTCGTAGCTGAATACATGAGGCTAGAGCGGTGGTCTGAGCCGGGCGGGAAGCGACGGGGAGCCGGCGCACCCTGGCCGCACCGCAAGCGCACCAGATCGAGCGATGAACACAGGGGACGGGGAGCCACGAGGAAGGGACGTGGCCGAGGGGTGTGTGGCCCACACGCTGTGCGTGAGAATCGTCGGGGTCATCCGGTCTAGGGCCGCTGTGAAGCGGGGGGAGCGGCAATGGATCACCATCTGAGTGTGTCGGAGGTGTGTCGCGAACGCTGAGAGACAACGAGAGAGGGCGGGAGTCAGTGAGACTGACTCCCGCCCTCTTCTGTCGGCATCCGCCCTGGTCAGCGCTTGATTTCTGCTGATCCTGGGCGAGTGCCCCCGGCAGGATTCGAACCTGCGCACACGGCTCCGGAGGGCAGGTGCCAGGAGCACGGAAATGAGCCTCTGACCTGGACGAACGTCCATAACGATCCTTCCGTATACGTTCCTCACTCGCTGCTCACTCGTAGGTCCGGTCCGCAGGGCCAGCGTCACGGCGGACCAACGGCTCCAGCGGGCGCCCTGGCGGCGGACTGGGGCGGGGAGTAGCCCGAATCGAGTGGACGGCGCGGCCCGAACTTGGTTGGGCCCGCCGCACCACCATGAACGAACATGCAAGTGTCGTGGCGCGGTTGAGGTGCTGCCCTGGAAGCCAACTCAGGAGAGGCTCGCAGCTCCCCGGCCGCATCTCGGCCGACGCCGACCGCTAGTGACCGTGGTTGGCCGCTCTATGCACACGGTTGTGGCACGCACCGAGCGACTAGGTGCTTAGAAGAGAGTGATCTTCTTCCGGGTGATCAAGCCTTTGACCTGCGGTCGGGCGACGTGAGGGCCGTGTAGTGCAGCCAACGTCACCGCGCATTCACCGGAAGCGCATGTTCCGCTGGTCTCTGGGTTGCCTGATGTGGGAGCTCCCGATTCCTGAAGGCGGCTGGGGAGCCAGCCTCTGTCTACTCCTTCGTGATCCCGAGTGCCTTGTCGGGCCGGCAGTGCCCAGGGGACAACAACTCAGTGCTCCAAGCATGGCAACTGGTCGCCGGGTAGGAATCTCGTGGGTGCCTGCCCGATCTGGATACGCCATGTCAGAGCGATCCTAGGATCAGGTCAGGAGTGAGCCGTGATGGCGAGTGTCGGAGACTGGGGGGCACATGGGAGAGAAGACGCCCAAGACCTTGAGGGACGACTTCAGCAGGCGGGTGAAGGAAACCCTTGCTGCCAGGGTTGCTTTCCGCTGCAGCAACCCCGACTGCTCAGCTGTGACGGCTGGACCCAAACTGGGGGAAGGCGGTGCTGTCAATCTCGGCGTTGCCGCACACATAACTGCGGCGAGCCCTGGTGGACCACGTTACGATCCCGCTCTCACCTCCACCGAGCGCTCTGCCGAAGCCAATGGGCTCTGGCTATGCCAGAACTGTGGCAAGCTCATCGATAGCGACGTTACGCGATATACGGTGCAAACCCTGTGTCAGTGGAAGGTCGAAGCTGAACAACGGGCCCTAGTGATGCTTAGATCGGGAGCCCGCCCGGCTAATGAATTTCTCGAGCTCGCGCTGCCAAAGCTTGATGCTCCCGAATCCCTACTAGCTTTCGCCAGTACGGCTGTTGCTCGCGTTGGTCGCGAGCGAGAGATTAGAGAGCTGGAGGCATTTCTTGAGGCAGATACGTCCTTTTCGTGGTGGCTTTGGACAGGTTCCGCCGGTACTGGGAAAAGTCGCCTGGCGATCGAGCTCTGTCGTGCGAAAGCCGGGGAGTGGCATGCCGGGTTTCTGCGTGAAGACAATCAGCGTGCCTTGGCAGATCTCCAACCAACCCGCCCAACGCTCGCTGTCGTGGACTATGCCGCTCAGCGAGGTGAGTGGCTTTCGGATGCGCTGTTCCGATTGAGTCAACGCGTTCTAAGTGCACCAGTGCGTGTCCTGATCTTGGAGCGTCAGGCCCAGGGACCCTGGTGGGACCTGGCGCAACGAACACATCGCATGGAGGAGTCTTTTCAGATTCAGGAACGCGCGTATGGCCTTCCGCGCGAGCTCGGTGGCTTGCCGCGGCCACAGATTTGCAAGCTGGTGAAGGCCGTCGCGGATCAGGCTGGCGTCGTGCTGTCTTCCACGCACGTTGAGGACATCGCAGACCACTCCGAGAAGATGGACCCCGACGGGCGACCACTTTTCGCTCTCGTCGCAGCGTTGGACTGGCTGGACGGAAACGGTGTCAGTGCTGACCGTGACGCGGCGCTGCGACGCCTAATCGCTCGCATGGACGGGCAAGCGGTGCAAGCCGCCGCAGCTTCGCCGAAGAGCGTGCGACACACACGGAGCGTGCAGATTCTGGGAACTGCACTCGGCGGCCTCTCGGTCGAGTCGTACGCTCACCTCGTTCAGACGTTTGAACCGCCCCCGGGATTGCTGCCTGACGTGTACAGCGATCTTCCCTTGCTGCCGCTCGAAGATCTCCTTGATGGACTTCGGCCCGACATGCTGGGCGAGTTGTACGTTCTCGATCGGGTAGGCACGGCCGGCGCAGAGCGCCATGCCGCTATGGCTTTGCTCAAGCTGGCTTGGCAGAAGGACCAAAAAGCGTATCGGGCGTTCGTGGAACGCGCGGTCGGTGACCACAGAGAGCATCCGGGAGTTGTGGACTTGCTCGACGCCGGTGATTGGGCCGAGGCACCAGCAACGTGTGCAGATATGGCCGTGACGAGCATCCCGCTGCTTCAGCGCAGCGACCACCCTGTCCTGGATTGGATCTTCTCGCGTCTGCAGTCTGTGCAGGAATCCACCTCTGACGGCACGATGGACGAGTTGATCGTTAATGCCCACTTTCGACGAGCCAACCTGGTGCTCAATGAAGGTGATGCCCACAGGGCCAATGATATCTACTCGAAGGCGCTAGCTCTCTGTGCAGCGAACTGGAAGGTATATGCTGGCCTCCTGAACAACCGCGGAATCTCGTGGTATAGCCTCGGCGCCCGTGAAGCTGCTAGAGCAGACTTCACCGCGGTTGCCGAGAACCTGTTCGTAGATGATGAGTCTCGCGCCTGCGCATTCAACAATCGGGCCGATATTTTCGATGACAACGGGGATGTGCGCTCTGCAGTTCGGGACCGTACGGCCGTCCTCGAACTAGCAGAGACAACCTACAATCGGCGCTTCATCGCGCACATCCGTCGAGCGCTTGCGCTGCGAAAGTCCGGAGATCCGGAAGGGGCCTATGGGGACATCGAATCGATCCTGGATTCCGCTGACATCATTAAGGAGCAAAAGATGTCAGCCAGGCTGAAACGGGCGGAGTGGCTCGTTGAAGACGGTGAGCCCGCTGCTGCCAGGATTGATGTGGAAGCTGTGCTCGCGTCAGAGAGGAATTTTGATTCGGTGGAAAACGTGGCCCGAGAGTTGTTGCTTGAATTGTCAGTCGATGCGCCCAGTGATGCCGGATGCTGAGGCTGACGCCCAACGCGGCCAGGACCGATACCGGCACATTGCGAGTTGTCCGAATTGTCGGCTGAGTGGACTCGATGCCGCGCTGGACAGGCAAGTCCTCGCCCAGCGCGGCACCAGCGTCATTGCTGTTGTTTAGGCTCGCGTCACCAGTCCGTGCGCCTGGCTGCTGGACTTCCCGCAGGGCGATTCGAATGTGCACCACTTCCTCACAGGTGACGTCGATGGGCCTGTCGCACAGGTGGCAGGTGATCGGGCTGGGGGGGCGTCGGGCTGGCCGTCTTTCTCCGCGTGCTGGACGAGCTGCTGCACCTGGTCCTGCTCGGCGCCCTTCAGAGGCACTGTGAGGGCTTGGGCCTGGGCGCCCCCGTCCATGCCCGGGACCGTACCAGCGTCCTGGGGCCGTCAGGCCCCGCGCTGGGCGTCCTGGGCGCCTCAACCGAGACGGGGACGGAGGCGCCTCCACCGTGAGGCCGGCTCCTGCTCAGCGGTAGTCACCGCGGCGTGGAAAGCGGCGAGCGCCGTGTCCAGGTTCTGGGTGTCTTTCTTGATGTCGAAGGTGACATTGACCAGTGCGCTAGCAGATTCCGAGACCTGAGCGTCTGGGTGCCGCAGGAGCGGGGCGGCGGCGGTCGTCAGCCGGTACAGAGGTTCGCGGACTGTGGCGGCATACTGCTTGCTGGCGATCCGCTCCTGTGCGATGACGTGGACGGCCGCCCCCAGTCCCGCGGCCACACTGGCGCGGTCGGATGCTCGGGCGGTGCGGGCGCGGGCGACTTCTCCGGCTCCGGCGATGGCCGCGAGGAAGACGGTTCGGCCGTGCTCGACGAGGCTGTCCCAGAGGGTATGGCCGGTCAGGGCTGCCATCCGCACGTCGAGAACGGCGGTTATCAGGGCGTCGGCCTGGGCGCGGAGTGCTGCTTTCTCGGCGGCCCGGTCCGCGCGGCTGCGCACTCTGTCACTGAGCCACCATCCGAACCAAATACCGACGAAGGGCAAGGCGACGTCGGCGATGCGGCCGGCGTGCTCACCGAAGAAGTGCATGATCGCGTTCACGTGTGCAGTGTCTGTGCGGCGCGCGCCGGATCAGGGGTTGTTGCCGTTCTGGGGTCGAAGCCGGATGAACCCGTTGCCTGCGAGTCCTACGCCGCCGTGCCCTCGGCAGCCTGGCGCTGCGCGAGGAGGGTGCGGCGCATCGTCGCCCACCTGGTCGGCCGACTGACTGCTCGAGCACTCGTTCAGGCCCTCAGAGATCGCGACTATCCCCGAACACTGATAAGGGCAGGACCCGGAGAGTGAAGGTGCGTGAGGTGCCGTCTCTCTGGGGCCAGCGCTGGAAGCTGAGGTGTAGGCCGGCGGACAGGCGCCAGTAGCTGAAGTTCTTCACCATGGCCGCGGACCGTACGAACGGGCGCGGCTAGCGTCGCGTGATGGCGGCCGCCTAAGCCGCTTGCTGTCATGCCGTCGAGACGCGGGCGTATCGCAAGTCACCTATACTCGGGGCATGTTGGCACGCCTACCTTCGCGCTACGAAGACCTGGATCCAGCCTTCCGGGGCCGTCTGCGACCGAACCGTCAGTTGCTCGAACAAGTGCAGCGGGCGCACGCCAGCATGCAGATTAGCGGGGGGATCCGTTTCCTCCCCATCTTTGGTCGTAGCGGCTCGGGGAAAAGTTCGGCTGCGCGCGAGTTGGCCACACACCTTCCTGAGTGCAAGGTTGTCGAGCTCAGTCGAGCTGCTATTGCTTCCGAATCTGCGCTTCTTGAGGAGCTGCGAGCTGTTGATGGCTATCGGAACAAAGCTCAGCTGATCATTGCCGTTGTTGATCAGTTCGAAGAGCGTGTGGCAGAGAAGACGGCGATCCCCTCACAGTTCGTTGAGCGGCTCAGTCTTCTCGACCGGGGTGATTTGAGGCAGCGTCCGGTTCTCTTCCTGTGGCTGACGACCAGCCGAGAATTTCAGGCTGACCTGGCGGCCGCAACGTCCAGAAACGAGCGCATTCTTCTGAGCGCCGACTTCGAACTTTCCGGACCTTCGCGTGATGAGTGGCCCGAAATCGTTGAGGAAACGTTCGCTTTCCATAACAAGAATCAGCCGCTCGCCGACTTTGAAGTTCTTACTTCCGACGTTGAAGGTTTCTCGGACAAGTCTCCGACTATCGGTGCTGCAATCGAGCGAGTGGCTGAGGAGCTCGCCTCCTATACAACTAAACTGCATGACATCTCGCGCTATCAAGTCGTGATGTTGTGGCCCGTAACAGATGGGCTGCGCATCACTCGCGTTGCGGGTTTTACTAACGCACGAGATGGCTACAAGCTTGACTGGAATGCGTTTTACCGAGAGCTGAACGAGGATGATCGTCAGACTCTGCCACTCTCCGAGTTGAATCGCGCACGGCTATACTTCGATGTGCGTTTGGTTCCGATTGCTGCGGCCGACCTTCACCCGCTTTGCAAGGATCTTGATAAGGATGTTGTGGCGCCGAGTCGGTCGTACCTGGATCGGCTGGAGAATTCACACTTCTCATCGATCATTGGTGAAACATGGGACCCCAGCGCCTTTAGTCCTCTGCGTGAGCGCGATTCAGAGAGGGCGCGACGGGCTAGGGAATGGTACGAGGGTGTCACTAGTCAGCCCACGCAGCTTGGTAGGCGCATTGCCCTGTGCTTGAGGGCGATCGGTTTCGAAGCGGAACACGAGCAGGACATAAAGACGCCGCATAGCAGAGTTAGGGCTGACGTGCTTGTGCAACGCCCTGGGGCCCAGCAAGACTCAGTGATCGTGGAGCTGAAGGCTTACTCGACGGAAAATACCCGGCCATCGTCAATTAAGGACGCTGTCCGAACAACATTGAAGCGTCATGCTCAGCTCGCTGGGTTCCTAGCCCGACAGTAGGGCGGTGGAGCGGCTTTGGGCTGGAGCTGCTTTGGGGCGAGTGATCATGGCCCCGTAAGCTGATGGCGAGCCAGGTCCGTATCCAGAAGAGCAAGCGCCACCTTTCTCCGCCTCACGGGGTGCTGTTGGTCTGCAACCACGGCTGTGCCATGTGGTCCATGCTCGACTGCCGTCACCCGGAGGGGCAGATGTGGTGGTGGGACCAGGGAAACCGGCATAAGTGATCTGACCCTGCGTGACTGGATGAGCATGTGGCTCGACGGGAAGCTTGAGCACGGTATCCCGGGCTATCTCGCGGTGGAGGACGAGGAGTCCTGGTGCTGGCCCGAGACCGACGGGCTCTGAGTTTGGGAAGCTGCGATCATTTGCGGCCGGTTTACGCGCTGAGCTGGGCGAACGGCGACACGGTGGCCCCGTCGGGCGAGGCCACTTTCACCGTGATTCCCCGCTGTTCCCCGCCTGATCTGGTGCGCTTATGATGCGCCGCGCTGCGCCCTGGCGTTTCTTTGGCGAACCGGCACTCAGCGAAGAGAAGTGATCAACGCGGCGATCCCAGCAAGAAGAGTTCCGATTCCCGTCAAGACGGATACCAACTGAGTGCCTTGCCGATGACCAGCAGCGTTTGACTCGTTAGGTGCGTCAGACATTTCGTTCTTTTCTCCTGTATTCGGTGCGTTACTGATTGGTTTCAGGCTCTTGCGTGTCCACTTCGACTTTCACCAGCATCCGGGTCCCGTTTGGGAGTTCATGCAGGGTGTAAGTGGGGGCGTTTTTTAGTCGGTAGCGCCTCGTGTATTCGACGAAGAGACTTGGGTTAGCGCGTCTATATTCGCGGTTCGCGATCTTGCAACAGTCGCGACAGTAGGTTTGCAGTCCATCTGGCCTGCTTCGGTTCCGATTGAATTCAGTCAGGGCACAAAAATTGCCGCACCTGGAGCACTTCTTCATGGCCGCCAACCCCTCCTGCCTTTGTGAGCACAAGCTTGGCACGGGATTCGGGGTGACTCTCTAACAGAAGTTGATAACTAAAGGTTACGGATTGGCAAAGAGCGCTGGGGGTGCGCCGCGGTTGGTGGAGCGGCTTTGGGCTGGAGCTGCTTTGGCGCGAGTGATCACGGCCCCGTAAGCTTCCGGCGTGTCGGGCAGTCTGTGGACCTGCCCGGTAAAGCACGACGTTGGGGCCGTGATCTTCGAGGCTCCCGCCAAAGTGGCTGCCTAAGAACTCCTAACAAAGGGTTCCAACTTGCCTTGGAATGTTGTCGCCTGATGATGCGTTAGCCTGCGTATGAGAAGGGGCGAGCAGCTGCCGTGGATCGTGTCCGATGAGTTGTGGGCGCGGATCGAGCCGTTGCTGCCGGTCGTGCCGCGCCGCGCGGTTCACCCGGGGCGTAAGCGTCTGGATGACCGCAAGGTGCTGTCGGGCATCCTGTTCGTGCTCTACACCGGCATTCCGTGGGAGTTCCTGCCCCAGGAACTGGGCTTCGGCTCCGGCATGACCTGCTGGCGACGTCTGCGTGACTGGAACGACGCCGGTGTCTGGCAGCGTCTGCACGAATCGCTCCTGGCCGAGCTGAACGCCGCAGGCGCTCTGGACTGGTCGAGGGCGGTGTTCGACGGCTCCCATGTACGGGCCATGAAGGGCGGCCCAAAACCGGACCGAGCCCGGTCGACCGTGCCCGAACAGGCTCCAAGCACCATCTGATCACCGAAGCGCACGGTATCCCGCTGGCCGCGTCCCTGACCGGCGGCAATCGCAACGACGTCACGCAGCTCATGCCGCTGATCGAGGCCGTCCCGCCGGTACGCGGCCGACGCGGACGGCCACGCCGGCGCCCCGACAGGCTCTACGCCGACCGGGGCTACGACCACGACAAGTACCGCCGACAGGTCCGCGCGGTCGGGATCACCCCAGTCATCGCGCGGCGCGGCACCGAACACGGCTCAGGACTGGGCGTCCACCGCTGGGTGGTAGAGCAGAGTTTCGCGCTCCTGCACTGGTTCCGCCGCCTGCGCATCCGCTGGGAGATCCGCGACGACATCCACGAAGCCTTCCTCAGCCTGGCCTGCAGCATCATCTGCTGGCGCCGACTGAAGAACGTCGCACACTGTTAGGAGTTCTAAAGCCGTGGAGCCGACCGCCCCAGCCACGATGTACCCCTTCTCTGACGTTAAGCGGCTGATTGCTCTGTGCGCGGCACGGGTGCCGGCCGGGCTGGAGCGGGGCGGAGACAGGAGCGCAGGCCCGGCCGGGGGCCGGGCCACGCGCGGTGAGCGGAGCGAGCCGCCTTGATCAGGTAGGGAAAGTTACGCGCTCTGCTGTTCACCTCTCATGAGGCACAGCAGATCGGAAGTCGCCTCCGGCTCCTACGTCTACTGAGAGGTCGGCTCCGCCGACGGGCTGCAACACCCCAGGAGTGTTGCAGCCGTCTGGGACCGGACAGCCCGGACACCGGCACTTTGAGCTGTCCGGCCCGTTTGTGCAGGTGAGAGCCCTAGCCGGACAGCCGGACAGCCCGGACACCTCCGAGCAGGGTCCCATGAGACCCGGACAGTCCGTCCGGGTTCTCTGCCGTTCAGTGCCACACGCTGGTCATGGTGGCGGAAAGGGGTGAGATCACTTACTCGTTCATCGCCGCGTCGGTACCGTGAATGACGCCCCTACTCAGCAGCGGGAGGCAACACCCCATGCGTGGTCTTGGAGATCACCTCAGCATCGGCGAGCGCATTGCGTTCTACCGGAAGCGCCGCGGCTACACGCAGGAGGTGCTGGCCGGTCTGGTCGGACGTAGCACTGACTGGCTCGCGAAGATTGAGACGGGACGCCGGAAGCCGCCCCGTATCGACATGCTCGCGGAGCTGTCGCGCATCCTGCGCGTGCCTCTCGGGGATCTGCTTGGTCAGACCGTGCTTTTGGAGGACGAGCGGCAACAGGACGATGTCCCCGCTGTGCGTGATGCTCTTATGAGCCCGCGGCGGCTCTCACGTCTACTCTTCGGCCCCGAGGCTGAAACCCAACTTCCGACACCTGCTCCTGTGGCCGTGCGTGTCGAGCAGGCATGGAACGACTATCAGGGCGGACGACTTGGCAGCGTCATCGGAGCCCTTCCGGCACTGCTTCAGACCGCTCAGGAACTGGAGGACCGAGCGGGGCGCCGCGGCGATGACCGTAGCGACTGCTGGGCAGTGTCGGCCCGCACGCACCACCTCGCGGCTACGACTCTCGCGAAGATCGGCGAATCGGACATCTCATGGCTTGCTGCAGAGCGCGCGATGCGGGCCGCTGACGAGTCGGACGACCCGCTCGTGTTGGCGTCGGCTGCGCGATCCGGCACGCACGCCTTGCTCGCCAACGGGCGCTATGACGATGCGCTGGAGCTGGGCAACACGGCAGCTACGTGGCTGTCGGCTCAGGTGACCGACAGCGACCCAGCGGCGCTCAGCCTTCTGGGCATGATCCACCTGCGTGCCGCCGTCGCGGCGGCACGGCATCAGGACCGGCCCACCGCAACGACGCTATTGGACCGCGCCGAAGAACTTGCGGATGACCTCGGGTCGGATGGGAACTACTGGCAGACCGGGTTCGGGCCGACGAACGTACTGCTCCATCGCCTGTCCATTGAGCTGGACCTCGATAACGTCTCGTACGTGGTGGAACACGGCCGGATCAACGTCGACCACATGCCGCAGGAGCGCAGCGTCTCGCACCGTATCGACTTCGCCCGTGCCCTGTCCCTTGCTGGACAGGGGGATGAAGCGTTCGCGGAGCTGCGTACGGCTGAGCGGACATCGCCGCAGCTCGTGCGCAACAATCCGAGGGTGCGCGAGTCACTTCGGGACCTGATCAAGCAGTCCCCTGTGACCGGCGGCTCGCGTTCGTCCGAGGTGTTCGTGATGGCTCAGCGGTGTAGGGCGGTGCAGTGAGTTCAGGCAAGCGCGGGGTGCTCGGTGTCGTCGGGTCGGCGGCCGGAGGCGTAGAGGTCCTGCGTACCGGTCTTGTCGGGCCCGCGATGGACCGTGGCTGGCAGGTGGCCGTCACCCTCACGCCGACCGCAGGTAAGTGGTTGCGGATGATCGGCGAAGTTGAGCGGCTGGAGAAGCTCACCGGCCTTCCTGTGCGTGATGAACCGCGTCTCCCCGGAGAGGACCGACCGCACCCGCCGGTTGACTGCTACGTGGTCGCTCCCGCGTCGGCCAACATGGTTGCCAAGCTCGCGACCGGCCTCATGGACAACCAGGCGCTCACACAGGTTGGCGAGGCCATCGGCACCATCGGTCTGCCGGTTGTCGTCTTCCCCCGAGTGAACGCGGCGCACGCTCGCCACCCCGCGTGGCAAGGCCACATCGACGCCCTTCGGGCTGCGGGAGTGCATGTAGTCTCCGGCCCGGACGTTTGGCCGCTTTACGAACCGAGGGAAGCGCCGGCAGGGCGCGAACTCCCGTGGGGCGCAGTGCTCGATGCCGTGGAAGAAGTCACTCGATGACGAGTCGTCAACCTGCCTGATCTGCAAGGAAAGAGAACCCGGACAGTCTGTCCGGGTCCTCTTTCTTTTCCGGCCGCATGCTCATTGGCATGTCAGGGATCAACGAGCGAAGCGGCGAGGTGGGAGGTCTGACTCCCACGGAACTTGCCTTGATCGAGGCGAGTCTGAGCGAGGCGCGCGCCACGGCCAAACGACTGCTGCGGCGAGCGGATGAAGTCACGGCGAGGGCGGAGTCCCGTCGCCGACAAGCTGTTCAAGGCGGTCCAGTCGCTCACCGAGCAGACGAAGAGCGTCATGAATCGAACTGAGTTCTGCTGCCAGCGCGGTGAACGTGGGGCTACTGCCCGGCTCGGTGCCCAGCGGCACCGATGGGTCTCGGACGAACGTCCCGCGACCCTGCTGGGTGAGGACCAGTCCCTCATCACGGAGCTGGCCATAGGCGCTCTGCACGGTCATGAGCTGCACGCCAAGGTCTTTGGCGAGCTTGCGAGCCGCCGGGAGCTGATCTCCCGGGTCGTACTCGCGGTTAAGGCCGGTGATCTTCTTGCGGAACTCCGCGGCGATCTCCTTGGCCGTAGGCGTCTGCCTGGGCGCTTCTGGGCTCTGCTCCATGGGTTCGAGAGTAGCCGGACCTAGGTCAATCTCTGCTCTTGCGCTAGCCTCCTTGACAGGCGGATTGACATAGGTCAATCTGAAATCGCGCCGCGGTGCTGGGACTCCCCAGCAAGGTCGCCCGTCGCCGCGGTTCTCCCTGCCCCTTCGATTCAGGAGAGCACCATGCGTACGTACGTCGGCCGTCAACAGGCCGTATCCGCTGAGGAGTTCGTGGAGCTGGCTCTTGGCACCCCGGTTGAGCTGTGGCTTGGGGTCGAGGGTGAGACGGATGAGGAGCGTGTGGCCCGCCTGGATGCGGCGCGCGACATCCTCGCCGACCCCGAGTACCGCAGCCTGCCGGACGACGTGGCCCGTATCGCCGCTGAGGTGATCGAGGCGCACGCCCCCGAGCTGTTCAACGTCGTCCCGCTGCCACGCCCGGCGAAGCGCCGCCGGCCCTCCCGGAAGGGAGCGGCGGCATGATGGCCGCGACCGAGACGACGCGGCCGGCGGTTCCGCCGCTGACGAAGCCGGAGTTGGGCCTTGCCGGACTGGGCGCGCTGGCGGCGGCCGGGGTCGGTGCCCTGGGGCTCATTGCCTCGTTCGACGCGGTCTCGTCTGCCGCTGCCCGGTGGGGCTTCGGCGCGCCGTGGATGTTGCCGGTTGGTATCGACGTGGCTATTCCGGTGTTCACCGTGGCCAACCTGCTGCTGATCCGGATGGACATGGCGTTGGCGTGGGTGCGGTTCGTGCCGTGGGCGCTGACGCTGGTCACCTGCGGGCTGAACGTCGCCGCCGGGCACACGCTGTGGGCGAAGGTCGCGCACGGCACGATGCCGCTGCTGTGGGTGGTGTTCTCCGAGATCGGCGCCCACGTTTACGCTGTACGGATCGGCGCCGCGACCGGCCGGCGGATGGAGAAGGTGCGGTTCTCCCGCTGGGTGCTCGCCCCGCTGTCGACGTTCGCCCTGTGGCGGCGGATGACGCTGTGGGAGATCACCTCCTACTCCGAGGCGCTGAAGCGGGAGCATGAGCGGCAGTTGGCCCGCGCCCGGCTCCGGGAACAGCACGGTCGACGGTGGCGGTCGAAGACCCCGCGCCCGGAACGCGTGCTGCTGAAGCTCGGCGAGTTGGCCCCGCAGGGCGAGGATGTTCCGCCCGTGCCGCCGCAGCAGACGGAGAAGCCGACGCCCGAGGCGCCCAAGGCGCCGCGCAAGCGTGCGACCGGTGCCAAGGGCAAGGCCAAGACGGCCAAGACGTCGCGGACCCCGGCTGAGCTGCTCGCTGAGGCGCGTGAGGCCACGGCTGACTGGGGCGATGACGCGATCAACGCGGAAGCCATCCGGACCACGCTGCACTGCTCGGCTGCCAACTCCCGGGTGCTGCGCGACTTGTTGCTGAACGAGCGCGCCGAGGGGCGCCGCCTGCACTCCGTCGACGGAGACGACGAGAGGACCGAGGGGGCGGCGGCATGAACACCCTGGTGACCATGCTGGCCGCGGCGGCGCCGGTCGCCTCCGGCTGGACGGCGCACACGCTGTGGCTACGGCGCCGCCTGAACGTCGCCCGCCGTGACCCGCTGACTGGGCTGCGGACGCGCGAGGCATTCACCCGCCGCGCCACTGCCCTGCTGCGGGACTCACGGGCGGTCGTGGTGCTGGCCGACGTCGACCGCTTCAAGCAGATCAACGACACCTTCGGCCACGCGGCCGGAGACGCGCTGCTGACGGCGACGGCCGACCGCCTCGCCCACCACGTCGGCCGCAGCGGGGTCGCCGGGCGGCTCGGGGGCGATGAATTCGCCGCCGTGCTCATCGACGACCACGGCACCGCCGCCGACATGCTCGCCGTGCTGCACGGCGTGCTCGCCCGCCCGGTCGACGGCCAGGACCCGGCCGCACGCACCACGGTCTCCCTCGGCTGGGTACGCGCCGCCGACTTCCCCGACGACGACCTCTCCGCGCTGCTCCGGCGGGCCGATGAGGCCATGTACGCGGCCAAGCAAGCCTGCGCCGGAACCCGCCGGGCGGGGCTGGGGCGACTGTTCGCCACCGTCACCGGACGGCGGGCCGGCCGCTCCGGTGCCCGGACCGATGTGCCGGTCGTGGGGGTGGCCGCCTGATGTCCGCCTACGGCAAATGCTTCGACCCGACCGGTGCCCGGTTCGGAGTCCCCACGTACCCGTGGCGATTCGCCCCGGACGGCTACGCCACCCGCCGGCAGTTGCGTGTGGCCGGGCTGCGGCCCGGCGGACAGCCGGTCGCCGCTCAGGTCATGCGACGTCACCGCGGCCGGAAGGCAGGGGTGCAGGTCGCCTACCTCTACCGCGTCGACCGCGCGATGCCGGTCCGGCCGATGACGTCGCGCAAGTGGGGTGCGCTCGCCCTGGCGATGCTCGCCCGCCGCACCTGCCCCAACTGCCGGATCACCTACAGCTACTGCATCCCGACATCGCTCGGGATGTGCCTCCTCTGCGCCTACCCCGAGGAACAGCGCGCCGCCTGACCAGCAACGGGGCCCGGTCTCAACCGACCAAAGCAGCGGCCGGGCCCCGTATCCCTCCCAGAGAGAAGGAAGCTTCAGTGAAGCACCCTGACGACGACAACGAACTCTTCAACCGGCTGGAAGCCGAGATGGCCGCCGACTCCGGAGGCGAGGTGGTCGACCTCGACGAGGCGCGGTCGGCCCGTTCCGAGTCGGCCGACCCGACCGCCCGACCCGACGCCGACCGGTCGTGTGAATCGGCTCCGGGTGAGTCGGGGATGGAGTCGGCCGACCCGACTGCGCGCGTGATGGTCGACTCTCCGACCGTGAAGGCGGCCGGGCCCGGCTACCTCGGTCGGCTCGCCGCCGCCAAGCGTCGCGACGTGGTACCCGTCTGGCTGCGCTCGCTTGCCGAACTCAAGACCGCCGCTGCGTGGGTGGCCCGTCACTACACGCACGCCGCCGCCTACCACGCCCTGCGCTCCCCGGTGTATGCCGCCCGTCTGACGATGCAGGCGCCGACCGGGCTGGCCCGGTTCGTGGGCGGCACGATGCGATGGGTCGCCGACCGAGAGGGCGAACCGGTCCGACTGGCCGCCGTCCGGCGTGAGGACGCGGCCGAGTACCTGAAGCTGTCGCGGCAGCGCGACGGCCGCGTGCGACTGCGCACCCTGGTGGCCGTGCTGGGCATGTTCGTCGGCCTCGCCCTCGCGCTCGCCCTGTACGTCCTTGCCCCCGACTGGCTGCAAGCCGTCTCGGTCGGCGCGGTCGTGATGGCGCTCGGCGCCGCCGGGCGCAAGGCCGACGCCCCGGTTATCCACAGGGCTGTGGAAGTCCCCAAGGCATCCAAACTCACCTCCGACATTGTCCTGCGGGCGCTCGGGGCGCTGGGCATTCCCGCGATCAATCAGGCGCAGGCCAAGGGGCGGGACGGGTTCGAGTTCACCGCCCCGATCACCCGCGACGGGCCCGGATGGCGGGCGGAGGGCAACCTCCCCTACGGCGTCACCGTCACCGATGTCATCGAGCGCCGCGAACGTCTCGCGTCGGGTCTGCGCCGGCCGCTGGGCTGCGTGTGGCCAGAGGCCGTCTCCGACGAACACACCGGACGCCTGGTGCTGTGGGTCGGTGACCAGGACCTGAAGTCAGCACCCAAGCCCGCATGGCCGCTGTTCAAGTCCGGCACGGTCGACCTGTTCAAGGCCATCCCGTACGGCACGGACCAGCGCGGACGCTGGGTGTCCGTCACCCTGATGTTCATCGCCGGGGTCATCGGCGCGATCCCCCGCATGGGCAAGACGTTCCTTCTGCGGCTGCTGCTGCTCATCGCCGCCCTCGACCCGCGCACGGAGCTGCACACCTACGACATGAAGGGCACCGGCGACCTCGACCCGGTCGGCGAGGCCGTCTCCCACCGGCACGGCGTCGGCGAGGAAGACGAGACAATCCAGTACGCGCTTCACGACTTCCGCGCCCTGCGTGAGGAACTGCGGCGGCGCACCAAAGTGATCCGGTCGCTGCCCCGGGACATCTGCCCCGAGTCCAAGGTGACCAGCGCTCTCGCCGACAAGCGCTCGCTCGGTCTGCACCCGATCGTGATCGGGGTGGATGAGTGCCAGGTGCTGTTCGAGCACGCGGAGCACGGCAAGGAGTTCGAGGAGATCGCGACCGACCTGGTCAAGCGCGGTCCCGCGACCGGGATCGTGCTGCTGCTGGCCACCCAGCGGCCGGACGCGAAGTCCCTGCCCACCGGCATCAGCGCGAACGCGGGGGCCCGGTGGTGCATGAAGGTAATGGGTCAGACCGAGAACGACATGGTGCTCGGCACGTCCTCCTACAAGCGCGGTGTGCGGGCCACGATGTTCGCGTGGGGGGACAAGGGCCTGCACTACTTCGTCGGTGAGGGCGCGGACGCCCGGATCGTCTACGGCTCCTTCGTGGACGCGCCCGGCGCCGTGGCCGTCGCTGCCCGCGCCCGAACCGTCCGTGAGAAGGCGGGACTCCTGTCCGGCTACGCGCTCGGGGAGGCACCCGAGGCTGTCACCGGTCCGTCCTACGACCTGCTCGCCGACGTTGCGGCCGTGGTGCCGGAGAGGGAGGAGCGGGTGTGGAACGAGCGGATCGCCGCCCGACTCGCCGAACTCCGGCCCGACGTCTACGGCGGCTGGAAGGGCGAGAACGTCACGTCCGCACTGAAGCCGCACGGCATCAAGACCCGCGACGTGGCGGGGACGACCGACGACGGTACCCGCACCACCCGGCGCGGGATCGTCCGCGCCGACCTCCTCAAGGTGATTGCGGAGCGTAACGAAAAGCCGGGCGCCGCATAGCCCCGGCACGGTGCTACCGGTAGCACCCACACCTGCTACCGGTAGCACCCCCGCTAGCACCACAAAGCCACTCCCACCTGTGATCTAGCGGATAGCACGTCACCTGCGGAAACCCCCGAAAACCGCCCTGGAGGGCATCTGATGACCCCCATCCTCCTTGCTGTCGCCTGCCTGATAGTCGTCACTGTCGGTTACGGCGGGCTGTGTGTGGCCTCCCCGTTCGGCGACTGCCGCAAGTGCTCCGGCATGGGCCACGCGCTCAAGACCGACCGCAAGGGACGGCCCAAGCGCGGCAAGGACTGCCGCCGCTGCAAGGCCACCGGCAAGCGCATCCGCACCGGCCGCTGGCTCTACAACCGCTGGGCCCGCATCTACCGCGCCGGCACCACCGACTGACCCACATCCCCTCAGCCCGGAAGGCTCCCGATGATCCTCAACATCTCCGCCGTCCTGCTGTTCGGCGCCGCCTCCGCCCTCGCCGTCAAGACCCGCTCCGCCGGGGGCGGCGCCGCCCTGGCGCTGTTCCTCTTCGGGTTCTTCACCGCCGGGACCGGCGCCTACGAGCCCATCCACAACCTCGTCCAGGCCTCCGCCGACGCCATCGCCCAACTCGGCAAATGACAGGAGATCCCGCCATGAGCGAGCACATTCCCGCCGCGCGGCCGGACACCCAGGCTGCCCTCGGCTACGACCCGCCAGCACTCAGCCTGTACGCGCCCGACGTGGCGGCCGTCGAACTGGCCGCCGAGCGCGGCGCGGTGGTCTGGGTGCCCGACGCCTACGGCCGCATGGTCCCCATGCCCAAGCACCTCGCTCCGCCCCCCATGCCCATGCCGGAGCCGCGCGACCTGACCCCGCTGCCCCTGCTGGACCTCATCGCACAGCGCTTCCTCGGAGCCGGTCTCGGAGGCGGCGCCCTCGCCACCGGGGTCGGCTACGGCATCGGAGAGGTCATCAACGCCGCCGCCGGACTCGGCTCCGGCGCCCTGCTGTGGGTCGCCCTCGCCGTCCTCGCCTGGCGCACCCCCGCCCGCACCATCAGCGGCGGACGCAACGGCAGCACGGTCCACATCCGCAAGGCCGTCATCAAGCGCAGCCACTTCCACGGCTGAGGGAGGAAACCATGTTCGAGATCCGAGTCATCTGCGACCCCGCCGACATCGACCGCGTCAGCCGCGCCCTGGCCGCCGCGTTCGACACCGGCCCGGCACGCCAGTACCCCACCCACGACGGCGAGCGCACCCGCCTGTACATCACCGCCGACCACCTCCCCGAGCCGGAGCCGTGGCCCACGCCGGAAGAGGCGTACACGCTCGCCCCGAGCATCGTCAGCGAGATCGGATGGACCGCACGGGCGGCAGCCGACACGCCGTTCCACGACGGGCTGAACCGGGAGTTCTGGCTCCGCAAGGCCGCACTGCTGGACCGGATCGCGCTGAGCGACGAAGCCGACAGCGCCACCCGCGACGCAGCCGACCTCGCCACCCGAGCCGCGCAGCGGCTGATGGAGCTGGACGACACGGCCGTGATCTCCGACCCGCGCCACTACGTCCGCCAGCAGTACGCCGCGTGGGCCAAGAACCAGTAGCAACGCCGCGGCGGCGGGACTCCCCAGCAAGGTCGCCCGCCGCCGCGGTTCTCCCTGCCCATCCGCAGACAGAACAGGAGAACCCCCAGCATGCCGTACCCGGACGGCTCTGCCCAGCTCACCGCCGCGCTCGACGCAGCGTCGCGTGACTGGCGCGTCTTCCCTCTCATCCCCGGCGGCAAGCGCCCGGCCGTCTCCGACTGGGAGACCCGCGCCACCACCGACCCGGACCGCATCACCCGCGCGTGGTCCACCGCCGCCTTCAACGTCGGCATCGCCACCGGCCCTTCCGGCCTGATCGTCATCGACCTGGACCAGCCCAAGCACCCCGGCGACACCCCGCCGGCCACGTGGATCGAGCACGGCGTCACCGACGGCGCCGACGTCCTCGCCGTGCTCTGCACGCGCCACGGCCAGCCCTTCCCCGGCGACACCTACACCGTCCGCACCTGGAGCGGGGGCACCCACCTGTACTTCGCCGCACCTGAGGGCGAGCCCTTGCGCAACACCGCTGGGGACAGCGCTCGAGGGCTGGGCTGGAAGGTCGACACCCGCGCGTGGGGCGGACTCGTGGTCGGCGCGGGCAGCACCTGCGCTGGACACCCGTACGAGGTCACCTGCAACGCCTCCGTGGCGCCTCTGCCGGGCTGGCTCGCCGAACTCCTGCGCCCGGCTCCGCTGCCCCCGCAGACGCCCATCACGATCGCCCTCACGGGCCATGGGCGGCGCACTGCCTTCCTCCGGTCCGCGGTCAACGGGGAAGTGCAGCGGGTCACCGGCTCCGCCTCGCACGAGCACAACAACGCGCTCTACGTCGCCGCGGTCGCCCTCGGACAGCTCGTTGCCGGAGGCGAGCTGAGCGAGGCCGATGTCACCGGCTGGCTGCTCACGGCCGCTCTCCAGGTCGGCCAGGGCGAGCGCGAGGCACAGCGCACCATCGCCTCCGGGCTCCGGGCCGGAGCACGGCGCCCCCGGACGGTCGCCGCATGAGCACCAACCCCATCCCGCCCCTGCACCTGTACTCCGTACCCAGCGACCCCCAACCGGCGGCCGAGGCGCCGCCGAAACGGGAGCGCCCACGGACCGCATGGACGGCCGATCAGCTCATGGCCGCTCACTTCCCCGACCCGAAATGGGCCGTGCCCGGCATCCTCGCCGAAGGCGTCAGCGTGCTCGCCGGACCGCCCAAGGTCGGCAAGTCCTGGCTCTCCCTCGGACTGGGCCTGTCCGTCGCGGCCGGAGGCAAGGCGTTCGACTCCGTGCCCGTCGATGGCGGTCCCGTGCTCTACCTCGCACTGGAAGACACCCCACGCCGACTCCAGACCCGCATGGGCAAGCTCCTCGGAGGCCAACCGGCCCCAGCCGGTCTGACCCTGGTCACCGAATGCCCGCCCTTCCCCCAGGGCGGCACCGAGGCCATCGCCCAGTGGCTGGAGCGCCATCTCGACGCGCGCATGGTCGTCATCGACGTGTTCGCCAAGATGCGCGGCCAGGCCCCGGCCAGCGTCTCGGCGTACGACGCGGACTACGTCGCCGTCGGCTACGCCAAGCGCCTCGCCGACCACTACGGCGTGGCCGTCGTCCTGGTCCACCACGTCCGCAAGGCAGGCTCCGAGGACTTCCTCACCGAGGTCTCCGGCACCAACGGCATCGCCGGAGCCGCTGACGCCACCCTCGTACTCAAGCGGGCCCGTGGCCAGGCAGACGGCATCCTGCACGTCACCGGCCGCGACGTGGACGAAGCCGAATACGCCCTCAGCTTCCAACCCGCCTCCGGCGCCTGGCACCTGTTGGACGGCCCGGTCACCGACCACACCGTCAGCGACACCCGCGCCACGATCCTGCGCTACGTCCGCGCCCACCCCGGAGCAAAGCCCAAGGACATGGCGGGCGAACTGCCGTACGTCGACCTCGACACGATCCGCCGGACGTGCTCCCGCATGGCCGACGCCGGACAGCTCACCAAGGACCCCGGCGGCCGGTACTACCCGGACACCGACACCCGGACACAGGGCGCCCAAGAGGTGTCCGCACTGTCCGGCTGTCCGGTCAACCCCTCTGACCAGCACGAACACCCCGGACAGCTTCAACAGGAGCTGTCCGGCCTGTCCGGTTCCCTCACGGCTGACGAAAGTGGACGGAAGTGACCGTGGCCCGAGACGAGATGCTCAGCATCGACCAGGTCATCGCAGAAATTGGGGTACCGCGAGCGACCTTCTACCGCTGGCGACAGCTCAGGAAGGGACCAAAGGCCATCAAGCTCCCCAACGGCTCGGTGCGCATCCGGCGGTCGGAACTGGAGCGCTGGATTAAGGCGTTGGAGGAAGCCGCGTGACCTACCGCAACAACTCGAAGGGCGCCCGCGTCAGCGGGCGCCCGCCCGCGGCGGCCGAGGAACCGACCCTGTCCACCGATGTGCGAGTTTGGAAGATCAACCGAGTGCGGAGCAAGAGAGCCCCGTATCAGCTTCGTTGGCTCGTAGCGGGCAAGGTCAAAACCTCCAGTTTCGCTACGGTCACCCTCGCCGAGAGTCGCCGTTCCGAACTGTGGAAGGCGATGGTCAAAGGCGAGGCGTTCGACGTCGAGTCGGGGTTGCCGGAGTCTGAACTCAGGGCGGCTGCCGCACGGGAGAACGCCAAGCCCGACCCGTCATGGTGGGACTTCAGCCGGGAGTACATGGCCAGCCGTTGGCGCACGTCTGCGGCCAAGACCCGAGAAGGAGTGGCGGACAGCCTCGCTACGGTCGCGCTCGCGATGATGGACGACGGGAAGAAGGCACCGCCTCTCGAAGAGGTCCGCTTGGCGATGCGGTGGGCTGTCGTACCGGCGCATCAGGACGAAGACCCTCCCGAAGATCTCGCGGCTGCCTGTACGTGGCTTCAGCACCGCTCACTGCCCCTGTCAGCCCTCACTGATCCCAAGGTGGTCCGAGACGTCCAGTACCGGCTCTCATTCAAGCTGGACGACACCCCGGCGGCGGGGGAGACCTACAAGCGTCGCCGTCGCGGCTTCAACACCGCCATGGAGTACGCGATCGAGTGCGGGTACCTGGATATGAACCCGCTCGCCGGAGTGAAGCGCGCGGGTTCCACCCGCGGTGACGTCGTAGACCCCCGGGTCTTGGTGAACGCGGTGCAGGGAGCCCAGCTCCTCACGGCGGTCTCCTACGTCGGGTCGGTGCACCGCAACCGAGGGCGTCGGCTGGTCGCCTTCTTCGCCTGTCAGCTCTATGCGGCGATGCGGCCGGCCGAAGCGGTTGGCCTCAAGGAGAGGGACTGCTACCTGCCCGAGAGGGGCTGGGGCACGCTCACCCTCAAGGAGACCCGTCCGGTCTCCGGTAAGAAGTGGACGGACTCCGGCAAGCGGCACGACAAACGCGGACTCAAGTCCCGCGAGGTCAAGGCCGACCGCCCGGTACCCATCCCACCGCTGTTGGTAGCGATGCTGCGCGAGCACATCAGGGAGTTCGGGACGGCGGCGGACGGCCGGGTCTTCCACAACGAGCGCGGCGAGGTACTTGGGACCTCGAGCTACTGGCGAGTGTGGCAGGAGGCTCGTCCCATCGCTCTCCCTCCGGACAAGGTGGATTCGCCGCTCGCGCGTCGGCCCTACGACCTGCGCCATACCTGCATTACGAACTGGCTGAACGCGGGCGTACCCGTGGCCGAGGTCGCCCGCCGCGCGGGCAACTCGCCCGAGGTCATCCACCGCCGGTACGAAGGCTGCATCGACGGCCATGAGGAGCTCAACAACGGGAGGATCGAGAAGGCTATGGGTTGGCAGTGAGGTACACCGCCTGCTGACCTGCGGACAGGTTCGCCCACTGGCCGCGGTAGGGCACCCGGACCGCAAGGCTGGCGCCCTGGTACCCGTTGTCCGCGAAGCAGGCCGCCTCCGCCTCCGCGAATGACTGCGCGCCGAGCATGCAGAAGTCTGCCGTGGAGCAGCAGCGACAGGGTGAGTCGGCTGATGGACTCGGCTACCTCGAAACCGACCGATATGGCGCCGAGTCATTGGTCATCAGCGGCCGGTTCTCTGGCGTAGGGCTCGAAATCGATGTAATCGAGGGGGTCCTCGTCACGGCGTCTGAGCGGGGGCAGGCCCTCGGTCGCGAACCGGCCGCGCAGCCACTCCAGCAGGGTGTCGGTCAGGCCGGTGCTGAGCGGTGGGCCTTGGTCGGCATGGCGCGGTACGACGATCAATGCCCAGTCATCCGGCGTGGCACCTTCGGTCAGCCAGCACAGCTGGTCGCCGTCGATGGAGTCGGCGAAGGGCAGGATTCCCCCGGGCTCGGGATAGACAGCCAGGGGGTGGAATTCCGGGAAGTCGGCTCGCTGCCCCCGGTAGGTGTCCGCGTACCACTCGGCCCAGGGCGCGAGCGCGTACCGGTCCTCGCCGAGTGGGATGTTGAAGCGCAGCCAACCGACCCAGTCGCCGGCCCCGTACCGCTCCATCAGTCGTATGTACTCGCCGGGCAGCCGTGTATCCAGCCGTTCGTACAGCCAGTCCCAGCTGTGCTTACCGAGCGCGGGTGTTTCCGGCGGTGGGACGAGGGCGATCAGGGCCTCCAGCCCGCTGCCTGTGGTGAGCGCGGCTCGCTGCTGAGCGGTTGGCTCCGGTCGCCGAGGCGGCGGTGTCCACGGGGTGGGCTCCAGGTCAGATTGCATGGCGCTTCGGGCGGCCACTGGGTGCATGCCGTCGGCCACGAGCTGGGCCAGTGTCGGCACGAGCGGGGTCGCGAAGCGCCGCCAAGGGTCGCGGCCCGCGTTTTCGTCGTCCTGACAGTGCATGACGACTGGCCAATGGTCGGGGTCGTCGGATGCTGTGGTGTCCCAGTAGAGAGTGTCGGCGGTACGGGTGGCGCCGAAGGGAAGGACACCAGGGGCGCCACGCCGAGTCTGCTGCACCCAGGCTCCATAGTCGAACCATCCGCGGTTGACGCATGGCATGTGAAGCCACAGCCACGCGCCGATGTCGAGTGGGCCGTACGCGGCGGCGATGGCTTTGTAGTCGGCGGGCAGGCGCGTCCCCAACCAGGTCTCGACTGCTGCCCAGTCGACGGGGACGGCGAAGTCGGCTGGCGGTTCGCCGAAGATCTCGGCGAAGGCGTTGACGTGTGGGTCTGAAGCATTCACGGGTCGATGGACCTTTACCGGGAGCGAACGGTTGCGCTTGGGCGGCGGTCCCCTGGTCGGTAGACACTGGCTTGGCGGGGCTCGGGGCTCACTCGCTACTCACTCGCGATCAGTGACACGTAACGACAAAGGCTCGGACTCAGTGGGACTGAGTTCGAGCCTTTGTACTTGGCACTCTTGCTGGTCAGCGGCTTGATCAGGCTGTCCGAGCTGGAGTGCCCCCGGCAGGATTCGAACCTGCGCACACGGCTCCGGAGAGCACGCTCATGGCCTGTGTGACCATGCCGCTGACCTGCGCGGGAGCGGCGGGACGAGGCTGCGCTCCGCGAATCCACACGCTCCTCACACGTGGCGGAGCGAGAAGGGGCCTCGGCTACTCCAGCGAGAGATCGTCCTTGAGGATCTTCGGAGTGTCCGTGATCTCAAGAATCTCTAGCTCGACCTCTAGTTCAGCGAGCCTCTGGGCACATCGGGCGAGGGTCACCTGGGAGAAGGTGAAGAGTGCTTCCGGCGTGGCAGGGCGCCCTCCAAAGGCGAGCACGACCTTTGTGGGTTGGAAGTCGTCGGGAATGTCGCGCTTACCTTCGCTTTCTCGCCTGACGACTTCCTGCATCTTCGAGACCGTATCTGGCTGGCGACGTAGTGCTTCGACTGATACGAGGGCTTGATTGAAGAGATGGCTTGCCGAGACCGAGCCACCCATGCGCTTCACGTGTATAAGTTCATTGTCTGGGCCTAGCAGATCGCAGACCTCAAAACCCTTCGTGTGCTGCATGGTGTATAGCAGCTTCGTATCCAGGCGCAGGAAACGCGGGTCATCGTGCTGAACTAAGAGGTTGTATCTCCCTTCGGTGGCCACGCCAATGTTCCCCTTGGGCTTCACCTCTTGCGGCCAGTCGGAGACCAAAAGATTACTTCTCTT
The DNA here is from genome assembly GCF_014647875.1 of Streptomyces brasiliensis. GTDB lineage: Bacteria > Actinomycetota > Actinomycetes > Streptomycetales > Streptomycetaceae > Streptomyces > Streptomyces brasiliensis. The sequence goes on along the minus strand of NZ_BMQA01000020.1, from coordinate 114,702 downwards.
GGCCAATATTTTTTCGACCTTCTGGCGCAGCAGATCTAGGTAAGCGCCGCCGATGTCGAACCAACGCCCTTGATGGAATACGTACCTCTTTCCTTCGTGATCGATTTGAAAGGTGATCCACTTGTCCCCGTGAATAGCTCTGGAGATGGAAAAGCCGTCACTGTTGAGCCCTTGCACGGTGATTCGCTTCAGGGCGTCAAAGCGAGTCGATGCCTCGCGGTGGGCCAGCGGCTGTAGGAGGTGATGCAGTTCCAACTCATCGGGCTGTTCCTCGCGGCCGGCGCCCGCTCCGCGGATCTTGTAACTGTCGGCTTCTCCGTGGTCGCCCTCCTGCCACTCCGCTGGCCATGTGAGAGCGATGAGTGGTGACCCAGGTTTCAGGGCTTGGGACAGCAGTCCTTGAAGCTGATTGATCTCTGGCGCCCCAGGACGCAACGGGCGGGTGTGCTCGAAGTGTTCGAGACCCTTAGCGGGCGGTTCATTCTCCACGGTGTCATGCAGGTAGCGAAGGTCGGCAAGCAAGTCCTGGGGGCTCTTGGCCAGCGGCAGACTGAGTCCGTCGGCCCCTCTGACCGTCGCGTAGCTGTCCGCCTTACCGGCAGATGCCGTCAGTCCGGAAACTGATATTCGTCCGACCAGTCGGCTTATTACTTCGCCGATTTCTTCAACGCCGAAGGCGTCCAAAGAGGCTCCAGATGGAACGCTCGTACGTGCAGTTCTGGCGAGCGTATCCATTGTGTGGCTCGTGAGAGATCGCACCTGATCTGGACTCGCTTTCCGGATGGCGAAGCGTAGTCCAAAGTCATTGTCGAGGAACAACGGATTAAGAAGTATGTGCCCAAATCCCCAAGTCAGGGCATAGTCGTAGCCTTGCAGCGGGATTATAAGGGCTGCTGCGGAAGTCAAATTCTTGAGTCTAGGATTGTGGCCGACGAGGGATACGAGGTGTGGCATCCATCGAGGTTCGTCGGTGCTTATCTTTCCAGTGATGAGGAGTGATTCCGTGCCGCTGATGGAGACATCTCGTATCTGAAAATCATTCTCGTTCTCTGCATACTTCTTCTGGATGCAAAGTGCGAGGGGTTCATCCCCGGGCCGGGAAAGCCGGTATACCGTCGCCTTCTTGGCCGGTGCCTGCTGACGAGCCATGACCTACCCCCCAAATCAAAGGTTCCGCCCATGCGTGCAGGGGGCACATGTTTGCATATCTTGCTTTGTCGTCCTAGATGTCTAACGGCATCCACTTTCCCTCTCTATTCGAACCTTTGGACTAATCGGCGTCGGTGTAGTCGGCTGACTTGGGATGGGTGCGCCCAACGGGTGGCGGCTGTGGTGAAGGCTGCAACATCCCTGGGTGTTGCAGCCCTGCACCCAGGTCGGACAGCTGGGACACTGGCGAATCTTGCTGTCCCACCTATTTGTGCAGGTCAGAGCTCTAACCGGACAGTCGGACACGTGGGACACTCCTTGGGGCGCCCTACGTTGACTGAGGGCCACCGTGGGAAGCTGAAAGCAGTGAGCCGCTGCCAAGCGAGATCATCGAAGGGGAGGCTAGGTGCCGCCGGCCAGTCCGCGAGACACGTACCTAGAGGTCTCGGATTCTCTACGTCAGAAGATCGAGAAGGGCAAGATCCCTGAGAAGCTGCCGTCTCAAGCGAAGCTGATGGAGATCTACGGCGTGAGCCGCAGCACCATCGAGCGTGCGTTGGGCGACCTGAAGAGCAAGGGCGTGATCGAGTCCGTACAGGGGGCTGGCTGGTACGTGGTGGGGACGGGCGACCGGCGCCCGCTCGTCGAGAAGGTGACGGATCTCTTGCGGACCGACGGAGTCAAGGTCGGGGATCCCTTCCCCACCGAGAAGGAACTGTGCGAGCGGTTCGAGGCTTCGCGGACGGCGATCCGGTCTGCCATTGCGCAGATGGAAGGACAAGGGCTCATCGGCAAAGGAGCGACGCGCGGCAGGGAAGTCCGCGCGCTTCCCATCGGGCAGGGGGACCGCAAGGTATGACGACGGGCGAGCGCACTGAATTCGACGCAGCGTCGGCCGAGAACATCTTGCGGAAGGCGTGCGACGTCGCCCACGTGGATCCGGACGGTATCGAGATGCAGCGGTTTGGCGACCACGCTGTCTTTCGCATCGATGGCGGCCGGATCATTTCGCGCGTCGGTCGGAGCCCTGACCGACTGCCGTCCGTCCGCCGAGAAGTAGCCGTAGCTCAGTGGCTCGCAGCCGAGGGATACCCGGCTGCCCGGCTTGTCACGGAAGCCGAACAACCCGTCGTCATCGAGGGCCATCCGGTGACCTTCTGGGAGGGGTTGGCCGACGGTGACACGTATGCGAGTACGCGAGAGATGGGCGAATTGCTTCGGCGGCTCCACGAATTGGAGCCGCCGAGTCTTTCGCTTCCTGCGCTCCGGCCCTTCGACAAGGTGAATCAGCGGTTGCAGCGCGCCGTGATCCCGTCGGACACTCGCGCTTATCTCGCCTCTCTGGCAGATGAGTTGGCAATGGAGTACGACCGGCTAACGTTCCCCCTGCCGACTGGTCACCTGCATGGAGATTTCAACGTCGGCAACGTCCTGCGTGACGCTTCGGGGCACCCGAAGGTTATCGACCTGGACGGCTTTGCGATCGGTCCGCGTGAGTGGGACCTTATGCAGACGGCTATGTACTACGACAGCTTCGGGTGGCATACAGAGGCGGAATACGCCGACTTCGTGGACGGCTACGGCTTCGACGTCCGGAAATGGTCCGGGTACGCCGTTCTCCGCAGCGTGCGCGAACTACTGATGGTCACCTGGCTTTCCCAGAACGCTGGCACGAATCCGCGCGCTGCCGAGGAAGTTGAGAAGCGTGTCGAGACGCTGCGCTCGGGTGGCTCGCGCCGCGACTGGGCCCCGTTCTAGGACTGTTCGTCGACCTGTAGCCAGAGGCGGAAGCCGCGGGCCTGTTCCGCGAATACCCGGAACTCCGCGGCTCGTTTCACGCCGTCTGTGATGCGGCCTTGGAACTCTCGGACATACTGCACGCAGCGTGCAGACTTCAGCCCCTCGCCGAGTTGCAGCGCATTGAGCGCGATTTCGAAGCCACGGCCGATCTCCCCCTGACCGAGGTATGACTCTGCCTGCACCATGGTCGCGAAGAAGTCGCTCCGGTTGTTCAGGCCGTCCCCAAAGATGGAGCCCGCGCCCCGCTCCGTCGCCTGCACGGAGCGCCCCAAGTCGCGGAAGCAATGCCCGAACTCGGCTGCCAACTCCACCTCATCGAAGTACGCGATGTACGCCGGATCGCTGTCGGCCGTGCGTCGGCTCAGCTGTCGTTCTGCCTCGGACAGCGCGAAGTCACACCCGCGTTCGTCTCCCAGGCGTGCCAGCGCCCGCGCTTCCATCGCGCGGAACTGTGCGGCCAGCGTCGGCGTAAGGCTGCCGGCCGGGCCCGTGAATGCGGCACGGGCCAAGGTCGCGGCTTCTCGGTACCGGCCTACGAACGTGGCCTGATGGCTCATCGCGGAAAGGATGCTGCCGCCGAGTAGCCGGTCACCGGCCGCCTGCGTCATGCGAAGAGCTTGGATGAAGTACCGCTGCGCGATGCCATGCAAGCCGCTGTCGTACGACATCCACCCCGCGAGCAAGAGCGCTTCGGCCACCGCTGAGTGGAGCTCCCTCCCGACGGCGTCGGAGTACTTGCCATCGAGCATGGGCCGAACGTCGGTGTGCAGGTACTGAATCAGCGCCCGCCGGGCGTGGCCACCACCGAACTTGCCGTCAAGCATGCTGAACGCATCGGCGGTCGAGCGAATCATCTCCACGTCTACGGCGCCGACGGACCGGTTTCCGGACCGTGTGAGTTCACCGTCGGGCGGGGATACGAGCCACCTCACGGAAGCCTCGTTCCAAGCTGCGGAGTCCGGCAGCGCGCGAACCAGCGGCTCAGCGTCGGCAAGGTCGGCGCGCCAGAGGTCGGCCACGGTGGTGGTCGCCGTCTCGGGATGGTCCGCGAAGTCGAGACCGAGGTTGGGCTGAATGGCTGAGACCGCCGCGTCACCCATCCCGATGTCGTCGATCGTGAGTTGACGTCCCAATTTGCGCCCGATGGCGTCTGCGATGAAGCGCGGCATGTCGCCTCGCGGGATGGTCCCCTTGAGCCACCGACTGACGTAGGTGTGATCACAGGTGACGTCCTGACCTGCGCGCGTACCGGCGACGACTACCGCACGGGCCAGCGACTTGTTCGAGAAGTCGCCTTCAACCATCAGCGCGGCCAGCCTGGCGTTCCGGTCTGCCATCGAACCCCCATGAGCGGCCGAAGTCCCAGCTTGACTCAACGTCACTCTACGCAGGTCAGTCCGGGGGGGCAGGGGGTTTGCACGTCGGAGTGCACGAGTGCACCCCCAAGTGCACGCTCCCGAAGTTCCCTCCACTTGACGACAGTTGAGTCATCGCCGCGAAGGCAGGCGGTTCCGAGATCGAAAAAGCCAGAGCGCTTGACGACCCGGGATCGATCTGACAGCTTGAGTGGTAGGTAATACACACCATGCATCAGGGGTATGCAGCACCGATGTACGTCCGGCGGGTCCTGTGGCTTTGCGGCTACGGGAGTCCCTTCCAGGGGGCTACCGCGCTCGTCGGAAGCGTTCGTTCCTTGACAACTGAATGGGGATCACGCCGCCTCTCCTCGGCCAAGTAGGCGGCCACGCGGGCTCCGTCCCGCGTGAGGTACAGCGCAACCCAACCTCTCGCAGCGCTCTGGCGCTGCGGCCCCGGATAGCCGTGATGGCGGCAGATCGAATCTGCCTCCGGGGCGCTGCCCCTCCCGCCGATGCGGCTTGGGGCTGCACATCCCGAGTGGTCGCCTCTCACCACCAGGCCACGACCGCTCGGCATCTCCCTGTCCCTTCGGATTCAGGAGCGCTGCATGCGCACGTACATCGGCGGTCATCAGGCCGTCTCCGTCAAGGACTTCATCGAACTGGCCCTGGGCACCCCGGTTGAGCTGTGGCTCGGGGAGGAGGGCGAGACCAGCGAAGAGCGCGCGGCCCGGCTGGACGCGGCGCGCGACATCCTCGCCGACAACCCGGAGCTCCCGGACGACGTGGCCCGCATCGCCGCCGAGGTGATCGAGGCACACGCCCCGGAGCTGTTCAACGTCGTCCCGCTGGCCCGCCCGGCCGGGCGCCGTCGGCCGTCCCGGAAGGGAGCGGCGGCATGACCTCCCAGACCCCGACCCCGAAGGGCTTCGCCCTGGTCCTGGTCCTCCCGGGCGTGGCTATCGCGCTCACCGGTTCCATCGCCGCTCTGGTGACCGGGGACCGGCAGCTGATGGGCATCGCCGCCGTCGGGTTCGCCATGCAGTTCGCCGGATGGGTGCGCAACGGGCGCCGGAACGGCGGTGCGCGATGAGCAGGCAGGTACTGCGGGCTCAGATCACCGTGCGCTGCTGCGGCACGACGGTTCCGGAGCGGACCGCCGGCCCGTGCTGGCAGCTCTTCATCGTGATGACCGGCCTGGTCAGTGACTGGCCCACCTTCACGTGGCCCACGTCGCCGCAGGCCCCGACGGTCGAAGAGCGCGCGGCGGCGCTCGCCTCGCTCGGCTTCGCGCTAGCCGAGGACGCCGAGTGGGAGTGGTGCGAGAGCACCACCCCGGAGTACCACCCGCACCCGGTGCAGGTGGAACTGATGGCCGCGGCCCAGATCCGGCCGCTGAACGGGGGTGCGGCATGACCGCCACCGAGACGACACAGACCGCCGAACGTCCGGCGGTACCGCCGCTGACCAGGCCGGAGATGGGCCTTGCTGGAATCGGCGCGCTCGCCGCCGCTGGAGTCGGCGCGCTCGGTCTCATCTCTTCGTTCGATGCCGTGTCAGCCGCTGCCGCCCGTTGGGGGTTCGGTGAGCCGTGGATGCTGCCGGTCGGCATCGACGTGGCCATTCCGGTGTTCACCGTGGCCAACCTGCTGCTGATCCGGATGGACATGGCCCTTGCCTGGGTGCGGTTCGTCCCCTGGGTGCTCACCCTGATCACCTGCGGACTCAACATCGCCGCCGGACACGACGTGTGGGCCAAGGTCGCGCACGGCACGATGCCGCTGCTGTGGGTGGTGTTCTCCGAGATCGGCGCGCACATCTACGCCGTCCGCATCGGCGCCGCCACCGGACGCCGCATGGAAAAGATCCGGTTCTCTCGCTGGCTGTTGGCCCCGCTGTCCACGTTCGCACTGTGGCGGCGCATGACGCTGTGGGAGGTCACCTCCTACCGCCTGGCGCTCGCCTGCGAGCGTGAGCGGCTGTTGGCCCGTGCCGACCTGCACGAGCGGTACGGCTGGAAGTGGCGTTGGAAGACGCCGCGGCGTGAGCGCGTGCTGCTGCGCACGGGCGAGCTGGCCCCCGCCGACGGCGAACCGGTCAACCCGGAGCCGAGGCCGGAGCAGGCACCCGAGAAGCCGAAGAGCGAGGCGCCGAAGCCGCCGCGCAAGCGGCCGACGACGGGCAAGGGCAAGACGGCGCAGCGCACGACGGCCGAACTGCTCGCCGAGGCGCGCACGATCACGGCGGACTGGAAGGACGGCCAGATCAACGCCGAGGCGCTGCGCAAGGAACTGCACTGCGGCTCCGGCCCCGCCCGGCAGGTGCGTGACGCCCTGCTCGCCGAGCGAGCCGACGGGCGCGCTCTGCGCCCCGTGGACGCGCCCGACGCCACCGCGTCCGGCGACGGCGCCGAGGGGGTGGCAGCGTGAACACCCTGGCCACGGTCCTGCTGTCCGCACTGCCGCTCGCCGCGGGTTGGGCGGTTCACGTGTGGTGGCTGCGAGGCTGCCTCAACACCGCCCGGCGAGACCCGCTCACCGGGTTACGCACCCGCGACGGCTTCACCCGCCGCGCCACGGCCCTGCTCAAGGACCCGCGCGCGGTCGTGGTGCTGGCCGACGTCGACAAGTTCAAGCACATCAACGACACCCACGGGCACGCGGCCGGGGACGCGCTGTTGAAGGCGACCGCGGACCGCCTCGCCCACCACGTCGGCCGGTCCGGCGTTGCCGGGCGGCTCGGGGGCGATGAGTTCGCTGCCGTCCTCATCGACGACCACGGCACCGCCGGGGACCTGCTCGCCGTGCTGCACGGCGTCCTCGCCCGGCCGGTCGACGGCCAGAACCCGGACGTGCGCACCACGGTCTCGCTGGGCTGGGTGCGCGCCGCGGACTTCCCCGGCGACGACCTGTCCGGCCTGCTGCGCAGGGCGGATGAGGCGATGTACGCGGCCAAGCAGGCACGTGCCGGAACCGTTCGCGCCGGGCTGGGCTGGCTGTTCGCTACGGTCACCGGTCGCCGTGCCGGCCGAACCGGCGCCCGCACCGATGTGCCCGTGGTGGGGGTGGCGGCGTGAAGTCACAGCCCATCGTCGGCGCCGCCGTGTTCACCGCCGTGATGGAGGCAGCCGGGTTCCGCTGCCAGTGCGAGGGCGAGTGCGGCAACCCGCACGCCAAGGGCGGCGGCCGGTGCCCGCACGAGCACGACCACTACACCAGCAAGCACGGGCGCCGGGTACGGCTGATGGCCGCACCCGCCGACCCGCTCGCCACCGACGTCACCGCCGCCCGCCTGACGGCGAGTGAGCTGCGCGCGTGGTGCTCCGACTGCCACGGCGCCGCCGCCCGGCTCGCCCGCAAGCGGCTGCCCGCGGCTTCTACGGATCAGTGCGGCCTGTTCGACCTGTAGCCGACAGGGCCCGGCCTTGCCCGCCAAGACAGCGGCCGGGCCCCGTCACCCCTCCCCGAGAGAAGGAATCTCAGTGAACCACCCCGACGACAACGAACTGTTCCACCGACTCGAAGCCGAGATGGCCGCCGACTCCGGCGCCGAAGTAGTCGACCTCAACAAGGCCCGATCGGCACGCGGCGAGTCGGCCGACTCCGTCCCCGACTCGCAGCCGACCGAGTCGGCCGACTCGGTCGACGACGACCCCGACGGCCGGTCGACCGTGATGGTCGACGGTCCGGCCCCGGCCGGTCCGGGCCTGATGGACCGACTCCGGTCGGGGCAGCGGCGCGAGGTGATCCCGGCGTGGGCGAAGTCCAAGCCGGAGTTTGTCACCGCGCTCGGCTGGCTCGGTGGCTACGCCTGGCACACCACCACCTTCCACGCCGTGCGCCTGCCCTGGTACTCGCTGCGGCTCGCCTTCCAGGCCCCTTCCGGGGCCGCGAAGTTCATCGGCGGCGCGATGCGCTGGGTCGCCGACACCGAGGGCGAGCCGCTGCGGCAGGTCGCCGCGCGGCGCGAGAACGTCGAGGAGTACCTGAAGCTGTCCCGGCAGCGCGACAACCGCGTCAAGCTGCGCAGCATCCTCATGCTGCTCGCCCTGGTCGTCGGCCTGCCGCTCGCCCTGGTGCTGTTCGTGCTCGCCCCCACCTGGCTGGAAGTGCTGACGCTGGCGCTGCTGACGGCCGGGTTCGGTTTCCTGGGGGCGCCGTCCGACAAGCCCGTCATCTCCCGCGCGGTCGTCACGACCGAAGTCGAGCGGCTCACCTCCGGCATCGTCGAACGGGCGCTGGGGGCGCTCGGCATTGCCGAGATCAACAAGGCGCTCGCCAAGGGCGGGGAGGGCATCAAGTTCCCCGCCCCGATCACCCGCGACGGCCCCGGCTGGCGCGCGGATGTGGACCTGCCGTACGGCGTGACCGTGCCGGACATCCTCGACCGGCGCGAAAAGCTCGCCTCCGGCCTGCGTCGCCCGCTGGGGTGCGTGTGGCCCGAGCCGGTCGCCGACGAACACGCCGGCCGCATGATGCTGTGGGTCGGCGACCGTGCCCTGAACAAGGTCCCCGCCCCGCCGTGGCCGCTCGCGAAGTCGGGTGCGGCGTCGCTGTTCAAGCCGCTGCCGTTCGGCACCGACCAGCGCGGCCGGAACGTCGACCTGACGCTGATGTACGACAACGTCCTGATCGGCGCCATGCCCGGCATGGGCAAGACGTTCAGCCTGCGTACGCCGCTGCTCGCCGCGGCGCTGGACGTGACGGCTGAGCTGCTGATCTGGGAGTTGAAGGGCACCGGCGACCTGGACCCGCTGAAGAAGGTGGCGGCCGACTACGGCTCTGGCCCGGACGACGACACGTGCGCGGCCACGCTGGATTCGATCCGCTACGTCTACAAGGACTTGGAGCGCCGGGCCAAGGTCATCAGCTCCCTGCCCAAGGACAAGTGCCCGGAGAACAAGGTCATCCCGTCCCTGGCCGCGAACCGCTCCCTGGGCCTGCACCCGCTCATTCTCGCGATTGACGAGTGCCAGGAGCTGTTCAGCCACGACAAGTACGGCAAGGAAGCTGGGGCGCTGTGCACGGCCATCATCAAGCGCGGCCGGGCGCTCGGGGTGATCCTGCTGCTGGCCACGCAGCGCCCGGACAAGGACTCGCTCCCGCCCGCCATCAGCGCGAACGTGGGCACGCGGTTCTGCCTGCGGGTCATGGGCCAGATCGAGAACGACATGATCCTGGGCACGTCGATGTACCGCAACGGCATCCGTGCCACGTCGTTCACCAAGTCCGACAAGGGCATCGGTTACCTGGTGGGCGCCGCCGACGACCCGCAGATCGTGCGCGGCTACTACCTCGACAACCCGGCCGCGGATGCCATCTGCGAGCGCGCCCGCAAGGCGCGCATCGACGCGGGCACGCTGCGCGGCATCGCCGCAGGCGAGACGCCGGAGCGGCGCGAGGCGGTCGATCCGCTGCTTGAGGACATCCTCGCCGTCGTCCCGGCGGATGAGGCCAAGCCGTGGAACGACGTCACCGTCGACCGGCTCGCCGAGCTGCGGCCGGAGAAGTACGGGCCGTGGGGCGAGATGGCCCCGGCGGACAAGGCGCGGCAGCTCACCACCGCGCTCAAGCCGTACGGCGTGACCACGGGCCAGGTGGCCCGGCGGATCAACGGCAAGACCGTCAACCGGACCGGCTTCGAGCGCGCCCACATCGTCACGGCGATTGCGGAGCGTGACCGAAACCGGGACGCGGGCTGACTCTCGGGAGCCTCTAGCGCTAGGGGTCAGACCCTCTAGCGCTAGAGGTCCCGCTAGCGCCCCATACGGGCCCTGATCAGCAAGCTAGCCGATAGGGCCCCACCTGCGGAAACCCCTGAAAACCGCCCTGGGAGGGCTCTCGTGACCCCGATCCTGCTCGCTATCGCACTCCTGCTCTTCGTCACGTTCGGTTACGCCTCGGTGTGTGCGGCGAGCCCGTTCGGCACCTGCCGCAAGTGCAACGGCTTTGGCTTCGCCATGACCACCGACCGCAAGGGACGGCCCAAGCGCGGCAAGAACTGCCGCCGCTGCAAGGGCCACGGCAAGCGGATACGCGTCGGCCGCTGGCTCTACAACCGCGCCTCCCGCACCTATCGCGCAGGCACCCGCTGACCCGAAAGGAGGTTGCGGCATGGCCGTGACCATCTCCCTCGCCCTGCTCTTCGGCTTCGTGCTCTTCATGCTGCTGCGCTCCAAGACCCTCGGCCCCGGCAGCGCGTTCGTGGCCGTGATGTTCGGCTTCTACCTCGCCTCCACCGGAGCCGCCGACACCGTCAACCAGCTCACGAGCGCCGTCGTCAACGCGCTCCCGAACCTGTGAGGAGTACGGCCGTGAACGAACCCATCGTCGCCCGGCACTGGCTCGCCATCGCCGCACCCAAGGCCGCGCCCGCCATCGCCACCACGACCGTGCTCGCGCTGGCCCGGATCTGGAACGCCAACGGCGCCGAACACTCCGTCGGCAACGCCGTGCTCATGACCGCCCTGTCTCTGGCCGCCGCCGCGGCCGGCGCGTGCGCGAGCGTCGGCCGTGCCGGAGACCCCGTGCTTGCCGGGACCGCGTTCGCCGCCTCCGGAGGGCTCGCCCTCGCCGGTGTCGCCGGATACGCCGACGGGTGGTCCCTGCCGCTGCTGCTGTGGGCGCTGGCAACCGCCGTCGCCTACGGGCTCGCCGCGCGCTACTGGCGCACCGACCGGCGCGAGCGCGTCGCCTACGAGCGGCACGTGAGCGACCGGCGCGAGGAACGCGCCCACATCGAGCGTGTCGAGACCATCCGCGGCACGACACAGATCGAAGTGGCGCGCACCGGCGCCGCCTACGCCGAACAGCTCGCGCAAGCACTTGTCACCCGCGCCGCGCTGCCTGGCTTCGACCCCACGGCCCTCGAAGCCGCGGGCCTGCCGGAGCTCCCGGCCGTGCGGGGGGATCGGTGAGGTTCTACCTGACCACCCACAAGCGGCACTGGCTGCGCTGGACCAACGTGCCGCTGTTCTTGAAGTCCGAGCACTTCGAGCGGGCCGTCAAGTGGGACGAAGCCCGCGGCCCGTACGCCATCGACTCCGGCGGCTTCATGGAGCTGAAGGACAACGGCACCTGGACCCGGCCGCCCCGCCAGTACGTGCAGGACCTGCGCCGCATCTGGGAACACGTCGGCCCCTACGACTGGGCCGCGCCGCAAGACTGGATGTGCGAGGACGCCATCATCAACGGCGGCTGGTTCGGCGGACAGTACTTCGTCGGCACCCACCTCAGCGTGGAAGAACACCAACGCCGCACGGTGAACAACTTCCTCGAACTGCGCTCCCTCGCGCCCGATTTGCGCATCGCCCCCGTTATCCAGGGCAACACCGTGCCCGCCTACGAGCAGTGTGTGGAGCTGTACGAGAAGGCGGGTGTCGAGTTGCGGGCTGAACCGATCGTCGGCTTGGGGTCGGTGTGCCGGTTGCAGTCCACACGTCAAGGCGCCGCGATTGTCACCGCGATGGCCGCGCACGGCTTCAAGCTGCACGGCTTCGGCTTCAAGACCCTCGGTCTGGAACGGGTCGGGCATCTGCTGGCATCCGCGGACTCCGCCGCGTGGAGCTCCCACGCCCGCCGCCGCCCGCCCTTGCCCGGTCACACGCACAAGAACTGCGCCAACTGCCTGCCCTACGCGCTGCGCTGGCGTACTCGCGTCCTCAGCGCGCTGCCTACCTGGCAGCAACCCACCCTCGATGTGGCCTGACGGCCCGCTCAGAAAGTGAGTGATCCCATGTCCGTGGGAGAGACCCCCATCACCATCGTCGGCAACCTCGCCGCAGACCCCGAACTGCGCTTCACGGCCGGAGGCGACGCCATCGCTCGGTTCTCCGTAGCCTCCACCCCGCGCACCTACGACAAGGCCACCGGCCAGTGGCGCGACGGCACCGCGATGTTCCTGCGCTGCACCGCATGGCGCGACCTGGCCAACCACGTCGCCGAGAGCCTGACCAAGGGCACGCGCGTGGTCGTCACCGGCCGTCTGCGTCAGCACAACTGGCAGAACGAGCAGGGCGAGAACCGTTCCATGCTCGCGCTGGAAGTCGACGACATCGGCCCCTCGCTGCGCTTCGCCACGGCCAAGGTCGAACGCGTCCAGCGCAACGGCGCCGCCTCCGGTCCCGCCACCGACGCATGGAGCACTGCCGCCCCCGCCGCGGCCGGAGCCGCTAAGGGCTCCGGATCGGGCTTCAGCGACGAACCGCCGTTCTAGACACGCCCGGGGCGGGCGCCTCTCACCACAAGACCGCGCCCGCCCCGGCTCCCTTGTCCCTTCGACAGAACAGGAGAACTTCCAGCATGCCTCAACTGGACGGCCCTGCCCAGCTCAGCGCCGCGCTTGACGCTGCGTCGCGCGGCTGGCACGTCTTCCCCCTCATCCCCGGCGCCAAGCGCCCCGCCGTCCGTGACTGGGAGACCCGCGCCACCACCGACCGCGAGCGCATCACCCGGTGCTGGACGCACGCCCCCTACAACGTCGGCATCGCTACCGGCCCCTCCGGGCTCGTCGTCGTCGACCTCGACACTCCCAAGGGCCCGGAGGACACCCCGCCGGCCGAATGGGTCGCGCACGGTGTCACCGACGGCGCCGATGTGCTCGCCCTGCTCTGCGAGCGCCGAGGCCAGCGCTTCCCCGCCGACACGTACACGGTCCGCACTTGGAGTGGCGGCACGCACCTGTACTTCGCCGCACCCGAGGGCGAGTCCCTGCGTAACACGGCCGGGGACAGCGTGCGCGGGCTCGGCTGGAAGGTCGACACCCGCGCCGTTGGCGGGCTTGTCGTCGGTGCGGGCAGCACCTTCGCCGGGGAGCCGTACACGGTGGCTCGCAACGCTCCCGTGGCGCCGCTGCCCGGCTGGCTCGCCGAACTGCTGCGTCCGGCGCCGCTGCCTCCGCAGCGGCCGGTCACGGTCCCACTGACGGCCCGTGACCGGCGCGGCAAGTTCCTGAACGCCGCGGTCAACGGCGAGTTGGTGCGCGTCACCGGCTCTGGCGAGCACCAGCACAACACCGCGCTCTACATCGCCTCCGTCGCTCTCGGTCAGTTGGTCGCTGGGGGAGAGCTGGACGCGTACGAGGTGACCGAGAAGCTTGTCGAGGCGGCGCGCAGCGTCGGCCAGGGCGAGCGCGAGGCACGGCGCACCATCGCCTCCGGACTGCGGGCCGGAGCCAATCGCCCTCGGACGGTCGCGGCATGAACAGCAACCCCATTCCCCCGCCCCCTGACGAGCACGACAAGGGCTGCAACCCCATCCCTCCACTGCACCTGTACTCCGTGCCCAGCGACCCCGAGGCGGCCCCGCTAGAGCTGCCGAAGAGAGAGCGCCCGCGCACGGCATGGACCGCGGATCAGCTCATGGCGGCGGACTTCCCGGAGCCGAAGTGGGCCGTGCCTGGCATCCTCGCCGAGGGCGTCAATCTGCTCGCCGGTCCGCCGAAGGTGGGGAAGTCCTGGCTGTCGCTCGGTCTGGCCCTTGCGGTCGCTTCCGGGGGCCACGCGTTCGACTCGCTGCCTGTCGATGGCGGCCCGGTGCTCTACCTCGCTTTGGAGGACACCCCGCGCCGTCTCCAGACCCGCATGGGCAAGATGCTGGGTGGGCAGGCGGCCCCGGCCGGGCTGACCCTGGTCACCGAATGCCCGCCCTTCCCTCAGGGCGGCAGCGACGCCATCGCCGGATGGTTGGACCGCAACCCGGACGCCCGCATGGTCGTGATCGACGTGTTCGCCAAGATGCGTGGCCCCGCCCCACAGGGCGTGTCCGCGTACGACGCGGATTACGTGGCTGTCGGCTACGCCAAGCGGATCGCCGACCACTACGGCATCGCCGTGGTGCTCGTCCACCACGTCCGCAAGGCAGGCTCGGACGACTTCCTGACCGAGGTGTCCGGCACCAACGGCATCGCCGGAGCCGCAGACGCCACGCTCGTGCTCAAGCGGGCGCGCGGGCAGGCGGACGGCATCTTGCACGTCACCGGACGCGACGTCGACGAAGCCGAGTACGCGCTTCAGTTCCAAGCTGCCTCCGGCGCCTGGCAGATGCTCGATGGCCCGGTAACCGACCACACCATCGGCGACACCCGCGCCGCGATCCTGCGCCACGTCCGGGCCAACCCCGGCGCCCGGCCCAAGGACATCGTCGCCGCGCTGCCGCAGCTCGATGCCGAGAACGTCCGCCGCACCTGCTCGCGCATGGCTGCGGATGGACAGCTCACCAAGGACGGCGCTGGCCGCTACTACTCGGACACCGAGACCCGGACACAGGGCACGCCGGGGGTGTCCCAGCTGTCCGACTGTCCCAATCCATCACCTGACCTGCACGAACAGGTGGGACAGCCGGAATCGGGACTGTCCCACCTGTCCGACTCCCATCCTGCTGACGAGAACCCGGGGGAGGCCGACCGTGGCGCGTGACGAAATGCTCACGATCTCTGAAGTTGTCGAGGAAATCGGCGTACCCGTTTCGACCTTCTATCGCTGGCGACAGTTGAGGAAGGGCCCGAAGGCAATCAAGCTTCCGAACGGTGCTGTACGCATTCGCCGTTCGGAGTTGGAGCGCTGGATTGCAGCTCTGGAGGAAGCCGCGTGAACGACCGCAAGACCAGCGCAATTCCGGGCGCTCGTGAAGGCGAGCGCCCGGCCGCGCCTGAAGAGCCCACGCTTTCCACGGATGTCCGTGTGTGGAAAGTCAGCAAGATTTCCAGCAAGACGGCGCCTTACCAACTCCGTTGGGTGGTCGCTGGGAAAGTCCGTCACGCGACTTTCACGACGTCGGCCCTTGCCGACAGTCGTCGTTCGGAGCTTTGGCAAGCCATGCGTAAGGGCGAAGCCTTCGACGTGGAAACTGGGCTTCCCGAGTCGGAACTTCGGGCAGCGGCAGAGAAGAAAAACGTCAAGCCTGACCCCTCGTGGTGGGATTTCTCGCGCGAGTACATGGCCGTGCGCTGGCGCACGGCCGCGGCAAAGACGCGTGAGGGGCTGGCGGACAGCCTCGCTACCGCAGCACTCGGCATGTTGGGGGAGAGCCCTGGGGTGCCGGACCTGGAAGACGTGCGGCGCGCCGTACGGTGGGCCGTCGTTCCGGCTCACAAGGGCGAAGAGCCCCCGCCGGACCTGGAGAAGGCCTGTGCGTGGCTGGCGAGCCATTCCCTTCCCCTGTCGGCTCTCAGAGACTCCAAGGTCGTGCGAGACGTCCACTATCGGCTGTCGTTCAGGATGGACGGCAAACCGGCGGCAGCGGATACGTACAAGCGCCGTCGTCGTGGATTCAACACGGCCATGGACTATGCGATTGAGGAGGGATACCTAGACGGAAATCCGCTCGCTGGGTTGAAACGGCCTACCTCCAATGGGAGCGATGCCGTGGACCCGCGAGTACTGGTCAACGAGGTGCAGGGGCGGCAACTCCTCACGGCCGTCTCGTATGTCGGCTCGGTGCATCGGAACAGGGGGCGGCGCCTTGTGGCGTTCTTCGCCTGCATCCTGTACGCAGCGATGCGTCCGGCGGAAGTAGTCGGGCTCAGGCTGTCTGACTGCCATCTCCCTGAAAAGGGATGGGGAACCCTCACTCTCTGGGAGACGCGTCCTATCTCCGGAAAGAAGTGGACTGACTCGGGTGAGCGGCACGATAAGCGGGGACTGAAGTCACGCGAGCCAGGCACGGACAGGCCGGTGCCGATTCCGCCCGTGCTGGTGGCGATGCTCCGTGCGCACTTGAAGGAGTTCGGCACCGCCAAAGACGGGCGGCTCTTCCCCAACGAACGGGGGGACTTGCTCGGCACCTCCAGTTACTGGCGGGTCTGGCAGGAAGCCAGACCGCTGGCGCTTCCGCCGGACAAGGTGGACTCGCCCTTGGCCCGGAAGCCCTACCACCTCCGGGCCACGTGCATCACGAACTGGCTCCGCGCAGGCCTCCCCGTAGCCGAGGTGGCCCGGCGCGCCGGCAACTCGCCGGAGGTCATCCACCGCCGCTACGCGGGCGTCATCGATGACAGCGACGAAGAGAACAACAAGAAGATCGAAAAGACCATGGGGTGGGAGCCAGGCAGCGCGTGAGCCTGCGTGTAGCTCACACGCGCCACAACCGTGCGTGAGAAGGGCGGGAGTCACGGACTCCCGCCCTTCTCTATGTCACGGTGACGATGGTGGTCGGCTGGCTCTCCTTGGGTGCCCATCGAGGTAGTGCCGATACCAGTCTGAAAGCTGTGAACTCAACCGGGCGAAGTCCGACCCCAGTTCCATTAGTTGCTCTGCCTCTATCGGATGCTGATCGATACTGCCGTTCCGCCGGTTGTTCGTCCACGCCTCGCTGTTCTCTGCTCCGATGACGCGGATGCCGTGAACGAATCTGTTTCGCTCTTTGAACGCAATGCGGCACTTACCGGAGATCTCAGTCATCTCTTGAGCGGCTTCGTCAGACACTGCGCCGACGTCGATGATCCGCTTGATGGCGTCAAGCAGGCTTGAAGCCTGCATGCCTGCCGTCACCAGTATCGCGTGCTGTCCCCCAACCAGCCGACGAACCGCCTGGTGCAGAAAGAACTCCAGGGTCGCCGCTTGGCGGACCATGAAGCCAAGCGCAAGATCAAGCTCCCGCTGTTCCGGCCTCACTTGCCACTGGCGGCGATGTGCCTCAATGTCCTTGCGTTCTGCCATGGAGGGGAGTTTGGCCTACTCCAGTGCCTCACGGCATCGAATATCCGAACCGCATCCACTCCAGCTGCCTGCCGACGCGGTCGACGGGACGGTCAGCTGAGCCATAGCCCGGCGTGCCGGCGGATCGCCGGAGGTCGTCCACCGTCGCTACGAGGGTGTCATGGACGGCAGGGTAAGAGCTCGTAACACGATCATGGGCGGGCCTTCTTGAGGCGTCTCCAGCAGATGAGACTGCAGACACAGCCGGTCCGCCATTGGCCGCGGACCCGGCGACTTCTCCGGCCAGGGCGGCAGCAGCGGCTCGATCAGCGCACACAAGTCGTCGTCCACGATCCACGGCCGGGTGCTCACATCCTCCCGAACGGCGGAATCGTCACATCGGTCACGCCGGGCCAGGGCACTTCAACAAGATCAAGTCACGAGCTCGTAGGACACGGTCTAATACTGCAACCGTCTTTGGCGTGACTGGCTGCCAGGCTGTTCGCCGACCTGGGCATGGATGGGGATCTTGGTGATGTCCGGGCGTAACGGGGAGGCTAGCGAGGTGCCGCGAGTACGTCCCGGAGTACGTTCTCGAGCGTGACGCGGGCCAGCTCGTGTCTCAGGGTCTCCTCGATGCCCTCGTAGACGCCCTGCATCGCCGGCTGGATGCCGTAACCCACCACGCATCCCTGGTCCGGGGTGGTGCGGTGCATTGCGAACAGCGGGCCGGGTTCCACTGCCTCGTACACGTCGAGCAGGGTCATCGACCCCAGCTCGCGCGCCAGCGACCAGCCCGCGCCCACACCCCGCCGGGACTCCACGAGCCCGGCCCTGCGCAGCTCGCCGAGCAGCCGCCTGATCACCACCGGGTTGGTGTTCGCGCTGGTCGCGATCTGCTCGGAGGTGGCGACCTCATGGCCCTGGCGCTGGTAGAGACCGATCCAGGCCAGCGCGTGGGCGGCAATGGTCAACCTGCTGTTGGCACTCATGAATCCCTCCTCTCGGCCGCAACGCTTCATGTTACGACAGCGCAGTCGTAACAACGAAGGTTGCAACAAGCTGTCGTAACAATTAGCGTTGCGACTGCCTGAAGGGTCAATCAACGAGGTGAGAAGAATGAGCAAGGCACTCACGGGCAAGGTCGCCCTGGTCACCGGGGGGTCGCGCGGACTGGGAGCCGCGACCGTACGACTGCTGGCCGAGCAGGGCGCCGACGTCGCCTTCACTTATGTCAGCTCCGAGAAGCAGGCGCAGGCTGTCGTCGACGAGGTGCGCGGCAAGGGAGCGAAGGCCGTCGCCTTCAAGTCCGACCAGGCGGACACGAGTCAGGCGCCGGCGCTGATTGACGACGTGGTGGCGCACTTCGGCGGCCTGGACATCCTCGTCAACAACGCGGCGATCTCCGCGGCTGGCACAGTGGACGACCCGGACGCCGACACCGCCGCACTGGACCGGATGCACGCCACCAACTACCTCGGCGTGATCGCCATCATCCGGGCCGCCTCCCGAGTGCTGCGCGCGGGCGGCCGCATCATCACGGTGAGTTCCGGACTGGGCTCCCGGGTCGGTACCCCGGGGGCTGCCGACTACGCGGCGACCAAGGCAGGGGTCACGAGGTACACCCTGGGGGCCGCACGGGACCTCGGGCCCCGGGACATCACGGCCAACGTCGTGGAGGCCGGACTGATGGTGGACGGCGGCATGGCAACTGCGACGCCCCCGGAGACCCTCAAGGTCCTGCTCAGCAACCTGTCCCTGCAACGCCTGGGTCACCCCGAAGAAATCGCCGCGGCGATCGCCTTTCTGGCGAGCCCCGCCGCGTCGTACGTGACGGGCGCGGTGCTGGACGCCCACGGTGGCTACAACGCCTGAACCGGACACCCCTGCCGCGCGCCCCGAAGGAAATCCCGTCTTCGGGGCGCGCACCGCCAACGACCCGCGCGTGCGTGGACACGCCTCAAGAGCCCGGATCGTGATCGTGTTACGAGCTCTAAGGGGGCGACAGAAGATCGAAAGACGACGGGGCACGGAGTCAGACGGCGTGTGAGCCTGCGTGTGGCTCACACGCCCCTCACACGCGAACCGTGAGAGAGAGTGAGAAAGGGCGGGAGTCAGTGAGACTGACTCCCGCCCTTTTCTGTCGGCATCCGCCCTGGTCAGACGAGGATTTTGGGTCTCTGACCGGCGAGTGCCCCCGGCAGGATTCGAACCTGCGCACACGGCTCCGGAGGCCGTTGCTCTATCCCCTGAGCTACGGGGGCGTGTCCGACGCGTAGTGCTTGCTCGCGGCGACGGGTAGAACACTACCAGCTCTGCTGGTGTGATCAGGAACTGGTTTCCGGGGAGCGGGGCGGGAGCGTCGCTCGCGTGGGTGGAAGTGGGGAAAACGCGTACGCGGTGGCTGGTGCGGACCTACTCTCGAGTTGTGCCAGGCGCGTCGGGTCGGGTGCTTGTTGTGGACGACAACAAGGTCATCCGGCAGTTGATCAGGGTCAATCTCGAGCTTGAGGGTCTCGAGGTCGTGACCGCGGCAGATGGTGCCGAGTGTCTTGATGTGGTTCATCAGGTGCGGCCCGATGTCGTGACCCTGGACGTCGTGATGCCCCGGCTCGACGGGTTGCGGACGGCCGCCAGGTTGCGTGCCGACCCTCGGACCCGTGATCTCCCTCTCGCCATCGTCAGCGCCTGTACGCAGTACGAAGTGGAGAGCGGACTCGACGCCGGTGTCGACGCCTTCCTCGCCAAGCCCTTCGAGCCTGCCGAACTCGTACGCCTCGTACGGCAGTTGATCGAGCGAGGGCAAGGGCGGGGGAGGGGGCGTCGGGGGGAGTTCGGGGACTCCGGCGATGGTGGTGCGGGTGATGGTCGTGGTGCCGGTGACCGTGCTGGCGCGGGTGATGAGGGCCGTCGTGGTCTCATCGGTGACCTTCGGGGTCCCCTTCGGTCCGATCTCGGTGGTGGTTTTCCGCACTCCCTCGGGTCCGATCTCGGCGGTGGGCTGAGTCCGGAGCTCGAGGGTGAGCTGCGCGGTGATCTCGGTCGTGACCTCCCTCACCCCCTCGGCGATGACCGTATCGGTGGTGCCGATGTGTCCGCCGAGCGTGCCGGTCCGACTCGTCTCTGAGATCCGTCGCTGATCCTCGGCGATCCTCGATCCTCGGCTTCCTCCCGGTCCGTGTGTCTTCCTCCAGTCCGTGTCCGTGTCCGTGCCTTCCGTGCCTCCCGTGGGTCCTCGGCGCGTGCCGTCATCCGTCGGCCCCGACCCCACGCCGTCCGCATTCCCGGACCGACCTCAAACCGGGTCGCATACCCACCCCCCTCCTCCCATACGCTTGTCCCGTGACCCCCGTCGAGCTCTCCCGTACCGTGCTGTCCGCGGTGCGGCGTGCTGTCGATGAGGGGGAGCTGAGCGTCACCGTGCCTGAGCGGACCGTGGTCACCGTGCCGGGGCCCGGGGGGTGTGGGGACTACGCCAGCAACATCGCCCTGCGGCTGGCCCGGGCGGCCGGGCACCCTCCCCTGCGCGTCGCCGAGATCCTCAGGGCCCACCTCGTCGAGGCCGACGGCGTCGAGGACGTCGTCGTCACCCCGCCCGGGTTCCTCAACATCAGCCTCCGCCAGGGGCTCGACACGACCGCGCTCGTCCGGGAGATCCGTGAGCGTGGCGCGGCGTACGGACACAGTGACGTCCTCGCCGGGCACGTGGTCGAGCTGCGTGTGCCGTACGAGGCCCGGGCCGAGGTCGTCGCCGACGCGCTCGTGCGGATCGTCGCCACCCAGGGCGGGCGCGTCGAGATCGACCACCGTGAGCCCGTCAACCTGCGGCCCGTGCCGGCCCCCGAGGACCCCGCCCCGCTCGGTCCCGACGCCGCCCGGTGGGCGCTGCTCCATCCTGCCTCGCACGACCGTCCCCGGATCACCGCCGACCATCTCGTCCAGCGCGAGGGCAACCCCCTCTTCCGGGTCCGGTACGCCCACGCCCGCACCCGGGCCCTCAGCCGCGGCGCCGCCCGCCTCGGCTTCACCGCCGAACCCGGCGAACTCGGCGAGCCCGTCGAACTCGTCAAGCCCATCGAACCCATCGAGTACGTCGAACCCATCGAGTACGTCGAGACCATCGAGTCCTCTCGGCCCGGCGGCCCCGGCGGCCCCGGCGGCCCCGGCGAACTCGGCGAGCCCTCCCGTCCCGGCGGCCCCGGCGACCCCGGCGACCTCCGCGACCCGATGAAGCCGCATGTCGGCCCGGGAAGAGCCGGCCTCGCCCCCGCCCACCCCGGCGTCATCCCCACCCCCTCCGCCCACGCATTCGCCACCCCCGCCGGACCCGCGTACCCCACCCCCACGCCCCGCACCCTCCTCACCGCCCTCGCCGACCACCCCCGCATCCTCACCGCGGCCGCCACCCACCGTGCCCCGGATCGGCTTGCCCGGCATCTCGTCACCGTCGCCGATGCCGCTCTGCCCTTTCTCCTCACCGTTCTGCCGCACGGCGAGGAGAAACCCTCGGCCGCCCACCGTGCCCGGCTCGCGCTCGCCGAAGCCGTCGGGACGGTGCTGGCCGGCGGCCTGTCCCTGCTCGGCATCGACGCACCCGATCACCTCTGAGAGCCACGGAGAGCACAGATGAGCCCCCGAGAGCCCAGAGAACGAGACTGAGAGTCAGAGAGCCACCGACATGAGTCGTTCAGCACACCCCGCCGGGCCCCGGCACGCCGACGTCCTGCCCGAGGGGCACTACTCCGCACCGCCCGCCGATCTCAACACCCTCGACCCCAAGGTGTGGGCCCAGACCGTCACCCGGGACGACGAGGGCGTCGTCACCGTCGGCGGGATCGACGTCAAGCGGATCGCCGAGGAGTTCGGCACGCCCACCTATGTGCTCGACGAGGCCGACTTCCGCGCCCGGGCCCGTGCCTGGCGTACCGCCTTCGGGCCCGACGCCGATGTCTTCTATGCCGGTAAGGCCTTCCTCTCCCGTGCCGTCGTGCGCTGGCTGAACGAGGAAGGGCTCAACCTCGACGTCTGCTCCGGCGGCGAGCTGGCCACCGCCCTGTCCGGCGGCATGCCCGCCGAGCGCATCGCCTTCCACGGCAACAACAAGTCCGCCGACGAGATCCGCCGCGCGGTCGAGGCCGGCGTCGGGCGCATCGTTCTCGACTCGTTCCAGGAGATCGTCCGGGTCGCGCACATCGCCCAGTCCCTGGGCAAGCGGCAGAAGGTGCAGATCCGTATCACCGTCGGCGTGGAAGCCCACACGCACGAGTTCATCGCCACCGCCCACGAGGACCAGAAGTTCGGGATCCCGCTCGCCGGCGGGCAGGCCGCCGAGGCCGTACAGCGTGCACTGCAGCTCGACGGGCTGGACGTCATCGGCATTCACAGCCACATCGGGTCGCAGATCTTCGACATGTCCGGGTTCGAGGTCGCCGCGCATCGTGTCGTAGGGCTGCTCAGGGACATCCGTGACGAGCACGGGGTCGAGCTGCCGGAGATCGACCTCGGTGGCGGGCTCGGCATCGCCTACACCAGCGACGACGACCCGCGCGAGCCGCACGAGATCGCCAAGGCGCTCACCGAGATCGTCTCGCGCGAGTGCGAGGCGGCGCGGCTGCGCACGCCCCGGATCTCCGTCGAGCCCGGGCGGGCCATCGTCGGGCCCACCGCCTTCACGCTCTACGAGGTCGGCACGATCAAGCCCCTCGACGGGCTGCGCACGTACGTCTCCGTCGACGGCGGCATGTCGGACAACATCCGCACCGCGCTGTACGACGCCGAGTACACCGTCGCGCTCGTCTCCCGTGCCTCCGACGCCGAGCCGATGCTCGCCCGTGTCGTCGGCAAGCACTGCGAGAGCGGGGACATCGTGGTCAAGGACGCCTTCCTGCCCGCCGACCTGGCACCGGGTGACCTCATCGCGGTGCCGGCCACGGGGGCGTACTGCCGGTCCATGGCCAGCAACTACAACCACGTGCTCCGGCCGCCCGTCGTCGCGGTGAACGACGAGGGAGCCCGGGTGATCGTCCGCCGCGAGACCGAGGAGGACCTCCTGCGGCTCGACGTCGGGTGACCGCAGCGGCACGAGAACCAACGGCACGACAATGAAAATGGGACCGGAAGATCTCCGGTCTTCCGGTCCCGACGAAATGAAATAGACGTCTCACGATCCGGACGAATGGTAGAAACTCCCGTCCGGTGAGTGAGACTGGTCCAACCGTCGACGGTATGAGGAAACGAGGTCGGATGATGCGTACGCGTCCGCTGAAGGTGGCGCTGCTGGGCTGTGGGGTTGTCGGCTCAGAGGTGGCGCGCATCATGACGACGCACGCCGACGACCTCGCCGCCCGGATCGGCGCCCCGATCGAGCTCGCGGGCGTGGCCGTACGGCGGCCCTCCAAGGTCCGTGAGGGCATTCCGGCCGAGCTGATCACCACCGACGCCACCGCCCTCGTCAAACGCGGCGACATCGATGTGGTCGTGGAGGTCATCGGCGGGATCGAGCCCGCCCGTACGCTCATCACCACCGCCTTCGAGCACGGCGCCTCCGTCGTCTCCGCCAACAAGGCGCTCCTCGCCCAGGACGGCGCCGCCCTGCACGCCGCCGCCGACGAGAACGACAAGGACCTCTACTACGAGGCCGCCGTCGCCGGTGCCATCCCGCTGATCCGGCCGCTGCGCGAGTCCCTCGCCGGCGACAAGGTCAACCGGGTGCTCGGCATCGTCAACGGCACCACCAACTTCATCCTCGACAAGATGGACTCGACGGGCGCCGGGTACCAGGAGGCCCTCGACGAGGCCACCGCACTCGGGTACGCCGAGGCCGACCCGACCGCCGACGTCGAGGGCTTCGACGCCGCCGCCAAGGCCGCGATCCTCGCCGGTATCGCCTTCCACACGCGCGTGCGCCTCGACGACGTCCACCGCGAGGGCATGACCGAGGTCACCGCCGCCGACTTCGCCTCCGCCAAGGAGATGGGCTGCACCATCAAGCTGCTCGCCATCTGCGAGCGCTCCGCGGACGGCGCGTCGGTCACCGCGCGCGTGCATCCCGCGATGATTCCGCTGTCCCACCCGCTCGCCTCCGTGCGCGGCGCGTACAACGCCGTGTTCGTCGAGTCGGACGCCGCCGGGCAGCTCATGTTCTACGGCCCCGGCGCGGGCGGCGCTCCGACCGCCTCCGCCGTGCTCGGCGACCTCGTCGCCGTGTGCCGTAACCGGCTCAACGGCGCCACGGGCCCCGGTGAGTCGGCGTATGCCGCCCTGACCGTCTCGCCCATGGGCGACGTCGTCACGCGCTACCACATCAGCCTCGACGTCGCCGACAAACCGGGCGTACTCGCCCAGGTGGCGACGGTGTTCGCCGAGCACGGTGTCTCGATCGATACGGTGCGGCAGCAAGGACGGCAGGACGGGGACGGCGAGGCCTCCCTCGTCGTCGTCACCCACCGCGCGTCCGACGCGTCCCTGTCCGGGACCGTCGAGGCGCTGCGCAAGCTCGACACCGTGCGGGGTGTCGCCAGCATCATGCGGGTTGAAGGAGAGTAAGCAGCAATGACCCACCAGTGGCGCGGAATCATCGAGGAGTACCGGGACCGGCTGCCGGTATCCGACACCACGCCGGTCGTGACGCTCCGCGAGGGCGGCACGCCCCTCGTGCCCGCGCAGGTGCTCTCCGAGCGCACGGGCTGCGAGGTCCACCTGAAGGTGGAGGGCGCGAACCCGACGGGCTCCTTCAAGGACCGTGGTATGACCATGGCCATCTCCAAGGCCAAGGAGGAGGGCGCGAAGGCGGTCATCTGCGCGTCCACCGGCAACACGTCGGCCTCCGCCGCCGCTTACGCGGTGCGCGCCGGCATGGTCTCGGCCGTCCTCGTCCCGCAGGGGAAGATCGCGCTCGGCAAGATGGGCCAGGCCCTGGTGCACGGCGCGAAGATCCTCCAGGTGGACGGCAACTTCGACGACTGCCTCACCCTCGCGCGCAACCTCAGCGACAACTACCCGGTGGCGCTGGTCAATTCGGTCAACCCGGTGCGTATCGAGGGGCAGAAGACGGCCTCCTTCGAGATCGTCGACATGCTCGGTGACGCCCCCGACATCCATGTGCTGCCGGTGGGCAACGCGGGCAACATCACGGCGTACTGGCGGGGGTACCGGGAGTACGCCGCCGACGGCGTGTCCACCAAGACCCCCCGAATGTGGGGTTTCCAGGCCTCCGGCAGTGCCCCGATCGTGCGGGGCGAGGTCGTCAAGGACCCGTCGACCATCGCCACCGCCATCCGTATCGGCAACCCCGCGTCCTGGCAGTACGCGCTGGCCGCTCGGGACGAGTCGGGCGGCCTCATCGACGAGGTGACGGACCGTGAAATCCTGCGCGCCTACCGGCTGTTGGCCGCGCAGGAGGGCGTCTTCGTGGAGCCCGCCTCGGCCGCGTCCGTGGCCGGTCTGCTGAAGGCGGCGGAGCAGGGCAAGGTCGACCCCGGCCAGCGCATCGTGTGCACTGTCACCGGCAACGGCCTCAAGGACCCCGACTGGGCCGTGGCCGGCGCCCCGCAGCCGGTCACCGTACCGGTGGACGCGGCGACGGCGGCCGAGCGCCTCGGGCTGGTCTGAGCGCCCGCTCGAGCGCCGTTCGCAAGCCCCTCGAGCACGCAACCCGTGGGCTCCCCGTGGCGTCTTGACACGGGGACTCCCTACCAGGGGTGCACAGGGGGCTTGCGACACGCATCGTGCGCCTCCTGTGCGCCCTATGTCGCCACAGAACCTTCCTTCGATAGGCTGTACTGAACCCGCCCTCCGCATATGCCTTCGCAGGTGGCAGGGCGCCGCGTCGTCTCCGCGGCCCGAGGGCCTCATGTACGTCATCGAATGTCATTCGACAATCACGCAGCTCAAGGAGAGTCATCGAGCGATGGCCGGTCCAGCCTTCCGCGCCGCCGCCGTCCGGGTGCGCGTCCCCGCCACCAGCGCCAATCTCGGTCCGGGCTTCGACGCCCTCGGCCTCGCGCTGGGGCTCTACGACGACGTGGTCGTCCGGGTGGCCGACTCCGGGCTGCACATCGACATCGCGGGTGAGGGCAGCGAGACGCTCCCGCGTGACGAGAACCACCTTCTCGTACGGTCCCTGCGCACTGCCTTCGACCTGCTGGGCGGGCAGCCGCGCGGCCTCGAGATCGTCTGCGCCAACCGCATTCCGCACGGTCGTGGCCTGGGCTCCTCCTCCGCAGCCATCTGCGCCGGCATCGTCGCCGCGCGGGCGGTGACCATAGGCGGCGAGGTCAGGCTCGACGACGCGGCCCTGCTCGAGCTGGCCACCGAGATCGAGGGCCACCCCGACAACGTCGCCGCCTGTCTGCTCGGCGGCTTCACCCTCTCCTGGACGGAGGCCGGCGCCGCCCGCGCCATCAGGATGGAGCCCGCCGATTCCATCGTTCCGGTGGTTTTCGTGCCCGGAAAGCCGGTCCTCACTGAGACCGCGCGCGGCCTGCTCCCGCGCACCGTGCCGCACGTCGACGCCGCCGTCAACGCGGGCCGTGCCGCCCTGCTCGTCGAGGCCCTCACCCGGCGCCCCGAGCTGCTGCTGCCCGCCACCGAGGACCGTCTCCACCAGGAATACCGCGCGCCCGCCATGCCGGAGAGCGCCGCGCTGGTGGAGCGGCTGCGCGGGGACGGGATCCCGGCCGTCATCTCCGGCGCCGGACCCACCGTCATGGCGCTGGCCGACGCCGGCACCGCGGACAAGGTCGAGGCGCTGGCCGGCGCGGACTGGGCCGCGAACCGGCTGAGCCTCGACATGCAGGGAGCGAGCGTGCTGCCGCTTGCGACCTGACACACGGTTGCCGGATTTGGAGAGGGGGAATGTTTGTTGGATCCGATAGTGTTAACCTCAAGTCTGCACCCGACCCCACCATGGCGAGGTGCCTCGTGTCCCCGTCCGGGACAGACATTCTTCCGGGAGTCTCCCAAGCCACTCGATGTTCCGTATGTCGTACCTGGGCAGTACGCCGTACGCGGGCAATGAGCAGGCCGCTGGGCACGCTCCGGAATCGGTGCGACCACGCCACGTGACACCGGGTGCCACGGCTCACTGGTAGCGCCATCACCAGATATTTCTTCCGCCGCTTTGGCGGACCACCGCCCCGGCACGGTCCACAAGGATGGGACCGAAGCCGGACAGCACAACCGGTCGCCGAGCCAGACAGGCCGACGTCCGCTCCAGGGAAGGACCCTTCGTGAGCGACACCACCGATCTGATGGGCGCACGTGTCGAGGAGACCGCTGCCGCGCCCGCCACGGACGCCTCCGCGCCTGCCACCGGTGCCGGCTCCCGGCGGCGCCGCGGTACCGGCCTCGAGGGCATGGTGCTGGCCGAGCTGCAGCAGGTCGCATCCAGCCTCGGCATCAGGGGCACCGCGCGGATGCGCAAGAGCCAGCTGATCGAGGTCATCAAGGAGGCGCAGGCCGGAGGGGGCGCCGCCCCGGCCAAGGCCGAGACCGCCGCCGAGACCAAGCCGAAGCGCCGGGCCACCTCCCGGTCGCGCACCGGTGACGAGGCGGAGAAGAAGGCCGAGGCGAAGAGCGAGGCCGCCGCCGAGCAGGCCGTGGCCCAGCAGCAGATCGAGATCCCGGGCCAGCCGTCCCCCAAGCTCGCGGCTCCGGCCGAGCAGCAGGGCACCGGCGAGGAAGCCCAGGGCGAGCGCCGCCGTCGCCGCGCCACCGCCGAGGCGGGCAGCCCCGAGACGGTCACCGCCGATGCGAAGAGCGAGGCCGGCGCCCAGGCGCCCGCGCAGCAGCAGGGCGAGGCCAAGGCCGACGCCGGTGACGGCGAGGGCCGCGGCCGCCGCGACCGCCGTGAGCGCGGGCGGGACCGTGACCGGGACCGCCGCGGCAAGGGCGACGACCAGCAGCAGGGCCAGGGCGGTCAGCGCCAGCAGCAGAGCCAGCAGAGTGGCGGCCGCCAGGATCGCGCCCAGCGGGCCGACGAGGACGGGGACGACTTCGATGGCGGCCGTCGCGGCCGTCGGGGCCGTTACCGGGACCGCCGGGGCCGTCGTGGCCGCGACGAGATCGCCGAGCCGCAGCTGGCCGAGGACGATGTCCTGATCCCCGTCGCGGGCATCCTGGACATCCTGGACAACTACGCCTTCATCCGGACCTCCGGCTACCTGCCGGGTCCGAACGACGTGTACGTCTCCCTCGCCCAGGTCCGCAAGAACGGCCTGCGCAAGGGTGACCACGTCACCGGCGCGGTCCGTCAGCCCAAGGAAGGCGAGCGGCGTGAGAAGTTCAACGCGCTGGTCCGTCTCGACTCCGTCAACGGCATGGCGCCCGAACACGGCCGCGGCCGCCCGGAGTTCAACAAGCTGACGCCGCTGTACCCGCAGGACCGGCTCCGTCTGGAGACCGACCCGGGCGTGCTGACCACCCGCATCATCGACCTCGTGTCGCCGATCGGTAAGGGCCAGCGCGGTCTGATCGTGGCCCCGCCGAAGACCGGCAAGACCATGATCATGCAGGCGGTCGCCAACGCGATCACGCACAACAACCCCGAGTGCCACCTGATGGTCGTCCTCGTCGACGAGCGTCCGGAAGAGGTCACCGACATGCAGCGGTCGGTCAAGGGCGAGGTCATCTCCTCGACCTTCGACCGCCCGGCCGAGGACCACACCACGGTCGCCGAGCTCGCCATCGAGCGCGCCAAGCGCCTGGTGGAGCTGGGCCACGACGTCGTCGTACTGCTCGACTCGATCACGCGTCTGGGCCGTGCGTACAACCTGGCGGCGCCGGCCTCAGGCCGCATCCTGTCCGGTGGTGTCGACTCGACCGCGCTGTACCCGCCGAAGCGGTTCTTCGGCGCGGCGCGGAACATCGAGGACGGCGGTTCGCTGACCATCCTCGCCACCGCCCTGGTGGACACCGGGTCCCGCATGGACGAGGTGATCTTCGAGGAGTTCAAGGGCACCGGCAACATGGAGCTCAAGCTCGACCGGAAGCTCGCGGACAAGCGCATCTTCCCCGCGGTCGACGTGGACGCGTCCGGTACGCGTAAGGAAGAGATCCTCCTCGGCAACGAGGAACTCGCGATCGTCTGGAAGCTGCGGCGGGTGCTGCACGCGCTCGACCAGCAGCAGGCCATCGAGCTGCTGCTGGACAAGATGAAGCAGACCAAGTCGAACATCGAGTTCCTGATGCAGATCCAGAAGACCACCCCGACGCCGGGCAACGGTGACTGATCGCCGTTGAGCTTGGTCTTGTTCGTCGGCTGCGGGTGATTCGTGACTGATCGCGCCCGCGCGGCGGAGTCGAAAATCGAATACCCCCGCGCCCCCTCGGGGCGCGTCAGGGTCGGCCCTCGTCAGAAGTGTGACGGGGGCCGACCCTTTGGCGCAGATAGGTACGGGTGCAGTGTGCGCCCCGTCCAATACCTGTCTCTATGGGGGGACTTCGTTGACCACGCCTCCGTCCGGCAGCGGTCGTCACAGACGCCGGATACGTTTTGTTCTGCCGCTCGCCGCTGCCTCCGTGGCCGCGGCCGTCACCGCCGCGCTGATGACCACCTCCGCGGGCGCCGCGACCGCGCTGCCGACGCCGGCGGTCAAGCCCGTCGTCGCGCAGCCCTCTCTCGCCACGCTGGAGAAGCGGGTCGCGGGGGCCCTCGCCGGTGACGACACCGCGGGGCGGACGACCCGGAAGACGTCGCTGAGCGCGAGCACCAACACCGCCACCACCGTCGACCCGAAGATCATCGGTGGCAGTGAGACCACCATCACGTCGGCGCCGTGGATGGCCCAGCTCTGGTACTACGACGACAGGGGCACCGCCGACGAGAGCGACGACATCGGCTTCTTCTGCGGGGGTTCGGTCGTCACGCCGACGAAGATCCTCACCGCCGCGCACTGCGTCCGGGACGAGCACAACAAGGCCTACAACTGGAAGGCCAACGGCGCGATCGTCACCGGCACCGCGCAGCTGCCGACCAGCGACAGCGCCGGCAACACGGACCTGCACGGCGGCACCGTCACCGGTGTCCTGCGGCAGTGGAACCACCCGTCGTACAGCCCGACGGCGATCAACAACGACATCGCCGTCCTGACCCTGGGCGCCCCGGTCAGGGCCACGCCGATCCGGATGACGACGTCCGGCAACACCGCCTCGTACGCCGCCGGCACCAGCGCCAAGGTGTACGGCTGGGGCCGTACCAGCTCCACCAGCCAGGACATCTCCGAGACGCTGAAGACGGCCACGCTGCCGATCAACTCGGACACCGCCTGCACCAACGCCTACGGTGCCGACTTCGTCAAGGGCCACATGGTCTGCGCTGGCAAGCCCGCCACCGGCTCCGACACCGGCACCACCTCCGCCTGCAACGGCGACTCCGGTGGCCCGCTCGTGGTCGGCGGCCGGATCGTGGGTGTCGTGTCCTGGGGCGTCGAGGACTGCGTCGCCAAGGGCGCGTACAGCGTCTTCACGAAGGTCACCACGTACGTCGGCGCCGCCTACGCACAGATCGACGACGCGAACCTGAGCTACACCGACGGCAAGGCGGACCTGTGGGTGCGCGACGCCAAGACGAAGACCGGCTGGGAGAAGGACTCCAAGGCGACCTCGTTCGCCGCCCGCATCTCCTGGGGCAACTGGAACGGCGTCAACCTCGTCCTGCAGACCGACCTCAACCGGGACGGCATCCAGGACCTCGTCGTCCGTGACAGCAGCACCGGCAACGTCTACTGGATGCACTACGTGATCTCCAGCGGCTCCTGGTCCCAGACCAAGGTCTTCAGCGACTGGAAGACCCGTACCCGCATCGTCGTCCCCGGTGACGTCACCGGCGACTACCTGCCCGATCTCCTGTCCGTCGACTCCGGCGGCACGCTGTGGATCTACCCGGGCAAGGGCAACGGCACCTTCGCCGCCCGTGTGAAGGTCGGCACCGGCTGGAACCAGTACAACTCCCTGCGCGGTCACGGCGACTTCAACGGTGACGGCAAGGCCGACATGCTCGCCCGCACGAAGAGCGGCACGCTGTACCTCTACAAGGGCACCGGCAAGTCGGGCACCGGCGCGTTCTCGGCCCGGGTGAAGGTCCGCACCGGCTGGACCGGCTTCGACGCCTTCGCCGCTGTCGGTGACTTCAACGGTGACGGCAAGGCCGACTACTTCGCCCGCACGAAGAGCGGCACGCTGTACCTCTACAAGGGCAGCGGCAAGGCCACCAGTGAGATCTTCAGCACAAGGGTCAATCTCGGCACCGGCTACCAGGCGTACGACATCTGGGGCTGAAATCCCAGGTGAGCCCGGATCATCCGGAACCGATCCTGACATTCTGTGCCCGCCCGTTCACCGGGCGGGCACAGTGCGTTGTGCAACCCTTTCCCGAGTTTCGCCGTCTGACCAGGCGGAGTGACGATGGTGCGGTGACGACCGTGCCTGACCCTGACAGCAGGGGGTAACCGACCGGAACAGAACCGAGGAGCCCATGTCTGCCCAGAGCACGCCGGAGTCCGGCATACCCGAGCCCGGCACGGACGGCCAGCGTCACCGCAGGTCCGGCGGCAAGCGCCGCAAGGGTCTGGTGATCGCGGCCTGGACGGCCGCCGGCATCGTCGTCCTGGGAGGGACGGGCGTGGGGTACGTGTACTTCAAGCTCAACGGCAACATCAAGAGCATCGACATCAACCAGGCCCTCGGCGCCGACCGGCCGACGAAGGCCGACAACGGCTCCGAGAACATCCTGGTCCTCGGTTCGGACACCCGCGCCGGTGCCAACAAGTCGCTCGGCGGCGGCGCCGACGACGGCAGCGCCCGCTCCGACACGGCGATGATCGTCCACGTCTACAAGGGTCACGAGCGGGCCAGTGTGGTCTCCGTCCCGCGCGACACCCTGATCGACCGCCCCTCGTGCACCGACGCCAAGGGCACCACGTACCCGGCCGCGACCGGCGTGATGTTCAACTCCGCCTACTCCACGGGCGGTGCGGCCTGCGCGGTGAAGACCGTCGAGTCCATCACCGGCATGCGCATGGACCACTATCTCGAGGTCGACTTCACCGGCTTCCAGAAGCTGATCGACGACCTCGGCGGCGTCCCGGTCACCACGACCAAGAACATCGACGACCCGCAGAGCCACCTCAGCCTCGAGGCGGGCACCCACACCCTGAACGGCCGGCAGGCCCTCGGCCTGGTCCGTACCCGGCACGGCGTCGGCGACGGCTCCGACCTGGGCCGTATCCAGCTCCAGCAGGCGTTCGTCAAGGCGCTGCTCGACCAGGTCAAGCACGTCGGCGTGCTCAGCAACCCCAAGAAGCTGTACGACCTCGCCGACGCCGCCACCAAGGCGGTCACCACCGACTCGGACCTCGGCTCGGTCAACGCCCTGGCGGACTTCGCGAACGGCCTCAAGGGCGTCAGCTCGTCCCACATGAAGATGGTCACGATGCCGGTCCGCTACGACCCCGCGAACCCCAACCGCGTCCTGCTGTCCGAGTCCAAGGCCGACCTGATCTGGAAGGCCCTGAAGAACGACCGGCCGATACCGGCGGCGGCCACCAAGGGAACGGCCACCGGTGAAGCCAAGGGCGTGGTGAGCGCCTCTTAGGGGCACGCGGCTGGATCGATCCGCGGCTCCGCCGCGTGGGCGCGACAAGCCGCAGGAGGCCCGCACCCGCCCACGGCGAAGACCAGGCACCTCCATGGGCGGACCCGTCCCCGGCCCAGGGGAATAGATCACGGCAACCCCCGGTTTTGGGGGATGGCGCCAGTCCTGGCAGACTGGTACGTCGGCTCCGGTTCACGCATCCGCACCCCGCGGCGGCGACCCGGCGCCCTCCCGAAACCTAGGAGACACCTTGAAGCGCGACATCCACCCCGCGTACGTCGAGACGCAGGTCAGCTGCACCTGCGGCGCGTCGTTCACCACCCGTAGCACCATCGAGTCCGGCACCATCCGGGCCGAGGTCTGCTCCGAGTGCCACCCGTTCTACACGGGCAAGCAGAAGATCCTCGACACCGGTGGCCGTGTGGCCCGCTTCGAGGCCCGCTTCGGCAAGGCTGCTGCCGGCTCCAAGAAGTAGCGAGCCCCTTTTCGCCGGTCCACGGCCGCGTCCCGTCACGGGCGTGCCGGGACCGGCGTTTTTGGTCGCCCGTCTTCCCTTTCCACAGCAGTACAGGAGCCGAACATGTTCGAGGCCGTCGAGGAACTCGTCGGTGAGCACGCCGACCTGGAGAAGAAGCTCGCCGACCCGTCGGTCCACGCCGACCAGGCCAACGCGCGCAGGCTGAACAAGCGCTACGCCGAGCTCACCCCGATCGTCGCCACGTACCGCTCCTGGAAGCAGACCGGCGACGACATCGAGACCGCGCGCGAACTCGCCGCCGACGACCCGGAGTTCGCCGCCGAGGTCAAGGAGCTGGAGAAGCAGCGCGAGGAGCTGACCGAGAAGCTGCGCCTGCTGCTCGTCCCGCGCGACCCCAGCGACGACAAGGACGTCATCCTGGAGATCAAGGCGGGCGCGGGCGGCGACGAGTCGGCGCTGTTCGCCGGCGACCTGCTGCGCATGTACCTGCGCTACGCGGAGCGCGTCGGCTGGAAGACCGAGATCATCGACGCCACCGAGTCCGAGCTGGGCGGCTACAAGGACGTCCAGGTCGCGGTGAAGACCAAGGGCAACCAGACCCCCGAGCCCGGCCAGGGCGTGTGGGCCCGCCTGAAGTACGAGGGCGGCGTGCACCGCGTGCAGCGCGTGCCGGCGACCGAGTCGCAGGGCCGTATCCACACCTCGGCGGCCGGTGTTCTGGTGACCCCCGAGGCGGAGGAGGTGGACGTGGAGATCAACCCCAATGACCTCCGCATCGACGTCTACCGGTCCTCCGGTCCCGGCGGCCAGTCCGTCAACACGACCGACTCCGCGGTGCGCATCACGCACATTCCGACCGGAGTCGTCGCCTCCTGCCAGAACGAGAAGAGCCAGCTGCAGAACAAGGAGCAGGCACTGCGTATCCTGCGCTCCAGGCTGCTCGCCATGGCGCAGGAGGAGGCGGAGAGGGAGGCCGCCGACGCCCGCCGCAGCCAGGTCCGCACGGTCGACCGCTCCGAGAAGATCCGTACGTACAACTTCCCGGAGAACCGCATCTCGGACCACCGCGTCGGATTCAAGGCGTACAACCTCGACCAGGTACTGGACGGCGATCTCGACGCGGTGATCCAGGCCTGTGTCGACGCGGACTCGGCCGCCAAGCTCGCAGCCGCGTAAGGCGCGTGACGACGTACTGACACACGGAGGACCAGCGTGAACCTGCTGCTCGCGGAGGTGGCCCAAGCCACCCAGCGGCTGGCCGACGCCGGCGTGCCCTCGCCGCGCAACGACGCGGAGGAGCTCGCCGCGTTCGTGCACGGCGTGAAGCGGGGCGCGCTGCACTCCGTGAAGGACGCGGACTTCGACGCCCGCTACTGGGAGGTCATCGCCCGGCGCGAGCAGCGCGAGCCGCTGCAGCACATCACCGGGCGGGCCTACTTCCGGTACCTGGAACTCCAGGTCGGCCCGGGCGTGTTCGTGCCGCGCCCGGAGACCGAGTCGGTGGTCGGCTGGGCCATAGACGCCGTACGCGCCATGGACGTGGTCGAGCCGCTCATCGTCGACCTGTGCACCGGCTCCGGCGCCATCGCGCTCGCCCTCGCCCAGGAGGTCCCGCGCTCGCGCGTGCACGCCGTGGAGCTGTCCGAGGAAGCCCTCCAGTGGACCCGTAAGAACATGGAGGGCTCCAGGGTCGACCTGCGCCAGGGCAACGCCCTGGACGCCTTCCCGGACCTCGACGGCCAGGTCGACCTCGTCATCTGCAACCCGCCGTACATCCCGCTCACCGAGTGGGAGTACGTCGCCCCGGAGGCCCGGGACTACGACCCCGAACTCGCCCTGTTCTCGGGCGAGGACGGCCTCGACTTCATCCGGGGCCTGGAACGCACCGCGCACCGCCTGCTGCGCCCCGGCGGCGTCGTCGTGATCGAGCACGCCGACACCCAGGGCGGCCAGGTGCCGTGGATCTTCACCGAGGAGCGGGGCTGGGCCGACGCGGCCGACCATCCCGACCTCAACAACCGCCCCCGGTTCGCGACCGCCCGCAAGGCGCTGCCGTGAGCACCCCGCAGACTTCAGCCCAGCAGTACCTGTACGAGGAGGCCAGCTAGACATGGCACGGCGATACGACACCAACGACGCGACCGACCGCGCGACGGGTCTGCGTGAAGCCGCGTCGGCCGTCCGCCGGGGCGAACTCGTGGTCCTGCCGACCGACACGGTGTACGGCATCGGCGCCGACGCGTTCTCCTCGGAGGCCGTGGCGGACCTGCTGGACGCCAAGGGCCGGGGCCGCAACATGCCCACCCCCGTGCTCATCGGCTCCCCGAACACGCTGCACGGCCTCGTCACGGACTTCTCCGAGATGGCCTGGGAACTGGTCGACGCGTTCTGGCCGGGCGCCCTCACGCTCGTCGCCCGGCACCAGCCGTCCCTCCAGTGGGACCTGGGGGACACCCGTGGCACCGTCGCCGTGCGCATGCCGCTGCACCCCGTCGCCATCGAGCTGCTCACCGAGGTCGGCCCGATGGCCGTCTCCTCCGCCAACCTCACCGGCCACCCGGCGCCGGAGGACTGCGACGCCGCCCAGCAGATGCTCGGCGACTCCGTCTCCGTCTACCTCGACGGCGGCCCGACCTCGGGCAACGTGCCGTCGTCCATCGTCGACGTCACCCGCGAGGTGCCGGTGCTGCTGCGCGAGGGCGCGATCTCGCCGGACGAGCTGCGGAAGGTCGTACCCGACCTCGAGGTGGCGAATTGACGGCCCCTGACGCGGGGCGTGGCATAGGCAACGGGGAGAGTGCCGCGGAGATCACGACGACGTTCGTCGGGCTTCCGCGCGACTGTTTCCGCATCCTCCACGTCAGCACCGGCAATGTGTGCCGCTCGCCCATCACCGAGCGGCTGACCCGCCATTTCGTGACGGAGCGGCTCGGCGTGCTGGGCGGCGGGCTGATCGTGGAGAGCGCGGGCACCTGGGGCCACGAGGGCGCGCCGATGGAGGCCAACGCGGCCACCGTGCTGGGCGAGTTCGGCGCGGACGCCTCCGGCTTCACCGGGCGGGAACTGCTCGACGAGCACGTGATCATGGCCGATCTGGTGCTGACGGCGACCCGCGACCACCGCGCCCAGGTGATCTCCATGGGCCACTCGGCGGGCCTGCGCACCTTCACACTGAAGGAGTTCACCCGCCTGGTGCGGGCGATCGACCCGGCGACCCTGCCGCCCCTGGAGGACGGCGTGGTCAAGCGCGCCCGTGCCCTGGTCCGTGCGGCCGCCGCTCTACGCGGGTGGCTCCTGGCCCCGACGGCGGAGGCCGACGAGGTCTACGACCCGTACGGGGCGCCCCTGACGTTCTTCCGGTCGATCGGGGACGAGATACACGACGCGCTGGATCCCGTGGTCACAGCGCTCACCGGGGTTCCCGCGCGCATGTGACGCCGGCCGGCGGCCGCCTTGGGCCGAGCGGCCGATACCGCGGTGCCCACGGGTGTCATCGGACGGACCAACGACCGCGCACCCCACTGGTCCCGGGCCTACATTGGACGTACGTCACCGTCGACCGCCCCGGGAGCCCGCCATGTCGGTCACCCCTACCCTCGAGACCGATGTCCTGCGGCGCCAGGATCCCGAGCTGGCCGAGATCCTCCTTGCCGAGCTGGACCGGCAGTCGACCACCTTGCAGCTGATCGCCGCCGAGAACTTCACGTCACCGGCCGTCCTGGCCGCGCTCGGCTCACCCCTGGCCAACAAGTACGCCGAGGGCTATTCCGGCGCCCGCTACCACGGCGGCTGCGAGATCGTCGACGTCGCCGAGCAGGTCGCCGTGGAGCGCGCCAGAGCGCTGTTCGGCGCCGCCCACGCCAACGTGCAGTCGCACTCCGGGTCCTCCGCCGTCCTGGCCGCCTACGCAGCCCTTCTGCGCCCCGGAGACACAGTCCTGGCCCTCGGGCTGCCCTACGGCGGACACCTCACCCACGGCTCGCCCGCGAACTTCTCCGGCCGCTGGTTCGACTTCGTCGGGTACGGGGTGGACGCGGAGACCGGGCTCATCGACCACGACCAGGTGCGGACGCTGGCCCACACGCACCGGCCGAAGGCGATCGTGTGCGGCTCGATCGCCTATCCCCGGCACATCGACTACGCGTTCTTCCGCGAGGTCGCCGACGAGGTGGGCGCCTACCTCATCGCGGACGCCGCCCACCCGATCGGCCTGGTGGCGGGAGGAGCGGCGCCCAACCCGGTGCCGTACGCCGACATCGTGTGCGCGACCACGCACAAGGTGCTGCGGGGGCCGCGCGGCGGGATGCTGCTGTGCGGCGCCGAGCTGGCCGAGCGCGTCGACCGTGCGGTGTTCCCCTTCACCCAGGGCGGCGCCCAGATGAACGCCATCGCCGCGAAGGCGGTCGCGTTCGGCGAGGCGGCGACACCGGCGTTCACCGCGTACGCCCATCAGGTGGTCGCCAACGCCCGGGTCCTGGCGTCCGAACTGGCCGCCGAGGGGCTGGCCGTCACCACCGGCGGTACGGACACCCACCTCATCACCGTCGACCCGGCGCCCCTGGGCGTCGAGGGCCGTGCCGCCCGCGGCCGGCTCGCCGCCGCCGGGATGGTCCTCGACTGCTGCGCCCTGCCGTACGGCGACGCCCGCGGCCTGCGCCTGGGCACGGCCGCGCTGACCACCCAGGGCATGGGGGAGCCGGAGCTGGCCCGGATCGGCGTGCTCATGGCGGGCGTGCTGCGCGGGGACATCGACACCGCGGGGGCCCGTGACGAGGTGCGCGAGCTGGCCGGTAGATTTCCGCCGTACCCCCGCTGAGCGGGGGTAGACGCACCTCCATACGCCGCCTTCACAGCCTTGGGTGCAACCATCGTCGCTACCCGGCAGTCCCCATGGATATGCGTGCATCGCTAGGGTGTGGGGCTGTGATGGCCAGCGAGACCTGTGGGGAAGCCCGTGCGTGAATACCTGCTGACGCTCTGTGTCACGGCCGCGGTGACGTACCTGCTGACAGGGCCGGTACGGAAGTTCGCGATCGTGGCGGGAGCCATGCCGGAGATCCGGGCACGTGACGTGCACCGGGAGCCGACTCCGCGCCTCGGCGGTATCGCCATGTTCTTCGGCCTGTGCGCCGGCCTGCTGGTAGCGGACCATCTGACCAATCTGAACGAGGTCTTCGCCAAGTCGAACGAGCCGCGGGCGCTGCTCTCCGGCGCTGCCCTGATCTGGCTGATCGGCGTCCTGGACGACAAGTTCGAGATCGACGCCCTGATCAAGCTGGGCGGCCAGATGATCGCCGCGGGCGTCATGGTCATGCAGGGTCTGACGATCCTGTGGCTGCCCGTCCCGGGTGTCGGCAACGTGGCGCTGACCCAGTGGCAGGGCACCCTGCTGACGGTCGCGCTCGTCGTCATCACCATCAACGCCGTGAACTTCGTGGACGGCCTCGACGGTCTCGCCTCCGGCATGGTGTGCATCGCGGCCTGCGCGTTCTTCCTGTACGCCTACCGCATCTGGTACTCGTACGGCATCGAGGCCGCCGCTCCGGCCACCCTGTTCGCGGCGATCCTGATGGGCATGTGCCTGGGCTTCCTGCCGCACAACATGCACCCGGCGCGGATCTTCATGGGCGACTCCGGCTCGATGCTGATCGGGCTCGTGCTGGCGGCGGGTGCGATCTCCATCACAGGGCAGGTCGACCCGGACGCGCTCGCGCTGTTCACCGGTTCCGAGAAGGCGGCCGTGCACCAGACGGTGCCGGTCTACATCCCGCTGCTGCTGCCGCTGACGATCATCGCGGTGCCGGCCGCCGACCTGGTGCTGGCCATCGTGCGCCGCACCTGGCGCGGCCAGTCGCCGTTCGCCGCCGACCGCGGGCACCTGCACCACCGGCTCCTGGAGATCGGCCACTCGCACAGCAGGGCGGTGCTGATCATGTACTTCTGGTCGGCGCTGATCGCCTTCGGCGCGCTCGCCTACTCGGTGAACTCGGCGTCCATGTGGATCGTGCTCGGCGTGGTCTTCCTGAGCGCGATCGGCCTGGCGCTGCTCCTGCTGCCGCGGTTCACGCCGCGCGCCCCGCGCTGGGCGGAGGGCTTCCTGCCGCCCCGCTACCGGCGCCGCAGGGCGGCCGCGCTCGCGGCCGCGGAAGCGGCCTGTGACGCCTCGACGCCGGCCGAGGACGAACCGCGCACTCCGGTCGCCGCCGGTGTGACCGGGGTCAACGGCGCGACCGCGATCGGCCCCCGTTCGCGCTTCCTGGCGGGCGGAAAGCCGGAACATCGCGCCGACGCCGCAAGGTAAGAATCTGACTAGAGCATTGCCAAGTCGTGGGGGAATAAAGCTCCCCAATACCAGACATCTTGGCCGTATTTTTGCACAGACGCGCACTCCCAGTCTCATGTGTGACAGCGAGCACACTCATCGGGTAAAGACCTCATCAAATAGTTTGTGATACGGTTCACGAGAACCCCGGGCAGGGCCGAAGGACCGTGACGCACAGGTTCCTTGGCCAGAGGTCTCCACCACTCGACCTGGGACTACGCTCGTCCATGACGACACCTGCCCCCTGTGAAAGCGGAGTTGCCGCCATGCCGTCCAATGACGCCCGGATCCTGGCCCAGGCCGCCGTGCCCACGGCTGCCGTCGGCGCGCTCGCCGCCGTCGTCAGCGCCGTGGTCGCGGGCGGCAAGGGGGCGATCGGGGCTGTCGTCGCGACGTTGGTCGTGCTCCTCTTCATGGGGCTCGGTCTCTACGCCCTGCAGCGCACTGCTAAATCGCTTCCGCATCTGTTCCAGGCCATGGGTCTGATGCTCTACGCGGCTCAGATCCTGCTGCTGTTCGTTTTCGTCGCGGCGTTCAAGAACACCACGCTGTTCAACCCCAAGGCCTTCGCGCTCACGCTCGTCGCCGCCACCCTCACGTGGATCGCGGCGCAGACGCGTGCGCACATGAAGTCCAAGATCCTCTACGTCGAGCCCGAACCGACCTCCTCCTCGACGGGCGACAAGCCCGAAAAGTCGGGGCACTCGTCGTGAGAGGTAGGCCCGGGATAAGGACGGCTGAGAGATCCTGCTATCGTCCGGTGCCAACTGCGGCATCGCGGGCGCGGGCATCCGAGCTGACGCCTGCTCAATCGCGAGGCGAGATGCCCCACAGCCGCCCCCACATCCGTAACACCAGTCCGGTGCCGACCCGCGGCCACGCGCCGCGCCGACACAACGAGGTTGCCGTACCCATGCGCCACGCTGAAGGAGCCCGCGGTGAGTGCTGACCCGACGCAGGTGCTCGCCTTCGAGACCGACTGCCACATCTTCGACGGCTGTGGCTTCCCCGCTCCCGGCCTGCACTCGTTCCTGTTCAAGCCCCTCTGGGGCGACGCGGACAGCAACGTGTACTTCAACAAGCCGATGCTGCTGGCTCTGCTCGGATCGATCATCGTCATCGGCTTCTTCTGGGCCGCCTTCCGCAAGCCGAAGGTCGTCCCCGGCAAGCTGCAGATGGTCGCGGAGTCGGGTTACGACTTCATCCGGCGCGGAGTCGTGTACGAGACCATCGGCAAGAAGGAGGGCGAGAAGTACGTCCCGCTGGTCGTCTCGCTGTTCTTCTTCATCTGGATGATGAACCTCTGGTCGATCGTCCCGGTCGCCCAGTTCCCGGTGACGTCGATCATCGCCTACCCGCTCGTCCTGGCCCTGATCGTCTACGTCCTGTGGGTCTCCCTGACCTTCAAGCGGCACGGGTTCGTCGGGTTCTTCAAGAACGTCACCGGCTACGACAAGTCGCTCGGTGCGGTGCTGCCGCTCGCGATGCTCATCGAGTTCTTCTCGAACCTGCTGGTGCGGCCGTTCACGCACGCGGTGCGACTCTTCGCGAACATGTTCGCCGGTCACACCCTGCTGCTGCTCTTCACGATCGCCAGCTGGTACCTGCTGAATGGCGTGGGTATCGCCTACGCCGGCGTCAGCTTCCTCATGACGATCGTGATGACGGCCTTCGAGCTCTTCATCCAGGCACTGCAGGCGTACGTCTTCGTCCTGCTGACGTGCACCTACATCCAGGGCGCGCTCGCCGAGCACCACTGAGCGCCCCGCACACCCCCTGATCGTCCGGTGGCCAACCCCCACCGGTCCGTAAAGAAGAAGGAAGAACTGGCATGTCCCAGACCCTTGCCGCCGTCTCCGGCTCGCTCGGTTCCATCGGTTACGGCCTTGCCGCCATCGGCCCCGGCGTCGGCGTCGGCATCATCTTCGGCAACGGCACCCAGGCCCTGGCCCGCCAGCCCGAGGCGGCCGGCCTGATCCGCGCCAACCAGATCCTCGGCTTCGCCTTCTGTGAGGCGCTCGCCCTCATCGGCCTGGTCATGCCGTTCGTCTACGGCACCTGATCGACCGATCAGCGACAGCCCCCTAGACGAAAGGCACTGACATGAGCCAGCTGCTCATTCTGGCGGCCGAGGGGAAGGAGAACCCTCTCGTCCCGCCGATCCCCGAGCTCGTCATCGGCCTGCTCGCCTTCGTCATCGTCTTCGGCTTCCTCGCCTGGAAGCTCCTCCCGAACATCAACAAGGTTCTGGAGCAGCGGCGCGAGGCCATCGAGGGCGGTATCGAGAAGGCCGAGGCCGCGCAGACCGAGGCCCAGAGCGTGCTCGAGCAGTACAAGGCTCAGCTCGCCGAGGCCCGGCACGAGGCCGCACGCCTGCGCCAGGAGGCGCAGGAGCAGGGCGCCACGCTCATCGCCGAGATGCGCGCGGAAGGCCAGCGGCAGCGTGAGGAGATCGTCACCGCAGGTCACGCGCAGATCGAGGCCGACCGCAAGGCCGCCGCGTCCGCGCTGCGCCAGGACGTCGGCAAGCTCGCCACCGAACTGGCCGGCAAGCTCGTCGGTGAGTCCCTTGAGGACCACGCCCGCCAGAGCCGTGTGATCGACCGCTTCCTCGACGAGCTCGAGGAGAAGGCCGAGGCCACGCGATGAACGGAGCGAGCCGCGAGGCACTGGCAGCCGCACGTGAGCGGCTCGACGCGCTGACGGACAACACGTCCGTGGACGCGGCGCAGCTCGCCGACGAGCTGGCGGCCGTCACCGCGCTGCTCGACCGCGAGGTGTCGCTGCGTCGGGTCCTCACCGACCCGGCGCAGCCCGGTGAGGCCAAGGCCGAGCTCGTCGGACGCCTGCTCGGCGGACAGGTCGGCGGCAACACCGTCGACCTGGTGTCGGGCCTGGTCCGCTCCCGCTGGTCGCAGCCCCGCGACCTGGTGGACTCGCTGGAGGAGCTCGCGAACGTCGCCGACCTCACGGCCGCTCAGCGGGCGGACCGGCTCGACAGCGTCGAGGACGAGCTGTTCCGGTTCGGCCGGATCATCTCCTCGAACACCGAGCTGCGCGCCGCGCTGACCGACCGGGGGGCCACCCCGTCGGCCAAGGTCGAGCTGCTGCACCGGCTGCTCGGCGGCCGGGCCGACGTGACCACCGAGCGTCTGGTGACGCGCCTTGTGACCGCGCCGCGGGGACGTAGCCTGGAAGCTGGACTCGAGTCCCTGTCCAAGCTTGCTGCGGACCGGCAGAACCGGGTGGTCGCCGTCGTCACCTCGGCGGTGCCGCTGAGCGACACGCAGAAGCGACGCCTGGGCGCCGCCCTGGCGAAGCTCTACGGCCGCACGATGCACCTCAACCTCGACGTCGACCCCGATGTCGTCGGCGGGATCCGGGTGCAGGTCGGTGACGAGGTCATCAACGGCTCCCTCGCGGACCGGCTCGAGGACGCCGCCCGCCGCATGGCGAGCTAGCAGCAACTCAACAAGCAGTACGAACTGATTACGGCCCTGGTTGGGCCGTGCAGAGGATTCACCTCTTATTGGGGGGAGTCCCCGACTCGTGGAATACCCCCCAAGTGAAACTTCGGGCCCAACAAGGAGAGCAGGGAACCCAGATGGCGGAGCTCACGATCCGGCCGGAGGAGATCCGGGACGCGCTGGAGAACTTCGTCCAGTCGTACAAGCCGGACGCGGCCTCGCGCGAGGAGGTCGGTACGGTCACCCTTGCCGGCGACGGCATCGCGAAGGTCGAGGGTCTGCCCTCGGCCATGGCCAACGAACTGCTGAAGTTCGAGGACGGCACCCTCGGCCTCGCGCTCAACCTGGAAGAGCGCGAGATCGGCGCCATCGTCCTCGGCGAGTTCAGCGGCATCGAGGAGGGCCAGCCGGTCACGCGTACCGGCGAGGTCCTCTCCGTCGCGGTCGGCGAGGGCTACCTCGGCCGCGTCGTCGACCCGCTCGGTAACCCGATCGACGGTCTCGGCGAGATCGAGACCACCGGCCGCCGCGCCCTCGAGCTGCAGGCCCCCACGGTCATGCAGCGCAAGTCGGTGCACGAGCCGATGGAGACCGGCTACAAGGCCGTCGACGCCATGACCCCGGTCGGCCGCGGCCAGCGTCAGCTGATCATCGGCGACCGCCAGACCGGCAAGACCGCCCTGGCCGTCGACACGATCATCAACCAGCGCGACAACTGGCGCTCGGGCGACGTGAACAAGCAGGTCCGCTGCATCTACGTCGCCATCGGCCAGAAGGGCTCCACCATCGCGTCCGTGCGCGGTGCCCTGGAAGAGGCCGGCGCGCTGGAGTACACGACCATCGTCGCCGCCCCGGCGTCCGACCCGGCCGGCTTCAAGTACCTGGCGCCCTACACCGGTTCGGCCATCGGCCAGCACTGGATGTACGAGGGCAAGCACGTCCTCATCATCTTCGACGACCTCTCGAAGCAGGCCGACGCCTACCGCGCCGTGTCCCTGCTGCTGCGCCGCCCGCCGGGCCGCGAGGCCTACCCCGGTGACGTCTTCTACCTGCACTCCCGTCTGCTGGAGCGTTGCGCGAAGCTCTCCGACGACATGGGCAAGGGCTCGATGACCGGTCTGCCGATCGTCGAGACCAAGGCCAACGACGTCTCGGCGTTCATCCCGACCAACGTCATCTCGATCACCGACGGCCAGTGCTTCCTGGAGTCGGACCTGTTCAACGCCGGTCAGCGCCCCGCGCTGAACGTCGGTATCTCCGTCTCCCGAGTCGGTGGTTCCGCGCAGCACAAGGCGATGAAGCAGGTCTCCGGCCGTCTCCGCGTCGACCTGGCCCAGTTCCGTGAGCTGGAGGCGTTCGCCGCCTTCGGTTCCGACCTGGACTCCGCCTCCAAGTCCCAGCTGGAGCGCGGTCAGCGCATGGTCGAGCTGCTGAAGCAGGACCAGTACCAGCCGATGGCCACCGAGGACCAGGTCGTCTCCGTGTGGGCCGGCACCACCGGCCGCATGGACGACGTCCCGGTCGCCGACATCCGCCGCTTCGAGAAGGAGCTGCTGGAGTACCTGCACCGCAAGGAGCAGGGCCTCATGACCTCCATCAAGGAGGGTGGCAAGATGTCGGACGACACGCTCACGGCCGCCGCCGACGCCATCGCGGACTTCAAGAAGCAGTTCGAGACCTCGGACGGCAAGCTGCTCGGCGAGGACACTCCTGCCGCTGCCGCCAAGTGACGTAAGGAAGGGACCTGACTCATGGGAGCCCAGCTCCGGGTCTACAAGCGTCGCATCCGATCCGTCAGCGCGACCAAGAAGATCACCAAGGCGATGGAGATGATC
The DNA here is from genome assembly GCF_014647875.1 of Streptomyces brasiliensis. Classification (GTDB taxonomy): domain Bacteria; phylum Actinomycetota; class Actinomycetes; order Streptomycetales; family Streptomycetaceae; genus Streptomyces; species Streptomyces brasiliensis. Next base: position 70,067 of record NZ_BMQA01000020.1, on the reverse strand, counting down.
GCCGCCTCGCGCGTCGTCAAGGCGCAGCGCAAGGTGGCGGCCTCCACGCCGTACGCGACCGAGCTCACCCGCGCGGTCACGGCGGTCGGTACGGGTTCGAACATCAAGCACCCGCTCACCACGGAGACGGAGAACCCGACCCGTGCCGCGGTCCTGCTCCTCACGAGCGACCGCGGTCTGGCCGGCGCCTTCAACTCCAACTCCATCAAGGCGGCGGAGCAGCTGACCGAGCGCCTGGAGCGCGAGGGCAAGGAGGTCGACATGTACATCGTCGGCCGCCGCGGTGTGGCCCACTACAACTTCCGTGAGCGCAAGATCGCGGAGCAGTGGACCGGCTTCACCGACGAGCCCACGTACGCGGACGCCAAGCAGGTCGCCGCGCCCCTGATCGAGGCCATCGAGAAGGACGCGGCGGACGGCGGCGTGGACGAACTCCACATCGTCTACACCGAGTTCGTGTCGATGATGACGCAGACGGCGCTCGACGCCCGGCTGCTGCCGCTGCGCCTCGAGGAAGTGGCGGAGGAGAAGCCCGCGGGCGAGATCCTCCCGCTGTACGACTTCGAGCCGTCGGCGGAGGACGTCCTCGACGCCCTGCTGCCGCGCTATGTGGAGAGCCGTGTCTACAACGCGCTGCTCCAGTCGGCCGCTTCCAAGCACGCCGCCACGCGGCGCGCGATGAAGTCGGCCACCGACAACGCGGGTGAGCTCATCGAGAGCCTCTCCCGGCTTGCCAACGCGGCCCGCCAGGCCGAAATCACCCAGGAAATCAGCGAGATCGTCGGTGGCGCGAGCGCCCTGGCCGACGCGACCGCGGGGAGTGACCGATAAATGACCACCACTGTTGAGACCGCGACGGCTACGGGCCGCGTCGCCCGGGTCATCGGCCCGGTCGTCGACGTGGAGTTCCCCGTCGACGCGATGCCGGACATCTACAACGCTCTGCATGTCGAGGTCTCCGACCCGGCGAACCAGGGCGAGAAGAAGACGCTGACCCTGGAGGTCGCCCAGCACCTGGGTGACGGCCTGGTCCGCACCATCTCCATGCAGCCCACCGACGGTCTGGTCCGCCAGGCCCCGGTGACCGACACGGGCGCCGCGATCTCGGTGCCGGTCGGCGACTTCACCAAGGGCAAGGTGTTCAACACCCTCGGCGAGGTGCTGAACGTCGACGAGACCTACGACGGTGAGCGCTGGCCGATCCACCGCAAGGCCCCGAACTTCGACGAGCTCGAGTCGAAGACCGAGATGTTCGAGACGGGCGTCAAGGTCATCGACCTGCTCACCCCGTACGTCAAGGGCGGAAAGATCGGCCTGTTCGGCGGTGCCGGCGTCGGCAAGACGGTGCTCATCCAGGAGATGATCTACCGAGTCGCCAACAACCACGACGGTGTCTCCGTGTTCGCCGGTGTCGGTGAGCGCACCCGTGAGGGCAACGACCTCATCGAGGAGATGTCCGACTCGGGCGTCATCGACAAGACCGCTCTGGTCTTCGGTCAGATGGACGAGCCCCCGGGCACCCGTCTGCGCGTCGCGCTGGCCGGCCTCACCATGGCCGAGTACTTCCGTGACGTCCAGAAGCAGGACGTGCTGTTCTTCATCGACAACATCTTCCGCTTCACGCAGGCCGGTTCCGAGGTCTCCACGCTGCTCGGCCGTATGCCGTCCGCGGTGGGTTACCAGCCGAACCTGGCCGACGAGATGGGTCTCCTCCAGGAGCGCATCACCTCGACCCGCGGTCACTCGATCACCTCGATGCAGGCGATCTACGTCCCCGCGGACGACCTGACCGACCCGGCCCCGGCCACCACGTTCGCCCACCTCGACGCGACGACGGTTCTGTCCCGTCCGATCTCCGAGAAGGGCATCTACCCGGCCGTGGACCCGCTGGACTCCACGTCCCGGATCCTGGACCCGCGCTACATCTCGGCGGACCACTACAACGCGGCCATGCGCGTGAAGACGGTCCTCCAGAAGTACAAGGACCTCCAGGACATCATCGCGATCCTCGGTATCGACGAGCTGGGCGAGGAGGACAAGCTCGTCGTCCACCGTGCCCGTCGCGTGGAGCGCTTCCTGTCCCAGAACACCCACGTCGCCAAGCAGTTCACCGGCGTCGACGGGTCGGACGTCCCGCTGGACGAGTCGATCGCGGCCTTCAACGCGATCATCGACGGTGAGTACGACCACTTCCCGGAGCAGGCGTTCTTCATGTGCGGTGGCCTCGAGGACCTCAAGGCCAACGCCAAGGAGCTGGGCGTCTCCTGAGCCACGCGCTCTGCATGAGGGGGCGGGCACGTCCCGCCCCCTCATGCACGCCCTCTAGAATTGACCCCAACACCCGGCAGAACCGCCGGGTGGTGACCCGAGGAGCCAACCTTGGCTGCTGAGCTGCACGTCGAGCTGGTCGCCGCCGACCGCCAGGTCTGGTCCGGCGAGGCCACCCTGGTCGTCGCGCGCACCACGTCCGGCGACATCGGCGTCATGCCCGGTCATCAGCCGCTGCTCGGTGTGCTGGAGTCGGGCCCGGTGACCATCCGTACGAGTGATGGTGGAACGGTCGTCGCCGCGGTGCACGGCGGTTTCATCTCGTTCGCGGACGACAAGCTGTCGCTGCTGGCCGAGATCGCCGAGTTGTCGGACGAGATCGATGTCCAGCGCGCGGAGCGGGCGCTCGAGCGCGCGGAGGCGGAGGCGGACGCCCACGCCCAGCGCCGCGCCGAGGTCCGGCTGCGCGCTGTGTCGGTGCGCTGACCGGAGGCACCTCCCGGGCCCTCTAGGCTCTGGGGAGCGCCGTGTGATGACGTCACTCAGCCGCGGCCGGGACCGGAGCAATCCGGTACCCGGCCGCGGCTGAGGCAGATGTGGGTGTTTTTTCCGTTCCATTACCTAGGAGACGAGGAGGTCGGTGCCGATGGTCCTCGCTCTGACTGTGTCCGGACTCGTGGTCGCGGTCGTGGTGGTGGGACTGTTCCTGTTCGGCCTGCGCCGCAGACTCATCCAGCGCTCCGGCGGCACCTTCGACTGTTCGCTGCGCTGGGACGTGCCCGAGAAACCGGACACCGGCGGCAAGGGCTGGAGCTACGGTGTCGCCCGCTACAACGGCGACCGCATCGAGTGGTACCGCGTCTTCTCGTACGCTCCCCGCCCGCGTCGGGTCCTGGAGCGTGCGGCGATCGAGGTGACCGGCCGCCGTGTCCCCGACGGCGAGGAGGAGCTGGCACTGCTCTCCGACGCCGTCATCCTCGCCTGCACCCACCGGGGCACGCGCCTCGAACTGGCCATGAGCGAAGACGCGCTGACCGGATTTCTCGCGTGGCTGGAGGCAGCCCCGCCCGGTCAGCGCGTCAATGTGGCTTAACGCCTGGCGAACTCTCCTACGACAGCCCGCTGTTGATGGCGCTCACCAGCTCGCCGTTGCTGGTGTCACCGCTGAACTCCCAGAAGAACGCGCCGCCCAGACCCTGGGTCTTGGCCCACGCCATCTTCGTGCCGATGGTGGCCGGGGTGTCGTACGACCACCAGTTGCTGCCGCAGTGCGCGTACGCCGTGCCGGCGACGGTGCCGGTGGCCGGGCAGGACGTCTTGAGCACCTTGTAGTCCTCGATGCCCTGCTCGTAGGTGCCGGCCGCCGGGCCCGTGGCCGTGCCGCCCGGGGCGTCCTGGGTGACGCCGGTCCAGCCGCGGCCGTAGAAGCCGATGCCGACGAGCAGCTTGCTCGCGGGCACGCCCTTCGACTTGTACTTGGCGATCGCGTCGGCCGTGGTGAAGCCGGCCCGCGGGATGCCGCTGTAGGAGTTGAGCGGGGAGTGCGGGGCGGTCGGGCCCTGTGCGTCCCAGGCGCCGAAGAAGTCGTACGTCATCACGTTGTACCAGTCGACGTACTGGGCCGCGCCCGCGTAGTCAGCGGCGTCGATCTTGCCGCCGGAGGAACCGTCGGCCGTGACCGCGGCGGTGACCAGGTTGCCGGAGCCGAACTTGGCGCGCAGCGCGGACATCAGGTTCTTGAAGGCGGCCGTTCCGCTGGTGTCGCAGGACAGACCGCAGGCGTTCGGGTACTCCCAGTCGATGTCGATGCCGTCGAAGACATCGGCCCAGCGCGGATCCTCGACCAGGTTGTAGCAGGACTGGGCGAACGCGGCCGGGTTGGCCGCGGCCTGCGCGAAGCCGCCGGACCAGGTCCAGCCGCCGAACGACCACAGCACCTTGATGTTCGGGTACTTGGCCTTCAGCTGGCGGAGCTGGTTGAAGTTGCCGCGCAACGGCTGGTCCCAGGTGTCGGCCGCGCCGTTCACCGACTGGTCGGCGGTGAACGCCTTGTCGTAGTCGGCGTAGGAGTCGCCGATCGCGCACTGGCCGTTGGTGACGTTGCCGAACGCGTAGTTGATGTGCGTGATCTTCGCGGCCGAGCCGGACGTCACCAGGTTCTTGACGTTGTAGTTGCGGCCGTAGATGCCCCACTCGGTGAAGTACCCGAGCTTGACCTTGTCGCCGCCGGTGGGCGGGGGAGTGGTGCCGCCGCCGGTGGTGTGGACGGCGACCGCGCCGCTGACCGGCCCTGTCTGGTCGGCGGTGTCACGGGCCTGCACGGTGTAGGAGTAGTCGGTGCCGGCGGTCAGACCGGTGTCCGTGTACGACGTCGTCGTCACCGTCGCGACCTTGGTGCCGCCGCGCAGGACGTCGTAGTTCTTGATGCCCTTGTCGTCGGTGGCCGCGCTCCAGCTGAGCTTCACCGAGGTGTCGGTGATGTCCGAGGCGGTCGGGGTGCCCGGCGCGGAGGGTGCCGCGTCGCCGGGGACCGTCGTGCCGTCGCAACTGTCGCCGTTCAGCTTGCAGTTGGACGGGGAGCCGGATCCCGCGCCGTTGAAGCCGAAGGACACGGACGCGCCGGGGGCGATGGAGCCGTTGTAGGACTTGTTCTTGGCCGTCCAGCGGGTGCCGGAGGACGTGACGTCGGCGTCCCAGGCGGAGGTCACCGACGTGCCCGAGGGGAAGTCCCACTCGACGGTCCAGGAGCTGATGGCCGTGGTGCCGGTGTTCTTCACCGTCCACTTGCCCTCGAAGCCGGTGCCCCAGTCCTGGGTCTTGGCGTAGGTGGCGGTCGCGTTGGCCGCGGCGTGTGCCGGACTCGCGAGACCGACCAGTCCGGCCAGGGGGAGCAACAGCGTCGCGAACCCTGCCGCGGCTCTGTGTCTGAAGCGCATGGTGCGCCTCCCTCTTCGATCGGGGGTATCGGGGCATGACTGAGCCTTCACGCCCGCAGTGCGGCGAGAATAGAAAGGTCTGGACCATAGGTCAATAGGTCTGGACCAGTGCCTTTGTGCCCTGCTAGATCCCCAACTCCTGTGCCAGTACGGCTGCTTGGACGCGGCTGCGCAGTCCGAGCTTGCCCAGCAGACGGCTGACGTGTGTCTTCACCGTGCCCTCCGCCATGTCGAGCCGCTCGGCGATGCCCGCGTTGGACAGCCCCTCGCCCAGGCAGGACAGGACCTCGCGCTCACGTCGTGTCAGTGCCTCGAGGGCGGCGGGGGCGGCGCTCACACCCCGCACCGGCCCGGCGGCGAACTCGGCGATCAGCCGCCGGGTGACGGCCGGAGCGACGATGCCCTCCCCGCGGGCCACGGTGCGGACCGCCTCCAGCAGGTCCTTCGCCTCCGTGTTCTTCAGCAGGAACCCGGCGGCCCCGGCGCGCAGCGCCCCGAAGACGTACTCGTCCAGGTCGAACGTGGTCAGCACGAGGACGTCCGACAGCTCTTCCGCGACCACCTGCCGGGTCGCCGACACCCCGTCCAGGCGCGGCATCTGAACGTCCATCAGCACCAGGTCGGGCCGCAGTTCACGGGCGAGCGCCACCGCCCGCTCGCCGTCCGCCGCCTCACCGACGACCTCGACGTCGGGCGCGCTGTCCAGGATGAGCACCAGCCCGGCACGCACGGCTGACTGGTCCTCGGCCACCAGGACGCGGATCATCCGGGATCTCCTTCGGGCAGGGGGAGTGCGGCGCGCACGGTCCACAGATCGCCCGCAGGCCCGGCGTCGAAGGTTCCGGCGAGCAGGGCGGCCCGCTCCTGCATGCCGACGAGGCCCGCGCCCAGACCGGGGGCACGGGGGCCGTCCCGGTGGCCGAACGGGCTGGTCACGCGCACGTCGAGGACACCGTCCCGCCGGGCCAGGGTGACGGTGACGCGGCCCGGCCGGGCGTGCTTGAGGGCGTTGGTCAAGGACTCCTGCACGATCCGGTAGGCCGCGAGCTCGACCGGCGCGGGGACCGGGCCGTGGTCGGCGTCGAGGGTGACGTCCAGGCCGCCCGCGCGGGCGCTCTCGACCAGCGAGCCCAGTCCGTCGAGGGTGGGCACGGGCGCCGGTTCGTGCTCGCCGCCGCTGTCGCGTAGGATGCCGATCAGCCGCCGCATCTCCGCGAGTCCCGCCACGCTGTTCTCGCGGACCACGGTGAGCGCCTCGCGGGAGGTCTTCGGGTCGTCGATGGCCAGCGCTGCCGTGGCGTGCAGCGCGATGGCGGACATGTGGCCCGCGACCATGTCGTGCAGCTCCCGTGCCATGCGCGCACGTTCGGCGGTGACCGCCTGGGTGCGGTCCATCTCGGCGAGCAGCGCGGTCTGTTCGGCGCGCAGGCGCTCGGCGACGGCGGTGTCACGGTGGTTGCGCACCACCCAGCCGGTGGCCGCGGGGACCAGGGCGACCAGTCCGACGGACGCTCCGATCAGCAGTGCCTGCGGTGTGCGCCAGGCCACGACCGGGACGACGGTGCCGGTCACGGTGAGCAGGCCCGTGATCCAGGGGATGCGACGGGCCGCGGCGGGGGAGCCGTACAGCACGGACGCGTAGACGAGGTCGGTGAACATGACCAGGGTGGCCAGGTTGCCCCGGGTGAACAGGTCCGCGGTGATCGCGCCCGTCCCGACGAGCAGGGCGGTGCGCGGACGTGTACGGCGCAGCAGTTCGCAGCCGGCCGTCACGACCAGCGGAATGGCGACCGCCCAGTCCTGGTCGAGGACGGACACCGGGTCGTGGGGGGTCCGGTCGTGCAGGCCGACGGCCATCAGCAGCAGCCCGCCGAGCAGTCCGCCCACGGCGATGCGTACGTCGTCGTGGTGCGGGCGGGGCAGTGGAGCGGCCATGACCCCATCCAACACGGCACACGTGCCGTGCGCGTGCTCCCGAGGAAGGGTCCCTGACTGCATCGTTCGATGTACCGCCGGGTCGTCACCGGTGACGACGAAACCGGCGGATCCCGAGCGGAGGCTGGGGGACGACCGAAGGGAGCGAGTCGTGATCGTCGCGCTGATCGTCGCCTGCGAGGCCGGCTTCTGGGTGCTGCTGGCACTCGGCCTGGCCGTCCGTTATCTGCTGAACCGGCGCCGTACGAGTGTCGTCCTGCTGCTGTGCGAACCACTCCTGGAACTGGTGCTGTTCGCGGTGACGACCGTCGATCTCGGGAACGGCGCCGAACCGGGCTGGGAACACGGCCTGGCGGCGCTCTACATCGGCTTCACGGTCGCCTACGGCCCCCACACCGTCCGCTGGCTGGACGGCCACGCCGAGCACCGCCTCGCGGGCGGTCCGCCCCCGCCGAAGCCGCCCCGTCACGGCCTGCCCCGTGCCCGCCACGAGGGCCGGCTGTGGCTGCGCACGGCCCTCGCGGCGGCGGTTTCAGGTGCGCTGCTCCAGGGCGCGGTCTGGTACGTGGGCGACGGCGACACGTCGTCGCTCCGGTCCTTCCAGTGGACGGCACTGCGGGTCACGGTCGTCCACGGGCTGATCGCGCTGACGTACCTGATCTGGCCGAAGAAGGACCCGGCACAGGCGCGCGGCACACTACGCCCGTGACACCGGCGCCGTCGGCGCACCCCGCCCGGTACCCGCAGCACGTCGCCGGTCGCCTTGTTCGCCGTGCGGGCCAGGATGCCGCACCCTCCGGGGCAACCTCCTGACCCCCGGCCGGAGGGGGTGCGGTCAGCGTTCGCCGCCGGGCACCCACAGGACGTCCCCCGTTGCCTGGTTCGCCGTGCGGGCCAGGATGAAGAGGAGGTCCGAGAGGCGGTTGAGGTAGGTCGCCGTGAGGGGGTTCATGATGTCGCCGTGGGCCTCGAGGGCCGCCCAGGTCGAGCGTTCGGCGCGGCGGACGACCGTGCAGGCCTGGTGGAGCAGGGCCGCGCCGGGTGTGCCGCCGGGGAGGATGAAGGAGCGCAGCTTCTCCAGCTTCTCGTTGAAGCGGTCGCAGTCCGCCTCCAGCCGGTCGATGTAGAACTGCTCCACGCGCAGCGGCGGGAACTCCGGGTTCTCCACCACCGGCGTCGACAGGTCCGCCCCCACGTCGAAAAGGTCGTTCTGCACCCGGGTGAGGACCTTGACGACCTCCTCGTCCAGTGCGCCCAGCGCGATCGCCGTACCGATCACCGCGTTCGCCTCGTTGGCGTCGGCGTACGCCGAGATTCGCAGATCGGTTTTGGCGACCCGGCTCATGTCGCCGAGGGCGGTCGTGCCCTTGTCGCCGGTCCTGGTGTAGATGCGCGTCAGATTGACCATGTCACCAGCCTAAGAGCAGCCTCGCTCACCGGGTCGGTCGGCGACCCGTTCGTCTGGATTGTCCGCTCGCTCGCCGCCGCCTTCGCGGCTGAGGTATAACCGCCGCGATCGTGCCCCTGCCCGACCCGAAGGGTTGTTCCTTGTCGTCCGGAATTCGTCTCCGCCCGAGCAGGCCCCACACCGTGGTGGCCGTGTCCGTCGCCGCCGCCGTGGCCCTGTCCGGATGTTCCTCGCACGCCGGGAAGGAGAAGCCGACCCGGCCGCACGAATCGGCGCAGAGCGCGACCGACGGCCGTACGCCGCACTCCGACGCGAAGGCCAGGCCCGCCCCGCAGCCGAGGACCGCCGCGCAGTTCGTCGCCCGGGCCCGGCAGGGCATGCGCGGCGAGAAGGGGTGGACCTTCGCCATGCGCGGCAGCGAGTCCGTCGCCATGCGCGGGCAGGCGCCCACCGCCGCCACGTACAGCGGCACCGTCCACCGCACCACCGCCCCCATGGCGCTCGAGCAGACCGGCACGATCACCAGCAGCAAGGGCGAGCGCGAGCAGGAGCTGGTGTACGTCGTCGGCGGGACCGGGTACGTGAAGCAGGGCGCCGGGGCCTGGAAGAAGGGGCCGTTGTCCGACACCGCCATCGCCGACGACGTGGAGGATCCCGTCGCCGAGCTGGACGCCTTCGCGGCGTACGCCAAGAGCGCCGAGGTGAGTCGTACGGGCGGCACCGTACGGCTTCAAGTCACCGCCTCCGGCTGGCAGTTGTCCGCCGCCCGGACGCGCCCCGCGCTCGAGCGGGCGGTCCGGGAGGTGGAGCCCACGCTCGATCAGCTGCGGAAGGCCGGTGTGACGGCCACCGACGGCCGGATCACTCTTCAGAGCTTCACCGAGACCTGGGACCTGGACGCGGCCCACGGATACCGGCTCACCTCGCACCGGTACGCCTTCACGTTCCTCGTCCCGTTCCAGGGCGGCGACATCACGATGAGCCAGGAGGTGCGCGCCGACAACCGCGGCGTGTTCACCGGCGCCGTGGCCCTGCCCGAGGGCGCGCGGTGACCCTGTCGACCTCCCCGACAAGCGACACGTCAAAAGGTTGCACGACAGCTGAGACTTCACTGTGTGAGATTAGGCTCGCCCGTTACCCGTGTTGTTCCTGAGGCCCGGCCCGCTGGTTCTCAGGGGGTTCCGCCGGGGCCCCGCAACCGCGCGACAGGGGTGGGGGCCCATGGCCGAGGTGGAGCAACGGGAGCCGTGTGCACGGGAGATGCGGTCGTACGCCGCTGCGTTCGTGGCACGAGTCACCGCACGCAACAGGCTGCCGCTCGACTACTCCGTGGCGAGTCTGCGCGTCGTGGACTTCCTGATCGACGGCCTGCGCAAGGGTGGCGCCCGGCCCGAGCGGGCGCGCGAGACGCTCTTCGGGCTCGGTACCTACGTAGGTGAGGTCCTCGTGCGCCGCGCGGGCGCCGTGTGGGTCGACTTCGACGCCGGTCAGCGCGCCTATTTCGGCCGGCCCGTCGGGGTGCGCATGCCGGACGGGCGGGTCTGGAACCCCCTCGGCAAGGTGGTCAACCGCTTCGAGGCGGGCGGCCCGCAGGAGTCGCTGTACACCTTCTACCTCCTGCTGCACGGAAGGGCCCGCACCCGGCCGGACACCCACTGACCGGTGGTCGCAAGCGACCGGCCAACCTGCGCCGCGCCGCAAGGAGTCGAGGGCGTGACGGGCGTCTCACCCCGTGAGACGTGACACGCGTTACTAACCCCTTACACGACGCCTCACGAACGCTAGTGTCCGCGAGTGACATACAGGAACAGCCTGTCAGCGTTTCAAAGGGGAGTCGCACAGTGGCACGGAAGCTCGCCGTCATCGGCGCCGGTCTCATGGGTTCCGGCATCGCCCAGGTCTCCGCCCAGGCGGGCTGGGAAGTCGTCCTGCGCGACGTCACCGACGAGGCGCTGGCGCGTGGCACCGACGGCATCAAGGCGTCGTACGACAAGTTCGTGAGCAAGGGCAAGCTGGCGGCGCACGACGCCGACGCCGCCCTCGGCCGCATCACCGCGACCACGGACCTGGACGCCGCGGCGGACGCCGATGTCGTCGTCGAGGCCGTCTTCGAGAAGCTCGAGGTCAAGCACGAGATCTTCCGCACCCTTGACAAGCTCGTGCGCGAGGACACCGTGCTCGCCTCCAACACCTCCGCCATCCCGATCACCAAGATCGCGGCGGCCACGGAGCGACCCGAGCGCGTCGTGGGCGTGCACTTCTTCTCGCCGGTGCCGATGATGCAACTCGTCGAACTCGTCCGCGGCTACAAGACCAGCGACGAAACCCTCGCCACCGCGCGGGAGTTCGCCGAGTCCGTCGGCAAGACCTGCATCGTCGTGAACCGCGACGTGGCCGGCTTCGTCACCACCCGGCTCATCTCGGCGCTCGTCGTCGAGGCGACCAAGCTCTACGAGTCGGGCGTGGCGACCGCCGAGGACATCGACCTCGCCTGCAAGCTGGGCTTCGGCCACGCCATGGGCCCGCTCGCCACGGCGGACCTCACCGGCGTCGACATCCTGCTGCACGCCACCAGCAACATCTACACCGAGTCGCAGGACGAGAAGTTCGCTCCGCCGGAGCTGATGCGCCGGATGGTTGACGCCGGTGACATCGGCCGCAAGAGCGGGCAGGGCTTCTACTCGTACTGATCTTCAGCCACGTCCGGGCCTGATTTTCAGTCACTTCCTGCCACCGAAGTCGCACAGGCCCCGGGAGTTTCACTCCCGGGGGTGAATTCGGTATCGGTTCGCTTACAGACGGCAACCTCTTGGTGCTTCACGCAGTCAGAGGTGGCATCAACGGACATCACGGAGTACGCATCCGCACTCACGGGGAGCGCATATGTACATCAGGGGCGACCACGCCGAGCTGGTCGTCGGGGGCCGCCTCGACGTCCGCAGCGCGGCGGACGCCCGTACGGTCCTGCACTCGGCTGTCGACGACGGCGTCGGCGACCTCGTGCTCGATCTGTCCGCACTCGACTCCTGGGACGCCACCGGACTCGGGGTGATCATGGGCGCCCATCGCCGGGCCGGCCGCTGCGGCCGCCGCCTGGTGCTGCGCGGCGTGCCGCCGCAGATGCAGCGCCTGCTCGTGGCCACCCGGCTGCACCGGATCCTGGCGATCGAGGGGGGCATCGGGGTGGAGTCCCTGCCCCGGGTGTGACGGCGCGACCAACTGTGAACCGGGCGACGGGGGAGACCTGGGCGCACGTCGCCGAAGCGCACGTCGCAGGCAATCCTCACGAGACTGTGACGTGTCGGGCGGCGCGGTACCCCGGGCTGTCGTAGATACTGTGCGAAGGTTTAGGGTTCGGTCGCCCGCTGCCTTGCGAACCCTCGAGCGGGACCGGACCAGAAGCGACAGCGCGGTGTGCAACAGGCCGGGAGGGGCCGGTGCCAGGCACACACGACGCTTTTGGGGGGCTTGAACCTATGGACCCGATCAACGGGGGAACCGGGGAGTACGGCCAGGAAGGCGACGGCACCATGCCGCGCCAGCGCCCACCCCGGGATCCGCTCGCATCCGACTTCGCCCAGAGCACGCCCGCGCTCGCCCGCACGGTACAGCTCGTCTCCGGCGACCTCCTGCTGACCGTCAATCCTGTAGACGGCAGCGAGATCGAGCCCTGCCCGCCCGGCGAGCGGCCGGGCAGGCCCGAGAAGTTCGGCGCCGCCGAACGCGCCGAGGCCGCCCGTGCGGCCCGGCCGCCCGTACCACCCGGTCCCGCGCAGCCGGCGCTGCCACTGCTGGAACGCCAGGACGAACGCGAGCGCCTGGTACGCCTGCTCGCCCGCGGCCGCTCCGTACGCCTCACCGGCCCGGCCGGGTCGGGCCGCACCGCCCTCCTCGACCTCGTCGCCGAGGACTGCTCCGACCTCGCGCCCGACGGCGTGGTCCGCCTCACCGGTTTCCACCGCACGTCGGCCGACGTCCTGTACGACCTCCTCTACGCCGTCCACGACGCGCCCCTGCACCGGCCCGAACGAGACGAACTCCTCGAGCTGGTCCGGGAGATCGGCGCGGTCGTCGTCCTCGACGACATCGAGTTCGGCGGCGCCGCCCTCGACGAGCTGATCGAGGCCACACCCGAGTGCGCCTTCCTGTTCGGCGCCACCCCGGACGTGCAGGCGCCGTCCGCCGACTCCGCCGTCGAGGAGGTCCTGCTGGGCGGCCTGGAGCGAGCGGCGGGCATCGACCTGCTCGAGCGTGCCGCCGGCCGTGTCCTCACCGAGGAGGAGGCCAACTGGGCCGGCGACCTCTGGTTCGAGTCCGAGGGACTGCCTCTGCGGTTCGTCCAGGCCGGGGCCCTGCTACGGCAGCGCGACCAACTCCGGGCCAACCGGGGCGCCGTGGACGAGTACGGCGTCTTCGAGGACGAGCTGCCCGTCGACGCGCCCTTCGACGCCGTCGAGGGTGAGGACGTACCCCTGCCGTCCCTCGGCGAGGCCGCCGCGCCGGCGCCGCTGCTCGCCGCCCGGCTGAGCGCGTCCGCGCGCGCCACGCTGCGGTTCGCCGTCGCTCTCGGCGGCGAGGTGCCGCACCAGGCGCATCTGCCCGCCCTGGTCGGCGACACCCACGCGGACGCCGCGCTGGGCGAACTGGCCGCCTGCGGACTCGTCTCGCCGGTCGGCTCGCGCTACCGCCTCGCCGCCGGTGTGCTCACGCAGTTGGAGGCCGCCGGATACGCCGACGACATCACCGACCGCGCCCGCACCGCCGCCCAGCACTACACCTGGTGGGCCGGACACCCCTCCGTCACCCCCGAGCGGGTCTGCGCCGAGGCGGACGCCGTGCTCGCCGTGCTCGCCGCGCTGGCCGTCCTGGTGCCGGTCACCGAGCCGCCCGCCGAGGACGAGGAGAGCACGGCCGTACAGCTGGCCCGCGCGGCAGCGCCGGCCTTCGCCGCGGGACTGCACTGGAGCGCCTGGGAACGGGCGCTGCGCTCCGGCACCGAGGCCGCCCGGCTCGCCGGGGACGTGTCCGAACAGGCCTACTTCCACCACGAGTTGGGGATCCTCGCGGTCTGCGAGGGACTGCTCGACCGGGCCCGCGCCGAACTGGAGGCCTCCATCGGCCTGCGCGGCGCCCTCGCCGACAAGCGCGGCACGACCGCCGGCCGCCGCGCCCTCGCGCTGGTCTCCGACCGGACGGGCGGCGTGCCCGGCATCGGCGCAACCGCGGGCGAGGAGGTGCCCGACGCGCGCCACGACGAGTCGGCCTCGCCGCCCGGCGGCATCCCGGCGGCCTTCCCGCCCGTACGGCCGCCGCTCGACACCCTGGTGACCCATCGGGTCCCGGCGTCCGAGCCCGGGCCGCAGAAGCCCCGGGGCGGCGGCGTACGGCGCCTGGCCCGACGCAACCTCGTGGCGGCGGGCTCCGGTGCGCTGCTCGCGGCGGTGCTCGGTACCGTGGTCACGCTCGGCATGACGTCCCACGACAGCACCGACACCCCGTCGGACAACGTGAACACCAACCCGTCCGCGAGCCAGGGCGCCGACGACGGCAGCCTGGGGGCGGACACGCCGAAGAAGGACGACAAGGGCGACACGGGTACGGCGACGAGCCGCCCGACGGACCCGGGCCCGGACGGCACGCTCGGCACGTCGGACGATCCGACACCGCCGGCGACCGGGAACGAGCCGTCGGATGCGCCGAGCGGGACGAAGCAGCCGACGAGCAAGCCGCCGACGTCGCCCACGACCAAGCCGCCCACGTCGAAGCCGCCGACGAGCAGGCCCCCGACGTCCAAGCCGCCCACCTCACAGCCGCCGACCTCGCAACCGCCCACCTCCGAGCCGCCGACCTCGGAACCACCGACGGAACCGGCCACCTCCGACACGGCCGGCGGCCCCGCCTCCAGCGCCTCCGCGAGCGCCCCGGAGAGCGCCGACGCGGGTTCGCCCGGCGGGGACGTGATCTGAGTGGAACGGCGTTGCCGGACTGGCTTGAGGCCGGTTCGGCACCGCCGGAACGGGCCCCGGAACCGGCTCAGAACAAGCGGAGCTTGTCGTCCTCGATGCCTCGTAGGGCGTCGTAGTCCAGGACCGCGCAGCCGATGCCGCGGTCCGTGGCGAGGACTCGGGCCTGGGGCTTGATCTCCTGCGCCGCGAAGATGCCGCGGACCGGGGCGAGGTGCGGGTCGCGGTTCAACAGCTCGAGGTAGCGCGTGAGTTGCTCCACGCCGTCGATCTCGCCCCGTCGCTTGATCTCGACCGCGACCGTCCCGCCGTCCGCGTCCCGGCACAGGATGTCGACCGGGCCGATGGCCGTCATGTACTCGCGGCGGATCAGGGTGTAGCCCTCGCCGAGCGTCTCGATGCGATCGGCCAGCAATTCCTGCAGGTGCGCTTCCACGCCGTCCTTGATCAGGCCGGGGTCCACCCCGAGTTCGTGCGAGGAGTCGTGCAGGACCTCCTCCATCGTGATGATGAGCTTCTCGCCCGCCTTGTTCACGACGGTCCAGACGCCCTGCTCCTCACCCGTCCCCTCCTTGAGCGTGCACGGAGGGGACATCCAGTTGAGAGGCTTGTAGGCCCGGTCGTCCGCGTGGATCGAGACGCTTCCGTCCGCCTTGACCAGGATCAGACGGGGGGCCGAGGGGAGATGGGCGGTGAGCCGGCCGGCGTAGTCGACGGAGCACCGGGCAATGACGAGACGCATGGTCGGCAACGCTACTCGACGCGCCGCACCGGAGGCGATTCGCGTCCTGTATCGCCTGGAAACTCTTGTTCATCCCTGGCCGATTGTGTGCCCAATGGGTCCGGCGCATGTACGCATTCTCCTGGTGCCGTCACGGTCCGTTGCCTACGGTAGTAAACGGGAGGTCGCCACATATGTACTCAGCGTGTCCGGCACCGCGAACTCCCTTACCTGTCCGCCAACCCCTGCTGTACGGGGGTGCGAGAGGAGTACCCATGTCGCTCGACGTCTCACCGGCCCTACTCGAACAGGCCGAGCGAGGCGAGGTCGACGAAGCAGACTTCGTCGACTGCGTCCGGACCTCCCTGCCCTACGCATGGGAGATGATCAGCTCCCTGGTGGCCCAGCTGAAGGTGGACGGCGGAGAGTTCGCCGACAACCAGACGCCCCCGCCGGACGAGCAGGCACGGGGCCAGCTGCTGCGCGCGCTCGCCAGTGACGCCATACGCGGCGCTCTGCAGCGGCACTTCGGTGTGCGCCTGGCCTTCCAGAACTGCCACCGGGTGGCGGTGTTCCCGCTGGACGCCTCGGTCGACGAGACGCTGGCGCGCTTCACCTCGGTGCGCAATCAGCTGCTGAACCAGTCGCCCGAGCTCAGGGACTGCTGACGCAGTGAGCCGCATGCTTGCCGCTCCGTACGCGGGAGGTGCGATCAGTACCGGGGCGGCAAGCTCCCCGTGCGGTACGGGAGTCGACCGGCATCAGCGGAGGTGGGGGAGTACCTCGGCGCCCAGCCGCCGTACGTTCTCCTCCGTCGCCGCCAGGTCGCCCGAACCCTCGACGAGCAGCGCGAAGCGCGAGATGCCGGTCCGCTCCGAGGTGGCTGCGAGCCGGTCGGCACACAGCCGGGGCGTGCCCACCGGGTGCAGTCCGCAGAGCAGTTCGGTGTACGCGAGCGGGTCGCGCATCGCGCGCGGGCGGTTGTCGACCGTCACATGGGCGTCCAGGCCGTACTTGAGCCAGCCCGGCATCGCCTTCGTCAGGGTCTCCACCGCTTGCGTGCGCCGGTCCGCGATCTGGCAGACGCCCGCCGAGACATGCGCCGCCCCCCGGATCTCGTCCGGGGATCGCCCGGCCGCTCGCGCGAACTGCCGCCACACGGCGATCATTTCGGCCTTCTCCTCGTCCCCGACGTGCATCCCCAGCAGCATCGGCAGCCCGCGTTCGGCGGCCAGCCGCACGCTTGCCGGCGAGGTGCAGGCCACGACGACCTCGGGACCCGGGGCCTCCGTGAGCGCCTCCGACGGGCGCGGTACGACGGGGACCTCACGGAAGGAGAACCGGTCTCCCGAGGCCGACACGGCCGGTTCGCGCAGCCAGCGCAGCAGCAGATCGAGTGATTCCGGGAACCCGCGTTCGTACGCGTCCAGGCCCGCGCCGAACACCTCCAGGTCCACCCAGGGTCCGCCGCGCCCCACACCCAGCGTGAAGCGTCCGCCGCTCGTCACGTGCAGCAGTGCTGCCTGCTCGCCGAGGGCGACCGGGTGGGCGGTGGGCAGCACACTGACCGCCGTGCCCACCCGGATGCGCTGGGTGCGGCCCAGCAGCAGCGCGGCCAGGGTGACCGCGGACGGGCACGTGCCGTACGGCACGAAGTGGTGCTCCGCCAGCCAGACCGTGTCAAGGCCGGCCTCCTCGGCCACTTCCGTGCAGCGGACCGCGCGGTGCAACGCCTCCCCCTGACCCTGCCCCGGGAACTGGGCCGCCAGCACAAAGCTTCCTACGTGCATTGCATTTCCTGCTTCCTTGGCTCCGACACGGAGCTCCCCCACCGGGCATAACCGTCCGACACGTGCCGAGGACACGGCCTGGTGACGGGATTTGCGGATTGTCTGCAGAATGAGTCGCACCAGAGGGGGACTTGTGGGCATTGGTGCTCTGCGCGTACCCCCACACGCGCCGCGTAGGCTGGAGTCAGCCCATGCATCCTGTATAGCCCCGTGAGGTGTCCCGTGTCCCCGCGTCGCAACCGACCCAAGGGCCAGAACGGTTCGGCCGCGTCCGGAAGGGGCGCCGAGGACGACCAGGCGGGCCGCTACGGCGGCTGGCAGTCGACCGAGAGCTGGCAGGGCGAGGAGTGGAGCGTGCGCCATGTCGCGGGCGCGAGCGCGGAGGGCAAGACGTACCGCTGCCCGGGCTGCGACCAGCTGATCCCCTCGGGCGTCCCGCACGTGGTGGCCTGGCCCGCGCACGCGGGCGTCGACGACCGCCGGCACTGGCACAAGGCCTGCTGGAACGCGAAGGACCGCCGCACCACGCGGGTGCAGCGGTCCCGTAACGCGCCGAAGTTCTAGCGCCTCACACGTCCCGCTTCTCCAGCAGTACGACGGCTCCGACGAAGGCGGCCGCCGTCACGCCCACGATGATCCACAGCGGATCCCAGCCCGACGGACCGGAGTGGGTGAGGGAGTTGGAGTAGAAGACGCTCATCTGGTTCGGGATCGAGTACTCGAACAGCGACTCGCGCACCTTGTCCAGCGACGACGAGAACATGAACAGCGCGATCACGAGCGGGGCGAGCACGGCGCCGATCATGAGGGTGATGGCGCCCGCCGAGTGCCGGATCATCGAGCCGATCAGGAGCGAGAGCAGTCCGAGCAGGGCGATGTAGAAGCTGACGCCCACGGTGCCCTTCAGCCATTCCGCGCCGGTCGGGTTGCGGGCACCGGTGCCGTCCAGCAGCGACATCTGGGCCATGGCCACGAAGGACGAGGCCGCCAGGGTCACCACGAAGGCGACCAGGAAGAACACGATCGCCTTGGCCGCGAGCACGCGCCCCCGGGAGGGGCAGGCGGTCATCGTCGTACGGATCATGCCGGTGCCGTACTCGGAGGCGGTCGTCAGCACGCCGAGCGTGATGATGGAGATGCTGCCGAGCAGGAGCCCGAAGAAGCCGAGGGCCAGCGGATTCTCGTCGCCGGACAGGTCGGACCCGGAGTTGCCCACCACCGCGCCGACCAGCAGGCCGATGCCGACGACGAGGACCACGAACACGCCGAGCGTCCACATCGTCGAGCGCACCGACCTGATCTTCGTCCACTCGGAGGCGACCGCGTGCCCGAGGTGCGTGCGCACCACCGGGATCGGCGAGGTGTATCCGGAGTACGACCCGCCGGGCGCCGCCTGCCAGTCGGGCGCGGCTGCTCCTGCCTGCGGCATCGGGGGCTGGTGGGTGCTCATCGGGCGTCCTCGGGCTCGGTCGGGTGGGCGTCGGCGGAGGGCTGCGCGGCTTCGGCGCCGGGCGTGGCGGGCTGGACCGGGGCGGTCACGGGGGCCTGCGCGGCGGGCGGCTGGGCCGAGGCCGGCGGGGCCGGATTCTGCGGCGCCTGCGCGGCGAGCTGAACCGTCCCCTGCGGCTGCGCGTCACCGGTCGCGGGCGCCTGCTCCGCGGCCGGGCTCGGTGCGGCGGGCGGCTGGGCCGGGGGCTGGGTGGGCTGCGGGGCCGGCTGGGCGTACGGATTGGGCTGTCCCACGCCGGGGGCGCCCGCCGGGGCGGCGGGAGCGCCGTACGGGTTCGGCGTGGGAACCGGGTTGCCGTACCCGCCCGCGGGAGCCGTCCGGTCCCCGTACGGGCCCGGTGTCCCGGCCTGCGGCATCGCGAAGGGCCGGCCCCCCTGCTGGGGCGGCGGTGGGGCGTACCAGCCCGGCTGGCCCTGGCCGGGGACCGGCATGGGGGCCTGGGCGCCCGGGGGGAGGGGCTGCTGGAGGCCCGCCTTCTGGTCGATCGTCGAGCGGTAGTCGACCGCGCCCTGTGTCATCCGCATGTACGCCTCCTCCAGCGAGGCCTGGTGCGGCGACAGCTCCCACAGCCGTACGTCGGCCTCGTGGGCCAGGTCGCTGATGCGGGGGAGCGGCAGCCCGGTGACGCGCAGCGCGCCGTCCTGCTCCGGCAGCACGTGACCGCCCGCCTCCGTCAGCGCGGACGTCAGCTTCTCGCGCAGCTGCGGCTCGGTGTCGGGGGTGCGCACGCGCGCGAAGTCCGCCGAGTTGGCCGAAATGAAGTCCCCGATGCTCATGTCGGCGAGGAGCTGTCCGCGCCCGATCACGATGAGGTGGTCGGCGGTCAGCGCCATCTCGCTCATCAGGTGCGAGGAGACGAAGACCGTACGGCCCTCCGCCGCGAGCGCCTTCATCAGGTTCCGCACCCACAGGATGCCTTCGGGGTCGAGCCCGTTGACCGGCTCGTCGAAGAGCAGCACCTGCGGGTCGCCGAGCAGTGCCGCCGCGATGCCGAGCCGCTGGCCCATGCCGAGCGAGAAGCCCTTGGAGCGCCTGCGGGCCACGTCCTGGAGGCCGACGACCCCGAGCACCTCGTCCACGCGCCGGGCCGGGATCCCCGACAGCTGGGCCAGGCTCAGCAGATGGTTGCGGGCGGCCCGGCCGCCGTGCACGGCCTTGGCGTCGAGCAGCGCGCCCACCTGACGCGGGGCGTTCGGCAGTTTGCGGTACGGGTAGCCGCCGATCGTCACCGAGCCCGAGGTGGGGTTGTCCAGGCCCAGGATCATCCGCATGGTCGTCGACTTGCCCGAGCCGTTCGGCCCGAGGAAGCCGGTGACGGCTCCGGGGCGTACCTGGAAGGAAAGGTTGTAGACGGCGGTCTTGTCGCCGTAGCGCTTGGTCAGGCCGACAGCCTCGATCATGCTCCGCACCCATCGAAAGGTTCAGGACAGCGGGGCACACGCCCCCGTAAGGGTTAGGAGGATATCCGGGCGCTGACGGTTCCGCTCAAAAGAAAGCAAAGACCGAGGTTCACTACGCGTCACGCTTCTTCAGCACCAGGTAACCGCCCGCCATCGCCGCGATCACCCACAGCGCCATGATGCCGAGGCCGCCCCACGGACCGTAGGGAGTGCCGTCGTCGAGCCGGGGGACCACCCGCATGATGCGGCTGCCGGCCTGGTCGGGCAGGTACTGGCCGATCTTCTTGGTCGCGTCCACGTTGCCGAGGATGTTGGAGATCAGGAAGAAGAACGGCATCAGGATGCCGAGCGACAGCATCGGCGAGCGCAGCATCGCCGCGACGCCCATCGAGAACATCGCGATGAGGGTCATGTACAGCCCGCCGCCGATCACCGCCCGCAGCACACCCTCGTCGCCGATCTGCGCCCGGTGCGAACCGAGCATCGCCTGCCCGAGGAAGAACGCGGCGAAGCTGGTCGCCATGCCGACGGCCAGCGCGAGCCCGGTCGCCACCGCGATCTTGCTGAACAGGAAGGTGGCCCGGCGCGGCACGGCGGCCAGCGAGGTGCGGATCATGCCGGTGCTGTATTCGTTCGAGACGACCAGCACCCCGAACACGATCATCGCGAGCTGGCCGAGACTCATCCCCGCGAAGCTGACGAACGTGGGGTCGAAGGTGAGCCGCTCACGCTCCGGCATGGTGTCGAACTGGCTCTTCGACAGCGCGGAGATCAGCATTCCGAGCGCGATCGTGACGAACACGGCGAGGGACAGCGTCCACACCGTCGACGCGACGGAGCGGATCTTCGTCCACTCGGACCGGATGACCTGGGCGGCCGCCATGGCTCAGGCTCCCTTCCAGTCGGCACCCCAGGCCTGCTGGACCGGGGTGGTGTCGGCGTGCGCGTGGTACTCCACAGACTCCGCCGTCAGCTGCATGAACGCCTCCTCGAGGGAGGCCTGCTGGGGACTCAGCTCGTGCAGCACGATCCCGTGCTGCGCCGCGAGTTCACCGATCTTCTCGGCCTTGCCGCCCTCCACCTCCAGCGCCCCGCCGCCGGCCTCGACGACGGTGATGCCGGCCTGGTGCAGCACGTCGAGCAGCCGCTCGCGCTGCGGGGTGCGGATGCGGACGTACGCCCGGGAGTTCTGCCGGATGAAGTCGGCCATGGTCGTGTCGGCGAGCAGTCGCCCCTGACCGATGACGACGAGGTGGTCGGCGGTCAGGGCCATCTCGCTCATCAGGTGCGAGGAGACGAAGACGGTACGGCCCTGCGCCGCGAGCGTCTTCATCAGGTTCCGGATCCAGTGGATGCCTTCGGGGTCGAGCCCGTTGACCGGCTCGTCGAACATCAGGATCCGCGGATCGCCGAGCAGCGCCCCGGCGATCCCGAGCCGCTGGCCCATGCCCAGCGAGAAACCCTTGGCCTTCTTCCGCGCCACCGCCGTCAGTCCGACGGTGTCCAGCACCTCGTGCACCCGGCTCGTGGGGATGCCGTTGCTCTGCGCCAGACACAGCAGATGGTTGAAGGCGCTGCGCCCGCCGTGCGTCGCCTTCGCGTCGAGCAGCGCCCCGATGTACGTCAGCGGGTCCTTCACCTGGTCGTAGTGCTTGCCGTCGATCCGGACGTCGCCCGAGGTGGGATGGTCGAGGCCGAGGATCATCCGCATGGTCGTCGACTTGCCGGCCCCGTTGGGCCCGAGGAACCCCGTGACTATGCCCGGCCGCACGGTGAACGTGAGGTCGTTCACCGCGACCTTCTCGCCGTACCGTTTGGTCAGCCCCACCAGCTCGATCATGCGGACACGCTAAAGCGCAACGAAGCCCCCTGCCACCGCAGTGACAGAGGGCTTCACCGATGTTCAATCAGCCGATGCCGGGTGTTACCGGGACTGCTGGGCGGGGACACCCCGGGAGATCGGCTCGTCCTCGGCCGGGGAACCGGCCGCGGCCACCGCGGCGCCCGTGAGCGTCGCGAGCATCTCGCGCACGTTCGTCAGCTGGGCGTTGATGCTGTCGCGGCGGTTGGTGAGGGCGGCCAGCTCGCGCTCGGATTCCGAACGGATCCGGTCGGCCTTGGCGTTGGCGTCGGCGACGATGTCCTCGGCCTGGCGCTGGGCGGTCTCGACCGTCTGACGGGCACGGCGCTCGGCGTCGGTGCGCAGCTTCTCGGCCTCGAGGCGCAGCTGCTCGGCGCGGTGCTCGATCTCGGCGAGACGCTTCTCGGCCTTCTGCTGACGCGAGGCCAGGTCGCGCTCGGACTGCTCGCGGCGCTTGGCCAGGTTGGTCTCGAAGTCCGCGGCGGCCTGCGCGGCCTTGGCGCGGGTCTCCTCGAAGAGTGCGTCGGCCTCCTCGCGCTTGGACTGCGCGTCCTTCTGGGCGTCGGCGCGCAGTTGGGAGGCTTCACCCTTCGCCTTCTCGACGATGCGGACGCCCTCGTCCTCCGCCTTGGCCTTGCGCTCCACAGCGAACGATTCTGCGTCGTTGCGGACCTGCTGGGCCGCCGACTCGGCGAGCTCGCGGTGCTGCTCCGCCGCGCGTCGGGCCTCCTCACGCAGATCCTTGGCCTCTTCCTCGGCGAGGCGGAGGATCTTCTCGACACGCGCGCCCAGACCGGCGTACGACGGCTCGGCGTCGGTTACCTGGGCCTGGGCGTTCTGCGTCTCGAGGTGGAGCTCCTCGATGCGCTTTTCCAGAGCGGTGATGCGGGTGAGAGCGCTGTCACGGTCGGAGACGAGTTTGGAGATCCGTTCGTCCACCTGAGCGCGGTCGTACCCACGCCGCACAAGCTCGAAGCCGTAGGGGGAAGTGTCGCTCATGGGGTTCCTGTCAAATGAGACCGGTGAGGTGATAGGTGGAATCCTAGGGGCCGAAGCGGTGTGTCATCGAGCGGATACGTGTTTGATCTGGAGAATGACACCCCTTTTGGGTGGCGAACTGTCGGACGGCTTGCCAAAATCTTGGGCAAAGGCCCCAGAAGACACCCGAACGGGCTCCGCGCGCTAGCT
Source organism: Streptomyces brasiliensis (assembly GCF_014647875.1). Classification (GTDB taxonomy): domain Bacteria; phylum Actinomycetota; class Actinomycetes; order Streptomycetales; family Streptomycetaceae; genus Streptomyces; species Streptomyces brasiliensis. The sequence continues at coordinate 47,087 of NZ_BMQA01000020.1, read as the reverse complement.
GTCCGACGACTTGCCACCCGATCGGGGGGCTCCCACCGTCGCACCGGCCTTGACGCCGCCGTCCTTGCCGGCGGTCGGCGCCTCGAAGGACTCCAGCGCCTCCAGGACGTCCTGGACCCGGGAGATCTCGGTGTTGATGTCCTCGCGGCGGCGCACCAGGATCTCCAGTTCGCGCCTGCCCTCCTCGACCGTGCGCCGGGCCTCGCGGATCGCCTCGGCCTTGAGCTCCTCGGCCTCCTTGACGAGCGTGGCCTTCTTCTGCTCGGCCTCCTTGAGCAGCCCCTCGGCCTTCTTGACCGCGGCGATGCGCACCTTGCCCGCCTCGGAGCCGGCCTCCGAGACGATGTCCTTCGCCTTCGCCTGCGCCTTGGCCAGTTGCTCCTCGGCGGCCTTGATGAGCGCGTCGCAGCGGTCGCCGGTCGACTTCATCGTCTCGGCGGCCTCCCGGCGGGCCCGCTCGTGCAGCTCCTCGATCTCGTTCGTGATGCGGTCGCGCAGCTCCTCCGCGCGCTCGCGGATCTGGGTGGCGTCCCGGCGGGCGCCCACGAGCAGCTCGTCCGCGTCCGTCCGGGCCTTCTCCACCAGCGAGTTGCCCTCGACCGTCGCCTCGGACACCAGCCGCCCGGCCTCGCTGCGCGCCGCGCCCACCATCGAGTCGGCCTGCGACTCGGCGTCCGCCGTCGTCTTGTGCGCCTGCTGCTGGGCCTGGGTGAGCAGCTTGTCGGCCTCGGCGGCGGTCTCGTTGATGAGCGTGTCGACCTGCTCGGCCGCCTCGGAACGCCGCTTGTTGGCGTCCTTGCGGGCCTCGTCCAGCGTCCGTTCGGCCTCCTCGCGCGCGGAGGTCAGCACCCGCTCCGCCTCGGCGGCGGCCTCGGCCCGCACCCGCTCGGACTCGCCGCGGATCCGCTCGGCGTGCTGCTGCGCGGAGCCGACCGTCTCGGCGGCCTCGGCCCGCAGCCGCTCCGCGTCGCCGCTCGCGTCCGAGATCAGCTTCTCGGCCTTGGCGACGGACTCGGTGCGCACCCGGTCGGCCTCGGTGATCGTCTCCGACTGCAGCCGCTCGGCCTCGTTGCGGGCCTCCGTGATGAGGGTGTCCGCCTGCGTCGCCGCGTCCGAGCGGATGCGGTTGGCGTCCTCGCGGGCCTCGGCGCGCGTGCGCGTGGCGTTCTGCTCGGCCTGCGCGATGGTGTCGGAGGCCTCGGTGCGCACCCGCTGGGCGTGCGCGGCCGTCTCTGTGCGCAGCCGCTCGGACTCGGCGATCGCCTCCGCCGTCGTCCGCTCGGCGAGCGCCCTGGCCGCCTCCGACTCCTCCTGCACCTCGCGCCGCAGACGGCTCGCGTCCTCGCCGGCCCGCTCCCGCTCCGCATAGGCGTCGGCGCGGACCCGGTCCGCCTCCTCCTCGGCCTCCCGGCGCGTACGGTCCGCCGCGTGCTCGGCGGCGGACCGCAGGCCGGTGATCTCCTCCTGCGCCTGCTCGTGCAGCCCGACGACCGAGTCCCGCACCTGCTGGGCGTGCTGCTCGGCCGCCGACACCATCTCCGCGGCGCGCCGGTCGGCGTCCTCGACCAGCCGGACCGCCTCGGCCTGCGCCTCCTCGACCCGGTTGCGGGCCGAGGCCAGCAGTTCCTCGCTCTGCTCGCGGGCCCGCTCGCGCTCCTGGTCGGCCTCCTGGCGTGCGGAGCCGAGCAGTTCCTCGGCCTCGCGGCGGCGCCGGGCGGCCTCCTCCTGGGCGGCGGCCAGCGTCTCGGACGCCTCGGCGGCGAGCCGTTCGGCCGCTGCCTGCGCCTCGGCACGCACCCGGTCCGCGGTGTCCTGCGCCTCCGACTTCAGCCGCTCCGCCTCGGCCGCGGCCTCCGACCGCAGCCGTACGGCGACGGCCTCGCCCTCGGCGCGGGACGCCGACGCGTCAGCCGCAGCCTCGTCGCGCAGCCGCTCGGCCTCCGCCTCCGCCTGCTGCTGGAGCGTACGGATCCGGTCGGCGGACTCGGCCCGCAGCCGCTCCGTCTCCTCGGCGGCCTCCCGGCGGATCCGGGCGGCCGCCTCCCGGGCGTCCGACAGGGCCTGCTCGGCGGCCGCCAGCCGCTCCTCGGCCTCGGTGTGCAGCCGGGTCAGCTCCCCGGCCGCCTCGACACGCCGCGCCTCGACCGCCCGCTCGGTCTCCTCGCGCAGCTCGCGCGCGGCCCGCTCGGCGTCGGCCTTAAGCGCCTCCGACTGCTCCAGGACCTCCGCGCGGTGCCGCTCGGCCTCCGCGCGAGTGCGTTCCAGGGTCTCCTCGGCCTGCCGGCGCAGCGTCGTCGCACGCTCGATGGCCTCCGTACGGACCTTCTCGCTGTCCGACGCGGCGGACTGGCGCAGCTCGTCCGCGTCCGCCTTCGCCTTGGCCAGCAGCTCCTCGGCGGACCTGGCCGCCTCCTCGATCTGCTGGACGGCCTCGCGCCGCGCCTCGGCGCGGATGCTCTCGCCCTCGGCGACCGCGTCGGCGCGCAGCTGCTCGGCCTCGCCGCGCAGCCGGCGGGCCTCCTCCTGCAGCTCGACCGTCTTGGCGCGGTACTCCTTGGTGTCGTCCTTCGCCGCGCCCTTGAGCTGCTCGGAGATGTCGTGCGCCTCGGCGCGCAGCCGGTCCGCCTCGGCCTCGGCCTCCGAGCGGATCCGCTCGGCCTCCTCGGCGGCCGCCTTCGTGGTCTGCTTGGCGTCCTCCGACGCCTTGTTCAGGACGTCCTCGGCGGTCTTCGCCGCCTTCGACAGCTGGGAGGCCGCCTCCTCGGCGGTGACGCTGCGGGCCTTCTCGCCAGCCTCCGCGAGGACCTTCTCGGCCTCGGCGCGGGCGTCCGCGACGATCTGCTCGGCCTCGGCCTTGGTGGCCTCCGCGTCCTTGGTCGCCTCGCTGACCAGCCGGGCGACCTGCTCCTTCGCCGTCCGCGTGCGCTGCTCGTTGGCCACCTCGGCGCCGGAGAGCGCCTTGGCGGCGGCCTCCTTGGCCTCGGCGAGGAGCTTCTCGGCCTCGCTGCGGGCCTCGCGCAGCGCCGTCTCGGCCTCGGCCATGCGCTGCTCGGCGGCCCGGCTCAGCTCGCTCGCCTGACGGCGGGCCGCGTCCGATTCGGTCGCCGTGGAGCTGCGCAGCTGCTCGGCGTGGTCGGTGGCCTCCTGGGCCTGGGTGGAGGCGGCGTTCAGCAGGCGTTCGGCGTCGGTGCGGGCCCGGCGCAGCAGCTGCTCGGCCTCCGCGCGGGCCGCCTCGGCATCGCTCTGCAGGCGCTGCCTGGCCTCGGCGGTCACCCGTTCGGCCTCGGCGCGGGCGGCGGCCATGGCCTGCTCGGCCTCGGTACGGGACTCGTCGAGCAGGCGGCGGGCCTGGGACTCGGTGCGGGCGCGCAGCTGCTCCGCCCACGCCACGTTCTCGTTGACGTGCGACTCGACGGTCTGCCGGCGCTCGGCCAGCTCCTGGTCCAGCTGCTGGCGACGGGTGACCGCCTCCTGGTGCAGCTCCGCCTGGAGCCGGGCGGCCTGCTCGGCGTGCTCCTGGAGGATGCGCTGGGTCTGCGCCCTGACCTGGCTCAGCTCCCGCTCGGCGTCCTGCCGCAGCTGGTCGGCCTGCATCTGGGCGTTGCGCAGCAACTGCTCGGCCTGATAGCCGATGTCGCCGCCTTCGTACGCCGGCCGGGACATGATGGTGCGGCGCGCCTCGTGCAGCTTGGCGCGCAGCACCTCGACCTGGTAACCGAGGTCCTCGGCGTGCTGGATCGCCTTTTCCCGCTCGGTCTTCAGCCGCTTCATCTCGGCCTCGAACCGAGAGAGGTGGTCGACGTCAGCCGCCGGCTCTCGCTCCTGGCTCTCGTAGCCCCGCACTGCGCGGTCCCATCCGTCCCCTGGTCGCAAGCTTCTCCGAACGAGCTCCGTCCATCCGCCGAACGGGGCCCCCGGGGAATGGTGTCAGATCAACGGCGGAGCAAGGGCTGCTGCCCCGACGCTCGCCCCCCGAAACCCGGACCCCGGCGGTCCTGCCGTCGAGGGCAGGACCAGGTCACCCCGTCCTTCACGGGCGACCGACCCCAACCCTACCGGCCTCTATGTACGAGGGTCAGTGCTCAGGTGACTCAACGGGCGCCGAAGTGACCAGTTCCGTGAGTACGCCGTGGCAGTCCTTGGGGTGCAGGAAGGTGATCCGCGACCCCATGGAACCGCGCCGCGGCTCGTCGTACAGAACGCGTACGCCCTTGTCCCTGATGTCCGCCGCGTCCTTGTCGACGTCCGCCGTGCCGAAGGCGATGTGGTGGACGCCCTCGCCGTTCTTCGCCAGCCACTTCGCGACCGTGGAGTCCTCGCGGATCGGTTCGAGCAGCTGGAGGTACGAGGCTCCGCCGTCGGACGTATCGTTGATCTTGAGCATGGCCTCGCGTACGCCCTGCTCCTCGTTGACCTCGGAGTGGAAGACCTCGAAGCCGTACGTGGCCCGGTAGAACTCGACGGTGGCGTCGAGGTCGTGGCAGGCAATCCCAATGTGGTCGATTCGAGTCAGCATGGATTCAGTGCAGCGCGCACGCGGTGGTTACGCAACGTGCGCGCGATCACACTGACGGCCCGATGACGGGGTGGACTACCGCTCAGTACATTCGAAGTAAACCCTCGTTCACTCCTCAGCTTTGTGCAGCTGGAAGGGGATCGCATCTCATGTCAGGAACGAACACCACGACATCCGTCATCGTCGCGGGTGCCCGCACTCCGATGGGACGGCTGCTCGGCTCGCTCAAGTCCTTCTCCGGGGCCGATCTGGGCGGCTTCGCGATCAAGGCCGCCCTCGACCGTGCGGGGATCGGCGGCGACCAGGTGCAGTACGTGATCATGGGTCAGGTGCTGCAGGCCGGGGCGGGGCAGATCCCGGCGCGCCAGGCCGCGGTCAAGGCCGGCATCCCGATGAACGTCCCGGCGCTCACCGTCAACAAGGTGTGCCTCTCCGGCCTCGACGCGATCGCGCTGGCCGACCAGCTGATCCGTGCGGGCGAGTTCGAGATCGTCGTGGCGGGCGGCCAGGAGTCCATGACCAACGCCCCGCACCTGCTGCCGAAGTCCCGTGAGGGCTACAAGTACGGCGCCGTCGAGCTGCTCGACGCGATGGCCTACGACGGCCTGACCGACCCGTGGGAACAGATCCCCATGGGCGAGTCGACCGAGAAGCACAACACCCGTCTGGGCATCGGCCGCGCCGAGCAGGACGAGATCGCCGCCCTGTCCCACCAGCGGGCCGCCGCCGCGCAGAAGAACGGCATCTTCGAGGCCGAGATCACACCGGTCGAGATCCCGCAGCGCAAGGGCGAGCCCGTCGTCTTCAGCAAGGACGAGGGCATCCGCGGCGACACCACCGTGGAGTCCCTCGGCAGGCTGCGTCCTGCCTTCACCAAGGACGGCACGATCACCGCGGGCACGTCCTCGCAGATCTCCGACGGTGCCGCGGCCGTGGTCGTGATGAGCAAGGCCAAGGCCGAGGAGCTGGGCCTGGAGTGGATCGCCGAGATCGGCGCCCACGGCAATGTGGCGGGCCCGGACAACAGCCTGCAGTCCCAGCCCTCCAACGCGATCCTGCACGCCCTCAAGAAGGAGGGCCTGGAGGTCTCCGACCTCGATCTGATCGAGATCAACGAGGCCTTTGCCGCCGTCGCGGTCCAGTCAATGAAGGACCTGGGAGTTTCCACCGAAAAGGTGAACGTCAACGGTGGCGCCATCGCCCTCGGACACCCGATCGGCATGTCCGGCGCCCGCCTCGTGCTGTCCCTCGCGCTGGAGCTGAAGCGCCGGGGCGGCGGCATCGGCGCGGCGGCGCTGTGCGGTGGCGGTGGCCAGGGCGACGCGCTGATCGTGCGCGTGGCGAAGAGCTGATCCAGGCGATCTCCCGGCGAACGGAGCTGTGATGCAGGACGTCTCCTCTCTGGTGGCCCAGGCCAGGGAAGGCCGACCGCGGGCCGTGGCCCGGCTGATCTCCCTCGTGGAGGGGGCGTCCCCACAGCTCAGGGAGGTCATGGCGGCCCTCGCGCCGCTGACCGGCAACGCGTACGTGGTCGGCCTGACCGGCTCACCGGGCGTGGGCAAGTCGACCTCGACGTCCGCGCTGGTGACCGCGTACCGCAAGCAGGGCAAGCGGGTCGGCGTCCTGGCCGTCGACCCGTCCTCCCCGTTCTCCGGGGGCGCCCTGCTGGGCGACCGCGTCCGGATGTCGGAGCACGCCTCCGACCCCGGCGTCTACATCCGCTCGATGGCCACCCGGGGCCACCTCGGCGGCCTGGCCTGGGCCGCGCCACAGGCGATCCGCGTGCTCGACGCCGCGGGCTGCGACGTGATCCTCGTCGAGACGGTCGGCGTCGGCCAGTCGGAGGTCGAGATCGCCTCCCAGGCCGACACCTCCGTGGTCCTGCTCGCCCCGGGCATGGGCGACGGCATCCAGGCCGCCAAGGCCGGCATCCTCGAGATCGGTGACGTGTACGTCGTCAACAAGGCCGACCGGGACGGCGCCGACGCCACGGCCCGCGAGCTGAACCACATGCTCGGTCTCGGCGAGGCCCGCGGCCCCGGCGACTGGCGTCCGCCCATCGTCAAGACGGTCGCGGCCCGGGCGGAGGGCATCGACGAGGTCGTCGAGGCGCTGGAGAAGCACCGTGCGTGGATGGAGGAGCACGGCGTCCTGGCCGAACGCCGCCGCGCCCGCGCCTCCCGCGAGGTCGAGACGATCGCCGTCACGGCCCTGCGCGAACGCATCGGCGACCTGCACGGCGACCGCCACCTGGACGCGCTGGCGGACCGGATCGTCGCCGGCGAACTGGACCCGTACCGCGCGGCGGACGAACTGGTGGCGGGCCTGACCCAGGCCTGACCGGAAGTCATCCGGTCCGCCTGGGTGGCCGGGGTAGTCGGGCGGGGTTCGTCGGCGTCGGTTGGTCGGTGGTGGCCAATGCGTGGCGGAGGAGCTGCTGTTCGTCTCCGGCCCGCTGCTGGTCGGCGTCCTGCTGCGCTGCGCACCGCCGTCGGCCGGGGTGCTGCTGAGCGCGCTGCTGATGGAGACGGGGACGTGCGCGTTCGTGACGTCACCGGCGCTGAGCGAGGCCACACGGCGCCCTGGGCCCGGCCGGCCCGCCCGCCACGGCCCTCGCGTCCCGGCGGGCCTGCTCCAGCCGGTCGTCGCGGCGGCGGGCCTGGGCCTCGCCCTGAGCGGGACCGAGCTGCTCGTGACGGCGTTCGTGGCACAGCGGTCGTACGACACCGCCGTGGTCCCGTGGATCCTGGCGCGCTGTCGGCGGGCAGCGCGGTGGGCGGTCTGCTGAACGGCGCGCTCGACTGGCGCCGCCCGGCCCGCGTACGCCTGCCGTGGCTGACGGCGGGGTTGGCCGTGCCCCTGGCCCTGGCCGGTACGGCCCCGGGACCGTGGACGCTCGCGGCGGTCATGGCCTGCGCCGGCGCCTTCGTGGCCCCCGCCCTGACGACGGCGTACCTCCTGGCGGAGGAGACGGCACCAGAGGACGCCCGGACGCGGGCGGGGGCGTGGGTGAACGCGGCGGCGAACGCCGGGAGTTCGGGTGGTGCGGCGGTGGCCGGAGCCATGGCTGGCCACCTGCCGCTCACGGTGTGCTTCGCGCTGTCGGGAGCGTCGGCACTCGTGGCCGGGGCGGCGGCGGGCGCCAAAAAGGCAGGCGGGGCCTGAACCGACCCGCCTGCCGAAGTCCCGCTCGGCTCAGGGGCGTCCCCGCTGTCCGCGGAGGTGTTCCGCGATCGGCTTCAGCGCCGTGTCCAGTTCCCCGAGGGAGTCCGGTGGGAGCAGGTCGATGAAGTGGCGGCGCACCGAGGCCACATGGTGGGGTGCGACCTTCTTCATCGTTTCCATGCCGTGGTCCGTGAGCACCGCGAACAGACCCCGGCGGTCGGACTCGCAGTTCTCACGGCGCACCAGGTCCGCGTTCTCCATGCGCGTGATCTGGTGCGAGAGCCGGCTCTTGGACTGCATCGTGGCGGAGGCGAGGTCGCTCATCCGCATGCGTACGTCCTCGGACTCGGACAGGTTCACGAGGATCTCGTAGTCGTTCATCGTCAGGCCGAACGGCTGGAGATCTTTTTCCAGTTGGTACGTCAACAGCCTGTTGACCTCCAGGTGGGTGCGCCAGGCGCACTGCTCCGCATGGGTCAGCCAGCGCGTGGCCGTCTCGGTCTCCATGAATGAAGTCTACCTAAGAAGTTGAAAGGCGAACTAGTGAGGGTGATGTGACAGTGCGCACGCGTTCGACGTCACACTCCGCAGACTACCGCTCACAGCCCGAAGCGACGCTGGAGGTCCCCCAGCTGTCCGGGAAGGCGCGGTGCGCCCGGAGGCTGTCCGTGACCTCCCGGTACCCCGCCGCCGGGCACGCCCGGCTCGCTCGGGACCGCTCCCGTGGCCTGCTCGGCCATGAGTGTCTCGGTCGACTGCAGCAGGACCGTACCGGCTCCCACGAACTCGAACTGGTGCTCCTCGCCGGAGGCTCCGCCGAGGCCCGTCATCGCACGTAGACCGCCCATTACGCCCGTCATGTAGCCGTGGTCGTAGTGATGGCACGGCGACGGGCAGTCGGCCCACCCGACCAGCGCCTGCGGGTCCACCCGGATCGGGGGTTCCATGAACACCACCGGACCGTTGGAGGCGGCCACGAACTTCCCGGTTCCGATCAGGGTCAGAAAACCCGGCACGATCGACTGCTTGAGCGTAAGACTTGGCTGAAAAGCGAGCAGGTTGCCCGAGCGAATGGTCAAATTGCCATTGTCCAGGTCGTACGAGTTCACGTCGAAGGCCCGGTCGGCGAGCAGCATCTTGCCCGAGCCGTCCGCCACGACCCAGTCGATCGCGTGCAGAGGTGAATGGAACGACGTACGGACGAGCCGGTCGAGTCGCCCGTGCCCGATCCCGTTGAACTCGATCGCCCCGTAGTAGGCGATCATCTTCCCCTTCTGCAGGAACCACTGCCCGCTCTTGAGCTCCACGCAGAACGTGTACTTGTTCACGTTGTCGTCGACGGGCAGGGTCATCGGGTCGTAGACCACGGGCCCGGCGCCGCCGGGGGGTCCGTACGCGCTCACAGCTTCTCCTCCGACGCCTGGACGTACACCGCACCGCTGCCGCTCAGCTCCAGCTGGAACGCCTCGCCGGAGCCGCGTCCCACCATGTCGCGCCAGCCCAGGGCGGTGGAGAGCTTGTTGCGCACGTCGCCGTGGTGGGCGACATAGGCCTGCGGGTCGACGTGCACCGGCCGCTGCGGGGTGATGGGGATCTCGAACACCCCGCCGTGCGCCATGACGGCCACCGAGCCGTGGCCCTTGAGTGTGGTGGTGAACAGTCCCTGCCCGGTGACCTGGCCCCGGACCATTCCCATGACGCCGCCCTGCGAGCCCATGAACATCGTCCCCTGCTGCAGCGTGCCTTCGAAGGCCAGCAGCCGGTCCGCCTCGACGTACAGGGTGTCGCCGGAGAGGGTGATGACCTGGACATGGTGGCCGCCGTGCCCGAAGAAGACGGTGCCGCTGCCCTCCACGGTCATCAGCGGCGTCGCCTCGCCCGCCACCCGGCGCCCGAGCATCGACATGATCCCGCCCTGTCCGCCCTGGATGTTGGGCGTGAAGGAGACGTCGCCCTTGTACGCGAGCATGGCGCCGCGCTGGCTGAACAGCCGCTGTCCCGGCACGACCGTCGCCTCGACCATCTTCGAGTTGATCTCCCGCAAGGCCATCAGACGTCCCCCGCGATCGTGTTCCGCTCGCTCGGCTGCACGTACACCAGCCCGTCCCCCTCGAAGCGGATCTGGAAGGCCTCGCCCCCGCCCTCACCGAAGAACGTGCGGAAGGTCACACCGGACTGGAAGGACTGCCGTACGTCGCCCTGGTGCGCGATGTACGCGCCCGGGTCGACGATCAGCGGGTACTGCGGGCTGACCCGCAGCACGACGGCCGGACCGTCCGACATGATCGCGGCCTGCCCGTGCCCCTCGACGGTCGTCGTGAACAGGCCGTTGCCCTGCGAGGCGCCGCGCAGCCCGGTGAAGGTCGTCCCCGTCCTCAGTCCCGCGTCCGTCGCGAGCAGATTGCTCGACTCCACGTACAGCTTGTCCCCCTGGAGATTCACGAGGTTGATCTCGGAGGCACGGTCGGCGAACCAGCACGTCCCCTGCCCCCTCACCTCCATCACGGTCATCTGCTCACCGGTGAGCCGCCGGGTCACCATCCCCCGCAGGCCCTCGCCGCCGCCGCTCAGCTTCTTGAAGGCCATCTGCCCGTCGTACGCGACCATCGAGCCGTTCTTCGCCTTCACGGCGTCCCCGGTCATGTCGACGGCGAGAACCTTGCTCCCTTGGAGTCGGAACATCGCCACGGTGCGAAGGTAGCGGCGCGCGGGGTCGGCGGACAGACCCCTCCCGCGGGTGCCGTACGACCGTTTGTCACAATGGGCGGACGTTTGTGCTTCCGTTCACAAAGCGAACGCGCCGCCGGCGCATCTCCCATCGAAGGTGACCCGTGGACCTCAAGACAGCCTCCGCCCTCCGCCGCCTCCGCCTGGTCTCCGCGCCCGAGGCCGTGTCCTTCCTCGTCCTGCTGCTCTGCTCCGTGCTGAAGCGGACCACGGACTTCAACGCGGTGCCGGTGATGGGCGCGATCCACGGTGTCCTGTTCATCCTGTACGTCGTCTTCTGGGCCGACGCCTGGAACCGCGCCAAGTGGAGCCTCGGCACCGCCGCGCTCTACTTCGTCTTCTCGGTCCTGCCCACCGGCGGCTTCTTCGCCGAGCGCAAGCTGCGCCGCGAGGCCGAGAGCGCGGTCATCGCCGCCCGCGCCCGCAAGGAAGGAATCGTGAACGCATGATCGTCGCCTTCTCCGTGACGCCGCTGGGCGTCGGCGAGGACGTGGGGGAGTACGTCGCCGACGCCGTCCGCGTCGTACGGGAGTCCGGACTGCCCAACCGCACCGACGCCATGTTCACCTCGATCGAAGGTGAGTGGGACCAGGTCATGGACGTCGTGAAGCGGGCCGTGGCCGCCGTGGAGGCGCGGGCGCCCCGCGTCTCGCTCGTCCTCAAGGCCGACATCCGGCCGGGCGTCACCGACGGCCTGACCTCCAAGGTGGAGACGGTCGAGCGGCACCTGGCCCGGTAACCCGCTCAAGCCCCCGCCGCCAAAGCGATGCCCAGGGGTGTGCGTCCGTACAGGGCCTGGTGGCCGTAGTGGCGGGTGGTCAGGAGGCCGGCGTCGCGCAGGAGCGTCATCCTGCTGTTCTGGGTGCCGCCGATGTTCTCCGTCGTGCCGGAGGCGCTCGCCGCCCCGTACGCCGACGCGCTCGGTGCCGGATCCACCGGCCTCGGGCTGCTGATGTGCGCGCTGCCGGTCGGGACCGTCGCCGGCGAGCTGTTCGAGGGCGCGTGGCTGCGGCCGGTGGCCCGGGAGCGGATCGCGCTGCCGTGGTGTGCCTCACGCTGCTGCCGTACGTCGGCTACGCCATGCGCCCGGGGCTCGTGGTCTCGCTGCTGCTCCTGCCGGTCTCCGGCGCGGGCGTGGCGTACACGCTGGGTCTGGACCAGTGGTTCGTCCGGGCCGTGCCGGACGAGCTGCGCGGACGGGCCATGACCGTGCTCACTGCGGGGCTGATGACCACCCAGGGCGCGGGCATGGCGCTGGCGGGCGTGGCGGCCGAGGTGGTCGGTACCCGGGCGGCCGTCGCGGGGGCCGGAGTGCTGGGCACGGCGTGCTGCTGTGCCTCGGCGGCACCGGCCTCCCGGTCCTGGCGACCGAAAGCCGAGACGGGGCTGACCGGCATATGACCGGCCGGTAGGGTCGGTGGCGTGCCGAAGCCTCTCAGTCTCCCCTTCGACCCCATCGCCCGTGCCGACGATCTGTGGAAGCAGCGCTGGGGAAACGTGCCGTCGATGGCGGCGATCACCTCGATCATGCGGGCGCAGCAGATTCTGCTGGCCGAGGTCGACGCGGCGGTCAAACCGTACGGGCTGACGTTCGCGCGGTACGAGGCGCTGGTGCTGCTGACCTTCTCCAAGGCCGGCGAGCTGCCGATGTCCAAGATCGGCGAGCGGCTCATGGTGCACCCCACGTCCGTGACGAACACCGTGGACCGCCTGGTGAAGTCGGGCCTGGTGGCCAAGCGCCCCAACCCCAACGACGGCCGCGGCACGCTCGCCGTCATCACCGACAAGGGCCGCGAGGTCGTCGAGGCGGCCACCCGCGACCTGATGGCGATGGACTTCGGCCTCGGTGTGTACGACGCGGAGGAGTGCGGCGAGATCTTCGCGATGCTGCGCCCCCTGCGGGTGGCGGCGCACGATTTCGACGAGGAGTGACCGGGACCTCCGCGAGGAGCGACCCGGGGCAAGATCTCCCGGAACGGGTGGTTACGCTCGTGCGCATGAAGAAAAGCGTGCTGACCCGCTACCGCGTCATGGCCTACGTCACCGGCGTGCTGCTGGTCCTGCTGTGCCTCAGCATGATCGCCAAGTACGGCCTCGACGTAAACGGCGCCGACAGCTTCACCCGCGTCGTGGCCATCGCGCACGGCTGGCTGTACGTGGTCTACCTGGTCTTCGCCTTCGACCTGGGCTCCAAGGCGAAGTGGCCGGTCGGCAAGCAGCTGTGGGTGCTGCTGGCCGGGACGATCCCGACGGCCGCGTTCTTCGTCGAGCGCAGGATCAGCCACGAGCTGGAGGCCAGGGTCGCGGACCCGGCTCCGGCCGCCGCCAAGGCCTAGGTTCCACCGCCGCGCGAGTGACGCGCGGTGGTCTGCCATCGACATTTACTTGGACGTCCTAGTAAATTTGATGGTATGGACGCTCACGCCATCGAGGACGGCCGCCGCCGCTGGCAGGCCCGCTACGACGCCGCGCGCAAGCGCGATGCCGCCGGGGCCCTGGGGGCGAAGCCTCCAGGGAACTGGACACGCACTACGCTCTCCGGCGATCCCGTGGAGCCTGTGTACGGGCCGCGGCCCGGGGACACGTACGAGGGTTTCGAGCGGATCGGCTGGCCCGGGGAGTACCCCTTCACGCGCGGGCTGTATCCGACCGGCTACCGGGGCCGCACCTGGACCATCCGGCAGTTCGCGGGGTTCGGCAACGCCGAGCAGACCAACGAGCGGTACAAGATGATCCTGGCCGCGGGCGGCGGCGGGCTGTCCGTCGCCTTCGACATGCCGACGCTCATGGGCCGTGACTCCGACGACCCGCGCTCGCTCGGCGAGGTCGGCCACTGCGGGGTCGCCATCGACTCGGCCGCCGACATGGAGGTGCTGTTCAAGGACATCCCGCTCGGTGACGTCACGACCTCCATGACCATCAGCGGGCCCGCCGTCCCCGTCTTCTGCATGTACCTCGTCGCCGCCGAGCGGCAGGGCGTGGACCCGTCCGTGCTCAACGGCACGCTGCAGACCGACATCTTCAAGGAGTACATCGCCCAGAAGGAGTGGCTGTTCCAGCCCGAGCCCCATCTGCGGCTGATCGGCGACCTGATGGAGTACTGCGCGGCCGGCATCCCCGCGTACAAGCCGCTGTCCGTCTCCGGCTACCACATCCGCGAGGCCGGCTCGACGGCCGCGCAGGAACTGGCCTACACGCTGGCGGACGGGTTCGGGTACGTGGAGCTGGGGCTCAGCCGGGGCCTCGACGTCGACGTCTTCGCACCGGGCCTCTCCTTCTTCTTCGACGCCCATGTCGATTTCTTCGAGGAGATCGCCAAGTTCCGCGCCGCGCGCCGCATCTGGGCCCGCTGGATGCGGGACGTGTACGGCGCGAAGAGCGAGAAGGCGCAGTGGCTGCGCTTCCACACGCAGACCGCCGGCGTCTCGCTGACCGCCCAGCAGCCGTACAACAACGTGGTCCGTACGGCCGTGGAGGCGCTCGCGGCGGTGCTGGGCGGCACCAACTCGCTGCACACCAACGCCCTGGACGAGACCCTCGCCCTGCCCAGCGAGCAGGCCGCCGAGATCGCTCTGCGCACTCAGCAGGTGCTCATGGAGGAGACCGGGGTCGCCAATGTGGCCGATCCGCTGGGCGGTTCGTGGTACGTCGAGCAGCTCACGGACCGGATCGAGGCCGACGCGGAGAAGATCTTCGACCAGATCAAGGAGCGCGGTCTGCGGGCGCACCCCGACGGGCAGCACCCGATCGGCCCGATCACCTCCGGGATCCTGCGCGGGATCGAGGACGGCTGGTTCACCGGTGAGATCGCCGAGTCCGCGTTCCGCTACCAGCAGGCCCTCGAGAAGGGTGACAAGCGGGTGGTGGGCGTCAACGTCAACACCGGCTCCGTGACCGGCGACCTGGAGATCCTGCGGGTCAGCCACGAGGTCGAGCGGGAGCAGGTGCGAGTGCTCGGCGCACGCCGGGGCACCCGGGACGACGCGGCGGTGCGCACGGCCCTGGACGCCATGCTCGCGGCCGCCAGGTCGGGCGCGAACATGATCGAGCCGATGCTGGACGCGGTGCGCGCCGAGGCCACGCTGGGCGAGATCTGCGGGGTGCTGCGCGACGAGTGGGGCGTCTACACGGAGCCCGCGGGCTTCTGACGGCCGCACGGGACGATCCGCACGGGACGGGCCCGCGGGACACGGACTTCCGTGCCCGCGGGCCCTGTTCGGTCGTCATGCGTCAGAACTGCTCCACGGAGTACGGCTCGACGGTCATCCAGCCGTTGCCCCGGGCGCCGTAGTACGTGCCGTTGTTGCTCTGGGCCAGGGTGTACCAGGAGTCGACGTAGTCGGGGTCGTCGGTCCACCAGTCGTCCGGCATGGCGTCCAGGACCGCGTTCACCAGCGGGATGTAGACGCCCTGGTCGGTGATGGTGAGCAGGGCCGTGGCGATCGCCTTGGCGAGGTCGCGGTAGTTGGTGCTGCCGTCCTCCTCCATCATCACGGCGTCGGCCAGGTTGTACTTGTAGGACGACCAGTTGACCAGGATCTGGTTGGGCCGGTAGACCGTGCCGTCGTTGTCGAGGTACGGCATGTCCACGGGGTCGACGCGGACCTTGCCGTCCAGGCCGAAGCCGGTGACCAGGGTGTAGATCTCGGCGTCGCCCTTGATCCAGGGCTCCTCGTCGTCGGAGAGCTCGACCGCCGTGATCTTCGTGGTCCAGAAGCCGGCGGTGGCGGCCGTGGCCTTCGGCGTGGCCGGGGTGTTCATGGTCCCGGGCGCCGAGGAGGGCACGCCGTCCTTGACCAACTCCTCGCGCAGGACATCCAGTCCGGCCGCCAGTGCCTTGGAGCTGTCGACGTCGACGACGTACACCGGGCGCGTGGGTGCCTTGTGGGCGTCCAGGCGGTGGGCGCGGCCCTGACTGTCGTACGCCGTGACGGTGCCGGCGTCGTCGTCTGCGACGGCCGCGGCGACCCAGGGGGCCGTACCGGCCTTCAGCGCGGCACGCATGGAGCGGTCCCCGAGGCGCAGCCGCAGCAGTGGTCCGGTCTTCGCGTCCAGGCCCTTGGCCGCGGCGATCTCCCGGTCGGCCGCGGCGAGTTGCGACCTCAGCAGGCCGCTCGCCCGGTCGGTGACGGACACCTCGGCCGACTTCAGGGCGGCCGACCGCAGCCGCGTGCGCCACGCGGTGTCGCCGAGCGAGCGCGCGACGGCCCGCGCGGCCCGGTCCTGAGCGCGCGTGACGGCGGTCGCGGTGGCGGAGCGGGAGTGGGCCGCGGAGACGGCCGCGGGGTCGGGGGCCGGGGCCGCGGTGGCCGAGGGCGCGGCGGTCAGGGTCTGGGCCGCGCAGAGGGCGACCAGGGTGGCCGCGGTGGCGGTGAGGGTGCCGCGCCGACGGGGGTGACGAGGTCTCACGAGGATCGATCCTCCCGGATTCGAGTGGTCGGTGACGCACCGTCAGGGGGTGGTGCCGGGTGGAACTGGTCGAACCTGGAACGAGCCTGGAACGAGATCCGTGTGCGATCTATGCGAGTAGATTCCGTGGCCGCCATGGTGACGGGGACATGCCATCAATGCAAGGTCTTCACGGTGCGCGCAGATGAACTTTGCGTACGGCGACGGGAGTCGGGGGCCAGCCGGCCGTCAGCCCTCGGCCGCCGCGAGGCCGCCCAGCAGCACCGCCGTGAAGCGCTGCACCCACTCCTCGTCCACGGGCTGGGCGCTCACCAGGGTGCGGTGGATCACCGCTCCCGCGACCATGTCGAAGATGAGGTCCACTGTGCGGGAGGCCTGCCCGGGGTGCGTTTCCGGCGGCAGCTCGCCGCGCCGCTGCGCCCGCGCCCTGCCCTCCAGGACCAGCCGCTTCTGCCGCTCGACGATGGAGCAGTGGATGCGCTCGCGCAGCGCCTCGTCCCTGATCGACTCCGCGACGACCGCCATCAGCCCGCTCCTGGCCTCGGGCCGGGCGAGGATCGCCGCGAACTGGAGGACCACGCCCTCGACGTCGGCGGCGAGGGTGCCGCAGTCGGGGAGTTCCAGCTCGTCGAACAGCACGGCCACCGCGTCGACGACGAGTTCGTTCTTGCCCGCCCAGCGGCGGTAGAGCGTCGTCTTGGCCACCCCGGCCCGCGTCGCCACGTCCCCCAGCGTGAGCTTCGACCAGCCCAGCTCGACCAGTGCCTCCCGGGTCGCGGCCAGGATCGCGGTGTCCGCGGCGGCGCTGCGGGGGCGGCCCGAACGGGGGGCGGTGGTGCGGCTCTGCATACCGACGACCTTAACCGGCGTTTTATCCGCGGCCGTGAGGGAGATCACCGAGGAGTGGTGTCGCCGCGGGACCCCATGGCATTACGCTACGAGTCGTAGCGAAAGCTCGCGCTGGACGTGCGCGGGCCGACGCGGACGTGCACGCGAACGACGACCGAAGGTGCGTGGGGGGTGGGGACCCGGCACGCGCTTCCACAACGCTTTTCACACACGCGCGGGAACGGGGGAGGATAGACGCATGCAGCCACGGAACATGTCCATGAGCGGCGTCGTCGACCTCGCCGCGGTGAAGGCGGCCCAGGAGGCCAAGGCCAAGGCGGAGCAGGCGCGCGCCGAGGCCGCCCGGCAGGGCGGGACGGGGGCCGTCTCCCCGGCCGACCTCGTCATCGACGTCGATGAGGCGGGATTCGAGCGCGAGGTCCTCCAGCGCTCCGCGGAGGTGCCGGTCGTCATCGACTTCTGGGCCGAGTGGTGTCAGCCCTGCAAGCAGCTGAGCCCGGTCCTGGAGCGACTGGCCGTCGAGTACAACGGCCGCTTCCTGCTCGCCAAGATCGACGTCGACGCCAACCAGATGCTGATGCAGCAGTTCGGGATCCAGGGGATCCCGGCGGTCTTCGCCGTCGTCGCCGGCCAGGCCCTGCCGCTCTTTCAGGGAGCCGCGGGCGAACAGCAGATCCGCCAGACCCTCGACCAGTTGGTGCAGGTCGCCGAGCAGCGCTTCGGGCTGACCGGCCTGACCGTCGATCCGGACGCCGAGCCGGGCGCGGCGCCGGACACCGAAGTGCCGGCCGGGCCGTACGACGCGCTCCTCGAGGCCGCCGTCCAGGCGCTGGACGCCGGTGATCTGGGCGGGGCCGTCCAGGCGTACAAGAACGTGCTGAGCGAAGACCCGGGCAACCCCGAGGCCAAACTCGGCCTGGTGCAGGCCGAGTTGCTCCAGCGGGTACAGGGTCTGGACCCGCAGCAGGTGCGCCGGGACGCGGCCGAGAAGCCGGGTGATGTGCAGGCGCAGATCGCCGCGGCGGACCTGGACCTGGTCGGCGGGCACGTCGAGGACGCCTTCGGGCGGCTCATCGAGACGGTGCAGCGCACGGCGGGGGACGACCGGGAGGCCGTACGGCGCCGGTTGCTGGAGCTGTTCGAGGTCGTCGGGGCCGAGGACCCGCGGGTGATCGGGGCGCGCCGCGCTCTTGCGCGCGCGTTGTTCTGAGCAAGTGCACGAACCGGGCAGAGGCCTCGTTCTGACCAGTTGCTAAACGCAAGGGCATGTGTTGCCCGAGTGAAAGTTCTGCCGACGAGTCGTCAGGGCGGCCGCGCTTTACCAAATCTTGGTAATCGCGGCCGCTGTTACTGGCAGTAAGTCAGGGCCCTTGGTCTGCCCGATTCCGTCCGGATCTCCACCACTTTGCTCTGCCCCTGAATGCCACCCAGTGTTGCGTTCCGGGACCAGCGGGTCGGCGCGCGGTTATCCGGCCGTTACTAGCCAGTAACGAACCCCCTTGTGCGGGCGGCGAGAATGCACCACGATCGGCGACGCTCGGTCCATTCCCGTACTCCCGGCAGCCGGTCGGGTGGCGGGTCCATCTGGGTCCCCACCGAGCAGAGCCGGCGGCAGTGGCGCCGGCTCTAGGACAGGGGGGTCTTCGCCCGACCAGGCGAAGCCTGTCCGGCAGGGTTGTGCGTGATGCGTGTCAGGCGCGACCAGTGGTTGTCGCTCGGGGGTGATCGCCAGTGATCGGTGCGCGGACAGCGCCTCCGGATACGGGCGCTCTCCTTCCCGAGGACGTAGCACTTCTCCCATCTCTGCCCGGCTGAGCCGCCGATGGCCGGTCCGGTCAGGAGATGTACGTCCGAGAAGGAGGAAATATGGAGTCCCAGGTGCGTGGCGGGACCAGATGGAAGCGGTTCGCTGTGGTCATGGTGCCCAGCGTCGCCGCCACGGCGTGTATAGGTGTCGCCCTCGCGCAGGGCGCTCTCGCGGCGTCGTTCAGCGTGTCCGGCCAGTCCTTCAAGGTGACTGCCGACCAGCTGGACGGCAAGGGCTTCGAGCAGTACGGAGCCATGGACTCGGGTTACACGCTCAGTGGTGAGAAGGCACTTCACCCTGTCGCGGTCTCCGCGTTCAACACCGCGAAGATCAAGAACATGTGCCAGTCCGTCGTCACGCCGAACATCCCGGTGCTGGGCTCGGTCAGCCTCACGCTGAAGGCCGGCGCGGACAAGCCGGTCGAGGCGTCGAACCTCTACATCGACGTCGAGGACCTGAGCGCCGACGCGACCTTCCGGGGTCTCGACATCGGTGTGGCCGCCAAGGACGCCAACAAGGGTCCGGGCATCAAGTCGGACGAGGTGGCCAACAAGCAGACCAACCCGTACGGCTTCGCCCAGCAGGCCGACTCGGTCACGCTGACCGGTGTGAAGCAGACGGCGTGGGCCACCACTGCCGGAACCTTCAAGCTCAGCGGTCTGCACATGTCGGTGTCGACCGGAACGCACGAGTGCTACTGAGCGCTCGATGAACGGGCGGGGGCCTCTCGGACCCCCGCCCGTCCACACTCCGGGCGTACTTCACGCGCGGTACACATCACCACCACGGCAACACCGCACCAGGGAGCTGTTTTCGATGAGCGCCGAGACCCCTGCCGCCGCACCCGGCACGTTCACCCGCCGGAGGCTGCGGTTCCGTGACTGGCGGGGAACCCGTCCGTTCTGGGCCGGTCTGTTTGTCTTGCTCAGTGGTTTCCCGATCATGTACTTCCCGTACGCGCACCTCCAGGTCGGCCATCTCACGCTGGCGATGGCGACCACCGCAGGCGCCGGATCCCTGATCATCGGTGTGTTGCTCGTCGTCCTGGGCATCAGTCTCTGGTTTCAGCAGCACGTACGGACCTTCGCGGGAGTCGCTGCGATCCTGCTGGCGCTGGTGTCCCTTCCGGTGTCCAACTTCGGTGGCTTCCTCGTGGGCTTCCTGATGGCACTGATCGGCGGAGCGATGGCCGTGGCCTGGGCGCCGGGTGATTCCGCGGCCGGGAAGGACACCTCCGGCGAGGCTGGTCACTTCGCGGACCCGGACGGCGCCGACGGAGCGAACGACCTGTCAGGAACGAACCCGGCGAACGGGGCGAACGGGAGGCACAGTGCCGGCTGACGAGGTGACCCACGGGACTGATGTGGACGAGTCCCGTGTGAGAACCGGGCCGCGCCACGCGGCACCCAAGAAGCCGCTGTTCACCAGGTTCCACATGCCTGCCGGCAAGACGATCGCCTCGATCGCGATGCCGACCGCGGTCATCGTGGGCATGGGCTTCACGTCCACGCTCGCACTCGCCGCCGGCAACGACTCTTCGCCGTCGGCGTCGAAGAGCCTGACGGCCGACGAGTACAAGGACTGCGTCACCGCGCTGGACGGCTCGAAGGACGCGTCGGCCTCGCCGTCGCCCTCCGCCTCGGCGAGCGCGAGCAAGTCCGCGGACACGGCGACGCCGTCCCCCACGGCGACCTCCGGTGCCAAGGACTCGGCGGACGGCTCCTCCTCGGATTCAGGTTCCGACGAGAAGGCGACGCCGTCCCCGTCCAAGTCGACGTCGACGGGTTCGGGCACGTCGGGTTCCGGCGGCACCGCCACCCCGGCACCGTCCGCGTCCACCGGCGGCGGCCTGCTCGGCGCCGTCGGGGACACGCTGGGCGGCATTCTCGGGGGCGGCGACTCGGGCTCCACCGCGAGCGCGAGCCCCTCTCCGTCGGCGTCCGCTTCGGCGGGCTCCGGCAGCCTCACCGACACCGTCAAGGACACGGTCGACAAGACCACCAAGACGGTCGGGGACACCGTGAAGGACACCACCGACACGGCGTCCAAGGCGGTCGAGGACACCACGAAGACCGTCCAGGACACCACCGAGGAGCTGCAGAAGACGACCGATTCGGTCGCCTCCGCGCTGCCCTCCCCGTCGGCGAGCGGCACGAACGCCGACGACTGCCCGGTGGCCACGGACGAGACCGGCGGCGTCGACAACGAGGTGCCGGTGGCGGACGACCCGTGGTACCTGAACGCCAGTTCGCTGCTGCTCAAGGGCGCCGACTACCAGGGCGTCGTCGAGGTGAAGACGGCCAACGGCACCACCAAGAAGGTGCTGAAGTACGTCATCTCCGAGGGCACCGACATCGGCGACCTGCACCAGACGGTCGACGACAAGCAGTCCGGCAAGACCTACCACGTGCAGGCGTCCAAGGGCTCGACGTCGACGATCCGCGACGGCGACACCGTGATGTACACCGAGAGCATCTCGGGCAACCTGTTCGGTCTGGTCCCCATCACGTTCAGCCCCGACAGCCCGCCGCCGCTGAACATCCCGCTGATCTACTTCACCGACGTGAAGGTGACTCAGGCCGCCCAGTTCGGCGGTTCGCTGCACGTGCCCGGCATGCACGTGTACACGACCGACTGAGCGTCCGCACGAGGCCGTTCGGGAGCCGCAGCACACTGTGTGAGGGCGCCCCCTGTCGCAGGGGGCGCCCTCAGCGGCGTTCCGGAGGCTTCAGCGGGGCGTCAGCCGGCCTCGCCGCCGCCCAGGTGGTGGACGCGGACCATGTTGGTGGTGCCGGGGACGCCGGGGGGCGAGCCGGCCGTGATGATCATGGTGTCGCCCGCGTTGAAGCGGTTGAGCTTGGTGACCTCCTGGTCCACCAGGTCGACCATCTCGTCGGTGCTGTTCACGAACGGCACGACGTGCGACTCCACGCCCCAGCTGAGCGTCAGCTGGTTACGGGTCGACTCGTCGGTGGTGAAGGCGATGATCGGCTGGATCGCGCGGTAGCGGGACAGCCGGCGGGCGGTGTCACCGGACTTGGTGAAGGCGATCAGCCCCTTGCCGCCGAGGAAGTCCGCGATCTCACAGGCGGCGCGGGCGACCGAACCGCCCTGTGTGCGCGGCTTCTTGCCGGGGACGAGGGGCTGCAGGCCCTTGGAGAGCAGCTCCTGCTCGGCCGCCTGGACGATCTTCGACATCGTCTTGACGGTCTCCACCGGGTACGCGCCCACGCTCGACTCGGCCGACAGCATGACCGCGTCGGCGCCGTCCAGGATCGCGTTGGCGACATCGGAGGCCTCGGCGCGGGTCGGGCGGGAGTTGGTGATCATCGACTCCATCATCTGGGTCGCCACGATCACCGGCTTGGCGTTGCGCCGGCACAGCTCGATCAGACGCTTCTGCACCATGGGGACCCGCTCCAGCGGGTACTCGACGGCGAGGTCGCCACGCGCGACCATCACGCTGTCGAACGCCATCACGACGTCCTCCATGTTGTCGACCGCCTGCGGCTTCTCCACCTTGGCGACGACCGGGACGCGGCGGCCCTCCTCGTCCATCACCCGGTGGACGTCCTGGATGTCCTTGGCGTCCCGGACGAACGACAGGGCGACCATGTCGCAGCCCATGCGCAGCGCGAAGCGCAGGTCCTCGACGTCCTTCTCGCTCAGCGCGGGCACGTTGACGGCCGCGCCGGGCAGGTTGATGCCCTTGTGGTCGGAGACGACGCCGCCCTCGATGACGATCGACTTCACCCGCGGACCCTCGACGTCCAGGACCTTCAACTCGACGTTGCCGTCGTTGATCAGGATCTGGTCGCCGCGCGAGACGTCGCCGGGCAGGCCCTTGTACGTCGTGCCGCAGATGTGCTTGTCGCCCGGGACGTCTTCCGTCGTGATGACGAACTCGTCACCCCGCTCCAGCTCGACCGGACCCTCGGCGAAGGTCTCCAGACGGATCTTCGGGCCCTGGAGGTCGGCGAGGACGCCGATGGCACGGCCGGTCTCCTTGGCCGCGGCACGGACGCGGTCGTACCGCACCTGGTGCTCGGCGTGGGTGCCGTGGCTGAAATTGAACCGGGCCACATTCATGCCCGCCTCGATCATGGAGACGAGCATCTCGTGGGAGTCGACCGCGGGGCCGAGAGTACAGACGATTTTCGAACGGCGCATGGGGCGATCCTATCGGTTTGTTTCGCTACGGAATATTCCGTCTGGCGGAAGATACAAGTGAGCGTCTTTATGCTCAGCCGTTCTTTCCCACCAGTGCGTAAGTCTGTGTCGCGATCTCCAGTTCCTCGTCGGTCGGCACCACGGCGACGGCCACCCGCGCGTCGGCCGGTGACACCAGCCGCGGCCGATCGCAGCGCACGGCGTTCAGCTCGCCGTCCACGGCCAGGCCCAGTCCCTCCAGGCCCGCGACCGCAGCCTCCCGCACGGCACTCGCGTTTTCCCCGACTCCCGCTGTGAAGACGACCGCGTCCACCCACCCGAGTACCGCGTAATAGGCACCGATGTACTTCTTCAGGCGGTGAATGTAGATGTCGAAGGCGAGCTCGGCCTGCGCGTCGCCCTCGTCGATCCGGCGCCGGATCTCGCGCATGTCATTGTCGCCGCACAGACCGAACAGTCCGCTTCCCTTGTTGAGAAGAGTGTCGATCTCGTCCATGGACATTCCGCCAACCCGCTGCAAATGGAAGATGACGGCCGGATCCAGATCACCGGAGCGCGTCCCCATCACGAGCCCCTCGAGCGGCGTGAGCCCCATGGACGTGTCCACGCACTTCCCGCCCCGCACCGCCGAGGCCGACGCCCCGTTGCCCAGGTGCAGCACGATCACGTTCACGTCCTCCGGCGTCCTGCCGAGCAGCTTCGCCGTCTCCCGGGAGACGTACGCGTGCGACGTGCCGTGGAAGCCGTAGCGGCGGATGCGGAAACGATCCGCGAGCTTCGGGTCGATCGCGTAACGGGCCGCCGACTCCGGCATCGTCGTGTGGAACGCCGTGTCGAAGACGGCGACCTGGGGCAGGTCCGGGCGCAGCGCCATGGCCGTACGGATCCCCGTGAGGTTGGCCGGGTTGTGCAGCGGCGCGACCGGGACCAGCCGCTCGATCTCGGTGAGCACGTCGTCGTCGACGACCGTCGGCTCGGTGAAGAACAGGCCGCCGTGCACCACGCGGTGCCCGATCGCGGCCAGCTTCGGCGAGTCCAGGCCGACGCCGTCCCTGGCCAGCTCCTCGGCGACCGCCTTGAGGGCGGCGTCGTGGTCGGCGATCGGGCCGTTCTGCTCACGGGTGTCGCCCGACGTCACGCACGTGTGCTTCAGCCGGGGGGTCTGCTCGCCGATCCGCTCCACCAGGCCCACCGCGAGGCGGCGGCTGTCGCGCATGTCCAGCAGCTGGTACTTCAGCGACGACGAACCGGAGTTGAGGACGAGGACGCGGGTGCGGCTCACTGCTCGGTCGCCTTCTGGTCGGGGATCTGGGCCTGGATCGCCGTGATGGCGACCGTGTTGACGATGTCCTGGACGAGCGCGCCCCGGGACAGGTCGTTGACGGGTTTGCGCAGACCCTGCAGGACCGGGCCGACGGCGATCGCGCCGGCCGAGCGCTGCACGGCCTTGTACGTGTTGTTGCCCGTATTGAGGTCCGGGAAGATCAGAACCGTTGCCTGCCCCGCCACCTCGGAGCCCGGCAGCTTGGTCGCCGCGACCGAGGGCTCCACCGCGGCGTCGTACTGGATCGGCCCCTCGATCTTCAGGTCGGGCCGCCGCGAGCGCGCCAGCTCGGTGGCCGTGCGTACCTTGTCGACGTCGGCGCCCGAACCGGACGTACCGGTGGAGTACGAGAGCATCGCGATCCGCGGCTCCACGCCGAACGCCGCGGCCGTGCCCGCGGACTGGATCGCGATGTCCGCCAGCTGCTCGGCGTCCGGGTCCGGGTTGACCGCGCAGTCGCCGTAGACGAGCACCTTGTCGGCGAGGCACATGAAGAAGACCGACGAGACGATCGACGAGTCGGGTTTCGTCTTGATGATCTCGAACGCGGGCCGGATGGTGGCGGCCGTGGAGTGCACCGAGCCAGACACCATGCCGTCGGCCAGGCCCTCCTGGACCATCAGGGTGCCGAAGTAGTTGACGTCCGAGACGACGTCGTACGCCAGCTCCACCGTCGCCCCCCTGTGGGCGCGCAGCCGGGCGTAGATCTGGGCGAAGGAGTCGCGCAGCTCGGAGGCGGCCGGGTCGATCACCTGGGTGTCGCCGAGGTCGATGCCGAGGTCGGCGGCCTTCTTGCGGACCTGGTCGACCGGGCCGAGCAGGGTCAGGTCGCACACGTCCCGGCGCAGCAGCACCTCCGCCGCGCGCAGCACGCGCTCCTCGGTGCCCTCCGGCAGCACGACCCGGCGCCGGTCCGCGCGGGCCTGCTCCAGCAGCTTGTGCTCGAACATCATCGGGGTGACCCGGTCGGTGCTCGGCGCGCTCACCCGCTTGAGCAGGTCACCGGTCTCGACGTACCGCTCGAACAGGCCGAGCGCGGTCTCCGCCTTGCGCGGGGTGGCCGCGTTCAGCTTGCCCTCCAGCGAGAACAGCCGCTCCGCGGTCGGGAAGCTGTTGCCCGGCACGGACAGGACCGGGGTGCCGGGGGCCAGACGGGCGGCGAGGGTGAGGATCTCGTCGCTCGGCACCTCGTCCAGGGTGAGCAGCACACCGGCTATCGGCGGGGTGCCGGCGCTGTGCGCGGCGAGCGAGCCGACGACCAGGTCGGCGCGGTCGCCCGGGGTCACGACCAGGCAGCCCGGGGTCAGCGCGGCGAGCAGGTTGGGCAGCATGGCGCCACCGAAGACGAAGTCGAGCGCGTCCCTGGCCAGCCCCGAGTCGTCGCCGAGCAGCACCTTGGCGTCGAGGGTCTGGCTGATCTGTGCCACTGTCGGTGCGGACAGGGCGGGTTCGTCGGGCACCACGTAGCAGGGCACCGGCAGCCGGCCCGCGAGCCGCTCGGCGATCTCGTCGCGGTCCTCGCGGGCCACCCGGTTGGCGATCATCGCGAGCACGTCGCAGCCCAGGCCGTCGTAGGCCCGGTAGGCGTTGCGGATCTCCGCGCGCACCGACTCGGCGTCCTGCTTGCGGCCGCCCACGACCGGGATCACCGAGGCGCCGAACTCGTTGGCGAGGCGTGCGTTGAGGGACAGTTCGTCCGGCAGCTGGGTGTCGGCGAAGTCGGTACCGAGGACCAGGACCACGTCGTAGTCACGGGCGATCAGGTGGAAACGGTCGACGAGCGTGGACACCAGCTCGTCGGTGCCCCGCTCGGCCTGGAGCGCGGACGCCTCGTGGTAGTCCGTCCCGTACACGGTCGCCGGGTCCTGGGAGAGCCGGTAGCGGCCCCGCAGCAGCTCGAAGAGGCGGTCGGGCTTGTGATGGACGAGCGGACGGAACACCCCGACCCGGTCGACCTGCCGGGTCAGGAGCTCCATGACTCCCAGCTCGACGACCTGGCGGCCGTCGCCGCGGTCGATCCCGGTCACGTACACGCTGCGCGTCACGCGTGCTCTCCGTTTCGTCTTCGACGTCGTTTCCGACCTGGGCCGTTTGCGTCCTCGGCCGTTTTCGTCCGGGTCCGAGGCGGGTCGGATTCGTCATGCGTGCATAAAAATCGCCCACCGAGGTGAGCAGAACCCTCTTGACAATACCCCCGTACGCGGTTAAGGCGCCCGTCAAGAGGGCAGCCGCAACAGCCTCCGCGGCATGAAACAATCGGACTGGCTCACCGGTATCAAAGCGAGCAGGAGACACAGCACGATGCGTATCGGAGTTCTCACCGCAGGCGGCGACTGCCCCGGCCTGAACGCAGTGATCCGGTCGGTCGTGCACCGGGCGGTCACCACGTACGGCGACGAGGTGATCGGCTTCGAGGACGGCTACCGCGGACTGCTCGACGGCCACTACCGCACCCTCGACCTCGACGCGGTGAGCGGCATCCTGGCCCGCGGCGGCACCATCCTGGGGTCCTCCCGCCTCGAGCGCGACCGGCTGCGCGAGGCCTGCGACAGCGGCGCCGACATCATGCGCTCCTTCGGCATCGACGCGCTCATCCCGATCGGCGGCGAGGGCACGCTGACGGCCGCGCGCATGCTGTCCGACGCGGGCCTGCCGGTGGTCGGCGTCCCGAAGACCATCGACAACGACATCTCCTCCACCGACCGCACCTTCGGCTTCGACACCGCCGTCGGCGTGGCCACCGAGGCCATGGACCGCCTCAAGACCACCGCCGAGTCCCACCAGCGTGTGATGGTCGTCGAGGTCATGGGCCGGCACGCCGGCTGGATCGCCCTGGAGTCCGGCATGGCCGGCGGCGCCCACGGCATCTGCCTGCCCGAGCGTCCCTTCGACCCCGCCCATCTGGTCAAGATGGTCGAGGAGCGCTTCGACCGCGGCAAGAAGTTCGCCGTCATCTGCGTCGCCGAGGGGGCCCACCCCGCCGAGGGCACCATGGACTACGGCCACGGCGAGATCGACCAGTACGGCCACGAGCGCTTCCAGGGCATCGGCACGGCCCTGGCGTACGAGCTGGAGCGGCGCCTCGGCAAGGAGGCCAAGCCGGTCATCCTCGGCCACGTCCAGCGCGGCGGCACTCCGACCGCCTACGACCGGGTGCTCGCCACCCGCTTCGGCTGGCACGCGGTGGAGGCTGCGCACCAAGGCGAGTTCGGCCGGATGACCGCGCTGCGCGGCACCGACATCGTCATGGTGCCGCTCGCTGAGGCCGTGACCGAGCTGAAGACGGTGCCCAAGGACCGCATGGACGAGGCCGAGTCGGTCTTCTAGGCCGGATCCGGTCCGGGGACCCGCCGTCCTCGGACCGGACCCCCTGATACTCCTGGAGGCGGCCCGGCGAGGACGGCTGCCTGCCGCTCGGCGCCCTGCCGGTCCCCGGTCTCCTCCCTGCGCAGACACGTCCGGAGTTCGAGCCCGCCCCGCAGGGCGACGCCCTCGGCCGCGAGACCCCGGGGGAGGCGGTGCTCGCACGGCGTCCGCGGCCGGGCGATGGGTTCACCCGGCTGGAACCGGGGTCGGCGTACGCACCACACCGTGGGGGCGCGGGACCCCGGCGACCACGGTCTGTTCCGCCGCAACCACGGATCGCAGGAACGTACCGGCGCACCGGGGCGGCCTCACCCCTTCACCGCCCCGCCCAGCGCGAACCCGCCCCCCAGCCGCCGCGCGACCAGCACGTACAGCAGGATCACCGGCGTCGAGTAGATCACCGAGAACGCGGCGAGCTGCCCGTACACCACCGTGCCGCGGTTGCCGAAGAACTCGTTGATGCTGACCGAGGCCGGCATCTGGTCCGGGGTGAGCAGGAGCATGAACGGGACGAAGAAGTTGCCCCACATCATCACGAACGAGAAGACGGTCACCACGGCGACGCCGGGACCCATCAGCGGCAGTACGACGCGGACCAGCGACTGCAGCGACGAGGCGCCGTCCGTCCACGCGGCCTCCTCCAGCTCCTTCGGCACGCCGTCCATGAAGTTCTTCATCAGCCAGATGGCGAAGGGGAGTTGGGACGCGGCGAAGAACAGGATCGTGCCCTGCACGGTGTCGATGAGGTCGACCTGCACGAACAGCGCGTACACCGGGACCATGATCGCGGTGATGGGCAAACTGGTCGCGAAGAGGATCGTCAGCAGGAACGGGCGGTTCAGCCGGGACCGGAACCGGGACAGCGGGTAGGCGGCGAGCGCCGCGCACACCACCGTCAGCAGGGTCGCGCCCCCGCACAGGATCAGGCTGTTGAGCAGCGGCGTGAAGGTCACGTCGGAGTTCATGATGGCGTCGAAGTTGTCCAGGGTGAGGCCGTCGGGGGCCTTCACCCTGAGGTCCGCGTGCGGGTCGAGGGAGGACAGGACGACCCAGGCGAGCGGCAGCGCGAACGCGACGGCCACCACGAGGAGTCCCACGTCGGCGGCCAGCTTTCGGGTCGTCCGGCGGGAGGCGAGGGTGAGGGCCACGGTGTCAGACCTCCGTCCGCAGCAGGCGCAGGTACACGAGGGAGAACAGCGAGCCCACCAGGAGCAGCAGCAGGGCCACCGCGGTGCCGTAGCCGATCATGCTGTTCTGGAAGGCCTGTTCGTACATGAACAGGGGGAGCGTCTGGCTCCTGTCACCCGGTCCGCCCCGGGTCATCACCCAGATCAGCCCGAACACCGAGAGCGTCTGCAGGGTGTTGAGCATCAGGTTCGTGCCGATGGAGCGGCGGATCATCGGGAGCGTGATGTGCCACATACGGCGCCAGCCGCCCGCGCCGTCGACCTCGGCCGCCTCCGTGATCTCCTTCGGGATCTCGTTCAGGGCGGCGGAGTAGACGAGCATCGAGAAGGCGGTGCCGCGCCACACGTTCGCGAAGGACACGGCGAGGATCGGCAGGGTGAACAGCCAGTTCTGGGCCGGGAGATGGAGCCAGTCCAGGATGGCGTTCAGGGTGCCCTCGCGGCGGAAGAAGGCGTACAGCAGGAAGCCGGCCACGACCTCGGGCAGCACCCATGCCGTGATCACCACGGCACCGGTCAGCGTGCGGACCGGCTTCGAGGCCCGCTGCATCAGCGACGCGAGCGCGAGCCCCAGGGTGTTCTGGCCGACCAGTGACGACAGCACGGTGAACACCAGTGTCAGCCATACGGCGTTGAGGAACTTCTCGTCCTTGAAGGCGGTACGGAAGTTGTCGAGTCCGACGAACGACGAGTGCGCCTGGCCGGTGAGCTGGAGGTCGGTGAAGGCGATGTAGGCGCAGTAGGCGATCGGTCCCGCCAGGAACAGCAGCAACAGGACCAGAGCGGGAGAGACGGGCAGGGCCCGGGCGAGGGCGCGGAGCACCGGATGGTGGCCCGGTCGGAGTGCGGGGGCGTGGGGCGCGGGGCCCGGCGCCGTCTTCACGACGCCCGGGTCCGCGTGCGGTGCGGTGGTCATGTCCGTTCGCCGCCGGTCACTTCTCGATGACCTGGTTGTCGGTCGCGGACTTCAGCTCGTCGTCGTACCCGCTCGCCGCTTTGTCCACCGACGTGTCCCCGGTCGTCACGCCCTCCATCGCCTCCTGGATCGCGGTCGAGACCTTCGGGTACGCCGGATAGGCGGGCCGGTAGTGGGTGCTGGCGACCAGGTCGGTGAAGAACTTGATGCCGGGCTGGGCCTGTACGTACGCCGGGTCGGCGGCGACGTCCTTGCGGACGGCGATGCCGGAGTTGGCGATGTACCACTTCTGCGCGTTCGCCTTCGTCTGCATCGTCTTGATGAAGTCGAAGGCGAGATCGGGGTTGCCCGCCTTGGCCGGGATCGCCCAGGTCCAGCCGCCGGACATGCTCACCTTGCCGGGGGCCTGGCCGTGCTGGGTCGGCATGTAGGCGAGACCGAGCTTCTGCGACCACTCGGGCCACTCGTGACCGCTCCCGGTCAGCCAGTCCTGCGGGAGCCAGGAGCCGTCGAGGTTGATGCCGAGCTTGCCCCCGGGAAGCAGCTCACCGCGCACGCGGGTACTGAAGTTGGGGTCGAGCGCGTCGGAGACATCGGGCCCGAGCTTCTCCTTGTAGACGGTCTCGACGAACGAGAGGGCGTCCTTGAAGCCCTGTCCCGCCGTGATCCACTTCTTGGAGGTGCTGTCGTACAGGGGGTCCGAGGTTCCGTCGTTCGTCCCGTAGAGGAGCATCTCGAAGCCCTGCATGGTGGCGGCCTCACCGGCCGGCTTCCCGGTGTAGACGTTCATCGGGGTGACGCCGGGCACCTTCTCCTTGATGGTGCGGGCGGCGGTGAGGATGTCGTCCCAGTTCTTCGGCTGCCAGTCCTCCGGGAGCCCCGCCTTCTTGAACACCCCCTTGTCGAACCAGAGTCCCCGGGTGTCGGTGCCGTCCGGAACGCCGTACGTCTTCCCGTCCTCGCCTCTGGCGGCGGACTTCGCGGTGTCGATGAACTGGTTCCAGTCCGGCCACTCGGCGAGGTAGGGATCGAGGGGCTTCAAGTACCCGCTGGTGATGTCCGAGTTGATGAGGAAGGTGTCCTCGTAGACCAGGTCCGGGGCGGTCTTGGGGGAGCGGAGCATCTGCTGGAGCTTGGTGTAGTACTCCGAGTCCGGGGCCTTGATGGGGACGAGCTGGACCTTCTTGCCCGGGTACTTCTTCTCGAAGTCCTTCTTGATGCCGGCGAGATAGGTGTCCATCACCTTGATGGAGTTGTCCGTCGACTGCTTGAAGGAGATCTTGACGGTGTCGGGGCTGCTGCCGGATCCGCCGCCGCAGGCGGTGAGCGTGGTCGCGGCGAGGGCGAGGGCAACGAGGGGGAGAGAGAAGGCGTTGGGGCGCACGGGCATGACCTCCTACGGGCACACGTCGCTGTGGCCTGGGTGGTTGCCCGTGTGAAGGTAAGTCGAGTGGTCTAGTCAGGTCAATGAGTGTGCGCAGGATGGCAATATGCCTGGCAGTACTGGGTGGTTGGCCGGGGAAGGGGACCAGAGTGCCGGAACGAGACGTCAGCATCGGGCAGTTGCTGCTGACCGAGTACCAGACCGTCAAGGACGAACAGAAGACCCGGATCGGCTTCCGCGACAACCTGCTCTACGTCACCCTCACCGTCGTCGCCGCCGTCATCGCCGCGGCGGCCCAGGCCAAGCAGCCCGCGATGCTGCTCGCCCTGCCGCCGGTGTGCGTGGTCCTCGGCTGGACCTATCTCGTCAACGACCACAAGATCTCCGCGATCGGCACCTACATACGGGACGACCTCGGACCCCGGCTGGCCCGACTCGCCGGGACGGACAAGGTCTTCGACTGGGAGACCGCCCACCGCACCGACGCCCGCCGCCGCTTCCGCAAGGCAGTCCAGTGCTTCATCGACCTGCTCGCCTTCTGCCTCGTCCCCCTCGCGGCGCTCCTCGTCTACTGGGTCGCCGGCGAGGTCGTGAGCGGGCTCCTCGCCGTGTCGGTGGCGGAGGCGCTCGCGGTGACCGGGCTCGGGGTGCAGATCGTGGCGTACGCCGGGTACTTCGGGGGCGCCGGCGGCCCGGCCCCGGGCGGCTCCGGGTGACCCTCGTACCGGCTCAGGGCCCCGTGACCCACCGGTACTGCAACTCCGGCCGCCCGACCGTCCCGTACTGCGGGCTGCGGGCCGCGCGGCCGGCGTCCACCAGGTGTTCCAGATAGCGGCGGGCCGTGATGCGGGAGATGCCGGCCGCCTCCGCGACGCCCGTGGCGGTGAGGCCCTCGGCGCAGTCCCGGAGAGCGACCGTGACCCGCTCCAGGGTGGGTGCGCTCAGACCCTTCGGCAGGGCCGCCGGGCTCGGGGCGCGCAGCGTGGCGAGCGCGCGGTCGACCTCGTCCTGCCCGCTCGCCTCGCCCGCCGCCGCGTGGAACTCGGCGTAGCGCAGCAGCCGGTCCCGCAGCGTCGCGAAGGTGAACGGCTTCAGGACGTACTGCACGACCCCCAGCGACACCCCTTCGCGCACGACCGTGAGGTCCCGCGCCGACGTCACCGCTATGACGTCCGCGTGGTGCCCGGCCGCGCGCAGGGAGCGGGCGAACTGCAGCCCGTGCACGTCCGGCAGATGCAGGTCCAGGAGCAGCAGGTCCACCGGCGTACGGTCCATGAGGCGCCGGGCCTCCGCCCCGCTGTGCGCCTTCCCGACCGCGACGAAGCCCGGCACCCGGCCGACGTACAGCACATGCGCGTCCGCGGCGACCGGGTCGTCCTCCACGACGAGGACCCGGATGGCGTCCCTGCCTCGGCTCGTCATGCGTCGCTCCTGGCCACCGCGGCCGCGTGCCTCGTCTCTCTGGCCGTACCCGCCGTCCCCAACGGCAGCCGCACCTCGAACACGGCTCCGCCCTCCTCACCCTCCGTCACGGTCAATGTGCCCTCGTGCCGGGTGACCGCCTGTCGCACCAGTGCCAGTCCGAGCCCGCGTCCCGTGGGCCCGGCCGGCTTCGTCGAGAACCCCCGCTGGAATACCAGCTCGGCATGGGCGGGATCCACCCCCGTGCCCGTGTCCGCGACCCGCATCACCAGCTCGGCGCCGGCGGCACCGTCGGAGAAGGCCGTCACCGTCACGCGCGCGCCCGCACTGCCCTGGGCCGCGTCCACCGCGTTGTCGATCAGGTTGCCGAGGATGGTCACCAGGTCCCGGGCCGGCAGACTCGGCGGCAGCACCCCGTCGTCCAGGCGGCCGTCCTGGGACACGACGAGTTCCACGCCCCGCTCGTTGGCCTGGGCCGTCTTGCCCAGCAGCAGGGCCGCGAGCACCGGTTCGCTGACGGCTGCCACCACCTGGTCGGTGAGGGCCTGGGCCAGCTCCAGTTCGGCCGTCGCGAAGTCCACGGCCTCCCCGGCGCGGCCCAGTTCGATCAGCGAGACGACCGTGTGCAGCCGGCTCGCCGCCTCGTGGGCCTGCGAGCGCAGCGCCTGGGTGAAGCCGCGCTCGGAGTCCAGTTCGCCCATCAGGGACTGGAGTTCGGTGACGTCCCGGAGCGTGACGACGGTGCCGCGGCGCTCACCGCCCGACACCGGGGACGTGTTGACCACCAGCACGCGGTCGGCCGTCAGATGCACCTCGTCCACCCGGAGCTCCGACGCCAGCAGTGCCCCGGTCAGCGGGGCCGGCAGACCGAGGTCCGCCACCGACCTCCCGACCACGTCCGCCTCCGCGCCGACGCCGAGCAGCTCACGGCCGCCGTCGTTGATGAGGGCCACGCGATACCGGCCGTCCAGCATCAGCAGGCCCTCGCGCACCGCGTGCAGGGCGGCCTGGTGGTAGTCGTGCATTCGGCTCAGCTCGGCCGCGTTCATGTTGTGGGTGTGGCGGCGCAGCCGGGCGTTGACGACGTACGTGCCGACCGCGCCCAGCAGCAGAGCGCCGCCGGCGACGCCGATCAGGGCGGTGACCTGCTCCTGCGCCCGCTGGCTGATGGCTTCGACCCGGATGCCGGCGCTCACCAGGCCGATGACCCGGTTGCCGTTCCACACCGGCGTGACCGCGCGGACGGAGGCGCCGAGCGTGCCGGTGTACGTCTCGGTGAAGGTGTGGCCCTGCTGGGCGGGGCCGATGTGGCCGAGGAAGCGTTTGCCGATCTGGGCGCGGTCCGGGTGCGTCCATCGGATGCCCTGCGGACTCATGATCGTGATGAAGTCGACGCCGGTGTCCCGCTGGACCTGGAGGGCGTACGCCTCCAGCCGGGCCGTCGGGTCCGGGGTGCCGATCGCCTCCCGCACGGAGGGCGCGTCCGCGACCGAGCGCGCCACCGCCGTGGCCTGGCGGACCGCCGCGTCCTCGGCCTGGTTGCGGTCGCTGAGAATCGTGAACAGCGCGTACCCCGCCACGACGACCGCTATCAGCACGGCCTGCATGGCGAACAGCTGCCCGGCCAGGCTGCGGGGCCGGGGGAGAGAGGGGAGGCGCATCCCGTCAGTGTGCCTCTCCCTTCGCGCGTGAACTAAATGAACGGAAGGGTGACCGCTGTCACGGTTAGGGAGATAGTCACGGCATTCCTCATAACCCCCGGACGTGAGCCGCACGCCGGTGATGCCGACAAAGACGTCAAGGAGGGCAGCCGTGGCCGCCAGTTCCCCCGATACGGCACCTGCCGCACCCGCTGTGAAGCGGGACCGCACCCACTATCTCTACATTGCGGTCATCGCCGCGGTCGCGCTCGGCATCGCCGTGGGCCTCATCTGGCCCGACGCGGGAGTCGAGCTCAAGCCGCTCGGCACGGGTTTCGTGAACCTGATCAAGATGATGATCTCGCCGATCATCTTCTGCACGATCGTCCTCGGCATCGGCTCGGTGCGGAAGGCCGCCAAGGTCGGCGCCGTCGGCGGTATCGCCCTCGGCTACTTCCTGGTGATGTCCCTCGTCGCGCTCGCCATCGGCCTGGTCGTCGGCAACGTCCTGCACCCCGGTGACGGCCTTCACCTCACCGACGCGCTCAAGGAGACCGGACACGCCCAGGTGTCCAGCGACGCGCTGCCGCCGGTCGAGTTCGTGCTCTCGATCATCCCTGTGACCTTTGTCTCCGCCTTCACCGAGGGCCAGGTCCTGCAGACGCTGCTGATCGCGCTGCTTGCCGGGTTCGCGCTGCAGGCGATGGGTTCCGCCGGTCAGCCGGTGCTGCGCGGCATCGAGCACATCCAGCGGCTCGTCTTCCGCATCCTGAGCATGGTGATGTGGGCGGCACCGATCGGTGCGTTCGGCGCCATCGCCGCGGTGGTCGGTTCGGCCGGCCTGGACGCGCTCAAGAGCCTCGCCGTGCTGATGCTCGGCTTCTACATCACCTGTGTGCTGTTCGTCTTCATCGTGCTGGGCGCGCTGCTGCGGGTGATCTCCGGTGTCAACGTGTTCTCGCTGTTCAAGTACCTGGCGCGGGAGTTCCTGCTGATCCTGTCCACCTCCTCCTCCGAGTCCGCGCTGCCGCGGCTCATCGCGAAGATGGAGCACCTGGGTGTCAGCAAGCCGGTGGTCGGCATCACGGTGCCGACGGGGTACTCCTTCAACCTCGACGGCACGATGATCTACATGACCATGGCGTCGCTGTACATCGCGGACGCGCTGGGTACGCCGATGTCGATCGGTGAGCAGATTCCGCTGCTGCTGTTCCTGCTGCTGGCGTCGAAGGGTGCGGCGGGTGTCAGCGGGGCGGGTCTCGCCACCCTGGCCGGCGGTCTCCAGTCGCACAAGCCGGCGCTGGTCGACGGCGTCGGGCTGATCGTGGGTATCGACCGGTTCATGAGTGAGGCGCGCGCTCTGACCAACTTCGCGGGTAACGCCGTTGCCACGGTGCTGATCGGGACGTGGACCAAGGAAATTGACTCCGAGCGGGTCAAGCAGGTGCTCGCGGGTGAAATGCCGTTCGACGAGACCACGTTGCTCGACGAGGGTGCCGGGGCCGAGGTTCCCGAGCAGCGCGGGGAGTTGGCCAAGGCCTAGTCACAGTGGGGAGCTGTGTCGTCCGGCGGCCGTGGAGCCGCATATCGACACAGCCGCCCGCCCCTGAGGGGGCTGCGCCTCCTCAACCCTCGCAATGGAACCGGCCGTCCGTCCCGCCTGAACCGGGGACGGACGGCCGGTTCGGTTGCCGAGTTTCGCCTCCAGCTCGGTGGCCTGGGGGGACGGGTACGCCCGCCTCCTCGGCTCGCTGCTGCGCAGGGCATCGGCGACAAGGGCAGGACGGTCGCGGGGCAGGCGGCGCAGGCGAGCGATCCGCAGCGGGCAGCGCGGTTGACGGAGCAGGCCGGTCGGCTCGCCTCCGGGGCCCGGCAGACGGCCGACGCGGTCGGCTCCGCCCTCTCCGGCGCCGTGGCCCTGGTGGCGCTGCTGCTGCCGCGTCGCGAGGCCGCCGCCGCGGAGAAGCCGGCCGAGGAGAAGGAGCCCGTGGCCGGCGGGGTGCGCTGACCTTCTCGACGGACTCTCACCCGCATCCACTAGCGTGCCCGTGCCGGACCGACCGGAACGGCACGTTCGTGTGTGTCGTCTGTTCTTGCGTGGAGGCACGGGGGATGAAGATCGACTGGGACCGGCGCACCTGCGCGCGCAAGGGTCATGTGACGTACGCGCCCGACGACCCGCGGCTGCGGGTGCGGCTGCACGCCGAGACCGCGCTGGGGGAGGTCTGGCGGTGTCTGCGCTGCGGCGACTTCGTGCTCGGCGAGCCGCACGGCTCGGGGCCGGCCGCCGACGCGCCGCTGGTGCCGCGCGGAAAGGTGCTGCGGGACCTGTTCATCCTGCGGTTCCTGGCGATCGAGCGGGCCGTGCGCGGGGTGTTCATCGTGCTGGTCGCGGTGGCGGTGTGGAAGTTCAGCAACAGCCAGGACGCGGTGCGCCGCCTCTTCAACGAGAACCTGGACGTCTTCCGCCCGGTCTTCCGCCACTTCCACTACGACCTCGACCACTCGCCGGTCGTCGGCTCCATCCAGAAGGCCTTCGGCTACAAGCACTCCACGCTGCTGCTGGTGGCGGCCGTGCTGCTGGCGTACGCGCTGGTCGAACTGGTCGAGGCGGTGGGCCTCTGGTACGCCAAGCGCTGGGCCGAGTATCTGACGGTGGTCGCCACCGCCGCCTTCCTGCCGCTGGAGATCTACGAACTCACCGAGCACGTCAGCTGGCTGAAGATCGCCACGCTCGTCCTCAACATCCTCGCCGTCCTCTACATCGCCCTCGCCAAGCGCCTGTTCGGCCTGCGCGGCGGACGGAGGGCCTTCGACGAGGAGCGCCACAGCGCCTCGTTGCTGGAAGTCGAGGAGTCGGCCGGAGTGAAGGTCTGATCGACTCGCCCGGGGTCTCCGGGCGAGGTTCGGCCGCGTGGAGGGTGTGGCGGATGCCGGGGGCGCCGAGGCCGTTACGGACCATGGAACCCACAACCCCGGCCTGCCCGGCCCGCTGACGCGCCTTGCCTTGACGCCGACGTCAACGCCTACCGTCGTGTCCATGCGAATCGGCGAGCTGGCCGCACGGGCCGGGACCACGACGCGCACGCTGCGCTACTACGAGACGCGGGGACTGCTGCCCGCACGGCGGGACACGCACGGGCACCGTGCGTACGACGAGCGGGACCTGAAGCTGCTGCGGCAGATCAGGACGCTGCAGGACTTCGGGTTCGACCTGGAGGAGACGCGGCCCTTCGTGGAGTGCCTGCGCGCCGGGCACCCGGAGGGCGACGCGTGCCCCGCCTCGCTCGCGGTCTACAGGCGCAAGCTCGACGAGCTCGACGCGCTGATCGGCGAGCTGCGGGACGTGCGCGCCAAGGTCGCCGGTCAGCTGGAGCGGGCCGAGCGGGCCCGGGACGAGCTGGCCGCCGAGGCGCAGGTTCCGGGGGGCCCGGAGCCCACGTGCGAACTGGGAGGGCACGAACGATGATCAAGGCGGCCGGAGTGACCGAGGTGACCGACGGGGACTTCGCGACGGAGGTGATCGACTCCGCTCTGCCCGTCCTGGTGGAGTTCACCGCCGACTGGTGCCCGCCGTGCCGGCAGATGGGACCGGTGCTCAGCGCCCTCGCCGCGGAGGAGGGCGACCGGCTGAAGGTCGTACAGCTGGACGTGGACACCAATCCACTGACCACCAATGCGTACAAGGTGCTGTCGATGCCGACGTTCATGGTGTTCCGCGCGGGTGAGCCGGTGAAGGCGATGGTCGGGGCGCGGCCCAAGCGGCGGCTGCTGGAGGAACTCTCCGACGTGCTGTAATCCCCGCCGCTACGAAAGAAATCCCCCGGGCAATTGCGCCCGGGGGATTTCTTTGCGTATATTTGTTGTTTCGCGACTTCAAGTCGACGTGGTCACGAAGAAGTTCAATGAGCAGAGTATATCCGGGCGGGAGCGGAATTGTCAAACCACCCCTTTCCAGACGATGAATTGCACCACGAACAGGAATTCATCGACGGGCTGTATGCGCGCGTTGACGCGCTGCGCGGCGACACCGAGACGTCCGTGGCGGACGCGCTCGCGCAGGGTGACAAGCCCATGCAGGCCCGCCTCGAACGCGACATCCTGGTCGCCGAGCGCTCGGGTCTGCTTGCCGCGCTGAACACCGTGGACGGCTCGCTCTGCTTCGGCCGCATCGACCTGGCGTCCGGAAACAGGCACCACATCGGCCGCATCGGGCTGCGCGGCGACGACGCCGAGCGCACCCCGGTCCTCATCGACTGGCGCGCCGACGTCGCCCGCCCCTTCTATCTGGCCACCGGCCACACCCCGATGGGGCTCAGACGCCGGCGGCACATCGCCACCGAGGGACGTCGGGTCACCTCCCTGCACGACGAGATCCTCGACCTCGGCGACGCCACCCGCACCGGCCACGAGGACCCCTCCGGGGACGCCGTGCTGCTCGCCGCCCTCAACACCGCGCGCACCGGTCGCATGAGCGACATCGTGCAGACCATCCAGGCCGAGCAGGACGAGATCATCCGGGCCCCGTACCGCGGCGTGCTGGTGGTCGAGGGCGGCCCCGGCACCGGCAAGACGGCGGTCGCCCTGCACCGGGCCGCCTACCTCCTCTACGAACACCGTGAACTGCTCGCCAAGCGCGCCGTCCTCATCGTCGGCCCCAACCCCGCCTTCCTCGGCTACATCGGCGAGGTGCTGCCCTCGCTCGGCGAGACGGGCGTGCTCCTGGCGACGGTCGGGGAACTGTTCCCCGGCGTGAAGGCCACCGCGGCCGACACCCGCGAGGCGTCCGCCGTCAAGGGCCGCGCCGACATGGCCGACGTGCTCGCCGAGGTCGTACGCGACCGGCAGTCGCTGCCCGACCCCGTCATCGCCATCGAGCACGACCGCGAGGTCCTGATGCTCGACGACGACCTGGTGAACGTCGCCCGCGAGCGCACCCGCGCGGCACAGCTGCCGCACAACGTGGCCCGCGAGCACTTCGAGGGCCACATCCTCAACACGCTCACCGACATGGTCGCCGAACGCATCGGCACCGACCCCTACGACGGCTCCAACCTGCTCGACGCCAGTGACATCACACAGATCCGCGACGAACTCGCCGAGAACCACGAAGTCTGGTCGGCGATCGACGAGTTGTGGCCGCGGCTGACCCCGCAGCGGCTGGTCGCGGACTTCCTCGCCGACCCCGAGGGGTACGTCAGCGACGAGGACGCGGCCGCGATCCGGCGCCCGGTGACCCGCCGGTGGACCGTGGCGGACGTGCCGCTCCTCGACGAGGCGGCCGAACTGCTCGGCGTGGACGAACGGGTGGCGCGGGCGCGCGCGGATCGCGAGCGGGAGACACAGATCGCCTACGCACAGGGCGTCCTCGACGTGTCGTACGCCTCCCGGACCTTCGAGTTCGACGACAAGGAGGAAGACGACCCGGAGGCCTCCGAGGTGCTGTCCGCGCACCACATCATCGACGCCGAGCGGTTCGCCGAGCGGCACGAGGAGGAGGACTTCCGCAGCGCCGCCGAGCGCGCGGCGGCCGACCGGACCTGGGCGTTCGGGCACATCATCGTCGACGAGGCGCAGGAGTTGTCGCCGATGGCCTGGCGGCTGCTCATGCGGCGCAGCCCCACCCGGTCCATGACCCTGGTCGGCGACCCCGCGCAGACGGCGGAGGCGGCCGGCGTCGGCTCCTGGTCCGGCATCCTCGAGCCGTACGTCGAGGACCGCTGGGAGCACACCCGCCTCGGCGTCAACTACCGCACCCCGTCCGAGATCATGGACCTCGCCGCGGCCGTGGTCCGCGCCGAGAACCCCGGCTTCGAACCGCCGAGTTCGGTCCGTTCGACAGGGGTACGGCCCTGGGTGCGGCAGGCGGCCGACGACCTGCCCGGCGCGGTCGGCAAGGCCGTCGCCGAACTCACCCCCGCCGAGGGCCGGCTCGCGGTGATCGCCCCACGCGACCTGCACCGGGCGCTGGCCGCGCGGCTCGACGGGGTGACGGCGGGTGCCGAACCCGACCTGACGCGGACCGTGGTCCTGCTCGATCCACGGCAGGCCAAGGGGCTCGAATTCGACTCGGTGCTGGTGGTGGAACCGGGCGCCTACGGCACCAGCGACCTGTACGTCGCCCTGACCCGGGCCACGCAGCGGCTCGGGGTGCTGTACACGGGTGAGCTGCCCGAGGGACTCAAGCGGGCCGCAGCCACACCGTAGCCAGCGGTGGCAGCGTCAGCCTGATGCTCGCCGGGCGGCCGTGCCATGCCGCCGGTTCCGGTTTGATCGGGTCGGGGTTCGTGACGTCGCTGCCTCCGTAGCGGGACGCGTCCGTGTTCAGGGTCTCGTGCCAGGCCGGAATGTCGTCGGGGACGCCCAGGCGGTAGTCGTGACGGACCACCGGGGAGAAGTGGGAGACCGCGAGCAGCGGGTTGCCCTCGGCGTCGAAGCGCAGGAACGCGAGGACGTTGTCGTCGGCCGCGTCGCCCACGATCCACTGGAAGCCCGACGGGTCGGTGTCGCGCTGCCAGAGCGCCGGGGCGGCGCGGTACACCGCGTTCAGGTCGCGGACCAGGTCGCGCACGCCCCGGTGGTCGGCCTCGGCACCGTACGCCGGGTCGAGCAGCCACCAGTCGGGGCCGTGCACCTCCGACCACTCCGCGCCCTGGGCGAACTCCTGGCCCATGAAAAGGAGCTGCTTGCCCGGGTGCGCCCACATGAAGCCCAGGTAGGCACGGTGGTTCGCGCGCCGCTGCCACCAGTCGCCGGGCATCTTGGACACCAGCGACCGCTTGCCGTGCACGACCTCGTCGTGCGAGATCGGCAGGACGTAGTTCTCGCTGTACGCGTACACCATCGAGAACGTCATCTCGTGGTGGTGGTACTTGCGGTGCACCGGCTCGTGCTGCATGTACTCCAGCGAGTCGTGCATCCAGCCCATGTTCCACTTCAGCCCGAAGCCGAGGCCGCCGAAGCCGCTCGGGCCCCGGTGGTGCGTCGGGCGTGTGACACCGTCCCAGGCGGTCGACTCCTCGGCGATGGTCACCACGCCCGGTGCCCGCCGGTAGACCGTCGCGTTCATCTCCTGGAGGAAGGCCACCGCGTCCAGGTTCGCCCGCCCGCCGTGCTCGTTCGGGGTCCACTGGCCCGGTTCGCGCGAGTAGTCGAGGTAGAGCATGGAGGCGACCGCGTCGACCCGCAGGCCGTCGATGTGGAACTCCTCGCACCAGTACACGGCGTTCGCCACGAGGAAGTTGCGCACCTCGCGCCGCCCGAAGTCGAACTCGAGGGTGCCCCAGTCGGGGTGCGCCGCCCGCAGCGGGTCCTCGTGCTCGTACAGCGGGCGCCCGTCGAACTCGGCCAACGCCCAGTCGTCACGCGGGAAATGGGCCGGCACCCAGTCCATCAGCACACCGATCCCGGCCCGGTGCAGGGCATC
Source organism: Streptomyces brasiliensis (assembly GCF_014647875.1). Lineage (GTDB taxonomy): Bacteria > Actinomycetota > Actinomycetes > Streptomycetales > Streptomycetaceae > Streptomyces > Streptomyces brasiliensis. The sequence goes on along the minus strand of NZ_BMQA01000020.1, from coordinate 5,779 downwards.
GACCAGGTACCTGAAGTCGTCCGGGGTGCCGAGGCGGGCCGTCGGCGCGTAGAAGCCGGTGACCTGGTAGCCCCAGGAGCCGCCGAACGGGTGCTCGGCGACCGGCATCAGCTCGACGTGCGTGAAGCCGAGGTCCTTGACGTACGCGGGAAGCTGCTCCGCCAGCCGATGGTACGTCAGCCCATTGCGCCAGGAGGGGAGATGGACCTCGTACACCGAGAACGGCGCCTCGTGCACCGGCGTGTCCGCGCGGTGCGCCAGCCACTCCGCGTCGCCCCACTCGTAGTGCGACGCGGTCACGATCGAGGACGTGTTCGGCGGGACCTCCGTACGGCGGGCCAGCGGGTCGGCACGCAGCGTGCGGGAGCCGTCCGGGCGGGTGATCTCGAACTTGTACAGCTCGCCCTCGCCGAGTCCGGGCACGAACAGCTCCCAGACACCGGACGAGCCGAGCGAGCGCAGCGGATGGCCCGTGCCGTCCCAGAAGTTGAAGCCGCCGGCGAGCCGCACGCCCCGCGCGTTCGGCGCCCACACGGCGAAGCGGGTGCCGGTCACACCCTGGTGCGTCGTGGGATGCGCGCCGAGCGCCTCCCACAGCTGCTCGTGCCGGCCCTCGCCGATCAGATGCAGGTCGAGCTCGCCGAGCGTGGGCAGGAAGCGGTACGCGTCCTCGGTCTCCAGGACCGTCTCGTCGTACGCCACCAGCAGCCGGTACCCGGGGACCTCGCGCAGCGGCAGCAGCCCGGAGAAGAAACCGTCGCCGTCGTCGTGCAGTTCGGCGCGCAGGGCGCCCGACACCACGGTGACCGACCGCGCGTACGGCCGGAAGGTCCGGAAGGCGACGCCGCCGGGCACCAGGTGCGCGCCCAGCACCGCGTGCGGATCGTGATGCGTACCGCCGAGGAACCGCTCACGGTCACCGGCATCCAGGGCGGGGGAGACGGCGACCTCCAGGGGGGCCGCGGCCTTCACCGGGGATGCCTTCTTCGCCGCGGACTTCCGTGGAGCGGCGACCTTCGGCGTCGCGGTCCTGGAGGCGGTGGTCCTCGGTGTCGTCGTCTTCGCGGCGGTCTTCCTGGCCGTGGTCTTCTTCGCCGCGGACTTCCGTGAGGTGGCGGCCTGCTTCGGCACGGCCGCCTTCTTGGCCGCCGTCTTCTTCGCTGCGGCCTGCTTCGGCACGGCAGTCGCCTTCTTCGCGGCCTTCTTCTTCGCCGGAGCCTTCTTCTCGCTCTTCTCGGTGGCGCTCTTCTCGGTGGCGCTGTTCTCCACTTCCGTTTCCGGCTGCTTCGGATCCGGACCGTGGGACGGGGGGCGGGGGGTCACGGGCGGGGCCTCCTCGGCGAGGGTGAGGTGGTGGCGAGACGGCGTACGGCGGACAGGGGGACCGGGAGCCAGTCGGGGCGGTGGCGGGCCTCGTAGACGACCTCGTAGACCGCCTTGTCGGTCTCGTAGGCCCGCAGCAGCACGGGGTCGGTCCGCGGATCGCTCCCGGCGGCCTCGGCGTACCCGGAGCAGTACGCGTCCCGGCACGCGGCCGCCCAGCCCGGCGCCGGCGGCGTCACCGAGTGCGCGGCGTAGTCGAAGGAGCGCAGCATTCCGGCGATGTCCCGGACCGGTGGCTGCGGCATGCGCCGCTCGGACAGCGGACGTGCCGGTTCGCCCTCGAAGTCGATCAACGACCAGGCTCCTCCACTGCTGGACGCGTGGGCGGTACCCCCGGACGGCGAGCGCAGGCACTGGCCGAGGTGCAGATCGCCGTGGACGCGCTGCGCGGTCCAGGTGCGGCCCTCGGCGGCCAGCTCGTCCAGTGCCCGGTAGGCGGAGCGCAGCCCGGCCTCGTACGGGCGCAGCGCGGGCACCGCCTGCGCCGCCGCCGTCAGCCGCTCGACCATGCCGTCGACCAGGTTCCGCAGCGGGCCGTGGCCCAGGGTGACCGTGGGCAGCGCGCGGGCGAGGGCCAGATGGACCTCGGCCGTGGCCCGGCCCAGCGCCCGTGCCTCGGCGGCGAAGTCCTCGCCCTTGGCCAGCTCCCGCAGCGCCAGCTCCCAGCCGTCCGACGCGCCCTGCACGAAGGGTTGCAGGACGGCCAGCACATAGGCGTCACCGGCGACGTCGGCCCGCAGCCAGGCCGTCGGCGCCGGCACCCGGGCGCAGCCCTCGCGGGCCAGGGCCAGCGGAAGCTCCAGGTCGGGATTGACGCCGGGCACGACCCGGCGGAGCAGCTTCAGGATGAATGTATCTCCGTAGACGACCGAGGAGTTGGACTGCTCGGCGGTCAGCAGGCGGGCGACGAGACCGTCCCCGATCTCCTGGCCGGGGTCCCGTTCGAAGCGCAGCCCGCCGATGCGGGCCCGGGCGCGCAGCGCCTCCAGGATCACCTCGGCGGGCCGGGGGTCGTACAGGGCGTCGTAGACGGTGTGTCCGGCGAGCGGGCCACCGGTCACATGGCCGATCAGCGCGGGCGCGAGCCGGGGCGGCAGCGCCTCACGCACGCCTATGAGGAGCTGGTAGCAGTCGCCCGGCTGGGCCGGTGCGCCCAGGACGGGCGGCTGATGGGCGCGGACCAGCAGATGGTGCAGGCCCAGTTTGCCGTCGGAGGGCAGCAGCTCGGTGGCCGCGACCGGCGAGAACCCGGTCACCGGACGCCCCTTGCCGGCGAACCAGCGCTGCCTCGGCAGCCACTCGCGCAGCAGCGGATCGAGGGAGGCGAGGAGGGAGCCGGGAGTAGTCGTGCCGGAAGGTGTGACCGTTTCCGCCATGGCGCCACGTCCTTTCCCCGGTCCTCGGGGTGTGACTGATGGGTGCCCCGGGTGGGGCGGGGGAAACCGCCCCCCCGGGACTCGGGGTACTGCTAGGCGACTTCCTTGCGGAGCCTGAACCAGTAGAAGCCGTGGCCGGCCAGCGTCAGCAGGTACGGCAGCTCGCCGATCGCCGGGAAGCGCACCCCGCCGAACAGCTCCACCGGGTGCCGGCCGTGGAACGACCGCAGGTCCAGCTCCGTCGGCTGTGCGAACCGGGAGAAGTTGTGGACGCACAGCACCAGGTCGTCCTGGTACTCGCGCAGGAAGGCGATCACCGCCGGGTTCGAGGACTGCAGCTCGTCGTAGGACCCCAGTCCGAAGGCAGGGTTCTGCTTGCGGATCTCGATCATGCGGCGGGTCCAGTGGAGCAGGGAGGACGGGGAGGACATGGAGGCTTCGACGTTGGTGACCTGGTAGCCGTAGACCGGGTCCATGATGGTCGGCAGGTAGAGGCGTCCGGGGTCACAGGACGAGAAGCCCGCGTTGCGGTCGGGTGTCCACTGCATGGGGGTGCGGACGGCGTCGCGGTCGCCGAGCCAGATGTTGTCGCCCATGCCGATCTCGTCGCCGTAGTAGAGGATCGGCGAGCCGGGCAGGGACAGCAGGAGGGCGGTGAACAGTTCGATCTGGTTGCGGTCGTTGTCGAGGAGGGGTGCGAGCCGGCGGCGGATGCCGATGTTGGCGCGCATACGCGGGTCCTTGGCGTATTCGGCCCACATGTAGTCGCGTTCCTCGTCGGTGACCATCTCGAGGGTCAGCTCGTCGTGGTTGCGCAGGAAGATGCCCCACTGGCAGTTGGTGGGGATGGCGGGGGTCTTGGCGAGGATCTCGGAGACCGGGTAGCGGGACTCCCGTCGTACGGCCATGAAGATGCGCGGCATGACGGGGAAGTGGAACGCCATGTGGCATTCGTCGCCGCCGGACCGGTAGTCGCCGAAGTAGTCGACGACGTCCTCCGGCCACTGGTTCGCCTCGGCGAGCAGCACGGTGTCCGGGTACTGCGCGTCGATCTCCTTCCGCACCCGCTTCAGGAACTCGTGGGTCGCGGGCAGGTTCTCGCAGTTGGTGCCCTCCTGCTGGTACAGGTACGGCACCGCGTCGAGGCGGAAGCCGTCGATGCCCAGGTCGAGCCAGAACCGCAGCGCGGAGATCATCTCCTCCTGAACGGCCGGGTTCTCGTAGTTGAGGTCCGGCTGGTGCGAGAAGAAGCGGTGCCAGTAGTACTGCTTGCGGACCGGGTCGTACGTCCAGTTCGACGCCTCGGTGTCCACGAAGATGATCCGGGCGTCCTGGAACTGCTTGTCGTCGTCGGCCCAGACGTAGTAGTCGCCGTACGGCCCCTCGGGGTCACGGCGCGATTCCTGGAACCACGGGTGCTGGTCGCTGGTGTGGTTCATGACGAAGTCGATGATGACGCGCATGCCCCGCTGGTGGGCGGCGTCGACGAACTCGACGAAGTCGGCCAGGTCGCCGAAGTCGGGCAGCACGGCGGTGTAATCGGAGACGTCGTAACCGCCGTCCCGAAGGGGCGACTTGAAGAACGGTGGCAGCCAGAGGCAGTCGACGCCGAGCCACTGGAGATAGTCCAGCTTGGCGGTCAGACCCTTGAGGTCGCCGATGCCGTCACCGTTGCTGTCCTGGAAGGAGCGGACCAGGACCTCGTAGAAGACGGCGCGTTTGAACCACTCCGGGTCGCGGTCCTTGGCGGGAGTGTCCTCGAAGGTGTCTGGGACGGGCTCGTTGACGATCATTGTATGGGTGACCCTCCGATCTGCGGGGTGGACGGTCGCAGGACGGTGAGGATGTGCGCAGGGCGGTGCCCCGGTTCGAGTCGCACATAGTTGGCCCTGCCCCAGTGATAGGTCTCGCCGGTGAGCTCGTCGCGCACCGGCACCGACTCGTGCCAGCTCAGGCCGAGTTGCGGCATGTCCAACGAGACCGTGGCCTCCTGGGTGTGGTGAGGGTCGAGGTTGGCGACCACCAGAACCGTGTTCGATCCACTCCGCTTGCTGTAGACGATCACCTCTTCCTTGTCGGCGTGGTGGAAGTGGAGATCGCGCAGCTGCCGGAGGGCCGGGCTGCCCCGTCGGATGGTGTTGAGGCGGGTGATGAGGGGGGCGATGGTGTGTCCGTCGCGGGCGGCGGCGTCCCAGTCGCGGGGTTTGAGCTGGTACTTCTCCGAGTCCAGGTACTCCTCGCTGCCCTCCTTCAGCGGGGTGTTCTCGCACAGCTCGTAGCCGCTGTAGATGCCCCAGGCCGGCGAGAGGGTGGCGGCCAGCACGGCACGCACCTCGAAGGCCGGGCGGCCGCCGTGCTGGAGGTAGGCGTGCAGGATGTCGGGGGTGTTGGCGAAGAAGTTGGGCCGCATGTAGGCGGCCGCGTCGCCGGACAGCTCGGTCAGGTAATCGGTGAGTTCCTGCTTGGTGGTGCGCCAGGTGAAGTACGTGTACGACTGCTGGAAGCCGATCTGGGCCAGGGTGTGCATCATCGCCGGCCGGGTGAACGCCTCGGCGAGGAAGATCACGTCGGGGTCGGTGTGGTTGATCTCGCCGATCACCCGTTCCCAGAAGACGACCGGTTTGGTGTGGGGGTTGTCGACGCGGAAGATCCGCACGCCGTGGGCCATCCAGTGCCGCAGCACCCGCACCGTCTCGGTGATGAGGCCGTCCATGTCGGCGTCGAAGGCGATGGGGTAGATGTCCTGGTACTTCTTCGGCGGGTTCTCGGCGTAGGCGATGGTGCCGTCGGGGCGGTGGTGGAACCACTCGGGGTGCTTGTGCACCCAGGGGTGGTCCGGGGAGCACTGCAGGGCGAGGTCGAGGGCCACCTCCAGGCCCGATTCCCGTGCCCGGCCCACGAAGTGGTCGAAGTCGTCGAGGGTGCCGAGGGCGGGGTGGATGGTGTCGTGGCCGCCTTCGGGGGAGCCGATGGCCCAGGGGACGCCGACGTCGTCGGGGCGGGGGTCCAGGGTGTTGTTG
>NZ_BMQA01000019.1 GCF_014647875.1 Streptomyces brasiliensis | reverse complement strand
CCCTCGACGACGCCACCTACAGCCCCTACACAACCCCCGTCGACGTCCACAGCCTGGGCCAGCACACACTCACCTACCGAGCAACAGACAAAGCAGGCAACACCTCACCCACAAAATCCATCGACTTCACCGTCGTAGCAGCCCAGCCACAAGACAACACACCACCAGACACCTCCGCGACAGTCTCCGGAACCAAGGACGACAACGGGAACTACGTGTCAAGCGCGACGGTCACAGTGACGGCTTCGGATGCGGAGTCCGGGGTGGCTGGAATCGAGTACTCGCTCGACGGTGCGTCTTACAGTGCCTACACGGCGCCAGTCGGGGTCAACAGCGTGGGCCGGCACACACTCACCTACCGGGCGACGGACAAGGCAGGCAACACCTCGCCCGTGAAATCCGTGGAGTTCACCATCGTGGCGGCTCCACCCCAGGACAGGACGCCGCCGCAGGTGTCGGCCTCCGTGTCCGGCACGAAGAACGACTCCGGTGACTACGTCGGCAGTGCGACGGTGACGGTGACTGCTTCGGACGCGGAATCGGGCGTGGCCGGGATCGAGTACTCCCTCGACGGCGGCCCCTACCTGAACTACTCCGCGCCGGTGGTGATCGACAGAGCCGGGAGCCACACCTTCCTCTCCCGAGCGACCGACAAGGCCGGCAACACGTCCGCGCCGCAGTCGCTTTCCCTCACCGTCGTCGACAGCAAGCCGCCGGCCGACTGTCCTGAAACGGACGACCGCTCCACCGTGTTCGTCGGATCGATCAACACTGGCGTCCCGAACCGCGTCACGACCAACGGCTGCACGATCAACGAGCTGATCGAGGATCACCGGGCCTGGAACAACCACGGCGCCTTCGTCTCGCACGTGGGGGACATCGTCACGACGCTGCGGAAGGAGGGAGTCGTCGACCAGCGGGAGGCCGCCCTGATCAAGAAGTCGGCCGGCCAGTCCGACATCGGCATGCCGAGCCACGGTCCCGCCGGTCGCTGAGGCGATCCGGACACAGCACCAGGGCCGATGGGGTGGGGAGTTGGACGGCTCCACCCCGTCGGGCCCGGCCGCCGCTGCGACAGCCGGGGCGGCGACGAGGCTGGGCTGCTTCGAACCTGGCTTTGTCCATCGGTTGATGAAAGTCCTATGAATCGACGCACAAGTTTCTTTTGCCATCGACGGCACGATGTTACGGTCCTGGTAGAAGCCGTGCCCCCGTGCCGGGCATGCTAACGACTCTGGCCACGACGGGGGCGGCGTGAGGAGTACGACTGCTCGACCGGCCAATGCCCATCAGGCCCGGCTGCTCCGCCTCCTGCGCGACCTCGGTCCGCAGTCCCGGGTCGCCCTGGGGGACCAGGTCGAGCTGTCGCGCTCCAAGCTCGCTTTCGAGATCGACCGGCTGCTGGAAACCGGTCTGGTCGTCCCTGACGGCCTCGCCGCCTCCCGCGGCGGCCGCCGCTCGCACAACGTCAGGATCGCCCCATCGCTGCGGTTTCTCGGCGTGGACATCGGCGCCACCTCCGTGGATGTCGCGGTCACCAACGCCGAGTTGGACATCCTCGGCCACATGGCCGAGCCGCTGGACGTGCGCGACGGCCCCGTAGCGGTGTTCGAGCAGGTGCTGGCGTTGGTCGGCAAGCTGCGCGAGGCGACATCGACGGAACACTTCGACGGCGCCGGGATCGGCGTGCCGGGACCTGTCCGATTTCCCGAAGGTACCCCCGTCGCTCCGCCGATCATGCCCGGGTGGAGCGGCTTCCCCGTCCGCGAGGCGATGACCCAGGAGCTCGGCTGCCCCGTCCTCGTCGACAACGACGTGAACCTGATGGCCCTGGGCGAGCAGCAAGCCGGCGTCGCCCGGTCCGGACGCGACTTCTTGTGCGTGAAGCTCGGGACCGGCATCGGCTGCGGCATTGTCGTCGGCGGCGAGGTCCACCGCGGTGTCACCGGCAGTGCCGGCGACATCGGCCACATCCAGGTGGAACCGGACGGGCCCCGGTGCGCCTGCGGCAACACCGGTTGCCTTGAGGCGTACTTCGGCGGAAACGCCCTCGTACGTGACGCGACCGCGTTCGCCCGGTCCGGCCGCTCGCCGGAGCTGGCCGGACGGCTCGCATCGGCCGGAAGGCTGACCCCCGAGGACGTATCGGCCGCCGCGGCCGCCGGGGACACCGCGGCCCTGGGCCTGATCCGCTGGGGAGGAAAGCGCACCGGTCAGGTCATCGCCGGTCTGGTCAGCTTCTTCAACCCCGGCCTGGTGGTCATCGCGGGAGGGCTCACCGGACTGGGCCACAACCTCCTGGCGAGCATCCGCACCCAGGTCTACGGTCAGTCGCTGCCGTTGGCGACGGGCAACCTGCCGATCGTGCTCGGCGAGCTCGGCCAGGTCGCCGGCGTCGTCGGCGGCGCCCGGTTGATCAGCGACCACGTCTTCTCACCGGCCTGACACTTCGACGTGCGACTGGAACCCGTGGTGAGGCGGGCCAGCTGACCCGTTCTGGATACCGCGGACGGCCGGGCCTCGCCGCCTCCGGCATGGAAACGGTCACTCCGGTCGTCGTTGGTCCACGCACCGATGGGGGTATGCGGTAGGAAGACGAGAACCAAGTGGACAAGAAGTCCGCAGGCGACGGGGCGCAGCAGATCACTCGCCGCGCGGCAGCGGCCGCGCACTGGCGCGCGGAGACCAGGAGCGGCCGTGCGCCCGAGGCCCGGGTGATCAACACCAGCAGTGGAGCGGGACTGTCGGGCAGCGTCGGACAGGGCAACTACTCTGCGGCCAAGGCCGGCATCATCGGCCTGACCCTGGTCGCTGCCGCCGAACTGGGCCGCTACGGCGTCCAGGTCAACGCCATCGCCCCGGCCGCACGTACCCGCATGACCGAGGCTGCTTTCGCCGACACGATGGCTGCCCCGGCGGACGGCGGCTTCGACGCCATGGCCCCGCAGAACGTCTCCCCCCTCGTCGTCTGGCTGGGCTCCGCTTCCAGCGCCGGCGTTACCGGCCGCGTCTTCGAGGCCGAGGGCGGCCGCATCACCGTCATGGAGGGCTGGCGTCCGGGCCCCACGGCCGACAAGGGTGCTCGCTGGTCCCCGGCGGAGGCGGGCGAGACGGCGTTGAAGCTTCTCGCCGAGGCGGGGCCGCCGCAGCCGGTGTACGGGGCTCAACATTGACGCCCTCCCGGCCTTGAACGGCCGAGGCTCCTACGGAGAGGGGGCGACAGGACGGTCGCGTCGCGGACTGCGTGCCTGGCGCGACCGCTTGCTGAACTCGGCCCCGACAGTGCTGTGCAGCCGAGGTCATGCGGTTGCGGCGAGAGTGGCGTCAGCGGCTGCGGCGCAGCTTGCTCGGCCCTCCGGCCGACTGAACGGCCGAATCGGAGGCGATCGAGGTGATCACCAGTCCGGCGAAGTTCTCCGCCAGCCGCTTCACCGACAGTCGGCCGTTGGGCCGGTACCACTGCGTCAGGGAGTTCAACTGACCCAGGATGGCCAGAGCGGTGAACGAGACATCGATCTTCTCGTCGAACACGCCCTCTCGCTGACCGTCCTTGAGGATGCCACGCAGCGCGCGGAGGTAGGCGTCACCGCCGGCCGTGATCTCGAGGCGGCGCTCGGGCGAGAGCCGCTCGAACTCACGCAGCTGGATCGTGAAAGCGGTCAGATTCTTCACCGCGAAGCCGACATGCGCGTGAACGAAGGCCCGCAGCCTCGTCAGCGCGTCGCCCTCAAGCTCCACGGCCGGCTGGATACTGACCAGCGCCGCGTCGTACACCCGCTTGATGATCTCGAAGAGGAAGTCCTCCTTCGAGCGAACGTAGTAATAAAGGCTCCCCTTGAGCATGCCGACCGCATCGGAGATGTCCTTGGTACTGGTGCCGTCGTACCCCTTCTCCAGGAAGACCGTCGCGGCGGCGTCGATGATCTCCTGAAGTCGCTCTGGGTCCGGGCCACGACGCGGCCGGCCCCTGCGCGGACGGTCGACCTGGCCGAGACCGCTCCTGCCGGAGGAACTTTCAGATGACGGCACGGGGACTGTTCTCCACTTTTCTCGTTCACGCTCGAGGCCTCGGGCGGGAGCTCGACAACAAGAGGATCCCCTGTCGATCCGGAGCCCGTCGCCGCGCCCGATTCGACGTAAAGGCCCTGCCGACCCTAAGCGGGTGCAGCGTCGATACCGCCTACTTCATTCTACCATTCGGTCAGTGGATTGAATTCGAGATGGCGGCAGTATCCGTACCGAGGACAGCGACGCCACTGCCACCGCCCACCTCACCCTCGAGGCGCACACCGTCCAAGAGGCGCAGGGCGAGCGCGCACACGCCCGCCGCCCGCCGCGCTCCTGACAGGGCCGCCCCCCACCGAGCCCCACCATCGACATTCCCCGCTCCATATTCTATCGTTCGTTTGGTTGATACACGATAGCGAGAAGGGCGCCGTGATGTCAGCCCGCCAGACAAGTCCCAGCCCGGCCAGACAGGTCGACTGGGTCTCATCGGGTGCCTTCCGCGTGGCACCCGATGTGTACCGGATCCCGCTCCCGCTGCCGGAGGACGGACTCAGAGCGGTCAACACCTATGCGCTGATCCAGGACGACGGTGTCGTCATGGTGGACGCGGGATGGGCGCTCCAGGTCTCCCGCGATCAACTGCGCGCCGGCCTCGGGCAGCTCGGCGCCCACCTCGGGGACATCAAGCGGTTCCTGGTCACCCATGCGCACCGCGACCATTACACCCAAGCAATCGCCTTGCGGCAGGAGTTCGGCACCCGCGTCAGCATAGGTCTCGGCGAGCAGCCCACCATCGGATCCGTGATCCGCAGTCCCGGCACCGGCATCGAGGCGCATCTTCCCCGGCTGCGCCGGGCCGGTGCCCACTCCCTGGTAGCGGCTCTACCGGGCTGGCTCCAGAACGCGCCGTCGGTTGCCACGGACGACTCGATCTACGAGGAACCGGACGACTGGCTGACCGACCGGGTCGAGATCGAGGTCGGGGACCGTCGACTCACCGCCCTGGCAACGCCCGGGCACACCGCTGGTCACATGGTCTTCGTCGACCCGTCCCTCGGGGTGCTGTTCGGCGGCGATCATGTGCTCCCGCACATCACCCCCTCGATCGGCTTCGAGCCGGTCCCCACCGAACTGCCGCTGCGCGACTACCTGGCTTCGCTGGTCATGCTCCTGGACCTGCCGGACATGCGTCTTCTGCCCGCCCATGGGCTGCCCTCGCCCTCGACGCACACGAGGGTGCGCGAGCTGCTGTCCCATCACGAGCACCGGCTCGAAGAGTGTCGACAGGCTGTCGCCGCGGGCGGACGAACCGCCTGGGACGTCGCGCAGGCCCTGCCCTGGACAAGCCGCCGCCGTCGGTTCGCCGATCTCGACATGTTCAACCAGGTACTGGCGGTGTGCGAGTCCGCCGCCCACCTGGACCTGCTGGTGCACCGCTCGGACCTGGGCGCCACCACCGTCAAGGGTGTCACGCACTATCTGCCCGGACCGTGACAGCTTCGGGCTCTGAGACAGCACAAGGCAGCCGCCCCGCCACGGGGCCTCTCCTGGCGCGGCACGGCGGAAAGCTCACCTCTTGTCCATGAAACGACGGGCAGCGCATGGGCGGGACTTCACCTTCCCGCGAGCCACAGCCGAGCCAGGTCAGCCGCCGATGTAGGACATCTCGACTCGCGGGCCGGGCAGTCCGCCTTCGGCCCGGAGTTCGGAGGCACGGTCGGTACGACCGGCCCAGGCGTCGGCGATCGTCCCCTCGATCTCCTCGTCGCAGGCGCCGTCACGCAGCAGGGTCCGAAGGTCGCGGCCCACCGCCGCGAACAGGCATGTGTAGAGCTCACCTGCGGGCGACAGCCGCGCTCGGGTACAGGTGCGGCAGAAGGGCCGCGTGACGGAGGTGATCACTCCCACCTCTCCGGCCCCGTCGAGATAGCGATATCTCTCGGCCACCTGGCCGGCGCCTACCGGGGCGACCGGCTCGATCGGCCAGCGCACGTTCAGTCGCTCGACCACCTCGGCAGCTGGTACAACGTGGTCGCGCACCCAGCCGTTGGTCGTCCCGACGTCCATGAACTCGATGAACCGGACCGTCACCCCAGTGGTGCGAGCCCACTGCGCGATCGCCTCGATCTGGTGATCGTTGACACCGCGCCGGAGCACAGTGTTGACCTTCACCGGCAGGCCCGCGGCCTTGGCCGCCGCTATGCCGTCCAGCACGGCCCGGACGGGCTGGACAGTATCGGCCATCGTGCGGAACGTGGCGTCGTCCAGGGCGTCGAGACTGACCGTGAGCCGTTTCAGGCCCGCCTGCTTCAGCGGCTCGGCGAGGCGCGGGAGGAGGATGCCGTTGCTCGTCATGGCAAGGTCCTCCACTCCTTCGACGGTGGCGAGGCCGGAGACCAGGTCGGGCAGTCCCCGGCGGAGCAACGGCTCACCTCCGGTCAGCCGGACCTTGCGGACTCCCAGACGGGCGAAGACGCGCACCAGTCGAAGGATCTCCTCGAAGCTCAACAGCTCCCGCCGTTCGAGGAAGGTGTACGTCGAGTCGAAGACCTCACGCGGCATGCAGTAACGGCAACGGAGGTTGCAGCGGTCGACGACGGAGACTCGAAGATCCTCCAGGGGGCGTCCGAGCCGATCAGCGAGTCCCGGCGCCGCATGCTGTGCCACAGCTACGGTCCTCCTTCGAATTCAGCAAGGCTGGGTGGTCGTGAACATGAAAGGGAACGAGCACCGCTGCGGGGCCCATACGAACCGGCCCGCAGCATGCGTGGGAACGTGGCGGCTCGTGCCTCGGCGGACAGGCCGGGACTTCCGCCGGCCAATGCGAGGACCCCCACGTCCGGCCCCCGCCAGCCCGGCGGCAGCACGGCCAAGGCGTCGGCCAGCGCGGCACCCCACAGGCTGCCAGGGCGGTCCCGTCCGACCTGTTCGAGTGAGCCGCCCCGCCACACCGCGGCGAGCAGCACGGTATCGCGCGGGTGCGCCGACGGACCCGGCACCAGCGCAGCGGTGGGCATCGGCCGGGCGGGCCGGCTGCCCAGTCTCGCGAGCAGCGGTTCCAGGATCGTCAGCGCGGCGACCAGCGCCGCGAACGGATTGCCCGGCAGGCCGACCACATAGCGGCCGTCGGGCAGACCCGCCAGCAACTGCGGATGGCCCGGCCGACAGGCGACACCGTTCACATGGAGGTGGGCGCGCCTTGCGCGCAGCGCAGCCCGCAGGTGGTCGGCGGCGCCGACCGAGGTGGAGCCGGAAACCACGACCACGTCCGCCTCGGTCTCGGCCAGCATCCGGTCGAAGGCGCAGCGGTCGTCCGACAGATGGTCGACACCGACCAGGTCACCCCCCGAGCAGCCGATGAGGCCGGGAAGCATCGGGCCGATGGCGTCACGGACCTGCCCGGGTCCCGGTCGGCCGTAGCGCCGCAACTCGTCACCGGTCACCGCCACCCGCACCCGTGGGCGGCGGTGCACGCGCAGTGTGTCGTTACCCACGCTGGCGGCCAGGCCGAGCACCGCAGGAGTGACGACCGCGCCCTCCGGCAGCAGCTCGTCGCCCTCGGCGATGTCCTCCCCTCGGTACCGGATGTGGCTGCGGCCACCGGGCGTGCCGGTGACGATGTCACCGTGGCGTTGCATGCGTTCGACGGGCAGCACCGCGGCGGCGCCGGACATGACGGGTGCCCCGGTGGCGATCTCCACGGCCTGGCCGGGTTGCAGCGGGCCTGGGTGGGGCCGGTCGCCGGCCAGCAGCCGCCCGACGACGGTCCAGGGGCCGTCGCCCGCGACGGCGTAACCGTCCATCGCCGCGGTGTCGCAGGACGGCAGCGGTACCGCGGCGTGCAACGGCTGGGCGAGCAGGTGTCCTTGTGCGGCCGCCAGGTCGACCGTGCTCTGCCCGAGCGGCTCGGCGATCTCCCAGGCGATCCGGTGGGCGTCCGGCCAGGCCATGCCCATCAGGGCAGATCCCGGCTCGCCCGGGCTGCCGCTCCCCGTCCGGCGCAGGGCTCGCCCGCCGACGGCACGCACACGCCCCGGTGGAGGTGGACACGGCCGGGTCGGCCGACAGGCCCGGTACTCATGAGAGGACCATCCTTTCTGCGGCCCTCATGGGTAGTTGTGCCCTCTCGGTCCCGGCGGGTGCACGGCCAGGGGTACGAGCCTCTCGACGGCCTCCATGAGTTCCGTCGGCCCCACGCGGCCGAGGCCGTCGGACCGGCTTCGGGGACACTCTCCGCACAGGGCCGATCAATGAGCTCCCGGCAGACGACCGACTCGCCGCCCTGCCGGACGAAGACCGGCCCGGCGGCAGGACGAACACGCCCGCCCAACCGCCCGTGCCGGCGCCGAGGTTGGCTCAGGGATCTCATGCGGCGCCCGACCAGACACGCTCGCCACCGTCGGTGTTCTGGCACTTCCAGACCGGGATGCGCTCCTTGATCCGCTCCACCACGGACCGGTTGAGCTCGTAGCACTCGGCCCGGTGGGCCGTGGCGGTGCACACGACCAGAGCAAGTTCGCCCGGATGCAGACGACCCACTCGGTGCGTGGCCGCGACCCTGACCTCGCCTCCCAAGACGCCTCGTACGAAGAGGTCGTCGACCACTTCCGTGACCACGGTGCGCAGCACCCGCTCCGCGTCGGGGTGACATGTGTACTCCAGGGACTCCACCACGCCGACGACCTCGGGATCGTGATCGCGGACCTGGCCGACGAAGCTGACGACCGCACCGGTGTGTGTCGACTCGACCTGGCGGAGGTGCGCTCCCAGGTCGAGCACCTCGTCGGTGACCGATACGGAGATCGTCACGGTGCGCGGGCTCAGGATCTTCATGGCTCTCGTTCCTCCTCGTGCTCGGACCGGGACGGCGGCTGCTCCTCGGTCCCGCTCCGCTTCGTCGTCAGTGGCTGAGGTAGGCGGCCTGGATCCTGCCCTTCTGGTTCCTCAGTTCACTGGCCTGGCCCCTCAGGGAGACCCGCCCCCGACGAAGGACCACCGCCTCGTCGACCCGGGACAGTGCTTGGTTGATGTGCTGCTCGACGAGAACGACGGCGATCTTGGACTCGTCCGCTGCCCGTCGCACTTCGTCGAGGAGTCGTTCGACCACCTTGGGCGCCAGCCCGAGCGACAGCTCGTCGATGAGCAGGATCTTGGGATTGCGCGTCAGGGCCCGTACGAGGGTGACCATCTGCTGCTCGCCCCCGGACAGCAGACCCGCCGGCTTCGACATCAACGGCCGCAGCTCAGGGAAGATGTCGAGGGCCCGCGCCACGTCGCACTGTCCCACCTTGAGGTTTTCGAGCGTGGTGAGCTCCATGAAGACGGAGCGGGTCTCGCTGATGAAGGCGAGGCCCTCACGTGCCCGTGCGTGGAGGGACTTCGGTGCCGTCTTGCCGTACATCTGAACGGACCCGGCGAGTGGCTTGAGCACACCGGCCAGGGTGAGCAGTGTCGTGGTCTTTCCGGCGCCGTTCGGCCCGAGAATCGCCGTCATCTGGCCCGGCTCCACGGACAGTGTGAACTCGTGCACCACCGGGTGGTCGTGGTAGCCGGCGCTGACGGCGTCAGCCTTGAGGATGGTCATCTCGACTCCTTGGAGGGGACCGGC
Source organism: Streptomyces brasiliensis (assembly GCF_014647875.1). Classification (GTDB taxonomy): domain Bacteria; phylum Actinomycetota; class Actinomycetes; order Streptomycetales; family Streptomycetaceae; genus Streptomyces; species Streptomyces brasiliensis. The sequence continues at coordinate 131,797 of NZ_BMQA01000019.1, read as the reverse complement.
TCAGGTTCTTCCTCGGCCGTCTCGGCCACCTGGCCCAGGTAGGCCTCGACGACCGCGGGGTCGGCCTGGATCTCCTCCGGCGTGCCGTAGCCGATCTGCTCCCCGAAGTTGAGCACGGTGACGTGGTCGCAGGTCTGCATGACAAAGGACATGTCGTGCTCGACGACGAGGATGGCGAACCCCCACTCGTCCGCCAGGCGCCGTACGACGACGCGGAGTTCCTCGACCTCCTGACCACTGAGTCCTGCCGCCGGCTCGTCGAGGAGCAGGACCTTCGGGTTCTGCGCCACCGCACGGGCGATGGCCAGAAGTCGGCGCTTGCCGTAGGAGAGCGATCCGACCAGCTCGTCCCGGTGACGGGTCAGGTCGAGCTCGTCGAGCGCAGCCGCCGCCTCGGGTGTGAGCACCGGAGTGCGTGGGTGGAACAGATCCGTGAGGTACGTCCGCAGGGAGCCGTCGTCACAGGCAGCGAAGATGTTCTCCTGGACCGAGCTGGTCTCGAAGAGCTCCAGGGACTGGAACGATCGCGCGATGCCGGCGCGGGCCCGAAGGTGCGCGGGCCGCCTGTCCATCCGTTCGCCGTTGAGGCGGATCTCGCCGGCGGCGGGAGCCGTGAAGCCCGTCACCGCGTCGATGAAGGAGGTCTTGCCCGCGCCGTTCGGCCCGATGAGTCCGAGCACCTCTCCCGGTCGGACGGTGAGGCTCACGTTCGAGACCGCGGTGACGCCGCCGTACCGGACGGTCAGGCCCTTCACCTCCAGGGTCGTCGGAGGGCACGGTTTCGGCTTCACCCGCCGCCCGAGGGTGTCCGCGGATTCGGGCTTCGGAGCGGACTTCCGTATGCGCCTGGCGATCGCATGGAGGAGCTTGAGGTTCTCACCAGCGAGACCGTTGGGGTTCTGCACCGCCAGCAGGACGACCCCCAGGCCACCCACGAGTCCCAGCCACGCGGGGTCGGGGTTGTCGAAGATGCTCATGAGGATCCAGCTGCCGATGCTGCCGGTGGCGAGCGTCGCTCCGAGGATCGATCCGCTCAGGTACCCGACGCCGCCGACGATGGCGAAGGCGACGACGAGCAGTGACGACATCGGCTGGTAGTTCTCGAAGATCAGTGCGGAGTCCTTGAAGGCGAGCGTCACTCCGCCGAGAGCCGCCACGACCGACGCGAGCGTGAACGCGAAGCCCTTGCCGGCGAAGACGCTGATGCCGAGGCTCGCGGCGGCCCGCTCGTTGGTGCGGATGGCGAGCAGGCGGCGGCCTGCTGTGCCACGCCGGACGTTGGCCACCACCAGGGCACAGACGACGAACACAAGGAACACGAACAGTGCGTACTTCGAGGGGTCCATCAGGGGGTCGATGTCGATGCCGAAGAAGGAGCGATCACCGGTCGGGATGCCGGCCGCGCCTCCCGCCAGATCACCGTTGGTGAACACGAGCGCCGTCACCGCGACGCAGACGCCGAGCGAGATGACAGCCAGGTCCATGCCCCGGGTGCGCAGCGCGGGGAGACTGATGAGGAGCGCCACCGGCACGATGAGCACCACCGAGAGGATCAGTGCCGCGGAGAACGGCAGTCCCGCGTCGTTGACGAGCTTCCCGGCGAGGAGGGCGGCCAGACCACCCACGGCGAACTGCGCCAGTGACAGCTGTCCGGCGTACCCGAGAAGCACCGTCATGGACAGGAGCAGCAACGCCCAGGCCATGGTCACGGTGAGCGCGTCGACGAGGTCGATCGGGAACACGCGCAGGATGAGGAAGGCAGCGATCACCACGAGAGGGATCACGAGCAGCGGCCGGACCCGGCCCGAACCCACCTCTGGCAGCATGTCGTTGACGTGACCTCGGCCGGGAAGGCCGCGGCCACGCAGCACGAGCACCGCAATGATGAGCAGGAACGGCAGGCTCTCGGCCACGCCCTGGGCGTGGACGTAGTATCCCGCCAGCGACTGCCCGACACCGATGAGCACGGACGCCAGGAAGGTGATCGGGAACGACTTGAGCGCGCCGAACAGCGCCGCCGCGAGGACAGGCACGACGAGTATGGGCATGTCCGCCGCGCTCAACGACGAGAGCGGGGCGATGAGGATGCCGGCGACCGCTGCCACGGCGCTGCTGAGCAGCCAGGTGAGCCGTCCGAACGTGGTCGGGGACCACCCCAGACTCGCTGCGGCCACCGGGTTGTCGGAGGCGGCCCGGAGTGCGAGGCCGACGGTCGTGAACCGGTTCACCGCCCACAGGACGGCGGTGAGCACCGCCGCGATGGCGAACATGATGAGCCGGTCGATCCCGACGTACACGCCACCGAGACTGAGGGTCGACGTCGGGAGCAGCGAGTGCACGCTCTGCGGGTTCGCCCCCCAGATCAGCACAGCGGCGTTCTGGATCAGGATCATCAGCCCGAGTGTGGCGATCACACGTGCGATCACGGCCGCCTTGGCGAGCGGGCGCATGATCAGGTCGTAGACGAGTCCGCCCAGCACCGCGGTCGCGGCCACCGCCAGCAGGAGGGCCGGGACCAAGGGCAACCCCTGGTTCTGCCTGAGCTCGAAGAACAGGAACCCACCGATGAGCGCGAACGCTCCCTGCGCGAAGTTGAGGACGCCGGATCCGCGGTATGCGAGGACGAGTCCCTGGGCAAGAAGGGTGTACGCCGCGCCCGCTCCCAGGCCGAGCAAGGCGAATTGAATGAACGTGGTCATGTCGCTCCTACCGCTTTGTCAGGGCGCCGACGCCGATGGCAGTCAGCCCAGCTCCTTGACGATGTCGACGGGGGCGATGTCGGTCGGAGCGACCGCACCGGCCTTGATGACGAGGAACCGGTAGGAGGCGTGCGCGACGCGTGGCATCTCAGCCGGCCCGCTGCCCTTCGGCGTCCAGGTGGCCAGACCCATGAGATCGACGTTCTTGGCCTTGGTCATGGCGTCACTCAGGCTCGCACTGGAGATGTCGCCCTTGATCGCGGGAGCGCCACCCTGGCCCTCGGCCAGCACCTTGACGGCATACACCGACAGCCATGCGTTGATGGCGGTGGGTCGCTTGAGACCGGGGTCGGAGGAGCCGGCGGCGTCCATGTCGGCGTTGAAGGCCTTGATGCCCTCGCTGCTGGTGTCGCTGTAGGCCTGATACGCGCTGACGAGCAGCAGCCCCTCCGCCGGGGCACCCGTCTTCTTGGCCTCGTTCACGCCGAAGGCGGTGGCGTGCTGGGCGTAATGGACCTTCATGCCGACGGCCTGGGTGGCCTTCATCACCCCCTGGATCTGGCCGACGGTCGCGTTGAACATGACTCCGTCGCCGCCCATGGCCTTGATCTGCCGTGCATAGGGGGCGAAGTCCGAGACGCCGCTGGTGGGGATCTTCACGCTGCCGCCGAACTTGAGCCCGGCCGCCTCGGCGCCCTTCTTGACGAGATCGGCGTTGGCGACGGCGGACGGCACGTCAGCAGCCACGGACACGACGACCTTCGCCCCTTCGCCCTTGAGGCCGGCGGCGGCGGCCACCGAGCTGCCGGCCGAGCCGCCCTCGAAGGGGTATGCGGCGGCGGAGTTCAGCTCGATGGCGTTTCCGCGCGGCATCAGCCCGATGGCGGGGATCTTGGCCTTCTCGAAGACCGGGAGTGCCTGGCTCGAGAAGGTGTCGGTGTAGCCGACGACGGCGGCCACCTTCTGGGACACGGCCTTACGGGCGCAGGCGAGGGCCTGGTTGGGGTCCGAGTTCGTGTTGCAGAAGGTCAGCTCGATCTTCTTGCCGTTGAGGCCACCCTTCGCGTTGATCGACTTCACGGCCGCCTCGGCTCCGGCCTTGACGTCCGGGTAGTTCTGCAGCGGTGAGTTGACGGCCGTGATGTTCATCAGCTTGATCGCCCCGTCGGAGCCTTCCGAATTCGCGGCGCCCGCGCTGCTGCAGGCGCCGAGCACCGGAAGCAGCGCAACGAGGGCCAGGGCCGCCTTGTGCGTGCGCGTCATGTGTTCTCCCGCTGGGTGGAGGTAGGGAAGCTACCGATCGCGATGGGCGGAATGGGGAGCTCTGATCAGTAACGATCGATGTCCCTGCGCTGTCCGCCTCTGTGTGCGGATGACGATGGCAGCGTGGCTGCTTTTCTGTCAATCGGTCGTTTGGTTGAACTTATATAACGGGCGTTGGCACGAACTGACGTAGCATCAGATTGCTTGCCAAGGCTCAGCTGACGTGACGTCAGAAGACCCCGACGCGGGTGGCATTCAGGGCGCGTCCGACCGTTCGTGTCGGGTCAGCGCGCATTCTCCGGCGGGACGGACGCGCCGTAGGGGGCCGCCGAAGACCTTGGCTGGATCAACGAACGGCGGCCGGGTGCACGGCAGCAGAACAGAGGAACGAGCCAGGGAGACTGACCGCGGCTCACCCTGGCGCACCTTCCGGCCTCCGGCACCTTCGATCGGGGAACCCTCATGGTTGGAGAAGGTGTGCGTGCCGGGCCTCGCGTGCCGGCCGAGATCTTCAGCGCCCCCTGACAGGGCCGGTCACGTTCGTCCGTGAGTGGCGTCTCCGTCTGCTCGTCGGTGTCGTTGATGCGGCGACAGGCTTGACGGCCCTCTCGGTGAGTCCTCCGGCTGACCGTCTGCGGACACTCCTCGCCGTCTGCGCCTGCGCCTCCCCCGTCTGTCAGCGCGGCATACCCACACCCATACGGATCCGACCAAGCCCTACTGGGCCCGGGACGGGAACGGAAGCGGGTCCATCAGCCCGGTACGCCCGGTGGCGCCCCCGTCGACCGGTAGCACCGCTGCCGTGATGAACGACGCCGCGGGACTCGCGAGGAAGGCGATGGCCTCGGCCACTTCCTCCTGTTCTCCCCAGCGCTGCAGCGGTAGAGCCCTGCGCAACTCCTCGTAGCGCTCGGGCCGAGTCTCCTTGATCGGTCGTGTGAGGTCCGTGTGCACCGGCCCGGGCGCGACCACGTTGACCCTGATCCCGGACTGTGCGAGGTCGACGGCCGCGGACCGGGCAAGGTTGCTCACAGCCGCCTTGGACACGCAGTAGGCCCAGTGGTCGGGCTCGCCTCCGGTACCGGAGACGGAGGACAGCAGGACGATCGAGCCCCCGCCGGCGCGCCGCAGGGCAGGCGCGACGGCACGTATCCCGAGGACGCCCGCCCGCACATTGACCTCCATCGTGCGGTCGTACGTCGCCAGGTCGAGCTCCTCCACGCTGCCCCAGGCGGTCACTCCGGCCGACAGCACGACGGCATCGAGGTGCCCGTACTGCTCCTCGGCGAGCGCGACCGCCGAAGCGGTCGTCTCGGCGACCGTGACGTCTCCGGCAAGCGCCGCTCCTCCCTCGCTCTCGAGCCACTTCAGCCGGGCAGCGTCGATGTCGACACCGACGACCGGACCGTGGCGTCGGAGCCACAGCCGGGCGAACGCCTCGCCGATGCCCGATCCGGCACCGGTCACGAGTGCGACACGCCCGCCGCCCTCGGGCCCGTTGCCCGCCGTGGCGGAGGTGCCAGGTGCGGTGTGTTGCATGGTCACTTCTCCCCTCCTCCGGACGTACCGTGCACCTGCTCCTCGGCAAGCTCACGCAGTCGGAACTTCTGGATCTTCGTCGTTGACATCGGCCACTCGTCGACGAAGAAGACGTGACGGGGGACCTTGAAGCCGGCCAGCGCCAGGCGGCAGTGCTCGATCAGCTCCTGCGGCGCGACCTGCCGGTTGGGGGCGAGCTCCACGAAGGCGACCGGAACCTCGATCAGCCGTGTGTCGGAGACCCCGACAACCTGGGCGATCTTCACTCCCGGGTGCTGGCCGAGGTGCGCCTCGATCTCGGCGGCTGCGACGTTCTCGCCACCGACCTTGAGCATGTCCTTGAGCCGCCCGGTGTACGTCACGCGGCCCTCCTCGTCGAGTGAGCCGAGGTCTCCCGTCCGAAGGAACCCCTGTTCGTCGGTCCGCCCGGCGGTGTAGCCCGGATCGTTGAGGTAGCCCTCGAACATCCCCGGCCCGGCCACCCTGATCTCCCCGGGGACACCGGCCGGGCACTCGAGCCCCGTCTCGGGATCGACGATTCGGATCCGCATACCGGTGAAGGGCCGCCCGGTCGTACCGATCCTCTCTTCGAAGGACTCTTCGAGATGGCTGTAGGTGATGACCCCGCCGGCCTCGGTGAGCCCGTACGACGAGACGACCTTCGCGCCCGGGAAGGCGGCCTCGACGCCGCGCAGGTAGTCCGCCGGTCCCGTCTCGAGGATCCCTCGGATCCGGGTGAGGTCCGACGCAGCGAAGTCCGGGTGGTGGACCAGCGCCTGAGTGATCGTGGAGAACGCCGGGTAGGCGAACGTCGCACGCTCCTCGACGAGCTGCCGCAGCGCGACGTCCGGGTCGAAGTGCAACATGCTGAGCGTGGCACCGCCCCGGCTGATGTTCGCGATGGTGGGCAGCAGCCCGGACATGTGGAACAGCGGCAGCGGATCCCAGAACCTCTCGTCCTCCGTCAGGGAGAAGCGGTCCGCGACACACATGGCGGTGCGCGCGAGGGCCTCGTGGCTGAGCGGGCACCCCCTGGGGTCGGACGTCGTGCCAGAGGTGTACATGATGACGGCGATGTCCCGTGCGCCCACCTCGGACCGGAGGGCATGGAGGTCGGTGTCGGCGTGGAAGGCCGCGCCGCGGTCCCAGGCGGCCCGGTCCACGTGTCCGGGCGGACTCGACGTGCCCAGGACGACGAGGTGACGCAGCGCCGGCGGCCGCTCGTCGGCAAAAGACCTGGCCAACAGGTCGACGAAGGGCGTGTGCTCCGCGTTCACGTCCGTCGTCACGATGACCGAGAACCCCGCGTCGTGCGCCACGTGGCGCAGTTCCTTGGGCTTGTACCTGGCGTTGATCAGGACCGGCACCGCACCGACGACATGGCATCCGAAGAACACCTCGAGGAAGGCGATCCGGTTCGGCATGAGTATTCCGACGCGGTCGCCACGGCCGATGCCCAACGAGAGCAGGGAGCGGGCGGCCTGCTCGGCGCCGCCCAACAGGCCCGAGAACGTGATCCGCTCATCCGGAAAGACGACGGCATCCCGGTCGGGCCAGTGTGCGGCCGCCCGATACAGCAGATCGCCGACCGTGGGCACCTCAAGCTGCGTTGACTGGGCGGTCTGGGTCAATGTCATGACGCATCCTCGGTTGCGCGAGTCACGGGGAACTGGACCGGCTGACAGGCAAGGGCGAGTCCGTCGGAGCCCGCCGCGATGTCGAGTGCGACGCCCCTGTCATCCGTCCACGTCGAGTACAGAAAGGCGCCGCTCCCAGGTCCCGGCACCGGTCGGGACAGCTGGAGCACGCTCCACTGCGCGCTTTCGGGAGGCCTCTGGCCGAACCACAGCACCCGATAGTCGCCGGTGGGCTCGGAGGCGGCTCCTCCCGAGGTGATACGGGCGCTCCACACGCCCTCACGGTCGAGGAACTGCGCCTCGTCGGGGGTCACGACGTCCTGGTAGTACCGCGACGCGTACGCTGTCTGCTCGGCTTGCCGAGTCTCGTACCAGGTCTCCGAACAGACGACGCCCCGGCCGTGGCCCGGCTCGTACAGCGGCCGGTTCTGGACGTAGCACCGCAGCCCAGGAGTCGCTGCGAAGACCTTGCCGTGTTGGTCCTGCCAGTGTCTTTGCGCGGCGTCCCAAGGGAGGTCCGCGCGTTGCGGCACGATAAATATCCGGTGCTGCATCACATTCAATTTACCTACCAATCGGTTGGTTGCCTCACATTATGGCGCCGGTCAGGGGCAGTCAACGGTTCGGTCGAAAGCGCATCGCATCGAGTGCTCGCGACAGAGCCTGAGCCCCGGCCCGGGCGCGCTGCGCGGGGCTGAGGTGCGGATCGCCGGATACAGGCGCCTCCACGGACAGCGGGGCTGCGGGCCCCAGAGCTTCGACGAGAGCGCGAAGGTCGTTGACGCCATCGCCGGGAAGCAGCCGGGAGGAGACCGCCTCCCGCAGCAGAAGATCCGAATCGATGGGCCCGGACGGTGCGGGCGGCACCCCGCAGACCTGGAGATAGGGAAACAGCTCGGGACGCCGCGCCGCGAGCCTCGCGACATCCTGCGCCGATCCACCCGACCGGTGCAGATGGAGCGCGTCCACCAGCACCGCGGCGCACGGATGCCCCACCGTCTCGACGATCCGGCATGCGGACTCCAGATCCGGTGTCGCGCTGAAGCGCATGAACTCCAGGCAGACCCGCAATCCCGAACCGTCCGCCAGGTCGCAGACACGGGCGAGCTCCTCGACGCACTCGTCGGCGCTCAAGTCCGTGTTCACCGCCAGGAGGTGGCGGGCACCGAGCGCCGCGGCCAACTCGATCGCCCGAGCGGCCTCACCGGGTGGGGTGGTACGGGCCAGCCGGAGAACCTCGGCGTCGAGCACCGTCACACCGGTTTCCTCCAGCGCCTGCAGGGTGCGTGCCAGGGCGGCCGGATCGTCCCTCAGATCGGCTGCGACCGACCCACGGCTGCCGGTCACCCGAGCCGAGATGGAGTCGAATCCGGCGTCCGCCGCCACGCGCACCAGCTCGGGAGCGGGGATGTCCAGAAAATCGAGGACTCCGAGCGCCACCTCGTGTCCGGCGATCACTGGACCGCACCGGCTGGGCGCCTCAACGGCGCTCCCTGATGACGTTCGTACCGTCCCAACCGACGGAGGCCTGCCGGACCTTGGAGTAGAGAGACCTCATGTAGTCGGTGGCCTCGTAGCACTCGATGAGGTGCCCCACCTCCGGTCCCGGGTCGAAGAAGAGGAACCTCACCTCCGTGCTCCAGGCGTCCATGACCAGCGGAATCGACTGGGACTCGAGCGAGGCCCGTGCCTCCTCCAGGTCGTCGACGAAGCACGCCACATGGTGGATTCCCCGGCTGCCACGCCGCATCACGTCGGCAAGACCCTGCGGCTCCAGCGTGTGGTGGTGCACGAACTCCACCATGATGTCGCCCCACTGACCGAGCGCGCAGCTGTGGTCGAAGACCGCGGGCCGGCCACCCGCGAGTACCCTGACCGTGGGGACGTGCTCCCGGACGAAGAACGGGCCGGCGCCGGTGAGCTCATGCCATCGCACCGCGGCCTCGCGCACATCCGTGGTGGCGTAGGCGACCTGGACCACGGGCCCGAGGCCCTTCACCGGGCCCATCACGCCGATGCCCTGGTGAGTGCGCTGATCTCGTCGTCAGCCAGCCGGAGGCCGCGAACCTGCTCGAGCTCCTTCAGCTGCGCCACCGTACGAGCGCTGGCGACGGGCGCTGCGACGGACGGTTGCTCGCGCAGCCAGGCGAGCGCCACGGCCGCCGGGCTCACCCGGTGGGCGGCGCTCACGTCGTCGAGGACGGCGAGCACCGCACGCCCGCGCTCGTCGAGGTGGCGCAACGCCGACGCCGTACGGGCCGTGCCGCTGTCATCGGCACCGTCACGGTACTTACCGGTCAGGAATCCCTGAGCGAGCGAGTAGTACGCCAGGACCGGCACGCCCCGCGTCAGCAGCAGATCGCGGTAGTCCGTCTCGAACCTGGCACGCCGGACCAGGTTGTAGTGGGCCTGGTAGACGTCGAAGGACGCCCATCCGTTCGCCGCGGCGATGTCGAGTGCCTCGGCGAGCCGGTCAGGCGCATAGTTCGATGCGGCCAGGTGCCCGACCTTGCCCTCACGCACCAGCTCGTCCAGTGCGGACATCGTCTCCTCGAGCGGCGTGTCGGGGTCGTCGAAGTGGGCGAAGTACACGTCGATGTGGTCGGTCCCCAGTCGCCGCAGGGAGCCCTCCACACCGGCCCGGACACTCGCTCGGGACAGCCCCGGCGCGCTCTTCAGCTGGCCGACCTTCGTCGCGATCCGCACCCGGTCGCGGTTCCCGCGTTTGGCCAGCCACGCGCCGACGATCCGTTCCGACTCGCCCCCCACATGGCCCGGCACCCATTCCGAGTACACATCAGCGGTGTCGATCATTTGGCCGCCGGCGTCGGCATACGCGTCGAGAACCGCCATCGACTCGCTCTTGTCGGCGGTCCACCCGAAGACATTGCCACCTAGTACATAGGGATCGCTGATCAGAAGCCGCGTCCCCGTCGGCGATGTCACTGTTCCGTCCCCCGCTCGTACGCGATCTCCTCGGCGAGGAACCATGTGACCTCGCCGGCGAAGGTCTTCTCGTGCTCCGTGGCCGCGGCACCCGCCTCGGAGGCGAATGCCTCCCGGACGGCACGCTTGTCGTCGAACCACACTTCGGCCACGCCGTCGAGCGGCCACGTCCGTGTCCGCCCCTCGAACGCGAGATTCTGGCTGTACCGGCGGACTCCGGGCATCTGCAGCACCAGTTGTGGGTGCTCTTCGCACCACAGGTGCTGGAACTCCTCGAACCCGATGTCCTCCTTGCGCCGCACCACGGCCACAAGCTTGATCACGGGGTTTCCTCCTTCCAGGCGGGCTTGGCGTCCGTCCAGACGATCCGGCCGGCCACGACGTCCTCGACCGTGGCACCCTCGGGCATGACCGGCTCCTCCCACTCCAGCTCCGTGGACGCGAGCTGGATCAGGGTGCCGAACCCCGACGACGGACGAACGTAGGTCTCGCGCCAGTAGGGGCTGTCGGTATGGGTGTCGACGGTCTCGAAACCGCGGGACTCCAACGCTCCGACGGCCTCTTCCACATCGGAAACGAAGCCGGTCATGTGGTGGAATCCCGGTCCGTGCTTCTCCAGGTACGCCGCCAGACGGGTGTCCGGGGTGAGGGGCTGAATCAACTCGATCTTGATCCCCGGTGGGTACCGGAGCTGGATCGTGCGCAGTCCCTGGCGCTCGTCGTCGCCGCCCGCGATGAGTTTCCCTCCGAGGAGGTCGTGGAACAGCGGTACGGCTTCGGCGAGGTCCCGGACGGCGATCGCGACATGGTCGAGCCGGCGTACAAGCGCGTTCTGGGGCACAGCTCATACCTCGTCGGACTCGGCCAGGCCCAGTTCCGCGCAGAGCTGTTCGCGGAGCCTGAACTTCTGGATCTTCGTCGCCGCCACCGGCCATTCCTCGACGAACCGCAGATAGTGGGGCACCTTGAAGGTCGCCACCCGCCCCTGGAGCCATTCCCAGATCTCCCGGTCGGTGACGCTGTGTCCCGAAGCCAGCTCGAGGAACGCGGCCGGCACCTCGACCAGGCGCGGATCCGGCACACCCACGACCTGGGCAATGCTCACCGCGGGGTGCGACTGGAGCAGTTCCTCGATCTCGACGGCGGCGACGTTCTCGCCGCCCACCTTGAGCATGTCCTTGAGCCGTCCGTGGTACGAGACCCGGCCCGCCTTGTCGAGCGAGCCGATGTCGCCGGTGTGGAACCACCTCTCGTCGTCCGTCTTGTCGGTCGTCAGTGACGGGTCTCCGCGGTAGCCCTCGAACATCGAGTATCCGCGGACGCAGATCTCGCCCCGCTCCCCCAGTGCGAGCGTCTCCCCCGTCGTCCGGTCGACGACGCGCAGCTCGATCCCCGGGAAGGGCCGGCCACACGTGTTGGTCCGGTCCTCCAGCGAGTCGGTGATCTCACTGAAGGAGACGCACCCGCCGGTCTCCGTCGATCCATAAGCGGTCACGAGTGTCGCGTTGGGCCACAGCTTCTGGAGTTCCCGCAGACGCGCGGGCGGCGCAACGTTGTTGACCAGTCTCAACTCGCTGAAGTCGACCTCGGCGAAGCGCGGGTGCTGGGCCAGTGCCTGGGTCACCGTCGGGAACGTCGGGAAGGCGTGGGTCACACGCTCCTCGTGCATCAGGGTCAGTGCCGCGTCCGCCTCGAAGTGCTGCATCGAGACGAATGTGCCGCCGACGTAGAGCGACGCGATCATCGGCAGCACCGAGGACATGTGGAACATCGGCAGCGGGTCCCAGAAGCGGTCCCCCCGGCGTACGTCGAGACGCTCCCCCACCGCGATGCCGTTCCGGACCACCATCTCGTGGGACAGCAGGCACCCCTTGGGGGCCGAGGTCGTGCCGGAGGTGTACATCATGGCGGCGATCGAGCGCAGCGACACCCGCCGGCGCAGCAGGTGCACATCGGCGCTGTCGACGGTCTCCGCGAGGGCGTCGAAGGCGTCCGCCGTCGTATGGACGGGCGGCGCCTCCTCGGGCAGCTCGCCGAGCATGACGATGCGCCGCAGCTGCGGCACCGATGCGGTGGGAAGGCCCGCCGGGTCCATGGGATCGAGATCGTCGAGGGCGGACTCGATCCGTTCCCGCATGCTGAACGGCTGGCCCGACTGCTCTCCCGAGAGCAGGACCTTGGCCCCCGAATCGGCGAGCACGTGCGTGAGGTCACGGCCCTGGTACCGGGCGTTGATGAGGACGGCGACCGCCCCGATCATCGCGCTCCCGAAGAGGCAGCGCACGAAGTCCGGAGAGTTGGACATCAGAACGGCGACGTGGTCGCCCGGGCGCACGCCGAGCGCGAGAAGGGACCGAGCCGTGCGCTCCGCCTGCTCGGCCAGCTCGGGATACGTCCACCGCGTCCCGGGGAAGACGATCGCCTCGCTGTCACCCCACAGTGCGGCACCGCGCAGGGGCACGTCCCCGAGGGGAACGGCCTCCGCCCAGGTCCGCGTGCCGGCGTCGAAGGGGGGTGGTACGTATCTGCTTGCCATGTCGTGCCTCGGCTCTTTCGTCGACGGTTCGGAAGACGGCTGAACGACGTGGTTCCATGTGTTCACCGGTCATCGCGGGTGAGGGCGCGCCCTGTCCTGGCGCAAACCCGGCATGAATCGGGCCACGGCCGGGCCAGGGGGCGGCTAGTGCTGTGGCCGGGAAGGTTTGCCGGGAAGCTCGCGGCGTCCGGTGCGGTGCATCGCAAGGCGGAGCGTCACCCGCGTACTGGATGTACTCGGGTGATGCGACAACGCCGAGAGGTGCCGTGCCGGGGGTCGCGAGCCGGTGAACCTTTCCGGTCACAGCACTAGGCGACGGTCCAGGGGTCCGGGCCGGCCAGCAGCGAGAGGAACGCCGCGTCGTCGCCCTTCTCGGCACGTGCACGGTTCTCACGTACCTGGTCATCAAAGGTCGGCCGCTCGACGCAGCGGAAGATCCCGACGGGCACCCGCTCCATCGATCCGTCGTCGAGGCGCGACAGCGCCCACGACGACTCGGCGGACGCGGACCTCACGTCGTGCACGTACGCGCGCCCGTCGATGTTGTATGTCGCCCCGTCCCGCAGCCGCACAAGGCGCCGCGCCGACTCCGCGGGGTTCTTGAGCACCTCGAAGGCGCCGTCGTTGAAGATCGGGCAGTTCTGGTAGATCTCCACCAGGGCCGTACCGCGGTGCGCGGCGGCCGCCCGCAGCACCTCGGTCAGCCCGGCGCGATCGGAGTCGATCGCGCGGGCGACGAACGTCGCGTCGGCGCCGAGGGCCAGCGCCACGGGGTTGAAGGGCGCGCCGACCGATCCGTCCGGCGACGACTTCGTCACCTTCCCCGCCTCGCTCGTGGGCGAGAACTGACCCTTGGTCAGTCCGTAGATCCGGTTGTTGAACAGCAGGATCTTGAGGTTGACGTTGCGGCGCATCGCGTGGATGAGGTGGTTGCCGCCGATGGACAGCGCGTCGCCGTCACCTGTTACGACCCAGACGGACAGGTCGCCACGCGTGGTCGCCAGGCCGGTCGCGATCGCGGGGGCACGCCCGTGGATGGAGTGCATGCCGTACGTGTCGAGGTAGTAGGGGAACCGGGACGAGCAGCCGATGCCGGAGATGAACACGATGTTCTCGCGGCGCAGCCCGAGCTCGGGCAGAAAGCCCTGGATCGTCTTGAGGATGACGTAGTCACCGCAGCCCGGGCACCAGCGCACCTCCTGGTCGGAGCTGTAGTCCTTGGCGGTGGCCGGCACCTCGGCGACCGGCACCCCCCTCAGGCCCGGGAAGGGCAGCGCTTCCGCGGTCATCGGCCGACCTCCTGGAGATGGGTGAGAAGGGCGTCCTCGATCTCGGCCACCTGGAACGGCAGCCCGCGGACCTGGTTGTGGCCGACGACGTCGACGAGGTACCTCGCCCGGAGCAGCATCGACAACTGCCCGAGGTTCATCTCGGGGCAGACGACCCGGCTGTAGCGGCGCAGCACTTCGCCGAGGTCGTGTGGGAAGGGGTTGAGCGCCCGCAGGTGCGCGTGTGCGACCGATTGGCCCTGTTTGCGCAGCCTGGTGCATGCCTCGGCAACAGGCCCGTACGTCGAGCCCCAGCCGATGACGAGCAACTCGGCGTCGCCGTCCGGGTCGTCGACCCAGGTGTCTCCGATGACCTGCGTGACCCGGTCCACCTTGGCCTGGCGGGTACGCACCATGAGGTCGTGGTTGTCCGGCTCGTACGAGATGTTGCCGTGTCCGTCGCCCTTCTCGATGCCGCCGATGCGGTGCTCGAGACCCGGCGTCCCCGGGACGGCCCAGGGTCTCGCCAGCGTCTCCGGTTCGCGCTTGTACGGCCAGAAGGCGCGAGCGCCGTCATCGGTCTCGTGGTTCGGCTCGGTGGCGAAACCGGGATCGATGCTCGGCTGGTCGCCCGGCTGGGGGATCTGCCACGGCTCGGAGCCGTTGGCCAGATAGCCGTCGGACAGAAGCATCACCGGTGTGCGGTACCGGATCGCGATCTCCACGGCCTCGACGGCCGCGGCGAAGCAGTCCGCCGACGACCGGGGAGCGATGACCGGCAAGGGTGCCTCGCCGTTGCGGCCGAACAGCGCCTGCAGCAGGTCGGACTGCTCCGTCTTGGTCGGCAGTCCGGTGGACGGACCGCCGCGCTGAACGTCGACGACGACCAGCGGCAGCTCCAGGCTCACCGCAAGTCCCAGGGCCTCGCTCTTGAGACAGACGCCGGGGCCGGACGTGGACGTCACTCCGAGGGCGCCTCCGTAGGACGCGCCGATCGCCGCGCAGGCACCCGCGATCTCGTCCTCGGCCTGGAACGTGGTGACGCCGAACCGGGCATGCTTGCTCAGCTCGTGCAGGATGTCGGACGCGGGTGTGATCGGGTAGGCGCCGAGGAAGAGCTCGAGGCCGGCCGAACGCGCCGCCGCCATCAGGCCGTAGGCCAGCGCCGTGTTGCCCGTGATGTTCCGGTAGCGCCCCGGCTTCATCGGGGCCGGCCGGACGTCGTACGAGACAGCGAACGCCTCCGCAGTCTCTCCGTAGTTCCAGCCGGCCCGGAAGGCAGCGAGGTTCGCCTCGCGGATGGCGGGCTTGTTCGCGAACCGCGACCTGATGAATGCCTCGGTCGACTCCGTCGGACGACCATACATCCAGGACAGGAGCCCGAGACCGAACATGTTCTTCGCCCTGGCCGCGTCCTTGCGCCCCAGACCGAACTCCTTCACCGCCGCCACCGTCAGCGACGTCATGTCGATCGGGTGCACGATGTAGTCGGCGAGCGATCCGTCCTCGACGGGGTTGCTCCGGTAGCCCGCCTTGGTCAGGTTGCGCGCGGTGAACTCCTGCGTGTCCACGATGATCGTGCCGCCCCGGGCGACGTCCCCGGCGTTCACCCGCAGCGCCGCCGGGTTCATCGCCACGAGGACGTCGGGCGCGTCGCCCGGGGTGAGCACCGCGTGCTCCGCCACCTGCACCTGGAAGGACGACACACCGGCGAGTGTCCCCTGGGGCGCACGGATCTCGGCGGGGAAGTTCGGCAACGTCGCCAGGTCGTTGCCGAAGACCGCACTCTCCTGCGTGAACCGGTCCCCGGTCAGTTGCATGCCGTCGCCGGAGTCACCGGCGAACCGGACCACGATCGAATCGATCTGCTTGGTAGTCATCGCCTCCACGGGCTCCTCCTTGAGCTCGGTCGGACACTGGAGCCGCTGCTCAGAAGGACCTGGGAAGACCGACCATCTCGGCGATGGAGTTGCGGGCCATCTCGTTGGCGATCGGGCCGATGCGGTAGAGGCGGGCATCACGCCAGTACCGCTGCATCTGCGTCTCGAGCGAGTAGCCCATGCCGCCGAACATCTGGATTCCGCGGTCCGCCGCGGTGCAGGCCCCCTCGGAGGCCACGATCTTCGCCATGTTCGCCTCGAGGCCGCAGTCCATACCCTGCGACTGCTTCCAGGCAGCGTTGTGGACGAGCAGCTCGGCGGACTTCTGGGCGATGACCATGTCCGCGATGTAGTGCTGCAGAGTCTGGAACTGGCCGAGCGGCTTGCCGAACGCCTCGCGCTCCTTCAGGTAGCGCAGCGCCTCCTCGATGACCCCGTCGAGGATGCCGAGCGCGAGCGCGGACATGATGATCCGCTCGTTGTTGAGCGTCGCGAGGAGCATGTACCAGGCCTTGCCCGGCTCACCGAGGACGAGGTCGTCCGGCACGAAGACGTCGTCGAGGAAGACCTCGCAGGACCCGACATTCTTCATACCCAGCTTGGGGATCTGCCGGGTTTCGAGGCCCTCGCTGTTGGTCGGCACCAGGAAGAGGGTCGTCCCGTGCGTCTTCTTCTGGACGTTCTTGTCGGACCGGGCAAGCAGGAGCAGGTAGTCCGCCACATGTGCCTGCGTCGACCAGATCTTCTGGCCGTTGATCACCCAGCCGCCGTCGACCTTCTTCGCCGTGGTCTTCATGGCTCCGAGGAGGTCGGTGCCACCTCCCGGCTCGGTCACCGCGATGGCGAACTTCTTGGTGCCGGCAGCGATCTCGGGGAGAAAGCGCGCCTTCTGCTCCGGCGTGCCGTAGTAGCCGACGGACTTGGCACCCGCGAACGCGTTGATGCCCCAGATCCAGGCCTGCCCGCCCAGGGAGCGGGAGAGCTCGCGGATGAGGAGGACCTGGTCGACCTCGGTACCGCCGGCACCGCCGTACTCCTCGGCGACGCCGATCGCGTGGAACCCGGCGTCGGCCATCTTCTTGAACAGATCGTGGGGGTACTGGAACTCCTGCTTCTCCAGCTCGAGCGCAACGTCCTTCGGGCACTCCTTCTCCACCCAGGACCGCACCATGCGGCGGAAGTCCTCCTGCTCTGGAGTGAGCGCGAAATCCATGTACCCTCCAGTGATTCAACCAAACGATTGTTTGTGTCATCGAACCCCTACCCCACGCGGACTGTCAAGAGCCGATCACCAGTGGATTACACTCTTTTCAACGACCAAACGTTTGGTGTAAAGTTCTGACTCGCCGAAGGGAGCGCCATGACACACGTGTACATCGACCACATCTCCATGTGCGTCAAAGACCTGGACACGGCCATCGCGGACTGGAAGGACATCCTCGGTGTCCTGACGCCTGGCCACAACGAACAGATCACCTACGGAGAGGGCACCTCCGACGGCACCCATATGGTGTGGGCGACATTCCAGAACCCGGACCCCACGGGCGTCTCGATCCAGCTGTGGGCACCGGGTTCCGAGAACAGCTGGGTGCACAAGGTGCTCGCCAAGCGCGGCGAGTTCGTCCACCACATCGCCTTCCTGTCCTCGAACTTCGGGCACACCGTCGAGCAGTGCCGGGCTGCCGATCTGCCGCTGCTGCTCGACGAGGACAGCCACCCCGACACGATGCCGTGGCTCCAGTGGAACTTCATCCCGGAGGACAAGGCCCACGGTGTCCTCATCGAGCTCGCCACCCGGTATCAGGCCGCCGGCGACCGCTGGCTGCCTCACCCCGGCAATGCCGAGCAGCCCGAACTGCTCAAGGAGATGAAGGACCGGTTCTACCTTTCGACGGGAGCTGACAAGTGATCGTCTCCGTCGACCTGGACGTCTGCCAGAACTATGGCCAGTGCGTGTTCGCCGCTCCTGAGGTCTTCGACCTCGACGACAACGCCGAGTTGGTCTACCAGGCCGAGGCACCGGACTCCTCGCGCGGTGAGGTCGAGGCAGCGGTGACCGCCTGCCCGGTCCAAGCCATCAGGATCGTCGGCTAGACGGGAGCCCGGGCATGTCACGGATCGTCATCGTCGGTGGATCACTCGGTGGGCTCCGCGCCACCGAAGCCCTCCTGGCCAAGGGCTGGGAGGGCGGGATCGTGGTCATCGGTGCCGAACGGCACCCGCCCTACACACGGCCGCCGCTGTCGAAGGGGCTGCTCGCCGCGGCACCGGACCTTGCGGCGGTGGAACTGCGCCGACGGCCGGACACCGGCGCCGTGGACTGGCGCTTCGGGGTATCGGCGGTCCACGCAGACCTCGAGGCCCGCCGCCTCACCCTGTCCGACGGGAGCGTCATCGCTTATGACGGCATCGTGGCTGCCACGGGCGTTCGCCCACGACGACTGCCGGAACACCTGACGGACAACGGGTTCACGCTGCGCACGCTCGACGACTGCACGGCACTGCGGCCGTTGCTGAACCAGGGCACCCGCCTGGCGATCGTGGGTGCCGGCTTCATCGGCTGCGAGATCGCGGCCACGGCATCGGGCCTCGGGTGCAGCGTCGACGTCATCGCACTCGACAGGACGCCGATGGTCCTGCCGCTCAGTGAGGTCGTCGGGACCGCCATTCGACGGCGCCACGAGGCACGTGGCATCCGGTTCCACCTCGGCCGCTCCGTCCAGGCCGTCGACAGCTCTCCCTCGGGCCACGTCCTGTCGCTCGACGACGGCTCCCGGGTCGAGTGCGACGTCTTCGTCGAGGCCATCGGCTCCCAGCCCTGCGTCGAGTGGCTCGAGGGCAACGGCCTGGACCTGGCCAACGGCGTCGAGTGCGACAACTCGATGCGGATGGGCGGCAGGTCCGGTGCCGTCGCCGTCGGCGATGTCGCCCGCTTCCCGAACCCGCTGTTCGACGACGTGCCGCGCAGGGTAGAGCACTGGCAGATGGCCACGGAGACCGCCGCTCGCGCTGCGGCAACACTGCTCGCCGACCTGTCCGGCACACCCACCGAGCCCAAGCCGTTCCGGCCGCTTCCGTGGTTCTGGTCGGACCAGTTCGAGATGAAGTTGCAGTCCTTCGGCTCACCCGCTCTCGGCGAGCACATCGAGGTGCTCGAGGGCGACCTCGCCGGCGAAGCTGCAATCGGCTACTACCGCGGCAAGCAACTCGTCGGTGTCGTGCTGCTGGGGATGCCCAAGGCCGCTCCGCGTCTTCGCAGGGAGATCCTCGACTCGCTCACGCTGGAGCCTGCCTGAGACAGCGGGCCATCCGGCGACAGCAGGGGAGATCGCCGACGCCACAAGGCGCCGGCGATCTCCCCTTTTCCGGGCCGGTGCCGGCCGACTGCGTGTCATTGCCTCATCACGGCAAAACCGCCCGGCCCCGGCACGTGTCAGGCGTGCGGGGCCGGGCGGTCTGCGTGCGTCAGGCGACGGTGCCACCGTCGACAAGCAGGGACGCTCCACTGATGTACGACGCGGCATCCGACGCCAGGAACACCACGGGTGCGGCGATCTCCTCGGGACGCGCCCACCGTCCCAGAGCGGCCTGCTTGGAGTACAGGGCCGCCATGGCCGGGTCGTCCGCGTAGTGGTCGTGGGCTCCGGAGTCCACGAGGCCCGGCACCACGAGGTTGCAGCGCACTCCGTGGTGGCCCCACTCGCGGGCCATGCTCCTGGTGAGCATCTCCAGGCCCGACTTCGCCACCGCATAGTGGGAAAGACCCGTGAGAGCCTGTTCACCGACGATCGAGCCGATGGTGATGACCGATCCCCCGCCGCGTCTGATCATCCCGGGAAGTGCGGCCTTGGCCAGCACGAGCGGCGCCCTGAGGTTGAGACTCACGGTCTTGTCCCAGCCGGGCAGTTTCATGTGTGCCAGATCCGACACGAATCTCGCGCCACCGGCGTTGTTGACGACGATGTCAGGATCGCCCAGCGCCGCCGCGACGGAGGCGACGGCCGACTCGACCTGGTCCTCGTCGGTCACGTCGCACTGGGCGACGGAGGCCCGTCGGCCGAGGCCGGTCACGAGATCGGCCGTCTCCTCCAGGGCGTCCTTGCGCCGGGCCAGCAAGCCCACATCGGCGCCGGCTTCGGCGAGGGACCGGGCGATGACCCGCCCGATCCCCCCGCTTGCGCCGGTGACGATGGCGACCCGGCCCGCGAGGACCCCCGCGCCCGTCATCGGCGTCCCGTCCGCACGACAGGCATGCTCTTCATGCCGCGGCTCATCATCGTCGGGTGCCAGGTCTCCCCACCCGCAAGGGCGAGGTCCGGCATCGCGTCGATGACCGCGAGATAGGCGACCTGCGCCTCAAGACGCGCCAGGAAGTTGCCGAGGCAGTGGTGCACCCCGAACCCGAACCCGACGTGCGGGTTGGGGTGGCGGGTGATGTCAAGGGTGTCCGGGTTCTCGAAGACATCGGGGTCCCGGTTGGCCGCGCTCTGCACGAGCAGGACGTTGTCGCCGGCGCGCAACCGCTTGCCGCGCAGCTCGACGTCCTCGACGAGCAGGCGGGCTTCCATGCGGGAGGGTCCGTCGAAGCGCAGCATCTCCTCGACAGCGGTCCCGACCAGTGCGCGGTCGGCCTTCAACAGCTCCATCTGCTCCGGATGGAGCAGGAACTGCCGTGTACCGTTCGCGATGAGGTTGGTGCTCGTCTCATGCCCGCCGAACACGAGCAGTGCGCAGGTGCTGAGGATCTCCTCGTCGCTGAGTGGAGGCTCGACGTCACGGGCGGACACGAGCGAGGAGATGACGTCGTCACCCGGCTGCTTGCGGGCCTTCGCGATCATGTCACGCAGGTAGTCGGTGAGTTCGACCAGCCCTTGCTGGGCACGCTCACGGCGATCGGCACTCCCCTCGGCACCGAACACCAGGGTCAGGATGTCGTCGGACCACTTCTTGAACAGGTCGCGTTCCCCGGCGGGGACGCCTATGAGCTCCGCGACGATGATCGCGGGGATCGGGTAGGCGAGGTCCTTCACGAAGTCGAAGGAATCACGGTCCGCGAGCGTCTGAAGCGTCTCGCGGACGACCTCCTCGACCCTGGGCCGCATCCTGGCCACGGCCTTCGGCGAGAAGGCCGGCTGCACCAGTTGGCGCAGCCGCGTGTGCTCGGGCGGGTCGAGGAAGACCATCCAGTGCGACAGCACGTCGAAGGTCGGCTGCCGGGCGGCGCGCTGCTCGTCGGTGAGACGGTCGGCGTACACCGGCCGGACCCGGTCCGAGGAGAACGCCGGGTTGCGCAGTGCCGCAAGGACATCCTCGTGCTTGTGGACGAACCAGGCCCGATACCGCTCGTTCCAGCGCACCGGGTCGGCTTCCCGCACCTGGGCGAAATAGGGGTACGGGTCCGCAAGACGGTCGTCCCGCAGGACCTCGTCGTCGATCGCCGTCGTCGTCTCAACCACCTAGCACCACCACAACACATCCGTTTCCGTCGATACCCGCGGTGCCGCCGCCCATGGTCTCCACGGCTGCGACCCGCGCTCCTTCCACCTGCCGGCCGCCGGCGTCACCACGCAACTGCCACACGGCCTCGGCGATCTGCGCGAGACCGGTGGCGCCGAGGGGGTGTCCCCTGCTCAGCAGTCCCCCGGAGGGGTTGACCGGCTGTCTGCCGCCCAGGGCGGTGTGCCCGGACAGCACGAGATCGGCGCCGCCGCCCGGGGCGGTCAGCCCGAGCGCCTCGGTGGCCGTGAGCTCACCGATGGTGAAGGCGTCGTGGACCTCGAAGAGGTCGATCTCCTCGGGACCGATTCCGGCGTCCTCCCAAGCCGCCGCGGCGACCTCGCCCATCAGCTCGTACCCCCACGGCTGGGTGCTGCGGTGGTCCCACAGCCGGCCCGAGCGCAGCGCGGAGCCGGCGATGCGCACATCTCGGTCATTGCCGCGGGGCACCCCCACGACCGCCGCGGTGGCGGCGTCCGAGATGTCGCAGCACTGGTACAACGTCAGCGGATCGGCCACCATGCGGGAAGCGAGCACCTCCTCGAGAGTGACCTCCTTGCCGTGCTGGGCGCGGGGATTGAACGATCCGTGCCGCCGGTTCTTGACGGCCAGCTGAGCCAGGGCCTTGGTGTCGAGGCCGTGGAGATACGCGTACCGGCTGGCGACCAGGGCGTACACACCCGGCAGAGCGAGTCCGGCACGCCCCTCGCTGTCGGTGACCTCAGGTGTGATGGGGCCGTCGAAGCTGCTCGTCATGGTCTCGATGCCGAGGCAGAGCACCCGCTCGTACCGGCCCGACATGACGGCGTGGCGGGCCTCGTGGAAGGCGGTCGACGAGGTGGCGCACGCATTCTCGAAGGTGAGGACCGGCACTGCCGTGATGCCCGCGTCCTGAAGGGCGCGCTGCGCGGTGCCCGGGGCACCGAAGACGGTGCCGGCGTACACGGCGTCGACCGAGTCGACTCCGGCATCCCCCAGGGCCTCCAGAATCGCCTCCTGGCCGAGGGAGGACCCCGAGCGGCCGGGCTGGCGCCCGAATTTCGTGGTGCCGACCCCGTACACGACGGCGCTCATGATTCCTCCTGCTCGCAGCCCGCGGCGACCAGGTCGCCGTCGGCAGTGATCGACGTGATGACGGCCCGGCTGCCGACCCGGAGCGGCTGTTCGCCCTCGGTGTGGACGAGGACCCGGGGTCCGTCGTCAAGGAGCAGGTAGGCCATCGCGAACGGCGGCTCATGACCGGGTACCCGGATGCGCAGGCACGTCGACGCGAAGACCTCGCCCTGGGGGGAGAAGGCCGCCGCCCCCGTCCCGCCGCGGCAGACCGGGCACCGCAGAACTTCGTGCGTCATCGGGTGGGCGCAGTCGCGGCACCGCCATCCGGCGACCGTGACCGCGCCACCGGACACCACGGCGCGGGGCCGCGGGTCGGCTGTGGCCGAAGACATGCTCTCCACCTCGTTCTCGCGTTGGGGCATCAGCGCGGCGCCATCCGGACGGCCGCGTCGACGCGGATCACCTCACCGTTGAGGTAGGTCGTCTCGATACAGGTGCGGACCACCGCCGCGATGTCCTCGGCGGCGCCGAGCCGCTTGGGGAAGACATTGGCGTCGCGCAGGTAGTCGCGGATCTCCTGGCTGGCCTGCCGGACCATCGGCGTGTCGATGGTGCCGGGGCAGATGGTCATGACCCGCACGCCATGGGACGCGAGGTCCCGGGCGAGCGGCAGGGTCATCGCGACCAGCCCGCCCTTGCCGGCGGAGTAGGACGCCTGACCGACCTGCCCCTCGAAGGCCGCGATGGATCCGATGTTGACGACGAGTCCCCGCTCCCCCTCGTCGCTCGGCTCGTTGCGGGCCATCACACCGGCGACATTGCGCAGGACGTCGAACGCGGCGATGAGGTTGACCTCAATACCCCTGCGGTAGAGGTCGAGTGGGAAGAGGCTGCCGTCCTTGGCGACGACGCGGCTCGCCGGGCTGATACCGGCGCTGTTGACAAGGACGTCGATCCGCCCGAAGCGCTCGACGACCTCGGAGACGGCCGTCTCCACCTGCTGCGGGACCGTGATGTCGAGGGGGAAGAACGCGACCGACGGCCCGAGCTCCTGGGCGAGTTCCGCCCCCTTGCTGCCGGGCAGGTCGAAGATGGCAGCCGAACCGCCATGGGCGACGAGCATCCGTACGACGCCCTCCCCGATCCCCGACGCGCCGCCGGTGACGACGGCGACCGTGTGGGTGAGTTCCATGGTCACACCCGCTCGATGACGGTGGCGTTCGCGAGCCCGCCGCCTTCGCACATGGTCTGAAGGCCGTACCGGCCGCCGGACCGGACGAGTTCGTGGACGAGGGTCGTCATCAGCCTGGCGCCGCTCGCGCCGAGGGGGTGCCCCAGAGCCATGGCGCCGCCGTTGACGTTGACCCGGGAGAGATCCGCTCCGATCTCCTTGGCCCAGGCGAGGACGACGGCAGCGAAGGCCTCGTTGCACTCGAACAGGTCGATCTGGTCCGGTGTCAGCCCACTGCGCTCGAGCGCCCTGCCGGTCGCGGGGATCGGGCCCGTCAGGATGAGCACCGGATCGGCACCGACGACGGTCGTCGTGTGCACGCGTGCCAGCGGCGTGAGTCCGTACCTCTCCACGGCGCGTTCGGAGGCGAGCAGCACCGCCGCGGCTCCGTCGGCTATCTGGCTCGCGAGGGCGGCGTTGTGCATGCCTCCGGGCCGGATCGGTGCGAGCCCGGCCATCTTCTCCTTCGTCGAGTCACGCCGGACGCCTTCGTCCCGACGGACCCCGCCGACCTCGATGATCTCGCGGTCGAAGCGGCCCTCGTCCTGGGCGCGGGCGGCGTTGCCATGGCTGCGCAGGGCGAGGTCGAACATCTCCTCGTGTCCGATCCCCCACTTCTCGGCGATGAGGTCCCCGCCACGGAACTGGTGGATCTCCTGGTCCCCGAACCGGTCCGCCCAGCCCTGGCCCCCGAAGGGGTAGCCGAAACCGAGACCCGGGTCGCCCGAGCTGTTGAGCGGAACGGTGCTCATCGCCTCAACGCCGCAGGCGATGACGAGGTCCTGCTCGCCTGCCTTGATGCCGTACGAGGCGAACGTCACCGCCTGTTGCGACGAGCCGCACTGCCGGTCGATGGTCACCGCGGGCACGTGCTCCGGCAGGCCCGCCGAGAGCCATGCGTTGCGACCGATGTTCCACGCCTGGGCGCCCATTTGCGCGACGCAACCGGTGATGACGTCGTCGACCGCTCCGGGGTCGATCCCGGAGCGGTCGACGAGCACCTTCAGCACGGAGCCGAGCAGGTCGGTCGGGTGCAGGGAACTGAGGCCGCCGCCCCTGCGCCCGGTGGGGGTGCGGACGGCGTCGACGATGTACGCCTCGGTCATATGGGGTCTCCCAGTGTCGTACGGATGTGTGCGTGCGGTGACACGGGCTCAGGGCCGTTCGGTCATGTGCGTGACGTCGACGGTGGCCGTACCGCTCAGTGCCGTGTCCCGCCCCTCGACGAGGAGCTCGACCTCGCAGTCGGCGAGGACACGGCCGTCGTTCTCGCGGACGTCGGTGACGGTGCCTCGGGCGATGACGTGGTCGTCGCCGAGCACGTTGCTGCGGAAGCGCACCGTGATCTTGCGCAGGTGTTCGTGGCCACCCGTCCAGACCGCCAGCATGTTCATCAGGTAGGCGAGGTTGTTCGGGCCCTGGTTGATGGGCCGGTTCCCCATGCCGAGCTTGCGCACCGACTCGAGGTCGAAGTGGATCGGGTTCGAGTCGGCCAGCAGCGCGGCCATCGTCTTCATCTTCTCTCGGGACACGTCCGCGATCTCCCAGGAGGGGATCGCGTCGC
Organism: Streptomyces brasiliensis; assembly: GCF_014647875.1. Lineage (GTDB taxonomy): Bacteria > Actinomycetota > Actinomycetes > Streptomycetales > Streptomycetaceae > Streptomyces > Streptomyces brasiliensis. The sequence goes on along the minus strand of NZ_BMQA01000019.1, from coordinate 106,682 downwards.
CGGGACGGACCGTCATGCCGCTGACCTCCTGGGGAAGACGATGGAGTTACGCGTGCGGGCCGCCAGCGCGCCGTCGGCGCCTCGCAGCTCGACCTCGAAGCCGATGACGTCGAAGACGCCGGTGCGCCTGCCGTCCTTGCGCACGGCCGAGGTGAACCGGCCCGAGACCTTCACCTTCTCGCCGACCTCGAGCGGACGCAGGAGCTCCGTCTCGTGCTCGCCGAACATCGGGCCGTCCGCCGCGGTGGCACCGCAGATCTCGAAGACTTCGTCCCAGGTGACTCCCTTGCCCCGCGCCGTCGCCATGTAGGCGAAGAGGGGGTGCGCCCAGTGGCCGTCGACCACTCCGCCGACGACGTCGTTGAGGAGCCAGTCCACGTACGGCTCGATGACGTACTCCCCACCAGGGAGCGGCCGGCCCACGATGGCGCCGAGTTCTTCTTCGGTCATGCTGCTCCTTTCAACCAATCGATTGTTAGGTTAAATTTAGCCCACGGCAGTCACGGTGCCAAGGGCGAATACGCCGAAGGCCCGGCACCCTCGACAGGTACCGGGCCGCAGTGCGGGATCAGGCCTGGGCGGCCACGTCTGCCCGAGGGGCCGCCCGGATGCTGCGCCGCAACCCCTCGACACCCTCGCCTTGAAGGCCCCGATCGGAGATGACGGCGCTCACCACGGTGCGCGCAAAGACGTCGGCCAGCTGCTCGGGCGTGTACGGGCCGTCCTCCCGGTACCACCGGGTGAGCGCGTTCATCTGGCCGAGAGCGATCGTGGTCATGAGGTCGACGTCCATGCCCGCGTCGAAGACGCCCTGTTCCTGCCCCTGGACGAGGACGTCCCGCATGACCTTGTTGTAAGCGGCTCCGTCGGCCTGGATCTTCTCACGCCGCTCCTGACCGAGCTCCCGCATCTCCCGAAGACGGATCGAGTAGGCGGTGAGGTGACTGGTGGCGAAGCGAACGTGCGTGCCGACGAAGGCAGTCAGCTTGTCGACCGGGCCGGCCTCCATCCGGGCCACCGCTTGGATCTCCTGCAGCGCAACCTGGGTCGCACCGTCGATGATCGCGTAGAGGAAGTCCTCCTTGGACTTCACGTAGTGGTACAGACTCCCCTTGAGCACGCCGACGGCCTCGGCGATGTCCTGGATGCTCGTCGCGCTGTAGCCCTTCCGATGGAAGATCTGCGCAGCGGCATCGACGATCTCGTGGAAGCGCTCAGGGTCCGGACCGCGACGCGGACGTCCTCGCTTGGGTGCGGTCATGTGTGTCGCCCCTTCTGAGGAGAGTCGGACGGCTCGAAGCGCCCTCGATCGGCCATCCACGGAAGAATGTCCCGGTTGCCCCGCGTCCACAGCCCCCGCGTGCGCCGTTCCGCGATCCGCCAACCACCGGCGACCCGGACGATCCGATCGTCGTAGCGCGCGCCGACGGTGAGGCTGCTGCCCCCCGGAAGACCGCGCCTGACGAGGGTCGCCTGCACGTGGCTGCGCACGCGGACGCCGCCGGCCCGGTCGGTGACGAGCACCGAACCGACGAGGTGCTGAGTGGCGTCGAGGCCGGCATGGATGGACTCCATCCGACTGCCGAGCGCGTCGGCGCCACGGCATGTGAACGCCTCGTAGTCCGCGACGACGTCATCGGTGAAGACCTCGCCGAAGTCGGTCCAACGACGGTCGTCGATGAGCCAGGCGTATGCCGCGAGCAGCTGGGGCGCGGCAGACGCCGCCGCGGGGACCTCAGTCACCTTCGATGGCCGCCGGGTACACGGCGCCCTCGAACCACGCCTCGAGCTCGGCGCGCCGGGTCGCGTCGACGATCTCGACGATCGTCCCGTTGGCCATCCGGTGATAGGCGAAGCGCACCGCCCTGCCCGAGCCGTCGTCATAGGTGAGCACCCGGGGGCAGCCCGCCGCCTCGAGTCCCTCCGAGGTCTTCTGGAAGTCGTCGGCCCACACGCCGATGTGGTGCGCGGAACTCGGGCCGCCCACGGGTTGGACCGGCTGCTCCCAGATGGTGCCGGCGACCGGCTCGAGCAGCTCGATGCGAGGCTCTCCGCCCTGGGAGTAGGCGAAGCGCATCTGCGCGAGGACCGGTCCGTCGGGGGTGAGGACGGGCATCTCCCGCTCCTCGACCCCGGTCCATGTCACGCCGAAGACGGCGGTGAACTCCTTCATCGCGCCCTCGATCGAGGGCACGACGAATCCGGCGTGGTAGATGTTCGCCGTCGAGAGCATGACACTCCAAGCAGCTCGGGGCCCACGGCAGGATCCGGCGGGCCAGGCCGCGGTCTCGGGTCGCACGGCTCCACCATACAACCGACCGTCTGTTTGGTAATTTACCATCATGCTGCATCACGCAACCCACTCACCGCCCACGCAGCCGGCACCCGATGAGGGCACCGAGGCCCGATACCTTCCGGACCCCCTGCGCCACGAGGCCACCGACGCCCCGCAGTGGTTCCGGCGCGCCGGCCTGGACGAACCGACGGTCGGGGAGGTGGAACACGAAGGCGCCCGCATCCGCTACCTGCGCTGGCCCGGCGGGCCGGGACCGGCCACGCTCCTCGTCCATGGCGGCAGCGCGCACGCGCACTGGTGGAGCCCGCTCGCGCCGCTGCTCCGGTCCCAGGGGCCGGTCGTGGCGATGGACCTGTCCGGCCACGGCCTGAGCGACTGGCGACCGGACGGCTACACCGTCGCCCAGTGGGCCCGGGAGGTTCGCGCCGTCGCGCTGGCCACGTCCACGGCGCCACCCGTCGTCATCGCCCACTCCATGGGGGGCATCGTCTCGGCCCACCTCGCCGTCACGGCAGGCGACACCATGGGCCGGCTCGTCGTGGTCGACTCTCCGGTGTGGGACAGCGCCCCGGCCCCGGAGGGTGAGATCGCCGCCCGGGCGAACGCACCGACGCGATACCACGCCGACCCGGAGGTCCCCATCTCACGCTTCCGCCTGATTCCACGCCAGGAGTGCTCCAACAACTGGTATATGCGACACATCGCCTGGCACGGCCTCACGGCGACCGCGCAGGGGTACCGCTGGCGCTTCGACCCCCAGATCTTCGCAGGCAACGACGGAGGCGCCGACGCCGGGAACCGGATCGCCCGCTTCGAGGGCTCACTGAGCGACAGCACCTGCCCGTATGCCGTCGTCATGGGCGAGGACTCCTACCTGACCCCGCAGGCCGTCGAGGTCTTCGGGGCAGCCTCGCGGTCGCCGGCCGCCGTCTCCCGCCACGGCAGAACACCACTGGCCCTCGTACCGTCAGCCGGGCACCACGTCCTGCTCGACCAGCCGCTCGCCCTCGTCGCAGCCGTCCGCGGAGTCCTCGCCGCCTGGCGCTGAGGAGCCACAGACACGCCGGACCGAGGGTGGACGCAGCGTCTCGCCGTCGAATATATTCAACCAACTGTTTGCTTGAAATATGAGGGGTGCTGCTGAATGACCTACGTCATCGCCCAACCGTGTGTCGACGTCAAGGATCGAGCTTGCGTCGACGAGTGCCCCGTTGACTGCATCTACGAGGGCCCGCGGATGCTCTACATCCATCCGGACGAGTGCGTCGACTGCGGCGCCTGCGAGCCGGTGTGCCCCGTCGAGGCGATCTTCTTCGAGGACGACGTGCCTGAGGACTTCAGCCACTACGCCTCGATCAACGTCGAGTTCTTCGCCGAGCTGGGCAGTCCGGGCGGCGCGGCCTCCCTCGGCCCCACCGAAAGGGACCATCCCGCGGTGGCCGCCCTTCCCGCGCCGGTGACCGTTACCGACTGAAACTCTGCACACCGGTCCGGCGCGGAGACCCCGGCCTCAAAGCGCCGGACCCCGAGGCCACTCCGGAAACCGGGCAGCGCGCATCTTCGTCATCGCCTGACCGCCCACACGCCTGCCATCGGACCCGGACAGCACGCCTCACCACCCGTGACCCTGGCACCGAGGAGGACCATGCACTCCGCAGCCCGCACCACCGAGCCGTTCGCCATCGGCCTCAGCACGGTCGAGCCCCCTGAGCTCTCCGACGGAGACGTCAGACTGCGCGTCGAGTGCGTCGGCGTCTGCGGCACCGACCTGCATGTCTTCGACGGCTCCTATCCCGTCGACTACCCCGTGGTCCAGGGACACGAAATCAGCGCCCGGGTCGTCGAGGTCTCCCCGTCCGCGGCTGCCCGCCTGACCGTCGGCGACCGGGTCGCGGTGGAGCCGGTCACGTCCTGCGGGCAGTGCCGAGCCTGCCGCAACGGCCGCCGCAACACGTGCCAGAACATGATCGCCATCGGGATCCACCGTCCGGGAGGATTCCAGGAGGAACTGGTCCTACCGGCCGTCAACTGCCACTCCGCAGGCTCGCTGTCCCCCACGGCCACCGCCCTGGCCGAGACGCTGTCGGTCAGCCTCCGCGCGGTGGCCCGGCCCTCCGTCACCGAAGGGGACCGGGTCGTGGTCCTCGGCGCCGGCCCGATCGGCCTCGGCGCGGTGCTCGCGGCCACCGATCGCGGGGCACGCGTACTCGTCGTCGACCAGCACCAGGCACGCCTCGACCTCGCCGTGGAACTCGGCGCCGAGGAGACCGTCCCGGGACTCGCCGAGCTCCCGGAGCGCGTACTGCGCTGGACCGACGGCGACGGGGCCGACGTCGTGATCGAGGCCACCGGAGCACCGACCGTCGCGCGGTCGGCCTTCGAGGTGGTCGCCGTCGGCGGCCGAATCTCCATCGTCGGTGTCTCGGAGCAGGAACTGCACGTGAACATGCGGCTGTTCACCAGCAAGGAGCTCGATGTCTACGGCAGCCGCGCGACGCTCGACTTCCCCGGCGCCATCGCTCTGAGCCGGCGCTACGAGTCGAAGGTCATGAGACTCGTCAGCCACCGGTTCGCGCTGTCCGACACCCAGCAGGCGCTCCGGTACGCCCTGGACGAGCCCCAGTCGGTGGTCAAGACGGTCATCGACGTGACCTGACTGGTTCCTGCAGTACAGGTTCAAGATCAACTGACCGCACCACGGCGAGGCACGGGGCAACGTCGCCCCGGGAGAAGGGAGAAGCATGAAATCACGCGGAGCACTGGTCTGGGGGCCGGGGCCGACCGAGTGGGTCGTCGAGGACCTCATCCTCGACGACCCCAAGGAGGGCGAGGCGCTCGTCCGGCTCAAGGCGGCGGGCCTGTGCCACTCGGACGCGCACCTGTCCTTCGGTGACCAGAGCCGGGAGTCCTACCCCTTCCTCGGGGGCCACGAGGGCGCCGGCATCGTAGAGAAGGTGGGCCCCGGCGTCACGAGCCTCGCGGTCGGCGACCACGTCACGACGACGTTCATGCCGTCGTGCGGCACGTGCGCATGGTGCGTCAAGGGCCGCGGCAACCTCTGCGACCGAGGCGCGGAGCTGATGTCCGGGTACATGCTCGACGGCACTCACCGGATCCACACCGCCGGCGGCGACCCGGTCGGCCCGATGACCTTCCTCGGCACCTTCAGCGAGTACATCGTCAGCCCGGTCGAGTCGCTCATCAAGATCGACAAGGACATCCCGTTCGAGGCGGCCGCCATCACCGCGTGCGCGGTGCCGACGGGCTGGGGCACCGCCGTCAACATCGCTGGCGTCCAACCGGATGACGTCGTCATGGTCATCGGTGTGGGCGGTGTCGGGATGAGCGCGGTCCAAGGAGCCAGGATGGCCGGCGCACGCGAGATCATCGTCGTCGACCCGGCCGAGTTCAAGCGGCAACAGGCCCCGCGGTTCGGCGCCACCCACGTCGCCGCCGACCTCGAGGAGGCCCAGCCGCTGGTGCAGGAGCTCACCCGCGGAGTCGGCGTGGACCGGGCGATCCTCACCATGGGTGTCGTCGACGCCGACCTCATACAGCCGATCCTGAATCACGTCTCCAAGGGCGGCGTCCTGGCCATCGGCGGCGTCTCGGCGGAGACCCAGACCGACGCCAAGCTCGGCGTGCTCGGCTTCGTCCTGCTCGAACAGCAGATCCGGGGCGGGATCTACGGCGGCTGCCAGCCGGCCGTGGACGTCCCCCGCCTCCTCGGAATGTACAAGCGGGGCGCCCTCAAGCTCGACGAGATGGTCACCCGAACCTACAAGCTCGAGCAAATCAACGAGGCCTACAAGCACATGGCTGAGGGCAGCAACATCCGCGGGGTCATCGTCTACGACTGAGGTTTTCCCCGTGCAGCGATCTCCACGAAGTGGCCTGAACCGCCCCGATCGGTACGCATCGGACGTGCGGGGCCTGGCCACTGACAGACGTGAAGCCCCTGGTAGGACAGAGTCTGCCAAGATCACGCCCGTAGCAACCAGGGGCTTCACGTCGGTCAGCTTTGTCGCCACGCTCGACGTCTCGCGCCACGCCGTCGAGTGCCTCGGCCGACGCCGGCCGCCATCCCCGATGCATCAGCGGCGCGCTATGCGCAGCACGTCCAGCACCCGTCGGCGCTTCAGGGTGGCGAAGGGCCGCTCGACTGCGGCGCGGAGCTTGGCCAGGGCGGCATCGGCCCCTTCTCCCAGCCGTCGTGCCGGGGGATGAGGATGCCGCAGCACCGAGTGGCGCTTCGCCGGCGGCGGCCACCGCCTGCTCCAGGATGGGGCCGCGAGCGGGGCCAGCACCTGCACCGCCTCGGTGACGTAGCGCCAGGCGGTGTCGTAGACACTCCGAAGTGCGCACCGAGCTGGGTGAACGCCTCCCCCTTGGCGAACCACACCAGGAACACGGCGGGTTGGTCATAAGAGGCCGCGGCACTCCAGGGCTGCCTGGTTCACTGCTTCGGACAGCGATGAGTTTCCCCAGCAGGAATCCGCGTCCGCAGGAACGTCGAGAGTGCACGACAGCTGACCACAAAGCTCCTTGCTCCGCAGGTTGGTTACACCCTGCGGAGCAAGGAGCTCCGGTGCGTCACGGGCCACCCCATCACCCGACGTCCGCGGTCTCGGGCTGGTTGCCGCTGTCAGCCGAGCACCTTCACCAGCTCGACGTCCGGAAGCTTCGTCGGCGCGACGTCCCCGCCCTTGACCTCGAGGAATCGATAGATCGTGTTGGCTCGCACGCGTGGGAAGGCAGCGGGGCCGCTGGAGCCCGGGCTCCACTCCGTGATGCCTTGGATGCTGACGTTCCGTGCGGCATCGAGGGCCTCAGTCACGCTCTTCGCTGTGATGGCGCCGGTGATCGCGGGATTGCTGCCCTGGCCCTCCAGCAGATCCTTGAAGGCGTACACCGACATCCATGCGTTGATCGCGCCGGGCCGCTTCTGACCGGGCTTGCTGAAACCAGCGGCGTCCATGTCGGCGTTGAACTTCTTGATGCCGTCGCTCTTGTCGTCACTGTACGCCGGCGTCGGGCTGACGAGGAGCAGGCCGTCGCACAGGGCTCCGCACCCACTTGCCTCGTTCGCGCCGAACACATCGGCTTGGTAGGACCAGGTGGCCCGCTGCAGGCCCATGGCACGGGCCGCCTTGATGACCCCTTGCAACTGACCCACCGTGGTGTTGAAGTAGACGCCGTCCCCGCCCATCTCCTTGATCTGCTGCGCATAGGAGGAGTACTCGCTGACACCGCTCGTCGGCACCTTGACGATCCCGCCGAACTTCAGACCCGACTTGATCGCGCCCTTCTTGACGAGCTTGGCGTTCTCGATGGCGGACGGCACGTCAGCCGAGACCGCCACGATGGTGGTGGCGCCGGAGGACTTGAGACCGAACGGCGCGATGTGGGAGGCCGCGGCTGTGCCTCCGTCGAAGGGGAAGGACGACTTCGAGGTGTAGTCGATCGGGTTGCCGAGGGACTCCAGGCCGATGTTCGGGATGCCTGCCTGCTCCAAGAGCGGCAGGGTCTGTGTCGTGAAGTTGTCGAGATAGCCGAGGACGACCACGACGTTCTCCCTCACGGCCTTGCGCGCGCAATTGAGCGCGGTGTTGGGGTCCGAGTTGGTGTTGCAGGTGATGAGCTCCAGTCGACGCCCGTGCACACCGCCGTGGGCATTGATCGCCTTGACGGCCGCTACCGTCCCGTCCTGAACGTCGGGGAAGTTCTGCAGTTCGGTGCCGAAGGCCGTGATGTTCATGACCTTGATCGATCCGGCGGCGCCGGCCTCTCCGTGCGCTTGAGCGCAGCCGGCCAGCACGGCCGTTGTCAGTGAAAGGGCCACGCCGGCCCGCAAAGCACGCGTCATTGCGTTCTCCTGGTCTGGGAAATGACCGAGACTCGCCGCCCGGCCGTTGCTGGGAATGGGCCTCGGGATTCGGCCGAGAGAAACTGTTCATCGGCTGTGGCCTGGGGCTGCCCTGGCCGGCGGAGTGCCGGGAGCGCGCACGCAACGGTTCGCGCGTCCCCAGAGATTCTCAGGCGCATTGTGTGGATCGACACAGGCGGGAGGAGGTGACGAAGTCAGCGCTCAAAGAGGGTGCGGTGCCGATACCGGCGCGGCCCGGATCCCGCCCGCAGCGACGCCGCGGTCCTCGATCTCATCCTGGCCGGCACCTGCGCGGTGTGAGCATCGGGGTCCCTGAGGACAGCCGGCATGAGAAAGAGGTCATCGGCCAACTGGGGCCGGCCCACCGCCCCGCGCATCCCTTGTGGGAACTGCTCCCCTCGCGCCGTTGCGTCCTTGTGCACCTACCCTGCTGACTCCAGGGATGGCCGACCGAGGCACTGCATAACACGCCTCAGGCGTACTGGATCAGCTTGGTCTCCAGAAATGGCTCGAGGCCCTCCACGCCACCTTCACGGCCAAGACCTGACTGCTTGAAGCCGCCGAAGGGCTGGACTACACACATGCCCCAGGAGTTGATGGAGATCTGCCCCGTGCGAATTCGACGAGCGATGCCCTCGGCGAGCTTCTCGTTCTTGGCGTATACGGCTCCGGACAGGCCGTACATCGAGTCGTTGGCGATCCGCACCGCTTCGTCGATGGTGTCGAAAGGAATCACGCAAACGACCGGGCCGAAGATCTCCTCCTGCGCGATGCGCATATTGTTGCTGACATCTGCGAAGATCGTCGGCTCGATGTACCAGCCCTTGTCGCGCTCCTCGGGACGGCCTCCGCCGAACACGACACGGGCCCCCTCCTCCCGCCCCAATCGGATGTACTCCTCGACGCGATCGCGCTGCCGCTCGGAAACGAGGGGGCCGAGCATCGTCTCGGGGTCGTGCGGGTCACCAACCTTGACCTGTGCGAAGGATGCCTTGAGCGCGGCGAGCAGCTCGTCCTGCCGCTCGCGGGGCACGAGGATACGGGTGATCGCCGCGCAGACCTGGCCGGAGTTGAGAATGCCCGCGAATCCCAGGCTCGGCATGACGTCCTCGAGCGGAATGTCGTCGGCGATGATGCCGGCGGACTTGCCCCCGAGCTCCAGCGTGACGCGGGCGATGCGGTCCGCGCAGAGCGCCATGACGCGACGCCCGGCTGCTGTGCTCCCCGTGAAGGTGACCTTGTCGACATCCGGATGCCGGACGAGGTACTCGCCCACTTCCCGGCCCGCCGGCAGGACGCTGATGACGCCCTCGGGCAGCCCGGCAGCCTCCAGAGCCTCGGCGAGCAGGTTGGTGCCGATCGGTCCCTCGGGTGCCGGCTTGAGCACGACGGTGCATCCGGCGGCGAGCGCCGGCGCGATCTTCAACGAGGCAGTGCCGACCGGGCCGTTCCAGGGAATGATCGTCGCCACGACACCGACGGGCTCCCGCACGATCTTGCCGTGCCCACCGTCCCACGTGCGCTCTTCCTCGAACGAGAACCGCTCGTGCAGGGTTGCCCCGTCCTGCCAGTTCTGAGTCGCGAAGCCGAGGAAGCCGCGGCTCAATCCCGTTGGGGCACCGATCTCCTCCGTGAAGGCGGTGATCATGTCCTCGAGCCGCTTACCGACCTCTTCGCCGACTCTGGCGAGGATCGTCGCGCGCTCGGCCGGGCTCATCCGCGGCCACGGGCCTTCGTCGAACGCCTTGCGCGCCGCAGCAACGGCCGCGTCGACGTCCGCCTCCCGAGCCTCGGGGACCGTAGCGATCAGTTCCTCGGTGCTCGGCGAGATGACCTGAATCTTCTTGTCGCTGCTGGGTTCTACCCACTTGCCACCGATGAAGAGCTTGTCGTAGCTCTTGAGCCGGGGCGTGGTGGTAGTCATCGGGTCGGACATCTGGTTCCTCCCGGCATGCACTGCCAGAGACGGTCCGACGCTCCTGCACGAGACAGGTCGGGCACTGCGACTCTGGCGTTGACAAGGATGTCCCATCGATCGATGGGGTGCTCCGAGAATTCCAGCCGGCCGCTACTTCTGTCAACCAACCGTTTGTCTTAATGCTTTCGGGCAACAGTCCCCGGTCACACGTCTCTTGCCGTTCTGTTCACCACACGCGCGGGGCGCACGTACACCAGGCCCAGTGCGCGAAGCGTTGAGGTGGCCCCTCGAACATCCCGGGTCACCCTGATCAGGCAGCAGGGTCCCGGTCGCCGAAGACCCACCGGACGGCAGCCGTGGATGGCAAGGTCGTACTGGTGTCATCGATCGCATGCGCCTCCGGGGTGATGTGCGCCGCCGCCCCGGGCCACCCGCCGCCGGGGCCGGCGCCTACTCCGATCGTCGACGAAGCACGCCATAGGGGGTGCTCCCCGCCTCCGAGCGGGCCGTGGACAGCTACGGACTCTGGCCGCCGGCCCACGTGCACACGATGACGGTCGCCGCATCACGTCGACCAAGCCCGGGTGCTCCAGCATGTGATGGTGCACGAACTCCACCATGGTGTCGCCCCGCTGACCGAGCGCGCAGCGCGAGCCCCGGTCGGTGGCCAAGACGGTGATCGACGTGACCTGACCCGTCTCAGTTCCGGACCGGCCGCTGAGAACTACGGCCGGCCCGCGATGCTCAGTGCGTGACGAGCCCGGTCGTTGATCACCTTCACTACCGAGCTCCGCCGACGACGAGGGGCCGGCCACCCCGCCCCGCGGCACCGGTCGCCGACCAGGGTGAGTCCCCCGGAACGCCGCAGCGGCGGGTGGACACGGCCGCAGCCGTGTCCACCCGCCCACTTGCGTGTCACAATCCGTACCCACCGTCGACATCGATCCATTGACCCGTGACGTAGCGCGCGTCGTCGGAGGCCAGGAACGCCACAGCCGCCGCGATGTCCCTCGCCTTCCCGTAACTGCGCAGCGGTATCCGGGTCAGTGCGTGCTCGAGATCCCCGGGTCGGATGTCGCCGCTGTCGACGAGAACCTGCGTCATCCCCTCGTCGAGGATGCCCACACCGACCGCGTTGGCCCGCACGCCGAAACGTCCCTCCTCCGCGGCCACCGCACGCACGAGAGCCTCGTTCGCCGCCTTGGGGCCCGAGGACAGAACGTCCCGCAGGACGAACCGGCGGTTGGCCACCGTGCTCACCACGACGACCGAGCCCCGGCGCTCCCGCAGCGTCGGGAGCACGGCCGAGACGACGCGGAAGGTGCCGCCCGAGTCGACCGCGAGCTGCTCGGCGTACCGCGCGGGATCGAGTCGGCTCACGTGGACCTGGTGGTTCGTCGGCGACGCGGCCAGGACCACGGTGTGCAGGCCGCCGTGCTTGTCCACCGCGTCCTCGACGACGGCCCGCACCTGGTCGGCGTCTCCCATGTCCATCCTGGCCGCCCGAGCGACGCGGCCCCGGCCTCCGAGACGGTCCGCGAGGGCGTGAGCCCGCTCGGCGCTGCCGCTGTACGTGAGGGTGATGTCGGCGCCCATCTCCGCCAGCCGCTCGGCGACCGCGCCGCCGATGGCACCGCTGCCCCCGACGACCAGAGCCCCGCCCGCACGCCCGCCGAACGCCTCGGCGGCCGACCCGCTCATGGCGTCACCGGCATGACCGCAACAGGCGCCTGGGCGGCCCGGATCCGGCAGCGGGCACCGCGCAGGGGCTGGTCCCCCGCGAAGTTCGAGAGCTTCGGGTCGCCGGGTGTGATGGCATTGGCGTTCGAGACCCAGACACCCGACAAGTGCGGTTCGTTGGGCGCCTGGCTCGGCTCCCACCAGTACCCGTCGGGGTTGATGGTGTCCTTGCGCATCGTCGCGTCGAAGCGGGCACGCTGGCGGATCTCGCCCTCCGGCCGTTGAATGACCATCCACTCGCCGTCGGTGATGCCCCACCGCTCGGCGGTCTCCGGGTGGATGTCACAGAGCGGCTCGGGGTGGAGCCGGTTGAGCCGTCGGCTCTGCCGCAGGTTCGACGCGGTCAGCTCGCGGACCCGGCTGCCGGGGATCATCTGGAGCGGGTACTCGTCCTCCGGCGCGTCCGGGATCGAGTAGGGCGGCCCGGTGTAGACGGGCGAGGGATCGATGTCGAACCTCTCGAACATGCTGGGCACGAGCTCGACCTTGCCCGACGGGGTGGCGAAGCCGTGCTCCTCGTACTTGCGCCACTTCGGCCGGGTGAAGTGGTGGTTGACCTCACCGTCGGCCCACTCCCGGTACGTCCTGCCCGACGGAGCGAGGAACCGGTCGAACATCCCCTCGACCGTCTCGGGCCAGTTGTCGGGGTCCAGGAGCCGACGGCCGAGGCCCGCCCAGAGGTCGTAGTCGTTGCGGCGCTCACCGATCGTCTGCGCGGACTGCTGCCCCACAACGAAGAAGTTGCCGATGCCCCAGTGGGCGCTGAGGTCCGCCCGCTCCATGAAGTCGGCGGCGGGCAGGACGTAGTCGGCCAGCTGCGCCGTCGGCGTCATCCACATGTCCATCGCGACGAGCAGCTCGAGCTCAGGACTCGTGAAGGCCTTGTAGGCGGCCTGACCGGCTCCCATCGACAGCAACGGCTCACCGCACTGGACGATGATCGCGCGGATCGGGTACGGGTCCTGCTCGACGACCGCGCGGTAGATGGCCGGCTGACTCGCGAAGAGGACGTACGCCGTGCCGGTGTGCCCGTCGGGGTAGATCCGCCGAGTGGCCTCCCGGAACGCCTTGTAGCCGGTGATCGAGGTGATCCGGGTCTCGTGGGCGTTGACGCTCTCACGTGTCCGCAGCGGGTGGTCGACCAGCTTCTCGAAGTTCATGTTCTCGAGCCAGGCGAAGTGCGTCTTGTCGTAGGGGTTGCCCAGTGGCTCACCACCGGGGATGTCGAGGTTGCCCGAGATGGCGCGCAGGATGGCCCGGCCGAGGACGGCGGAACGGGATGCGCCCTCACCGAGCTGGGTCGCGGCGACACCGAACATGAGGCGGGCCGGACCGCTCGTGGCATAGATGTGCGCGGCCTCGACGATGTCGGCGGCGGGCACGCCGGTGATCTCCTCGGTACGCTCCGGCGTCCACTTCGCGGCCTCGGCCTGCACCTCGTCGAAGCCCAGACACCACCGCTCGACGAACTCCTTGTCGTAGATGTCGTCGCGGATCATGACATGGATCAACCCGAGGGCGAGCGCGCCGTCCGTGCGCGGACGCAGCTGGAGGTGGAGGTCCGCCCGCGCGGCGGTCTTGGTGCGCCGCGGGTCGACGACGATCAGCTTGGCACCCTGCGCCTGGCACGCCCGGAGCCGCTCGAAGGACGGCGGAGAGGACTCGGCCGGGTTGGAGCCCCAGATGACGAGGCACTTCGTGACGCCCGGGTGCGGCGACTGGTACACGGTGTCCCAGCCGTAGACCGACACCTCGGCGATGTACTCGCCGACACCGCAGTTGCGGCCCTGGCTGACGAAGTTCGGGGTGCCGAAGTCGCACGCGAAGCGCCAGCTCGCCCAGTCACCGGGGGTTTTGTGCGTACCTCCGAGGGTGGCGAGCGCCTCGGGTCCCTCACGGTCGCGGATGTCGGCGAGCTTCTCGGCGATCTCGTCGAGGGCCTGCTCCCAGGAGATGCGCTCCCACTTGCCCTCACCCCGTTCGCCGACCCGCTTCATCGGGTGGTTGAGCCGGTCCGGGTGGTTGTGCACCTCGATCGCGGTGGTGCCCTTGATGCACAGCTTCCCCTTGGCGACGGGGTTGTGCAGGTCACCGTCGAACGCGATCGGGTGGCCGTCCTCGTCGATCTGGATGAGCATGCCGCAGTGCTGCGGGCACAGCGTGCAGAAGGTACGTTTGACGTCTCCGCCAAAGGTCAACTTGGCCACAGTTCCGCTCCCTAATATTCAACCGAACACGTGCTGGCGGGGGCCCTGCCCTGCGACGGGGAGCGAACAAGACCCCGACCGGGCTCAGCGCTCAGAACGCCAGCGACCCCGAGTCGACGGGCAGCGCGACCCCGTTGATGCGCGCAGCGGCGTCCGACGCGAGGAACATGACAACCGAGGCGATCTCCTCGGGCAGCGCCGGGGCCGGCTTGCGCCTGTCGCGCGAGAGCGCCTCGAGCGCGGACGGGAAGGCGTCGGTGACGTCCTGCATACCCGTCTGGATGGATCCAGGGCACACGGCGTTGCTCCGGATGCCGCGGTCCCCCAGGGTCGCGGCGATGTTCTTCGTCAGCCCGACGAGACCATGCTTGGAGACGGTGTACGCCGCCCCGGCGCGGCCTCCGCGTACCCCGGCGACCGAGGCGACGTTGACGATGACGCCGCGCCCGCGCTCCAGCATGCCCGGCAGGACGGTGTTGCAGAAGAGGAAGGGCCCGGTCAGGTTGATGTCGAGCAGTCTGTGCCACTCCTCCACGGCCACCTCGTGCGCCATGCCGAGGCGATCGATGACACCGGCGTTGTTGACCAGGATGTCCACCTCGCCGGCCTCGCCCACGACGCGCCTGACGTCCTCGGCCTTCGAGACGTCGGCCGGCACGCACACGACGTCTGTGTCCGCCTTCAGACGGTCCAGCGCCGCGGTGTCGCGGTCGACGGCCACGACACGCGCTCCCTGCCCGCCGAAGCCGCGCACCAGGATCTGACCGACGCCTCCACCGGCGCCGGTGACGACCACCGTCCGTCCGGCGAACACCTCAGTCTCCGTGGCACCTTCAGTCATGAGACACCCCCTCGATGCGCTGCGGGACGTCATCAAAAGCTGCGCGAACGGCATCGGCAGGCCTCTGGGCGGCGCGGCGCACACAGGGAACGGCACCGCGGAACACCGCGCCGCCCCGCAGCACGGTGTCGAGGTCGACTCCGTCGACGCCCTGGCTCCAGTCGCGAGTGGTGTCGACGAACTGGACCAGGGCGCCCTGGGTGGCCGACGGTCTGACGAACGTCTCTCGCCAGACCGGGTTGGACAGGTCCGTGCCGGTCAGCGGATAGCCCGCGACCGGAAGGACGTCGACGGTCGTACCGAGGTCGTCCACCACGAAGGTCACATGGTGCATTCCCTCGCCGCGCCGATCGAGCGTGTGGGACACGAGCGAGTCGGCACGCAGCGGCTGCATGAGCTCGATCTTGAAACCACCGAGGTGCAGGTGCAGCAGCCGGATGCCGGTCTCGTCGTTGTCCCCGCCGGTGACGAACCGACCGCCGAGAGTCTCGCCGAACATCGCCCAGGCACGGTCGAGGTCCCGGACGGCGAGAGCGACATGATCGAGCCGACGGACCCCGACCGCGTCCCCAACTGCTTCCGGAACCGCGTCCGGAACTGCCTCAGACAAAACCTTCGGCACCGCTGCCTCCCGGGGCGCACCGACCATTACCAACCAACCGTTTGATAGTATCTTAGGGTCCGGCCGCGAGGAGAGACAAGGTGTCGGGCGGCGACGCGACAGCGACCGCACGGGGCCGGCCAAGCAGTCACGCCGGACGCAGCACGTTCTCCGCCACTGCGGCTGACGTGCGGTGCAGACGTGTAAGACCGTCGCCGCCGGCGCGTTGGATCACCTGCTGGACCGGATCCCGGCCCGGCACGGCAAGCGCTTCGCCTGCGGTCCTCGATCCTCATCGACAGCACCAGCCAGAAGCGCGGCTCCCTCCAGCCCGGCAAGACCGTCGCCGCCCTCCCCCGCCCCTGGGCGGCTGAGACGCCCCCGGCCGACGGCTCACCGCGGCCCCGCGCGTCGCCGCGTCCAGAGAAGAACCACCTCACCGAAAGGGCCCAGCCATGGAGACCCCGCCCCGTCGGCCTCGCGTCCTCGTCACCGGCGGTACCGGCGCGATCGGTTCCGAGACCTGCCGGCTCCTCGCCGGGAGCGGCAACGACATCGCCTTCACCTACCGCTCGAACGCGGAATCGGCCCAGCTGCTGGCGGCACAGCTCCACGACGAGACCGGCCGGCCGGTGGAGTCCCGCGCGGTCGACCTGTCCGACACCGACGCCGCCATGCGATGCGTGGCGGAACTGGCGACGGCGCTCGGCGGCCTGGACGCCGTCGTGCACGCCTCCGGACCGCTGATCCCCCAGCGCTACCTGACCGACATCGACGCGGACCTGTTCCGCAGGCACGTCGACGACGAGTACGTCGCCTTCTTCAACCTGGCCAAGGCCGTCCTGCCCCATCTGCGCGCCTCCCGGGGGTCGCTGGTCGCGGTGACCACCGTGGCGGTCCGCCAGTACCCGGTGCGCGACTGCCTGTCGGCGAGCCCCAAGGCGGCTGTCGAGGCCCTGGTCAAGGCCATCGCCGCCGAGGAGGGGCGCTACGGCGTCCGGGCGAACTGCGTCGGGCCCGGAATCCTCGAAGAGGGCATCGGCGGAGCGATCATCGACAACGGCGACTTCGGCGAGCAGGCGCAGGAGTTCGCACTCAAGCGCGTCCCGCTCCGGCGGTTCGGCAAGGCTCGGGACGTGGCGGAGGCGGTCGTCTTTCTCGCATCCTCGCGCGCCCGGTACATCACCGGGCAATGCCTCGACGTGGACGGTGGTTTCAGCGTCTGACGCCCGGGCCGGCCGACGTTCCCGCGGGTGTCGAGTCCACGGGGCCGACGCCCCTGTTGACATTCGATGTCGGATGGACCTAGAAAACATTACACCAAACGGTTGGTCGGACTATTGCGTCGATTCTGCGTGCAGCGTCCGAAGAAACCTCGGCGGAAGAGGATTCCCCATGCAGGGCAGGACCGTCATAGTCACCGGTGCCGGAAAAGGACTCGGCCGCGCCTACGCCGACGCATTCGCCCGCGAGGGTGCCCACGTGGTGGTCAACGACATCGCCACCGACGAGAGCGGTGAGCCTCTCGCCGAGCGGGTGGCGGAGCAACTGCGCGGCACCGGCGCGGCCGCGGTGAGCGCGCCGTACTCGGTGGCCGATCCGGAGGGTGCCGAGGCCGTCGTGGACACAGCGGTCGCGCACTTCGGCAGGGTGGACGCGCTCGTCAACAACGCCGGGATCGTCTACGGAGGTTCGCTGGTCGAGCAGGCCCACGAGGATTTCCGGCGCATGGTGGACGTGCATCTGATGGGCACGTTTCTCACCTCCCGGGCCGCGTTCAGGCGCATGGCCGAGCAGGGCGGCGGGAGCATCCTCAACACCGTCTCCACCATCGGCCTGTTCGGGATGGCGGGGATGGCGTCCTATGCCGCCGCCAAGGGAGGAATCCTCGGCCTGTCCCACGTGCTCGCCATCGAGGGAGCCGAGCATGGAATCCGGGTGAACGCCCTGGCGCCGATGGCGGACACCAATCCGGGGCGCACCAAGGGCGCCGAGGAGTTCTTCGCCCCCATGGGCCGACGGGCCGCAGCGGAGTACGTGGCCCCGTTCGCCGTCTTCCTGGCCGGATCCGACGCGGCGGGTACAGGCGGTGTCTACTCGGCTGCGGGAGGCCGCTATGCGCGGGTGGCCACGGTGCTCGGGGACGGCTGGATCTCACCCGGTCCGAATCCGCCCACGGTCGAGGAGATCGCGGCCGGCTTCGACACCATCCGAGACCTCCGCCCCGGCCACGAACTGGAGCGTATGCAGGAGGAGGTCCGCCTGATCAATCAACGGCTCGCGGAGCTCGGCAACACCCGCGCACTCGTCGGCGAATAGCGGCGCGCGGTCCAGGGAGAAACCCACGCTCTCCCGTCCCTGGTTGCCGGCTGACCGCCCGGCCCGACGTTGGCGCCTGCCGCACGTCGCCGTACCCGCTCACCGGAACGATCAGCGACGTACTCGGCATTGCGCGCCCGGACACCTCAACTGCTGGAAGGAACACGGTGATGACCGAGTTGCCAAGGGCCGACGTCCTGCCCAGTCTGCTCGAGGAGCGGCTGGCGGCCGATCCCGGGGCGGAAGGCCTCGTCTTTCCCGAGGCCAGGCTGACCTGGCGGGAACTCTCGGAACGGGCGGACCGCCTCGGCCGCGCGCTGGTCTCACTTGGTGTCGAGGAGGGCGACAAGGTCGCCGTCATGCTGCCCAACAGTGCGCTCTACGCGGTCGCGATCCTCGGCACCGCCCTGGCCGGTGCCACCAGCGTCCCGATCAACCTGCGGTTCAAGGAGACGGAGCTCGGCCATGTCGTCGCGGACTGCGACGCCAGAGTGCTGCTCACCGCGGGTAGTCCGACGGACGGCCCCGACGCGTCGGCGGCCCACGGACTTTTCCCGTCCGTCTTCCCCGACCTCGCGGAGCAGGACCCGAGGGCGTTGCAGCTGCACGCGGCGCCGTCTCTCACCGCCGTGCTGTGGCTGGACGGAGAGCCCCTGCCCGGAACGGTGCCGCCCGACGAGGTCGCCGCGGCCGCGGAACATGTCGACGGTGCGGAACTGACCGAGCGGCGCGGCCGGATACACGCCGACCAGCCGGCGATGATCATGTATACATCCGGGACCACGGCGAGTCCGAAGGGGGCGGTGCTCACGCACCGCGCCGTAGTGGCGCAGGCTCGCTGCGTCGGCGCACACTGCTACGGGCTGACGCCGGACGACAGGTTCTGGACACCACTCCCGATGTTCCACACGGGCGGGCTCATGTCGTTGCTCGCCTGCCTGTCGGCCGGCGCCACGTACATACATGCCAGGACCTTCGAGGCCGGCCGTGCTCTTCACCAACTGTCGGCAGAGCGTGTCACCGTCGCCATGCCGGTCTTCGAACCGCTCTGGCTTCCGGTCCTCGACCACCCCGACTTCGCGTCCACCGACCTCTCGGCACTGCGGATCGTACAGACCGCCGGTGTGCCGGAGAAGCAGCGCATCATGCAGGAGCGACTGCCGACCGCGGTCAACATGCAGTCCAGCGGGATGACGGAGACGGCGTCGTACTTCGCCTTCAACCGGCCGACCGATCCGCCGGAGATACGGCTCACGACCGGCGGCTACCCGATGCCCACGGTCGAGGTGCGCGTGGTCGACCGTGCCACGGGAGAAGACGCTCCTGCGGGCACGCACGGTGAGACGCTGCTGCGGGGGGCGGGCTGCTTCGTGGGCTACTACAACGCCCCGGAGCTGACGGAGGCGGTGATCGACCAGGACGGGTGGTTCCACACCGGCGACATGGGAGTGCTCGACGAGGCGGGTCGCTACACCTTCGTCGGGCGAATCAAGGACATGCTCAAGGTGGGGGGCGAGAACGTCGCCGCCGCCGAGGTCGAGGACTACCTCAGCCGGCATCCGGCCGTCCGGCTCGTCCAGGTGGTCGCGGCCCCGGACCGCCGCTACGGCGAAGTACCCGCGGCCTTCGTCGAGCTCAACGACGGCACAGTGGTGACCGAGAAGGAACTGATCGAGTACTGCGTCGGCAGGATCGCGACCTTCAAGGTCCCGCGGTATGTGAGATTCGTGACGGAGTGGCCCATGTCGGGTACGAAGATCCGCAAGTTCCGTCTCCGTGAGGAACTGGCGAAGGAGCTGTCCGAGAAGGGAATCACAGAGGCTCCCCGCCTCTCGTCCCGTGCGGGTGTCGCGTGATGGGCGAGGTCTTCGCGGGTGACTCGCGGCCGGAAGACGTGCTGTTTCAGCCTCTGCAGCTCGGCGGTGTCGTCCTGCGGAACAGAGTGATGCTCTCCGCGATGACGACCGGTTTCGGATACGAGGACGGCCTTCCGGACGGCCGGCTGGCCGACCACTTCTCGATGATCGCAACGGATGTGGGCCTCGCCACAGTCGCGTTCGGTGCCGTCCGTCCGGAGGGGCGCGTCGAACGCAAGATCCCCTGGATGTGGGCGTCCGGAGTGGTCGAACGACTTGCGCGCGTCACGGAGGTCATCCACCGGCACGGTGCCCTGGCGAGCCTCCAACTCGGCCACGGCGGCCGCCAGGTGTCCCCCAAGGTCACACGAACCGCACCGGTCGGGCCGTCGGCGATCGCGCCACCCGTCCACGTGTCCGACACCCCCCGGGAACTGTCGACCGCCGAGGTGGAGGAGATCGTCGAAGCCTTCGTGGATGCTGCCGTACGGGCTGCGGCCGCGGGCTTCGACGTCGTGGAACTGCACGGCGGACACGGCTATCTGATCCAGCAGTTCCTGTCCGCACAGAGCAATCAGCGCACCGATCGCTTCGGCGGGGCCGGCCTGCGCGAACGCGCCACGTTCGGCCGTGAACTGATCACATGTGTGAAGGAGCGAGTACCGGGACTCTCCCTTCTGGTCCGCATCAACGGTGACGACCTGGTTCCCGGAGGGATGCGTCCGGACGACGCGGCCGCGATCGGGCAGATCTTCGCCGAGGCCGGGGCCGACGGACTGATCGTCTCGGGAGGCGTGTACGGGTCCGTCCCGTGGACCATTCCGGTCCTCGACGACCCCGAGCCGGCGTTCCTCCACGCAGCGGAGGTCGTCAAGCGAGCCGTGGCCGTGCCGGTCGTCGCCGTCGGCGGGTTCCGTGATCCGATGACAGCCCGGGCCGCAATCTCCGCCGGCTCCTGCGACGCGGTCGGCGTGGGGCGCCAGTTGCTCGCCGACCCCAGGTGGGTCGCGAAAGCGCGCGCCCGGCAGGACGCCGCCATTCGGCCGTGCGTGGGAACGCTGCAGGGTTGCGCGGGACCGCTCCAGATCGGCGGTGAGATCTCCTGCACGGTCAATCCGGACATCGGGCGTCCGCCGGGACTGCGCACGACGGCTGCCACGCACAGGCGGAGGGTGGCCGTCGTGGGTGGTGGACCAGCGGGGATGGAGGCGGCCCGGGTCGCAGCCGAGGCCGGCGACCACGTGACACTGTGGGAAGCGCGTGAGCGACTCGGCGGCGCCGCCGCGCTCGCGGGCATGACGCCTCCCATGGCCCACTTCGGCGAGTTGGCCGCATGGTACGAACGCGAACTCGCACGCCTCCGGGTCGACGTCGTGCTCGGGCGGGAGGTCCGCCCCGACGCGACCGAACTCGCCGACGCGGACCTGGTGTTGTGCGCGGTCGGCGCCGAGACCCTGATCCCACCGCTGGACGGCTACGAGAAGTTGCAGGCCTGGGTCGTCGACGACCTGTTGGCGGGACTTCCCTCGACGCACGGCTCGTCACTGCGGCCCAGCCGTCCTGTGGTGCTGGGATCGGGTTCGGAGGCGCTGAGTGTGGCGCTCTGGCTGAGCGATCGTGGTT
The DNA here is from genome assembly GCF_014647875.1 of Streptomyces brasiliensis. GTDB lineage: Bacteria > Actinomycetota > Actinomycetes > Streptomycetales > Streptomycetaceae > Streptomyces > Streptomyces brasiliensis. The sequence continues at coordinate 85,394 of NZ_BMQA01000019.1, read as the reverse complement.
CCTCGGTGACTCTTCTCGCCGACACACGCGTCGGCGACGACATGAGTGGCGTCGCCCGCCGTGCCCTCAGGGCCAGGCTGGACCGGGCCGGCGTAGCTGTCCGTCCGGGTCGTCCAGTGGCCCTGACACCCGACGGGGTCCGCGCCGATGACGGTGACGTCCTCCCGGCCGACGCGGTCGTACTCGCCGGGCGCCGCGGACGGGTCCGCTGGGGTGGAACGGGTGTGAGCACGATCGGCGACGCGCGGGATCCCCGCGGGCTCGGACAGGCCATCGAGGAGGCTCGCATGGCCGTGAGATCCCACACGCGGAGGAGGGCGTAGCCCTGCTTCGGGAAGGGGTTGAGCCGAGGGCGAAGGCCTGTCCGGCCCCGTAACCCGGAATGGAGGCCCCGGCTCACTCCACACTGTGCTTCTGTTCACACCACGATCAGCCACCGCAATTTACTAGGACGTCCTACTATCTCTTCGTCAGCGCCTGTTGACCTGTCCGGGAAGGCCCCCATGAGCGATCTGCACCGTCCTGTGCACCCTGTCCGCCTGGTCACCGCATCGGCCCTGTTCGACGGGCATGACGCGTCGATCAACATCATGCGGCGGATCTTCCAGTCCCAGGGCGCCGAGGTCATTCACCTCGGACACAACCGATCGGTGCAGGAGGTTGTGGACGCGGCGCTCGAGGAGGACGTGCAGGGCGTGGCGGTCTCGTCCTACCAGGGCGGGCACGTCGAGTACTTCGAGTACCTGGTCCAGTCGCTGCGCGAGCAGGGAGCCGAGCACGTCCGCGTGGTGGGCGGTGGTGGCGGCGTCATCGTGCCCGACGAGATCACACGGCTGCGCAAGAGTGGCGTTACCATATTCTCCCCCGAGGACGGGCAGCGGATGGGCCTGGCGGGGATGGTCAACTCGGTGGTGCGGCAATGCGACTTCGACCTCTGGGAAGCCAGGCCGGCCGACGCCGACGCGATTCTTTCCGGCGATCGAGTCGCCATCGCCCGCGCTGTCACCGGGGCCGAACTCGGAAAGCTGCCGCCGGATCTGCTGGGACAACTGCGTGCAACCGCCGCGGCACAGGTCACGCCGGTGCTCGGCATCACCGGCACCGGCGGCTCCGGAAAGTCGTCCCTGACCGACGAGTTGGTCCGCCGGTTCCGGATCGATCAGCAGGACAAGCTGCGGATCGCGGTGATCGCGGTCGATCCGACCCGCCGCCGTGGCGGGGGCGCGCTGCTGGGTGACCGGATACGGATGAACACCCTCGACGGGCAACGCGTCTTCTTCCGGAGCCTCGCCACCCGCGGCAGCCACGAGCTGCCCGAGCACCTCTCCGATGTGATCGACGTGGTCAAGGCTGCGGGGTTCGACCTGGTGATCGTGGAGACGCCGGGCATCGGCCAGGGCGATGCGGCGATCGTGCCCTTCGTGGACGCCGCCATGTACGTGATGACACCGGAATTCGGCGCCGCCTCGCAGTTGGAGAAGATCGACATGCTCGACTTCGCCGACGTCGTGGCGATCAACAAGTTCGAGCGCCGCGGCGCCAAGGACGCGCTGCGCGACGTGGGCCGCCAACTGGTGCGCAACCGCGAGGCATTCGGCATGAAGCCCGAGGACATGCCGGTGTTCGGCACGTCCGCGGCGACGTTCAACGACGACGGTGTCACCGCGCTCTACCAACACCTGAAGACCGTCCTGGCCGAGAAGGGGCGGCCGCAGTCCGAGGGCGCCCTGCCCGCGGTCGACGTGCGCCACTCCTCCGGCATCCGGCAGGTGGTGCCTGCCGGCCGTGTGCGCTACCTCGCCGAGATCACCGAGACCGTCCGCAGGTACCACACCGAGAGCGAGCGGCTCGCCGAGGCGGCCCGGCGGGTTCAGCGCATGGAGATGGTCAGGGACGAGCTCGTCCAGGCCGGCTCCGAGGCGGCAGACGTGGAGTCGTTGCTCAAGCTCGCCCGCGAGCAGCTCCCGAACGACGTCGCGGAGCAGATCAGGAACTGGCCTTCCGTCGTTGCGTCCTACTCCGGAAACGAGCAGGTCGTAACGGTCCGGGACCGGGAGATCCGTACCAGACTGACCCGCCAGTCCCTGTCGGGCAACGAGATTCCCCGCGTGGCGTTGCCGAGGTTCACCGACCACGGGGAACTGTTGCGGTTCTGGCGCAGCGAGAACCTGCCCGGCTACTTCCCGTTCACCGCCGGGGTGTTCCCGTTCAAGCGCGACGACGAGGACCCGGCGCGGATGTTCGCCGGCGAGGGCGATCCGCTCCGCACCAACCGACGGTTCAAGCTGCTCTCCGAGGGCCAGCCGGCCAACCGGCTCTCCACGGCGTTCGACTCGGTCACCCTCTACGGTCGTGACCCGGACCGGCGTCCCGACATCTACGGCAAGGTGGGCACCTCCGGCGTCTCGGTCGCGACCCTGGTGGACATGAAGGCGCTCTACGACGGCTTCGACCTGGTGGCGCCGACGACCTCGGTGTCGATGACGATCAACGGTCCGGCGCCCACCGTGCTGGCCTTCTTCCTCAACACCGTCATCGACCAGCAGACGGACGCCTTCCGCGCTGCCGAGGGCCGCGACCCCTCTCCCGAGGAGGCGGCCGAGCTGCGTGCGCACGCGCTGGCGAACGTGCGCGGCACCGTGCAGGCCGACATCCTCAAGGAGGACCAGGGCCAGAACACCTGCCTGTTCTCCACCGAGTTCTCGCTGCGGATGATGGCCGACATCCAGGAGTGGTTCATCGCCAACAAGGTCCGCAACTTCTACTCGGTGTCCATCTCCGGCTACCACATCGCCGAGGCCGGCGCCAACCCGATCAGCCAGCTCGCGTTCACCCTCGCCAACGGCTTCACCTATGTCGAGGCCTACCTGGCGCGCGGCATGCACATCGACGACTTCGCCCCCAACCTGTCGTTCTTCTTCTCCAACGGCATGGACCCCGAGTACTCGGTCCTCGGCCGGGTCGCCCGCCGGATCTGGGCCGTCGCGATGAAGGAGAAGTTCGGCGCCAACGAACGCTCCCAGAAGCTGAAGTACCACGTCCAGACCTCCGGCCGCTCCCTGCACGCCCAGGAGATGGACTTCAACGACATCCGCACCACCCTGCAGGCGCTGATCGCCATCTACGACAACGCCAACTCGCTGCACACCAACGCCTACGACGAGGCCGTCACCACCCCGTCCGAGGAGTCGGTGCGCCGCGCGATGGCCATCCAGCTGATCATCAACCGCGAGTGGGGGCTGGCGATGAACGAGAACCCGCTGCAGGGCTCGTTCATCATCGACCAGCTCACCGACCTGGTCGAGGAAGCCGTGCTGACCGAGTTCGACCGGATCAACGAACGCGGCGGTGTGCTGGGCGCGATGGAGACCGGCTACCAGCGCGGTCGTATCCAGGACGAGTCCATGCTGTACGAGCAGCGCAAGCACGAGGGCAGCCTGCCGATCATCGGCGTGAACACCTTCCGCAACCCGCATGCCGACACCGGCCCGAGCCAGGGCACCCTCGAACTGGCCCGCGCCACCGAGGAGGAGAAGCTCTCCCAGTTGCAGCGGGTCCAGAGCTTCCAGGCCGAGCACCGGGAGGAGGCCGGGGCGAACCTGGAGCGTCTGAAGCAGGCCGCGATCTCCGGCGAGAACGTCTTCGCCGTACTGATGGACGCTGCCCGCGTGTGCACTCTGCAACAGATCACGGAGGCGTTCTTCGAGGTCGGCGGCCAGTACCGACGCAACGTCTGAGTCACCGGCCGAGGCCGTGGATACGGCCGCCATCACCCTCCCGACCACGAAAGGTCCCGCATGGAACCCGTCTCCCGTCTCGGCGTCGTCGGCTGCGGCCTCATGGGCTCCGGTATCGCCGAAGTCGCCGCACTGCACGGCCTCGAGGTGATCGTCGCCGAGTCGAACCCGGACCAGGCCGCCGCCGGCCGCGACCGCATCACCGCCTCCCTGGAGCGCGGCCTGCGGCACGGCAAGCTCACCGCAGCCGACCGCGACCAGGCCCTGGCCCGCCTCTCCTTCACCGATGACTTGAGCGAGCTGGCCGACCGGCAGATCGTCATCGAGGCCGTCGCCGAGAGCCGCGAGGTCAAATCGGAGGTCTTCCGCCGGCTGGACAAGGTCGTAGTCTCCCCGGACGCCATCCTCGCCACGAACACCTCCTCCATCCCCATTGTCGATCTCGCCGTGGCCACCGGCCGGGCTTCCCACGTCGTGGGACTGCACTTCTTCAACCCTGTACCGGTCCAGAAGCTCGTCGAGGTGATCCCAGCCCTCACCACCAGTGCCGACACCCTGGCGCGCATCCGCGACTTCACCGCCAGGCAACTCGGCAAGACGGTCGTCCAGGCCCCCGACCGATCCGGTTTCGTGGTCAACGCCCTGCTGGTGCCCTACCTCCTCGCGGCCGTCCGCATGCTCGAGTCAGGAACGGCGCGCGCTGAGGACATCGACAGCGGCATGGAACTCGGCTGCGCCCACCCCATGGGACCGCTGCGACTGCTCGACCTCATCGGCCTGGACACCGCACAAGCCGTCGCCGAGTCGATGTACGAGGAGTTCAAGGAGCCGCTCTACGCAGCTCCGCCACTGCTGCGGCGCATGGTGGCCGCCGGCCGCCTGGGCCGCAAGAGCGGTCACGGCTTCTACTCCTACGGCGCCTGAATACCCGAGTTCGCCGGCGCGGCCCGGAACTGGGCGGGTGCGATGTCGGGCAAGGCTCATCACCCGACCGCACGACCGTGTCGACGACCACTCACGTGGTGCGGCCGGGGCACACGAGCCAGAACGACCGAGGCGCCCCGGCCCCTCGCCCGGCCGGCCGGATCGCTACTGAATCCTGCGTTCCGCCCCGGCCCAGGCCCGATCGCGCAGGACGAACTTCTGGATCTTGCCCGTGGACGTCTTGGGCAGCTCCCCGAACACCACGCGCTTGGGCGCCTTGAACCGAGCCAGCCGGGCCCGGACGAACTCGATGATCTCGACCTCAGTGACCTCTGCGCCGTCCAGCAGGCTCACGTACGCGGCAGGCACCTCCCCCCAGCGCTCGTCGGGTACCGCGATGACCGCGACCTCCGAGACGGCCGGATGGTCGGCGATGACCTGCTCGACCTCGACCGACGCGACGTTCTCTCCGCCGGAGATGATCACGTCCTTGCTGCGGTCGCGCAGTTCGACGTACCCGTCCGGATGCACGACGCCGAGGTCGCCGGTGCGGAACCAGCCGTCCGGTGCGGCCTTCTTCGTGGCCTCCTCGTCCTTGTAGTAGCCGAGCATGACGTTGTTGCCGCGCAACGAGATCTCCCCCACCGACGTCCCGTCGGCGGGAACGTCGGAACCGTCCCCGGCTATCACGCGCACCGCGCACGAGATCATGTTGCCGACGCCCTGGCGCGCCTTGAGACGGGCCCGGACCCGGTCGTCGAGGGCGTTCCACTCCGGGCGCCAGTCGCAGATCATGGCCGGGCCGAACGTCTCGGTCAGCCCGTACAGATGCGTGACCTCGAACCCCAGTTCCCCCATTCGTCGCAGGATCGCCGGGGACGGCGGCGCGCCGCCGGTCGCGACCTTCACCGTCTGCGCCAGCCGCGACGCGTCCGGCGCGTGGGCGAGCATCGACAGCACCGTCGGAGCACCCTCCAGATGCGTCACTCCCTCCGTACTCAACAGCCGCCACACCTCGGTGGGTTCGACCTTCGGCAGGCATACGTGCGTGGCCGCCGCCGCGGTCACCGCCCACGGGAAACACCAGCCGTTGCAGTGGAACATCGGCAGGGTCCACAGGTGCACCGCGGACGGCGACAGCCCGGTGTGCCCCACCATCGCCAGCGACTGCAGGTAGGCACCGCGATGGTGGTACATCACGCCCTTGGGCCGTCCGGTCGTCCCGGACGTGTAGTTGATCGACAGCAGCGACCGCTCGTCCTCCGGACGGATCGCGGTGGGTGTCGCGTCGGCCAGCAGGCGCTCGTACTGCTCCCCCGCACGGATCCGGTGCGGGAGCTCGGGCAGGTCGGCGACCGCGGCGTCGACCAAGTCGTCGAAGAGGGGGTCGTGCACCAGCACCGACGCCTCGGAGTGCCGCAGGATGTAGGCGATCTCGCGGGCCGACAGCCGGGTGTTGACGGCCACCAGCGGGACACCCGCCCACGGCACCCCGAAGCTCGCCTCCAGCAGCACGTGTGTGTTGGGCGCGAGCACCGCGACCGGCCGGCCCTGCGCCAGAGGTGCCAGCACGCCGGCCAGCCGGCGGCAGCGGTCGTGGAAGTCCGTGTACGACCAGCGCCGGTCGCCGTCCACGACCGCCGTCCGCTCTCCGTGCGCCGCCGCGGCCCGGTCCAGGTACGACACGGGGGTGAGCGGCTCGAACGACAGGGTCGACGCAGACCTCCACTGTGGTTCGGTCATCGGTTCCGGCCCTCCGATCGGGCGCGGGTAGCGCCCCAGCGGTTGAAGTGCACGACGTCTTCGACCGGCTTGCGCCTGGGTTGCGCCCACCGTCCCTTGGCGGGGCTGCCCATCGGGATCAGCGCCATGGTCAGTGCGTCGGGCGGCAAGCCGAGCAGGTCACGCAGGTCGTCCTCGTGCCCACGGTAGAGCGTGGTGAGCGAAGTGCCGATACCGTAGGCGCGTGCGGCGAGGCAGAGTTGCTGCACCGCACCGTAGATGGACGCGCCGACTCGGGGGTCCTGTTCATCCGCCGCATGGCGCAGTACCGGGAAGACCCACACCGGGGCCTCCTCGATGTGGTGCGCGAGATGCTCCGCGCCGAGGAAGCCCCGCGGGCTCAGCCCGTCCGAACCGGCCGGGGAAGCGAGGATCCGCTCGCGGTGCCGGCCGTAGGCCCTCTCCCAGTTGTCCCGGTACCAGGTCGCGACGCGGTTCTTGATGTCCTGATCGGTCACCACGACCCAGCCCCACTGCTGAGCGTTGCCACCGGACGGGCCCCGGATGGCCGCGTCCAGGACCGCCCAGAGCACGTCCTCGGGGATCGGATCGGGGTCGAGGTAGCGACGGGCGGGCGTGGAGTGCAGCGCCTCCATTATGGTGAGGGCCTGCCCGGTCGGTGGCAGCATGACGGTCCTCCATGGGGTGATCACGGCAGGGTACGCAGCCCCTTGCCTGCGGCATCGCAGGCTGCCCGCAACCGTCTCGCGCAGTGGGCGATCTCGGCGCCGGACATCCGGGGCGGGAATCCGAACAGGATCAGCGCGTAGCGGGCGCGGCCGCCCGGGTCGAACACCGGCGCGCTCATCGCGCGCACCTCGTACACGGTGTCCGGGCCGAGTTCGGGCTGTCCGTACTCGACGGTCGGTTCGGGGTCGAACAGGTCGTGGAAGACGCTGCGCCGCCATCGGGCGTCGGCGATGGTGGACAGCCTCTTGATCCTGGCGTCGAACTCGCGCTGGCTCGGGCCGCCGAGCCGGACCCAGAAGCCGCGGTCGCGCACCCGGTCCAGGGCGACGCGCCAGGCTTCGGCCTGCCCGGGGCTGAGTGGTGTCGGTGCCTGGGCCAGCCAGCGTCGCACATCCGTCTCGTCGGCCCAGGGCAGCCAGCTCATGCCCAGCGGGGGCGCGAGCGGGGAGCGCATCCCGACGCGGACGGCAGGCCGGCCGCCGGACGGTGTCCCCGCGCTTGCCACGTGCACGATCTCATCGCCGACGATCGCGCCGGCAACGCACTCGACGGACATCTCCCGTGCGATGCGTTCCATCTCCGGCCGTCCGGGATCCACGTTGCGCAGCACGTCGAAGAGGTCGGCGTCGGCGGCTGCCCGGGACGACGGCTCGAAGCGACCGTAACCGCCCTCGAAGAAGACGAGGGGCATGGTCGGGTTGCCGAGGCTCATCTCCCTGACGCGCCCGATCACGATGTCGTGATCGCCTGCGGTGTACACGGCGTCCAGGTCGCACTCGATCCAGGCGACGACGCCGTCCAGGACCGGCAGCCCGCTCGGACCGGGCCGCCACCCGAGCCCGGCGAACTTGTTCGGCGCCTTCGACGCGAAGGCGCGGCAGACGTGTTCCTGGTCGGCACCGAGGATGTTGACGCAGAACCGTCCGGCCGCGCGGATCTTCGGCCAGGACGTCGACGAGTGGTCCGGCAGGAATCCCACCAGCGGCGGGTCGAGGGACACCGAGGTGAACGACCCGACCGCCATGCCGACCGGGGTGCCGTCCGGGTGGATCGCGCTGATCACACAGACACCGGTCGGATAGGTACCAAGCACCTGCCGGAACCACCGGGGGTCGGCGGCTGTGGTGCTGTCCGTGGTGGTCATCGGCGTCTCTCAGGCCGACTGGTCGGTCAGCTGAAGTGCCGCCACCCGCTCCTGGCTCACCTTGGGCGTCCAGCGGTCCTCGTGCTCCGCCCAGATGTCGCGCAGTTTCGGGGCGACGCGCGTACCGAAGAGGTAGTTGTTCTTCGCCGCAACCTCCTCGGGCAGGTTGCCGACGTGCATGCAGGTGATGAGCTGGCCGATGCGCAGGTCGGTGACGAGTTCGCGCACCCGCTGTTCGACCCGCTCCGGCGTGCCGGCGATGATGTATCCGAGCCGGTCGTAGTCCCAGAAGCTCAGCTCGCCCTTGTTCGCCTTCTCGCGTTCCTCGGCGGAGATGGTCTTCTCCCGGCTCAGCATGGCGCGCAGGGACTCCTGGGAGGTGTAGCCCGGGGGGTTGCCGAACTCCGGCGCGACGGGGTTCTGCCGGTAGAAGTAGCGGACGGCGTCGTAGTACTGCTCCTCGGCTTCCCTGTCGGTGTCGGCGCAGCAGATGACCTGGGTGAAGGCCATCCGGTTGGGGTTCATGTTGCCGCCGGTGGACTCGGTGTAGTCCCAGAAGCCGTTGACGATCGGGGTCGCGCTCTGCTTGCCCGAGAAGGACAAGTAGCCGTAGCAGTAGTCGAGTTCGTTGACGACCGACCAGGTCTCGACGCTGCCGCTGCCGGGGATCCATATGGGCAGCTCGCTCTGGACGGGCCGCGGCCACGGGTTGACGTAGCGCAGCTGGCTGTACTTGCCGTTGAAGGCGAAGGGCTCCTTGGCCTTCCAGGCGCGGTGCACGAGCTCGCGCGCCTCGTGGAAGCGCTCGCGCAGCTCGATCGGCGGGACGCCGTAGGAGAACGCGCTGTCCATCGGCGTGCCGAAGACGATGCCGGCGATGACCCGGCCGCCGGACAGGCAGTCGAGCATGGCGATCTCCTCCGCGACCCGGATCGGCGGGTTGTACAGCGCGAGAGAGTTGCCGCACAGCGCGATCGCGGAGTTCTCCGTGGTGGCGGCCAGCACGGCGGCGAGCAGGTTGGGGGACGGTGTCATCGCCAGCGAGGTCTGGTGGTGCTCGTTCAGCAGCAGCGAGTCCCAGCCCAGCTTGTCGGCCTGCTGCATCAGGCGCAGGTACATGTGGTATTCCTCGCCGACCTGACTCGGGTCGGCGTAGGACGCGGGTGGGGTGACCCAGGCGCTGCGCACCGTGTCGCCGTAGTCCTCCGGCAGGTGGGTGTGGAACTGCTGCGCGAACCAGTGGAACTTCATCTCTGTCCCCTTCGATGCGTTGGGTGCCGCCGCGGCCCGCCCGGTCGCCGCGGCTGACACATATGAACGTTAGTTTGTGTTCGGCTCGTGCGGGTCTGCCTCACAGGTACTCGAGATGTGCCCTGACCGCCCCGCGCCGCTCGTCGTACCAGCCGCGGCTCAGCGCGTAGGCGATCATCCCGGACAGCGAGGCCTCCCAGTCCGAGTCCACGGCACGGCCCGCCAGCGTGCGCAGCAGCTCGGCGGGGATCCACACATGCTCGCCGTCGCCCGTGACGCCGGCCCGGCCGAGCCGCCGCAGCGCCTCGTCGCGATCGCCGTCGACCACGACCTTCAGGGCGGTGAAGTCCTCGGGCGCGACCAGCTCGGGCGCGGCCCGCACGGCTGACTGACGCAGTTCCATTCAGCTGATCTCACTCAGCATCGAAACGGACTTCGTACTGGTGACGTTGGGTGCGTCGGCTGCCAGTGCGGCTCCCTCCGGGGAGGCCATCGCCGCCTGCATGGCCTGCGCGTCGGGGAAGTACAGCTCGGCGATCAGGTGGTACAGGGCGGGCGCGCCGTCCGCGTCCGGCAGCGTGAACGCCACCTCGAAACGGTCCAGTCCGGGCAGCGCCCGCACCAGCGGGGTGTGCGTCTGGAGGTAGTGCTTGTCGAACGCGTCGGCGTCGGCGGGCTGTGCGTAGAGCACGGTCAGCTTGATCACGGAGGTCTCCTCGAAGGACGGTGCGGATCCGATCCGCAGGGGACGGGATGCGGTCGCTCGACCGAACTATTGCGCAGACGAACTACTAGTCGTTAGTTTTCACCGTACACGAAAGCCCCGAAGAGAAGAACGGCCCGAAGCGAGGTTCGCGATGGGAAAGTTGTCCGGCAAGGTCGCACTGGTCACCGGAGCCGCGGCAGGCATCGGTGCCGCCACCGCCGAGGTGCTCGTCGGTCACGGCGCCCAGGTGGTGCTCGGCGACATCCGCGGCGATCTGGTGGAGGAGACGGCGAAGCGCATCGGCGACGCCGCCTCCGCCGTCACGTACGACGCGGCCGACACGGCGTCCGTGGAGCATCTCGTCGACGAGGTGATCGCGCGGCACGGCCGACTGGATGTTCTGCACAACAACGCGGCGATCACCGCGCAGGCGTGGACCCGCGACACCACTGTGCTCGACACCGAACTGGACTGGTTCGACCAGACGTTGCGCGTCAATCTGCGCAGCGGCTACGTCGCGGCGAGGCGAGCGCTTCCGCACATGATCGCCGGCGGTGGCGGCGCGATCGTCAATATGGCGTCGATCGCGGCGTTCAGCGGCGGTCCGACTCTCGTCGGCTACGGCATCTCGAAGGCCGGGGTGGCCGCGATGACTAAGTACCTGGCCGCGCAGTACGGCCGGCACAACGTCCGGACCAACTGCATCGCGCCGGGTGCCGTGCTCACCGAGCAGGTGCTGGAGAACGTGCCCGGCGTCACCGAGGCCGCGGTGGCCCAACTGCCCTACACACGCGCCGGCCAAGGCACCGACATCGGCAACGTGGTGGCCTTCCTCGCCAGCGAGGACGCCGCCTACATCAACGGCCAGGTCATCACCGTCGACGGGGGCGGCACCGCCGGGACGCCGCCGCCCCTGGACACCGCGCCGGAGGCCGGCAGCGGTCCCGTCCCGGCCTGACCTTCTACGACACCCCACCACATCGGATTCCGGAAGGGAGCGGCCATGCGGCTGCAGGACAAGGTTGCACTGATCACCGGCGCCGGCTCGGGCATCGGCCGGGCGACGGCCGAGGCGTTCGCCCGCGAAGGCGCCAAGGTGGTCATCCTCGACATCAACGCCGACGCCGGCAAGGACGTGGCCGACGCCATCGAACGTGCAGGGGGAACAGTCGAGTTCCAGCACGCCGACGCGTCGAACCCGGAGGACCTCGAACGGGTCGTCACCTTCACCACCGACACGTTCGGCCGCCTGGACATCCTGCACAACAACCACGTGTGGTTCGAGTCCGGCCGTATAGGCGACCTCAGCCTGGACGGCTTCCGCAAGTCACTGGACGTCAGCCTCATCGCCTACTGGTACGCAATCAAACTCGCCCTCAAGCCCATGCTCGCCCAGGGCAAGGGCTCCATCATCAACACCGCCTCGGTGTCCGGCGTCGCCGCCGACTACGGCATCGGCGCCTACAACGTGCTCAAGGCGGGCGTGGTGAACCTGTCCCGGATCACCGGCATCGAATACGCCCGCAAGGGCATCCGCTGCAACGCGGTGTGCCCCGGCCCCATCGCCACACCGCCCATCGGCCAGCTGCACGAGCAGGCGCCCGGCATCTGGGAGGACATCCGCGACGCGATCCCGATGGGCCGCTACGGCAAGCCCGAGGAGATCGCCGCGGCCGTGCTGTTCCTCGCCTCCGACGAAGCCGGATTCATCACCGGCTCCCATCTGGTGGCGGACGGCGGGCTCTGGGCGCACTCCGGCATGCCCCCGATCGGCGGGCTCGGCCCGGATTTCTGACCCGCCCCACCACCTCACGCCTGAACCGGAGCCCTCATGAAGTTCCATTGGTTCGCCGAAGCCACCTACAACGACCTGCCCGCGCGGTTGCCGCAGAAGCACCCCTCGTCGGCCGTCGACCTGCCCATGAACCTGGTGGACTCGCGGAAGGTCGGCGAGCACTACAAGATGTTCATCCGGCTGATGCAACAGGCCGACACGCTCGGCTGGGACGGCCTGGCCGTCAACGAACACCACCAGACGACGTTCGCGATGACACCGTCACCGAACCTGCTGGCTGCCAGTCTGGCGGGCACCACCGAGAACGCCGCGATCCTGATCATCGGTGACTCGCTGGCGCTGTACAACCCGCCCAACCGGGTGGCCGAGGAGATGGCCTATCTCGACTGCCTGTCCGACGGCCGGGTGATCGCCGGATTCGTCTTCGGCACGCCGATGGACACGGCCTTCGCCTACGGCATCTCCCCCGCCGAGCTGCGCGACCGCTTCCACGAGGCACGCAACCTGATCACCCGCGCCTGGACCGCGGACGAGCCGTTCACGTTCAACGGCAAGTACAACAAACTGCGTTACGTCAACGTCCTGCCGCGGCCCGTCCAGGGGCGGCCGCCGATCTGGGTGCCCGGCTCGGGCAGTCTGGAAACCTGGGACCTGGTGCTCGACGAGGACTACTGCTACGGCTACCTGTCGTTCTTCGGGCTCGACAACGCGCGCCCCATCGTCCACGGCTTCTGGGACCGCGTGCAGGAACGCGGCTTCGAGATCAACCCGTTCCGCATGGCCTTCACCCAGCTCATCTGCGTCGCCGACACCGACAAGGAGGCCGAGCGGGAGTACGCCGAGGCCGTCAACTACTTCTTCACCCGGCAAAAGGCACCGCTGCACTACGCCACACCACCGGGTTACATGACCATCGCATCGCAGCGCGAAGGCCTGCGCCGCCAGCGCGGTATCGGCCCCGAGGTACGGCAGCGGGCCGCCAACGGTGAGCTGAGCTTCTGGGAAGCCGACGAACTCGGGTTCATCGTCGCCGGCACCCCGGAACGGGTCCGGCAGCGCATCGAGACACTCGCGACCGAGCTGCACGTCGGCCAGCTCATCACCTGCATGCACATGGGCAACCTGCCCGAGGAGACCGCGGCCAAGAACAACGAGCTGTTCGGCCGCCAGGTCGCCCCCCATCTGCGCGATCTGTTCTCGGAGCACGAGGACCACTGGACCCCCGAGGTCAGCCGACAGCGCGTCGCAGCACACGCGCCCAAGATCACCGTTCCCGCGAACTGAGGAGGACAGATGCGCACGCTCGACATCGCCAACGTCGGAACGTTCGACGTCAATCTGTGGACGGCCGGCAGCGGCAGTCCCGTGCTGTTCCTGCACGGCTACGAGCGCCACCCCGGCGGCGCGCCCTTCCTGCAGCGGCTCGCGCAGTTCCACACCGTCTACGCGCCGGAGCAGCCTGGCTACGGCACCTCGACCGGGTTCGAACACGTGCAGGACATCTTCGATCTCGTCCTGTTCTACCGGGAGCTGGTGCGTTCGCTGGGGTACGAACGCATCGACGTCATCGGTCACTCGACCGGCGGCATGGTCGCCGCCGAACTCGCCGCGCTCAGCCCGGAGATCGTGGGCGAACTGGTGCTCGTCGACGCGTTCGGACTGTGGCTGGACGACCAGCCGGCTCAGGACCCGTTCGGGGCCGCCGACGAGGTCAAGGGCGCGAAGTGGCACGACTCGGCCGCCATCCCGAGCCCCGAGCCGACCATCTTCGTCCCCGACCCCGACGATCCCCACGGTGAGATCTTCTTCCAGGCCCAGAATCTCGCCACCGCGACCAAGTTCATGTGGCCGATCGCCGACCGGGGCCTGCGCCGCCGGCTGCCGTACGTGCGGGCACGGTCCCTCGTCGTGAACGGTGCGTCGGACGGGCTGGTGCCGCTCGCCTACGCCAAGGAGTTCGTCCGGCTCATCCCGCAGTGCGAGCTCGCGGTCATCGACGACGCCGGCCACTACCCGTTCATAGAGCAGGAAGACGAATTCATCGCCACCGTCGAGAAGTTCCTGAGCGCGTGAGCTCACCGGACAAGGAGGATCGCATGGGTCGGGTAGCGGGCAAGGTCGCCATAGTCACCGGCAGCGCGGCGGGCATCGGCCGCGCCACCGCACAGGCACTGGCCAGGGAAGGGGCGCAGGTCGTCATCGCAGACCTCAATCTCGACGGCGCGAAGCAGACCGCCGAGCAGATCGGCGAGGCCGCCACACCCTTCCAGTTCGACGCGACGAAGCAGGAATCCATCGCAGAACTGGTCGACTTCACGATGCGGCGCCACGGCCGCATCGACGTCCTGCACAACAACGCCGCGCTCGTCGGTCCTGACGCGTGGTTCACCGACGGATCGGTGCTGAGCACGAGCGTGGAGATGTGGGACCGCGCGTTCGCCACGAACGTCCGCAGCATCTTCCTCGCCTGCAAGTTCGCCCTGCCGCACATGGTGGCCGGCGGTGGTGGATCCATCATCAACATGGCTTCGGTCGGCGGCCTGAGCGGCAGCAAGGCACTGACCGCGTACGGCACGACCAAGGCCGCCGTCGTGGGCCTGACCCGCTACGTCGCGGCGCAGCACGGCAAGGACGGAGTGCGCTGCAACGCCATCGCGCCTGGCGTCATCCGCACCCAGCAGCTGCTGGACGCGGTGCCGGACCTGCCGCAGCAGACACTGCCGTCCATCGCGACGCCGCGGGTCGGTGAGCCCGAGGACATCGCGAACCTCGTCGTCTACCTGGCGTCGGAGGAGTCGGCGTTCATGACGGGTGAGACGCTGCGCATCGACGGCGGCGGCATGACCACCTCCAGCGGCGGCTGACGGGATCGGGGGTTCCCTCGGGGGAAGGCCGTCACCGCGACGCGGCCGGACCGGCTGTACCGGTCCGGCCGCGTCGCCCTTCGTTCAGCCGGATTCGGCGGACACCAGGCGCAGCGCCATGTCGCCGTAGTAATAGGCCAGTTGGGACTCGGAGAGCCGACCGCCCTCGTGGTACCAGAGCGAGATGCCGATACCCATCTCCAACATCGCGTAGCTGGCCAGCTGCGGCGACGGCGTCTGGAACCGGCCCTCGTCGACGCCTCGGTTGATGACGTCCTGCCACGAGCGGGCGTAGTCGCGGCGCAGCTTGCGGACCCGGTCCTGGGCGGGCTGCTCCAGGTTCCAGATCTCGGCGTTGCCGATGCGCACCTCGCGCGGATGGCGCGCGTGGTAGCGGACGTGCGCCTCCATGGCCCGGCGCAGCTGCTCGGCCACGTCGTTGGTGGTGGCAACCGCCATCTGGTGGTCGGCGACCAGGTTCTCCATCGTGCGCAGCATGATGTCCTGGAGCAGCTCCTGCTTGGACTCCAGGTGGTTGTACAGGCTGGGCGCCCGCATACCCAGCTGCGATGCGATGTCACGCATGCTGGTCCCGAGGTATCCGCGCTCGGCGAACAGCGTCAGCGCGGCATCCATGATGTCGCCGGCACGCCCGGCCGGGGCCGGCCGGGTCGACTTGCGAGCGTTAGCAGCTGACTGTGACGGCACATACCCATGCTAGTACACCAGGGAGTCCCTTGGCGAACGACCGTTCAGACGTCCCGTCGGGCGCCGACCGACTGGGTAGTAGCATGGCGCCCATGGGTCGCCCTTCCGCCACGAACGCCGCCGCGGGGTCCCGTGGCCCGGGAAGGCCGCGTGACCGCGCGATCGACAACATCATCCTGGAGGAAGCCCGGCGCGAGGTGGCCGAGAACGGCATCGCCCGCTTCAGCTTCCACGCGGTGGCCCGGCGTGCCGGCGTCGCCCGGAACACCATGTACCTGCGCTGGGCCAAGCGTGAGGATCTGATCAAGGCCGCCCTGTTGGCCGGTCACAACCCCGCCGCGCCGAAGCTGACCGGAACGCTCCCCAAGGACCTTGCGACCCTCGCCGACATCTTCGCCGCGTCCTTCGCGGCCGACGGGGCGCTCAGCGCGTACTACCAGTTGTCGGTGACCAGTCTGACCGATCCGGAGATGTGGGACTGGGCACGCCAGAACATCATCGAGCCCGCCCACGCCATCCCGGAGAGGGTCATTCGCGAGGCCCAGGAGCGCGGCGACGCGCGGACCGGCGTCGACGCCGGAGTGGTCGCCCGCATGATGGTCGGCGGCATCTTCGCCGAGGCCATCCTGCGGGTGCCGCACGGCCACGTGAGCGAGGAGTTCCGCCGCATGCTGGTCGCCAACGTCCTCGCACTCGTGGAGCCCGAGGCGTCCTGAGGGCGACCGCACAGGTGTCACCGCACGTGGAGCCCGAGGCGCCGACGGGCCGGAGCGCCGGTCGGCTCAGGCCCGCCAGAGCTGGTCGCCGGGGCGGGTGACCACGATCTCCGGGACCACGGCGCAGGCCGAGAGCCGGGTCACGGACAGCGCCAGTTCGACCACGTCCTCGATCCGGATCATCCGCGAGGGATCGATCCGGTCCCGCACATGCGCGGACATGTCGGTGTCGACGTATCCCGGGCAGATCGCGGTCGCGCAGACGCCCTGGGCCGACGCTTCGCTGTTCACGGACCGGCACAAGGAGATGAGCGCGGCCTTGGCGGCGCCGTACGCGGCGAGGTCCGGCTCGGCAGCGACGCCGGTGATCGAGGACAGGGCGATGACCTTCGAGCCGCGTTCGGGGTCCGCCGCCGCGGTCTTGCGCAGCAGTGGCAGGCTGTGCTGCAGCAGCACGAAGGGCGCCCGCACATTGACCGCGAACTGCAGGTCGTAGCGCTTCGTCGTCGTCTGTTCGAGCGCCCCGGCGCTCCCCACGCCCGCTCCTATCACAAGCACGTCGAGCCTGCCGTGGTGCTGTGCGTGCTCTGCCGCGAGGCGTCGTACGTCGTCCTCGACGGCCATGTCGGCGGGTACCCGGTGGACGCGCCCGCCCGCGTCGGCGAGTGCGCCCGCGGACTTCTCCAGGCGTGCCGCGTCCCTGGCGGACACGGTCAGGTCGTACCCCGCGTCCGCCAGCCCGCGGGCGATGCCCAGGCCGATGCCGCGGGAGGCACCGGTGACGAGCGCGGCCCGACGGCCGACGTGGGTGGGGGTCACAGCGGGGTCTCCTTTCCATTCAGCGCGCGCAGTCCGGCGGCCGCCAGCAGCGGAACCGCCTGGCCGACGGTCTCGAAGCCGTCGCCGAGGGTGAGGCCCTGGCGGTGGCGGGCGTGAATGCCCTCGGCGATCACGGCGATCTTGAAGTAGCCCAGGCCGAGGTAGAACCCCAGCCGGGTGAGGTCACTTCCGGTGACGCGGGCGTAGTGCTCGGCGAGGTCCCGCACGTGCGGCAGCCTGTGGCTGGTGGACGCCGCCGAACCGCCGAGCACCGGGTCGAAGGCCGGATCCCGGTAGACCAGGTGCAGAGCGAGGTCGGCGAGCGGATCGCCGACGGTGGCCATCTCCCAGTCCACCAGCGCGCGGACCTCGGACGGCTCGGCGGGGTCCAGGATGGCGTTGTCGATACGGTAGTCACCGTGCACGATCGAGGCGCCGCTCTCGGCCGGCACCACGGCGGCCAGCCGGGCGTGCAGCCTCTCGATGTCGGCCAGCGGTCTGGTGCCGACCCGCTCCCACTGGTCACACCACCTCCTCACCTGCCGGGCCAGGTAGCCCTCCGGGCGCCCGAAGTCACCGAGTCCGACGGCCCGGTGGGATACCGCGTGCAGCCTGGCGAGCACGTCGATCAGCGCGTGTCCGCAGTGCAGCGTCTCGGCCGGGGACAGGCACTCGAGTTCGGCCTGGGTGCGGATGACCCGGCCGGGTACGTGCTCCACGACCGAGAACGGCGTGCCGATCACCGAAGCGTCCTCGCACAGCGCCACCGTCCGGGCCACGGGGACACCGCTGCCCCACAGGGCCGCGGCGACGCGGTACTCGCGGCCGATGTCGTGGGCCGAGGGGGTGAGGCCGCCGAGCGGTGGCCTACGGACCACCCAGGTGGACGTGCCGTCGGTCACGCGGTAGGTGAGGTTGGACCGTCCGCCGTGCAGCAGCTCGGCGTGCAGCGGCCCGGCAGTGCCTTTCACCGCGCTCTCGAAGAACCTGTGCAGGGCGGCGACGTCCAGCCCCTCGGGACCTGCTTCGCTCGCGCTCATGCGCCGGACCGGGAGGGGCCGTTGAGGTGGCGGCTGACGACGCGCCTTGCGATCGCCCAGCGGTGGGTCTCGGACGGCCCGTCATAGATGCGGAAGGGGCGGACCTCGCGCAGGAAGCGGGACAGCAGCGCATCGCCGGAGATGCCCAGCGCCCCGCACATCTGCACCGAGCGATCCACGACCCGCCAGACCGCTTCGGCGGTGAACGTCTTGGCCATGGCGCCGGCCTGGGCGGCCGAGCGGCCGTTGTCGAGTTCCCAGCACGCCTGCCGGATCAGTCCACGGGAGGCGGCGATGTCGATCTCGTTGTCGGCGATCATCTGCTGGACCATGCCCAGTGCGGCCAGTGGAGAGCCGAACAGCCGGCGGTCGGCGGCCCGGGCCACGGCGATGTCCTGGGCGCGGCGGGCGATGCCCAGCCAGCGCATGCAGTGGGTCATGCGGGCCGGCCCGAGGCGCACCTGGGCGTACGCGAAGCCCTTGTCGACCTCGCCGAGCACAGCATCGTCGGGGACGACGCATCCGTCGAACACGACCTCGCAGTGGCCGCCGAAGAGGCTCTCGTCGAGCGTCTCGATGTGGCGGATCACCTTCATCCGAGGATCGGAGGCATCGACCAGGAACATCGTCGCTCCGCCGCGGTCGCCCGGTTCGCCGGAGGTACGGGCCATGCAGATCGCGTACGCCGCTCCGTCGGCGCCGGTGATGAACCACTTGCGGCCGTCGATCCGCCAGCCGCCCGGTACGCGCCTCGCCCGCGTCGACAGGGCCGCCGGGTCCGAGCCCGCGCCCGGTGCCGGCTCCGTCATCGCGAAGCAGGAGCGGACCGTGCCGGCCGCCAGCGGGCGCAGGTACCGCTCCTTCTGCTCCGGCGTCGCGACATGCTCCAGCAGGTGCATGTTGCCCTCGTCCGGGGCGGCGCAGTTCAGCGCCAGCGGTCCGAACAGCGAGTGGCCGGCCTCCTCGAAGACGACGGCGCGCGCCCGCATGTCAAGCCCGAGTCCGCCGTACTCCAAGGAGACGTGCGGAGCGAACACCCCGGCGTCCTTGGCGGCCTGCTGCAACCGGACGCGTACCGCGTCGCCCGCCCTCGCGGTGACGCCGGCGTACTCCTCCTCGACCGGGATGACGACGTCTCGGACGAATGCCGCCGTGCGCTCGGCAAGGTCGGCGACCTCGGGATCAGGGGCCAGTTCGATGGACACAGGACCTCCTCGCTCGGCAGGTCAGAACCTAACTAATGCTCATTAGTCTCCTTGCAGGATAGCAGATGCACTGCTCAAGCGAGGGCTGGTTGACACTTCAAGGCAGGCCGTCAGCCATCGCGGACCCGAGGCCACTACCAGCCGCTAGCAGGGCCGGTGGAAAAGCTGGAGGCGTTTGCGCGAGCCCTGTCCTCGTGCGTCGGCGAACGGCCGACACGCAGGCGAGCGCATGCGTGGTCCGGACCACGCATGCGCTCGCACGTACGACCGGCGCGGAGGTCAGCCGGTGAACTGACCGCCGGCCGGGTGCAGGATCTCGCCGGTGAAGAACGACGCGGACTCGCCGGCCAGGAACAGGCAGGCCTCGGCGATCTCGGACGGCCTGCCCAGCCGGTTCATCGGGGTGATGCTCATCGCGGAGGCGTACGCTGCGGCGTTGTCCTCGAGGCCCTCGATCATCGGTGTCTCGGTGTAGCCGGGCCCCACCGCGTTGACCCGGATGCCGCGCTGCGCCAGTTCGAGACCCATCACCTTCGTCAGCATCCAGACGCCGGCCTTCGACGTGCAGTACGGCGCCGCGCCGGCCAGCGGGATCCTGGCGGCGGAGGAGGCGATGTTGATGATCGAACCGCCCGTCCCCTGCGCGAGCATCTGCCGAGCCAGCGCACGGTCGGTCATCATCACTCCGACGAGATTCACTTCCAGCACGCGGCGGAAGTCGTCCACCGACAAGCCGACCACCAAGCCGGCGTCGGTCTCGGTCTGGCGTGTCTGGACGTTGCTCGGCCCGGCGGCGGTGGCGATGCCGGCCGCCGCCACGCCGACGTCGACGTGGCCGAACTCCTCGACGGCACGCCGGACAAGGGCGTCGCAGTCCGCCTCACTGGTCGTGTCGGTCCGGACGAACACCGCCCGTCGCCCCGTCTGCTCGACCAGCTTGGCACTGGCCGTGCCGTCGGCGAGGTCGCCGATGACGATGTCGGCCCCCTCCTCGGCGAAGCGCACGGCACACGCCCGCCCGATTCCACTGGCGCCGCCGGTGATGACGGCCACCTTGCCTTCCAAAGCGCCCATGTCAGTCCTCTTCTGCGTCGAGTGAAGGATCCGTCTTGTGCGTCGGGGGAGGGATCGCGGTCAGCTGACCGACGTGGTCACCGCCCCCCTGTTCGGGCCGCTGCCGGTGGTCGCGGCGGGGTCGACGTCCGCTTCGCCGCCCTCGCCCTTGCCCATGTTCTGGCGGCCCAGGCCGGACCAGACGGAGATGCCGACGGCCACGATGAGTGCGACACCGTTGAACATGCTCGACACCCAGGGCTTCGCGCCGAGGAAGGTCAGTCCGCTGACCGTGGCGGCCAGGAAGTAGACGGCGACGAGGGTTCCCGGCACGTTGAACCGGCCCGGATTGATCGTCGTGGCGCCGAGCAGCGCCGCCGCGAGCGCCGGGAGCAGATAGCCGGGTCCGACGGACGGGTTGCCCGAGCCGGACACCGCCAGCAGGAGCACGCCGCCGATGCCGGCGAGGGCGCCGCCGAGGATGAAGCTCTGCAGGGTGAGACGGTTGACCGGGAGGCCGACGATCTCGGCGGCGCGCGGATTGGCACCGACACCCTGCAGGGAGCGTCCCCATGGCGTGTGCTGGAGCAGGTACCAGGAGATGATCGCGACCACCGCGAGGAAGTACAGCGGACAGGGAATCCCGAGCCATTCACCCGTGCCGAGGTTGGTCAGCGCCGGCGACACCCCGTCGATGATGGAATTTCCTCCGGTGTACCAGGTGACCAACGCCGCGATGATGCTTGTCATGCCCAGCGTGGTCACGATCGAGGACACCTTGATCTTGGTGACGGCCAGGCCGTTCACCGCGCCCACCAGCATGCCGGTCAGGATGGCGGCGATGACGGCCACCCACAGCGGCAGGTCCATCTTCGACATCACGCCGGCACAGATCAGCGAACTCAGACCCATGACGGGGCCGAGCGAAAGATCGAACTGGCCGCCCACCAACGGGAATATGCTCGCCAACGCGATGATGCCGGTCAGGGTCTCATTGCTCAGCACCGACTTGATATTGGCGATCGAGGCGAATTGCGGGGTCGCCGGGTCGAGCGTGAAGAATGCGATGACGACGACCAGCAGGATCGCGAGTCCGTACTTCTCCAGCAGTTGGAGGCTGTCCCCGAACCTCTTCATACCGTGATCTCCCTCGGTCCGATCGACGCTTCGAGAATCTCGTGTGCGTTCATGGGCTGCCGCATCTCGGTGACGATCCGTCCGTGGGACAGCACGAGCACCCGCCCGCAGATCTGGGCCAGTTCCTCGAATTCCGAACTGACCACGACGATGGCGCAGCCCTGATCGGCCGCCAGCGCGATGAGCTTGTAGATCTCGTCGCGGGCTCCCACGTCGACGCCCTGGGTGGGTTCGTCCAGCAGGAGCAGCCGGGGCTGTTGCCGAAGCCACCGGGCGAGGATCACCTTCTGCTGATTTCCGCCCGAGAGGCTCTCGATATAGGCCGTGGGGCCCGATGTCCGGATGTTGAACCGCTGGATGTCCCGCAGCGCGTCCTCGCGTTCCACGCGGTCACGCAGCCACAGCCGCCTGAAATACTGGTGCTCGTGTCCCTGAACGAGGTTCTCCAGGACGGTGCTGGCGGGGAAGACCGCCTCGGCGGCACGGTCCTCGGGAACGAACGCCATGCCTTTGCGGCACGCCTTGCTGGGATTGAGCGCGTGGGCGGATTTCCCGAGATAGGTCACCGTGCCGGTCCGCCTGGGCAGCAGGCCGTAGATCAGCTGAAGCAACTCCGTACGACCGGAACCGAGCAGGCCCGCGATGCCGAGGACCTCACCCGCCGCCACATCGAAACTGACCTCCGCCAGCGGTCCGCCGCTGAGGTCGCGCACCTCGACCACATGATCGGCGGTCGATGTCGTCGGCGAGGCGACGCTGGCCGCCTGGTCCAGCTTACGGCCCAGGATCAGCTCGACGAGCATGCTCTCGGTCAGGCCTGCGCCGTCGATCGTGTTGACATAGCGCCCGTCACGGAACGCGGTGACCCGGTCCGCGACTTCGCGCACCTCGTCGAGACGGTGGGTCACGATGAGGATGGCGTGTCCCTCCTGGGCCAGCCTGCGGATCCAGCCGAGCAGCACCTGGACTTCGGGCGCCGGCAGCGCGGCTGTCGGCTCGTCCAGGATGAGGACGCCGCCGTGCTCGGACTCCTGGTCCTGCAACGCCCGGGCGATGGCGAGCATGGCCCGCTGCGGTACCGACAGCGCCGCCGCCGGCGTACGCGGATCGTGCTCGATGCCGAACCGGCGCAGCACCTCACGGGCCCGCTGATGCGCCGCCCGCCAATTGATGCGCCGTGAGCTGCCTTCGAAGCGCCGGCCGAGCGAGAGGTTCTCGGTCAGTGACAGCGCCGGGAAGATGCCTGGATCCTGGTGCACGAAGCGCAGACCGGCGTCACGGGCCCGGTCCGGGCTCTGATCGGCCAGGTCGTACTCGGCGCCGTTGACCGTCAGCGTGCCCGCATCGGCCTGGTGCACGCCCGCGAGACACTTGATGAGCGTCGACTTGCCGCAGCCGTTGCCCCCGATCAGGGCGTGCACCTCGCCGGCCCGCAGTTCGAGCTGTACCGAACGCAGGGCCTGCGTCGCACCGAAGTTCTTGGAGACCCCGGCCACTGCGAGCGCGATCGGGGGATCGTCGGCTGGTGTTGCCGCACTCATGACACGCCCCAGGACTTGCGGTAGACGGACCGGAAGTCGTCATTGCCCTGCCAGATGGTTTTGCCCTTCGGCATCTGGTCGGGATTGGAGTTGTCGATGATCTGCCAGCCGATCCCCTCGTCCCGCCGGGGCCGTCCGGCCAGGATGCTGTTGATCGAGTCCATCGCGGCGTACCCGATCCACTGCTGCGGCCAGGCGGTCGTGGCGTTCAGTCCCCGCCCGGCCTTGATCAGATTGAACTCGTCGGGCAGTCCGAGACCGGCGATCACCTTCATCTGCTTGGCCTTCGCGCCGAGCGACAGAATGGCCTGGTTGTAGCCGGACGTCACCGTCGATCCGAACATCGACGAGTTGATCTCAGGATGCTGCAGGGACGCATTCTTCATCAGCGCCGCCAGCGCGGCCGGCGTGCCCGATGTGGTCGCGTCCCAGGGGATGTTCACTGTCTTGCACGTCTTGCACTGCGCCATCCGTTCCTCGAAGCCCTTCTGATAGCTGATCAGGACGGCGATCTGCTCGTTGTGCAGCACCAGCGGGCGAGCCCGGCCCTTGGTGGCCGAGATGATCCAGGCCGCGGTGTCGGACCCCCACTGCTGCCAGGCGTCCAGCAGGCTCTTCCAGCGCTTGCCGAAGCTGAGATCCGCGCTGAACAGGCGGGGTGATCCGGGGTTGGTGTCCGCGCAGTCGAAGGCGTACACCTCGCTGACCGCGATGCCCCGGGACTTGGCCTGCTGAAGCTGGTTCTTCACGTATGTGCAGTCGATGGCGACGAGCACAATTCCGTTGGCGCCGTTGGCTATCGCGTCGCTGAGACCCTTGGTGTAGTTGCCGGGATCACCCTTGGCGTCGTAGAGGGTCGTCTTCCACCCGAGTGCCTTGCCGGCCTCCTGTGCGGCCAGCGCGGGGATACTCACCGAGGGCGCTGCCGCGCTGGATTGGATGATCCAGACGTTCTTGCCCTTCACAGCCGGGTTCGGCGCGGACGGCGGTTGCGTCATCCGCCCCTTCCGTGCGACCGCCAGCTGAGCGTCGGCCGCCTTCACGGCGGCGCCGGCATCGGAATCCGATCCGCTCCCGCCCGTGTCCGCCGCGGCCGAGCAGCCGGCCAGAACTCCGAGGGCCACCAGAGCGGCTACGGGACCGAGGAGCACCCGTTTGCCTCGTCTCACAAGGTTACCCATCTCGATCTCCTCTGGTCAGACGAACGAACGGAAGTTAGTGTGGCTAGACGCCAGGAAGCACGTCAACAGTCGTGCACCGGTATCTCCATGAGATCCGGGGAAATATGCAGGTGGAAGACAACCGGAAGAGACGACTGGCCTGCATGACCAAGCATTAGTTTCCGTCCCACACAACGGCATGGAACGATCAAGGAGTCGGCGTGGCAGAGTTCGATTCGGCAGGCGTCAAGCTGCACTATGAGATCACCGGAAGCGGGCCCGAGCTGCTGCTCATCTCGGGACTCGGCGCGAACCGCAATGCCTGGGCCGCCGTGCTGCCCGAGCTGCGCGAGCGCTACACCTGCATCACCTTCGACAACCGGGGCACCGGTCAGAGCGACGTGCCCGAGGGGCCCTACACCATCGAGCAGATGTCCGACGACACCGCGGCGCTGATCCGGCATCTCGGGGTCGGTCCAGTGCCGGCCGTGGGCTGGTCCATGGGTGGGGTGATCCTCCAGTCACTGCTGATCGACCACCCGGACTCGGTCAGCAAGGCCGTGCTCCTGAGCACGCTGCCGGCCTACACCGACGTACAACACGCTTGGCTCGACGGACTGCTGGCGCTGCGCGCGGCCGGCGCGGATGCCATCACCCTCGCCGCGGCCGGCATCCCGTGGGGATTCACGCCCTACACGCTGGTCGACCACACCGCCACGTACGCCGGGCTGAAACTGGCGGGCGAGGATCCAGAGCCCACGAGCGACGCGGGGTTCGCCGCCCAGGCGCAGGCGATCCGCACCTTCGACCGGCGTGCCGAGCTGCACACGATCTCGACGCCCACGCTCGTGCTGGTCGGTGCCGAGGACATCCTCACCCCGCCCGGCCAGGCGGTGGAGATCGCCGAGCGGATCCCCCGTTCCCGCCTGGCCGTGCTGCCGCGCGGCAGCCACGGCATGCTCAACGAATTCCCGGCCCCTGTACTTGCCGCGATCGGGGCATTCCTGGCCGGCTGACTCGGGCGACGTCCGCGGTGACGCCCTACGGGGTCTCGCACGTCACGTGTTCGGCGGCCCGGCAAGGCTGCCGGACCGCCGAACGCCCCACCTGTCACGCGGCCGGCCAGGCGGCCTCGCCCGAGGAAGCATCAATACCGCGCGGCACGTCCGGTCACGTGGGCGGCAAGGCTCGCGCAGGGCCGGCGCGACGCCCGGAAGGAGTTTCAGAAGACGCCGACCGGTAATTCGAACTCGTCAAGCAGGTGTCCGAGCTTGGTGCGCTTGGTCTTGAGGTACCGCGCGTTGTCGCGGTTGGCCCGCACCTGTATCGGCACCCGCTCGGTCACCGCGATACCCATTTCCGCCAGACCGAGCTGCTTGTACGGGTTGTTGGTCAGCAACCGCAGGCGGGTGACGCCGATGTCGTCGAGAATCTGCGCGGCATCGGCGTAGTCCCGTGCGTCGACGGGCAGTCCGAGCGCACGGTTGGCCTCGACGGTGTCCAGCCCGCGATCCTGCAACTGGTAGGCGCGCAGCTTCTCCCCCAGGCCGATGCCGCGACCCTCGTGGCCACGCAGGTAGATCAGTGCGCCCGCGCCCTCGTTGACGATGCGACGCAGGGCGAGATCCAGCTGCTGCCCGCAGTCGCAGCGGCGCGAGCCGAAGAGATCGCCGGTCATGCATTCGGAGTGCACCCGGACCAGGGGAGCCGTACGGCGGGCCAAGTCACCGTACAGTAGGGCGAGATGCTCTACGCCCATGTGCTCATTGCAGTAGGCGACGCCCCGGAAGGTGCCGACCTCCAGCGGCAGGAGTGCCTCCCCGGATCGCGCGACGCGGTGCTGCTGCTTCTTCCGATACGCGATCAGGTCACTGATCGAAACGACGAGCAGTCCATGCTCGGAGGCGAATCGCCTGAGGAACGGCAGCCGCGCCATCTCACCGTCAGGAGTGGCGATCTCGCAGATCACGCCCGCCTGGGCGCGGCCGGCCAGCGTGGCCAGATCGACCGACGCTTCGGTGTGCCCGGCCCGGGTGAGCACTCCCCCGGGCAGACTGGCCAGTGGAAACATGTGTCCGGGCCGGGTGAAGTCGTCCGGCCGTGCGCACTCGTCGACGAGGGCCATGATCGTGGCCGCTCGGTCGCGTGCCGAGATGCCCGTCGAGGTCCGGGTCCGGTGGTCGACACTGACATGAAAGGCAGTTCGAAGTGGATCGGAGACGTCCTGCACCATGGCGGGGATCCGTAGCTCACACAGCCGCTCCTGAGTGAGCGACACACAGATCAGCCCACGCCCGTGAGTGGCCATGAAGTTGACGGCCTCCGGCGTCACGCAGTCGGCCGCCATCACCAGATCGCCCTCGTTCTCACGGTCGGGCGAGTCGACCACCACGACCATCCGACCTGCCGCGACAGCGGCGATCGCCTCGTCCACGGTGGCGAATCCCAGCTCGGGGTCATCATCGGCGGCCCGTCGAACAGGGAGGGAGATCAGCCCGGCTTCCTGTTGTTCCATCATGAGACCTCTATTACTGAACGGGGTGCTCAGTATTACACCGGTCGAAGCCGCGAAAAAGAGTCTTGCGACGATGAGGCAGGAGACCTACCGAAAGCCCAGGTTGCGGAGTTGGGGTGGGTTGTGGCCGTCTCCTGGCTGCCACCGAGATCGGGCCGAGGCGGGCACGAGGCGGCCTGTCGGCCCGCTCCGAACACCGGCGGCGGGCGGACTCGGTGACGCTTGACCCCTCGGCGTGGCCGCGTCCGAGAAAATCGACGTGCTCCGCAAACGCCTGGAAGCCGCACCATGCCGGTGGGCAAGACGGTGATAGCCGCCGAAGACCGCGTCGGCGGATGGTGTCCCGCCGGGTGGTGTAGCAGCGATCACTGCATTGCCCCTGATCATGGATCAGCCTTCGCGCAACTCTCGGATGAACGAAGCTCGTTGTGAGGCTACGCGATGGCCTTGTCCCAGCATGACTTACTCCGGCTGATGGAGTCACTGCGCACCGGGGGACGGGATCAGGCTCGGCGCCGCCCTGGACGCCGAGGCCTTGGGGCACCACGAAGTGGCGCTCATCCGGCAGGTCGACACCGCCGGCGCCGGCGTCGTCGAGCTTGCGGTGGCGACGGAGGAAGCATTCCTGGCGCACCCGGATACCGACATCATCACCAGCTTTGCGGGCTTGTCCGTGCTGTGCGGAGCACGCGTCCTCGCCGAGATCGGAGACGACCGAGAACGCTTCGCGGACGCCCGAGCCATGAACGCGTACGCCTGCGCGGCCCCCGTTACACGGGCCTTTGCAGCCCTCCGCTCTCGAGCTCCACGCGCCCACTATGACCGCCGACGTGCTGGTGGAGAACCGACATCGCAGCTCTCAGGAAGCTGTTCGACAAAGCGCCCGGCTGCCTCTACCACTACCTACGGCGCCGCACTCTATTCGCCGCCGGTCGCACCTTCGCACCACCCATGGACCTCGCCGCCAGGGCCCGTGCCGGCAGGCGCATCCGGTCGGCCTCAAGCACACTGAACACTTTGTCGCCCAGAGACGACCACATACCGCCATCTGCCCTTCATCCGCGATCCCAGGCAGGCAACGGGCCCGCCGGTGTTGATCAGCGATCATCGCCAGCCCTCGATCGTGCGATGTCCGGCCCCGGACGCCTTCGCCACGACCCGGCCCCGCTTGTCCGGTCTGTCTGCGTTTGGGTTTTACAAGTGGTATGGGAGAAACTGAATTGCTGGACAACCCATCCATATTTGTATGACGTGATGGGCGAGATTGTGTGGCGTGATGGGCGAGGTGGTTCCGGTGCAGAGCCGCTACACGGCCACCGTATTCGTGGACGCCAAGGGCACGGTCTCCCTGTGGAGCCCACAAGCACAGGCCCTGCTCGGGCACCCGGCAGAAGAGGTCTGCGGAAGGCCCGCGACGGATCTGCTGGCCAGGCAGGAGGACCGGGAAGCAGCGCTGGCTGCCCGAGGCCTGCAGCCGGCCGGGCAGTGCTGGAACGGCGTGCTGGCCCTGCGGCACCGCGCTGGGCACGAGGTGCAGATCTCGCTCCGTGTACGCCCTGTGCTCTGCGCGCAGGGCCAGGCCGGCTGGTCGGTCGATGCTGCCGACGCACGGCAGGTGGAGCAGGCGGAAGTCGATCGCGCAATATTGGAGGCGCTGTTCAGCCAGTCCCCGATCTCCATCACCGTGTTGGACACCGAGCTGCGATACCTACGCCTGAATGCCACGACGGAGCGTGACGCCACCGTCGCCGCCGAGCAGCTCATCGGCCGGCGCGTCGGCTACGGGGCACCGGGACTCGACTTTCAGGCGATCGAGGAGCTGCTGTGCCAGGTGCGAGACACCGGCGAGCCGGCGATCGGTTTCCAGTTCCACGGCAGGCCCCCGTCGGACCCGGACCGCTGGCACGTGTGGTCCGGCTCCTGCTTCCGGCTGACCGACTCGGCCGACCGTGTCCTGGGAGTGTGCCAGACGTACGTCGACATCACCGAGGGCTGGCAGGCCCAACGACGGCTGGCGCTGCTGACCGATGCGGGCGCCCGCATCGGCACCGCACTGGACGTGGTACGAACCGCGCAGGAACTGGCCGACACGGGCGTTCCGGGGCTCGCGGACATCATCGTCGTCGACCTGCTGGAGACCACGGTGCGGGGTGAGGAACCGCCCCCAGGGCCGGTCGGCGGTCAGTGGCTGCTCCGTCGGGCGGGAATCCGCTCGATACACGAGGACGCCCCGGCGGCCGCGCACGCCCTGGGCGACAGGGTAGCTGTGCATCCCGGCACCCCCCAGCTTCGATGCCTCGAGACCGGGCAATCCGTTCTGATGCGGACACCGGACGCCGACGAGTGGTCGACGCTTGACACGCGAATCATCGAGAAGATCCGCGAGTTCAAGATCCACTCGCTGATGATGGTGCCGCTGCAGGCCCGGGGCATCGCCCTGGGCGTGGCCACCTTCGGCCGCTACCGAGAAGCTCAGCCGTACGACGAAGGGGACCTGGCCCTGGCCGAGGACTTCTGCTCCCGCGCCGCGGTATCCATCGACAACGCCCGCCGCTACACCCGCGAGCACACCACCGCCGTGGCCCTGCAACGCAGCCTGCTCCCCCACGACGTGCCCCGCTACCCCGCCGTCGAGACTGCCTACCGCTACCTGCCCGCCGCCACCCACGCCGGGGCGGGCGGGGACTGGTTCGACGT
Source organism: Streptomyces brasiliensis (assembly GCF_014647875.1). Lineage (GTDB taxonomy): Bacteria > Actinomycetota > Actinomycetes > Streptomycetales > Streptomycetaceae > Streptomyces > Streptomyces brasiliensis. Next base: position 55,910 of record NZ_BMQA01000019.1, on the reverse strand, counting down.
GCTGCCTCTGTCCGGGGCCCGCGTCGCCCTCGTCGTCGGAGACGTCTGCGGCCACGGTCTGCACGCGGCGGCCATCATGGGGCGGCTGCGGACCGCTGTCCACACCCTGGCCGACCTCGACCTCGACCCTGATGAGGTCCTGACCCAGCTCGACGACCTGGTAGTCCGCCTTGCCGAGGAGGACCCGGACTGCGAGGGGTCGACCTGTCTGTACGCCGTTTACGACCCCATCTCCCGCATCTGCACCTTCGCCCGTGCCGGCCACCCCCCACCCGCGTTGGTACAGCCCGACGGTGCTGTGGAATTCCTCGACGACATCCCAGCCGGCCCACCGCTGGGCTTGGGCGGCCTGCCTTTCGAAACCGCACAACGCCACCTCGCCGAGGGCACGCTCCTCGCTCTCTACACCGACGGCCTGATCCAGGCCCCTGGACGTAACATCGATGTCGGGTTCGACCGACTCGCTGCAAGCCTCGCGCACTGCAGCCGACCGCTGGATCAACTCTGCGACGCGATGGTGACTTCCCTCGTGCCGGAACACCGGCCCGACGACGTGGCACTGCTCCTGGCCCGCACCCACGCCCTTGCCGACGATCGGGTCGCCTCCTGGGAGCTCCCACTCGACCCTGCCCTGGTCGGTCACGCCCGGGTACTGGCTGGTCGCCAGCTTGACGCCTGGGGCCTCGAATCACTCACTTTTACCAGTGAACTGATCATCAGTGAGCTGGTCACGAATGCCATTCGGTATGCACGTGCCCCCATCGTGCTACGCCTCATACACGCCGACTCCCTCATATGCGAGGTCTCCGACGGCAGCCTCAGCGCTCCTCATCTCCGCCGCGCCCGCTACAACGAATTGGGCGGCCGCGGCCTGTTCCTGGTGGCTCAGCTCGCATCACGCTGGGGCACCCGGTACAACCGCGACGGAAAAACGATCTGGGCCGAGCAGTCCACGGAAGTCGCGGGCTTGATCGTAGAAACATCCCTTTCGTCGTCCTAGGGGGTCTTGTCGTTCACAACCCATATGCGCGGCGCCTTGCGCCTCCTCGGCTTCAGGTTCGGCCATTGACCCGGACCACAACCCGCCCCCGCATGCGACCGGTCAGGAACTCGTCGAATGCGTCGGGAAGTTCATGGAAGTCGATGGTGCGGGCGATCTCGTTGAGGTGGCGCGGACGAAGGTCGCTGTTCATGCGCTGCCACAGCTGCCGACGCAACTGGTCACTGAAGTAGCCGGTGTTGACTCCCAGCAGGTTGATCCCACGCAGGATGAAAGGCAGTACGGAGGTGGACAGCTCGTGCCCGCCCACGTTGCCGAAGGTGGCGATGCTGCCGTGCCGTTCGGTCGTCCGGATCAACCAGGTGAGCAGGTCACCGCCCACTGCGTCCACCGCACCTGCCCACCGGGCGCTCTCCAGCGGTCGGCCCGTCCCGGGAGCGGTGGGTCTTTCCACGATCTGGCCGGCACCCAGACGTCGGAGGTAGTCGTGCGCATCCTCCTTACCGGTCACGGCGGCGACGTCGTACCCCCGGCCGGCGAGCATGCTGACCGCGAGGCTGCCGGTCCCTCCGCTCGCTCCGGTGACGGCCACCGGCCCTTCGTCCGGCAGCAGCCCGTTGTGCTCGATCCGGTGGATCGCCAGTGCAGCGGTGATACCGGCCGTGCCGAGTGCCATCGACTCCCAGGCAGTCATCCCGTCCGGCAGCGGCACGGCCCAGTCCGCAGGCACGCGGACCCACTGCGAATAGCCCCCGTCGTGTTCCTCGCCGAGCGCGAAGCCGGTCACCACAACCTCGTCGCCCTCCTGGAAGCGACCATCGGTCGACTTCGCGACCACGCCGACGACGTCGATCCCTCCGATCAGGGGGAAGGTCCGCACGACCTTTCCGGCTCCGGTCGCGGCGAGTGCGTCCTTGAAGTTCACGCTCGAGTACGACGTCCGGATCAGCAGCTCGCCGGCCCCTACATCCGCGATCGGGACGTGCGCCCAGTCACCCCGCACTCGGTGGCCGTCGGACGTGATCCGATAGGCCAGGCTGGTCTCGTTGCTCATCGTTCTGTTCCCCCATCACCGGAAGGCGGCGTGTCCGGTGACGGTGCGGCCGATGACGAGTTGGTGGACCTCGGAGGTGCCCTCGTAGGTGAGGACGGATTCGAGGTTGTTGGCGTGCCGGAGTACCGGATACTCCAGGGTGATGCCGTTGGCTGCCAGGATGGTGCGGCACTCGCGTGCGATGGCGAGGGCCTCGCGCACGTTGTTGAGTTTGCCCAGGCTGATCTGCTCGGGACGGAGCCGGCCGGTGTCCTTGAGTCGGCCGAGCTGTAGCGCCAGCAGCATGCCCTTGCCGAGTTCCAGGGTCATGTCGGCGAGCTTGGCCTGGGTGAGCTGGTAGGCGGCCAGCGGCTTGTCGAAGATGTCCCTGTCGCGGGCGTAGTCGATGGCGGTCTCCAGGCAGTCTCTTGCGGCGCCGAGCGCCCCGAACACGATCCCGTAGCGGGCCTCGTTGAGGCAGCTGAGCGGCCCGGAGAGCCCGATGACGCCGGGCAGGACCGCCGATTCGGGCAACCGCACGTCATCGAGGACCAGTTCGCTGGTGACAGAGGCCCGCAGCGACAGCTTCTTCTTGATCTCCGGTGCGGAGAAGCCAGGCGTGTCGGTGGGGACGACGAACCCCCGGATCCCGTCGTCGGTCTGTGCCCACACCACCGCGACATGGGCGACGGAGCCATTGGTGATCCACATCTTGTTGCCGCTGAGCACCCAGTCGGTGCCGTCCCTGCGGGCGCGGGTCCGCATGCCCGCGGGGTTGGAACCGAAGTCGGGTTCGGTCAGGCCGAAGCAGCCGATCGCCTCGCCGGCGGCCAGGCGCGGCAGCCACTCGGACTTCTGCTCCTCGCTGCCGTGCTTCCAGATCGCGTACATCGCCAGCGACCCTTGCACGGAGACCAGGGACCGGAGTCCGGAGTCGCCGGCCTCCAGCTCCATGCAGGCCAGCCCGTAGGCGGTGGCGGTGGTGCCGGCGCAGCCGTAGCCCTGCAGGTGCATGCCGAGTACACCGAGGGAGCCGAGCTCCTTGGCCAGGTCGCGGGCGGGGATCGCTCCGTGTTCGTACCAGTCGGCGATGTGCGGCTTGATCCGGTCCTCGACATATTTGCGGACGGTGTCGCGTATCGCGCGGTCGTCCTCATCCAGCAGCTCATCGATGCTCAACAGAGCCAGCGGGGTCTGCGGGGTGACAGTGGCCACGGGTGTTCCTTTCAGATGAAGGCGCTGATGCCGGTCTCGGCGCGGCCGATGAGGAGCTTCTGGATCTGGCTGGTGCCTTCGTAGAGGGTCATCACGCGGGCGTCGCGCATGTACTTCTGCACGGGGTATTCGTCGACGTACCCGTAGCCGCCGAACGCCTGGATGGCGGCGTTCGCCGCGCGTACGGCCGCCTCGCTCGCGTAGTACTTGGCCTTGGAGGCGGCAACGCCGAACGGTTCGCCTCGCTCGATCAGGCCGGCGGCCCGCCACACGAGCAGCCGCGCGGCGTCCGCCTCGACGGAGATGTCGGCGATCATGTCCTGGATCAACTGGAACGACGCGAGGGGCCTGCCGAACTGCTTGCGTTCCTGGGAGTACTGCACGACCGCCTCCAGGCAGCCCTGGATGATCCCGACGCAGCCGGCTCCGACGGACACGCGTCCCTTGTCCAGGGAGTGCATGGCGATCTTGAAGCCCTCGCCCTCCGCGCCGAGCCGCGCGGACTCGGGGACCCGGACGTCGGTCAGGAAGAGCTCGGCGGTGGCCTGGCCGCGCAGCCCGAGCTTGCCCTTGATCTCGCGCTGTTCGAACCCGGGAGTGCTGGTGGGGACCAGGAACGCCGAGACGCCCTTGGGCCCGGGCCCCCCGGTACGGGCGAAGACCAGGCACAGGTCGGCCCAGGTCCCGTTGGTGATGAAGATCTTCTGGCCGTTCAGGACATAGTCGCTTCCGTCACGGACCGCCCGCGTGGCGAGGTTGCCGGCGTCCGAGCCGGTGTCCGGCTCGGTGAGCCCGAAGCAGGCGAGGATCTCACCGGTGGCGATCCGCGGCAGCCACGACTGCTTCTGCTCCTCGGTGCCGTGCGACAGGATCACCTTGCCGACCAGGCCCATGGACACCGAGACGATGCCACGGACCGAGGAGTCGGCCCGGCCGAGTTCCTCCATGCCGATGCAGTAGGTGATGTAGTCGCCGCCGAGGCCGCCGTACTCCTCGGGGATGGTCAGCCCGAAGAAGCCGATCTCGCCCAGCTTCGGGACGATGCCGACGTCGACGCTCTCGGCCCGGTCCCACGCCGCCCGGTGGGGTATGACCTCCTTGTCGAGGAACTCGCGCGCGAGCGCTTGGAAGTTCTTCTGGTCGTCGTTCAGCGCGAGATCCATGGCGTTCCTTCGATCTTGTTGCCGTGCCGGTCGTACGCGTACCAGCCCTTACCGGTCTTCCTGCCGAGCTCACCGCGCTCGACCAGCTCGGTGACGCTGCGGCTGGGCAGGTCCTGTGGGTCGCCGCTCTCCTCGTAGCGCGCCTTCTTGGTGTGGTAGCCGATGTCGATGCCGGTGAGGTCCATCAGCTCGAACGGCCCCATGGGGTAGCCGAGTGCGGTGCGGCACACCGTGTCGATCGCCTCGACCGAGGCGATCCCGCCTTCCAGGAGCCGGATGGCCTCGTCCCGGACTGCGCCCAGGATCCGGTTGGCGACGAACCCGGGGATCTCCTTGTCCAGGACCACCGGAAGCTTGCCGAGCCGCTCGGCGAGCGCAACGGTCGCCCGCACCGTCTCGTCGGAGGTCTGCGGGCCGCGCACGATCTCGACACACCGCATCACCATGGCGGGATTGAAGAAGTGCAGGTTGCAGACCCGGTCCGGCCTTCCGGTGGCGTCGGCGATCCGCGACGGCACGAAGCCCGAGGAGTTGGTGGCGAGGATCGCGTGTGGTGGGGTGAGCCGGTCCAGCTCGGCGAACAGCTTCCGTTTGACGTCCAGCCTCTCCACCGCTGCCTCGATGACGAAGTCGGCCTTCGCCGCTGGGCCGGTCAGGTCGGTGCCGAATCTCAGTCGGGCGAAGGCGGCGTCGCGCTCGGCCTCGCTGAGGCGGCCCTTCTCCACGGCGCGGGCGGTCCGCTCTTCCAGTTCCGTACGGGCTCGGTCCAGGGCCGTCTCGGCGAGGTCGTACACCGCGGTCTCGAAACCGGCCAGCGCACAGACCAGGCCGATCTGGGCGCCCATGGTTCCCGCGCCGATGACGAGGATCCGGTCGATCGTTCCCATCGGTCACCTTCCCCGGAAGACAGCGGGTCGCTTGGCCAGGAAGGCTTCCGTCCCCTCGCGCTTGTCGTCGCTGGTGTAGAGCAGCGCCTGCGCCAGGCGCTCGACGACCAGCCCGGTGTGCTGGTCGGCATCCATGCCGGAGCGGATGACCAGCTTGGCCAGGCGCACCGCGAGCGGCCCCTTGCGCAGCACCTGGTCCGCCACCCGGCGAACCTCGTCCATGAGCGCCTCGGCGGGGACCACGGAGGTCACCAGCCCGATCGCGGACGCCTCGGCGGCGTCGACCATGCGGCCGGTGAGGATCATCTCGATTGCCCTGCCGGTGCCCACCAGGCGGGCCAGCCGCTGGGTCCCGCCGGCGCCCGGCAGCACGGACAGGTTCGTCTCCGGCAGCCCGAACCTTGCGGTGTCGGCGGCGATCCGGATGTCGCAGGCCATGGCGAGCTCGCAGCCCCCTCCGAGCGCATAGCCGTTCACGGCGGCGATCGTCGGCTTCTCGAACGCCTCGATCTCGTCGTACAGCCGTTGCATGTCCGACTCGAGTGCGGTGTGCAGGGTGTAGTCCTTCAACTGGGTGATGTCGGCCCCGGCGATGAAGGAGTGGTCCCCGGCGCCGGTGAAGACGACCGCGCCGACGGTGTCGTCGTCGCGGAGGTCTGCAAGCGCTCGGCGCAGATCCGACTGCACGTGCCGGTTGATCGCGTTGCGGACCTCGGGCCGGTTGATGGTGACCCTGGCGAGCCGGTCGGAGATGTCGACGAGGACCGTCTCTCCAACTGGTGTGGTTCCTGTCGCTGTTGTCATCGGTCTCTCCACATCTCACGCGGCTTCGAGGAGCAGGGAGACGCCCTGCCCCACGCCGACGCACATGGTCACGACGGCACGGTGGGCCTGCCGGTCCGCAAGCTCGATGGCCGCGGTGAGGGCCAGCCGGGCCCCGCTGGCGCCGAGCGGGTGTCCCAGGGCGATCGCACCCCCGTTGGGGTTCACGTGCTCCGCGTCGTCGGGCAGCCCCAGGCCGCGCAGTACCGCCAACGCCTGGGATGCGAAGGCCTCGTTGAGCTCGAACAGGTCCACGTCCCCGATCCCGAGGCCGGATCTGTCGAGCAGCTTGCGCGTGGCCGGGTCGGGGCCGATGCCCATCACCCGCGGCTGTACTCCCACCGAGGCCGCTCCCGAGATCCGGGCCAGCGGCGTGAGTCCGTACTGCGCCACGGCCCGCTCCGAGGCGACCAGGACGGCTGCCGCACCGTCGTTGACGCCCGAGGAGTTGCCCGCCGTGACGGTGCCGCCCGGCACGATCGGCTTCAGGCGGGCGAGCGCTTCGAGTGAGGTCCGGCGGGGGTGTTCGTCCGTCTCGACCGGCGGCGTCTCGCCACGCCTGGAGGGCACCGGCACCGGCGTGATCTCACGCCCCAGCCGTCCACGGTCGATGGCCGCAGCCGCCCGCTCCTGCGACCGCAGAGCGAACGCGTCCTGGTCCACGCGGGAGATGCCGTAGGTGTCTGCGACGGTCTGGGCGGTTTCCGGCATCGCGTCCGTGCCGTACGCGGCCCGCATACGTGGGTTGACGAAGCGCCAGCCGATGGTGGTGTCGTGCACCTCGCCTGCGCGCGACCATGCGGTGGGTGCCTTGGGCAGGACGAAGGGGGCGCGTGTCATGCTCTCCACCCCGCCGGCGACGACCAGGTCGGCCTCGCCGGCCCGCACCGACCGCGCGGCGACGGCCACGGCGTCGAGGCCGGAGGCGCACAGCCGGTTCACGGTGATCCCGGGCACCTCCACGGGAAGTCCCGCGAGCAGCCCTGCCATACGTGCCACGTTGCGGTTGTCCTCGCCCGCCTGGTTGGCGCACCCGAGGACGATGTCGTCGACGGCCTCCCAGCCGACGGAGCCGAGCTGCTCGACGAGGGCTTGGACGACGTGGGCGGCGAGGTCGTCGGTGCGGACGGCGGCGAGGGCGCCACCGTACCGCCCGATCGGGGTGCGTGTTCCCGCCACCAGGTAGGCCGTGGTCATGCATCCCCCCGGAAGCGGTCGCGGAGCTGGAACTTCTGGATCTTGCCGCTCGGCGTTCTCGGGAACTCCGGGCACACCACGAGCTTCTCGGGCCAGTACTGGCGGGCCACGCCCTTCTCCTTCAGGTACTGCTGCATTTCGTCGAACGTGAAGTCGCCGGCCCCGGGCCTGAGGACGACGCAGGCGCAGGCACGTTCCTGCAGGCGTGGGTCGGGCACTCCGACGACGGCGACGGAGTCGAGCTTGTCGTTCTCGTAGAGGACGTTCTCCACGTAGGCGACGGGGATGTTCTCGCCGCCGCGGATGATGACGTCCTTCACCCGCCCGGAGATCTTGAGGTAGCCGTCCTCGTCGATGCGAGCCAGGTCGCCGGTGTCGAACCATTCCCCGCTGAAGCTCTCCCGGGTCATCTCCAGCCTCTCGGCGTAGCCGACGAAGAGAAACGGCCCGGTCACCTGCAGGCGCCCGTCGCGGTTCGGGGCGAGCTCGCCGCCCTCGGAGTCGACCACCCGGATCCGCATGCCCGGCCAGGGGCAGCCGTCGGTGTCGACGATCTTCTCCTCCGGGTCACCGGGGATGCCGAGCGTGACCAGCGCATTCTCGCTCTGGCCCCACCCGCCCAGCACCACCATGTGCGGCAGTTTCTGCTGGGCCTCCCTGACGATGACCCGGGGAATGGGCGCCCCCATGCAGCAGAAGCGCTCCAGCGACGCCAGGTCGTGGTCGGCCAGGTTCGGGGCGCCCAGCAGGTCGTGCAGGAACGGTGTCGCCCCGGAGGTGTACGTGATCCGGTGCTTCTCCACGAGCTCGACGAACGCGCGTGCGTCCCAGGCTTCTTGGAAGACGCCGGTGGCCCCGGTCTGCACCGGCAGCCGGGCCCCGTACAGGAAGCCGGTCAGGTGCGCGAGGGTGGACCCCATGTGGATCACGCTCGCGTCCGTGATCCCGAGCCGGGAGGGCAACGGATCGTTCGCGGCGACCAGGGTGTTGTGGGTGTGCATCACTCCCTTCGGCTCGCCCGTGGTCCCGGAGGTGAAGATCAGGAGCGTCACCTCGTCGGGATCCGGCCGCAAGGCGGCGAGCCGTGAACGCTCGCGCTGCTCCTCCCGCGCGGTGGCCATGAAGTCCGGCCAGGGGAGGGTGCCGCAGCGCGGCTTGTCGCCCACGACGATCACGTGCTTCAGGTCCGGCCACTGCGGGCGGAGCCGCTCGATCATGGCCGGGTAGTCGAAGCCCCGGAACTCATCGGGGACGATGACGACCTTGGACCGGGCCAGGCTCACCATGAAGCTGATCTCCCGCTCCCGGTAGATCGGGATCAGCGGGTTGCTGATCGCCCCGATCCGGCTCGCCGCGAAGTGGGTGACCGCCCACTCGATCCGGTTCGGAAGCTGGAAGGAGACCACGTCTCCCGGCTCGACGCCGAGTTGCAGGAACCCCGAGGCGCACCGGTCGACCTCATCTCTCAGCTCCCCGTAGGTGATCTGCCGGCGCGAGTCGATGAACGCGGTCTTGCCGGGGGTCCGGGCGGCGGCCTCGTCGAGGAAGTCGGTGATGGTGCGATTGCGCCAGAACCCCTGCTGGGTGTAGCCGTCGATCTGGTCCTGCGTCAGGATCGTCTCGAAGGACATGGAACCTCCGCGTCAGCTCATGGTGAGGCCGCCGCTGACGCTGACGGTCTGTCCGGTGATGTAGCCGGCCTCGTTGGAGGCGAGGAAGGCGACGGCGTTGGCCAGGTCTTCCGGCCGACCCAGCCGCCGGAAGGGGATGGCCCGGGTCAGGGCCTCCCGGAGCTTGGGGTCGTCACCGCCGATGGAGGCGAAGAGCGCGGTGTCGGTGGGGCCGGGGCACACGCAGTTGACGTTGATCTGGTAGCGCGCCACCTCGCGCGCGATCGCCTTGGTGAACGCGATCACCCCGCCCTTGGCCGCGGAGTACACCGCCTCACCGGAGGAGCCGACCCGGCCGGCGTCCGAGCCGAGGTTGACCACCGAGCCGGACTTCGCCTCGGCCATCAACGGCAGTACGGACTTGCAGGTGTTGAGAACGCCGTAGAGGTTGATCTGCATCACCCGGTCCCAGTCGGCCGGGTCGGAGTCGAGGAACGTGGAGGCCTTGTCCCAACCGGCGTTGTTGACGAGCACGTCGACGCGGCCGAACTTCCGGACCACTTCCTCGACCATGGCGTCGACCGACTCTCGCGAGGTGACGTCCGTACGGATGCCGATCGCACCGTTCCCGATGCCCTCGGCGGTCTCCTTGGCGGTCACCTCGTTGATGTCGGTGACCACCACCGTCGCGCCGCCGGCGGCGAGCCGCTCCGCGATCGCCTTGCCGATGCCCTGTCCGGCACCCGTCACGATCGCGACCTTGCTGTCGAGCTGTCCCACGGATCTTTCCCCTTCTGGTGGTGGCTGGGCTGGGTTACGGCGCATAGGTACGGCCGAGAAGGTTCCGGGCGATGACGAGCTTGGAGACCTGAGCGGTCCCGTCCCCGATCTCGAGCCCGATGACGTCACGGAGCCGCTGCCCGAGCGGGCTCTCGGCCGAGTAGCCCAGGTGCCCGAACGTGAGCAGGCACTGATGGATCACCTCGGTCGACAGCTTCGGGGCCCAGAACTTGGCCATCGCCGCCTCGGTGCTGTGGTCGAGGCCGTTGTCCTTGCGCCAGAGGGCCTCGTAGCAGACGTGCCGCGCACCGCGCAGGTAGGTGGCGTGGGCGGCCAGCGGGAAGGACACCCCCTGGAACTTCCCGATCGGCTGGCCGAACGCCTCCCGGTCCCGCGCCCACTGGAGCGCCTCATCGAGCGAGGCCTGGGCGGCGCCGAGGCAGGCGAGCCCGATGATGGCCCGGGAGTAGTCGAAGCCCTGCATGACGGAGACGAAGCCGCCACCCTCGTCGCCGATCAGCCGGTCCCGGGAGACGGGCAGGCCGTCGAAGTGCAGTGAGGCGCGGCCGATGGACCGGCTTCCGAGGTCGTCGAACGCGGAGCGGGTGACGTACCGGTCGTCGAGGTCGACGTAGAACGCGCTGACACCGCGTGCGCCACCCTCACCGGTGCGGGCCAGTACGAGACCCGTGTGGGCGCTCATCCCCAGCGTGATCGAGGTCTTCTCGCCGGTCAGCCGCCACCCGTCCCCGTCGGGCTCGGCACGCAGCTCCAGCTTCGCCGCGTCGGTGCCGTGCCCCGGCTCGGTGACGCACAGCGACGGGATGACGTCGCCCGAGGCGATCGGGGGCAGCCACTGTGCCTGCTGCGCCTCGGTGGCGTTGCGCACGAGGACGTCGCTGATGAGGGCGGTGTTGATGATGAGGTAAGTGGCGTTGAAGTCGGCGCGGCCCACCTCCTCAGCGGCGAGTCCGGCGACCACCGCGCTGGCCTCCTCGCCTCCGTGGCGCTCCGGGATCCGCAGCCCGGTGAGGCCCATGCCGGCCATCTCCTTGACCAGGGCCGGGCGCAGCCGCGCGGCCTTGTCGTCGGCCTGGTAGTGCGGGGCCAGCACCCTGGTGGCGAAGCGGCGCAGCTCCTGGCGGTACGACTCCTCGTACTCGTCGAACCGGAAGTCCACTGTCTGTTCCCTTCGGAGTGGTGCGGCGACTCAGTGCCAGTTGACGTGACGGTTGAAGTCGGGGGTCCGCTTCTCGGCGAAGGCAGCGGCGCCCTCGAGACCCTCGGGCGAAGCGGTGAACAGATCGAGCGCCGACATCGCGAGATTGCTGAGACCGGCCTGGTGGTCGGTGTCGGCGTTGAAGGACTGCTTGAGGAAGCGGATCGCGGTGGGGCTCTTCGGGGTGAGCTCGGCCGCCCAGGCCCGGGCCTCGTCCATGAGCCGGTCGGCCGGCACGACCGCGTTCACCAGGCCCATCTCCAGGGCGGCGTTCGCGTCGTACATGCGGCACCAGAACCAGATCTCCCGCGCCTTCTTCTCGCCCACGATGCGCGAGAGGTAGGCGGAGCCGAAGCCCGCGTCGAAGGAGCCGACCTTGGGGCCGGCCTGCCCGAACCGGGCGGTCTCGCTGGCGATGGAGACGTCGCAGAGAACCTGCAGGACGTGGCCGCCGCCGACGGCGACGCCGTTCACCGCGGCGATGACCGGCTTGGGGATGTCACGGATCAGCTTGTGCAGGTTGCCGATCTCGAACATGCCGCTCTCGCTGGGCCCGTAGTCACCGGTCTCGGCGCGCTGCTTGACGTCGCCGCCGGTGCAGAACGCCTTGTCGCCGGCGCCGGTCAGGATCACGCACCTGACGTCCTTGTCCGCCCAGGCGAGCCGGAAGGCCCTGATCATCTCCTCGACCGTCCTGGCCCGGAAGGCGTTGTAGCGCTCGGGGCGCTCGATCGTGATGATCCCGGCGGGGCCGTCCACCACGTAGCTGATGTCCTCGAAATCCGTCATCCCAGTTCCCTCGAGAGAAGCGATGAATCATCATTCACTGAACGTTCATTCATTGAATGATGGTTCACTCGCGGGTGTCAAGGGGGTCGGGTCGCTTTGACAACCTCGGGAAAAATGAACGACCATTCACTGCACACGGAGGGAGGGGGCGCCTTGACCACTGGGACGAGCCCGCGAGCACGCGGGGAGCAAGCACGCGAGGAACGGGTGCGCCGACGCCGCCGGGAGATCCTTCAGGCGGCGGCCCGGCTGATGGAGGAGTCCGGCTACCACGCGGTGTCGATGCAGGCAGTCGCCGACCAGGCCGACATCAGCGTCGGCCTCATCTACACGTACTTCGGCAACAAGGAAGACCTGCTCCGCGCCGTGATCGTGGACATCCTCCAGGACTTCCAGGAACGTGTGCCCGCCGCGATCGAGAACGCGGGCACCAATCCGATCGACCGGCTCTTCCGCGGCTTCCAGGAGTTCTGCCGCGTCATCGACGCCAAGCTCGACGCCACCGTGCTCGCCTACCGGGAGAGTCAGACCCTCGACGTCGAGGGACGCAGGCAGCTCATGGAACTCGAGATCCAGACGGCAGCACCGATCAAGCAAGCCGTCGTCGACGGGATCACCCAGGGCGTCTTCCGCGACGTCGACCCCGACCTGGTCACCCACAACATCGCTCTCATCGCGCACGGCTGGGCGCTCAAGCACTGGAACCTCGCAGCCCGGTTCGACGTGGACCAGTACATCGAGCGCGAGTTCGAACTCCTGCTTGCCGCCATCCTCCCAGCGACGACCACCGGAGCTTGACCGAGACTGCACGCGCCACCGAGCTCAAGCGATGGCTCAAGGCCACCATCCGTCACGGTTCGGGCACCGCCCTGTTTGCGGTGTGCCGGCTTCGATGCGGCCTGTCGTCCAAGGCCGTTGAGATCCGCATGATGTCGGGACGGCTCGGCGACGAACGGAGCCACGGTGCGGTGGAGCAGGTCGACTTCGGTGACGTGGTGGAATCCGCCGCGGTCCGGGACTGAGCCGGCAGCGGCGAGCAGTGTGGTCCGGGGGCGGCAGTGAGGACGCGTCAGAAGCGGTACATGCCTGGCGCGTGGGCATGCCGGGCGGAGTGCATGGATGCCGGCCGAAGCCACACGGACCGCCGCGCCCGTGGACCGGCTGCGCCGGATCGCCTTCGCTCCGAGCATGGGCGGCATCGAGTCTCTGGACGAGGGCAAGGCACGGGCAACCTGGTCCTCAACTCCTTCGGGTGAGGGTCTCGTCCAGCCCCCGGGCGGCGATCAACTGCGCGGTTCCGTCAGCGAGTCGATAGGCCATCCCCACCACCGCCGTCCGCCCCGCCGCCACGCGCTCGGCGAGCGCCTGGGAGCGGTCGAGGAGCAGGTCCACCGTGTGCCGGATGTGTTCGTGAAGGACCTCGTCATCCCCCGCGCGTCCGGTCGCGCGGGCCGCAAGGACGCTCGGGGTCACCCGCTCCACGACGTCCCGCACGAAGCCGCCCGGTGTCGTGCCGTCCTCGACGGCGGCGCGCGCGGCGGCGACGGCTCCGCACGAGTCGTGCCCGAGGACCACGACCAGCGGACTGCCGAGCAGACTCACGCCGTATTCGATGCTGCCGAGCACCTCGGGTCCCAGGACGTGACCGGCGGTGCGCACCACGAACAGGTCGCCGAGGCCCCGGTCGAAGATGATCTCTGCGGCCAGCCGGGAGTCGGCGCATCCGAACATCACGGCGAAGGGGCTCTGGGCGGGCGCGGTCTCGGTGCGGCGTGCGGCGTCCTGGTTGGGGTGCGCGGGCTCCCCGGTCACGAACCGTTGGTTGCCCGCCATCAGCATCGCGAAGGCGTCGTCGGGGGTCGTCGGTGTGAGCGCGTCGGTCATGGGCGCAGCCTACGATCCGTTCCAGGTGCGACCCACGCAAGAAAGGCTCACGATGACGGTTCCTCACGACGACGCGGCACTCGACGATCCGGTCGGTGAGTCGCTCCGCGGCCACCACGCGCATCTGGCGCGGCGGCTCGGCGCGGCCGCCACCTACCTGCCGGACGTCGCGACCTTCGCAGTGGTGCCCGCCGGCTCCGGCCCGTCCGCGTGGGCCGATCTGGCCGCGCTGCTCGGCCCGGGCGAACTCGCCGACATGTTCAGCTGCCCGGCGACGCCGCCGGACGACTGGGAACCCGTCTTCTCCCTCGCCGGCCTCCAGATGATCCGCCCCGTGAACGGCGGCACCGCCCCCGCGGACGCGGCCGAGATCCTCGAACTCGGACCCGCCGACGTCCCCGACATGCTCGCCCTCGTCGCACGGACAAGTCCCGGGCCGTTCTGGCCCCGCACCCACGGACTCGGCACCTACCTGGGCATCCGCGAGCACGGCGCACTGGTCGCCATGGCGGGCGAGCGGCTGCGCCCGCCCGGCTGGACCGAGATCAGCGCCGTCTGCACCGCCCCCGAGGCACGCGGCCGCGGCCACGCCGTCCGGCTGGTGCGCTCCCTGGTCACCCGCATCGAGTCACGGAACGAACGCCCCTTCCTGCACGTGGCCGAGGCGAACACCGCGGCCATCGCGCTCTACAAGCGCCTCGGCTTCGAGGTGCGCGAGCAGGTGACCTTCCGCGGCTTCCGGACACCCTGAACGCCGTTCATCCCTGAGGTCGGGCACGGTTCTTGCGCCGCACGGCGCGGCCGCGTCAGATTTTTGCCTGCACCCGCATTTTCGCGGCAAAAGTGGCGAACATTTTACGGCAATGTGTTGCTACTTTCATGGCGCGGCTGAAACCTCACACAACGATCACCCGACCCGGGGATGAACCATGAACGAGGAATTCTCGATCTTCGACGAAATCATCGACCGCAAGAAATCCAACTCCATGAAATGGGCCGCCGCCGGAGCATTCCTTACCCCCGAGGAAGCGGCGGCGGACCCCCTGCCCATGTGGGTGGCCGACACCGATTTCAAAGCACCCCACGTCGTTCTCGACGCACTCCACGAAGCGGTGGACCACGGTGTCTTCGGTTACCCGGCCGGCGCCACGAACAGCTATCTGGACGCGGTGACGGGCTGGCAGGCGAAGCGCTTCGGATGGGGCGTCGACCGGGACTGGGTGGTGCAGACCGCAGGCATCATCACCAGCCTGAAGACAGCGGTTCAAGCATTCTCCGCCCCCGGTGACTCCGTCCTCATCCAGCCACCGGTGTACGCCCACTTCCACGACGACGTGCTGCTCAACGGCCGCCACCTCGCGCGCGCACCCCTCGAGCGGGCGAACGACGGCTACGCCTTCGATGCCCGCACATTCGAGGCCGCCATCCGCCCCGACACCAAGATCTTCATCCTCAGCCACCCGCACAATCCGACCGGAAAGGTCTGGTCCGAGGACGAGTTGCGGACCATGGGCGAGATCTGCGGGCGGCACGGAGTGCTCGTCATCTCCGACGAGGTCCATCAGGACCTGATCATCAATCCGGCCAAGAGGCACATTCCCTTTGCTTCTCTCGGCGCGGAATTCGCACGCAACAGCATCACGTGCACGGCTCCCAGCAAGACGTTCAACCTGCCCGGCCTGCAGTGCGCGAACGTCTTCGTTCCCGACCGCAGGCTGCGCGAGGAGTTCGCCCGCCAGTACGAGCGCAATCTCTTCCCGCTGGTGAACGTGCTGGGCATGGTGGCCGCCGAGGCCGCCTACGCGCACGGTGAGCCCTGGCTGGAGGAGCTGCTCACCTATCTGCGCGCCAATCACGCGCATTTCGCCGAGTCCGTGCACGCGGCCACCGCCAAGGTGCGGGTGCTGCCCGCCGACTCCCTCTACCTGGCGTGGATGGACTGCCGGGGCCTGGGCATGGACGCGGAGTCCCTCGACCGCTTCATGCTCCTCACCGCCCGCCTGTGGCTCGACAAGGGACAGAAGTTCGGCCGCGAGGGCCACGGCTACATGCGTGTGAACCTCGGCTGCCCGCGCGCCACCGTCGACGAAGCCATCCGCCGCCTCACCACGGCCGTCGCCGACTCCGACCGGAGGGACAGCACACCATGACGTCATCCGTCGAAGCGCGCCTGGCCGCCACGGTCGTGGTACCCCCCGGCCGGCCAAGTC
Organism: Streptomyces brasiliensis; assembly: GCF_014647875.1. Lineage (GTDB taxonomy): Bacteria > Actinomycetota > Actinomycetes > Streptomycetales > Streptomycetaceae > Streptomyces > Streptomyces brasiliensis. The sequence goes on along the minus strand of NZ_BMQA01000019.1, from coordinate 40,101 downwards.
CGTGGCCAGCTACCTGCCGTGGACACAGCGGGGGACCTGCTCTTCGCCTACGGTCAACTGCCCCCGCGCGACGGTGAACTCGCGGCCACCGGGCTGCTCGGCAGAGACCTGGGCACGGCGGCCGGACGCCTCTGCGCGCGGTCGCTCCCGGCGACAAGGGCCGGCGCGCTCGCTCGGCTGTCGGTGTCTCGGCCCAGCCGACGAACGCGCCGGCGCTCCCACCGTCACCCGGAACAAGGAATGCCCGCTCTGCGCTCCACTCCCGTCCAGGGGGCAGCCCCGCACCTTGATGCGTCGCGGCGCGAGCGGAACAACCGTCGAGGACAGCGGCACCCTGGAGGAAGAAGGTGTGAAGGCGGGAGAGAAGGCGTGATGCGCACCAGCGACGAGATCTACAACCGGGTCCGCTGGGACCCGAGGTTCGACCCGGCCCGGTTCGTCCTGGGAATCAGCCAGCGCGGGGGTGCCCTCGAACGTATCCCGCTGCCTTCCTTCGTGCCCGGGGGCGACATCCCGTGGCACCGGGTGGTGTTCATCGAGGCGGACGGCGAGGTGGTCTGGGACCGGGCCACGGGTGTGGACCGCATCGACGCGTCGGGCGCCGGCCGGGTGCGGGAGCCGCAAGCGGACCTGAGCTTCGACACGAGCTCCGGCAGGGGCGAGCCCGCCGACGTCCTCGACATGTCCCCGACAGCCCGCACGGCGGTGGCCTGGATTCCGCCCGCGGAGCTGTGGCCACCGATCCAGGACATCCGCCGGGATTACGATCCGCAGATCCACCGCTGGCCGCCGCACGTCAATGTGATCTTCGGCTTCGTGCCGGAGTCCGACTTCGAGCGCGCGGCCCCGCTGCTCGCCACGGCGACGGCCGAGACGCCGGTCTTCACCGCCCGGCTGGACGGAGTGCGCACCTTCCGGCACAGGGCGTACTTCACCGTGTGGCTCGACCCGACGGCGGCGGGCGAGGCGCCGTGGGCGGATCTGCACTGCGAACTCCACCAGCGGTTCCCGCGCTGTCGCGGGCCCGCCAAGAACTTCACCCCACATCTGTCCCTGGGCCGGACCCGGGATCCGCGGCAAGTCACCGCCGACTGCGCCACCCGGCTCGACGCCATGACGGCAACAGTCTGGGAACTCGTCCTGCTCTCCCGCAGGGGCGACGGGCCGATGCGGCCACGGGCCACGGTCGCCCTGCGCACGGGCGAGGTCCGCTGGCTGCCCGCACCCGGCCCCGAGGCGCCGGGCCCTGAGGACACGGCCTGGCTCTCCGAGATCACCGACAGGTGAGGCCATTGCCAGGTGGGGCCGCGCCGCCTGGATCAGGGTTTTCAGCAAGGGCAGGGTCGACATGAGGATGCCGGACCCGTGGCTGCACGGAGCGGGCCAGGTCTCCGGGAGATGGTGACCTCCGTCCGCCACCAGGACCGTGCCGGTGACGGAGGAAGCCGATTCATGCGCCAAGAACAGCACGCACGCCGCGATCTCCTCCGCGCTTCACGGAGATCCGCCCGGCCGCCTGAACGGTCGCGTGAACGGTCGCGGCTGCCGGTCACATCAAGGGCGCCGGTGACTCAGGGGCGGCGCTCCGGCACATTGTCGTGGACCCGCTTGGGGTCGGTGACCGCAACCGGCTCCAGTACCTCCTCGATACGCGCCATCAGATCGTCGTCCAGCACGACACCGGCCGCCTTGGCGTTCTCCGCTACCTGCTCCGGCCGCGACGCGCCGATGATGGCGGCCGAGACGTTGGGGTTCTGCAGCACCCACGCCACGGCCAGTTGCGCGAGGGAGAGCCCGGCGTCGTCTGCGAGCGGCTTGAGCCGCTGAACGGCCTCCAGCACCTCCTCGCGCAGCCACCGGGCGATCATGCCGGCGCCGCCCTTGTCATCGGTGGCCCGGGAACCCTGCGGGAGCTGCCCGCCGGGTGCGTACTTGCCCGTCAGCACACCCTGCGCGATCGGCGAGAACACCACCTGGCCGATCCCCAACTCCTCACAGGCCGGCACGACCTCCCCCTCGATGACCCGCCACAGGGCGTTGTACTGCGGCTGGTTGGACACCAGAGGGATGCGCAGCTCTCGCGCCAGTGCGTGGGCACGCCGGATCTGCTCCGCGGGCCACTCCGAGACACCGATGTAGTGGGCCTTGCCGGAGTGGACGATGTCGGCGAACGCCTCCATCGTCTCCTCCAACGGCGTGGCGACGTCGTACCGGTGGGCCTGGTACAGGTCGACGTAGTCGGTCTGCAGGCGGCGCAGCGACCCCTCGATCGACTCCATGATGTGCTTGCGTGACAGCCCCCGGTCGTTGCGGCCGGGCCCGGTGGGCCAGTAGACCTTGGTGAAGATCTCAAGTCCCTCGCGCCGCTCGCCCTTCAGCGCGTCGCCCAGGACCGTTTCGGCTCGCGTCCCGGCGTAGGCATCGGCGGTGTCGAAGGTGGTGATGCCGGTGTCCAGCGCGGCGCGCACGCACGCGGTGGCCGCCTCCGCCTCCACCTGCGAACCGTGGGTGAGCCAGTTGCCGTAGGCGATTTCGCTGATGATCAGGCCGCTGCGGCCGAGGTGACGGTATTCCATGGGGAGCAGTCCTTTGCTTGCGTGTGCGAGACAGTCGGCACGGCCCGGTGCAAGCGCACCATGGTCTGCCGCCGGCTCGGCACCCGCGCGGTTGTCGGTCGCTGGGCAGAGCTTTCATCAGATCATTTCGTACCCACCGGCAACAGCACTTGACTACTGCTGCTGAACGTACTCCGGACAGGGTTACCCAGACGCCGCCGGCCGGCCTCGTGACTCGGCGACGAGGGTGCCTTGGCCGGAAGTGGGCCAAAACACCCTCTGTCAGCCCTGGAGGCCATCTCACCGAGCAGGGACCATCATCCTGCTCGAGGACCATGTGCGGGCTCACCGGCCTGCCCGTGACCCGGAGCAGACGCTGCCGGGTGCCTGCGCCGGTCACACGATGACCTTCTCATCACGTGCCGCAGTCACGCACCGTCCGTCGCAAGGCGGGGGACTTCCGCGTAACGGGAAGGCGAGCCGAGAAACGCGGCGATCTTGCTCGGGTTGAACAACCACATCACCCGGTGGATGCCCGCCTTCGAGGCAGCGACCGTCAGCAACGTGGAGGGCTCGCCGTCCCGGTGGATCATCACGCCCGTACGACCATTGGCGTCCACCAACCGAAGATCCACACTGCGCCAGAACCGCGGATAAGCCGTCGCCAGGTTGGCCACCCGCGCAGGGCCCACCACCGGTATACGAGCGACGCCCCGGATGCCGTTGCCATCGGACAGACTGACGGCATCAGGCGCGAGAACGGCCTCCAACGACGCCACATCCCCCGTTCGGGCCGCCGAGACGAAAGCACTCAGAAGACGCCGGTGCTCCGCCGTGTCCACGCTCTCCCGCTGCTCGTCCAACAGATGCTTACGCGCACGACTCACTATCTTCCGCACGTTGACCGGACTGAGCTGAAGCATCTCGGCGATCTCGGGATAGCCGTAGTCGAACGCCTCACGCAGCACATAGGCGGCACGCTCGGTCGGGCTCAGCTTCTCCAACACCAACAGCAGAGCCATTTCCAAAGCCTCCGCTCGTTGCGCGCCCACCTCCGGATCCGAACTCGTGTCGACGGGCTCAGGCAACCACGGACCGATATAGGTCTCCCGACGCACGCGCGCCGACTGCGCAACGTTGATGGCCAAGCGAGTCGTGGCACTCGAGAGAAAAGCCAACGGGCTGACCACCACAGAGCGGTCGGTCCTCTGCCAACGCAGCCACACCTCCTGCACAACATCCTCAGCCTCGACCACGCTGCCCAGCACGCGGTAGGCGATTCCGAAGAGCCGTGCCCGGTGCTGCACAAAGACGGAGACGGCCCCTTCGAGGTCATCTGTCGTCGGTGACGGTTCGAGATGCATGATCCTGCGGTCTCCGTTCCTCCGGCTGCGACTGCCTAGTAGCGGCACCACGCGGCTACCGCGTGGTTGCGGACGACACTGGCGCGCGGCGCCGACACACTCTCCTGAAGACCACAGTCCCGGCAGGCACGAGGCACTGCCCGGCCGGCACGGGTACCGCTCAGAGCCACGGCTGCTCCGATCGCTTCGGGGTTGACGAAGCGGTCTGCAGTCTCGGGCAGCCGGCGGGTGTCTCGCGGCGTCTGCGGGAGGACTGGGCGACATCGATGGCGAGCCTGGTGGTCAACGCGAGGAATGCGGGCGGGCTGATGACGACGGAGTCGGTCTGATTCGGGTGGTCTGTGTACGACTCCAACAGCTTCATGGTCGCGCTCTCGGCTCCGTTCACACGCGGCATCCGTTGATGCGGCTGTGATCACGGTCGCTTGCCGGACCCTTCCATGGCGCCCTGGGCAGTGCCTGGCCCACTCCGTGGCCCCGGGGTGGTAACCCCGTGGGGCCGTGGGTGCCACGGCTCAGCGCGAGCCGCCACACACCGCGCAGCCTGACCCGAGGCAGATGGTCTACGCCAGTGGCAAATTGGCGGGTTTGACGTCAGAAAGGTAGGCTGCGCGTCGGTCTGAGATACAGCGCCGGTAGCCCCTGTCATTCGGTGGTCGACGGGCAACGGACGAACAGTCGGCGGGGGGCGGCGCCAATGGCAAGCAGAAGTGCCAGGGTGCCACTCCGCGGGCGGCAGGTCGAGTGCGAGACGCTGGACCAGCTTGTGGCGAGGGTACAATCCGGCCACAGCTCGGTGCTCGTCCTGCGCGGCGAGGTGGGCATCGGCAAGACCGCGCTGCTGGACTATGTGCGCGGCAGCGCGGACGGCTGCCGAATAGCCAGGGCGGTGGGCGTCGAGTCCGAGATGGAGCTGGCCTTCGGCGGCCTGCACCAGCTGTGCGCCCCGTTCCTGGACCATCTCGGTCGCCTGCCCGCGCCGCAACGGGATGCGCTCGGGACGGCATTCGGCCTGAGCACGGGGAGTCCACCGGACCGCTTCCTCGTCGGGCTCGCAGTGCTCAGCCTGCTCGCCGAAGTGGCCGAGAAGGAGCCGCTGATCTGCGTCGTGGATGACGCCCAGTGGCTGGACAAAGTCTCCGCGCAGACCCTCGCCTTCGTCGCGCGGCGCCTGCTGGCCGAGCGGGTCGGACTGGTGCTCGCCGTGCGCGAGCCCTCACTCGAATGCGAGCTGGCGGGGCTGCCGCAGCTCACGGTGGGGCGGTTGAGCGACAGCGACGCCCGCGCACTGCTGGCCTCCGTGATCCCCGGCCGGCTCGACGAGCGGGTCCGCAACCGCATCGTCGCCGAGACCCAGGGAAACCCATTGGCCCTGCTCGAGCTGCCCCGCGGACTGACACCCGCGGAGTTGGCGGGCGGGTTCGGACGCCTCGATGCGAGCCCGCTGGCCAGCCAGATCGAGCAGAGCTTTCTGCGGCGCGTCCAGGCGCTGCCGTCCGAGACGCAGCAACTGCTGCTCATCGCGGCGGCCGAGCCGGTGGGTGACGTGAGCCTGCTGGCCAGGGCGGCGGAGCTGCTGGGAATCGAAGCGTCCGCCGCCTCCCCGGCCGAAGCGGCCGGGCTGATCACCATCGCGACCCGGGTGCGGTTCCGGCATCCCGTGGTGCGCTCGGCGGCCTACCGGGTGGCGGCCACCGAGGCCCGTCAGCAAGTGCACCGGGCACTGGCCGACGCGACCGACCCGGACACCGACCCCGACCGCCGGGCATGGCATCTGGCCAACGCCACGGCCGATGCCGACGAGACGGTGGCCGCGGAGCTGGAGCGCTGCGCAGGCCGGGCGCAGGCGCGCGGCGGGGTCGCGGCGGCAGCGGCGTTCCTGGAGCGGGCCGCCGAGCTGACCCCCGACCCGGCTGTGCGCGGCGCCAGGGCGCTGGCGGCAGCCCGGTCCAAGTACCAGGCCGGCGGGTACGACACGGCGCGCGAACTCCTGGACGCCGCCGGCCTCAGCCCCATGGACGAGCACCAGCTCGCCCAGGCCGACCTGCTGCGCGGTCGGATCACGTTCGCCTCCAAGAGCGCCGGCAGCGCCCTGCCGCTGCTCCTCGAAGCAGCCAAGCGCCTGGAGCCGCTGGACGCGGGACTGGCCCAGGAGACCTACCGCGACGCGCTCAACGCCGCTCTCATCGTCGACCGTCTGCCGAGCGGCGTTCAACTGCAGGACATCGCCAGGGCGACGCTCGCCGCACCGCCGGGGCCGCCACCGGAGCGCAACGATCTGCTCCTGCGGGGCCTGGCCGTGATGACCGTCGACGGTTTCGCGGCGGGCACGCCCATGGTGCTGCAGGCCCTGGAGGCCTTCTGTACCGAAGAGGTCTCCAGGGAGGAAGGCCTCGGCTGGTTGCCGCTCGCCGCCCGCATGGCCTTCAACGTCTGGGATTTCCACAGCAGTACGGTGCTCTCGACGAGGCTGGTCGACCTGGCCCGCGAGACGGGAGCGCTGTCGGTGCTGCCGTCGGCTCTCCTGCAGCTCGTATCGAACCGGGTGCTGGCCGGTGAGCTCGACCACGCGGACGCCCTGATCGCGGAGGCACAGACCATCGGTGAGGCCACCAGCAGTCGCTACCTCGCGCATTACGTGTCGATGGTGACCGAACCGTGGAAAGGCCAGGAGGACGCGACGCTCCAGGCGATCGACGCGATGACCCGGGACGCGGATCTCCACCAGGGGCGGCAGGACAAGGTGCTCAGCTCGAGCCAGTGGGCGAAGGCGGTGCTCTACAACGGACTCGGTCGCTACGAGGAGGCGTACGCCGCGGCCCAGCGCGGCGCCGAGAACCTGCAGGAGCTCGGACTGGCGATCAGATCGATGGTCGAGCTCGTCGAGGCGGCCGCTCGGAGCGGACGGCCGGCCCGCGCCGCCGCAGCCGCCCGGCAACTCGACGGGATGGCACAGGCCAGTGGCACCGACTGGGCCCTCGGCACCTCGGCCATGGTGCGTGCCCAGGTGAGCGAGGGGCCTGCTGCCGAGGCCCTCTACCAGGAGGCGATCGAGCGACTCGGCCGTACCAAGATCCAGCTCACGTACGCCCGTTCTCGTCTGCTCTACGGCGAATGGCTGCGCCGGGAGAACCGCCGCGTCGACGCGCGCGAGCAACTGCGTATCGCGTACAAGGTCCTCAGCCGGATCGGGATCGAGGGGTTCACGGAACGCGCCTGGCACGAGCTGCGCGCCACCGGCGCGACGGTGCGCAAACGCACCCTCGAGATGCGTACCGCTCTGACCGCCCAGGAGGCGCAGATCGCGCGCCTGGCCGGTGGCGGGATGACGAACCCCCAGATCGGGGCCCAGCTCTTCATCAGCCCGCACACCGTGGAATGGCACCTCCGCAAGGTTTTCGCCAAGCTCGGTGTCGCGTCCCGCAAGCAGCTCAGCAGCACATTGCTCGAAGGCACGGTGGTCACGGCCTGAGGCTCGGCGGGCTGCCGTCGGAAGGCGGGCACCCGCCTCGGGCGCTCCACCTCGGCCGGCCCCGTCTTCCGGCCGGTGCCACGCGCGCGGCGGCTGTCCGGTCACAGATGACCGGAGCGCGGGAATCACCTTCAACAACTCGATCCTGCTCCTCGTCCGCAGCGTATCCCCCACCGGCCTGCCGGCGTTCGTCGTCGACATCACGGTGACCGTCCTGGCCGGCTCGATGACCACGCCCAGGCCGGCGAGTCATGGGCCCGCCGTTGCGGCCCCCTCCGTTGTCCCCGCCGGTTGCCGGGACGCCCTGGTCCGCGCGGACACGGCGGGTGGGAGCCGCATCCCCAGAAGGCGCTCCGCCCCAGGGGACCCTGTCGAGTCGGAGCCCCATGAGCGGCCGCCGGCCGCGTGGCGATCCGTGGCTGCAGCCCCAATCCGTCATGCGGAGCGCGTCGAAGTTCCGCTGCTCCCTTGTCCAGGGAAGGCCGGACGTTGTGTTCCCGCCTCCTCGGACAGAGGCGCCCGCCACCGCAGACCGTTCTTGCCGTCCGGCTCCCGGGCGCTTTCCCGCCTGGTCCCGGCCACGAGCAGCGCGTCGGCGGCCGCTATGGCGTCGTACACACACCTGGTTCCCATCATGACGCACAGTGTGTAGCTGACGTCCTCGAGCTCACGTGCCCTTTCCAGCTTCCCGCCTTTCGGCGAGCGCGATCTGCAGGGACGCGTACCGGGTCAGCAGCTCTCTGACGACCTTCGGATCCGGAACGAGCGGCGCAGACAGGCCCTTTCTGACGATCTTCGAGTCGAGTGCCCGGTCACGGGCGGAAGTCGGGCGCGCCGCGTCGGTGCCTGACACCTTGTACCTCCGTGGTTGTTGCCTGCATAGGTGGCTGCCCGTTTGCCGCCGGATGGTGGGCTGTTATGCCGACATCTCACGCTCGGCGGCTGCAGCGTCCGTGCATTCGAGGCTCACACCACTGCCTCGAAGTGAAAGACCGGAAGCGCCCAACTTCTGTGACGGCGCCCGCTGTTCCAGACCAGCAGCGCCGCGGTACCACGAGGTGGTCGTCCGTCTCGGCCGCTCGCCGGGCGCGGGCGGCCGAGGCGGACAGCGGCGGGTCAGGTGCTCGTTACCGCCTGGAGGGCGGCCGCACGGTCGTCGTCGAGACCGGTGAGCAGGCCCCGCAGGAGGGGTCCGTACTCGGGGTGGGCGAGGGCGAACGCCATCTGGGCGACAAGGTAGTCGGCCGGGTTGCCGGTGTCGTACCAGCGGCCCTTGATGACCTGTCCGTACACCGCGCGCGTGGAGGCATAGGCGTTGATGGCGTCGGTCAGGTAGATCTCGCCGGTCCTGTGCTCGTACCAGCGGCGGGTCTGTTCGCGCAGTTCGTCGATGATGCCGGGGGTGACGACGTAGCCGCCGATGGCCGCGTACGACGACGGGGCGACAGCGGGCTCGGGCTTTTCGACGAGGCCGGTGATGCGCAGTTGGCCGTCCCCGAGGTCTTCCTTCACGATGGGTACGCCATAGCGTTGGGAGTCGGAGGGGTCCATCGGCAGGAGGGCCAGCACCGGGCAGCCCGTCTGCTCGTACGCGCGGATCAGCTGCTGAGCGCGGGGGACCTCGGCCACGAAGACGTCATCGGGCCACAGCACCAGCACGGGCTCGTCGCCGAAGGCACGGGCAGCGTTCAACACGGGGGTGCCGTTGCCGTACGGGCCGTGCTGGTCGAGGTAGGTGATGTGGCCCTGGCTGGCCAGTTCCGCGACCTCCTCCACCGCGTCCGCGTAGGCCGTCTTGCCGTCTGCGCGGAGTTGTTGGACGAGGGCGGGGTTGGGGCGGAAGTGGTCCTGGATGAGACTCTTGCCGCCGGAGACCACGATGGTGATGTCGGTGATGCCGGAGTCCACCAGCTCGCGCACAGTGTGCTCGATGACCGGCTTGTCGCCGACCGGAAGCATCTCCTTCGGTGTCGCCTTCGTCAGGGGCAGCAGACGGGATCCGAGTCCAGCGGCGGGGATCACAGCCCTGCGAATCGTCGGGGACATCACATCTCTCTCTCGGTCGGTCGGCACCGTACCGGCCGGCACGGCACTTGTTGACGCCCAGGTCCGTGCCTGCGGCCGGCGCCGCCCTCGGCCGCCGCGGAACCCGGGACGGCACCGCAACGGCCCTCGTCCGGTGGGCGGCCGAGCGCCCTTTCGGCCCCGGCTGTCCGGCTTCCGGTCCTTGGGGCTACCCGTACCAGGTGTTCGCGTCCGACGCGTTCGGACCCCCAGGAACCACACGACCCTGGACACCGCGCGTGAGCAACCGCAGAGCACACAAGGAGATACCGCACCCGTACGCCGGTACCTGCGTCGGGGGTGGTCGGTTGCCCCAAGGAGTGACCGGCGTGGACCGCGGCCAGGCTCTCACGTCCCGACTCGCCGTCGGGCGGCCCGTCCGAGCCATCGTGGCGATGCCCGCGGCGGTCACCGGACTCCGTGCTGCCGCGGCACGTCACGGCCCGTCACGCCGGCTGATCACCGACAAGGGGAATCACAGCGCCACGGCCGCGAAGAAGACCGCTCGCAGGCATCCACGCGACCCGGCTCCATGCCGTGGCGGACATGGCGCTCATGCTTCTTCCGCCCTCCCACGGAGCGCGTCTGCTTCGGGCTGCGCCGACCTCGTCGGCGGTAAGCCCTCGGGGATACGGGGCGGCTTGGCGTCCTGCAGCATCGTCGCCGCGGTCGACCACGTCCCGGAACGCGCCTTGTCGTCGCTCGCGCCCACTGAGTCCTTGGTTGACACCGTGTGCACCTCCGTTGGTCGTTGCCCCGACGGGAACAGCGTTCGTTCGTTTCCGGCTGCTCGCACGGCTGTCCCTCAGGAAGACCGAGGGCAGGCGGCATGTGTGACAGAGGTCGCTGCTTCGGCACTGCTCCGATCGATGTCACAACAGTGGTGCGAGTCCTGTCGATGTAGTGCACGTGGCTGACTTCGCCGTCACGCAGACGTACACGGGGTCGATGACCCCTCGATGGGAGGGATTCGGATGAGAGTCGTTGTCGCAGGGGCCACCGGGTTGATCGGTTCCAGAACGGTTGCCAGGCTCCGTGACCATGGCGTAGAGGTCGTGCCCGTCTCACGCCACCACGGCGTCGACGTGATCACAGGGAGCGGTCTCGACGAGGCGTTGCGCGGGGCCGAGGTGGTGGTGGATGTCACCGATGCGCCCGCGCGCACCGAGGAAGCCGGTCTGCATTTCTTCCGCACCGCGACGGCCAACCTCCTGGCCGCGGCGGCCTCCGCCGGTGTCGAGCATCACGTGGCCCTGTCGGTGGTGGGGGCCCAGCGGCTGCGGTCGGGTTACTTCCTCGCGAAGGAGCTCCAGGAGTATCAGGTGGGAAAGTCTCCGATCCCCCATTCGATCGTGCGTGCCGCGCTGTCCTTCGAGGCCCTCCAGGCCATCGCTGTCGCTGACACCCGTCCGGACGGGGTCCACGTGGCGCCCGCGCTGGTCCGTCCTCTGGCGACGGACGACGTCGCTGCCGCGGTCGCGCATGTCGCCGTGGGAGTGCCGCTGCTCGGCACGCTCGAGGTGGCCGGCCCCGAGGAGTACCGCCTCGACGACCTCATGGCGAAGCTCCTCGCCGCCAATGGTGACGCCAGAAGTGTGGTCACCGATGTGCGCGCCGGACTCTTCGCCGCCCAAGTGGGCAAAGGCGCGCTTCTGCCCGAACCGGGCGCCCACATCGGACACACGACCTTCAGCATGTGGCTCGCGCAGCGCTGACGCGCGCGGGCGCGGCGGCGGCCTCCCCACGCACATCTCTTACGGACGGCCGCCACGGCGCACTCGTGGCCGCAGCCGCCCTCCGCCTTCACCTCCCCTCGCCTTGACAGGAAAGCCTCGATGAGTGATCAGATCCGACCCGCAGAGTCCTCCGTGACGAGTGAGCTCGACCAGGTACCCGACCGTGACGCCGAGGAGACGAGGGAATGGCAGGCCTCCCTCGACGCTGTCATCAGGCATGCCGGGCCCGAGCGCGCCGTGTACCTGCTGCGGCGCGTGCACGAGTACGCGGCCAGGTCCGGAGTGGCCCTCCCGGGGCTGCTGGCCTCGGACTACATCAACACGATCCCGGCGTCGTCCCAGCCGCCCTTTCCGGGCGATCTCGCCATGGAGTCGCGCATCACCGCGCTGAACCGGTGGAATGCGGCCGCGATGGTCACCCGCGGTTCCCGTCTGGGTCTCGGCGGCCACATCGCGACCTACGCGTCCGCGGCCTGGCTCTATGAGATCGGGTTCAATCACTTCTTCCAGGGCAAGGACGGGGACGGCTCCGGGGACCAGTTGTACTTCCAGGGGCATGCCTCGCCCGGCATCTATGCGCGGGTGTTCCTGGAGGGGCGGCTGAGCGAGGAGCAGTTGGACAGTTTCCGCCGGGAGGCGGACGGTCACGGGCTGCCGTCGTACCCACACCCGAGGCGCCTGCCGTGGCTGTGGGAGTTTCCGACCGTCTCCATGGGGATCGGTCCCCTCTCCGCCATATACCAGGCCAGGTTCAACCGCTATCTGCACAACAGGGGAATCAAGAACACTTCCGGGTCGCGGGTCTGGGCCTTCCTGGGAGACGGGGAGGTCGACGAACCCGAGTCGACGGCCGCACTGGCGCTCGCCGCCCGCGAGGGTCTCGACAACCTCACCTTCGTCATCAACTGCAATCTTCAGCGGCTGGACGGCCCTGTACGGTCGAATTCCAAGATCGTGCAGGAGCTCGAGGCCCGGTTCCGCGGTGCGGGCTGGCACGTGGTCAAGACCCTGTGGGGCGAGGCCTGGGACCCCTTGCTCCAGCGGGACACCGACGGCTCCCTCGTACGCCGCCTGGGCGAGATACCCGATGCCCAGCTCCAGACCTACGCCGCGCGGGACGCCGCCTACATCCGCGAGCACTTCTTCAGCGGCGACACGCTCTCCGGCATCGCCGCCGGACTGAGTGACGCGCAGCTCACCGACCTGTTCGAGAACTCCCGGGGCGGGCACGAACCTCTCAAGGTCTATGCCGCCTACCGGGCCGCGGTCGAGCACCGGGGCGAACCCACCGTCGTTCTCGCCCAGACGGTGAAGGGACACACGCTGGGCGCGGGCTTCGAGTCGCGCAACGCCAACCATCAGATGAAGAAGCTGACGATGCCCCAGTTCCGTCAGATGCGCGACGCGTTGGAACTGCCCATTCCGGACAGTGCGTTGAGCGGGGATCTGGTGCCGTTCTGGCACCCTGGTGAGAACTCGGAAGAGGTCCAGTACCTGCGTGAGCGGCGTTCTGCTCTGGCAGGCGCTGTCCCGGTGCGCAGGGTGGTGGCCAAGCCCCTGAAGCAGCCACCGTCCGGCCCCTTCGAAGCCCTCCGGAAGGGCTTCGGCAAACAGGAAGTGGCCACCACCATGGCTCTGGTCCGGTTGGTCAAGGACCTGATGCGCGACGAGGAGACGGGGCGACGCTGGGTGCCCATCATCCCCGACGAGGCACGGACGTTCGGCATGGAGTCCCTGTTCCCGACGGCCGGGATCTACTCGCCGTCGGGTCAGAACTACGAGCCGGTCGACGCCGACCAGCTGCTGCGCTACAAGGAGGCCAAGGACGGCCAGCTCATCGACGAAGGCATCACCGAGGCCGGTTCCATGGCCGAGTTCACCGCCGCGGCGACGTCGTACGCCACGCACGGCGAGCCCATGATCCCCTTCTACATCTTCTACGCCATGTTCGGATTCCAGCGAACCGGCGACCAGTTCTGGGCCCTGGCAGACCAGATGGGCCGCGGCTTCGTCATCGGAGCGACGGCCGGGCGTACGACGATGACCGGCGAGGGACTGCAGCACGCCGATGGGCACTCCCACCTGCTGGCATCCACGAATCCGGCCGCCGTCAGCTACGACCCGGCCTTCGCGTACGAGATCGCGGTGATCGTCAAGGAAGGGCTGCGGCGGATGTACGGCGACCAGCCCGAAGACATCTTCTACTATCTGACGGTCTACAACGAGCCCAAGCAGCAGCCTGCCATGCCCGCCGGGTCAGCGGTCGAGGAGGGGATCGTGCGGGGCATGTACCGGTTCCGGCAGGCGGAGCCCCACGGCGCCGGACCGCGGATCCAGCTGCTGGCCTCCGGCACGGCCATCCACTGGGCGCTCAAGGCCCAGGAGCTTCTCTTGTCCCAGTGGGAAGTCCACGCTGACGTCTGGTCTGTGACGTCCTGGACGGAGCTGCGCCGCGACGCGCTGAACGCCGACAGGGCGCGGCGGCGGGGTGAGGAGCGCGTCCCGTATGTGACGGAGGCGCTGTCGGGTACGCGAGGGCCCGTCCTGGCGGTCAGCGACTGGATGCGACAGGTGCCCGATCAGATCAGCCAGTGGGTCGATCGGGACTACTCGTCACTGGGAACGGACGGCTTCGGACTGTCGGACACCCGCGATGCCGTGCGCCGCTACTTCGGAGTCGACGCCGAGTCCGTCGTGGTGGCCGCCCTGGACCAGTTGGTGCGGACCGGGGCGCTCGATCCGGACACGGTTGCCGAAGCGCGCGATCGCTACGGCCGGCAAGGGTGAGCACTTTGCCGACGGCACCCCTTCGTCGTGGCGGCCGCGGTCGGCGATGCGACGTCGACCTGGTCTGCAGCCGCTGCATCGACACCTGGCCCGGTGGAGCCTCACCTGTGGCCCCATTTGGTTTCACATGAAACTGTATCGAACGAATGGATGGCTGTAGTGTGGCCTCATGACCGCCAATGCCCCTCACAGAACCACGACCCCACGTGCGACCGACCGCCCCGGGGATGAGTCGCCCTTCGCTCTCGGCTTGCTGCTGCGCCGGGCGCACTGGCACGCGGCCGCGGTCATGGGGAAGGCGCTTCAGCCGCTCGGCATCGAGTTGCGGCATCTTGCCGTGCTGATCGTGCTGGTCGACCGCGGACCCACGGTGCAGCGAGACCTGGCGGCGGCGACGGGGTCGGACAAGGCGGGAATCATGCGGGTCGTGGACGACCTGGAGCGCAAGGGTCTGGCCGTACGCAAGAGCGTGCCTGGAGACCGGCGAGCGCGGGCAGTGGAAATCACACCTCAGGGACTCGAACTCTTCGATGCAGCCCATGTGGCGGCGGAGCCGCTCGTGGCACGTCTGGTCGCCGAACTGGGGCCCGGCGAGCCCGAACAGCTGACGGATCTGCTGACCCGGTTCACCTACCCTGCAGGCGGCGAGGCGTAAGCGCGCCCGCGCACTGTTCGCCCGCCGCGTGGGTGCGCTTCGCCTCATGCGGCTTTCGCGTCGAACCCGGCCGTTGCATGTCGTTGGCCAGTCAGTAGCTCGCTCTGCACCCCGACGAGGCCAGGACGCTCCTCTCAACCGCGTTTCACGCCACAGGCGAGGGATCACACGGTGGTGTCGGAGTCGGGGGTGGGGTTCGCCGGCTGATTCCACGAGCGCAGTTTGTCGGGGTTGAGGACGGCCCATACCTGTTCGACGTGGTGGTCGGTGATGCCGAGGCTGATGACGGCGGCGACCTGGTCGTCGTAGCGGACGACGAGGCCCGTGCGGCCGTTGACGGACTGGGCGGTCAGGCTGGTGCGCGGACGGCAGGCCAGCAGGGCGAGCAGGCTGTGGGCGACCTGCCGGCTGCCATGGACAGGCCTGACGAGGGCCCTCACCTTCCCGCCGCCGTCGAAGAACGCCGTGACGTCCGGAGACAACAGCGACGCGAGGTGTCCGGCGTCCTCGTGCACACAGGCCTGGCGGACGGCGCGGGCGACAGCGTCGTGCTGTTGCGGCGTCGTGGGACGTGAGTACTGCAACCGCTGGCGATGACGGGCCCAGCGGGCGAGTTCGGCACCTTCGGATGGTTCGGTGCGTCCCACGGTGTCGGCGACCTTTCCCGGCGTCATCCCGACCACGTCATCGAGGACGAACGCCGCCCGCTCGGCCGGCGACAGGGAGTCCAGCACATTCAGCAAAACCCGGCGAATCTGCGCCTCCTGCGACATGCCCCCAGGATGTTCAGAGGCCTGGGAGGGTTTGTCGGACTCCGCCGTGCCGGTGGCCTCGTCGCCACAGTCGGGCCGGGTGAGGCGGCCCAGACAGATCTCACGCGCGGTCTTCGTGAGCCACGAGCGGGGCGCCGTGATCCCCGCTCGCGCCACGTCCGACAGCCCGTACCAGCGGCGGTAGGTCTCATCGACAACCTCCTCCGCCTCATGGGCGCTGCCCAGCATCCGGTAGGCGACATCCAGCAGATACCGACGCTCGTCGACCATCTCCGCGATCGGCACTGCTTCAGCATGGTCCATACGACAGCCTCCCTCTCGCACGGCACGACACAACGCGGCTGCCGCGGCACACATCCAGATGACGGATCCGGCACAGTGGTGAGCTGCCAGGCTGCTTTCTCAGTGGCCAAGGCTCGGTGGTACCCGGCCTCGGACTCCTCGGGTGGTAGGAGTCGAGGGCAGAATGCAGGCGCTCGGTGTTGTACCAGCCGACCCACTGGAAGACGGCGTGTTCGACCTGGTCAGTGTCCCGCCAGGGACCTTGGTGTTCGATCGGTTCGGCGTTGAAGATGCCGTTGAGGGTCTCGGCCCGGCGGCCCCATTGCCGCAGGGCTTCCTTGTGGATGCCCAGATCCCGGGGGACGGGCGCGACCGGACGGCCCGAGGTCTGGACCTCGCGGATCGCGCGCTCACGCAGCTCGTCAGGGTGCTTCCGTGGTGCAGGCATCGGACCTGTGTCCCCCCATCTGCCGAGGCGATCATGCCTGGCTTCAGAGCCGCTACAAAATCCGGGTCAGCTCAATGAACGCATCCGGTTCGGACAGCTCCTGGAGCTGGACTGCGATGCCGCCATCGGCGAGAGCGTCCGGATTCCGCAAGGTCCCGCACCAAAGCCACATGAACGGGCTGGCTGAGGGTCTGTGCGAGTTGCCGCAATGAAAGCACACGTGCTGCACGAACCGGAGTTGGAGTTCCGCGCCGGAAACCGGGATCTGGCGTTCCGTGCCGGACCCGGGAGTCGGTCCGGCCGAGGGCTCAGGAACAGAACTCGGCGATGGTGGCCGTGAGGATGCCGGTGAGGCGGTCCAGCGAGGCGAGGTCGACGTACTCGGTGGCCGCGTGGGCGCCTTCGCCGTCCACGCCGAAGAGGAGACAGGGGATGCCCGCGCGGTCCAGGAGGGCGCAGTCGGTCCAGAAGGGTTCGGCGCGCACCACGGGCGGGTGGCCGAGAGCCTGCTCGGCGTGGCGGGAGAGGGTGCGGACGATGGGCGCCTCGGATCGGCCTCGAAGGGCTCGCGGTGCAGACCGCGGATCAGCCGGTAGCGGAAGTCGGAGACCGTGGCGGTGAGGTGGTCGAGCAGGGCGGTCAGCTCGCGTTCGACGCTGTCGGCGTTCTCGCCGGGGACCGTGCGGCGCTCCAGGGTGATGCGGCAGTGCGCCGGGTAGGTGGAAGCCTCCTCGCCGCCGTGGATGACGGAGGCGTGCACGGTGCCCGTGCCCAGGAGAGGGTGGGCCGGGCCCTGCGCCAGGTGCTGCCCCAGCTCCTCGAGGGCGACCAGGAAGCGTCCGGCCTTGGCGATCGCGTCGACACCGAGCTCGGGCCGCGAGCCGTGCGCCGCGCGGCCCTCGATCTCCACGTCGAACCAGGCAAAACCCTTGTGGGCCAAGGTGACTTGCAGCCGGCTCGGCTCGGTGACGATCGCCGCGTCGGCGGTGAAGGACTCCAGCACCTCCTCGGTGCCCGAGCTGCCGTGTTCCTCGTCGGCGACGCAGGCGAGGACGACATCCCCGCGCAGCGGTCCCCCGGCAACGGCTCGTGCGGCGGCGACCATCATGGCCGCGATGCCACCCTTCATGTCGAAGGTGCCCCGGCCGTACATCCTGCCGTCGCGGATCTGCGGATCGAGCGGATCGCCGTCGTAGTCCGCGAGGCTCACCGTGTCGAGGTGGCCGTTGAGCATCAGGGAACGGCCGCCGCCGACCGGGCTAGGTGCGGCACCGCCCACCAACGATCAAGGCCTGGGAGAGGTACGGGGTAAGACCGGCGAAGGCCGTCGTGGCCACCGTCCCCACCGCCTGCTCGCTGAGCCGTCCCGCGATCGCGAACTGCTCCGGAGCGAAGCGGAGGAAGCGCCCACGGCGCTGACCATGCCGGCCACCGGCGCCAAGACCATCGCTCCGATGAGGGCCGTCGCGGTGTGCCCGCACGTCATGAGCTCGAACGTCGACACCGGGCAGGACCAGCGGCAGAACGCCGAAGACCACGAGCGTGGGCTGCCACCCGGCGCGGTCGCTCACCGCTGCTCGGGATCACCCCACGACTCCGTCAGATCCCGGCACATCAGAGCCTCCCTCAGCCCCAGCGGTTCACGACCGTTGGTCCGACACCCGGGAACCGGCAACGCCCTGGCACGGATGCGGGCACGGCGGCTCACGTGAGGTCGGCGAGAGGTGCGCTCGGTTGCCAGGCGACGGGCATGACGACGTCGACACCGGCGCGGCGGGCCAGGGGCAGCAGCTGCCTCATCGTGGCGTCGATGTCGTCCAGGAAATAGGGCATGGGCCGGAGGGGCCGGTGGAGGCCGCGGAAGAAGTCGTCCCAGTGCACAAGGACGACGCGACGGGCCCCGGTCGCGACTACGACCTCGTCCCAGTAGGTGCGCAGGAACTCGGGGGACTGCTTGCCCAGGCTGCCGATACCCAGATAGACGACGTCGGCGCGCAGGCCTCGCAGGGCGCCGGGCCGGAAGTTGGCACTGGCGTGGAGCAGCATGCGACCTCTCGGATGGGCGATCAACACGCTGTAGGCGATGCCGGTCTTCCATGCGCCGGCGCGCGCCGGTGGAACAAGGGGCTCGTCGACAGTGCCGGGATAGTGGTCGCCGGGGCTGTGCACGGAGCTCAGGAAGGTCAGATCGAAACGGCCGTAGGAGACAGTGTCCCCGTCTGCGACGACGCGCAAGGACGACTCCGGCACTCCCAGGCCGCGGCCGATGTTCGCCGTGGAGTGCGATCCGACCAGCTCCGCGCCGGTCTGCAGGGCCCACACCGGTGCGTCCAGGGCGTGATCGTAATGGGAGTGAGCGCAGACCACCGCGGCCAGACCCTTCACCTGCAGTCGGTCGGTGGCGGCGCGCACGAGGGAGCGGTCAGGCACGATCTTGCCCACGGCAACGCGCAGCATCCCGGGCCGGCTGACAAAGCCGTCACTGAGCACGGAGGTCTCCCCGTCCGACACAAGTACGGAACTGGTGCCCAGGAAATAGGCGACCAGCCCGTCATCGCGTGCCATGACGGGCTGCTTGTACGGCAGATAGGGGCGAAGACTCGGACGACCGACGGGCATTCTCATACAGGCATCCTGACCTGTCGCACGCGGCTGGACGAGGCTGGGCTGTCCGCTGACCGGCCAACCAGGGGTCGTTGGACGCCCCGGTGGCGCGACCAAGCCGGCGGCTTCCCCCAAAGGTTGTCCTGCAACCCCCGCGCGCACCCTGAGTGGTTGCTCTGCGACCTTGGCGGAATCACCTTTGATTGGCGACGTCAATCGAGCGATTTAAAAACGGACTTGGACAGGCACCCGTTCCGGGCACCAGGTTGTGGTGAGTTACCCCTCTTGCCAGATGACGAGCGCCGTTGGCCCGGAAACAGGGTCCGAGGAGTGTGTCGGTGACGCATATTCGATCTGAGATACGGGAGACCGAAGACGTCTCAGAGCGTCCGACGAAGCAGCCCGCGGGCAGCGGGGGGAAACCCGCCGGGACGCGGCCTCACTGGCGCACGGTCGGGTCGGCGGTCGTCACCACTTCAGCCGGACTGGCCGTCCTGGTGACCGTGGGGGCGATCATGCACCAGACGGTGCTGATACCGCCGCTCGCGGCCACGACGGCGATCATCACCACGACTCCTGACTCGCCTCTCGCGCAGCCCCGCCGTGTCATCGGCGGCCACATGCTGTCCTGCCTCGTCTGCTTCGCGATTGTCGCACTCGGCTGGCACGGCCCTTGGGCCGCTACCGTGGCCTGCGGTATCGCCGGCGCACTCAAACTTCTGCTCAAAGCCACCCATCCGCCGGCCATGGCGACCGCAGTCATGATCGTGCTCACCGACCCGCCTGCCAGCCGCTTCGTGCCCCTGCTGGCCGCCGGCGCGGTGCTGCTCGTCCTGGTGCAGATGGTCTCCTCCCGTTTGCAACGAGAGGCTTATCCCACCTCCTGGTGGTGAAGCTGCCACAACCTCATCCGAGCGAAGATGTCCTTGCCGGAAACCTCATCCGCCCAGGCGGCAGCGGGTATCGAGATCCCTGCCCTGCGGCACCGACTGCTCGTACGGCAACGCCAGGTCGGCAAGCCCGCGTTCACGGACACCGACCGGTGGCATCGCAAACTGCTCAAGCGATGACATGCAACCACCTGCGTGCCGAAGCGGCACGGACGCCCGCCCACAGTCCGGTCGATCCGCGCCCTGGTCCTGCGCCTGGCTCACGAGAGTTCCTCGTGGGGCTTCCATACCCCGGCAGGCAGCTGAGGGCTCCAGTCCCACGTCTCCGGGCCACGGAAGGCTCCGGATGCCATGAGCCACACCCGGTCCTCCCGGACCGCCAACATGCTCGAGGAGACAGCTATGGGCGAGATCATCCTGGTCCGCCACGGCAAGACCGGCGCATTGCTCTTGCCATGGTCAGCCCCATGGCCCGTGCACGGCGCACTGCTGAGCTTGCCGGGCCGGCGGATCAGCAGGTGGTCCCCGACCTGATGGAGTGGCAGTACGGCGGTTGCGAGGGTGTGACCACTGCGGAGATCCTGCGCGGCTCCGGCCTGTCTGCGGGTTCCCGGCTCACCACGGCGCCGTAAACCCGGGAAACCCTGAAGCAGAGGCCGCTCCCCTCTGCCCCATGGGTCAGGCTGCCCGGACGTGGCCGGGCAGCCTGACGTTGTTTCGTCCTGCCGCTCGGGCAGGGACACGGCTGTTTACTTGCCGCGGCGTTCCGTGACTGCGGCCTCGAGCCGCTTGCCGTAGTCGGCGTCGGCTTTGGCGAAGTTGGCGATCGTGCGTGCGACGATGTCGTCGCGGTCGGCGGAGACCCCGGCAATGGCGGTGGCCAGGTTGCTGATCAGGCGTTCCTTCTCGTCCTCGGACATCAGCCGGTAGAGGTCACCTGCCTGCACGAAGTCGTCGTCCTCGGCGTGCAGCGGAGCGGGATGATTGCCGGTGAGCCCGGCCACCTCAGTGCCGCCCCAGAGCGGACGGCCGGTCTGCACCGGGCCGCCGAAGCTGTTGGGCTCGTAGTTCTTCGCGCGGCCGTGGCGGCCGTCGTAGAGGGCGCCGTCCCGTTGGTAGCTGCGCGCCTCGGCGGCGTGCGGGCGGTTCACCGGCAGCTGGTCGGCGTTGACCCCGACGCGGTACCGGTGGGCGTCCCCATAGGCGAAGAGCCGGCCCTGGAGCATCCTGTCCGGCGACGGGCCGATGCCGGGGACGAAGTGCGCCGGAGAGAAGGTCGACTGCTCGACCTCGGCGAAGATGTTGCCGGGGTTGCGGTTGAGCTCCAGCCTGCCGATCTCGATCGGCGGGTAGTCCGCGTGCGGCCACACCTTGGTGAGGTCGAACGGGTTGAAGCGGTAGGTCTCCGCGTCGGCCGCCGGCATGATCTGGACCTGCACCGTCCAGCTGGGGAACTCGCCGCGCTCGATGGACTCGCGTAGGTCGCGCTGGTGCGAGTCGGGGTCCTTGCCGGCCAGCACCGCGGCGTCCTCGGCCGTCAGGTTCCTGATCCCCTGGTCGGTCTTGAAGTGGTACTTCACCCAGAAGATCTCGCCAGCCTCGTTCTGCCACTGGTAGGTGTGCGAGCCGTAGCCGTTCATGTGCCGGAACGAGGCAGGGATGCCACGGTCACCGAAGAGCCAGGTCACCTGATGCGTGGACTCCGGGCTCAGCCCCCGGAAGTCGAAGACGCTGTCCACCTCCTGCGAGCCCGTGTAGGGGTCGCGCTTCTGGGTGTGGATGAAGTCGGGGAACTTGCTCGGGTCCTTGATGAAAAAGACCGGGGTGTTGTTGCCGACCAGGTCGTAGTTGCCGTCCTCGGTGTAGAACTTCACCGCGAAGCCGCGCGGGTCCCGCACCGCGTCCGCCGAGCCCAGCTGGCCGGCGACGGTGGAGCAGCGAAGGAAGACCTCGGTCTCCTTGCCCAGCTCTGAGAGGAACTTCGCCCGGGTCCACCGCGTGACGTCGGCGGTCACCCTGAACGTGCCGTATGCGCCTGCGCCGCGCGCGTGCACCACGCGCTCCGGGATGCGCTCCCGATTGAAGTGCGCGAGCTTCTCGAAGAGGTGCTGGTCCTGGAGGAGCAGCGGCCCGCCAGGGCCTGCTGTCTCGGTGTTCTGGTTGTCGGCGACGGGTGCACCCGTCCCGGTCGTCAAGGTGAACGGAGTTTGGGTCTGATGCACTGTCATGGGTGTGCCTCGCACTCAAGAGGTCGGTGGTAGAAACCGCTCTCGGAGACCGGCGCAGGCGAAGAAAACAACTGCGGCGGAAACCCGGGAGCATTGGTCAGGCAACTGCCGATCGCGGTCTGCTGCCCGGACACGTGACTGTCATGTGGCGGGTGAGCTCCGCAGGCCATCCGGAGAGCTGGGCATGTAACGGCCGGCCACCCAACAGACCGGAAAACCACCGCAGGGTCTCCTCACGCCCGGCCGCGCGTGAGGAGACCCTGGGCTGCGCAGACAGCGCGACCGCACGCCCGAGGGCCACCGGATGCGTGAGATCCTCCTCGGGGCACGATCCACCGGCACTGCACACAACGCAGGACCAGGCAAGAATGGCAGATCCGTACATGGCCACCACCGTGACGCCACCCGAGCGGCTGGGACAGACACGCCTTGCCGGTGGACGCCGGCTCGCATGGGCGGAGTGGGGGCCGCCCACGGGCATCCCTGTCCTGCTGTGTCCCGGATCGGCGACAAGCCGATGGCTTGGCCTACCCGTGGACACGATCAGACGGTTCGGTGTCCGCCTGATCACCGTGGACCGCCCCGGACTGGGCGCCTCCAGCGCGGACGACGGGTGGACCCTGCGCGACTGGGCGCTCGGCATAAGGGAGTTCGCTCAGGTACAAAGAGCGGAGGGGATGGCAGCCATCGGCTTCTCGATGGGTGCGCCTTTCGCACTGGCATGCGGTGCAGCGCGGGTGGTCACCGGCGTCTCCCTGGTCTCCGCCACCGATGAGCTGGCACACCCGGCGCTGGCGTCCGCGCTTGAGCCGGAGGCAGCCGTCCTGGTGAAGCAGGTGGCCACCCGCGCGTCCAGCGCCGAACTCCTCCTCCGGGACGCGGCCGACGCAGACATCTTGTGGGAGGCTACAGTCGGCACGAGCCACGACGCCGACCAGCGCATTTTCGCCGACCCGGCGTTCGAGCAGAACTACCGGCGCGCCCTCACCGACGGCTTTGCCCAGGGCGGCGCCGGCTACGCACGCGAGACAGTACTCGCCCTGAGCCGCTGGCCGTTCGACCCTTCAACGATCACGGTCCCGGTCGACCTCTGGTACGCAGACCGGGACACCAACCCCCTGCACTCGCCGGACCTCGGAGCCTTCTTGGCCCAACGCATCCCCACAGCACGCCGCTTCGTCGTGCCCTACGAAGGCAGCATGCTCCTGTGGACGCACACGGACGCCATCCTGCGTTCGCTGCTGACCCGTATCGCCCAGCAGTGAGAGGCGGTACGGGTCGCGTGGGAGGAGCAGAACCGAGCGGTGCCTTGACGCCGAACTGTTGGTCCCCCTGGCTGCATTCGGGGCGCGAGGTGATTCCGCCGGCGACCGTTCGACGAGGGTGGGCGGGAATCTCTCTTTGTGCGGGTTATCGTGCGCCGGCGAGGATGAGAGGCGTGACGGATCCCACCGTCGTTGCCATGGCGATCAGGGTCCAGGCAATGCAGCGGACCTTGAGATGTTCGTAGCGTTCTGTGTACTCCGCTCGGATCTCCAGGATGCGGCGGACTATGTGGGCGTCCGTGGCCCGAGAGAGGGCCAAATGGTCGCTCACGTAGGCATTTTCCACGTCCTCGCGTTGCGCCGTCGTGAGCCACGACAGACGGGACGTGAAGCGAGTGGCCTGTTCGTGGGCCTCTGTGAGGTGGGCGCTCCAGAGCAGGTAGCCCTCCAGTCTCGCGATGCCGTCCGCCGCTTCTCTCTTCTCGTGCTTCTCCTCTTCGGGCATGGCGTCCTCCTGCCCCTCGTCACGGACCTTCCAGGGCCGCGATGTCCGGATGGTGGAGGTCGAACGCCGGGGACTCCGACCGGATCGGTGGCAAGGAGCGGAAGTTGTGGCGGGGCGGCGGGCAGGACGTGGCCCATTCGAGGGAGCGGCCATATCCCCAGGGGTCGTCGACCTCGATCTTCTTGCCGTACTTGGCCGTCTTCCAGACGTTGTAGAAGAACGGCAGCAGCGACATGCCCAGGAGGAAGGAGAAGATCGACGAGACCGTGTTCAGGGCCGTGAAACCGTCTACCGCGAGGTAGTCGGCGTAGCGGCGGGGCATGCCCTCCGCGCCCAGCCAATGCTGGACCAGAAACGTCCCGTGGAAGCCGATGAACAGCATCCAGAACGTCATCTTGCCGAGCCGCTCGTCCAGCATCTTGCCGGTGAACTTCGGCCACCAGAAGTGGAATCCGGCGAACATCGCGAAGACGACGGTACCGAACACGACGTAGTGGAAGTGCGCCACCACGAAGTAGCTGTCGGTGACGTGGAAGTTCATCGGGGGCGAGGCCAGGACGACACCGGTCAGGCCGCCGAAGACGAACGTCACCAGGAAGCCGGTCGTCCACAGCATGGGTGTCTCGAAGGACAGCGAGCCCTTCCACATGGTGCCGATCCAGTTGAAGAACTTCACGCCGGTCGGGACCGCGATCAGGAACGTCATGAAGGAGAAGAAGGGGAGCAGCACCCCTCCCGTGGCGTACATGTGGTGTGCCCACACGGTGGCGGAGAGGCCGGCGATGGCCATCGTCGCGGCGATCAGCCCCATGTAGCCGAACATCGGCTTGCGGGCGAAGACCGGGATGATCTCGGAGACGATACCGAAGAACGGTACGGCGATGATGTACACCTCGGGATGGCCGAAGAACCAGAAGAGGTGCTGCCACAACAGGGCGCCCCCGTTGGCCGGGTCGAAGATGTGGGCGCCGAACTTGCGGTCCAGCTCCAGCGCGAACAGGGCCGCGGCCAGGACCGGGAAGGCAATGAGCACCAGGACGCCGGTGAGCAGCGCGTTCCAGGCGAAGATGGGCATGCGGAACATGGTCATGCCGGGGGCGCGCATGCATATGACGGTGGTGATGAAGTTGACCGAGCCGAGGATGGTGCCGAAGCCGGACATCGCCAGGCCCATGATCCACATGTCACCGCCGACGCCGGGCGAGTGGACGGCGTCCGAAAGCGGCGAGTAGGCGAACCAGCCGAAGTCGGCCGCGCCGTCGGGCGTGAGGAAGCCGCCGACCGCGATGAGCGAGCCGAACAGGTAGAGCCAGTAGGCCAGCATGTTCAACCGAGGAAAGGCAACGTCGGGCGCGCCGATCTGGAGCGGCAGGATCCAGTTGGTGAAGCCGGCGAACAGGGGCGTCGCGAACATCAGCAGCATGATCGTGCCGTGCATCGTGAACGCCTGGTTGAACTGCTCGTTGGACATCAACTGCAGTCCGGGGCGGGCGAGTTCGGCGCGCATGAGCAGCGCCATGACGCCACCGACGCAGAAGAAAGCGAAGGAGGTGACGAGGTAGAGCGTTCCGATGGTCTTGTGGTCGGTGGATGTCACCCACTTCACCACCTGGGCACCCGGTCGTCGCCCGAGTACCGGTGTCGGTGGGGTCTCGGGGCGATCACGCAACGTAGTGGCGGAGGGATCCGATGTGTTCATGCGGTTCTCAGCTGTTCTTGTTCGGATGCGGAGGGGAATCAGGCGAGGGCGGCGACGAGTTCGGGCACCGTGGTGCGGCGGCCCGTGTGGAAGGGGACTTCCTCGCGGACGTACAGCCGCGCCCTGGAGCCGCGCAGATGGCGCATGAGGTCGACGATGCGGTGCAGTTCGTCGGCCTCGAAGGCGAGGATCCACTCGTAGTCGCCGAGGGCGAAGGAGGGGACGGTGTTGGCACGGACGTCGGGGAAGTCCCGTGCCATGCGGCCGTGTTCGGCGAGCATCTCGCGGCGGTCGGCCGGTTCGAGGAGGTACCAGTTGTACGTGCGGACGAACGGGTACACGCAGATGTGGTCGCGGGGGCGTTCGTCGGCGACGTAGGCCGGGATGTGGGACTGGTTGAACTCGGCCGGGCGGTGCAGGGCCATGGCCGACCACACCGGTTCCAGGGCTCGCCCGAGCGCCGTGCGGCGGAACTGCTGGTGGGCCTCCTGGAGGGCGTCCGCGCTCGCGGCGTGCCACCAGATCATGACGTCGGCGTCGGCGCGGAACCCGGACACGTGATAGGTGCCCCGCACCATGACGTCCTGTGCGGCGAGCCGTTCGAAGAGCGCGGTGACCTCGTCCGCGAGTCCGGACCGCTCGGGCGGGAGCGGGCCACGCAGCCGGAACACCGACCACAGGGCGTACCGTACGACCTTGTTGAGGTCCTTGGCCTTCTTGCCGGCGTCCGGCACCCTGCCGTGTGCGGCAGGTTCCGTACGTCCGTCGTCCTTCGACATGAGCACTCCGTTCTCGAAGCCGCGCGTTCG
Organism: Streptomyces brasiliensis; assembly: GCF_014647875.1. GTDB lineage: Bacteria > Actinomycetota > Actinomycetes > Streptomycetales > Streptomycetaceae > Streptomyces > Streptomyces brasiliensis. The sequence goes on along the minus strand of NZ_BMQA01000019.1, from coordinate 13,965 downwards.
TGCGTGGCCTAGCGCAGGTCGTTCTCGTCCGCCCTTGCGACCCAGTCGGCGAACCGCTCCCCGTCCTTGCGGGCGGTCTCGAAGCGCCGTACGAGTCGTTCGACGTAGTCGGGCAGCTCGTCGGCGGTGACTTTGTGGCCGCGCAATTTGCGGCCCAAGCGGGCGTCCATGCCCACGGCGCCGCCGAGGTGCACCTGGAAGCCCTCCACCTGACGGCCCTCGGCATCGACGACCAGCTGACCCTTGAGACCGATGTCGGCGATCTGGATACGGGCACAGCTGTTGGGGCAGCCGTTGACGTTGAGGGTCAGGGGTTGGTCGAAGGACGGCAGCCGGCGTTCGAGTTCGTCGACGAGAGCCGCCGCGCGCGCCTTGGTCTCGACGATCGCGAGCTTGCAGAACTCGATCCCGGTGCAGGCCATGGTGCCGCGCCGGAACGTCGACGGCCTCACCCGCAGGCCCAGTGCCTCGACTCCGGCCACGAGGTCGTCGACCTCGGTCTCGGGGACGTCGAGGAGGAGCAGTTTCTGGTGCGGAGTGGTGCGCACGCGCCGTGATCCGTGGGCCTCGGCGAGGTCGGCCAGGGCGACGAGGGTGCTGCCGAGGGGCCGGCCGACCAGCGGGGCGGCACCGACGTAGTAGCGTCCGTCGCGCTGGCGGTGGACGCCCATGTGGTCGCCCTCGCCGGTGGGCGGGGGCGGTGCCGGGCCGTCGTTCAACGGGTGGCGCAGATAGTCCTGTTCGAGGACCTGGCGGAACTTCTCGATTCCCCAGTCGGCGACGAGGAACTTCATCCGTGCCCGGCCGCGCAGTCTGCGGTAGCCGTGGTCTCGGAAGAGTGCGACGACAGCGGCCCAGATGCCGGGGACCTCCTCCAGCGTGGCGAAGACGCCCAGACGCTGGGCGAGCATGGGGTTCGTGGACAGCCCGCCGCCGACCCATACGTCGAATCCGGGGCCGAGTTCGGGGTGGCGTACGCCGATGAAGGAGACGTCGTTGATCTCGTGGGCGACGTCCTGGTGGGGCGAGCCGCTGATCGCCGTCTTGAACTTGCGGGGCAGATTGGAGAATTCGGGGTCGCCGATCCAGCGGCGGTGAATCTCCTCGATCGCCCAGGTGCCGTCGACGATCTCATCGGCGCTGATGCCGGCCACGGGGCTGCCCAGGAAGACACGGGTGGTGTCACCGCAGGCCTGTGCGGTGGTCAGGCCCACCGACTCCAGGCGACGCCAGATCTCCGGGACGTCCTCGATGCGGATCCAGTGCAGTTGGATGTTCTGCCGGTCGGTTATGTCGGCGCTGTCGCGGGCGAAGTCCCTCGACACCTCGCCGATCGTGCGCAGTTGGGCAGTGGTGAGGCGACCGCCGTCGACACGGACGCGCAGCATGAAGTACTCGTCGTTCAGTTCGTGGGGTGCGAGGGTGCCGGTCCTGCCGCCGTCGATGCCGGGGCGACGCTGGGTGTACAGGCCCCACCAGCGCAGGCGGCCGCCCAGGTCGTCCGGCTCGATACTCGCGAAACCGCGCCTGGCGTAGATGGATTCGACGCGGACGCGGACGTTGAGACCGTCGTCCTCGAGCTTGAACCGTTCGTTGGCGTTGAGCGGGGTGCGGTCGCCGAGCGCCCACTGCCCTTCGGAACGGCGCCGTGTCCGGTCCGCCGCGGGCGGGGCCGGCTCCTCCTGGCAGGTGCAGGCGCCGTGCCCGCGACAGGAGCGTGCGGGGGCCAGGTCCAGAGTGCGGGCGGTGGCCGGAGCGGTCACGAAGTCGGCTGGCGCGGGCTGGTGGTTGGTCATGAGTGCTACTCCTCGGATTCTCGGCCCGGAGTACGGCGTGCGGCGTCGGTGGCGGAAGCGGGGCCGAGGGGCGTCGGTCCCGCCTCCGCCACCGGATTCGAGGCGATGTCAGGGGTCGTCAGGCGGCGTGGGTCCGGGCGACGGGGACGCCGACCAGGACCCGCGTGCGCTTGTCCGTGTCAAAGCTCATGGGCCGATTCAACCGAGCATCTTTCCCAAGAGGCAAAACTTTTGCCCATCAGGCAATGCGACGGATCTCATGCATGTCACGGGGACGCGAACCCTCTTCGGACCTCCTGTCGCTCGGGGAAGTCAGAGGCCGGGCGAACTCGAAACGCTGCGGAGCCATATCGATTCCGGTGCTACCAGGGTGTGGGCGGCTGTCCGCATGCAGGCGGGCAGGCGGCCCCCGGCGCGAGGCCCGACCGGCGTTACAGCTCGGGCGCGGCCGGCAGGTCGAGTTCGGTGTCGGCCCACCGGTTGAAGTGGTTGGTGTAGAGGTTTATGGCGATGTGGATGTGGAGCTCGGCCAGTTCCGCATCGGTCCACCCGGCCTGCTGGGCGGCTTTCCACGTGTCGTCGTCGACGACGCCGACGTTGGCGGCAGCCTGGCGAGCCACGGCCAGCAGCGCGCCGACTTGGGGTCGAAGTCGACCTCGCCGCGCCGGATGGCGATGGTCTGCTCCTGGGTCAAGCCGGCCTGCTTGCCGGTCAGCGTGTGGGCGGCCTGGCAGTAGTCGCAGTGGTCCTGGTTGGCAACCGCCAGCGCGATGGCCTCACGGGTGCGCGCGTCGAGGGTGCCGTAGTCCTCGATCACGGACTGCAGCGCCACATAGCCCTGCAGAACGGCAGGCGAGGCCGCCATGTGTGCGAAGAAATTGAGGATCTTGCCGTTGGGGAAGGCGAGGGCGGCCAGGGCCTGCCGGCTGAGCTCGGGGGCAGTTTCGGGCGTGTGGCGGGCGATGCGCGACATGGGTCAACTCCTGGGAACGAGAGGGCGGGTGATGATCTGCAATGACCGGAGCCTGCAGCGGCAGAGGATGGTGTTCTCAGCCGCGGGTTCGAGGTGTCGAGGGTGTGGGCGGGGAGGCGGATTCCGGTCGGGTCGTAGAGAGCGGCAGTGATGCCGTGGCCGCCGAACTGGTTGTGCAGTGCCGGTGCCGCGATCATCTTCACTGCGGGGAGTCGTCCTGGCGGGACGAGAACCGCGCGAAGAGCGAGGTGGTGATGGCGGACAGCGGCACGGCGAGGTCGACGGCGGACAGGGCGTAGCCGGTCTCGAGGCCCAGACGCTGCCGGAGACACCCGCGTCGACGAAGCCGATGCCTTGGCGGCCGGCGCCTCGGCGTGCGCGATGTCGACGCGGGCATCCGTCGGACGACCGAATCCTGGATGTGCGGTATGCAACGGCCGCTCGGTCTGCGGGCCGGTCGGAGATTCCCGAGCCCACGCACACACCTGCAGGACGGATCTGTCGGGCATCGTGCCCGGCAAGCTGTCAAAGTCCGGTGGACGTCGGTCGGTCGGCTGCGGGGTTCAGCCTCTGCGGCAGGCAAGCCGGCCATAGTGGCACCCCTCAGCAGGCCCCGACCCATTGTTCGGTGCCGTTCGAAAAGTTTTGATGTTTCCACCGAGCCGAACGCCCGCTGCGCCGCCCAGTCCGCGCCGACCAGCAGCAACGCCCCCATGGCGGCAGCCGGCAGCAACTGCGGACCCGAGCCCCGGGTGAGCCGCCGGGCCAACTGCGGAGCGGTCAGCGCCACAAGGGAGACCGGCCCCGCCGCAGCCGTCGCCACCGCGGTGAGCAGCACCGCCGCCAGCACCGCGACCAGCCGGGTCCGCTCCACCGGCACCCCCAGCGCTCGCGCCGTGTCGTCCCCCAGCTCCAGCAACGCCAGCCCCCGCCCCTGCCACAGCAGCAGCGGAACCAGCACCAGTACCGCACCCAGCAACGGCCACACCTGCGACCAGTCACGACCGTTCAGCGAACCGGTCTGCGGAACTCGGGCGGGCAACTGCGGGGCACAGAAGCCTCTCGGGTACGGGCGGGCGCCCGTACCGGGCGGGCTCCGATGGTGACGGACCCCGCCCGGCGGCGTCCTGGGGCGGTCAGGCCGCGGCGACGCGCTGTGCGACTTCCTTGCCCTTGGTGACGGCGTCCTCCAGGGCCCTGGTCCAGGAGACCTCGGCCAGGGGGATGAGCTCAGCCATGGCCGGGTTGGAGGCGGCTGCGGTCAGCTCAGGCACGATGAAGTCGATGTCGAAGCCCATGTACTCGCCGAGGATGGACCGCAGGTAGTTCTGGACGTACTCCGACGACTCCCGCGGCGTGCCCGGCGCGTAGGAGCCGCCGCGGCTGGCGACGACGGTGAGCGGGAGGCCCTTGACGCTGGAGCTGTCGCCCGTGGTGCGTTCGACCAGGAGCACGTGGTCGATCCAGCTCTTGAGGGTCGAGGGGATCGTGAAGTTGTACATCGGTGCGCCGAGCAGCACGGCGTCGGCCCGCTCGAGTTCCTCGATCAGCGTCAGGCGCCTGGCGAACGCCGCGGCCTGCTCGGGTGTGCGGGAGTCGTCGTCAGCGAAGGTCGCGGAGAAGCCGTGCACATCCAGGTGGGGCAGCGGGTCCGCGGCGAGGTCGCGGTAGACGACCTCGCCGCCGGGGTGCTGTTCCCGCCATGCGTCGCGGAACGCCTGGGCCACGGTACGGGACTTGGAGTCGGAGCCGGGGTGCAGGGACGAGTCGAGGTGCAGCAAGGTTGCCATAGTGAGGTTCCAGGTGTGTAGGGCGTGGTCTTTCATGGCCGCCGGCAGAGGCGGCACGTGTTTCACTGTGCGGCCGCAGACACCGACCCCTCAAAGCATCCGTAATCTACTAACTATAAGTAAGTAACCCTTGACTGGGCAGTCTTTCCTGCCGGGCATTTGCGAACGCCGAACGGGGCGACATGCCTGTATCGGCGCAGGACCAGCGTCTGAGCCGGCGGAGGCGCCGCTCACGCAGGCGTTCTCGACGGTGAAGACCGGCTGGCGGGGGACGCCGACCGCTGCAGGACGCGTTGGGCGAGCGAAGACCGCCGTACGAGGAGCCGCCGAACCGGGCCTCGACTGCGCCGGGGGCCATTCCGGTCCGGTCGAGCAGTTCGCGGACGGCGCACACCACTACTGCGGTGCGGACCCCAGGAGGTCATAGGCCGGCTGCTGCCTGGCCCAGCCCATGGGCACCCTCGGCGAACCGGCCGACGCGGCCCGGGCCGCGCTGCTTCGCCTCACCCGCGAGCCGGTCCGTGACCGGTCAGGTGCTGTACATCTGCGACGGCAAGAGTCTGTACGCCCGGCCGGCGCGCGCCTGAGCGGGGCTTGTCACGGCGCACCGAGGCCTCCACCACGGCCTCGGCGCTCCCGCAGGACCATCTGACCGGCGGTGCGCCTGAGTTGCCGGCTCCTGCCGTACTCGGTGCGGCACGCACAGCGGAGCCACGGCCGGGCTCGGGGAGCCGAACGGGGATCGATCTGGACCACCCAACGGCGGCCGGCCCTGTCCGCTCAGTCCTGGGACCGGTTCCAGCCGGTGCATGGCTCTTACCAGGCTGAGGGACGGGCGCGGCAAGTCCCGGCCCTACGCACTTCGCCGATCTACCGCATCCCCATTCCGCGAGCCGGCGCCGTGATCGCAATCCGCCTACCGCAGCACCAGCCCGGAGCCTGGCAACAGCCTTCGCACAGGGCCGGACCTCGCGTGCCTGGTACTGGCTTTCCCAGGCACGGTTGCCCAGGAAAAGGTCTCCCTGTATGCCGCGGCTTTCCGCCACGACCCTGGATGTCACACGGCGCCGACCGCCGGCGACCGCCCCCGATTCCATGGGAGATGTCAGGACTCATGAACGCCGGCAAACCGGCCGCCCTCCAGGTCCGGGAGCGCGCACACAGTACGATCCACCGCCACCGACCACACCAGCCCTGGCACTTCGGCGGCGTGGTCGCCGTGGTTTTCGTGGTCATGGCCGCCAGCAGCGTGCCGTCTCCGCTGTACGGCCTCTACCAGCAGCAATGGCACTTCGGTACGACCACCTCGACGATCGTCTACGCCTGCTACGCCCTCGGTGCGATCTTGACTCTTCTGTTCGCAGGAGGCCTGGCCGCGCACCTGGGCACCCGACGGACGATCGTCCTGGCGCAGGCCACCCTGGTGCTCAGCTTCCTGACGTTCCTCCTGGCCACCGGAGCCTGGGCCCTGTGCCTGGCCCGCTTGGTCCAGGGCGTCGCGGTCGGGCTGCTCACCAGCAGCGCGGGCTCGGCGCTGGCCGATCTCCACCCGGACCGCAGTCACCGGGCCGCGGCGGCGGCCAACAGCACGGCAACCTCGACCGGTATCGCGCTGGGCGCGGTGTTCTCCGGCCTCGCCGCGCAGTACGGTCCGGCGCCACTGGTCACCCCGTTCGTCGTACTGACCGTGCTGTCGGTCTGCGGACTCGTGCTGGTGCGGGCCATCCCCGCCTGGCAGCCGGAGCAGCAACAGCTCCGGTCCTGGCGCCCCCGGGTGCCGCGGCTGGGAGCAGGGTCGCGCAGGATCCTGTTGAGAGTGGCACCTCTCGTGACGGTCGGCTGGAGTGTCGTCGGACTGTACCTGGCGCTGGGCGTCGACCTCGTCGCCGGCCTCCTGCACACTCACGACAGGGCTCTGTCCTCACTGGTCATCCTGGTGGTACAGGGCTGCGGCGGTATCGCCCCGATGCTGCTGCGAAGACTGAGCGACCGGACGGCGTCGGTGACGGGGTGCGGGCTGCTCGTAGCCGGGCTCGGGGCGTCCGTAGCCGGGTACGACATGGCTCACACCACGCTGTTCTTCCTCGGAGCCGCGATCACCGGTGCGGGCTTCGGCCTGACGTTCATGGGGTCCACGAGCGCCGTGACGGCGGCGGTGAGGTCCGGCGACCGGCCCCAGCTCCTGCCGGGATTCTTCGCCCTGGCCTACCTTGCCGTGAGTGTGCCGGTGGTCGCCCTGGGCGCCGCCGCTTCCCACTTCGGTGTCGCAGCCGCCTTTTCGTGGTTCGGGTTCCTGGTGGCCCTGCTCGCCGTGGTCGCGGGGGTCCTCGCGGTGCGTCCGAGTTCACGGTATCCAGCCTGATTTTTCTAGCATCGAATACATGAGAGGTAATGACATGACCACATGGTTCATCACCGGCGCGTCCCGCGGTTTCGGCCTGGAGATCGCACGCCAGGCACTGGAGCGGGGTGACAACGTCGTGGCGACGGCCCGCAGGCCCCAGGACGTAAAGGACGCGCTCTCCCAACACGGGGACAGGCTGCTCGCCGTGGCCCTGGACGTCACCGACGAGGCACAGGCCCGTGCCGCCGTCGATGCGGCCACTGCGCGGTTCGGAACGATCGACATCCTGATCAACAACGCGGGACGGGGCGTGCTGGGCGCGGTGGAGGAGACCTCCGACGCCGCGATGCGTTCGGTCTACGACACCAATGTCTTCGGTCTCGCCAACGTCACCCGGGCCGTCCTGCCGGTCATGCGCCGGCAGAGGTCGGGCCGTGTGCTCAATCTCAGCTCCATCGGGGGGTTCGAGAGCGCCGCGGGTTTCGGCGTCTACTGCTCGACCAAGTTCGCGGTGGAGGGCCTGTCCGAGGCGATGCGCGCCGAACTGACACCGCTGGGAATCCAGGTCACCATCGTCGAACCGGGATACTTCCGCACCGACTTCCTCGACGCCACCAGCCTGCACACGGAGGGTCAGGTCATCCCCGACTACGCCGAGACGGCAGGCACCGTGCGTCGGGCAGTGCCCGGACTGAATCACGCTCAGCCCGGTGACCCCGTCAAGGGGGCCACGGCGATCCTCGCCCTTGCCGACGCCGCCGAGCCGCCGCTGCGCGCCCAACTCGGCAGTGACTGCGTGGCGGCGATGGACCGTAAGATCGCGCAGCTGCGCGAGGAGACCGACCGCTGGCGCGAACTGGCCCAGTCCACCGATCACGACGACGCGGAGATCGCCGCCGGTCGACCGGCCGTATGACTCGTACAGGTCACAGGGGAAGGAGTCGCCGTGACAGAACTCGGTGAATACCTGCGCGCATGCCGTGCCCGGCTCAGCCCGGACCAACTGGGCCTGCCCACGAGCGGCCACCGCCGGGTGCCTGGACTGCGGCGTGAGGAACTCGCCTCGCTGGCGGGCGTGAGCGTGGACTACATCGTGCGGCTTGAACAGGGCCGCGTGAAGTCGGCCTCGACCACCATCCTCACGGCCCTGGCCAGGGCACTTGAGCTGCGCCCCGATGAGGAGGAGTACCTCCTGCGCTGTGCTGCCGAGGCCGGTATCTCCGGTGGGGCGCGGCCGGCCGAAAAGAGAAGTCAACAGGTGTCACGGGCCACCCGGGTCCTCCTGGACAGCATGGTGAACATCCCCGCACTCGTGCTGGGCCGCCGCATGGACATCCTGGCGTGGAACAGTCTGAGCGCTGCGCTGTTCACCGACTACTCGAAGCAGCCTGCCAGGCGGCGCAACCACATCTGGCTCACCTTCCTCGACCCCGAGGTCCGCGGGCGATACGCGAACTGGGAGAGAGTCGCTCAGGAGTGCGTGGCCTACCTCCGCATGGACGCCGGCCGCTATCCGAACGATCCCGAACTCGCCCGTCTCGTCGGGGAACTCTCCGTGAAGGACCCCGACTTCCGCCGCTGATGGTCCGACCACCGGGTCCGGTCCCAGCGACAGGGACGCAAGGACTTCGTCCACCCGGTCGCCGGGGAGTTGAACCTGGACTTCCAAGTGCTTGACGTACGGGGGTCCGCGGACCAGAGCCTGCTCGTGTACACGGCGGAACCCGACTCACCGAGCGCACAGGCCCTGGCCTTCCTGACCGGTTGGGCCGCCACCGAGCTGCCCACCGGGCCGACGGAGACGGCAGGAGAGGAAAGGGACGAGCAGTCACGGCGCGGCTGAACGGCATCCGACTCAGCGGCACTTTCGGCTCCGAGTAGACATGCAGATGATCCAGGCAGGGGCGGCGGGCGCGGCAGCGAGGACGCACGGCTCGAGGACGATTTGCTTGCTGCCGTGAGGGGTGGCGGGGTGGGCAACATCGCTGATGCCGTACTGGTCCAGCAGGAGCTCGGGCTTCAAGTGCCGCGTGCGGTCGGTTCGGAACGCGCCCCGGACGTCTCCCGGCCGCCCCTGCCGCCCTCGACCCGGTAGCCGTAATCACTCGGGAGCAGGGCCTCCCGTACGAAGGTCAGGCGTTCGCGTTACGACGGGATCGGCGGCGAGTTCCGCCATCGTCGTCGGCGCGCCGACCCGGGCAGTGGAGTCGGTGGTACGCGGATCGGCGCTCGCCACGGCCACGGCTGCATCGTCAACTCTCCGCTGTCACTTCGCGAATGGCCTCACGGATGTTCGGACAGGCACGCGTCGTGGGGGCGAACGCCGCCTGCACGGGGTGCAGCTCGCAGACCGCCGACAGGCCCTCCATGGTCGCTGTCCCAGGGTGTGACCCCGGCCGCACCCTGGGGGGAACTCCGGCCGAGTCACTGGTCGAGTCCCCGAACAGACCACGGGAGCGGTGCGCGTCCGACTGTGGCGCCCCGCTAGCGCGCCCGCCGGGCGGCACGCCCTGCGCTCCACTGCACCAGCGGCTGCAGGGCGGCCAACAGGGCGTGGCCTTCCGCGGTCAGGCCGTAACGGACCTGCACCGGCGTGCTGGGGATCACGGTCCGGTCGATGAGTCCCTCGGCCTCGAGTTCCTTCAGGCGCTGGGCGAGCAGCCGGTCGGAGATGCCGTCGATCAGGGCCCGGAACTCGCCGAAGCGGCGCGCACCCTGGGCGGCGGCCGCCAGGATCGATCCCGTCCAGCGGCGTCCGACCAGCTCGAGGGCGCCCTGGAACCTCGGGCAGGAGTCGTCGTGGATCGAGCTGCGCTCCAGGTGCAGGGTTTGGATCTGGGACTGGGTGTTGATCACTTCTCTGCCTCTCCTGAATTCAAGCTACTAATTAAATATTAGCACCTTACCCAAGCTTTGTCGGGCGGAGCCGTCCGCCGCACTGTGGACGCATGACCGACTACGGACGCTCCCTCTCCTTCGGGCTCAGCCTGGATCCGGCGGCCGGGTCACTGGACCTGACCCGGCGCCTCACACGCCAGGCCGAGAACAGCGGCCTGGACCACCTCGCCGTCCAGGACCACCCCTACCAGCCGGGATATCTCGACACCTGGACCCTGATCAGCAACCTCGCCGCCGTCACCGATCGCATCTCGTTCTTCACCGACGTCGCCGACCTGCAACTACGCCCACCGACCATGCTCGCGAAGGCCGCCGCCTCGCTCAGCGTCCTCACCGACGGACGGATCCAGCTCGGCGTCGGCGGCGGTGCCTTCGCCGAGGCCATCGCCTCGATGGGCGGCACGCCCCGGCGCGGCGATCAGATGGTCGCCTTCACCGAGGAATCGCTCGAGCTCATGCGCCGCGCCCTCGCCGGAACCACCGTACGGCTCCAGAGCCCCCATCACTCGGTGACCGGCTACCAGGCCGGTCCGCTGCCACCCAGGCCCGTCGAGCTCTGGCTCGGCGCCCAGAAGCGCAAAATGCTGGCCGTGACGGGCCGTTCGGCCGACGGCTGGGTCTCCCCGCTGAACATCTACGTCCCACCGGACGAGGTGCCCTCCCGCCAGGAGATCATCGACGAAGCAGCCACTGCCGCGGGACGCGCCCCGGAATCGATCCGCCGTATCTACAACGTGATCGGCGCCATCGGCGCGGGCGGCCGGGGTGGCCAGGGCCTCGTCGGCGACGTGCACCGGTGGGTGGACACGCTCACCGAGTGGGCCGTCGTCCTCGGCTTCGACACCTTCGTGTTCTGGCCCACGGTGAACCCTGAGAATCAGCTCGCGCTCTTCGCCTCCGAGGTCGCTCCCGCTGTCCGTGAACACGTCGAAGCCATGAGGAACGGACGATGACCACAACCCTCGGCACATCGCCGACCGACCTCGCCGGCAAGATCATCACCCCCGACGACCGCCGCTACCCCCTGCTTCGCTCCACGTACACCACTACCGGCCGCCCGGCAGCGGTCGTCCTCGCCGAATCCGCCGCCGATGTCGCCTCGGCACTGCGGCTGGCCCGCGAGCAGCAGCTCCCGCTCGCGGTCCGCAGCGGCGGGCACGGCCTGTCCGGCAGCGCCACGAACAACGGCGGGCTCGTCATCGACCTCAGTGAGATGCGCCGGGTCGACGTGCTCGACCGCGACGCACGCCTGGTACGCGTGGAGGCGGGTGCGCGCTGGGCCCAGGTCGCCCAGGCACTCGCCCCGCACGGCCTGGCCATCAGCTCCGGCGACCACGGCAACGTCGGAGTCGGTGGCCTGGCCACAGCCGGCGGCATCGGATGGCTCGTACGGCACTACGGACTCACCGTCGACCACGTCCGCGCGGTCGAGGTGGTGCTGCCCGACGGCACCCAGGTCCGCGCCGACCCCGTCAACGACCCGGATCTGCTGTGGGTGATGCGCGGCGCCGGAGCCGGCGCCGGCATCGCGGTGGCCTTCGAGATCGAAGCCACCGAACTCCGTGACGTCGGATTCGCCCAACTCGTCGCGCGCGTGGACCCGGCCGGCGAGACCCTGCAGGGCTGGAGCGACGTCATGGCCCAGGCACCACGCGAACTGTCGACGAAAGTGATACTGGCCTCCCACGGCACGACACCGCTCGCCGTCATCACGGCGGTCGTGGCCTCGGACAACCCTGCCACCATCCAACAAGCCCTCCAGCCGCTCCTCGGCATCGGCGAAGTCACCGTCCAGCAGGCCCACATCGTGCCCTACACGGACCTGGTCTCCACCGCCCACCTGCACCGCAACACCGGGCAGATGCCGTCCACCACCACCAACGGACTCCTCACCGACATCACCCCCGACGCGGCCCGTGCCCTCGTGACAGCGGCGACGGGCCCCGACCCGGCCCTCATCCAGCTGCGCTCACTCGGCGGCGCGGCCGGCGACCCGGACCCGGCCGCCACCGCCTTCACCCACCGCCACCAGGAGACGCTGGTCATCGCCTCGATGTTCCCACCCCACGACCGGCCCGCCCTGTCCGCGGTCTGGGACACCCTGGCCCCGCACACGGACGGAGCGTACGTGAACTTCGAAAGCGCCCCCGACGACACGACCTTCACCCGCGCCTACCCCGGACCGACCGGCACCCGCGTCAGAGAACTGTGGAAGCGCTACGACCCCGACAGCATCCTGCACCGACCCCCAAGCACGTCTGAGACGCCCCCCTCCGGAAGTCCAAGCAGCAGCAGATGAGTTCCCCGTTCCCGACGAGAACGACTCGAGGTGGACGGCGCGGGGCGGTGTGTTCGTACGGCGGTCCGAGGGCGTCCGGCGAGGGCTCGCGGGCGACACCTACACCGTCGAGGTCACCGCGGACGGCACGAACGGTTCACTCGGGTTCGCCGAGGCCACCGTGCCGCCCGGCGGCAGCCCCGTCGCCCACGGCGACGACGAACTCGAACCCGGCAAGCAGCCACTCGTATGGGGGTCCCGAGCGTTACACCGCCCTCGTCGACGGACCGCTCGATCACAACGTCTCCCTCCTCCCGGAGGGACAGCCCTCGCCGAAGCGGCGGTCTCCGTTTGCTGTACACACCACTCACGACAACGGAGGTCCATAACCTGATCGAGGTTGCGCGGCGTTGTTCACCACCCCGATCGTCACAGGCATCGGCCAACTCGAAGCGGCCGACGCCGCACGTTCGGCACCACCGGCGGCAGAGCCCCTGCGCCCGAGCGACCTGCTCTTGGACGGCATGACCACGATGATCCTCGACGGCGCCGCCGCCGGCGTGCCGAGGCTGCGACCGGCGCTGAAAGCGTTCCGTGGGCCGGGCCTCTCCGAGGACGAGGGTCTGCGCCGGCTCTGGCTCGCCACCCTCATGGAGTGAGCCTGTGGGACGACGAAACCTTTCTCCTGCTCGCCGACCGGCACATCCGGCTCGCCCGGGAGAGCGGCCGCCTCACCACGCTGCCCCTCGGCCTGTCCGCACGGATCGCCGTACACGTGGTCGCGGGTGAACTGGCCGCCGCCGCTTCGCTGCTCGAGTGGGTGAGGGCGGTCTCCGCGACGGTCGGAGTGTCCTGTCCGGCGTACGGAGCGTTGCTGGTCGCCGAATGGTCAAGCGGGACGGGAGCGGCGGGGTCGGCGCTTTACTCCCCGTGCGGGGAGCCCTTCGCTGGTCACCGCATGGTAGACGATCATGATCATGATGCAGGTCATGCCCGCCCACGGGCTGACCAACCAGCCGGCGAGACCGCTGATCGTGTACAGCGCCATGCCGGTGAGAGGCCTGAATCGCTGTGCCTGCATGTAGGACGGCTCCACGTCGGGCTCCCACAGGTGCGGTCGGCTGCGCAGGTAGCGGAATGCCGCCCACCAGGTGGCCGACATCAAGGCCGCTGCGATCGCGTATAGAGCCACGGCGACCTGGGCGTCCCGGCCCGTGGCGTCCTGGGCCAGTGCTTCGGCGAGGATCGCGGTCGGGAACGGCATGACCACGGCGCCCAGCAGGATCCCGAGGTTCACCCAGTGCAGGCCTCGGTCGACGTGGCCGATGCGCTGGAAGAGCGCGTGGTGGTTGAGCCAGATGACGCCCACGTAGACGAAGGACATGAAGAACGCCAGGTAGGAGGGCCACTGGGCGGCGAGGGCGGAGAGCAGTCCTCCGGGTGTGTGCGCAGGGTTTTGCAGGTCGAGCACCAGCAGCGTGATGACGATGGCGAACACCCCGTCGCTGAAGGCTTCGACCCGGGTGGTTTCCGATAGCCGGCTTCCCTGCTCCGGCTCGTCATCGGGTCTGGACATGAGGCGCTTTCCCATGGTTCAGAAGGCTAGGTGGTGGTCGGACAAGACCTCGGCCACGATATCCGGCGGCGCCGCCGGAACCGTTGTGTGGTGGTCCGCCGGTCGTTGGGGGTGAGCGCGCGGACGCGATGCCTCTTGGGCGTCCGGCTCGTGCGGCGGGCAGACCGCCTGGGGCTACCCGGTATCAAGGCAGGCAGACGGCCTCCAGGCCTTCGCCGCATCGGACGTCACGTGAATTACGTGATGACTCTTAGGGCGCGTATTGAATCGTGATCAAGTGGTGGTCTGAGCGAGGTCTTTGATCCAGATC
>NZ_BMQA01000018.1 GCF_014647875.1 Streptomyces brasiliensis | reverse complement strand
AGAGCGAGCCCGCGCACACCTCAACATTGATCGGCTACACCACGGCAAGGGACGCCATCGCCCCTGCATGTCGGCGCCCGCGAGCCTCCCCCCGGAGTGCAGGCGCCGTGACCCCACCCGGGGTCACTTCCTCCAGCGGTCGGCGTGACCTGGATGTCACAGGCGCCAGGAGATGGCTTCTGGATCAACACGAACGTGAAGCCAGGCACTTGCCTTCGCCGCAACCCATCACGCCGCCTCCACGAGAGCCCGGCACGACGGCCCGGCGTCCGCGAGCGTCACCCACGGGGCGAGACTTATGCAGGGCCACACTGCCGTCGGAATCGCCGCCACCGTGCTCGCCGCTCGCGCAGCCGAACGACTCCAGGTCCGGGGGCAGGGAGTTGGTCGATGTCGATTCCTGCCGGCCGTCCTCACCGAGTACGTGCGCCCCCTGATCAAGGTCAGGCTTCGCTGGTTCGATGTGATCGTCCCGAACGAGCGCTACGACTGAACGCGCTCCACGGTCGTACCCGCACGGATGGCCTTCGGGATCTCAGCGACGGAGTCCACGGCTTCCAGCAGCGCGTCCAGTTCGCGGGCCGAGGCCGGGCTTTCGAGATCGACCACATAGCGGATCCCGGTCGACTGCCAGGTCTCGGTGTCGAAGCCGCCGGAGGCGGTCACGCGCACGCCGCGGACATCGAAACCGAGTCGCTCGGCCTCTCGGAAGACGTCGTTGAGCACGCACCCGGCGGCGGCCAGGTGCAGCAAGTGAGCCCCCGTGAAGGGCGTCTCCACAGTGACGCCCTCAGAGGTCCACCGATGAGGAAACTGCACGGCATCGGCCGCCGTGCTCCGAAGCGTGCCCGCCCCCACGACAACATCGAACTCGCCCATGCCGACAATGGTCGCAGAACTCGAATGCCTTTCGGGCCCGAACCGCGTCGCCCAGCTGAACTGATTGCCTCGCCTGCCGTCGATGCGGGGATCATGGGCGTGCTCCTTCGAACTCGCCGACATCCGGTTCGGCGCACTGGGCGACCAGTCGCTCGCGCTCTCTGAACTCCTCGGCGACAGCGAACGCGCCTCTGCGCGACCCGGGCGAGCGTCCGGTGCACGGGGCGACGGAGAGGCTGTTGCCGACCTGTGCCGGGCTCACGTCGTCCGGTGCCGCACCTCTCCCCAGGCTTCGTCCGGGGACCCCCAGCGTTGTCGTCGGTCGTCAACGCGCCGCGTTGACTCCCTGCTCCGGCTTGCGATGCCCAGTCGGACCTCCGTTCTCTGTCAGCCGGCGTGGAGGATCCGAAAGCGATCGGGCTCCGCCGGATCCCGATCAACGACTTGGATTGGTGTCCAAGCCCATTGCCAAACGCTGATGCCCGGCGTGCGGGAGAACCGGATCGGCCCGCGGGTGCCCTCGACCGCCACGCACGGCCATGACTCGGCGATGGCCGCCCGGTCCGAGCCGTGGGAACGCAGCACCTCGGCGAGGACGGCGACGGTGTCCCAGCCCTCGAAGGCGACGAAGGAGGGCGCTTCGTCCAGCCGCGCGCGGAGCTCCTTCCCGACGCGTTCGCCGAGCGGAGCGAGTCGCTCGGGCAGGTAGCGCAGGAACGGGATCCCGGCGCCGTCGTCGCCCAGCACCGCGGCCCATTCGGCGAACTCAGGTTGTCCGGCCGGAGCGCCGATCAGGATCTCCGCGAGCCGCCGGTCGCCCCGGACGGCCCTGACGACAGGCACCGCCGGCTCCGGATGGCCGACCAGCAGGAGGAGCGCAGTCGCGCCGTGGTCGACGAGCGCGTCGCACAGGGCCTCGGGGGTGAGCGCGTTCGTGTCGAGTTCGACGACGGTGCCGCCGCGGGGAGCCAGGTGGTCTCGCAGGACGCGGGTCCCGGACGCCCAGTAGACGCTCGGCTGGGTCGCGACGGCGATCCGACACCGGCCTGCGCCGAGGAGGAAGTCCGCGTAGATCCGCCAGCCGTGGGACTGGGCCGGAGCCAGGCGCGCGACCCACTCCGTCGGTTCCTCGGTGAGCTCGTCGAGCACCGCGGACGAGCAGAGGAACGGCACGCCGAGGGCGTCGGCCCGGGCGGCTGCGGCGCGGGCGACGACGCTGTGGTACTCGCCCGCCACGGCGGCCACGCCCAGGCCGGCCAGTTCGTCCACGGCAGCCGCGGCCCGCTCCGGATCGGCCGCGGTGTCCCGGACCACCAGCTCCAGTGGTCTGCCGTCGATCCCGCCGGAGTCGTTGACCTCGCGAACAGCCAGGTCGAGTCCCGCGAGCAGGTGTCGGCCCGCCTCGACCCAGCCGGGCCGCGTCAGCGGGACGAGAGCGCCCAGGCGGACGGACGACCCGTCTGTGTGCTCCGCGCCGGACGGCGATGGTGGCGTGTTCATCGGGTGGCGTCTCCCCTGGGACGATGCGGTCGCAGTCCGCCCGGATCGCGCGTCGCCCCGGGCCCGCGGTTCGCGTTCGTCACGTCTCGCCGCGGCGGGCGCGCCCAGGTGAGCATGCCGATCATTGGATCCACCACCGTCGCCCACAGGCAACCGATTATTTCTTCGCTGAGCTGCCGGGCTTCATCGTCACCGGCACCAACGAGGGCCTGCACCTCAGAAGGTCACTTCTGAGGTGCAGGGAGGTGGCTCGCGCCTGTCTCATTCCAAGGACCCGGCCGCCGGCGGAGCCGCGATCGCCACGGTGCGGCTGGACAAGGAGCGGGAGGCGGAGGACGGATTCGTCAGTGCGGCACGGTCGCCGGGAGCCCCGGGGTGTGTTCTGCCAGGACCCTCAGGAGGCCGCTGCCGGGTGCGGGTCGCCGAGGTACGGGAACCGGTCCAAGGTGTCGGCGTGCGGTGTCAGACCGGTGGGCGGCGCCTCGTTCTTGGTGAGGAACGCGACGCGGATGTCGATGACGTCTTCGGTGAACGTCCGGCCGTTGGGGTACGCGGCGGGCTTGGAGGGGTCGAAGTGCAGCACGTCCGGCAGGATGCCGTGCTCGTCGAGCGCGGTGATCGCCTCCTCGGGCGTGTAGCCGCCGGTGTGGCCCAGCAGGTGGACGAACTGGTCCGTCCACCTGGCCCGGTCGTTGACCGGCTCGCCGGCGTTGTACTCCTCCTTCGTGTCGTCGGTGTTGAAGAAGCTGCTCACCGACGGGTGTCCGGCCCGGTCCGCGTGGACGAGTTCGCCGTCGCGCAGGACGCTGCACCGGCCCCAGATGTGCAGCTCGGGTCTGGGCGCCAGCTCCGCGGTCGGCAGTTCGATGGCCATGGAGAAGACGTTGGCCGTGGTGTTGGAGTCGACGCCGGTCCACGGGGACTGCCCGTCCAGATGCGGGGCGGTGAAATTCCGGTTGCCGCTGGTGTCGAACAGGTTTTTGATGCCGTCGAAGTCGAAGAAGAAGGCGTCGCTGCGGCTGCCGGCGGCCACCTTGTAGTCGCCGCTGCTGATCACGTTGGCCTGGGGGCCGAAGGAGACGGCGGCGTCCGACACGATCCTGGTGCCGACCGCCTCGGGGCTGCGGGACTCCGTACCGGTTGCCATGAAGACGCTGTAGGTCTGGGAGCCGTCGGCCGCCGGCGGGCTGAAGACCCAGCTGAAGGCGATGTCTGTCAGGTAGTCGCCGTCGTTGTCGATGTTCAGTCGGTATACGGCGTCGGGGTGCAGGGCATCGGCGTTGGGATTGGCGTTGAGGATGAGAACGGTCCTGCTCGGATCGCCGGGGGCGCCGAAGGCGTAGAGGTCGCACAGATCGAGGCGCTGGTCGCCGAGCGGCGGCCCGAGGCTGAGACCGGTGAAGTGATTGGACATATCGGACTCTTCCCCTGCTCGCTCGCTGGAAATCCGCCAGAGCCCCACGGCCGTTCCGCAGCTCGTGAAGTACCCGGGCGGTGCGGCCAAGCCAGCGACGGACCAGTCCGACGGCCGATGGGGAAAGTGCCGCTGCCAAACAGCCCTCGAACGGGTCACCGGCACAAGCAACGACCGGGCGACGTGAGCCGCACTGAGATTTGTGGTGAGTTTCCGGGAGGTCAACCTGCCGCCCGGCGTCCCCACGCGGTCCCCACAAGCACCAGCGCGCCGCCCGCGAGGCCGAGCGCGCCGAGCCGCTCCCCGCCGAGCACGATGCCGGCCGCCGCGGCCCACAGCGGCTCCGTGCCGAGGAGCAGGCCGACCCGGGACGGCGAGGTGCGGCGGACGGCCCACATCTGCACGAAGAAGGCGAACAGCGTGCACAGCGCGGACAGGAACAGCAGCCCGGACCACTCCCGCAAGCCGAATCCGGCGGCGACCGCCCACGGCGTCGGGCCGGTGCCGGCCGACAGGACCGCGAACACCGCGACG
Source organism: Streptomyces brasiliensis (assembly GCF_014647875.1). Taxonomy (GTDB): domain Bacteria; phylum Actinomycetota; class Actinomycetes; order Streptomycetales; family Streptomycetaceae; genus Streptomyces; species Streptomyces brasiliensis. The sequence continues at coordinate 155,457 of NZ_BMQA01000018.1, read as the reverse complement.
GCGGTGCCCAGTTGGACCGCGGTGAGCGGCAGGGCGCCGGCGCCCCGCACAGCCCTGACGCGGGACATGGCCAGCACGTGCACGGTGCGGCCGAGCGCCGCGAGCAGCATGAGGAGGTCGCCGAGGGAGGGGCGTGTGAAGCCGCCGCCCTGGGTCAGCAGGACGACGCCGAGCACGGAGACGGCCGCCGCGCCGACGAAGTCCCTGGACGGCCGCGCGCGGGTCACGGCGGCCTCGGCGAGCGGGGTGAAGATCATGGTGAGGCTGATGATCAGACCGGCGTTGGTGGCGGACGTGTGGACGACGCCGTACGTCTCCAGCAGGAAGATCCCGCTCCCCCGAGCAGTGCGGCACCGCGCCACTGGGCGCCGGTCAGGGCCCGCAGCGAGCGCCGCCCGGCGGCGGCCAGCACGGGCAGCACGACGGCGAAACGCAGCACCAGCACCGCAAGCACCGTGCGCGCGGTGGTGATGTCCTTCGCGGCGAGATAGCTGGCGCCCCAGAACAGGGCGACGAGCAGGACGGGCAGGTCGGTCTGCCAGGCGCGGCGGGGCGCGAGGGCCCGGGGTGCGGCGATCGACGACATGGGGGCGGCTCTCCCGGTCTGCGTCGGACTCGTGGAGACGTCGGCGGCTCCCGTTCGGAGAGATCACCGTACCCGTGCGGGTGATCTTCGGCCAGGGGTTTCGCCCCGCGGGTCAGGCCTCGTCCGGGAGTTCGTACGCGCCGTACTCGGGGCGGCCCGCGAAGTCGTACGACTGGATGGAGACGCCGGCTCCGGTGACGCGCCCGGCGCTGTGCCGGAACGCGGTCGGGACGGCGCCCTCCTCGAACAGACGGCGGCCCGCGCCGAGCACTACGGGGAACGTCAGCAGGTGGAGCGTGTCGACGAGGTCGAGCGCCAGCAGGGAGCGCACGAGGGCGCCGCTGCCGTGGACCTGCAGTTCGCCGTCCGTCCGTTCCTTGAGCGGTGTGACCTCCTTGGCGAGGTCGCCGCCCAGCACCGTGGTGCCGGCCCACTCGGGGTTCTCGAGGGTCGACGAGACGACGTACTTCGGGAGCGAGTTGAGCCGGGAGGCGACCGGATCGGCGGGGTCGGTCACCTTCGGCCAGAAGCCCGCGAAGATGTCGTACGTACGGCGGCCGAGCAGGAAGGCGCCCACACGGTCGAAGACCTCGGTGACGAACCGGCCGAAGTCCTCGTCGCCGTACGGAAAGCTCCAGCCGCCCTGGGTGAAGCCGCCGCTGGTGTCCTCCTGGGGACCGCCCGGCGCCTGGTAGACGCCGTCGAGCGTGACGAACATGGTGGAGACGAGCTTGCCCATGGCGGGTGCCTTCTTTCCGGTACTGGGTCCGTTGTCATCAGGTCAGACCCTGGGGGCACCCGCAACTCATCGGTCGGGCGGCCGCCGCCTCACCCGGCGTGCGTCGAGAACAGGCCTCCCGTCGGCCCCTGCTTGTCGCCGCCCTGGGCCTTCTTCAGGGCGTTGGCCAGGCCCTCGATGGTGAGGGACTGCAGGATGACGCGGCCGTGGCCCTCCAGGGTGGCCAGGGACAGTCCCTCGCCGCCGAAGACCGCGTTCATGATGCCCTGGCGGTTGAGGCCGCCGACGCGCTGAACGCCGTACTGAATGCCCTCCTCGAAGGCGACCACGCAGCCCGTGTCGACCTCGATGCGCCCGCCGAAGTCGGCCGGATCGAGGTCGATGAAGTTGCCCGCGCCCGCGATGATCACCGTGCCGTGACCGGTGAACTTCTCCAGGACGAAGCCCTCGCCGCCGCTCATGCCGGTGCGGCCGCCCTGGAAGGCTATGCCGAACTGGACGCTGGACTCGGCGGCCACGAAGGCGTCCTTCTCCGCGAACCACGCGCGCGTGCCGTCGAGTTCCAGCGCACGCATCTCGCCGGGCAGCACGCCTGCGAAGCCGACCGTGCCCTCGCCGCCCTGCGCGGTGAAGTACTGGAACGCCAGCGACTCGCCGGCGAGCATGCGCTGGCCGACCTGCATCGCGGTGCCCATGGCCTGGCGCAGCATGCCGCCCATGCCGCCACCGCCCCCCTGCTGCTGGCCGCCGCTCCCGGGCGGTCCGGACAGCCGCGTCTCCATGGTCACGTTCGTCGTCTTGAAAAGGAACTTCCCCGCTTCGCAGTACACGGTCTGGCCGGGGTTCAGGTTGACGACCGCCATCTGCATGGCGTTGCCGACGATTTCTTGCTGAAGAGTCACGAGGGGAGAACGCGGGAGGCGGACCGAAGAGTTCCGGCCGACCGCCCGGGATGGACATGAACGCCGAACAAACCGGACAGAATGGGTGGTTATGTCTGTTTCATCCTGTTCATCCGACGTTCTCGGAGCGCCCGGTGTCAGCCGCCCAGTTCCTGGTGGCGTGCGGACAGCGCCGACGCCCCCGGCTCCGTCAGGGAGCCGAAAAGGCGCAGCCGGGAGATGCCGCCGTCCGGGAAGATGTCCACGCGCGCGTGCGTGGCGACGGCGGGGGCCGGCAGCGCGAAGCGGTGGTTCGTGTCGGGCTGGAGGCGGGTGCGCGGGAGGATCTCGCGCCATTCGCCGGTCTCGCCGTCCCGCACCGAGACCGACGCCCAGCCCGCACTGTTGCCCTTCAGATACGCGGTGTCGATCTCGATCGCGCGGATCTGCGACTGGGCGGCCAGCCGGAAGCGGATCCAGTCGTTGCCCCGGTCGCGTCGGCGGCGCGTCTCCCAGCCGTCGTCCATCTTGCGGGAACGGCCGGGCTGGATGGTGTTCGTCGCCGGGGAGTAGAAGAGGTCGGACGCGTCTTCGACCCGGCCGCCGTTCTCCAGCGCGACCACGTCGAAGGTGCCGAGCGCCTCGAGCCACCGCGGGTCCGGCACGACCTGGCCGTACACGCGCAGGCGCGCGATGCCGCCGTCGGGGTGCTGGTTCACGCGTACGTGCGTGAAGCGCTGCTCGGCATCGACGGCGAAGCCGTTGGCAGCGTGCCCGCCGACGGGGGTGCGCGGGACGAGGGTCGTCCACTTCACGTCGTCCCCGAGCAGCTCCTCGGGGGACGGGGAACCGGACACCGCCGTGGCCTCGACCGACACCGCCTGCGGATAGTTGCCGCGGAAGTGGGCCGTGTCGACGACGATCCCGCGGATCACGCCCGGCGCGCCGAGCCGGACCAGCGCCCAGTCGTGGTCGTCGGCCGTGGGCCAGGGGTGCTCGGCGGAGGCACCGCGCCGGCGGCGCGTCTCCCAGCCGTCCATGATCTTGCCCTTGTGCCCGAAGCGCTCGGGGTCGAACTCGGCGCGCCCGGGCACCAGCAGGTTCTCGCGCATGGCGAAGAACTCGTCGTTGGCGGCGACGACACCGGCGCCGAGCTGCCGGCCGGCGAGGTTCGCGTGGTGGGTGAAGGGGAAGTCGGCGGTGCGGTAGTCCGCGTACGGGTCGCCGCCTCCGTAGGGGTTCGCGTCGCCGGTGAAGCTCGGGATCGACGTCACAGTGACGGGGGTTCCTTTCGGTGTCGGCCGCTGCGGGTGCGGTGCGGGACGGGATCAGGGAGTACGCCTCAGGAGTCGTCCCTTCGGTTCGGTGAACTCGCCGTTCGCGACGATGCGTTCGCCGCGCAGCCAGGTGGAGCGCACGACGCCGTACAGGGTCTTGCCGGCGTACGCCGTGACGCGGTTGCGGTGCTGGAGGGCGGCCGGGTCGACGGTCAACGTCTCGTCGGGCGCGAGGACGGCGAAGTCGGCGTCGTGGCCGGGCGCGATGGCGCCCTTGCGCGCATCGAGGCCGACGAGTCCGGCGGTGCGCGTGGACATCCAGCGGACCACGTCCTCCAGCCCGCGCCCGCGCCGGCGCGCCTCGGTCCACACGGCGGCCAGGCTCAGTTGCAGACCCGAGATGCCGCCCCAGGCCGTGGCGAAGTCGCCGGTCTTCAGGTCGGCGGTGGACGGCGAGTGGTCGGTGACGACGCAGTCGATCGTGCCGTCGGCCAGCGCCTGCCAGAGCAGGTCCTGGTTGGCGGCCTCGCGGATCGGCGGGCAGCACTTGAACTCGCCGGCACCGTCCGGGACCTCCTCGGCGGTCAGGGTGAGGTAGTGCGGGCAGGTCTCGACCGTGACGCGGACGCCGTCGGCCTTGGCGGCGGCGATCAGCGGCAGGGCGTCGCTGGAGGAGAGGTGCAGGACGTGCACGCGCGCGTGGAGGCGTTTCGCCTGGTCCAGGAGGCTCGCGATCGCCGTGTCCTCGGCGTCGCGCGGGCGGGAGGCCAGGAAGTCGGCGTACCGGGGGCCGCCGCGCTGCGGGGCGGCGGCGAGGCGGTGCGGGTCCTCGGCGTGCACGATCAACAGGCCGCCGAACCGGCTGATCTCCGCCAGCGACCGGGCGAGTTGCTCCTGGTCGAGGTGCGGGAACTCGTCGACGCCGGACGGCGACAGGAACGCCTTGAAGCCGAAGACGCCGGCATCGCGCAGCGGGCGCAGATCCTTGACGTTGCCGGGCAGCGCGCCGCCCCAGAAGCCGACGTCGACGTGGGCCTTGTCCACGGCGACCCGCTGCTTGGTGCGGAGGTGGTCGACCGTCGTGGTGGGCGGCAGGGAGTTGAGCGGCATGTCGATCAGGGTGGTGATGCCGCCGGCCGCTGCCGCGCGCGTGGCGGTCCAGAAGCCCTCCCACTCGGTGCGGCCGGGATCGTTGACGTGCACGTGGGTGTCGACGAGGCCGGGCAGCAGGACGTCGTCACCGAGGTCCTCCAGGCGGGCGGTCCCGGGCACGGGCGCGTCGTGGGGCAGTACGGCCGTGATCGTCCCGGCGGACACGGCGACCGAGACGGGCCGCGTCCCTTCCGGGGTGATGACGCGTGTCGAGCGCAGCACCAGTTCGGCGTCGGACACCCGGACCCCTCTCTCTGCCGCTGTTCCACTTCCGGGAAACGGGATTTACTCCTACGTAACAGATTTCAACGTTCTGTTGAAGGAGTCTTCACTCCCGCTCGCACGCCGTCAAGGGCACACTTCATTCCAGGGCAGCCCGGGCAGCCGGTCTAGACGCTTCCACAGAGCGGAATTACAATTCCGACAGGCAGAACGTCCGTCCGTACAAGCTGGGAGCCGGCCACCTGCCGGATAGGCTTCTGCCCTCGTGCCAGCCCCCGAAAGGAACGCGCCGTGCCGACGTCCCGCGCCAGCACCACCGACTCCGCCAAGTCCGCGAGCGGCGGGGTCCAGTCCCTCGAGCGCGCCTTCGACCTGCTCGAGCGGATGGCGGACGCGGGCGGCGAGGTCGGCCTGAGCGAACTCTCTGCGAGCAGCGGGCTGCCGCTGCCGACCATCCACCGCCTGATGCGCACGCTGGTGGCCTGCGGGTACGTACGTCAGCAGCCCAACCGCCGGTACGCCCTCGGCCCGCGCCTGATCCGCCTCGGCGAGTCCGCGTCCCGGCTGCTCGGCACGTGGGCGCGGCCGTATCTCGCGCGGCTGGTCGAGGAGACCGGCGAGACGGCCAACATGGCGCTGCTGGACGGGGACGAGATCGTGTACGTGGCGCAGGTGCCGTCCAAGCACTCGATGCGGATGTTCACCGAGGTCGGCCGGCGCGTGCTGCCGCACTCCACGGGCGTCGGCAAGGCGCTGCTGGCCAACGTCCCCGACGACGAGGTCCGTGCCCTCCTGTCCCGCACCGGCATGCCGGCCGCCACGGACAGGACCATCACCACGGCCGACGGCTTCCTCGCCGCACTGGAGGACGTCCGCCGCCTGGGCTACGCCGTCGACGACAACGAGCAGGAGGTCGGCGTCCGCTGCCTCGCGGTCTCGGTCCCCGGCTCCCCCACGGCCGCGGCCATCTCCATCTCGGGCCCGGCGGGCCGGGTCACGGAATCGACGACGGAAAAGATCGTGCCGGTGCTCCAGCAGGTGGCGACGGAGCTGTCCCAGGCACTGGCCAGTTCGGGGACGGCCTGATCACACGCCTGGCCATCGCGGCCCGCGCCGATCAGTTGCGCCGGGGTTCCGCGAACAGGTCCACGGCGTCCCGTACGTCCGACAGGCCTCGCGCCAGTGCGCTGACCGAGCCGATCGCGCCCGCGATCAGCAGCAGTGAGCGGCGCAGGCGCGGGGTCTCCGGGATGCCGCCCGAGGTCATCGCGGCGAGGGCGGCCAGTTCGTCCTCGGCGATGCCGCGGTCGGGGAACTCGGCCGGGTGAGCGGCGAGTTCGCGGCGCAGCCGGGACACCGCGGTCCGCAACTCCGCCACTCTCGGGTCGTCGTCGATGCCGGTCACTGGCCTCTGCCCCAAGCTCCGCAACACAGCCCTCCCCCTCGCACGTCCTTGTGCGCCCACGTCTCGCGGTACCGCGCTGTCCCCGGGCGTCGGTCGGGCACCGGGGGACGCCGGTCAGTAAACGCCACCCGGTACGGCGAGCGCCACTCCGCGGACCGAAATTCAGTCCTTCGAAACGGGTCATCGACCCCTGCGTCAGGTATGACAGGACACATGACGGACAACCAGGACCCGATCGCCGGGCTGCTCCTCGCCGCGGGCGGCGGTCGACGGCTCGGCGGACGGCCGAAGGCACTGCTGGAACACCGGGGGCGGCCCCTCGTGGAGCACGCGGTCGGAGTGCTCCGGGCCGCCGGGTGCACGCGAGTCCATGTGGTGCTCGGCGCCGGCGCGGACGCCGTACGGGAGCGGGCCGTGCTGGACGGCTGCGTCCTCGTGGACAACCCGGAGTGGGCCGAGGGCATGGGGTCCTCGCTGCGCGCCGGGCTCGACTCCCTCTCCGGCACGGACGCGCGGGCCGCGCTGGTCGTGCTCGTGGACCAGCCCGGCATCGGACCGGCAGCCGTGGCGCGGGTACTCGGTGGGTACCGGGACGAGAGATCGCTGGTGTCGGCCGCCTACGACGGCGTGCGCGGCCACCCTGTGCTGTTCGGCGCCGCGCACTGGGCGGGCATCGCCGCGAGCGCCACCGGGGACCGGGGTGCCCGCGCCTATCTGCGCGCCCACGACGAGGCGATCACGCTCGTCGAGTGCGGGGACGTGGCCGAGCCGTACGACATCGACACCGAAGCCGATCTGGTCCACCTTGAGTGAGCGGGGTGGCACCGGGCGTCACCTTGCCTCGACCCGGAGAATCTCGACATCAACAAACCATTGAAGTTCCACGATGAGGAAACTAGTATCCACTGATCAGAAGCGCCTTCCCGCTCCGAGGGCGTCACTCGCCGTACCCGGAACGACTGGCACTCGGTGCCACCGCTGAAGGAAGTGACAGCTCATGTCCGCACCAGCGTCGTCCCCGCTGGCCATCGTCGACGCCGAGCCCCTGCCCCGGCAGGAGGAGGTCCTCACAAGTGAGGCGCTCACCTTCCTGGCGGAGCTGCACAGGCGGTTCACCCCGCGCCGTGACGAACTCCTCGCCCGCCGCACGGAGCGCCGCGCCGAGATCGCACGCACCTCCACACTCGACTTCCTCCCGGAGACCGCCGCGATCCGCGCGGACGACTCCTGGCGGGTCGCCTCCACTCCCGCGGCCCTCGAGGACCGCCGCGTCGAGATCACCGGCCCCACGGACCGCAAGATGACCATCAACGCCCTCAACTCGGGGGCGAAGATCTGGCTCGCGGACTTCGAGGACGCCTCCGCGCCTACCTGGGAGAACGTGGTCATCGGCCAGCTCAACCTGATCGACGCCTACACCCGCCGCATCGACTTCACCGACCAGGCGTCCGGGAAGTCGTACGCCCTCGAGGCCGCCGACCAGCTCGCCACTGTCGTCATGCGCCCGCGCGGGTGGCATCTGAACGAGCGTCATCTCGTCGACGCCGAGGGCCGGCAAGTCCCGGGGGCGCTCGTCGACTTCGGGCTGTACTTCTTCCACAACGCCCAGCGGCTGCTCGACCTCGGCAAGGGGCCGTACTTCTACCTCCCGAAGACGGAGTCGCACCTGGAGGCCCGCCTCTGGAACGACGTGTTCGTCTTCGCACAGGACCACGTCGGCGTCCCGCAGGGCACCGTCCGCGCCACCGTGCTCATCGAGACCATCACGGCCGCGTACGAGATGGAGGAGATCCTCTACGAACTCCGCGACCACGCCTCGGGGTTGAACGCCGGCCGCTGGGACTACCTGTTCTCCGTCGTCAAGAACTTCCGCGACGGCGGGCCGCGGTTCGTCCTGCCGGACCGCAACGCGGTGACGATGACGGCCCCGTTCATGCGAGCGTACACCGAACTCCTCGTCCGCACCTGCCACAAGCGCGGCGCGCACGCGATCGGCGGCATGGCGGCGTTCATCCCGTCGCGGCGCGACGAGGAGGTCAACAAGGTCGCCTTCGAGAAGGTCAAGGCGGACAAGGACCGTGAGGCGAACGACGGGTTCGACGGCTCGTGGGTGGCCCACCCCGACCTGGTGCCGATCGCCATGGAGTCCTTCGACAAGGTCCTCGGCGACAAGCCCAACCAGAAGGACCGGCTGCGCGAGGACGTCCACGTCGAGGCGGCCGACCTGATCGCCATCGACTCCCTCGACGCCAAGCCGACGTACGCGGGTCTCGTCAACGCGGTTCAGGTGGGCATCCGTTACATCGAGGCCTGGCTGCGCGGGCACGGCGCGGTCGCCATCTTCAACCTGATGGAGGACGCGGCCACCGCAGAGATCTCCCGCTCCCAGATCTGGCAGTGGATCAACGCGGGCGTCGAGTTCGAGAACGGTGAGAAGGCGACCCCGGAGCTGGCCCGCACGGTCGCCGCGGAAGAGCTCGGGAACATCCGCGCGGAGATCGGCGAGGAGGCCTTCACGGCCGGCCGCTGGCAGCAGGCCCACGACCTGCTCCTGCACGTCTCCCTCGACGAGGACTACGCGGACTTCCTGACGCTGCCGGCCTACGAGCAGCTCAGGGGCTGACGTCCGAACGATCCGAGTGGCCCAGGGATCTGCCCGGGGCCACTCGGTCGCGTACCAGCCGCTTCACCTGCGTCGGCTCCGGGAAGCCCTGTTCGCGCCGGTCCCACACCACCTCGTCGTCCACGCGCACGACGAACACCCCGCCCGTGCCAGGCTTCAGGGCAAGTTCGGTCAGCTCCGCCTCGAAGGTCGTCAGCAGCTCCTGGGCGAGCCATGCGGCACGCGGCAGCCAGCGGCACTGCGTGCAGTACTCGATCTGTACTCGATGACTCATCCCAGATGCACCGACCAATCCTGTTCCGCCGCCGGTTCGCCGTGCAGATCGGGGACCCGCTTGAGCCACTTCGGACGGCCCCGCTGCGTCTTCGCCGCGCGGGCGGCCTCCTCGGCCGCGAGTTCCTCGCGGCTCGGGAAATCGGTGGGCAGCCACTGGGCCGACGCCCGTACGCGCGCGGCGAGATAGCCGACGTACGCCGCCCGGACCTCGTCGGGCGTGGAGAAGCCGGGCTCGTCCCGGAGCCAGGCGTCCGGCACCTCGGCGAGGATGCCCTGCAGCAGTTCTCCGGTGACCCGGGGCGCGAGTTCGGCGTCGGCGGCGCGCGTGTCGGGCGCGTAGTGGCCCAGGGCGTGGTGACGGAAGTCGTACGTCTTCTCCGGGGCCGAGGCGTCCCAGCGGTGGTGGAAGACGAGGGCGGCACCGTGGTCGATCAGCCACAGATGCGGGGGCGCGGTGCCGAAGGTCGGCCAGACCATGAGGTTGGAGCTGTGGACGGTGCGGTCGACGTTCACGGTGAGGGCGTCCAGCCAGACGATCCGGCCCGCCTCCAACGGGTCCACCGGAAACGTCCCGGCGACCTCGGGCGTGAAGTCCTTCGCGCCCGGCAGGTAGTCCATGCCGAGGTTGAGTCCGTGGCTGGCGTCCAGGAGGTCCTGTAGCTCCTGGTGCGGCTCGTCCCGGGCGATCGCCGGGTCGAAGTGGACCAGGACCAGCTCGGGGAAGCGCAGCCCGAGGGCGCGTGCCAGCTCGCCCACGATCACCTCGGCGACCAGCGGCTTGCGGCCCTGCGCGGAACCGGTGAACTTCACGACGTACGTGCCCAGGTCGTCGGCCTCGACGACTCCGGGCACGGAGCCCCCGGACCTCAGCGGGGTCACGTATCGAACAGCGGTCACGTCGCGCAGCACACCGGCCAGCGTAAGGCAGGGGCCCGGTCAGGGGTCGCGCAGCGGGTTGGGAAGCGGCAGGTAGCGGGCGTCGGCACCGTCCGCACCGGTCCAGCGCAGCAGCAGGTTCGTCTTGCCGGGCAGGGTGGGCGAGGCAAGCAGGGCGGGGATCTCCGGGAGGTCGTGGCGGGCGAGTTCGGCGCGGGCGGCGGGCCAGGGGTCGAGGCCGGGGTGGAGCTCGGCCAGGACGGCGGCGATCTCGGTGAGATGGTTGACGACCAGGGTGTACACCAGCCGCTCCCAGCCGGCCTCCCGGGACACGTCCGGCAGCAGCTTGACGCCCTCGGCGTCGCGGAACAGGGCCTGGACGGGAAGCCCCGCGGCGTCCACGGCGACGAGCGTGTTCTGCAGGTGGGCCTCGACCACGACGCCGTGGTCCGCGAAGGCCGTGAGCGCGGGCGGGACGACCTGGCGCAGATAGGCCGCCCACCAGGCCGCGGGGTCGGCCGCGGCGGCGAGCGGGCTGCCGTCGAAGCCCTCCACGAGCCCGGCGGCGAGCAGCGGGGTGGCGCCGGGCAGGAGGTGACCCCCGAGGCCGTCGCGGACAAGGACGGCCAGTTCCTCGTAGGCGAAGGCGGCGGTGCGGTGGCCGCGGTCGGACAGCCAGGCCGCGGTGCCGTCCTGCGCGGCGAAGGCGCCCGCGGCGGCCGTGTCGGTACGGCGGAGCTTCCGCAGGTCGTGGCGCCACAGGCGGCGGATGTCGTTGGTGATGCGCACGTCCAGGCTGAACTTCAGGAACAGGTCGCGCTCGGGTTCGTAGAGGGTGCGGATCGCCGCGGTCGGCCAGGTGTCGAAGGCGGTCGTGCCGAGCCGGACCAGTCGGCCGTCTGCGAAGGCCGGAGCGAGCGTGGGGGCGACGAGGTCGAGCTGCCAGGGGTGGGCGGGCAGCAGCCGGTAGCCGGGCGGTGCCGTGCCGAGCGCGTCGAGTGCCGCGGTGTCACCCTCCTCGACGGCCTGGTCCTCGCGCACACCGAGCAGCACGAGCGGGAAGCGTGCGTGCGCCTCGGGGGCGTACGGCAGCCAGCCCGCCGCGGGACCGCCGCCCCGCGCCTTGGGGGCGGGGTGGCAGGGATGGCCGGTGATGAGGGACTGCTCCGAGCGCAGATACGGGTCCTCGGGCGCCGTCGCCCGGGCACGGGCGGTCAGCAGCGCGACGACCGTGTCCCGGCTGTCGATCATCTCGGCGGGCAGGTCGTCGCCCGGCAGTCCCGTGTACCCGCGCAGCACCTCGGCGACGAGTTTCACCAGCTCGGTGTGGCCGATGCGGAGCCAGGCGCCGGCCGCGTGCATCTCGGGCTCGGCCGGGCGCCGCTCTCCGCGCACCCTCAACAGCCGCCCACCGGGCAGCCGGTACACGCGCCGGTCCCCGGGAGCGTCGAGCGGTTCGGCCACTTCCCGGAGCAGACAGCTGAGCAGGGGCGCGGCCGCGTACGCGTCGGCGCGCTCTCCGACGTCGTCACGGGCGTGCATGGGGTCCATGCGATCCAATCGTTGTCCTGCGTCCGGGCGGAATCATGCGCCCGGACGGTCCGTTCGTGATGAGTATGTCTGCCGTGTCCGGAGATCGTGACCGCCGGTCCTGGCAGTCACGGCCGTCGCACCCCCGCGGTCGTCACGGCCCGTCCCATGTGCGATCGTCACCGTCCCGTCCCTGATCCGAGGAGCCCGCCCGTGCACCGTCCCCCGACCGCCGAAGCCCAGGTCGCGGCCGAACTGGCCGACATACGGCCCGCTCTGGTGCCCCGGTACGCGGCCGAGCTGCCCGGCGCCCGCGCGGCCGTGCTGACGCGGCTGTGGCGGGCGCTGGCGCACGAGCCGCTGCCCTGGGTCACACGGCGGGTGGCGGGCTCGGAGGGCCTGGAACTCCGGCTCGCCGACGGCCGGGCGCTGCGCGGGCCGCTCGCGGATCCGTACGCGACCGACGCCTACGTGAGCGCCGTACGTCTGGACGGTGTGCCGTACGACGATCCGGCCCGGCTGATGACCGGCCTGGCGGTGCCGCACGCGACCGGCTTCGCGGCCGAACTGGCGCACAGCACCGCCTCGTTGGCGCTGTCGCGGGCCGGGCAGCCCGATCACTCGGCGGAGTGGCCCGAGCGGGACTGGGAGTGGGAGCAGCGGGTGGTGGACGGCCATCCCTTCCACCCCAACTGCCGTTCCCGGCCCGGCTTCTCGGTGGCGGAGCAGCTGGCGTACGGCCCCGAGCACCGGCCGGTGGTGCGGCTGGGGACGGTGCCGGTCGACGCCTCGGAGTCTCTGCTGACCGGCGACTGGCCGGAGGAACTCCGGGACGGAACTCGGCTGTTGATCCCGGTGCACCCCTGGCAGGCCGCCCACGTCCTCAAGGTCCCCTGCGAGAACGGTCCTGCCGCCCATCCGCTGATGTCGCTGCGCACGCTCGCCCTGCCGGGCGGACCGCATGTCAAGACGGCGCTCAGCACCCGGCTGACCTCGTCGGTGCGGGACATCTCCCGGTACTCGGTCGCCGCGTCCGCGACCCTGTCGGCCTTCGCGGAGGAGCTGGCGGCCCGCACGGACGGGCTGCTGCACGTCACCCGCACGCTGGGCGCGATCACGGCCGACTCCTCCGACCTGGCGGCCGTACTGCGCGAGTCGCCGCAGATGTATGCGGCCCCGGGCGAGCAGGTACTGCCGGTGGCCTCCCTGGCCGCCACGGACCTGCCGGGCTCCCCCGAGCGGCTCGCCGCCCTCACCCGCCTCGCACTGACGGTCGGCCTGCGCCTGCTGGAGCTGGGTGTGGCCCTGGAGGCGCACGGCCAGAACCTCCTCGTGGTCCTGTCGGCCTCCGGCACGCCCGTTCGCCTGATCTACCGCGACCTGGCCGACATCCGGATCAGCCCCGCCCGCCTGACCCGCCACGGCATCACGCCACCGCCGCTCACCGGGCGCCTGGTCACGGACGACGAGACGGCTCTGCGCCGCAAGCTGTTCGGCTCCCTGATGGCGGGGTCGCTGGCCGGGACGGCGGGCTCGGCCGCGTCGCTGCGCTCCGCCCTCGACACGGCCGTACGCGACCTGCCCGCCGGCCCCGACCTCACCGCCCTGCGCGAATCCCCCGTCCCGGCCAAGGCCCTGACGCTGATGCGCCTGTCCCGGGACATCCCGGGCGACCAGTGGACGACGCTGCCGAATCCGCTGCACTGACCGTCAGGAGCCGGCCTCGGGCCGTCCCAGCTCATAAGGGGCGAGGATGTCGGCGATCGTGCGGTTGCGCGGTGTGGGGATGCCCAGTTCGCGGCCCAGGTCGACAACGCTCCCGCTGAGCCAGGGCAGTTCGGGTCGGTTGCCCTGGGTCAGATCGTGATGCATCGAGGAGGACATTCCAGCCGGCACGGTGTCGCAGAACGCCAGCCGCTCGTCGGCGAAGCCCGGGTCGAGTTTCACTCCGGCGGCCCGGCCCACCTCGAGGGCTTCCGCCATCACGTCGTGCAGCAGTTCCCTGGAACGGGAGTCGGCGCGGATCACCCCGATGGGCTGCCGTACGGCGCTGGTCGTGGCGGAAAGGCCCACCAGGAAGACGAACTTCTCCCAGACGACCCGCTCGATGTCCGGGCTGAGGTCCGCCTCGATGCCGCAGGAGCGGCACGCGTCGAGGAACTCGGCGGTGAGGTGGGAGTCCTCGCCGTAAGGACCGAACACCAGCTTCTGCAACTCGCCCCGGTGGACGACGACTCCGGGCTCCTCGATGACGGCGGAGATGTAGCAGACGCCTCCCCACACGGCCTCCGCGGGCAGATGGCGGCGCAGGACATCGTCCTTGCGGACCCCGTTCTGCAGCGAGACGACGCGGGTCCCGGCGCCCACGACATCGCGCAACTGGGCCGCGACGTCCTCGGTGTCCCACAGCTTCACGGCGACGATCACCACGTCGACGGGCGGCAGTTCGGCGATGGCCGGCACCACGGACGCGGCCGGGACTCTCAGGTCGCCGAGCGGGCTGCGCACCAGCAGGCCGTGCTCCCGGACGGCCCGCAGATGCGCTCCCCTCGCGACGAAGGTGACCTCGTGCCCGCCCGCGGCGAGCCGGGCCCCGAAGTACCCTCCGACACCGCCCGCTCCTACGACGGCGATACGCATGGCGTGTTCTCCTTCTGTACGAGCCGCACCGGCAGACTCCAGTGTCCGTCACCGGTCCGGGTGGTATCGAGCCGGCCCGTCAGGCCGCGTGCCACCCACAGTTCCGGGAGGCGTCTTTTCGTGGCCGGTCCCAGGTTTCTCGAATACCGGCGGGGGACACGGGATGCGGAAATGGGCGCACAGACTCAGTGGCCCTTGACCTCGTCGGCATCCAGGCCGCGGTCGACGCCGTGCGGGACGACCTTCTGGCCGGGCTCGAGTCCGAGGCGCTTGCCGTCGAGGTGGACCTCGACCTGGTCCGGTTCGAAGGACACCAGGTCGCCGATCCGGCCGACCTCGCGGTAGGCATTGCGGTACGACCAGGCGGCGCGGTGGGCGTCGCCGATGTCGTAGTAGTCGCACAGTCCCTTGTAGGGACAGAACGTCTGGCCCTCGACGGGCTTCAGTTGCGCCTCGTCGATGTCGGCGCGCGGGACGTACCAGCGCGGGGCGAAGCCGGACTCGTACAGCACGACGGGGTGCTCGGAGCGGGCCACCACGGTGTCTGCGGCCCGGACTTCGAGGGTGCGGGAGGTGTCGCGGATGTCGATGCGGTGGTAGGGGTCGGCGGCGTGGCCGAGGATGCGTTCGTCCTCCTCGTAGAAGGCGTCCATCGCCCGCCAGGCGAACGCGATACGGCCCTGGAGGTCGGCGGCGTGCGCGGGCAGCGCGGTCGGCTCCCACGCGGCGCGCTCGGTGGTGTGGCCGCCGGCGGTGACCGCGTACCAGGTGGTGTCGCCGAGGTCCTTGTGCCGCGTGACCTTGCCGTTGGGAACCAGGGCCTTCTCGTCGACGTCCGCGCGGGGGAAGTAGGCGACGGGGTAGCGGCCGGGCTCGTGCAGCAGGAGCACGTTCTCGCTGTCGGCGATCCAGGTGTCGTGGAACCTCACGCGCATGCGCCTGCGCAGCCGCTCGACGAACAGCAGCCGCTCGGGCAGCGGTTCGGGCGTGAGGAAGTGCCCGATCGCGCCGGCGGACAGGGGGCCTTGTTGCCAGGACAGTCCCATGATGAGTTCCTTCCGGGTCCAGGGCGGGCGGGAGGCCGCGCCCCGGCGTGGGGCAGTGGCGTGTTGTGGTTGCCGGTCAGGTCGTCAGGGCTCCGGCCGGGCGGGCGAGGACGCGGCCGAGGAAGTCGCGGATGTGCTCGGTGATGTGTCGAGGTGGCTCTCCAGGGCGAAGTGGCCGGAGGGCAGCAGGTGGATCTCGGCGTCGGGCAGGTCCTGGGCGAAGGCCCGGGCGCCGTCGGGGCCGAAGATCTCGTCGTTCTCGCCCCAGACGGCGAGCAGCGGCACCCGCGAGTCGCGGAAGTACTGGTGGACCTGTGGGTAGGAGTCCACGTTGGTGGGGTAGTCACGGAACAGCCTGAGCTGGATCTCGTCGTTGCCGGGCCGGTCGAGCAGGGCCTGGTCGTGGATCCAGTTGTCGGGGCTGACCAGGGTCGGGTCGCCGACGCCGTTCACGTACTGCCAGCGGGTGATCTCGGCGGTCAGGGCACCGCGCATGGGGGCCTCGGTCTCGGGGCCGGGCGCCGAGGCGTAGGCGAAGACGCCGTCCCAGAAGGGCTTCGCGAAGCCCTCCTCGTACGCGTTCCCGTTCTGCGTGATGATCGCCGTGACGCGGTCCGGGTCGCGCAGGGCGAGCCGCCAGCCGATGGGGGCGCCGTAGTCCTGGACGTACATCGCGAACCGGTCGACGCCGAGCCGCTCGAGCAGTCCGGCGGTGACGTCGGTCAGGGCGTCGAAGGTGTACGGGAAGTCCTTCGGGTCCGGCATCGCCGACTGGCCGAACCCGATGTGGTCGGGGGCGATGACGTGGTACTGGTCGGCGAGCGCCGGGATCAGGTGGCGGAACATGTGCGAGCTGGTCGGGAAGCCGTGCAGCAGGACGACGGTGGGCGCCTGGGGGTCGCCGGCCTCGCGGTAGAAGACCTCCAGGCCATCGACGGTGCCGGTGCGGTGGTGGACTGCGGGCGCCATCTCTCTAACCTCCTTCTTCGATGTTTCTGGTTATGCATTCCCGTGCCGGGTCGGCTGCGCGCGTGCGCCAACCCGGAGTGCCGCCGCTTCCTGCTCGACCGCAGCAGGACCAACAAGGGCCGCTGGTGCTCGATGGCCGTGTGCGGAAACCGCATGAAGGCCCGCCGCCACTACGAGCGCACCCGCGCGACCGCCGCTGAGTGACGCTCCGGGCGACGGGAATCGACTTCCGGGCACGGCACAGGGTGGGCCCCGCGTGACGGGGTGGACCTGGTCCTGTGCGGCGCGGTAGCCCTGAGCCGCCGCGCGCCCCGGTCCTGCCGTTCCACGCGCCCATGCCGTTCTCAGGGTCGTCGTGCACGAACGGCTCGCCGGCGAGGTCCTCGACCGCCACCGACGCGCGCGCGGCGCAAGGGTGCGAGGGCGAGGCCACCACCATCATCTCCTCCCGGCCCGGGACGTACACGCGCGCGGTGGCGGCCGTCGGCTCCGGTCCCGCCACCAGGTCCGTGCCGTCGGCCATCAGATGCTCGACCACGCGGTCCGCGAACAAAGGCTTCGGGTCACACGTGAGAATCCCGTGCGCGGGATTACGAGCACGGGTGAAGTCCTCGGCTCACGTATGGAAACCCGGCCCCTCGGTGCAGAAGGCCGGCGACCGGTCGACATCGGTCACCGGAAGGATGACGACCTCGAGCTTGAACTCCATGTGATCAGTCTCGTGCAGCACGGCGCGGCCACGCCACCTCGCGCGCATGCGTGAAATGAATGACGGGGCCAGAAAAAGCGAATGGAGACCTTTCAACCATCCGCGCAGCCCCGTCGGGAAATCCTGGCGGAGAAGAGAAAAGTCTTACGACCACCGAATCGCGGCGCTGTCGGCCGGAGAACTAATATCGGCCGTTGTACGGCCACCCACGGAGGAGAACCGCGATGGCGACGCTGGTGTCCGTCAACGTAGGGATGCCCAAGGACGTCTCCTGGCAGGACCGGACCGTCCGCACGGGTGTCTGGAAGGCTCCGGTCGACGGGCCCCGGATGGTGCGACGGCTGAACATCGACGGCGACGGCCAGGGCGACCTGGCGGGGCACGGCGGCGAAATGCGCGCCGTCCTCGTCTACCAGGTGGAGTCGTACCGGTACTGGCAGAAACAGCTCGGCCGGGACGACCTGACGTTCGGCAACTTCGGCGAGAACTTCACCGTCGACGGGCTGCCCGACGACGAGGTGTGCATCGGCGACCGGTACCGCATCGGCGAGGCCGAGTTCGAGGTCACCCAGCCCCGGGTCACCTGCTACCGCGTCGGCATGCGCCTGGGCGAGCCCGCGATGGCCTCCCTGCTGGTCGCCCATCACCGCCCCGGCTTCTATCTGCGCGTCCTCACCGAGGGCCGGGTCCAAAGCGGCGACGAGATCACCCTCGTCGGCCGGGGACCCGAGCACCTCACGGTCGCGGACACGGACGCCCTGCTGTATCTCCCCGGCCGCGACCCGGAGAAGCTGCGCAGAGCGCTCGACGTCCCGGCGCTGAGCCCCGGTTGGCAGCAGTCGTTCCGCGAGCTGGCCGCCGGCGAACAGCCCCGGCAGAAAGCGGGCTGGCCCGGGTTCAAGACGCTGCGTGTCGCCCGCATCGTGCCCGAGACGCCGACCGTCTCCTCGGTCTACCTCGACACCACCGACGGCACTCCCCTGCCCGAGGCCCGACCCGGCCAGTACCTCTCCGTCCGCCTGGTGGTCGGCGACACCGGGCCCACGGTGCGCAGTTACTCGCTGTCGTCCGCGCCCGGCGCCGACACCTATCGCATCAGCGTGAAGCACGAACCCCACGGCCGGGTCAGCGGCTACATCCACACCGGCCTGCGCCCCGGCGACCTGGTCGACATCGCGAGCCCGCGCGGCACGTTCGTTCTCGAGGAGGGCACTGGCCCGGTCGTCCTCGCCTCGGCGGGCATCGGCGCCACTCCCGTGATGGCGATGCTCCATCGCCTCGCCGGGGCACGGGGCCCCCGCCCGGTGTGGTGGATCCATACGGCCCACGACCGCGCCCACCACGCCTTCGCCGACGAGGCCCACACGCTGCTGGCCCGACTCCCGGACGCCCACGAGCACATCTACTACACGGCCGAGGCGCCGTGCCCCGACGAGCCGCACATCACGCACGGCCGTCCGACTGCCGAGTCGCTCGCAGCCATGGGTGTCCCCGCCGACGCCGACGCCTATCTCTGCGGGCCGCCCGCCTTCATGGACGGTCTGGGCGGCATGCTGCGCGAGCACGGTCTGGACCCGGCGCGGATCCATACGGAGCAGTTCGGTGCCCTGTCCGCCGTCAACCCCGGTGTCACGTCCGGCACGACGGTACGACCGCACCAGCCGCCCGGGCCCACGGGCACCGGTCCGCTCATCACCTTCGCCCGCAGCGGCATCAGCACCCCCTGGTCGGCGGAGCACACGTCGCTCCTCGACCTCGCCGAGGCCTGCGACATCCCCACCCGCTGGTCCTGCCGCACCGGCGTCTGCCACACCTGCGTCACCCCGCTCGTCTCCGGTGACATCAGCTACTCCCCGCAGCCGCTCGAACCTCCGGAGCCCGGCAGCGTCCTCGTCTGCTGCAGCCGTCCCACGACCGAAGTCGTCCTGGACCTCTGACCGTTGACACAGTCCAGCGGCCCGTTCCGCCGTCGGCGGCTGGGGGCCGACCGGCAACCCCGACGCCAGGCTCGAAATCTACGACCCGGCCTCGGACAGCTGGACCACCGGCGCGGCCGCGCCCACGCCGTACGCCGGTGCCGGTAACGCCGTGGTCGGCGGCAAGCTCTACATGATCGGCGGATGCGGCACCAGCACCTGCGGCACCACCGACGCCGGCGTGTACGACCCCGACGCCGACAGCTGGTCCACGATCGCCGCCTACCCCGAGCCGATCTCGTGGGAGGCCTGCGGCGCCATCCACAACCTCCTCTACTGTGCGGGCGGGCTGGGCGCCAGCAACAACGACGTCACCCACACCTACGTCTACGACCCGAACCCCGACAGCTGGCCCCAGCTCGCGGACATGCCGGCTGCCCAGTGGGGCACGGTCAACACCGCGGCCAATGGCCTGCTGTTGCTGACCGGCGGTGTCAGCAACAGCGCGCTGAGCAACCGGAGCCAGGCATTCGACCCGGAGTCCGGCACCTGGAGCGCGCTTCCCAACCCCAGCCTCCCCACCTACCGTGGCGGCGGCGCCCCCGGCTTCTACAAGGTCGGCGGCGGCTACGCACCCGGCGCGCCGACCGCGATGGTCGAATTGCTGCCGGGCTACGACCAGGTCGGGTCGGGCGACGTCACATGGCTGAACGAGAGCACCCAGCAGCTCACTCTCCAGCCCGGTGCGAGCGCGACCGTCACCGTCTCCCTGGACGCCTCGGTTCCCGAAGTGACCCAGCCCGGTGAGCTGAAGGCCAACCTGACCGTCAGCAGCGACACGCCGTACTCCGTGCCGCACGTCCCGGTCAGCCTGCACGTCAACCCGCCCAAGAGCTGGGGCAAGATCACCGGTACCGTCCTGGGTGCCACGGCCTCCGGTGGCACCGCACCGCTGGCCAAGGCGACCGTGCAGATCGACAGCTGGGCCTCGACGTACACGCTGACCACGGGCTCCGACGGCACGTACGCCCTGTGGCTCGACACCCGCAACAGCCCGCTCACCGTCATCGTCGCCAAGGACGGCTACCAGCCCACCGTGCGGACGGTGAAGATCCAGAAGGGAGCGACGGTCACCAGTGACTTCACTCTGAAGCGCAAGTAGCAGGGGAGCCGGCGGGAAACCCCCGTCGGCGGCACCACCTCGGCACGAAGGATGGGCCGGTCCTCGCGGACCGGCCCGTCCGCCTGTCACCGGCCCGTTTTGGTTCACGACGCATTGGATCAATAGGATCCGCCGATGATCAGAAGACAACGGCTGGCGGCAGGAGTCTGTGCCGTGCTCGCCGCCCTGACGGCCGGGATCGCGTTTCCCGTCGGAGCGGTCGCCGACGAGACCGAACAGGCCGCGCCCAAGGTGGAACTGGTACTGGACGTCAGCGGATCCATGCGGACCGCCGACATCGACGGCGGCACCCGGATGGCCGCGGCGAAGCAGGCGTTCAACGAGGTACTCGACGCGACACCCGAAGAGGTGCAGCTCGGCATCCGCACCCTTGGCGCCAACTACCGCGGGAACGACCGGAAGACGGGCTGCACGGACACCGCGCAGCTCTACCCGGTCGGCCCGCTGGACCGGACCGAGGCCAAGACGGCCGTCGCCACCCTGGTGCCGACCGGCTGGACGCCGATCGGCCCCGCGCTGCAGAAGGCGGCCGGCGACTTCGGCGACGGTGACGGCACCCGCCGTATCGTCCTGATCAGCGACGGCGAGGACACCTGCCAGCCGCTGGACCCGTGCGAGGTGGCCCGCGAGATAGCAGCCCAGGGCATCGGGCTGACCATCGACACCCTGGGGCTGGTGCCGGACGCCAAGACCCGGGACCAGCTCAGCTGCATCGCCGACGCGACCGGTGGGACGTACACCTCCGTGCAGCACAAGGAGGAACTGACCGACCGTGTGGGCCAGTTGGTCGACCGGGCCGCCGATCCGGTGGTGACGCCGGTGGCGATCGAGGGCGCCGCGCAGTGCGCGCAGGCACCGTCCCTCAAGTCCGGGCTCTACACGGACCGTGAGGAGTTCGGGCAGCAGCGCTGGTACAAGGTCGACGTCGACCCCGGCCAGGAGCTGCGCGCCTCGGTGAGCGTCGCGGCCGACCGGGCCGTGAACCCCGACTACGGCGTGCTGCTGCGCGCGGTCACCACGCACGGCCGTGAGATCGTGCGCGGCGAGGCGGCGGGCAACGGCCGTACGGACGTCATCTCGACGGGCCTGCGCTACCCGAAGGCGGAGAGCGACGACGACACCGCCACCGCCGAGACCGTCTGCCTCCAGGTCACCAACTCCTATTCCGCCGCGGCCGGGGTGAAGACCAGCCCGGGTCTGCCGCTGGAGCTGACCGTGGACGTCGTCGACGGGCCGAGCAGGGCGAGCGACGTGGCCTCCTTCGGCCTCGGCCGCGGCTGGTGGCTGCTGGGCGCGCTGGTGCTGACGGGCTTCGTCGCGGGTCTGCTGTGGGGCTGGGTGTCGCGCTGGCGTGTCGCGGTCTGGAGGACGAACTGATGGGTATCACACGTGTGTTGACCGGCGCTCTGCTGGCGCTGGGAATCGCCGCGGCCCCGGCCGCCGCCGACTCCACGCCGTCGCCGAGCGCCTCCGAGGACGGCCAGGCGCCCACTCGGGCGGGCACGTCGTTCCGTACGGCGACGGAGATCGAACAGGAGCAGCAGGCCACCGCGAGCGGCTCTACGGGTGACTACCTGTACTGGTCGTTCCCGGCCGACGCGGGGCAGCGGCCGAACGTCAGGGCGACGGTGAAGCTGCCTCAGACGCACACCGCGGAGACCTGGCAGCTCGACGTGTACGACGGCCTGCGCCGCCGCCAGTCCTGCCAGTACGGCGCCCAGACCCGCACCGCCGCCGAGGGCACCGCCTCCGTCGAGCTGGCCTGCATCCTGCGCACGGTCCGCTCCTGGTCGGAGCCGTGGGCCAACGACCCGCTGCCGGGCACGTACTACATCCGGCTGACGGTGGTGAACCTGGCCGACTCCGACCTGGGCCAGCCGGTGAACGCGGAGGTCCACGTCGACTCGAAGGGCATCGGCGGTTCGGCCGCGGTGGACGGCTCGCTGGCCGAGCCGCTGGTACCGGGTGCCGCGGTCAAGGCCGAGGCCGAGTCGGGGTCCGGGTCCGGGTCCGGGTCCGACGAGGACACGTCGTCGAAGAGCGCGGTGCTCTCCAGCCTGGAGCCCGACGACGGCTGGTCCTCCGGCTGGTGGTCCGACCGCTGGGTGTGGACCGCGGTGGGCGGCGCGCTCGCCGCGCTCGCCGGTGTCGGCGGCTACGCGCTGACGCGCGGATCGGGACGACCCACTCGGGTGCCGCCGAACGTGTGACCCCGAGCCCGTCCGACGAAAGGCCCGCCGCACGACCGTGGCGGGCCTTTCCGCTGCCCGGGTGCTCAGGCCTCGCGCAGCGCCTTGGCCACGGTGCCGTCACCGGTCACGGCGATCCGCCCGGCCCGCACCGCGTCCGGCAGCCCCAACTCGCCCCGGGCGACGGCCGTACAGGTGCCGGTGTCCATGGCGAGCCTCGCGTCGGGCTCCCGGGGTGCGGGCCCGTCGCCGTACACCGGCCCCTCCTGCACCCCCACGAACAGATGGAAGTCCCCTTCCTCCAGGTGGACTTCGACCAGTCCCTCGCCCTCCAGGGCCCGCAGCAACGGCAGCGCGAACCAGTGCGCGCGCACCGCGTCGGTCGGCCGCCGCTCGCCCAGCTCGGGCTGCCCCCACTCCCCCAGCGCCTGCAGCACCGGCAGCAACTCCCGTCCCTGCACGGTGAGTTCATACACGAAGGCCGCTCCCGGCGGCGGCAGCCGGCGGCGGGTCGTCAGTCCGTCGCGTTCCATGTCCTTCAGCCGCGAGGCGAGTACGTCCGTGCTCACACCGGGCAGGTCCGCGTGCAGGTCCGTGTAGCGGCGGGGACCCGCGAGCAGCTCCCGGACGATCAGCAGGGTCCAGCGGTCGCCGACGACGTCGAGCGCGCGGGCGGCGGAGCAGTACTGGTCGTAGCTTCGGCGTGGTGACATGCGACGCAGTCTAGACGTGTTGTTGGACTTTCCAAGCTCCCGCTTGGTAAAACCAAGCAACACGAGTTTCCGGAGGGGCGCAATGGAGTTCCGGCAGTCGAACAAGCTCAGCGAGGTCTGTTACGAGATCCGCGGCCCGGTGATCGAGCACGCCAACGCGCTGGAGGAGGCGGGCCACAGCGTGCTGCGCCTGAACACCGGCAACCCCGCGCTGTTCGGCTTCGAGGCGCCGGAGGAGATCCTCCAGGACATGATCCGGATGCTCCCGCAGGCGCACGGCTACACCGACTCGCGCGGCATCCTCTCCGCCCGCCGGGCCGTCGCCCAGCGCTATCAGACCCTGGGCCTGGAGGTCGGTGTCGACGACGTGTTCCTCGGCAACGGCGTCTCCGAGCTGGTGTCGATGGCCGTGCAGGCGCTGGTGGAGGACGGCGACGAAATCCTCGTCCCCGCCCCGGACTTCCCCCTCTGGACTGCGGCGACGACTCTCGCGGGCGGCAAGGCGGTCCACTACCTCTGCGACGAACAGGCCGACTGGTACCCGGACCTGGACGACATGGCGTCGAAGATCACGGACCGTACGAAGGCCGTGGTCGTCATCAACCCCAACAACCCTACGGGCGCGGTCTATCCGAAGGAGGTCGTGGAGGGCATCCTCGACCTGGCCCGCCGGCACGGCCTGATGGTCTTCGCGGACGAGATCTACGACCAGATCCTCTACGACGACGCCGTGCACCACTCGGCCGCCGCGCTCGCCCCCGACCTCGTCGTGCTCACCTTCTGCGGCCTGTCGAAGACGTACCGGGTGGCGGGCTTCCGCTCGGGGTGGCTGGTGATCACGGGCCCGAAGCAGCACGCGAAGGACTACCTCGAGGGTCTGACCATGCTGGCCTCGATGCGCCTGTGCGCCAACGCGCCGGCGCAGTACGCCATCCAGGCGGCGCTCGGCGGCCGCCAGTCCATCCGTGAACTGACCGCGCCCGGCGGCCGGTTGCACGAGCAGCGGAACATGGCCTGGGAGAGGCTGAACGAGATCCCCGGGGTGTCCTGCGTGAAGCCCAAGGGCGCGCTGTACGCGTTCCCGCGCATCGACCCCAAGGTCCACAAGATCCACGACGACGAGAAGTTCGTCCTGGACCTGCTGCTGAGGGAGAAGATCCAGGTGGTCCAGGGCACGGGCTTCAACTGGCCCGCCCCCGACCACTTCCGCATCCTGACCCTCCCGTACGCGGACGACCTGGAGGCGGCAATCGGCCGGATCGGGCGCTTCCTGAGCGGCTACCGGCAGTAGTCGGACGCGTCCCGCACGCCGCACGCCCATAATCTGGGGACATGGGTGATCTTTTTGTGGTCCGGCACGGTGAGACCGAATGGTCGCGGTCCGGGCGGCACACCAGCTGGACGGACGTACCGCTCACCGAGCACGGGCGGGACGAGGCGCGGCGGCTGGTTCCGCTGATCCGCTCGCACCGGATCGGCGCCGCCTTCGTCAGCCCGATGCAGCGGGCCCGGGAGACGGCTCAGCTCATCGGGGTGGACGACTGCCGTGTCGACACCGACCTGCGCGAATGGGACTACGGCGGCTACGAGGGGATCACCACCGCCGAGATCCAGCGCATGCACCCCGGCTGGTTCCTGTTCACGGACGGGGTCGCACCGGGGCCGGCCGAACATCCCGGGGAGACCCCGGAGCAGGTCGGGGAGCGTGCCGACCGGATGCTCGCCAAGGTGGACGCGGCCATGGCGAACACCGAGGGCATCGTCCTGCTGGTCGCGCACGGCCACTTCCTGCGCGTCCTGACCGCCCGCCGGCTGGGGCTGGCTCCGTCGCAGGGAGCCCTGTTCCAGCTGGCCACGGGCACGGTGTGCCGACTGGGCACGGAGCACATGCGCCCGGTGATCGCGGGCTGGAACATCCGGCCGACTCCCTAGTGCGTCCCGCTGTCATACCCCGGTCGTACGCTTCGAAGAAGCCGACGACCGGGAGGAGCACGCCGTGACACGACCACCGAGCGCCGCGCAGCGGCGTGTCATCGACGCCGCCGACCCGGTCACCGGGCGGCTGCGCGGTACGGAGGCACAGCTCGCGGCGCTGGTGAAACGGGGGCTCGCCTTCCGCCACCCGCGCCCGCCGCACGACCACTTCCTGACGCCCGCGGGACATCGCACAAGGGAGTCGCCGGCGCAGGAGCCCACCGTCCCGGCGGCCGCCGCCGCGGCAGGCGGTGGGGGGTTCGCTGCTCGCGTCGGCGGCGAGGAGGAGGAGGAGGAGGCCCTCGACGCGGCCGGGACGGCGGGTCCGGCTCGGGTGCGGGAGGTGCACAGCGCCTGGCAGGGGCTGCTCGAGCTGCGCCGGATGACCAATCCGGACGGGGCCATGGACCGGCCGTGCGGGTGGGAGCGCACGCATCTCGTGCGGGCCGCCGCACTCGCCCTGGAGGCCGCCGGGCACCGGCCGGAGGGGACGGACGGCGACGGTTACCGGGTACGTGCCACCCCACAGCCCGAGGCGGTCGCCGTGTACGGACCGGCCGGCGAGGCGCTGGGGGCGTACGCGGCCACGCTGGAGGCGGCCGGCTGGCAGGCCGGGGAGTACACGGAGGCGCGGACGAGGGCGCGCTGTCTGCTGGCCTCCCCGCGCCGGGCGTGAGCCGCGCATGCCAGGATCGGACGAGATCAATGCGTCGTACACGAGAAGCCGTACACGAGAAGAGGAAGTCGTGAGCGAGCCGTTTTCCGTCCGGGTCATCGTCCGAGGGTACGAGACCGATGTGCAGGGCCACCTCAACCAGGCGGTGTACCTCAACTACGCGGAGCACGCCCGCTGGTCGCTGCTCCAGGCGGCCGGGGTGAGCCAGGCGCAGCTCGTCGGCCGGGGCGTGGGTCCGGTCTCGCTGGAGACGACGATCCGCTACCGGCGTGAGCTGCTCGCCGGCGACGAGGTGGACGTGACCTGCGCGTTCGAGTGGGGCGAGGGCAAGACGTTCCGGATCGTGCAGCTGGTGCGCAAGACCGACGGCACGGTGGCCGCCGAGATCACCGCGGTCGGCGGGATCATGGACCTCAAGCAGCGCAGGCTGGTCGCCGACCCCCAGGAGATATTCAAGGAGCTGGCGACGGACCTGGCTCTGTTCGGGATCTAGCGCGTCCCGCCGTCGGCGGGTGGCCTGCCGCCGAACCCGTCCAGCAGGGCCCGCCGCCTACGCGTCGAGCAACTCCGGCTGGCGCTCGACGTCGTAGGCCGCCCGCGCCTCGGCGATGTACACGCGGTTGCGCTCGGCCCAGTCGGTCAGCCGCTGGAGCGTCTCGTGCAGCTCCTGGGCCACCGGCGTGAGTTCGTACTCCACCCTCGGCGGCACCGTCGGATACACGGTGCGTGTCACCAGGCCGTCGCGCTCCAGGTTGCGCAGGGTGAGCGTGAGCATACGGCGGCTGATGCCCTCGATGCCTCGCTCCAACTCGGTGAAGCGGATGGGCCCTTGAGCGGCCGCGACCAGGATCTGTACGCTCCATTTTCCGGCGACCCTGTCAAGAACTTCCCGCACCGGGCATGCGTGCGCGTTCACGACCTGCGGGGTAACACCGGTGTTCCTCTGGGACATCGAACTGCCTCCTTATGCCGCTACCCATGGTCACCCACGATGTACTCCGTTACAAGTCGTGCACCTAGGGTGGTTGGAGCAAGCATGTCGACGTCGATCGAGTCACCGGCACGGGTGGCGCCGTCCCGAACGTACTCCCGTGGGGCGTCCCTCGTCGTGCTGTGCGCGGGAGCGCTGATGACGATCCTGGACGGCAACATCGTCACGGTGGCGATGCCGGCCATCCAGCGCGATCTGGGGTTCAGCGGGCCGGGGCTCGCCTGGGTCGTCAACGCCTATCTGATCCCGTTCGGCGGGCTGCTCCTGCTGATCGGCCGGCTCGGGGACCTGGTGGGCCGCAAGCGGATGTTCACGGCGGGCCTCGCCGTGTTCACCGTGGCGTCGGTGCTGGCCGGGGTGGCCACCGGTCAGGACGTGCTGATCGCGGCACGGGCGCTGCAAGGTACGGGCAGCGCGATGGCGTCGGCCGTGGTGCTCGGAATGCTGGTGTCCCTGTTCCCCGAGCCACGTGAACAGGCCCGCGCCATCGCGGTGTTCAGCGCGGTCGGCGCGGCGGGCGGGGCGCTCGGCACCTTCCTCGGCGGGGCGCTGACGCAGGCCCTGAGCTGGCACTGGATCTTTCTGATCAACCTGCCGATCGGCGTGGTGGCGTGGCTGGCGGCGGTCCGGGTCCTGGCGCCGGAGCGTGGCGCGGGGCTCGGTAAGGGCGCCGACTATCCGGGGGCCGCACTCGTCACCGGCGCGCTGATGCTGACGGTGTACGTCATCGTGGGCGCCGGTGATCGCGAGCTCGCCGCCACTCTGCTGCCGGCCGCCCTGGCCCTCGGGCTCTTCGTGGTGTTCACCCTCCGCCAGGCCCGCGCCGCACGCCCGCTGCTGCGGCTGCGGCTGTTCCGCTCGCGGCTGCTGGCCGGCGCGAACGCCGTCCAGGTGCTGATGATCGGGACGATGTACGGCTTCCAGTTCATCGGCGCGCTGTATCTGCAACGGGTACTCGGTTTCAGCGAGTTGGCGACCGGGACGGCGTTCCTTCCCGCGCCGGTCGCCATCGGGCTGCTGATGCTGGGCCTTTCGGCGCGGACCATCGAGCGGTTCGGGGCGTATCGGGTGCTGGTGGCCGGGCTGGTGCTGATCGCCGGGGGCATGGCCCTGCTGAGCCGCGCCCCGGCGGAGGGTTCGTACGCCACCGACGTGCTGCCGCCGCTGCTCCTGCTGGCCACGGGGTTCGCGGCCGCGATGCCCGCACTGACCGGGCTGGCCATGTCGGGAGCGCGGGAGGAGGACGCGGGGCTGGCTTCCGGCCTCTTCAACACGACGCAGGTGGTGGGCGGTTCGCTGGGCCTGGCGGTACTGACGACGCTGGCGGCGAGCCGGACGGACGGGTTGCTGAACGGCGGCGCGGAGCTGCTCCCGGCCACGGCGGAGGGCTACCAGCTGGCGTTCCGGGTGGCGACCGGCATCGCGGTGGGGGCCTTGACGCTGGGGGCGGTGGTCCTGCGTTCGGGGCGGAGGGGGTGACCTACGGGGAGGTGGCGGAGGACGGGGCTTCCAGTCGCGCCGGTCCAGCTCCGACGGTTCCTCCGCGCACGTCAGACCTCCACGACGTCTCCCAGCGACCGCCGTGGGGCTCGGGCCTCCCCGGGTCCCACGGCGATCCCGCCCCACGCCTCAGCCCTTCGCCGAGCCCCGAGCGGACCTGCCCCCCACGCCTCACCCCTCGGCCAGGCCTCCAGCGGACCGGCCCCCGCCTCACCCCTCCACGAAAGCCTCCCAGGCGCACAAGGTGTCCCGTCGGCGACGATCTCCTCCCCCGCTTCCATCGGATGCGTCACGTCGTGGGCTTCGCGGCCGTCGCCGGGGTGGTTGAAGACCAGGTTGAGCAGGACTGCGGCCACGCCCCCCGTCCGGGACCGTCCGGGGCGCGGGCGCGTCCACGCACGCGCCCCGGATACGGCCGCCATGAACCCCGCTCGGGTCCACGGCTGCCGACCGGGAGCCGTCCCTCCCGGCCGGAGATCGGATGTCGTTCGGCGACGAGGAGTTATCCCGCGGCGATCCGCGCCAGGCGCTGGGCCTCGGCCCGCGTGGAGCGGGCGATCTCGTCCTCGTCGACGTGCAGCAGGCGGCCCGCCTCGACGATCTGACGGCCATTCACGAACGACGCCGTCACCGGCGCCGCCGCACCGAAGACCAGCGCGGTCACCGGGTCGGCGATGGAGGCGTGTGCGACGGTGTCGAGCCTCCAGAGCACCAGGTCGGCGAGCTTGCCCGGCTCCAGAGAGCCGATCTCGGTGCTGCGGCCCAGCACTCGGGCGCCGCCGTACGTCCCGAGGCGCAGCACCTGACGGGCGTTCAGCGCCGCTTCCCGGTGCGCGCCCAGGCGGTTGATGAGCAGCGCGTTGCGCAGTTCGGTGTGCAGCTCGCCCGACTCGTTCGACGCCGTGCCGTCGACGCCGAGGCCGACCGGGACGCCGGCCGCCAGCATGTCGGGCACCCGCGCGATGCCTGCCGCCAGACGGGCGTTGGACGACGGACAGTGGGCGACGCCGGTCCTCGTCCGGGCGAAGGCCGCGATGTCGGCGTCGTTCATGTGGACGCAGTGCGCCATCCACACGTCCTCGCCGAGCCAGCCCGTCGACTCGAAGTAGTCGGTCGGGCCCATGCCGAACAGCTCGTGGCAGAACTTCTCCTCCTCGACCGTCTCCGAGCCGTGCGTGTGCAGCCGCACGCCTAGCCGGCGAGCCAACGCGGCGCCCTCACACAGGAGTTCGGTGGAGACGGAGAAGGGCGAGCAGGGCGCCACGGCCACTTGGGTCATCGCGTCGAAGGAGGCGTCGTGGTACTGCTCGACCGTCTCCTCGGTGGCGGCCAGGGCGCTCTCGAGCGTCTCCACGGCGAAGTCCGGCGGCAGGCCGCCGGACTTCTCGCCGCGGTCCATGGAGCCACGGGCGAGGGTGAAGCGGACGCCCGTCTCGCGGGCGGCGCGGATGATGGCGCCGGACAGGTCGCCGGAGCCCTTCGGGTAGACGTAGTGGTGGTCCATCGCGGTGGTGACACCGCCACGGGCCATCACCGCGAGGGAGCCCTGCGCGGCCGCGTAGGCCATCGGCTCGTCGATGCGCGCCCAGATCGGGTAGAGGGCGACCAGCCAGTCGAAGAGGCTGTGGTCGGTGGCCAGTCCGCGGGTGATCCACTGGTAGAAGTGGTGGTGCGTGTTGACCAGGCCGGGTGTGACCAGGTGCCCGGACGCGTCGATGCGGCGTACGACGTTCTCCAGGCCCTCGGGGGCCTTGCCCGCGCCGAGCGCCTCGATGCGGTTGCCGGCGATGACGAGGTACCCGTTCGTGTACTCGGTGTCGTCCGCGTCGACCGTCGCGATCGCGCCGTTCTCGATGACGATGCGCTGGGCTGCTGCCATGATTCGTCCTTTTCGCTCAGTGGACTTGTGAAGTGGGCACGGCAGGACCCCGGAAGTTTGAGTGCCGTGGTCGGGGAGCCGGGAGATGCGCCTCCCCGGTCACGGGTGCCGAAAGGGAGGAGGGTCAGAGGTTGGTGAGGTCCACCGGGATCCGCGCCTCGCAGCCGTCCCGCAGGACCGTGGCCTCGATGAGGCCGTAGGGACGGTCGGCGGCGAAGTACACAGCACCGTCTTCGGTGGCGTTCTTCAGTCCGAAGGGCTCCAGGTCGACAAGGAAGTGGTGCTTGTTCGGCAGCGAGAAGCGGACCTCGTCGATCTCGGTGCGGTTGTCGATGATCCGCGAACCCATCTGGTAGAGCGTCTGCTGCAGCGAGAGCGAGTACGTCTCGGCGAAGGCCTGGAGCAGGTGCTTCTTCGTCTGCTCGTAGGAGTTCTCCCAGTCGGGCATCTCCTGCTCGTCGTCGGTCCAGTTGAACCGCCAGCGGCCGGAGACCTGGGTGGCCAGGATGCGGTCGTACGCCTCCGGGAGCGTCGTGTACTTGTCCTTGACGTAGCCCCAGAACTCGGAGTCGGTCGAGTTCATCACGACCAGGTCCTTCAGCCCCGAGATCACCTCCCACGACTCGCCGTCGTACGTGATCTGGGTCAGCCGGGTCTCCTGGCCCTTGCGGACGAAGGAGTGCTTGGCCTCGTCCGTGCCGCTGGACCCGGAGCCGGCGTCGGACGTCTCGATCCGCTCCCAGGCGTACTCCTCGATGCGAATCCGGGTGCGGTGGATCGGCTCCTGCGAGGTCACGAAGTGCCGGGCGAGGTGGATGCCGAACTGCTCGGCGGACTCGATGCCGTGCTCCTTGGCGAACGCGTACACCGTGTTCTTGGTGGTGTCGGTCGGCAGGACGTTGGCGTTGGAGCCGGAGTAGTGGACCTCCTCCATGTCGCCGCTCAGCGACACGGACACGTTGAGGTCCTTGATGTGGTGGGTGGCGCCGTCCCGCGTGATCTTGACGACTCGGTTCTCGGCCTTGCCGTACTGGTTCTGTCCCAGGATCACAGGACGGGCAGGGCGGGAATTGACAGTCATTTAGCTAGCTCCCTCGGTAAACGGAGTAGCCGAACGGGTTGAGCAGCAGCGGTACGTGGTAGTGCTCGCCCGGTACGACGGCGAACGTGATCGCCACCTCCGGGAAGAACACGCCTTGTCCGCTGTCCCGATTCGCGGGGGCGTCCTGCTGCGCATCGGCTTGCTTCTTCTCGAAGTACGGCTCCACGGCGAAGTCGAGCCGTACCTGGGTGGTCCCTTCCGGCAGGGCCGGCAGGTCCTTGCACCGCCCGTCCGCGTCGGTCGCGGAGCCGCCGAGCGCCTGCCAGTCCGCGTCGCGGCCGCTGCGGGCGGCGAGTCGGACCGCGACGCCCTCGGCGGGGCGGCCGGCGGAGGTGTCCAGGATGTGCGTGGACACCGAGGCGGTGGTGCTGGTGCTCATGGCTGCGTCAGTCCTCTTCGACGAGTCGGGCGAGCCGGATACGGTTGATCTTGCCCAGTTCGGTGCGCACGATCTCCTGCTCCTGCTCGGGCGAGTTCCCGATCCGCTCCTTGACCGCGTCCCGCATCTGCTCGCCGGTTCTGCCGGTGGCGCAGATCAGGAAGACGTGGCCGAACCTGTCCTGGTAGGCCAGGTTCAGTTCCAGCATCTCCGCTTTCAGCTCCGCGGAGGCGCCGGCCATGCCGCGCTGTTCCCGGGCCGAGGCCGGGTCGCCCGGCTCGGGACGGCCGATCGGCGGGTGTCCGGCCATCGCCTCCGCCAGGTCCTCGCCGGTCAGCTCGGCCATGGCGGCGTCGCCGGCGGTGTAGAGGTCGTCGGCGGTGGCGTAGGGGCGGCCGGTGAGCAGCTGCCGGGCCCACGCCGTGGAGGCGCACGCCTCGTGGAGCGCGGCGAGGGCCGCGGGCTCCTCGAGTCCATTGAACCGGGCCAGGCCCGGGGGCGTGGAAGTCGTCGTCACGGGGGCCTCCGTGGCCGCGAGCGGCCTTGGGTGCTGAACGGGCTGCGGTCAGCTAACGCCGTCCAGAACTTCGCGTCAACACTTTGTTGAAAATTCGGGATGACAAAAGGCCGCTGTCCGGACGGCGGACGGCGGCTGTCGCGTACCTGCGGGGAGGGTCCCGATGAGGGCCCTGACCTGGGCCGTTTCTCGGCCTCGATCAGGCCCCCTTCTCACGGTTGAGGTAGTTGTAGACGGTGAAGCGGCTGACACCCAGGGCGCCGGCCACGGTCTCCACGCCGTGCCGTACGGAGAAGGCGCCGCGCGCCTCCAGTATCCGTACGACCTCCTGCTTGGCCTTGCGGTCCAGGTCGGCCAGCGGCTTGCCCCGCTTGCGCTCCATGGCGGCCAGGATGTGGTCGAGGGAGTCGGCGAGCTGCGGCAGACGTACGGCGACGGCGTCGGCGCCCTCCCAGGCGAGCACGACGTCGTCAGGACCGGCCTCGTCCGGGGGCAGCATCTCCCCGCCCATGGCGTCGACCAGCGGCTTCACGGCCGCGATGAAAGGCTCGTCCCCGGTCAATTGTCGCCCTCCCCGATCACGTTGACCTGCAGTGAGATCCGGGTGGCACCGGCCGCCAGCGACTTGCGCAGCAGAGTGTCGACCGCGCCGAGCACGGTGGCGGCGCCGCCCTCCGCGGTGTTGCCGAACGGGCCGACGTCGACCGCGTCCAGCTCGGCCGCCTCGATGACCTCGCGGGCGGCCAGCGCGTGCGCCGGAGCCTCGTCCAGATCGAAGGGTTCCGTCGTGAACTCCACTCGCAAACGCACTGTGCCCCCATGGCATCGCTCGCCCCGGTCACTTCGGGAGGACCCTAACAGACCCCGGTTTCCCCGATTACTCGAATTCCACTCGCCCGGAACTCGATCGAATTCTCGCGCATTCCCTGGGCGAGGCCATATCAGCGCTGGACCGCCACCGGAGGGCCGCAATGTTTCCGTTGACCCGTTTTCGACGCCGCCCCGAAAGCAATCGGCTCTCCACCCGGACGGAGAATTCGAATGTGATCCAGGGCTGATTCCGGGGCCGGCACCGGCCACCCCGGAATGTCCTCCGTTCAGCAGCTGAGCATGAAGGAACGGCCGTGGGCACTGACCATCCGCTCGCCCGCCTCATCGACGAGGCGGATCTGCCGGGCACCTACTGGAACAAGGAACACGGACTGTTCAAAAAGGCGTCCTCCGTCGACGGCCTGGTCGACGAGGCCGAAATTCTCGATCTGCTCGACACAGGGCTGGTGCGCCGGCCGTATTTCATGCTGCTCAAGGAAGGGCGGCAGCCGACAGCCGGAGATTCCCGCGTTCAACACCACGCGGACGGTGAACGGGCGGTCGCCGGATTCGCCGGCCCTGACGGGATCCGCGCGCTCCTCGCGGCCGGCGCCACGATGACGCCGAGCCGGTTGGAGGACCGGCACGCCCCGCTGCGCGCCGTGCTCCGGCAGATCAAGGCCGGGCTGCCGGAACCACCAGTCCCCGGGCGATGTCGCCCTGCTGGCCACGCTCCCCGAGTGGACGATCCACGTGCCGGGCCACCCCGACGAGGCCGAGGCCCAGCTGCGGGCGGCGGCCCGCGGTGACGACCCGGTGTACGTCCGGCTGTCCAACCAGTCCGACGCGCGGCCCTTGGCGCCGGACGGCGGCCCCGGCTTCCGTGTGCTGCGCCGGGGCGGGGCGGCCACCGTGCTCGCCGTGGGTCCGCTCGCCGACACGGCCCTCGCGGCCACCGAGGGCCTCGACGTCACCGTCCCGTACGCGGCCACCGTGCGCCCCTTCGACGCCGCGACGCTGCGCGCGGCGCTGACCGACCAGGCGGACGCGGACGTCGTCCTCGCCGAACCGTATCTGGCCGGCACGTCCGCCGGGGAGGTCGCCGAGGCGCTGGGCGACCGGCCGCACCGGCTGCTGTCGCTGGGCGTGGCCCGGGACGAGGCGCGGGGCTACGGCACCCCGCGCCGGCACGCCGTCGCGCACGACCTCGGCAGCGCGGACATGCGGCTGCACATCAGCCGGTTCCTGCGGTCATGAGGGCATAGGCGCTCACCTGCACGGATGTACCGCCGCCGCCCGCACGGACGTACGTCCGAAGCCCGCGCGGACCTGTCACCGCGCCCCGTTCCCGCGTTCACCGGGAGCGGGGCGGCGGCATGTCCGCACCCGTGCCGTTTCCTCCCGGCCCTCTTGACAACACGCTCACCGCGCCTGCAATCTTCCATTACGCAGAAAGCAACTTCCGTAATATGGAAAACACGATCCACGGAAGGGAGCGCGGGCCCCATGGGATTCGCAGACCAGCGCTTCAACGTCAACCTGTCGATCCTCTTCACGGAACTCCCGCTCCTGGAGCGCCCCGCGGCCGCCGCGGCGGCGGGCTTCTCGGCGGTCGAGCTGTGGTGGCCCTGGGTCGACTCCCCGACGCCCGAGCAGGCGGACCTCGACGCGCTCAAGAAGGCGGTCGAGGACGCGCGCGTCCAGCTCACGGGCCTGAACTTCTACGCCGGACAGCTTCCCGGCCCCGACCGCGGCGCCCTGTCGATCCCGGGTGAGGAGTCGGACCGCTTCCGCGCCAACATCGACGTCGCCGCCGGCTTCGCCGCCTCGCTGGGCTGCGAGGCGCTCAACGCCCTGTACGGCAACCGGGTCGACGGCGTCGATCCGGCCGCGCAGGACGAACTCGCGCTGGAGAACCTGGTCCTCGCGGCCCGCGCCGCCGACCGGATCGGCGCGATCCTCCTCGTCGAGGCGCTCAACAAGCCTGAGTCGCCGCTGTACCCGCTCGTGTCGGCACCGGCAGCGGTGGCGGTCGTGGACGAGGTCAACGAGGCGACGGGGCTGGGGAACACGAAGTTCCTGATGGACCTGTACCACCTGTCGATGAACGGCGAGGACCTGCCCTCGGTCATCGAGCGGTACGCGTCCTGGACCGGTCATGTGCAGATCGCCGACAACCCCGGCCGCGGCGCCCCGGGGACCGGTTCGCTCCCCCTGGAGGAGCTGCTCGACCAGTTGCGGAAGGCCGGTTACGACGGCTGGGTCGGCCTGGAGTACAAGCCGGGCGACAGGCCGAGTTCCGAGGCCTTCGAGTGGCTTCAGCGCGAGTCCCGCTGACCCCCCTGACATTGCACAGCAGTTGAGAGAGGCACCGACCATGAGCAGCACCCTTCCCAAGGTCGCCTGGATAGGCCTCGGCATCATGGGCTCGCCCATGTCCGAGAACCTGATCAAGGCGGGTTACGACGTCACCGGCTACACCCTGGAGCAGGACAAGCTGGACCGCCTGGCCGCCGCCGGCGGCACCGCGGCCGGGTCGATCGCGGAGGCGGTCCGTGACGCCGATGTGGTGATCACGATGGTGCCCGCGTCCCCGCAGGTCGAGGCGATCGCCTACGGCCCGGACGGCATCCTGGAGAACGCGCGCTCCGGCGCCCTGCTGATCGACATGTCCTCCATCACCCCGCAGACCTCGGTCGACCTGGCGAAGGCCGCCGCGGAGAAGGGCATCCACGTCCTGGACGCGCCCGTCTCCGGTGGTGAGGCCGGTGCCGTCGAGGCGGTTCTGTCGATCATGGTCGGCGGCGAGCAGGCCGACTTCGACGCCGCGAAGCCGCTGTTCGAGGCGCTGGGCAAGACCATAGTGCTGTGCGGTCCGCACGGCTCCGGCCAGACCGTGAAGGCGGCCAACCAGCTGATCGTCGCCGTGAACATCCAGGCGTGCGCCGAGGCCGTGGTCTTCCTGGAGAAGTCCGGCGTGGACCTGACGGCGGCCCTGGACGTCCTCAACGGCGGGCTCGCGGGCTCCACCGTGCTGACGCGGAAGAAGGACAACTTCCTGAACCGCGACTTCGAGCCGGGCTTCCGCATCGACCTGCACCACAAGGACATGGGCATCGTCACGGACGCCGCGCGTAACGTCGGCGCGGCCCTGCCGGTGGGCGCCGTGGTCGCCCAGCTGGTCGCCAGCCTGCGCGCGCAGGGCGACGGCGGCCTCGACCACTCCGCCCTGCTGCGGGCCGTGGAGCGCCTCTCCGGCGCCCAGTGCTGACGCATCCACAGAGACTTCCGGGCCGCCGTGCCGCCGACAATTGTCCTGTCGCGCCCAGGCGGCGCCGCGGCCCGGAATCCACTTCGGCAAACTGTCGACCGTCCGATCACCCTTCTCGACCGTGACCGACAACCTCGGCGCGCGGACGCGGTCCGCGACCCGCGCGGCTTCGCCCTCAAGTTCTGTACGGAAGAGGGCAATCAGCCGGCGAGCCGTACCGGCTGATGTCCGAGGACGAGAAGCGGCGTCCGGTCGCGGACATCGCCGGCGGCCTCGCGCAGGTCTCCCGCGACGACGTGATCGAGAAGAACCTGGCCCATTTCCACGTCGCCGGCCCGACTCCGGTCGGCGCGCGGAAGAGGCGGTCCACGCCCCGCGCGAGGACCGACAGGCCCCCGGCCGTGTCCGGCCCGGCAGCCCGGATGAGGGTGGCCGCCCGGAACACGGTGCGGGCAGGGCGAGGACCGCGGCGGCGTGCGAGCCAGTGCGGTGGTGAAGGACCTGGGTCCCCTTCCCGACCCGAGGGAAGGACGTTCCCGGTCCGTCGCACCCGCCGCGGTCCCAGCCCCACTACGGTCCATAGCCTCCTTCGGAGTGCGGAAGCGTCCGCTCCGAAGGAGGCTTTAGACATGACGCAGCCATCACCCCAGTTCCCGCACATCGTGGTGCACACGCCTGCGCTCGACGGCTCCCGCCGGGTGACCGAAGGTGACGTGACCCTGGGGATCGCTTCCCACCTGGATGACGTCATCGAGATCCTGCGACTTGCCGACCTCGACCGGATCGAGGTCGAGGAGAGTGATCTCATCGAATGGCAGGGGGGTGGGCCGGACGAGTGGCCGGGACTTTCTGAGCACCCTGAGGAGTGACGGGATCCGATCCGCCGGGTTCTGTTCGTTGCCGGGTGCGGGTTCGTCGAGGCCCGTCGCGCCCACGCGGCGGAGCCGCATATCGACACGGCCCCGCGGCCCCTGTTGTACGGCGCCGCGCGCCTGCACAACACAGAGCGGCCCATCCTTCCGGACGGGCCGTCCTTCGCGTCTCCGGCCTGTCAGACCTTCAGCGTCTTGATCGACGTCGGCGCATGTCCCGGCTCCGTGGCGATCTCCTCGAACTCCACCACATTGCCGATGTCGTTCGTCGTGGACATCGAGATGTTCGTGACGCGTTCCAGGATCGCCTCGACGACCACCGGCACCTGGTGCTCCGCGGCGAGCTTCTTGGCGCGTTCGAAGGCCGCGCCCAGGTCGTCGGGGTCCGTCACGCGGATCGCCTTGCAGCCCAGGCCCTCGGCGACCTTGACGTGGTCCACGCCGTAGACGCCCAGCTCGGGCGAGTTGATGTTCTCGAACTCCAGCTTGACCTGGAAGTCGATGTCGAAGGCTCGCTGTGCCTGGCGGATCAGGCCCAGGTAGGAGTTGTTGACGAGGACATGGACGTACGGGATCTTGTGCTGGGCGCCGACCGCCAGTTCCTCGATCATGAACTGGAAGTCGTAGTCCCCGGAGAGCGCGACGACCGAGGCTTCCGGGTCGGCCTTCGCCACGCCCAGCGCCGCCGGGATCGTCCAGCCGAGCGGGCCCGCCTGGCCGCAGTTGATCCAGTGCCGCGGCCGGAAGACGTGCAGCATCTGGGCGCCGGCGATCTGCGAGAGGCCGATCGTGCTGACGTAGCGGGTCTCCGGGCCGAAGGCCCTGTTCATCTCCTCGTAGACGCGCTGCGGCTTGATGGGGATGTTGTCGAAGTGCGTACGGCGCTGGAGCGTGGCCTTCTTCTCCTGCGCGGACGCCGCCCAGGCGCTGCGGTCGGGGAGCCTGCCCGCGGCCTTCAACTCCCGTGCCACCTCGACGAACAGCTCCAGCGCGGCCTTCGCGTCGGAGGCGATGCCGTAGTCGGGGGCGAAGATCTTGCCGAGCTGGGTGGGCTCGATGTCGACGTGGACGAACTTCCGGCCGGCTGTGTAGACGTCCAGCTTGCCGGTGTGGCGGTTGGCCCAGCGGTTGCCGATGCCGAGGACGAAGTCGGACTCCAGGAAGGTCGCGTTGCCGTAGCGGTGCGAGGTCTGCAGGCCGACCATGCCCGCGTTCAGCTCGTGGTCGTCCGGGACGACGCCCCAGCCCATCAGGGTCGGGACCACCGGGGTTCCGGTCAACTCGGCGAACTCGACGAGGAGTTCGGCCGCGTCGGCGGTGATGACCCCGCCGCCCGCGACGATCAGCGGCCGCTCCGACTCATTGAGCAGTGCGAGCGCCTTCTCTATCTGCGGGCGGGTCGCGGCGGGCTTGTAGACCGGCAGCGGCGCGTACGTCTCCGGGTCGAACTCGATCTCCGTGAGCTGCACGTCGATCGGCAGGTCGACGAGGACGGGACCGGGGCGGCCGGAGCGCATCAGATGGAAGGCCTGCTGGAAGACGCCGGGGACCTGCGCGGCCTCCAGGACGGTGACCGCCATCTTCGTGACCGGCTTGGCGATCGAGGCGATGTCGACGGCCTGGAAGTCCTCCTTGTGGATCACCGCGGTCGGCGCCTGGCCGGTGATGCACAGGATCGGGATGGAGTCTCCGGTGGCCGAGTACAGGCCGGTGATCATGTCGGTGCCGGCCGGGCCCGAGGTGCCGATGCAGACGCCGATGTTGCCGGGGTGCGTGCGCGTGTAGCCCTCGGCCATGTGCGAGGCGCCCTCGACATGGCGGGCGAGGGTGTGATCGACGCCTCCGGATGCCTTGAGTGCCGCGTAGAAGGGGTTGATCGCCGCGCCCGGCACACCGAACGCGTCGGTGACGCCCTCGCGCTTGAGGATCTCAACTGCCGCGCGGGCAGCGGTCATACGAGCCATCGAGTACTCCTGCCTCGGGTGTCGGATGCGTACTCCCGTCGCGCCCCGCGGTAACTACTTCTAGCTTTTCCGGATTGCGGAATCTAGTTTCTACTATCTGGAATCAATGTAAGTGGATGGGCAAAGGCCGTCAAGAGACGGCCAACCGGGGCTCGAGAGGAGCACGATGGGTCCGCTGTCCCGCGGAAACGCCTTGCAGAGACGCCTTGGAGAAGGCCATGTCCGAGAGCGTGCCGGTGCGCTGTCCGGCTTGTCGGCGCGAGCATCTGTACGCCGCTCCGTCGTACCCCTGCGCGTGCGGCGCCCCGGTCTCCCCGGCGCTGGACCGGCGAGCCGCGCCGACCGCGCTCGCGCACCGCAGCTGGGACGAGGACTGGGTCACCGTGCGCTGCGCCGCCTGCGGACGCCGGGTCCCGTGGCCGTACCCGGAGCTGGGCTGCCCGTGCGGGGCGGTCCTGCGGATCCCCGTCGCGGGAGCGGCCTCGGCGCCGGAGGCGGGGCCCGAGCCCGTCGATGAGGCCCCGCCGCGCCCGGCCTTCCAGCCCGTGACGATCCGCACCGCGCGCGACGCGGTCACCGCGGCAGCCCTGTATCTGCGTTACCGGGACATCCGCCGCGCCGACCAGCG
This sequence comes from Streptomyces brasiliensis, assembly GCF_014647875.1. Classification (GTDB taxonomy): domain Bacteria; phylum Actinomycetota; class Actinomycetes; order Streptomycetales; family Streptomycetaceae; genus Streptomyces; species Streptomyces brasiliensis. The sequence goes on along the minus strand of NZ_BMQA01000018.1, from coordinate 115,962 downwards.
GCCCCCGTCCGGCATCGGCCTCGCAGCCCGCGGCCTGCTGGCCCAGGTCGACCCGCCGGTCCGCCCCGCCTCGCTGCGCGACGTGGAGTGCCTGTGGCTCACGGCGATGACGGAGGCCGCGGGCTGCGCCTACTTCTCCCTGGCCGGCTGCGCCGACGACGCCCGCACAGGAGCGGACTCCCTGGGCGTCCCCCTGTTCGTCCTGGACCTCACGGGCACCCCCCAGCCGGTGAACACCCACGCCGACGACCTGAACGCGACCGGCGCCGACGGCCGACGCCGGGAGGCATGACCCGCCACGCGGCAACACACCGGCCCCAGCGACGCCCGGAGGCCACCGCCCCGGACCGGACACATCACGAAGACGCCCAGACCGCGGCGGAGTCCCCGGCCGGGCGTGCCGGCGGCCGGGGCCCGAGGCACACGCGAGTCCGACCCCACCGGCGCGCCGAGCCCCCGGCCCCGCATGGGTGACCGGGGGCCGTGAGGCCGCGCAGCGCTACGCTCCGTACCGCTCCCGCAGTTCGATCTTGCGCACCTTCCCCGAGACCGTCATCGGGAACGCCTCGAGGATCTGCAGGCGGCTCGGGATCTTGTAGTGCGCGAGGCGGCCCTCGCAGTAGGAGCGCAGTTCCTCCAGCGTCAGCGGGTCCGCCGTGTCGTGCGGAATGACGCAGGCCAGCACCTCCTCGCCGTACGTCTCGTGCGGCACCCCGACGATCTGTACGTCCTTGATCTTCGGGTGGGCGTAGAGAAACTCCTCGATCTCGCGCGGGTAGATGTTCTCGCCACCCCGGATGATCATGTCCTTGATCCGGCCGACGATCTCGACGTACCCGTCCTCGCGCATCGTCGCGAGGTCCCCGGTGTGCATCCAGCGCCCGGGGTCGACGGCTTCGGCGGTCTTCTCGGGCTCGTTCCAGTAGCCGAGCATCACGCTGTAGCCACGGGTGCACAGCTCCCCCGCGGTGCCCCGGGACTGGGTGACTCCGGTGACCGGGTCGACGATCTTGACCTCGAGGTGGGGCAGCACCCTGCCGACGGTGCCCGTACGGTGCTCCAGGTCGTCGTCGATCCGGGTCTGCAGGGACACCGGCGAGGTCTCGGTCATGCCGTAGCAGATGGACACCTCGGCCATGTGCATCTCCGCGACCACCCGCTTCATCACCTCGACCGGGCAGGGCGAGCCCGCCATGATCCCGGTGCGCAGGGTGGAGAGGTCGTACGTCGCGAAGTCGGGCAGGTTCAGCTCCGCAATGAACATGGTCGGGACGCCGTAGAGGGACGTGCACCGCTCCCGCTGGACCGCCTCCAGGGTGGCCTTCGGCTCGAAGGACGGGGCCGGGACGACCATGCACGCGCCGTGCGAGGTGGCGGCCAGATTGCCCATCACCATGCCGAAGCAGTGGTAGAAGGGCACGGGAATGCAGATCCGGTCCTGCTCGCTGTAGGCCACCGACTCGCCGACGAAGTATCCGTTGTTGAGGATGTTGTGGTGGGAGAGCGTGGCGCCCTTCGGGAAGCCCGTCGTCCCCGAGGTGTACTGGATGTTGATCGGGTCGTCGCATGACAACTCGGCCTGGCGCGCGTCGAGTTCGGCCCGTCGCTCCGAGCCGCCCCGCCGGGTGAACGCCTCCCAGCTCGCGTCACCTATGTAGACGGTCTCCCGCAACTGCGGGCACTTGCCCCGCACTTGCTCGACCATCGCCCGGTAGTCGCTCGTCTTGTGACTGAGCGAGGCGAACAGCAGGGAGATCCCGGCTTGGCCCAGGACGTACTCCACCTCGTGGGTGCGGTACGCCGGGTTGATGTTGACCATGATCGCGCCGATCCGGGCGGTGGCGTACTGCACCAGCACCCACTCGGCGCAGTTGACCGCCCAGATGCCCACCCGGTCGCCCTTGGCCACCCCGCTCGCCAGCAGCGCGTACGCCAACCGGTCGACGTCGGCGGAGAACTCGGCGTACGTCCAGCGCCGTCCGGAGGGCACGTCTACCAGTGCCTCGCGCTCCGGCCAGACCGCGACCGCGCGGTCCAGGTTCTGCCCGATCGTGTCGCCGAGCAGCGTGGTGCCGCTCGTGCCATGGGTGTACGACGCCTCGGTCACCGGAAGTCCTCCTCGCGGTACTCGTCCGCCGAGCCCTGGGCCGTGGCCTCGCGCAGCTCGATCCGGCGGATCTTGCCGGACACTGTCTTGGGCAGCTCACCGAACTCGAGGCGGCGGATGCGCTTGTAGGGGGCGAGCACCTCGCGCGAGTGCTCGAAGAGGACCTTCGCGGTGTCGGAGCCCGGCTCCCAGCCCTCGGCCAGCACGATGTACGCCTTGGGCACGGCCAGGCGCAGTTCGTCCGGCGCGGGCACGACGGCGGCCTCGGCCACCGCCTCGTGCTCCAGCAGCGCACTCTCCAGCTCGAAGGGGCTGATCTTGTAGTCGGAGGCCTTGAAGACGTCGTCGGAGCGCCCGACGTAGGTCAGATAGCCGTCCTCGTCGCGGGAGGCGACGTCACCGGTGCGGTAGTAGCCGCCGGCCATCGCCTCGGCCGTACGGTCGGCGTCGCCGTGGTAGCCCGTCATCAGACCCACCGGGCGGTCCGACAGGTCGAGCGCGATCTCGCCCTCGCTGGCGCCGGGGGCGCCGGAGACCGGGTCGAGGAGTTCGACGCGGTAGCCGGGGCTGGGCCGTCCCATGGAGCCCGTCTTGAGGGGCTGGCCGGGGCTGTTGGAGACCTGCACAGCGGTCTCGGTCTGCCCGAAGCCGTCCCGGATCGTGACGCCCCAGGCCCGGCGGACCTGCTCGATGACCTCGGGGTTGAGCGGCTCGCCCGCGGCGACGGCCTCGCGCGGCGGGGTGCGCAGCTGGGTCAGGTCGGCCTGGATGAGCATGCGCCACACGGTCGGCGGGGCGCAGAAGGTGGTCACCCCCGCCCGGTCCATCTCGGCCATGAGCCGGGCCGCGTCGAAGCGCGTGTAGTTGTGCAGGAAGACGGTCGCCTCCGCGTTCCACGGGGCGAACAGATTGGACCAGGCATGCTTGGCCCAGCCGGGCGAGGAGATGTTGAGGTGCACGTCGCCGGGCTTGAGGCCGATCCAGTACATGGTGGCCAGATGGCCGACCGGGTACGAGATGTGGGTGTGCTCGACCAGCTTGGGGCGGGCGGTGGTGCCCGAGGTGAAGTAGAGCATCAGCGGGTCGTCGGCCGCGGTGGGCCCCTCCGGGGCGAAGCCGGCCGAGGCGGCGTACGCGTCCTCGTACGCCGACCAGCCCTCGGGGGCGCCGCCGACGGCGATGCGCGTGTAGTCGCCGGGCACCTCGTCGAACTTGGCGGTGTCGGCCGCGCGCACGAGCACGTGCCGCACCCGGCCGCGCTCGACGCGGTCGCACAGGTCGGCGGGGCCCAGCAGCGGGGTGGCCGGGATGACGACGGCACGCAGCTTCATCGCGGCCAGCGCGGCCTCCCACAGCTCGGCCTGGTTGCCGAGCATGACGAGGATCCGGTCCTCGGCGCCCACACCCCGTTCGCGCAGCCAGTTCGCGACGCGGTCGGAGCGGTCGGACAGCTCGGCGAAGGACAGCTTGGTCTCGCCGCCGTCCTCCTCGACGATGTGCAGGGCGGTGCGGTCGTTGCCGTCCGCGATGACGTCGAACCAGTCCAGGGCCCAGTTGAAGTGCTCCGGCCGGGGCCAGGAGAAGCCCTCGTAGGCCGTGGCGTAGTCGTCGCGGTGCTCCAACAGGAAGTCCCGGGCCCCGCGGAACACCTCCGTCGCCGTAGTCATCTGTCCCCATTCCTGGTCGATCGGTTCCGGACCTTGCCGGGCGGCTCTCTGGCATCGTGTAATCCGTGACGCAGGTCTCACTACCCCCGAACGGGGGTGTGAACGGCACGGAAGCCGCGATGAAAGGGCGAACAGGTGGCAGCAAACGGCTCGGGGGTGGTGGAGATACAGGGCGCGTTGGCCCGGCTTCGGCGCGCGACGGGGCTCCCGGTCGCCTTCGGCGGCCTGGTCGAGCCCGGCCGGCCACGGGTGCGGATCAGTGAGCTGAGCGGCACGGCGACGCCTGCCCTGCGCTCGCTCACGGTGACCTCGGGCAACGGCCTGGGCGGCAAGGCGGTGGCGCTGGCCCGCCCCTGCGCGGTGACGGACTACTCGGCGTCGCGGCAGATCAGCCACGAGTACGACGTTCCGGTGGCCGCGGAGGGCCTGCACTCGGTGCTGGCCGTGCCGGTGGTGGTACGGCGCCGGGTGCGCGGCGTGCTGTACGGCGCCCTGCGTGCGGCCCAGCCGCTGGGCGACCGCACGCTGAGCGCGGCGGTGGCGGTGGCGCGGGACGTGGAACAGGCGCTGGTGGTCCGGGACGAGGCCCGCGATCTGCTGGCGGCGGCTCACCCCGAGCCGGTCGCCGACGCGGCCGGTGTGGCCTGGGAGCAGGTGCGCGAGGCCCATGCGGCGCTGCGCGCCCTGGCGCCGAGGATCCCCGACCCTGCCCTGCGGGCCGAACTCCTCGCCGCCTGCGGGCTGTTGACTGCACCGGAGCCGGTGCGCGGCCGCCTGAGCCTGGCGCCGCGCGAACTGGACGTCCTGGCCTGCGTGGCGGCGGGCGCGACCAACGCGGCGGTGGCGGAACGCCTGGGCCTGCGCCCCGAGACGGTCAAGGGCTATCTGCGCTCGGCCATGCGCCGACTGGGCGCCCACACCCGCGGTGAGGCGGTGGCGGCGGCCCGCAGGGCCGGGCTGCTGCCGTAGTCGTAAGGAACCTTGTCCATTCATTCGGACCAGCCTTCATTGGGGACGGCGTGAATATCCTTGCGCGGGACCGCTGTTATTTCCCTCACCACGTTCACCGTCCGAAATTCAAGGATCATTGCCTAGAATTTGGCCCGGACACGACACACGAGGGGAGCGGTGACCGTGCGACGGGACTTCCAGGAGCCTGCTCGATGCCGCCCCGACCTGGTCATCGGCCGGGAGGACCTGTTCACGGACGCCCGTGAGCAGCTCACCTCGGGCGGCAGTGTGCTGCTCCACGGCCCCGCCGGAATAGGGAAATCCACCGTCCTGCGGGCATTGGCCGCCGAATACGCGGGGGCCGCGCACACCGTGTTGCGCTGCTCGGCCACCGAGTCCGAATCGCATCTGCCCTTCCTCGCGCTCGCCGACCTGCTCGGTCTGGTCCTCGACCGGGTCTCCGCGCGGCTGCCCGCGGCCCAGCGCACCGCCCTGGAGTCGGCGCTCACCGGCCGCGGCGAATCGATCCTCCAGCGCGACGGCCTGGCGCTGCGCCTTGCGGTGCTGTCCGCGCTGCGCGCACTCACCGCCGACGGCACGGTCCTGATCGTCGCCGACGACCTGCAGTGGCTGGACCCGGCCAGCGCGGAACTCCTCGGCTTCGCCGCCCGCCGCCTGGGCGGCACCCCGGTCCAACTGCTGTGCGCGGTACGGACCGAGGGGCAGGAGTACGACCGCCATCTACGCGCGTCCCCGCCGGACACCGCCGCCCTGCATCTCGGTCCGCTCTCCCGCGCCCAGGTCTCCGAACTGCTCGACCACCGCGGGCACACCGGTCTGTCGCGTTCCACGATCCGCGAGATACACCGCACCAGCGGCGGAAACCCGTTGTTCGCACTGGAGTTGGGCCGCGCCCTCGCCGAGAGTTCCACCCCGCCCCGGCCGGGCGAGCCGCTGCCGGTGCCCACCTCGCTGCGCGCGCTGGTGCTCAACCGCCTGGACATGCTGTCGGTCGAGGCCCGCCGTACCCTGCTGGTGGCCAGCGCCGGCGCGCGGCCGACCCCCGCGCTGCTGCTGGCGGCGGGCCGTGAGAACGCCGAGGCCGAGTGCGCCCAGGCGGCCGAACTCGGGCTGCTGGCAACCGACATCGAGGGCCCGGCCGGTCCCACCGTACGGTTCGCGCACCCCCTGATCTCGGCCGCGCTGTACGCCGAGGCACCCGCCCACGAGCGGCGCGCCGCGCACGCCGCGCTGTCCACGGCGGCCTCCGACCCGATCGAGCGGGCCCGCCATCTCGCCCTGGCCACCACCGGCACCGACCCGGAGGCCGCCGCCCACCTCGCCGAGGCCGCCGCGCTGGCCCGCGACCGGGGAGCGCCGTCCGTCGCCGCCCAACTCGGCCTGCTCGCCACCCGGCACACCCCCGCCGACGGTACGCCCGGCCCGGACGAGCGCCGGCTGCAGGCGGCGGAGGACGCGATCACGGCCGGCGAGCTCGACCTCGCCCGGGACATCGCCCGTGAGGTGCTGACCCGGGCCACCGTGCCCGCGGACCGGGTGCGGGCCTGGATCATCGTGATCGACACGGCCGGCCACACCATGACCGAGGTCGACAGCGTCTTCCCGCAGGCCCTGGCCGACGCGGGCGACGACCCGCGTCTGCTGGCGCTGGTCCACTACCAGCTGGCCTGGCGCGGGCTGATCGTGCAGGGCGACTTCGCCGAGGCCCGCCAGGCCGCCGCGCACGCCGCCGAGCTGGCCGCTCGTGGCGGCGACCGTCGTACCGAACTGCTCTCCCTGGCCTTCCAGGCCCAGACCGAGACCCTGATGGGCCATCCGAACGCCCCGGCCACCATCAAGCGCGCCCTGAAGGAGCCGCAGGACCCTCAGGTGGCCTGCCACCACAACGGCGCGGGCAGCGCCCGGTTCCGCTGGCTGCTCATGAGCGACCAGCTCACCGAGGCCCGTGCGACCATGACCGCGCTGCTGCGCGAGGTACGGCGGCGCGGCTCTGTGGAGAGCGAGGTGCACTTCCTGCGCAGCCTCGGCGAGGTCGAGCTGCGCGCCGGACACTGCGGACGCGGGCTGGACCTGGCCCGCGACAGCCTGCGGCTGGCCCGCGACATCGGGATCGGCGAGACGGCCTGCGCCATGATCACCTCGATCGCGGAGGCCTCCGGCGGGGACGTGGACCGGGCGCTGGCCCTGGCCCGGGAGGCGGCGGAGCACGCCGAGGAGGACGGCGACCTGATGTACCTCTCCCGTGCCCTGGGGGCGCTGGGACAGGCGCAGTTCGTGGCCGGGGACCCGGCGGGCGCGGTCCGCTCGCTGCGCCGGGTGCGCGAACTGGAGGTGCGTCTCGGCGTCACCGACCCGGCGCGCGGCCGCTGGCACGGCGACCTCGCCGAGGCGCTGGTGCAGATCGACGAGACGGCCGAAGCGCAGGACGTCATCGACGTCACGCGGGAGCAGGCGCTGCGGCTCGGCCGGGAGAGCGTGCTCGCCGTACTGGACCGGGCCGAGGCACTGGTGCGCGCCGCACACGGCGACCAGGAGGCGGCCGTCGCCCAGCTGACGTCCGCTCAGGACCGGCTGGCCACACTGGGCTACGGCCTGGAGGAGGCGCGAGCCGCCTTCGCGCTGGCCCGGCTGCGCCCCCGGGGACAGGCGTCGTACGACGAGGCCACCCGGCTGCTGCGCCGCTGCCGCGCGCTGCCGTGGCTGCGCCAGGTGGAGGAGGCCAGCATGGCACCGGAGCCGCAGCCGGCCGCCGCTCCCGCCGGGCGCGACGGTCTCGAGGCACTGGCCTCGATGGAGCGTCAGGTCGCCGGACTTGTCATGGAGGGCGCCACCAACCGGGAGATCGCCGCGCGCCTGTTCATCAGTGTGAAGACCGTCGAGGCCACCCTGACCCGGGTCTACCGCAAGCTGGGGATCCGCTCGCGGGTGGATATCGTCCGACTGGCGGCGGGGCGTCGCACGAAGTGAGATCACTGCCGGTTTACTGACCCGGACCGAGGGTTTTCCCTGCCCTACGCCCCTAGGGGGTTCCCTCATTGGGAGTCGGGGTTCCGGGTCCTAGCGTAAGGGCGTGCCGCTCGCCCGGGCATACGGGGGTCGGTCCCGCGACCCCCGTGACAACCCCCCACACCCGTGCGAATCCCCCACCGGCAAACCCCCACGAGGAGACTCATGTTCGGGCTCACCCGTGCAAGAAAGACCGCCGCCGCCGTCCTGGCGACCGCTGCCGCCGCCACGACCGCGCTGATCGCCGCCCCCTCGGCGGTCGCCGCTCCGGAGCCCGTCGTCGGCGGCACGACCACCACGACCACCGCGTACCCGTTCATGATGCAGATCACGGACGCGGCCCAGAACCAGTTCTGCGGTGGCACCCTGGTGGCGCCCAAGAAGGTCGTGACGGCCGCGCACTGCATGGTCGGCGAGACCACGGGCAGCCTCCGCGTGGTCGGTGGCCGGACGTACCTCAACGGCACCAACGGCACGGTCAGCCGGGTCAGCAAGATCTGGATCAACCCCGACTACACGGACGCCAACGACGGCGACGACGTGGCCGTCCTGACCCTCTCGACCTCGATGCCGTACACGACGGCGTCGTACGTCTCCTCCTCCCAGACGGGTGTGTACGCGGCCGGCACCACGGCCCGCATCCTCGGCTGGGGCACCACCTCGGAGAACGGCAGCCCGTCGAACCAGCTGCGGACCGCGACCGTCCCGATCGTGTCCGACTCCAGCTGCCGCGGCTCCTACGGTTCGGACTTCATCCAGTCCGACATGGTGTGCGCCGGATACGCGTCCGGCGGCGTAGACACCTGCCAGGGCGACAGCGGCGGTCCCCTGCTCATCGGGGGCGTCCTGGCAGGGATCACTTCCTGGGGAGAGGGGTGCGCGGAGGCCGGTTACCCGGGTGTCTACACCCGGCTGACCACCTTCTCGAACCTGGTGACCACGCAGGTCGACTCCTGACCCGGAAAGAGAACTCCTGAGTACCCCTCAGGACCGTGCCAGGGGGGCGTTGCGAGCCACCACGAGCGGCCCGCAACGCCCCCCTACCCATGTCTGCCGCGCCCTGTTTGAATGGGCCGGCGCACGGCACGGCACACGAAGGAGTGACGCTGGTGGTCTCCGCGGACCGGTTCCTGGCCTTCGCCGCGATGTCCCTGCTGGTCATCGTGATCCCGGGTCCCAGCGTGCTGTTCGTGATCGGCCGGGCGCTCGCCCACGGGCGGCGCACGGCCGTGGCGACGGCGATCGGCAACGTCGTCGGCTCGTACCTGCTCGTCGTCGCGGTCGCACTGGGCATCGGCCCGCTGGTCGAACGCTCGGTGACGGTGTATCTGGCGGTGAAGCTGGCCGGCGCCGCGTATCTGGTGTACCTGGGCGTCCAGGCCTTCCGGCACCGCAAGGACCTGAAGGCGTCGGCGATCCGGGCGACGCCCGCGGCTCCGGCCCGCGGCGATCTGCGCACCGTGCTGGACGGCGCCCTGGTCGGCGTCACCAACCCGAAGGGTGTCGTCTTCTTCGCGGCCGTACTCCCCCAGTTCGTCGACCACCCGGCCGGCCACGTACCGCTGCAGATGCTGCTGCTCGGCCTCGTCCCGATCTCCATCGGCCTGGTCACGGACACGTTGTGGGGGCTGACCGCGTCGGCGGCCCGCACCTGGTTCGCCCGCTCGGACCGACGGCTGTCGCTGATCGGCGGGGCGGGTGGGTTCACGATGGTGGGTCTGGGGCTGACGGTGGCGGTGACGGGACGGGCCGACTGAGACCGCGCGTCCGCCGCTACGGCCGTACGACCGTGCCGAACCGGATGTCGTACCCGGCGCCCGGATGCAGCACCGCGAGCATCCGCGCGCCCTCGGCCATCACCTCCTCGCGCTGGGCCCTGGTGAGCCGGCCGAAGGCCTCGACCACCAGGGCACGCTCGTCCAGCTTCCACACGCCCGCCAGGAACCCGTCGACGAGGAGGGCACGATGGGCCTGGTTGCCCCGCCAGGTGCGGCCCCGGTGCTCGGGCGGTACGACGCGGGTGCGCTCGGCGTGGGAGAGGAGCAGGTTGTCGAACTCGGGCAGGAAACGGGGCGGAGCCGGGGTGTCCGGGTCGGGGCGTGGGGCGTCGGGGAGGTCGAAGAGTTCGGTGCCGCCCGGGCCGCGGAAGGTGACGAGCCGGGGGCGCAGCCGCTCGAAGGCGTCGCGCAGGCGGGTGAGTCCGGCCCAGGTCTGCATGTCCTGCACGGAGGCCGGTCCGAAGGCGGCGAGGTAGCGCAGCACCGTGGCGTCCGGCGCCTGGACCGGTTCGGCGGGGCGGCCCAGCCAGTGCTCGGCGGTGGTGAGGGCGACCCGGCCGCTGCGGCCCCACAGTCCGCGCGGGGTGACCTGGACGAGAGGGAGCGTGCAGCGGGCGGCGATGGCAAGGGACTGCGGGTCGGCGTCCGGCCACTCGGCGAGCAGGGCCGCGCGCAACTGCGCCATGGTGCGTGGCTCCTCCTCGACCAGCTCACGGGCGAGTACGGCAAGCCGATTCAGATCGACACCGGCCAACCCCTTGCGGAAACCGGCCAGTTCACGGTCCCGGGCAAGCTGGACGAGCGGGCGCAGGGTGAGGGCGTCGTCGGCGGTGTGGGTGTGGATGGTGGAGCGCAGGGTGACGATGCGGACGGCCGCGCGGCCGGCCATGAGCCGTGCGAGGTCCTCCGGGGAGAAGCCGTCGAGCCGGGCGGCGAGCGCGTGGTACGGGGGCTGGACGTTCTGCGCCTGGAGGCCGAGGAGGTGGGCCAGGGCGGCTTCGGCGGACAGGGGTGATCGGCGCAGGAGCAGTTGCCGTTCGAGGGTGGCACGGTTCAGCGCGCGGGTACCGATGAGGGGCGCCGTCGCTCGGGCGGCGCCCGGCTTCGCGGCGCCCGGTTCGCCGGTGCTCCGCTTCATGGGGCTCCGCTTCGTGACGCCCGGCTCCCCGGTGCTCCGCTTCATCATGTCCGGCACGCTAGTGGCCCTTGCGGACACCTTCGGTCCGCAACTCTCACCGATTCCCGCACCCCGTCCCGGCGCCGACTCCGTGTGCCCCGGATATCCTGCTCGTCGATCACGCCGGTAGGCACGCCCGTCCCGCGCGGTGATCACGCCGACGTGGGCCCGACCTGCCCTACGTGGTGACAGGCCGCCGTAGGCGAGACCCGCCCTACGCGGTGACGCACCGCCGTAGGCTCGAACGACCGAGAGGCAGCCCGCGATGCCCGAGCGACGCGCCCGCCCCGCCTCCAGGAACTCCCGCAAGCCCGTCTGGCGCCGGGCCCAGCCCCCGGCCCAGCCGCCCACGCCCGAGCCACCTGCCCCCACCACCGCGAAGCCGGCCGCGGAACCGGCGGAGACGGTCAGCATCGTGCAGGCCGCCCTCTACCGCGACGGCGTGCGAGTCTCCTTGCCGACCACGCTCGCCGAGACGTACCGCGAACTGCGCCGGCAGCCGTCCGGCATGGCGTGGATCGGCCTCGCCCGTCCCACCGCGGACGAACTGCTCTCCCTGGCCGAGGAATTCGACCTGCATCCGCTCGCGCTCGAGGACGCGCTGGAGGCGCACCAGCGCCCGAAGCTGGAGCGGTACGGCGACACACTGTTCGTCGTCCTGCGCGCCGCCCGCTACCTCGACGCGCCCGAGGAGGTCGACTTCGGCGAGCTGCACGTGTTCGTCGGCCCGGACTTCGTGGTCACGGTCCGGCACGGCGCGGCGCCCGATCTCTCGGCGGTCCGCACCCGCATGGAGGACTCCCCCGACCTGCTCAAACTCGGCCCGGAAGCGGTCCTGTACGCGATCCTGGACGCGGTGGTCGACGGCTACGCGCCGGTCGTCTCCGGCGTCCAGAACGACATCGACGAGATCGAGACCGAGGTCTTCCGCGGCGATCCCGAGGTCTCCCGCCGTATCTACGAACTCTCCCGCGAGATGGTCGAGTTCCAGCGCGCCACGCGTCCCCTGGTCGGCATGCTGCACAGCCTGATCGCCGGGTTCGCCAAGTACGAGACCGACGAGGAACTCCAGCGTTACCTCCGCGACGTCGCCGACCACGTCACGCACACCAGCGAACGAGTCGACGGCTTCCGCCAGGCCCTCACCGAGATCCTCACGGTCAACGCGACCCTGGTCACCCAGCAGCAGAACGCGGAGATGCGGGCGCTGGCGGAGGCGGGCTTCGAACAGAACGAGGAGATCAAGAAGATCTCGAGCTGGGCCGCGATTCTGTTTGCTCCCACACTCGTTGGCACTATTTACGGCATGAACTTCTCCCACATGCCCGAGCTGCACTGGGGGTTCGGTTATCCCTTCGCGATCGGACTGATGGGAGTGGTTTGCATCAGTTTGTACCTCATTTTCAAGCGGCGGGACTGGCTCTAGAGAGGCCAGCCACCAGCAGAGCGGTGATGAAGTGTTCGGCGCTGTCCGGGTCCCTCTCCGTCGTCTCGGCCAGGTGCCTGCGGACGCGCGTACCGCTTGTCCTCGTAAAAGGTGCCCTCGCCGTGCAGCCGCACCTGGCGCAGCAGGGGGTCGGGAAGGTCGCCGGGGGCCGCCAGAGGCGGTGCCTCGCCGGAGTTCCGGGCGTCCTGGATCGCCCTCGTCAGCGCCTCGGCGGCCTTGCCGGCGCCCTCGTGCATCGACCGCTTCAGGGTCGACTCGTGCACCAGCACACCGACCGTCAGTGCCATCGCGGCGCAGGCCAGGGTCACCAGGAAGATGGTCTTCCAGCGCACGGAACGGGGGTTCAGCAGTCCCCGTACGATCGGCATCTCGGCCCTCCGGTTCAGCGCCGCAGCTTGTAGCCGAAGCCGCGGACCGTCTCGACGCGGTCGGCGCCGATCTTCTTGCGCAGCCGCTGGACGCACAGGTCGACGACCCGGGAGTCGCCGTCCCAGCCGTAGTCCCACACGTTACGCAGCAGGGTCTGGCGGTTCAGCACGACGCCGGGGTGTGCCGCGAACTCCAGGAGGAGCCGCAGCTCGGTCGGGGCGAGGGCGATCTCCTCGCCGTCCCGGTACACCTCCAGCGCCGCGGGATCGATGGTGAGATCGCCGAAGACCAGCCGGCCGTCCGGCTCGGTACGTCCGGCCCGCTCGGGCTGCTCCGAGGGGGCGTACGCCGCCCGGCGCAGCAGCGAGCGGATCCGGGCGACCAGGACCGCGGTGTCGACGGGCTTGACGACGTAGTCGTCGGCGCCGGCCTCCAGCCCGGAGACCACGTCGACGGAGTCGCTGCGCGCGGACATCATCAGGATGGGGTCCATGCTGGTCTCCCTGATCCGGCGGCACAGCCCGATGCCGTCCAGACCCGGCAGCATGACGTCGAGCAGCAGCAGGTCGTACCCGCCTGCACGGGAGAGTTCGAGTCCGGTCAACCCATCGCCGGCCACGGTCACGTGGTAGCCGTATCGTTCCAGGGCCATCGCGACGGATCTGCGGATCACATCATCGTCCTCGACGAGCAGGACCGTCACGGGAGAGGAGTCAGACACGCGCATCCATCGGGCGGCGTGGTTCTGGTCGGTCCCCCATCATGCCCCACCGGACCGCGTACGGGAGGGGCTCGGCCCCTGGTCAGCGCGGATTTCGGCGGGGTCGATACGTGGCAGATACACAGCCGCGCGGCCGTGGATACATATCTGCCGCGCAGGCTGCCGGCGCCCGACGCCGTGGACGACAGCGTGTACGTGGGAAATGCGGGCAGGGACGCAGCACTGGGCCTGGGCTGAAACCAAGCAAGTCGACTCCGCCGGACTCGGGACAGTCCGGAGCCTCCCATCAGCCCCGGAGCGGTTCACTCACACCCTGCGTCTCGCTCCAGGGACGCACTCCATCCCGTCGCGCCCTCACCTACCTCTCGCGGCCACAAAGAACCGAACCGAAACGGCCGCGAGAAGGGCCTCGCCCCGTACAGGGTGGGGCCCCTCTCAACGCCGGCGCGCGACGTATCTGTTCAGGGTCGCGGGCGCAGCGGGGTGGTCCGTGGCGCCTCCTCCTCGGGTTCCCTCGAGCCGCACGCCTGGCCGACGCACTGCTCAGCCTGCGGTGGAACAACGGTTCTCAGCCGGCTGCATGCAGCATGCGGTGGTGCGCGCGGGTGCGGTGGACGGCGATGAGGGCCGCGTCGTCGCCCAGACGTCCACCGGTGTGGCCGAGCAGGTCACGGTGGATGTGCTGGAGCAGGGACTCGGGCGGCTGCCCGGCCCACTGGGCGACGCGTTCCGCGAGCGGGTAGAAGGCGCCGGCCCGGTCGCGGGCCTCGACGACACCGTCGGTGTACAGCAACAGTGTGTCGCCGACGGCGAAGGGCAGTACGTCGACCGTGACGTCGTCGGGGTCGGTGAGGCCGACACCGAGCGGAGGAGCGGGCGCCAGGTCCGGGACGGTCACGGAATGGCCGGGACGCAGCAGCACGGGTGCCAAATGGCCGCAGCTGGTGACGCGCGCGACGGGGGCGGCGTCGGGGATCTCCAGCAGGAGCGCGGTCACGAAGCGTTCACCGGCCTCGTCCGTGGGCTCGAAGTCCGCCAGGTACCGCGTGACGCTCTCTTCCAGGGAGGCGGCAAGCGCGGGCAGGGCGTCATGGTGGTACGCGGCCTCGCGGAACGCGCCGAGCAGCAGAGCCGCCTCCCCGATGGCCGGCAGGCCCTTGCCCCGTACGTCACCGATGACCAGCCAGGTACTGTCCCGGCTGCGGGCGGCCGCGTACAGGTCGCCGCCGATCTCGGCCTCCTCCTCGGCGGCCAGATAGACGGAGGCGAGTTGCAGGGTGCCGAGCCGGCCGGGCAACGGCCACAGCAGCACACGCTGGGCCGCCTCGGCGACCGACCGTACCTGCGCCAGCTCACGGGCACGCCGGTCACGGACCACGCAGAAGACGACGATCAGCAGGGAGAGCACGGCCAGGGCGATCACCTGCACCAGCACGTTCCGTGTCCACAGCATGCCGGAGCGCCAGCCGATGAACCCCTGGGCCGCCACCGCCGCCGCTCCCACTCCGGCCGTGGCCGCGGGGCCCTCGAACCAGCCGGAGACCGCGGGGGCGATAACGAGGAGAGGGCCGAGCACGATGTCGGACGGCGTCACGAAGTCGGCGCCGACGATCGCGCCGATGAGTCCGGCAGGGACCAGCAACAGCAGACGGCTCGGCCGCCACGACCGTGTGAAGCGTTGCTGCCAGGTAACCATGAGTCCCACCGTGCACCGCAGGGGACCTACACGCGACGTGACCGCGCCCGGCCCGGTCCGGTCCGTGACAGCGACGAACCCGGGCCGGGGAACGGCCGCCCGTCGGACAAGAGGCCCTGTTCCTGCCCGACGGGGGCTGTGAACAGCGCGGGAGACTCCCGGCCGTAGACGGATACGACCAGCTTTGTCACTGTCCCGGCGTGTGCGACTCCAGGTAGGTATGGGAGTTCCCAAAGAATTCACACGTTCGGGTAAGACCGCAGGTCGAACGCTCGCCCGGCTCGGAAACTCTTGTCGTTCTCTTACCTGCCGACGGGATCGGCGACCGGGTGCTCAGGCGCCCGGTACGCGGTCCAGGTCCATGTCGGTCGCCGTCACCCAGTCGGGCTCCTTGACCAGGAGACCGAGTTCCTCCCGGCCGAGGTCGACGTCGACCGCGTGGCGGAAGCCGGCCGACCTCGCCGACGCCAGGCCGTCGGCGTCGCCGACGCGCACGGCGTGCACGACCCGACGGCAGCGTGGGTCCGCCGCGAGGACGGCGTCCGTCAGCGTGCGCAGCAGTTCCGTGCGTACCGCCTGCGGGCACCCCGCGCCCACCCGTACCTCCACGTCGTGCGCGCCGACCGGGTAGGTGTCGCGCAGGCGGCCCGCCGCGCAGCGTTCCAGGCGCACGTCCACCGTCACCCCGTCCCGGCTCACCCGGAGGTCCGCCGCGGCGCGGCCGCGGGAGGTGTGGACGGCGTTCCAGCCGGGGCCCAGGGCGAGGCCGGCCGGGACCGTGGGTGCCATGATCATTTCAGTTCTCCTCGGTCGCCAGACGCCGGATCACGGCCTTGTCGAGCTTGCCCGACGCGTTGCGCGGCATCGGCCGGACGAGCTTCAGGCGGCGGGGCAGCTTGTAGCGGGCGAGATGGTGGGCGGCGTACTCGCGCACGTCGTCCAGCGTGATCTGCGCGTCGTCGGCCGCGGTCACCACGGCGGCGACGGTCTCTCCCCACTGCTCGTCGGCGACCCCGACCACGGCGACGTCCACGACGCCCGGCATGGCGGACAGGATGCGCTCGACCTCGGCGGGATAGACGTTCTCGCCACCGCTGATGATCATGTCCTTGAGGCGGTCGACGATGTAGAGGAAGCCGTCCTCGTCGAAGTAGCCGATGTCCCCGGAGTGGAACCAGCCCTCGCTGTCGAAGGCCGCGGCCGTGGCCTTCGGGTTGTTCCAGTAGCCGACGGTGACGTTCGGGCCGCGGGCCACGATCTCGCCGGGCTCGTGCGGCTTCAGCGGCTCGTTGGTGCCGGCGTCGACGACCCGTACCTGGGTGTACGGCATGGGGATACCGGCGGATCCGGCCTTGTCCAGGGTGTGCTCGGCCGGCAGGTGGGTGGCGAACGGGGCCGTCTCCGTCAGACCCCACGCCTGCTGGAGGAGGACGCCGTGGTCGGCGTAGAGGCGGATCAGGGACGGGGAGACCGGGGCGCCCGCGACCACCACCGACCGCAGCGCGCTCAGGTCGCTGTCGAAGACCCCGGGGACGCGAGCCAGCGCCGTGAACATCTGGGGGACGCCGAACATCGAATTGACCCGGTGGGTCACGAGATCGTCCAGGCACGCCTGCGGGTCGAACGCGCGGGGCACCACGACGGTCCCGCCGCGGACCAGGGTACGCAGGACAAAGGTGTTCAGGGCTCCTATGTGGAAGAGCGGTGCGGAGGCGTAGGTGACGTCGCCGCGGCGGGTGTCCAGGCGCAGTTCGACGTTGACGGAGTTCCACCAGGCGTTGCCGTGGGTCAGGACGACGCCCTTGGGGGTGCCCGAGGTGCCGGAGGTGAACATCAGTATCGCGGGGTCGTCGGCATGCTGCGGCACAGGCTCGCCGCTCGGCGGCGCGTCGGCGATCAGCGGCGCCCAGGGCTCCCAGCCCGGCGCCTCGCTCGCCGCCGGCACCTCCGGGTCGTCGTCGATCAGCAGGAAACGGCCCAGCTCCGTCTCCCCGCGCACCGCTTCGACGCTCGTACGGTGCCCTTCCTCGCAGACGATCACCATCGCGCCGCTGCCGCCGAGGACGCCGCGCAGTTCGGGCTCGGCGAGCCGGAAGTTGACCGGCACGAAGACGGCGCCGAGCCGGAAGACCGCGAGCATCGTCACCAGGAATGCCGAGCTGTTGAGGCCCAGGTAGGCCACCCGGTCGCCAGGTGCGACGCCGCCGGCCCGCAGGACGCTCGCCAGCCGGGCGGCCTTGTCGTCCAGTCGGGCGTAGGTCAGGTCGCCGCCGGCGTAGCGGACGACCACGCTGTCGCCCTGGTGGCGTGCGTTGCGTGCGACCGCGGTGGCCGGGTTGAGGTCGGCGCTCGGGCCGAAGGCGCGCGGCTCGGGTCTCGTCACTGTCGGCTCCTCGTCGAGCTTCGTCGTCGTCGGTTGTCAGGGATGGGTCGTCCGTCGGCTCAGAGGTCGTCGCCGCCCGCGGCGTGCGCGAATCCGCGGACACCGATGCCGCCGTCGACGGAGATCGCGTGTCCGGTGATGGGGCCGCTCTGGTCGCGGGCCGCGAGCAGGACGTACGGACCGGTGAAGTCGCGCGGGTCCGTGCTGGAGTCGTGCAGCGGGATGAGCGGGGGCGCGGAGTCCGGGCCCTTCTTGGCGAAGGACGCGGAGATCGAGCGGTCGCCGAGGGCCAGGGACTCGGGGCCGCGCAGATCGGTGTTCATACCGCCGCATGCGACGCCGTTGACGCGGACCTTGGGGGCGAGTTCGTAGGCGAGTTCGCGCATGAGGCCCAGGCAGGCGTGCTTGCTGGCGGTGTAGAGGGGGCCACCGCCGTTGACGTAGAAGGAGGCGTTGGACAGCGTCATGACAATGCTGCCGCGTGTCTTCACCAGCTCCCGCCAGGCCGCCTCCGCGGCCAGCAGATAGCCCTTGACGTTGATGGAGAAGATCTCGTCGAAGGCGGTGTCCAGCTGCTCGGCGCCGAGCCGGGTGAGCCGGCGCTGGTAGTCCCACACGCCCGCGTTGGCGACGAGCGTGTCGAGCTTGCCGAAGCGCTCGACAGTCTCGGCGACGGCGGCGTGCAGTCGCTCGGAGTCCCGTACGTCACCGGTGACGGCGTGGATCCGGGACGGGTCGGGGGCGGCGGCCACCGTCTCGTCCAGCTGGTCCTTGTCGCGGCCGAAGACGGTGACCGAGGCGCCCTCGGCGAGGAAGCGCTCGGTGACCGCGCGGCCGAGGCCGGCGCCACCGCCGGTGATCAGGACGGCGTACCCGTCCAGCCAGCCGCCGCTCATTTCTGCTCCGCGAGGAAGCCGGAGACCAGCTCCTCGAACTCGCGCTGCCGCTCCAGCTGGACCCAGTGACCGCACCGGCCGAACACGTGCAGCTGCACGTCACGGATCTGCTTGAGCATCAGCTGGGCGCCGTCGAGGGTGATGGTGCGGTCGTCACGGCCCCACAGCAGCAGCGTCGGCGCCTTGATCTTGTGCAGGTCGCGCCAGAGCGGGTCCATGCCGCCGCGCTTGGCGAAGGCGGCGTTGTAGCGGTGGTAGAAGGCGATGTGGCCCTCGTCGAGGGACGCCTCGTAGCGGGCCCGGACGACGTCCTCACCGAACTGCTTGTGGTCGAAGACCATGGTGCGGATGAACGCGGCCATCTTCTTCTCGCTGGGTCCGCCGCCGTTGTAGTAGCGGAACATCTCCTTCTGGCCCTCGGTGGGCGTCGGCCCGAAGGGCAGCCAGCCGCCGCCGGGGGCCATCAGCACCAGCCGGGTCACGCGCTCGGGCCGCTGCTGGGCCATGGCGATCGCGGCCGCGCCGCCGAGGCTGTTGCCGAGCAGGTGGAAGGTGTCGATGCCGAGGGAGTCGAGCGCCTGGTAGAGGGCGTCGACAGCGATCTCGGTGATGGACCGCTCGGCCAGGTCCTCCTCGGTCGGACGGTAGCTGTCGCCGAAGCCGGGCTGGTCGGGCAGGACCACCCGGAAGTGCTTCGCCAGGGCCGGGAGGTTCTGGTGGTAGTTGCTGACACCGGAGGCACCGGGCCCACCGCCGTGCAGCATCACCAGCACCGGTCCTTCGCCGGTCTCGGCCACGGCGATCTCGCCCAGTGAGGTGGTCACGCGGTGGTGCTTGAGTTCGAGGTCGGTCACGACAGTTCCCATCAAAAAGGAGAAGGGGGATCAGAAGAAGGTCGAGATGTTCTTCGCCTGGAGGATGTTCTGGTCCAGAAGGATCGTCCGGCGGGCCACGCGCAGGCCGTCCCCGACGCGCCGCAGGACGTCCGTGCGGCTTCCGGCGAAGACATTCTCCTCGCGTTCGAGGCGGTTGCGGTAGACCAGGAACGCGGAGCGCACATGCAGGTCGTCCGCCGTGAACTGCGGGTTCTCGGCCGGATCCATGTGCTGGACCATCACGTTGGTCACCAGGTGCCGGGTCCGCGACGGCGGGTCCTCGGACCAGGCCATGCCCGAGTCGAACCGGCGGATGCGCCAGGCCAGGCTCTCCTTGGTCTCGTCGTAGAACGCGGCCTCGCCCCGCGCGGCCACCGACAGCGCCTGCTGACGGCGCAGCCGGTTGGTGCGCGTGGGCATCCAGTAGTCGAGGTCGTCGGCGAGCAGATCCAGCCAGTCGGCGTAGCGGCCGTCGTCGAGGAGGGCGGCTTCCTCGTAGTAGAACTGCTCGACCTCGAAGTGCGTGTCGCGGTCGGCGCGGGTGCCGGGCTGCCGCTCGGTCGTCGTACTCACGGTGTCATTCGATCCCTTCTCCGCCGACGGCGGTACGAGGTGTGCCGTGGAGCGGCACGTCAGCCGCGCAGCAGCGCGCGCAGGTTCACGGCCGGGTCGGCGAGCCGGTCGGCGTCGACCGGGACACGGCGGTCGATCATCCGGCGGGCGGCGCGTACGGCGGTGGAGTCGTCGACCGCGGCAGCCGCGACGACGTGTCCGTCGCGCAGGCCGAAGAGCGCGAACGCCGGGTCGTCGAGCGAGCCGCGCAGGACCGTCTGCGCCGCCTGGTCCATGTGGCCGACGGCTTCCAGGTGACGGCCGTAGCGGTCCGTCCAGAACCAGGGGGCCGTGCCGGCCGGTGCCGGGGTGCCGAGGATCGTGGCGGCGGCCCGCGCTCCGTCGTGCTGGGCGGCCTCCCAGTGCTCGGTGCGGGGCAGGAGCTCGCCGTCGTGGCGGGTGCGCGCGGGGTCGCCGACGGCGAGGACCGCCGGGTTGGAGGTGACCTGGCCGGTGTCGACGACGATGCCGCGGTTCACTTCCAGTCCGGCCAGTTCGGCGAGTTTGGTGTGCGGGACCATGCCCACGCCGAGGACGACCGTGTCGAAGACCTGCGGGGCGGCCGCTCCGGCGAGGCGGACCTCGATGCCGTCGGCGCGGTCGGCGAAGGACTCCACCGACGCCTGTGCGGTCGTGACCCGGTTGCGCCCGTGCAGCCCGTGCAGCCAGTCGGCCAGCTCGGGACCGAGCGCCGCGGCGAGGGGCGTGGCGAGCGGGTCGACCAGGGTGACCTCGCAGCCAAGTAGTACGGCGGTGGAGGCGACCTCGGCCCCGATCAGTCCGGCGCCGACGACCAGGACACTGGCGCCCGGGGTGAGTTCGCACCGTAGCCGGTCGGCGTCGTCGGCGGTGCGCAGGACGTGCACCCGGTGGCTGCCGATGCCGGGGATGGGCGGCCGGGCGGCGCCTCCGCCGGTGGCGAGGACGACGCGGTCGGCGGGCAGCAGGGTGCCGTCCGCGAGCTCCACCTTGCCCTCACCGGTGCGCAGGGCGGCGGCCACGCTGCGGTTGACCAGGCGGACGTTCTGGTCGTCGTACCACTCGGGGGCCTGCAGGGCGATCTGCTTGATGTCCTTGGTGCCGGCCAGGAACTCCTTGGACAGCGGCGGCCGGTCGTAGGGGAAGTCTCCGGCGTCCACGAGCGTGACGTCGCCGTCGAAGCCTCCGGCGCGCAGGGCGCCGGCCGCGCTGACGCCGGCGACGCCGCCGCCCACGATCACGACACGGCGGGTCACGGGGTCTCCCTCGGGAAGAGGTAGACCTCACCGTCGCGCACCTCGACGCGGTGCGGGCAGGCGTTCTTCGTGGCGGGAAGGCCCTGGACCTCGCCGTTCTTCAGGCAGAACTTGCTGGAGTGCAGCGGGCATTCGACGAAGCCGTCCTCCACCCAGCCGTCGGCCAGCGAGGCGTCCTCGTGGGTGCAGGTGTCGTCGAGCGCCCACACGGTGTCGTCGGTGTCGCGGAGCAGGGCGATGTTGTCGTCGGTTCCGGTGATCGCCTTGTCGATGGCGATGCCCTCGCCCTCGGGGATGTCGTCCAGGGACGCGACGCGGATGCCGTCACTCATTTCTTCTCCTCGTGGCGGGTCTCGTGCCAGGCCGGGGTGTTCATCAGCTCGCGCCAGCGCCCGTAGAAGGCGCGGCCGGCCGCGTCGCTGTACAGCTCGCTGGTCTTTCCGGGGTAGCGGCCGTCCTCGCGTTCGCTGCCCATGCCCATCTGGTAGTTGAGGGCGACGCCGTTGGTGATGAAGCCGTGGGAAATGGCCTGCACCTCGCTCCAGTTCTCGCCGTCGTCCTGCTCGAAGATCCCGCTGGGTCCGAACGTCCGCAGGTTGTACAGGCGTTGGGCCTCACGGACGTCCTCGGGCATGGACTTGTCGACGATGGTCCAGGCCCACACCTCCATGCGGTCGGGTCCCTTGGGGTGCCAGACGCGGATGGAGCCGTTGACCGGCAGATACGAGAAGTTGGGGAAGACCGTGGCGTGTCCGTTGGTCAGCGGTCCCTCGACCCGGGGCTCGCCGAGCCGCTCGCGCAGCGCGTCGTAGTCCGTCCACTTGTGCACGGTCTGCGCGTCGAAGCGGTTCCTGGGGTGGACGGGGAAGCCCGCGCCGTTGCCGTTCGCGTCGGAGTACTGGCGGCCGGTGCGGTGCACGACCTCGTCCTTGGGCTTCTTGCCGGCCGGCGCGAGGACCTGGAGCGCCGAGGCGTGGCTCATGTTCACGTGGTACCAGTCGGTGGCGAACTGCTCGGCCGCCAGCTTCCAGTTGCCCTCGAGGACCCACTTGTGGACCCCGCCGACGACGACGGTGCCCTCCTCGTCGTGGTCGAGCATCGCGTCCATGTACCAGGCCATGTCGCCGAGCGACTCGCGCAGCGGCACCGGCTGCGGGTTCCAGGTGCCGAAGACCAGCCCGTGGTACGTCTCCACGTGCGGCACCTCGACCAGGCCCCAGTCGCCGGTGCGGAAGGACTCCGGGTAGCCGTCCTTGTTGGGGACGCTCACCAGCGAGCCCGCCAGGTCGAAGGACCAGCCGTGGTAGGTGCAGGTGAAGTTGCGGGTGGTCCCGGAGTCGGCGCGGCAGACGCGGGCGCCGCGGTGCCGGCACGAGTTGAGGTAGGCGCGGATACGGCGTTCCCGGTCCATGGTGACGATGACCGGGTCCTCGCCCATGTACGTGGTGAAGAAGTCGCCGGGCTTGTGGAACTGGTCGGTGTGCGCGAGGAACAGCCAGCTGGGCGCGAAGACGCGGCGCAGCTCCTGCCGGTACAGCTCCTGGTCGGTGAAGACGGCACGGTCCAGCAGCCCGCCCTCGGTGTCGACGAGCCCGGAGACGTCGATGGTGCGTGCCAGGTCTGCCGGGCGCCGCAGGGCCCCGCGCGGGGCCGGGGTGGCCGCGCCCTGAGGTTCGATCGTCGAGGTCATGGCCGTAAGGGAACAGCAGCGGGCGCGCGGGTTCCATCGGCTGTTCCGTACGACGGCACACGCGCTGTCGGCAGACGCGACGGCGGGAGAGCGTGGCAGCATGCTTGCCGCAACCGCCGTCTCCCAGAGCGCGACCGACCCGCTGGCCGGTCTCGTCGTGGCAGACGTTCCCCGGCCCGAGCCCCGGCCCGGCTGGTCCCTCGTCCGTGTCGTCGCGTCGTCGCTCAACATGCACGACCTGTGGACGCTGCGCGGCGTCGGCCATCCGCCCGAGCGGCTGCCCATGGTCCTCGGCTGCGACGCCGCGGGCTACGACGAGGACGGCAACGAGGTGCTCGTCCACCCCGTGATCGCCGACGCCGACGCCGGTGCGGGTGACGAGACGTTCGACCCGAACCGCGCGCTGCTGTCCGAGCAGCACGACGGTGCCTTCGCCGAGTACCTGGCCGTCCCCCGCCGCAATCTGATCCCCAAGCCGACGTGGCTCACCTTCGACGAGGCCGCCTGTCTGCCCGTCGCCTGGGGCACCGCGTACCGCATGCTCTTCACCCGGGCCGGGATCCGCGCGGGTGACCGGGTGCTCGTGCAGGGCGCCGGAGGCGGCGTCGCCTCGGCAGCGATCAAGCTGGCCGCTGCCGCCGGAGCCGTCGTCTACGCCACCAGCCGCAGCGCGGACAAGCGGGCGCAGGCCGAGTCGTGGGGCGCGCGCAAGGCCGTACCGACCGGTGAGCGGCTGCCCGAGCGGGTGGACGTCGTCGTCGAGACGGTCGGCGAGGCGACCTGGTCGCACTCGCTGAAGTCGCTCCGGCCGGGCGGAACCCTGGTGATCGCAGGCGCCACCAGCGGCAC
The DNA here is from genome assembly GCF_014647875.1 of Streptomyces brasiliensis. Classification (GTDB taxonomy): domain Bacteria; phylum Actinomycetota; class Actinomycetes; order Streptomycetales; family Streptomycetaceae; genus Streptomyces; species Streptomyces brasiliensis. The sequence continues at coordinate 92,482 of NZ_BMQA01000018.1, read as the reverse complement.
GAACCCGCCCGCCGACCTGGCCCGCGTCTTCTACCTCCAGCAGCGCATCCTCGGCTCCACCGGCTGCACGCGCGGTGAACTGGTCGCCCTGCTGAAGCTGATGGACGCCACCGGTCTGCGCCCGGTCATCGACCGCACCCTGCCGTTGAGCGAGATCCACAAGGGCTTCCAGCTCATGATCGACGGGGGGCTGACCGGGAAGCTCGTCGTCCACCCTCCCGCGCCTCACGTGACTGAAGGAGAGCTGTCGTGAACACCGCCGCCGTGGGGCTGTCCCACTCCCCCCTGATCGGGAAGAACGACCCCGCACCCGAGGTCCTCGCCGCCGTCGAGAAGGCCGTCGAGGAGGCGCGCGCGTTCGTCCGCGCCTTCGACCCCGACCTGGTCGTCCTGTACGCCCCGGACCACTACAACGGCTTCTTCTACAAGGAGATGCCCCCGTTCTGCCTGGCCACCGACGCCCACGCCGTCGGTGACTTCGGCTCCGCCGCCGGGCCGCTGTCGGTCGACGCGGAGGCCGCGGGCGCGCTCGCGCGCGGGGTGCTGGACCGCGGCGTCGACCTCACCGTGTCGGCCCGTATGACCGTGGACCACGGTTTCGTGCAGCCGCTGGAGGTACTGTTCGGCGGGATCGACAAGGTCCCGGTCGTCCCGGTCTTCGTCAACGGCGTCGCCACCCCGCTCGGACCGGTGAGCCGTATCCGGGCGCTGGGCACGGCGATCGGACAGGCCGCGGCGGAACTGGACCGCCGGGTGCTCTTCCTCGGCTCCGGCGGGCTCTCCCACGACCCGCCGGTCCCGGTCCTCGACGGCGCCCCGCCCCGGGTCGCCGACGCCCTCATCGAGGGCCATCCGCCGACGCCGGAGCAGCGGGCCCGCGGCGAGGAGCGCGTGATCCAGGCGGGCCGCGACTACGCCGCCGGCTCGGCCCGGATGATCCCCATCAACCCGGCGTGGGACAACCTCGTCCTGGACACGCTGGAGAGCGGCCGACTGGCGGACGTGGACTCCTGGACGGTGGAGTGGATGGGCGCGGAGGGGGGCGGCTCGGCGCACGAGGTGCGGACCTGGATCGCGGCGTTCGCTTCTCTGGCCGCGGGTGGGCACTACCGGATGACGTCGCGCTTCTACGCACCCATTCCGGAGTGGATCGCGGGCTTCGCCGTGGCGACTGCGCAGACGCTCCGCTAGGGGTGCGGGGAGCTTCGCCGGTGGTGCCGCGTCATGCCGTCATCCGGCTGCGGCGCCGTCGTGGCCGGTCGCGCCCCGCGGCGGAGCCGCTTGTCAACACAGCCCAGCGCCCCTCCGGGGCGCTTGCCTGGCCCACGCCTGCGAGGCGGCCGCCGCGATGCGGCGTACGTCCGTGCTGAGGCGCTGTGTGTCGATGTGGCCGCGCCGGCCGGCGATGGACAGAGCGGCCACCGCCCGGCCCGCCCGGTCCAGGACCGGGGCGGCGACACAGCTCAGGCCTGGCCTGCTCTCCTCGTCGTCGAAGGCGACGCCGAGGCGGCGGATGCGGTCCAGTTCGGTGGACAGGGCGCCGGCGTCGGTGATCGTGCGGCGGGTGAAACGGGTCAGCGGTCCGGACGTCGCCTGGGCGGCGGCCTTGGGGTCGTAGGCGAGCATGACCTTGCCGACGGCGGTGGCGTGCGCGGGGAGCCGGCCGCCGATGCGGGACGGGACCAGCGCCGAGCGGTGGCCGTAGAGCTTTGCGAGGTAGACCACGTCGGCGCCGTGCAGCACGGCGAGGTGGGCGGTGTGCCGGGTCAGATCGTAGAGGTCGGTCAGATACGGCAGCAGCAGATCGCGGACGCCCTCGTGACCGGGCGCGTACACGGCGCGCCCCAGTTCGTGCAGACGCTCGCCGAGCCGGTAGTCCGTGCCCACGCGCTCGACCACGCCGTTGCGCTCCAGCATGCCCAGCACACGGTGGGCGGTCGACTTGCTCAGCTGCGTCCGCCGTGCGAGCTCACTGACGCCGACACCGCTGCTCGCCCGGTCGCCGAAGGCGAGCAGGAGGCTGACGGCCTTGTCGACGGCGGCCCGGTCGTCGCGGGCCTGGGAGGCGACAGAAGCTGTGGTCATGGCGGTTCACCTCAGATTTCGAGGGGGCCGGCGTCAAATTCAGTACACCGTATGGAAACTTTTACGTGACAAGGATGTGCGCAGGCACGCCCGTCCGTCAACAATGACAGTATGCACATTAAAAATGACGGCTCGGGTCATGAGAACGATCTGGTGGCCCGCAACGTACGACGGTTCCGGCTGGAGAGGGCCATGTCGCTGGGCGAGCTGGCCCGCCGGTCCGGTCTGTCGAAACAGACACTCTCGAAGATCGAACAGGGCTCGGGCAATCCCACCGTGGAGACGCTGTCCCTGCTCGGCGCGGCCATGGACGTCCCGGCCCGCCGACTGCTGACCGAGTGGGGCACCCCGGTCTACGTGCAGCGGCACGGCGAGGGCGAGTGGTCCGACAACGGGACGTGGTCGGAGCGGCTCCTGGACGAGGTGTACGGCTCGGGTTACGTCCGGACGCTGGTGCTGCGCCTGGAGCGCACCGGCAAGGATCCCGAGCCCGTCGCCCCGCACACCGCCGGCACGCTGCACCACCTCTACGTGATCAGCGGGAAGCTGCGCACCGGCCCGATCACCGAGCCGGTGGTCCTCGCCGCCGGTGACTTCGCCCGGTTCCCCGGCGACATCCCCCATCTGCATGTCTGCGTGAGCGAACGCGTGGTCGCCCACATGGTCACCACGCTGCCGCAGGTGCGGCAGACCACCCCGACGGTGATCCAGGGGCGGCCGTCGACCTGACCCGTGAGGTGCGCGACACCCACGCCCGGCGGCAGGCAAATTTTGCGCTGAGCAATGATTGATTCGGCAGGCCGGTCCGTATCTCCTGGCGTACCGCTGACTCGCCAGGAGGCCGCACGCCCATCTCCCGCAATCTGATCGGAACCGTCATCGTCGGCGGGAGCGACCACATGAGCCGACCGTGCGGGCACGTGACCCGGCAGTGGAGTACAGACCGTCGGTATCGGTCAGCGGCGCCATGACAGCGGCGCGGCTGATGGCCGAGCACCGGCTGCCCGCCCTCGGCCACGGCGAGCGAGTGGGCGTGGGCGGGCGAGAGAAGCAGACCGAAGCGTTCGGCTCGCTCGGCCGGCCGGCCCAGGTCGCTGTGGCCGTAGAGAAGTCGTCGATGAACTCCCGGCGCACCGCTTCCTCCTGCCCCGCTGTCCGCACGCCGCGGAGCCCGGGCGGCAGTCACCGCCCGGGCTCCGTGCTCCGGCTCGACTCCCCCGTCAGCCGGAAATCTCGATCTTCCCGTTGGCTTCGGCCGCGGCCTGCGCACCGCTGGCCCGCTGGGTGATGCCCCTCAGCAGTTCGGCGAGGTCGACGCCCGTGGTGGAGCCGATGAGTTCGACGCCCTGCGCCACGTTGTCGGCGACCGCGCGCGGCAGCCTGCTCGCGCCGTCCGTGGAGATGACGGTCATCTTGTCCACGGCGCCGAGCGGTTCGGCCGCCTTCGCGACGACCTGCGGGAGCACCTCGACGAGCATCTGGAGGATCGCCGCGTCGCCGTACCGCTCGTACGCATCGGCCTTCTTCTGCATCGCCTCGGCCTCGGCCGCGCCCTTGGCTCCGATCGCCGCCGCCTCGGCCTCACCCTCCAGCCGGACCGCCTCCGCGATCGCCCCGCGGCGGGCCCGCTCCGCCTCACCCTGCTTGAGGCCCTCGATGGCCTCCGCCTCGGCGAGCGCGCTACGGCGCTGCTTCTCGCCCTCACCGACCAGCCGGGCCCGCTCCGCCTCCGCCTGCGCGGCGGCGATGCCGGCCAGCCGCTCCGCCTCGGCCTGCTTGACCCGGGCGACCCGCTTGGCCTCGGCCTCCTGCTCGGCGGCGTACCGCTGGGCGTCGGCGGGCTTGCGGACCTGGGTGTCGAGCTGACGGTCTGTCAGCGCGGCCTGCCGCTCGGCGACCTTCTCCTGCTCGGCGAGGATCTCCTGCCGGCGGGCCGCCTCCGCGAGCGGGCCGGCCGCCGCGGCACGGGCCGTCGCCTGATCCGTCTCGGCCTTGATCTCCGCCTGTTTCAGGGAGAAGGTCCGCTGCGCGACGGCGATCTCCTCCTCGGCCTTGAGCCGTGCCTGCTCGGCAGCCCGCCGGGCCACGGCCTCGGCGATGTCCGCCTCCTGCTTGGCGCGGGCGGCCTCCGGACGGCCGAGGTCCTCCAGATAGGAGCCCTCGGTGGTGATGTCCTGGATCTGGAAGGCGTCGAGGACCAGCCCCTGCCCGGACAGGCTCGCCTCGGCCTCCTCGGCGACCTGCCCGGCGAAGGCGGCCCGGTCCCGGATGACGTCCTCCACGGACATCCGTCCCACGATCGCGCGCAGCGCGCCGGAGAGCACCTCCTGGGTGAAGCCGACGATGCCGTCCTGCTGCATCAGGAACCGCTGCGCGGCGGCGCGGATCGAGTCCTCGGTACCGCCGACCTTGACGATCGCGACCCCGTCCAGATTCGCCTTCACGCCGCGCAGGGTGACCGCGCCGCGGACGGCGACCGGGATGTGCCGCGAGGACAGGTCGAGGGTGAACTTCTGCTGCACGAACGGCACGACGAACACGCCGCCGCCGACCACGACCTTCTGCCCGCTGTTGTCGGTGAAGACCCGACCGGTGGCCGGGTCGGTGGACTTCTTGCCACGCCGGCCGGTGACGATGAACGCCTCGCTCGGGCCCGCCACCTTGTACCGCGTGACCACGACCAGCGCGATCAGTACGAGGAGTACGACGACTCCCACCACCGCGAACACGACAGGACTCATGTCAATACCCCTGAATCGTCCAGCAGTTGAGAATGAGTGAGCAACAGGGGGACGTCAGTGCCGCACGGGGCGCACCGAGACCGCCGTGTGCGACAGCGCCTGGTCCACCCAGACCTCGGCGCCCCGGGCCACCGGCTCCGGGCTCTGGCTCCTGGCCGCGAACTTCACCGGCTGTCCGGCCAGTTGGAGCAGCACCTCGCCATAGCCGCCGGCCGGGATGGCGGTCACCACGGAAGCGGGCAGACCGATCAGGTCGTCGCCGCGGGGCGCTTGTCCGCTCTCGCCCCGCATCAGCGTCCGGCTGAGCCGGTGGGCGAACCAGCCCGTGGCGACGCCGGCAGGTGCGCCGATCGCGGTGGCGCCCACCGCGCCCAGCCCGGTGGTGCCCATGACGATCGCCGCCGAGAAGCCGAGCATGGACACGAATCCCGCGACGACCGGCAGCGACAGCCACCCGTCGGCGACGCCGTCGAGCGCGTCCAGGCCGTCGAAGATTCCCTCGAGCACGCCGTCGAGAAGGAGCGACAGAGCAAGAAGGGCGACCCCCACAATGCCGAGACCCAGAAACCAGGCCATTCGTCATCACCGCCTCTCCTTGCCCTCCCCCCGCTGCCGCAGGCATGTTCACATGGAGCGGCGATGATCGGCATTGCCTGCTTCCGGCAATCTTTACGCGGTTTTAATGCCGCCTCGACGCACCGTCACGACGAAGGCCGCGCGCCCCGCCACGCCTGCGGCGGCACGTCCGCGCCTTGCCGGGTACTGCGCCCGCCCGGTCGTCGAACTGGTGCAGCCCGGCCGGGATCGAGATCGGCCGTCACATCTCGTCGCTCGCAGACCACCCCTTCCAGCGCAGGACGGTGACGGTGACGACCGGGCCGGTCGGTGAAGCGGCCTCGTACTGGGGGTACTTGGCACGCAGGTTGGCCAGGGCGGATTCGTACGCCGCCGCGTCAGCCGCGTCGGGCGAACCGGCCTCGATCACCCGTGCGTCCCCGTCCGCGCGGACCCACCACAACCGGTCCCAGTCCTCGTCGTAGGCGTCCGTCAGCAGGCACACCGACGGGTGGGCGGCGATGTTGCGGAGCCGCTTCAGCCGGGTCGTCGTCTTCGGTTTGCCGTCCACCGCCATGACGAGGCCGTCGGCACCCTGCCCCGCGAACACGACCGGCACCAGATGGGGACGGCCCGCCGGGTCCACCGTCGCCAGCCGTGCCACGCGCGCGGCCATGAACCGCAGCCGCGCCTCCCGCTCCGACAGTTCCGGCATCGCCACACCTCCCTACCCCACCCATGGTGATACGGCCCCGCGCCGGGCGCCCGGCCTGCTATGCACCTCGTCTATACACCGCGTCCATACTCGCCGTGCATCCCGGCATGTCCAGTCTTCGATCAGGCCGTCGACCTCGGCATCCTGAAGGAGAAGGGGGTCCCGTCGTCCTTCTTCCTGCTCGGCGAGCGGCACATCGACAAGTACCCGGATCCGGTCAAGAGGATGGCCGCCGAGGGCCACGAGCTCGCCAGCGAGACTTTGCCCCTCGAGCCTTGGACGATCCCTAGGATCCCGCCGTGGCCGAATTCCTGCTCCAGCGCACCGCACCACTCCCGATCGACGAGGCGTGGCGTCGGCTCACGGAGTGGGCGCGGCACGCCGACTCCGTCCCACTGACCCGGATCACCGTCCTCACACCCCCGCCGACGCGCGTGGGAACCCGCTTCGTGGCCCGCTCCGGCGTCGGTCCCCTCGCGTTCGACGACCCGATGGAGGTGACGGTGTGGCAGCCCCCGGAGGACGACTCCCCCGGCCTGTGCCGTCTGGAGAAGCGCGGCCGGGTGGTCCTCGGATGGGCCGAACTGCACGTCCGCCCGGGCCCCGGCGGGCGCACCCGGGTCGTCTGGCACGAGCGACTCCGTGTCCGCGGGCTCCCGTCCGTCGTCGATCCCGTCCTGACCGGTGCGTCCCGAGCGGTGTTCGGGCGGGCGGTGAACAGGCTGCTCGGAACGGCGTGACGGCCAACGCCGGGCTCACACCACCGACTCGATCCGCTCCGGGAGTTTCCCGGCCCCGTCATGGTGGATCGGGGTGTGCGCGCCGGTCAGCGAGACCCCGCTGCCGCCGCGCCGGTCGGCGACGATCTCCGACGCGATCGACAGGGCCGTCCCCTGGGGAGTGCGGGCACCGAGGTCGAGGCCGATCGGAGAGCGCAGCCGGACCAACTCCAGGTCCGTGACGCCGACTTCACGGAGCCGTTGGTTGCGGTCCAGATGGGTGCGGCGGGAGCCCAGCGCACCGACATAGGCGACCGGAAGACGCAGGGCCAACCGCAAGAGCGGTACGTCGAACTTGGCGTCGTGGGTGAGGACGCACAGGACCGTCCGCGCGTCCACGGCCGTACGGCCCAGGTACTCGTGGGGCCACTCGACGACGATCTCGTCGGCCTCGGGGAAGCGGGTCTGCGTCGCGAAGACGGGGCGGGCGTCGCACACCGTCACGCGGTAGTTCAGGAACTTGCCGATCCGGACCAGCGCGGACGCGAAGTCGATCGCGCCGAAGACGATCATCCGGGGCGGCGGTACAGAGGTCTCCACCAGGACAGTGAGCGGGGCGCCGCAGCGCGAGCCCTGTTCGCCGATCTCCAGGGTGCCGGTGCGGCCCGCGTCCAGAAAGGCGCCGGCCTCGGCGGCGACCGTCCGGTCCAGTTCCGGGTGGCCGCCGAAGCCGCCGTCGTACGAGCCGTCCGGGCGCACCAGCACGGCGCGGCCCGTCAGCTCGGCCGGCCCCGTCACGATCCGCGCGATCGCCGCCGCCTCCCCTCTCGCGGCGGCGGCCAGCGCGGACGCGACCACCGGACGGACGGGATCGGCCGCCCGTACCGGAGTCACCAGGACGTCGATGACACCGCCGCAGGTCAGGCCGGCGGCGAAGGCGTCCTCGTCGCTGTACCCGAAGCGCTCCAGGACCGTCTCGCCGTCCTGGAGCGCCTGCGCGCACAGTTCGTACACGGCACCCTCCACACAACCGCCGGAGACCGAGCCGACGACCGTGCCGTCCGCGTCCACCGCGAGGGCGGCGCCCGGCTGCCGGGGGGCGCTGCCGCCGACCGCCACCACGGTGGCCACGGCGAAGTCGCGTCCCTGCTCGGCCCACCGGTTCAGCTCGTCGGCGACGTCCAGCATCTCGGTCTCCTCGACTGCGGTTGCGGAAAAGGGAGTCAAGGGCCGGGCTAGTGCACGCCCAGCCAGCCCTCGATCGGGTTGAGAGCGAAGTACACCAGGAAGATCACCGCGAGGCCCCACATGAACGCCCCGATCTCCCGTGCCTTGCCCTGGGCGGTCTTGATGGCGACGTACGAGATCACGCCGGCAGCCACGCCCGTGGTGATGGTGTAGGTGAACGGCATCAGGACGACCGTGAGGAACACCGGGATCGCCGTGGCGCGGTCGGCCCAGTCGACGTGCCGTGCGTTCATCAGCATCATCGCGCCGATGACCACCAGGGCGGCGGAGGCCACCTCCTGCGGCACGATCGCGGTCAGCGGGGTGAAGAACAGACAGGCCGCGAAGAAGGCTCCGGTGACGACCGAGGCGAGGCCGGTGCGGGCGCCCTCGCCGACGCCGGTCGCCGACTCGATGAACACGGTCTGGCCGGAGCCGCCCGCGACACCGCCGATCGCGCCGCCCGCGCCGTCGATGAACAGTGCCTTGGACAGGCCCGGCATCCGGCCCCTGTCGTCGGCCAGCCCGGCCTCCGTGCCGACGCCGATGATGGTCGCCATCGCGTCGAAGAACCCGGCGAGCACGAGCGTGAAGACGATCATGCCGACGGTCATCGCGCCGACCTTGCCCCAGCCGCCGAACTCGACGTGCCCGAAGAGCGAGAAGTCGGGCATCGAGACCGCGCCGCCGTGCAGTTCGGGGGCGCCGGCGGCCCACTGCTTCGGGTCGACGACCCCGGCGGCGTTCAGGACGGCGGCGACGACCGTGCCGCTGACGATGCCGATGAGGATGGCGCCGGGAACGCCCCGGGCCTGGAGCATGAAGATCAGGAGGAGCGTGCCGGCGAACAACAGCACGGGCCAGCCCGCGAGTTCGCCCGCCGGGCCGAGGGTGACCGGGGTGGCCTCGCCCTGGTGCACGAAGCCGGACTTGTAGAAGCCGATGAGGGCGATGAACAGGCCGATGCCCATGGTGATGCCGTGCTTGAGCGCGAGCGGGATCGCGTTCATGATCATCTCGCGCAGGCCGGTGACGACCAGGAGCATGATGGCGACGCCGTACAGCACACACATGCCCATGGCCTGCGGCCAGGTCATCTGTGGGGCGACCTGGGACGACAGGACTCCGGACACGGAGAGCCCGGCGGCGAGGGCCAGCGGCACCTTGCCGACGAAGCCCATCAGCAGGGTGGTGAGGGCCGCGGCGAACGCCGTGGCGGTGATCAGGGCCTTCTGGCCGAGCGTGTCGCCTGCGGCGTCCTTGCCGGAGAGGATCAGGGGGTTGAGCAGCAGGATGTACGCCATCGCCATGAAGGTGGTGACGCCGCCGCGGACCTCGCGGGCGAGGGTGGATCCTCGTCGGGATATGTGGAAGTACCTGTCGAGCCAGGACCGGCCGGCGGGGACGCGGGTTCCTTCGCCCGCGTCTTCGGCTGTGGTCCCGGGCTCCAGTGACTGCTGGGTCATGGTGCCGTCTCCCAAGGTTCATCGGGGCACCCGTACAACCGCCTTGCCGGGCACCGGATTCGGGATGTGCACGACCCGGGGGACGGCCCAGGACGGACAGTTGGGGGCCTGGGGGACGATGTCCCCCAGGAAACAGATCACCGGTCGAACCCCAGGAGGTTCACTTGCCCGTGAGGTGTTCCGGGCGTACCGGCGTGCGGTTGAGTTCCAGACCAGTCGCGTTGCGGATCGCCGCCAGGACCGCCGGAGTCGAGGACAGCGTCGGCGCCTCGCCGATGCCTCGGAGGCCGTACGGGGCGTGGTCGTCGGCCAGTTCGAGTACGTCGACCGGGATGGTCGGCGTGTCGAGGATCGTGGGGATCAGATAGTCCGTGAAGGACGGGTTCCTGACCTTCGCCGTCTTCGGGTCGACGATGATCTCCTCCATCACCGCTACGCCCAGTCCCTGCGCCGTACCGCCCTGGATCTGGCCGATGACCGACAGCGGGTTGAGCGCCTTGCCGACATCCTGGGCGCAGGCCAGTTCGATGACCTTGACCAGGCCGAGTTCGGTGTCGACCTCGACGACCGCCCGGTGCGCGGCGAAGGAGTACTGGACGTGGCCGTTGCCCTGGCCGGTGCGCAGGTCGAAGGGCTCGGTCCGCCGGTGCCGCCACTCCGCCTCGATCTCGACGACCTCGTCCTCGAGGACGTCCGCCACGGTCGCCAGCACCTCGCCGCCGTCGGTGACGACCTTGCCGTCCTCGAGCAGCAACTCGGCGGTGGCCCAGGCGGGGTGGTAGGTGCCGAACTTGCGGCGGCCGAGTTCCAGCACCCGTTCACGGACCAGCTCGCAGGCGTTCTTCACGGCGCCTCCGGTGACATACGTCTGCCGCGAGGCCGAGGTCGAACCCGCCGAGCCCACCTGGGTGTCCGCCGGACGGATCGTCACCTGGGTGACGCCCAGTTCGGTGCGGGCGATCTGCGCGTGGACGGTGACGCCGCCCTGGCCGACCTCCGCCATCGCGGTGTGCACGGTGGCGACCGGCTCGCCGGCCAGGACCTCCATGCGCACCTTGGCCGTCGAGTAGTCGTCGAAGCCCTCGGAGAAGCCGACGTTCTTGATGCCGACCGCGTAGCCGATGCCGCGTACGACGCCCTCGCCGTGCGTGGTGTTGGACAGACCACCGGGCAGCTGCCGTACGTCGGCGCCCTCGCTGCTCTCCCACTGGCGCTCCGGCGGCAGCGGCATCGCCTTGACGCGGCGCAGGAGTTCGGCGACCGGGGCCGGGGAGTCGACGGGCTGGCCCGTCGGCATGATGGTGCCCTGTTCCATGGCGTTCCGCTGCCGGAACTCGACCGGGTCCATGCCGAGTTCCTTCGCCACCTTGTCCATCTGCGCCTCGTAGGCGAAGCACGCCTGGACCGCGCCGAAGCCGCGCATCGCGCCGCAGGGCGGGTTGTTGGTGTAGAGGGCGATGGCCTCGATGTCGACGTCGTCGACCACGTACGGCCCGATGCCGAGCGAGGAGGCGTTGCCGACGACCGCGGGGGACGCGGAGGCGTACGCCCCGCCGTCCAGGACGATGCGGCACGCGACGTGGGTCAGCTTGCCGTCGCGCGTGGCCCCGTGCTCGTAGTACAGCCGCGCGGGGTGGCGGTGGACGTGTCCGAAGAAGGACTCGAAGCGGTTGTAGACGATCTTGACGGGCTTGCCGGTGCGCAGGGCGAGCAGACAGGCGTGGATCTGCATCGACAGGTCCTCGCGGCCGCCGAACGCGCCGCCGACGCCGGCCAGCGTCATGCGCACCTTGTCCTCGGGCAGGCCGAGCACGGGCGCGATCTGGCGCAGGTCGGAGTGGAGCCACTGGGTGGCGATGTAGAGGTGGACGCCGCCGTCCTCGTCGGGTACCGCGAGACCGGACTCGGGGCCGAGGAAGGCCTGGTCCTGTATGCCGAAGCAGTACTCGCCCTCGACGACGACGTCGGCCCGCTCCCGGGCGGCGGAGACGTCGCCGCGGACGATCGGCTGGCGGTGCACGATGTTGGGGTGCGGGACGTGGCCGATGTGGTGGTCGTCGCGGTTCTCGTGGACGAGGACAGCGTCCGGCGCGGTCGCCGAGGCCTCGTCGGTGATGACCGGCAGCTCGCGGTACTCCACCTTGATCTTGGCGGCGGCGCGACGGGCGGTCTCCGGATGGTCGGCGGCGACGATCGCGACGGGCTCGCCGTGATGGCGTACCTTGCCGTGGGCCAGGACGGGGGTGTCCTGGATCTCGAGGCCGTAGGTCCTCACCTCGGTCGGCAGGTCGTCGTACGTCATCACGGCGTACACGCCGGGCGTGGCGAGGGCCTCGCCCGTGTCGAGGGAGACGATCTCCGCGTGGGCGACCGTGGAGCGGAGGATATGGCCCCACAACATGTCCTCGTGCCACATGTCGGACGAGTACGCGAACTCACCGGTGACCTTGAGGGTGCCGTCCGGGCGGAGCGTGGACTCGCCGATGCCGCCGCGGGTCTGCGAACCCTGGGTGATCTTCGTGGGGGTGCCGCTGGGGGCACCGCCCGCTCGAGCGAAGCCGAGAGTGGGGGACGGCATGGTCAGACCTCCTCTCCCTGCCGGGCGGCCGCCAGGCGGACCGCGTCCATGATCTTCTCGTAGCCGGTGCAGCGGCACAGGTTGCCCGACAGCGCCTCGCGGATGTCCGCGTCGCTCGGGTCGGGGTTGCGCTCCAGCATCTCGTCGGCGGCGACGAGCAGACCGGGGGTGCAGAAGCCGCACTGCACGGCACCGGCGTCGATGAACGCCCGCTGGATCGGCGAGAGTTCGCCGCCCTCACCGGTCTGCGAGTCGGTCCCCCTGGCCGCCCACTGCCTGGCCTCGTCCAGTGCGGTCCCGCCAGAAGTAACGCGGTCGCGCTGCTTCGCGTAGTCCGCGAGGCCCTCGACGGTGACGACGTCACGGTCCTGGACCTGGCCGGCCGCGACCAGGCAGGAACACACGGGTACGCCGTCCAGGCGGACCGTGCAGGAGCCGCACTCCCCCTGCTCGCAGGCGTTCTTGGAGCCGGGCAGGCCCAGGCGCTCGCGCAGCACGTACAGCAGGGACTCGCCCTCCCACACGTCGTCCGCTTCCTGCGGACGTCCGTTGACGGTGAAGTTGACGCGCATCACGCAGCGCCCCCGTTCTGACAGGCGGCGCGTCGTGTGCCGCGGTACGACTCCCAGGTCCAGGTCAGTGTCCGGCGGGCCATGACACCGACCGCGTGGCGGCGGTAGTTCGCGGTGCCCCGGATGTCGTCGATCGGGTTGCAGGCGGCGGCGCACAGGTCCGCGAACTGCTTGGCGACCGACGGAGTGATGATCTTTCCGTTGTCCCAGAAGCCGCCCTCGTCGAGCGCCGCGTTCAGGAAGTCCTCGGCGGTCCTCGCCCGGACCGGGGTCGGGGCGGCGGAGCCGATGCCGGTGCGGACGGTGCGGGTCCCGGGGTGCAGGGCGAGACCGAAGGCGCAGACCGCGATGACCATGGCGTTGCGGGTGCCCACCTTCGAGTACTGCTGCGGTCCGTCCGCCTTCTTGATGCGAATGGCACGGATCAGCTCGTCGGGGGCGAGCGCGTTGCGCTTCACGCCGGTGTAGAAGTCGTCGATGGGGATGAGGCGGGTGCCGCGCACCGACGCGGCCTCGACCTCGGCGCCCGCCGCCAGCAGGGCGGGGTGGGCGTCGCCGGCCGGGGAGGCGGTGCCGAGGTTGCCGCCGACGCCGCCACGGTTGCGGATCTGCGGGGAGGCGACCGTGTGCGAGGCGAGGGCCAGACCGGGCAGCTCGGCCCGGAGGTGCTCCATGATCTTCGTGTACGGCACGGAGGCGCCGAGCCGCACGCTGTCGTCGCCGACCTCCCACTCGTAGAGGTCGCCGATGCGGTTCAGGTCGAGCAGGTACTCGGGCCGGCGGTGGTCGAAGTTGATCTCGACCATCACATCGGTGCCACCCGCAATCGGCACAGCGGTGGGGTGCTCGGCCTTCGCGGCGAGCGCCTCCTCCCAGCTGGCGGGGCGAAGGAAGTCCATGACCGGCTCTCTTCTTCGTCTCGTGGGTCGTTCGGATTGAGCCAATCCGTGTGCGGCGGGCCCGGCTCGTTCATGTGCTGTTGACGCGAAGTGGAGCCAGTACACAGGGCCGTGCTCCGACCGGGTCAGTCACTGAAACCATGAAGGAGTTGGCTGGCCAGCGCGGGCATCTTGTAGATTCGTATGAACGGAGGTCATCAGTAACCTCTTGGCTTTCCTGTGGAAACGCAGGAAACGGCCCGGCCACCGACGAGGGCGGCGCACGCTCCCTCCGGCGGGCCTCCTCCCACGACTCCTTTCAAGATTCATCGTAGTTTTCGAGACAAAGATCGGCGGCGACGAGATGCGGCTGCGCGCTCTGCTGGACACCGACGCGCTGGGCCTGCGGCTGCTCGGCGGCGAGGACGAGCTGGACCGGACGGTGCAGGGTGTCATGACCACCGACCTGCGGGACCCCAGCCGGTACCTCTCGGGCGGTGAGCTGGTGCTGACGGGCCTGGCCTGGCGCCGCGACGCCGCCGACTCCGAGCCGTTCGTACGGCTCCTCGTGCAGGCCGGGGTGGCGGCTCTGGCGGCCGGTGAGGCCGAGCTGCGGGACATCCCGGACGACCTGGTGGTGGCCTGCGCCCGGCACCGGCTGCCGCTGTTCTCCGTCGACGAGTCGGTGGCGTTCGCCACGATCACCGAGCACGTCGTGCGGCAGGTGTCCGGCGAACGCGCCGGGGACCTCGCGGCCGTGGTCGACCGGCACCGCCGGCTGATGACCTCGGGCCCGGCGGGCGGCGGCCCCGACGTGGTGCTGGACCTGCTCGGCTCCGACCTGGACCTGCGGGCCTGGGTGCTCTCCCCCGCCGGACGGCTGATCGCGGGCTCCAAGGTCGCGGGCCCGGCGCTGCCCGCCGAGACCTGCGCCCTGCTGGCGGCCGAGTACCTGGCCGCCGCCCGCTCGGGCCGCCGGGGGCCCCACCGGGTGCTGCTGGACACCACGGCGTACTCGCTCTTCCCGATCCGCTCCAGCGGCCGCTCGGGGCAGGGCACCCGGGACGTGCGCGAGACCGTGCTGTCGGACTGGCTGCTGGCCGTCGAGGCGGACGCCGGGGACTGGCCGGAGGAACGGCTGGATCTGCTCCAGGGCGTCACCCAGCTGATCTCCGTCGAGCGGGACCGGCGGGACGCGGCACGCACGGTGCGGCGGCGGCTCGCGCAGGAGGTCCTGGAGCTGGTGCAGTCGGGCGCGGCACCGGCCGAGATCTCGGCGCGGCTGCGCGTCGCGGCTCCGGTGCTGCTGCCCGGGCTGGGCTCGGCCCCGCACTGGCAGGTCGTCGTGGCCCGGGTCGAGTGGGACGGCACGGAGGTCGAGTGCGGTCCGGTCGCCCAGTCGCTGCTCGAGGAGATCCTGGTGGACCCGCTGGCCACCGGCCCCGAGCCCTCCGACCGGATAGCGGTCGCCCACACGGGCGATGAGGCCGTCGCGCTGGTCCCGCTGCCGGCCGTCTCGGCCGAGCACGACGGCTCGGAGGCCGGGATCCTCGCCGACGTCCTCCTGGACGCCGTACGGGAGCCGCTGTCGGCCGGTCTGAACGACGACGGGCGGGTCACGCTCGGCGTCAGCGCGGCCGTGCACTCGGCGGAGGGGCTGCGCGGGGCACTCGAGGAGGCGCGGCACGCCCGCCGGGTCGCCGCGGCGCGCCCTGGCCGGGTCTGCGCGGCGGGCCATCAGGAGCTGGCGTCGCACGTGCTGCTGCTGCCGTTCGTGCCGGACGACGTGCGGCGCGCCTTCACCGCCCGGCTGCTCGACCCGCTGCGGGACTACGACCGCCGGCACCGGGCCGAGCTGATCCCGACGCTGGAGGCGTTCCTCGACTGCGACGGCTCCTGGACGCGCTGCGCCACCCGGCTCCACCTGCACGTCAACACGCTGCGCTACCGGGTGGGCCGCATCGAGCAGTTGACGGGCCGGGACCTCTCGCGCCTGGAGGACAAGCTCGATTTCTTCCTCGCGCTGCGCATGAGCTGACGTAACACAAGGGTGCGGCGGGTGGGTCCCAAGTGGCGTGCCGTCCCACGACTTTGTGAAATCCTTCACCCACCCCCTTGGCCGGGCCCCCGCATTGGTGCTGGAATGCCGCCACCACTCAACAGCTCAATGGTGTGCTCGGGGAGGGCAACGTGGCGCATTCCGCCATGTCTGGTAACGGAACGACCGCCGGTGACGATCCGCTCCAGACCGCGGTATGGCGATTGCGCTCGCGGGCCTGCTGGGCCGACGCGGCGGCGCTGCTCAGGCCGGAGACCGCACCGGCCGCGCTCCAGCGGGCCGCGCTGCTGGTCGAACGGTGTCTGTACACGGAGCGGGGCTGGGCCGAGGCCGAGGACGCGCTGCGGACGGCGGAGGCGCTGGCGCAGAGCGACGAGGAGCGCGGGGCGGCCGCTTGTGAACGCGGGCAACTTGCGTACTCGGCCACGCTGCACGCGGTGCGGGACCGGGCCGACGAGGCGCGGGCGGCGCTGGGGCGGGCGGCGGCGCTGATCCCTCCGGGGGCGCCGGGCCGGGCCATGCTGGACTTCCGCCGCGGGCTGCTGGCGGAGAACCTCGCCCGCTCGCCGCAGGCGGCCCGCGCCGCGTACCGGCGTGCTCACGCGGCCGCCGACGCGCACTCCGATCCGCTGCTGCTGTCCTTCACCTGGCGGCATCTGGCCGGACTGGCACTGCGGGAAGGCGAGTTGGCGGAGGCCCGGCACGGCTTCGCCGAATCCCTGCGGATCCGCGAGGAGTTGGGCTACCTGGTCGGTACGGCTCCTGCCCTCGCATCCCTCGCCGACACCGAGCCGGAGCCGGAGGCGTCCCGGCTGCGGGAGGAGGCCCGGCGCCTGTTCCGCCTGCTCGGCGGCGTGCCGACCTGGCTGGCGGAGCAGCTGGCTCCACCGGCACCGGGGGCGGCGACCGCCTGAGAGGGAACCAAGAGGTTCCTGTGCCAGGCTGGCGCCCCCGACCTGCGGAGGAACGCCCCCATGAGTCTCGTGAACGGCCTGCCCGCGCACGTCCTGCTCGTCCATTTCGTCGTCGTCCTGGTCCCGCTGGCCGCGCTGGCCCTGGTGGTCGGCGCGGTGTGGCCACAGGCGGCCCGACGGCTGGGCGTCCTGCTGCCGATACTCGCCTTCGTCGCACTCGCCGGCGTACCGCTGGCGACATCGGCGGGCGAGTGGCTGGAGGAACACGTCGACAGCAACGCCCTGGTGCGACGGCACGCCGAACTGGGCGACGGGCTGCTGCCCTGGGCCCTGGGCCTGTTCGTGCTGGCGGCCGCCGTCTGGTGGGCGGCCCGCAAGTCGTCGGCCGAGCGCTGGTCCGCCGTGCCTGTACGGACAGCCGTGGCGGTGCTGTCGGTGGCGGTGGCGGTGGGCGCGGTCGTCGACGTCTACCGCATCGGCGACTCGGGCGCGAAGGCCGCGTGGCACGACGGCTTCTCGCAGGCGGCGACGGGAGCGGGCGGCGACGCCGACTGACCGACGGGCAGACGTACTGCCGGCGCGACACGCACCCGGAGCGGCCCACGTACCTGTCGTGGCTGCGGGCAGTCGTGCCTCCCCCAGTGGCGAGCGAAACGCCCCGGCCGGCGCCGGCTACAGAAACTCCGCCGCCGTCACCGACCCGCCCCGCCCCTGAAGTGTTCGGTCACCAGGGCCGGGACCACGTCCAGGTCCCTCGCGATCAAGGCCTCCAGCAGCGCCGTGTGTTCCGACGCGTCCGCGAGGAGTTCCGCGCGGGCGAGGCGGGGCTGGGCGCCGATCAGGGGCCACTGGGCCCGGCGGCGCAGGTCGTCGGCGATCTGGACGAGTTGTTCGTTGCCGGCGAGGGACAGGACCGCCCGGTGGAAGGCGCGGTCCGACTCGGCGTACGTCGCACGGCAACCCGTGGACGCCGCGCGCACCGTGGCCTCGGCGAGCGGTCGCAGCTCCGCCCAGCGCTCCCCCGGCACCGTGCGGGCCAGCCTCAGCATCACCGGCACCTCGATCAGCGCCCGGACCTCGGCCAGCTCGGACAGTTCGCGCGCGCCGCGCCGGATCACCCGGAACCCGCGGTTGGGCACGACCTCGACGGCGCCCTCCCGCGCGAGGTGCTGCATGGCCTCGCGCACGGGCGTCGCGGACACCCCGAACCGCTCCCCGAGCGCCGGCGCCGAGTACACCTCGCCGGGCTTCAGCTCACCCGTGACCAGGGCGCTGCGCAGGGCGTCCAGGATCTGCCCGCGCACCGAGGCCCGCTGGACCGCGGGCCGGGGCTGCGGCATCGGCTGCTCGCAGTGCGTGTGTTCGCCACGGGCGGCGCCCGGCGCGGGGGCACCGCGCTCCCGGGTCGCGTCCACGGCCGCCGAGTCCACGGCGTCCACGGCCCGCGGCTGCTGCGGCACGCGCACCTCGCCCGCTCCGGGCCGGGGCTCCGGAACGCCCGTCCTGGCGGAGTGCACACCCTGTCTCACGGGGTCCTCCTCCGGGGTGTCGGCAGCTGGGTCGGCAGGACGGCTGGTCAGTCGTCCGTCAAGCACCATAGGCGCCCGGAGCGGCAGTTCAAATTTCCGACGAAATGGGTAAGGTAAGCCTTACTTGCCTTGTCCCGCCCGCGATCGCTGATCGGTGGTTCCGTCATGCCCGCTTTGGCCTCGGCCTTCTCCGCCGCGTACGCCCGGCTCACCGAGGCGTACGCGGGACTGGCTGTGACGGAACTGACTGCCGACGCCCCCGACCCGAACGGCGCGGGCTGGATCGGCGCGGCAGAGCTCGCGGCGGGCGGACCCGGCCTGGACGCGTTCCTGGCCTGGAACGAGGCGCAGGTGCTGCGCGACTACGGACGGCGGGCCCGCCCGGACGTCGTGGCGAGCTTCGGCCTGCACCGGTACGCCTGGCCCGCCTGCCTGCTGATCACCCTCCCCTGGTTCCTGCACCGCCGGGTACCGCGCCTCCCCGTCACACGTGTCTCGTACGACCTCACCGCCGGCCGTATGGCCGTCCGCCCCGTCTCCTTCGCCTGTCTCCCCGGCGACCCGGCGGCGGCGCTGCCCGGCGCCGTCGTCGTACCGGACGAGGAGGCGCTGCGGGCCGAGGTGCGCGCGGCGGTCGCCGAGCACCTTGAGCCGGTCCTCGCCGCGTTCGGACCGCGCATGCGGCGGCGCGGGCGGGCGCTGTGGGGCACCGCGACCGACGAGGTCGTCGAGGGGCTCTGGTACATCGCCTCGCTGCTCGGCGCGGACGAGGAGCGGCGGGCCCTGCGGGAGCTGGAGCTGCTGCTGCCGGGCGCGACCGGGCCGTACGCGGGCCGCGCCGCCTTCCGTGTGGTGACGGGTCCGGGCGGCGAGCCGGCGGCCACCCGGGACCGGGTGAGCTGCTGCATGTTCTACACGGTGCGGCCGCAGGACATATGCCCCACCTGCCCGCGCAACCGAGACACCGGCCGCGCCGACAACACCGCTGCGGCAGCGGCCGCCTGAGGCGCCCTCAGGACGGAGCAGGGTCCGCCCTCCGCTAAGATCGTCGGCGAGTGGCACACCCGTACGGCCACAGACACTTCACGACTTCCTCACTTTTTGCGGGAACTTTCCGCGGAACCACCCGTACGGGTAGTCTTATTCAAACTCAACTCCCGCCCCTCAAGCGGCAGTTCGAGCAGAACGCCGCCCTGAGCATCCCCTCGCGTTCCTTGGCGGCCTCTTGCCCCGAAACCCCGTGAGGACTCGCGGAATTGGGCCACTATGGCGGGCATCACGCCCTATCCCCATGCAAGGGACCCAGATGAGAATGACCGACATATCGCTGAACTGGCTGCTTCCGGGCGCCGTACTGCTCCTGGGCATGCTGGCGGCGGTGGCGGTGCTCGCGCGCGGCAAGCGCACCTCCGGGGAGAACGCGAGCGCGGACGACTCATGGGAGCGCAGCGAGGAGCGCCGCAGGCGCAAGGAGGCCCTCTACGGCACCGCCTCCTACGTGCTGCTGTTCTGCTGTGCGGCGGTGGCCGCCGCCCTCTCCTTCCACGGACTGGTCGGCTTCGGCGAACAGAACCTCGGCCTCAGCGGCGGCTGGGAGTATCTGGTGCCGTTCGGCCTCGACGGTGCGGCGATGTTCTGCTCGGTGCTCGCGGTGCGCGAGGCCAGCCACGGTGACGCGGCGCTCGGCTCCCGGATACTCGTGTGGACGTTCGCGGGCGCCGCGGCCTGGTTCAACTGGGTGCACGCGCCCAGGGGCTTCGGCCACGAGGGCGCGCCCCAGTTCTTCTCCGGCATGTCACTGTCGGCGGCCGTGCTCTTCGACCGCGCGCTGAAGCAGACCCGCCGGGCCGCACTGCGCGAGCAGGGTCTGGTGCCGCGCCCGCTGCCGCAGATCCGTATCGTCCGCTGGCTGCGGGCCCCGCGCGAGACCTACAAGGCCTGGTCGCTGATGCTCCTGGAGGGCGTGCGCAGCCTGGACGAGGCGGTCGAGGAGGTGCGCGAGGACAAGCAGCGCAAGGAGGAGGCCCGGCTGCGGCGGCGCGAGCAGCAGCGGGTGGAGCGGGCGCAGCTCAAGGCGATCAGCCGGGGTCACCGCGGGTTCATCCCCCGGCCCGGCGGACGGCAGGCGGAGCCGCAGGCCCTGGAGGCCGGACCCGCCCAGGTCTCCGCGGAGCCTGCCATAGCGGCGCCGGAGCAACTGCCCGTCCGTACGAGGCCTTCTCTGCAGCCCGTCCGCAAAGCGGCTGACCCGATCACCGTGGACCTGACCGCGGAGGACGACACGATGGCCCTGCCGCGGCTCGACTCCCTGGAGCGCAAGCTCAAGGACCTCGAGCAGCAGTTCGGCTGACATCGGCGAAGCACCACGGGACGGGCGCGTGACCATCTGGGTCACGCGCCCGTCCCGTTTCGTCGGCTGCCGTCCGGTGTACGGCGGCCCGCCGCGCGTCAGACGGCTTCCGGGCCGAGTTCGAACCAGACCGACTTGCCCACGCCGTGCGTCCGGACACCCCAGGCGTCCGCCAGGGACTGCACCAGGACCAGTCCCCGGCCGTGGGTGCCCTCCTCGGCGCCCGGCGCGCACAGCCGCGGCCTGCGGGCCACGAAGTCCCGTACCTCCACACGCAGTCGGCGCGGTCCGACGACCGCGGTCAGGACTGCGTCCCGGTCGGTGTGGACGAGTGCGTTGGTGACCAGCTCGCTGGTGAGCAGTTCGGCTATCTCGGAGCGGCCGGGTTTTCCCCAGTGCCGCAGGAGTTCACGCAGCGCCCTGCGCGCTTCGGGGACCTCTCGCAGGTCCTCCCGGCCCAGTCTGCGCCGCAGTTGCGGCGCGCGGACCCGGTTCGTGATGTCGTCGGTCTCTTCCTCCACCGTCTTCACCGAGGACGCCCCGATCGCCACGGGACCGCCCCTTCGCGCATGCCTCTTCATGACCCCCGCCCGCACGCCGTGTACCGGTACCCCTCCTGATCGAACACGTTCACGGGGATCCATGCCCCGTGAGCACGGGCGCAGTCATGTGGAATCGTGGGCGGCCGACCGTTCGGCCACGGTTGCAGGGCGGCTGACCCGGCGCTCGAGTCCGGCCGTACCGGCGATTCCTTCGGCGGGGCCGCCCTTCGTCGGCAGGCCGCCCCGTCCCGGAGAGACGGGGCGGCCGGTTTCCTGCCCGGGCGGCCCCGCCGACGCCGGGAAACTGGCCGAAATCGAGCGCTTCCCGGCACACGTCACACGGCTCAGGGCCGGGGCACGTTCCGCAGGTTAGAACGGGCCATCTGCACCATGCGGCCCACGCCGCCGTCCAGCACCATCTTCGAGGCGGACAGCGCGAAGCCGGTCACCATCTCGGCACTGATCTTCGGCGGGATGGACAGTGCGTTGGGGTCGGTCACGACGTCGACCAGGGCGGGCCCCTTGTGCTTGAAGGCGTCCTTCAGCGCGCCGGCGAGCTGCTTGGGCTTGTCGACCCGGATCCCGAAGGCACCGCAGGCGCGGGCCACGGCGGCGAAGTCGGGGTTGACGTTCGTGGTGCCGTACGAGGGCAGGCCCGCGACCAGCATCTCCAACTCGACCATGCTCAATGAGGAGTTGTTGAAGAGGACGATCTTCACCGGCAGGTCGTACTGCACCAGGGTCAGGAAGTCGCCCATCAGCATGGAGAATCCGCCGTCGCCGGACATCGACACGACCTGCCGACCACGGTCGGTGAACTGGGCGCCGATCGCCATCGGCAGCGCGTTGGCCATCGAGCCGTGCGAGAACGAACCGATCACGCGACGGCGGCCGTTGGGCGAGATGTAGCGGGCGGCCCAGACGTTGCACATGCCCGTGTCGACCGTGAACACCGCGTCCTCGTCGGCGATCTCGTCGAGTACGGCGGCCACGTACTCGGGGTGGATCGGCACGTGCTTCTCGACCTTGCGGGTATAGGCCTTGACCACGCCCTCCAGCGCGTCCGCGTGCTTCTTCAGCATCTTGTCGAGGAAGCGCCGGTTCTCCTTGGTCCGCACGCGCGGAGTGAGACAGCGCAGGGTCTCGCGGACGTCGCCCCACACGGCCAGGTCGAGCCGGGAGCGCCGGCCGAGCACCTCGGGCCGCACGTCCACCTGCGCGATCTGCACGTCGTCGGGCAGGAAGGCGTTGTACGGGAAGTCGGTGCCGAGCAGGATCAGCAGGTCGCACTCGTGGGTGGCCTCGTAGGCGGCGCCGTAGCCGAGCAGACCGCTCATGCCGACGTCGTACGGGTTGTCGTACTGGATCCATTCCTTGCCGCGCAGCGCGTGCCCGACCGGCGACTTGATCTTCCCGGCGAACTCCATGACCTCGGCGTGCGCGCCCGCCGTGCCGCTGCCGCAGAAGAGGGTCACCTTCTCGGCCCGGTCGATCATCTCGACGAGCCGGTCGATCTCGGCGTCGCCGGGGCGCACGGAGGGCCGTGAGGTGACGATGGCGGTCTCGGCGGCCTTGTCCGGGGCGGGCTCGGAGGCGACGTCACCGGGCAGGGACACCACGCTCACGCCGCTCTGGCCGACCGCGTGCTGGATGGCGGTCTGCAGCAGCCTGGGCATCTGCTTCGGGTTGGAGATCAGCTCGCTGTAGTGGCTGCACTCCTTGAACAGCTGGTCGGGGTGGGTCTCCTGGAAGTAGCCGAGGCCGATCTCGCTGGAAGGGATGTGCGAGGCGAGGGCGAGGACCGGCGCCATCGAGCGGTGGGCGTCGTAGAGGCCGTTGATGAGGTGCAGGTTGCCGGGGCCGCAGGAGCCGGCACAGGCGGCCAGCTTCCCGGTGATCTGGGCCTCGGCGCCGGCCGCGAACGCGGCGGTCTCCTCGTGGCGTACGTGGATCCAGTCGATGGCGGAATTGCGGCGGACGGCGTCGACGACCGGGTTGAGGCTGTCGCCGACGACGCCGTAGAGACGGCGCACACCGGCGCGGGCGAGGATGTCGACGAACTGTTCGGCGACGTTCTGTTTGGCCATGGCTCTCGCATGCCCCTTCGGTCTGCGGCGGATCCGTCCGAGGTTTCGGGGTGGTCGAGTTCCATGAATCCACAGGGGCGGGTGTTACGCCTCCCAAACGGCCGCGACCGTACGGTCGTCCGCGTACCCCTTCACCCTGACCTGTGTGTCCGCCAGGAACGCGGCCAGGCCTGGCGGGGTGCCGCCGGACCAGCGCCGGGCCAGGTAGGCGCAGAGCGCGGGTTCGCCGCGCAGCGGTTCGGCCAGGCCGCCGCTGCACATCAGCAGCGCGTCACCCGGGCGGGCGACGGAGGCACGGAAGCGGAAGGGCTCGCGGCGCGGCTGCGGGGCCGGCTCGTACGGGCTCGGCGGCGTCGGGATGCCCAGGTCCATGGTGAGCCGGTCGCCGTCCCGGGTCTCGGGCGGCAGCGAGCCGAAGCCGACGACGGGCTCGCCGGTGGCGTCGGCGGCGGTGGCGTGCGGTTGGATGTCCTGCCACTCGCCGTCCCGCAGCCGGAACAGTCCGCCCTCTCCAACACCGAAGAACACCCGGGTACGGCACTCCGGGTCGGCCGGGAGCAGCAGACAGCGCAGGGTCGCCGCGTACTCATCCGGGTCGACGCCCTGCTCGCTCGCGCTGGCGCGGAGCTTGCCGAGGCTGCGGTCGGTGAGCCGGTGCAGCCCCGACTTCAGGTCCCCGCGCCGGGCGCCCCTTATGTCCTCGACGAGTCTGAGATGGCTGCGGCCCACGGCCCGCCCGATCCACTGGCACACTTCGGCCGCGGCCCGGTGCGCACCCGGCGTGGCCCGGACGCCGGTGGCAACGGCGACGAGGATCAACGCCTGCTCCCCCGTACCGAACCGGGCGGTGAGCAACGAGTCCCGCCGCGGCTCCCCGCGGAACCGGGCGGAGTCCCCCCGCACCGACACGGCCCGCAACGTGCAGGCCCCGTACCGCGCCCCGTCCAGCACGGTGTCCGCGACGAGATCGTCCAGCTCGTCGGGGTCGGCGAGCGGCAGGGCGGTGGGCTCGGCGTCGTAGGTCGGCGGCCCGGAGCCGACGTGGTCGACGGTGACGGTGGGAGGGGGCGCGGGGGTGATCGGGGTGCGGTCCGCGGGGGGCGGGGGCGACGCGGGGGTGATCCGGTCGCCCTCCGCGGCGGCCGGAGACGGCGGCTCCGCCGTGCCGAGGTCCAGGGCGGTGTCCCGCTCGGACCGGGCGACGGACGGTGCCGGTTCCTGCCGGACAGGAGGCGGCGTGGGCTCCTGCGGGGCGGCAAACGGCGTGGGTCCCTGCCGGGCAGGAGGCGACGCCAGCTCCTGGGATACGGCGTTCCGCGCGGGTGGCGCGCTGTCCCGCTCGGTGGCGGGCGGTCGGAACAGGTCCGGCGGCATCCGTGACGCGGGGACGGACGGGAGGGTCGCCGGGGCCTCCGGCGTCGCCGGTTTCGCCAGTGGTGGTTCCCAGGAGGACCGCTGCTTTGGGAGACCGTCGTCCGGAGCGGGCGCGGCACGCTGCGTCGGCACCGCCGTCCCGGGAGCCGGGTCACCGCGCGGCACCGTCTCCGCGTCGCCCCACTCACCGGCCGGCTCGGCGTCCTCCACCGCTGCCGGTCCCTCGGTCACCGTGTTCGCAGCCGAGGCGAACCTGTCGTCCAGGGAATCCGCCGCGGACGTCGGCCCGGTGTCCTCGGTGGAGTCGTCGTACAGCTCGCCCCACCAGTCGTCCTCGCGACGGGTGGGCCTACCCCCCTGCTGGCTCATGCCCCTAATTGTCCACCGCACGGCCCGTATGAAAACGGGGCATCCCGAAAATGCGGCGCACCCGGCCGTCTCGCTTGGCGTGTCGAGGGACGCGGCGAACTGCCGTACGAGTCAGGTAAGCAGACGAGCGCGCCCCAGAAACAGGTCGCCGGGCGGCTCCACCCCCCACGGGAGAACCGCCCGGCGACTTGAAGGGACCCGGACCCATGTCCCCTTCGCGCGTTCACGCGCTCATGGGGCCGCGTCACCGTCTCCGCGGCCGAGCGGCCGGACGCGTCCGGCCGCTCGGCCAGAGCGTGCCCTGTCTGTCCGCGGCCCGGCAGGGGGCCGCGAAAGGTGGTGATCGATACCGCGGTGACGACACCTTGGCAGAGTGACCTGTGGTACGGCGATGATGTGCCGAGGCGGGTTTGCGCCGTGGCCGGTTTCCGCCAGGGCCGTACCCGGGGGTGTGGTTTCCAGGAGGGGCGAGGGGCTGATGCTGGCAGCGATCGGTCTGGACGAGACGCACGAGTCGGCGTACCGGGCGCTGGTGTCCGTGGGCGCCGCCGACGTGCCCGATCTGGCACGGCGGCTGGCGCTGGCCGAGCACGACACGGAGCGGGCGCTGCGCAGTCTGGAGCGGCACGGTCTCGCGGCCCAGTCCTCGGCCCGCCCGGGCCGCTGGGTCGCGGCTCCCCCCGGCGTGGCCCTCGGCGCGCTGCTCACCCAGCAGCGGCACGAGCTGGAGAAGGCCGAACTGGCGGCAGCGCTGCTGGCGGAGGAGTACCGGGCGTCGGCCGCCGAGCCCGCCGTGCACGACCTGGTCGAGGTGGTGACCGGCGCGGCGGCGGTCGCGCAGCGCTTCCTGCAGATGCAGCTGGCAGCCACCGAGGAGGTGTGCGCGCTGGTCACCGA
Organism: Streptomyces brasiliensis; assembly: GCF_014647875.1. Taxonomy (GTDB): domain Bacteria; phylum Actinomycetota; class Actinomycetes; order Streptomycetales; family Streptomycetaceae; genus Streptomyces; species Streptomyces brasiliensis. The sequence continues at coordinate 66,825 of NZ_BMQA01000018.1, read as the reverse complement.
CAACCCGATGGTCGTCTCCGGTGTGGAGAACGTCGCCGAGGAGCAGGCGGTCGGCCGCGGGGTGCGCTATCGCGTGGTGCTCGAGCGGTCGGTCCTCGACCTGCCGGACGGGATCGTGCAGCTGGCGGAGGCGCTGCGCCGGGACGAGCAGGTGCGGGTGGTGGACCAGGTGCGGACCAAGCTGGTGGTGGCCGACCGGTCGCTGGCTATGGTGCCGCTCACCTCGCGCAGCGCGGAACCGGCCGCGCTCGTCGTGCACGCGAGCGGTCTGCTGGAGCTGCTGTGCGGGCTGTTCGAGTCGGTGTGGCGGGACGCGCTGCCGCTCAGGCTCGGCGCGTCCGGGGTCACCGAGCAGCAGCCGGACGGCCCCGACGACACCGATCTGGAGGTGCTGTCCCTGCTGCTCGCCGGGCTGACGGACGCGAGCGTCGCCAAACAGCTCGACCTGGGCCTGCGGACCGTACAGCGCAGGGTGAAGCGGCTCATGGACCTGACCGGGGTGACGACCCGGCTCCAGCTGGGCTGGCACGCCTACGAGCGGGGCTGGGTGTCCCGGGACGCCCAGGAATGACCCGTACTTGGCCTGCGCGCCGACGCGGGCTCCGGCACTCTGGGCAGATGGGAGTGTGGGAACTCCTGCTGGTCGGCCTGGTCATCGTGCTCGGCCTGTGCGGGGTGCTGGTCCCCGGGGTGCCGGGGTCGTGGCTGGTGTGGGCCGGGGTGCTGTGGTGGGCGCTGCAGGATCCGCGGCCGGCGGCCTGGATCGTGCTGGTGGGGGCCACCGTGGTGCTGTTCCTGGGGCAGGTGGTGCGCTGGGCGCTGCCGCCCCGGCGGGGGCTGCGCGCGAGCGGTACGACGCCCCGGACGGAGGCGTGGGCGGGGGCGGGCGCGTTCCTCGGCTTCTTCCTGATCCCCGTGGTGGGCGCGATCCCCGGCTTCATCGCCGGGATCTACCTCCACGAACGGCTGCGCCTCGGCAGTCACGGCGACGCGATGGCCGCGCTGCGGACGGCGATGCGCTCGGGCGGCTCCAGTGTGCTGACGGAGTTCTTCACCTGCCTGCTGATCCTGGGGGCGTGGCTGGTGGCGGTCATCCAGGGGTGACGGCTCGGCCGGGGGCGTCGGTTGCGTCTGCGGCCTCGGCCAGCAGGGCAGGGAGATCGACGGCGTCGGCCAGCGCCCGCATGCCCGCGTCGTTGAAGTGAAGATGGTCGCCGGGGTCGTAGGCGGGCCGGATCCACTGCGGTCGTGCCGGGTCGCGCACGGCGGCGTCGAAGTCGGCGACCGCGTCGAAGGTGCCACCGGTGCGGATGAAGTCGTTGACACGCTGCCGTACGGCCTCGCCGGCGGCGGTGAAGGAGCCGTGGCCGCCGTACGGCGTGAGAGTCGCCCCGACGACACGGATCCCCTGGGCGTGCGCGCGGGCCACGAGGGTGCGGTAGGCGGTCTCATAGGCGCGGACGTCACTGGCCGCCGGGGTCCCCTTGATGTCGTTGATGCCTTCGAGGACGATCAGCGCGCGCACCGCGGCCCGGGACAGCGCGTCGGCATCGAGGCGGGCGAGCGCACTGGGTCCCACGCCGTCGCGCAGCAGTCGGTTGCCGGAGATCCCGGCGTTGAGGACACCGAGGTACCGGGCGCGCAGGCGTACGGCGAGCCGGTCGGGCCAGCGGTGGTTGGTGCCCGGGGTGGAGCCGGCGCCGTCCGTGAGGGAGTCACCGAACGCGACGACGGTGCCGGTGGTGCGGCCGCGTACGTCGACGCCGGTGACGTAGTACCAGCGGCTCGTGGTCACCGTGAAGGCGGCACCGTCCTCGTCGGCGGCCCGTCCGGCGCCGTACGCGGCGACGTAGCTGGTCTGCAGGGCGTCGCGGTGACAGGTGGCGGGACCGGAGTCGGCGGGCGTGTGGACGGTGACGAGGAGATCGGCGCCGGCCGGTACGGTGAGTGGGACCGGGTCGCTGACGAGGTCCTGGCCGACCGGCACGGTGACGCTCGGGGCACCGTGGAAGGCGGCGACGCGCATGGAACCGGGTACGGCGTCGGGCCCGTCGGCACGACGCAGCGCGACGGTGACCGCATCGAGGGCCAGGGGCACGCTGCCGAACCGGTTACTGACCCGGATCCGCACGGCATACCCACCGACACTGACATGAACGACGTTGCGAATGGCGGCACCGGGGAGCGCGGGGGCGGTACCCGAGGGGGCTGTTTCCCAGGTACCGGTCCAGCGGGACACATCGGCCGAGGAGGCCTCGACGCCCGGGACGGACCGGAGGACCAGGGCGGAATCGGCACACCGGGAGGAAACGAGAAGCGCGGCGGCGGGCACGGCACGCCGGGCGGAACCGGTCGGCGCGGCGGGTTCAGCGTGCGGGGCGCGTTCGGCGGTTACGGCCGGTGCGGCCACCAACGCCGAACCCCCCAACACCAGGAGCGCCACCGAGACCGCTCTTCCGGCCTTGACCATGCGCACGCCCGCCTTTCCGCTCCCCCGCAGGAGCAGACGCTGACACACCACCACCCCGAACCCGCCGAGCCGCACCACCGACGCCCCCGCACGGCCCAACGGCTCGCCACCGCCACCTCGGCCGAGGTACTGCCGTCCGGGGCGGCCGGTCCCGGCACGCCGGCCCCGGCACGCCACACGGCCAGCTGCTGTCGGTGGACGACGAGACGGCACGGAAGGCCCACGCCGACACGGAGTGACGGCGGTACGCCCTAGGCCGGCGGTCGTAGGACCACGTCCCGATGTGCCGGGCGGGTGCGCGTGCTTGGCTGGTTGCATGACCGAATTCAGCGAGGCCGAACGCGCTTACCTGCGCTCGCAGCGGCTGGGCCGGATGGCCACCGTGGACGCTCACGGGCAGCCCCAGGCGAACCCCGTGGGTTTCTTCCCGCAGGACGACGGGACGATCCTGATCGGCGGCTACTCCATGGGTGCCACGAAGAAGTGGCGCAACCTGGAGAAGAACCCGAAGGTCGCCCTCGTCGTCGACGACATCGCCAGCGTCAGGCCGTGGAAGGTGCGGGGCGTCGACATCCGCGGCGAGGCCGAACTCCTCGTCGGTCCCCATGAGCTGGGCCCGCAGTTCAGCGAGGAGCTCATCCGCATCCACCCGCGACGGGTCCTCAGCTGGGGCCTGGAGGACGACTGACCCTGTCCGGCGGATCATGTGACTGGTTCGTGCCGGGGTCGTTGCGCCCGTCGTGGGACAGGGAGATCCGACGAATGACGAGCAGCCCCGGCTGAAGCCGCATTTGCCCAAGACGGGCCGGCGGGACGGGCGTTGGCCCACGCGGTACGGCAGGCGGGCCTACGTCTGACACGGCACCGTCACCGTGGTCGAAAACCAGTGGGACAGCCCCGCTCTGCGCCATTACCGTGCTGCCGAACCAAGTCGTCTGGCAAAGGACGTGCCGTTGTACACCCTGTGAGACCTCCCGAGCGCTGATTCGTCGCGCGTCGCGCATCTGCGCCGCGCTCCTTTCTGCTGCGGACTTCTCACTGAAACCGGTGTACTTCTGTGCTCGACAACTTGGTGGTCATGCCCACTTGCCTGCCGCTCGTTCTCCGCCGTTGCCACGCGTGCGCGTCCGAGCGCTTCCGGGCGAGCGGTAAATTCCGCGTCAACGCGAACCACAAGCTCATCGACGCCTGGCTCCTCGTGCTCTGTACCGCTTGCGGGGAAACCGAAAAGCTCACGGTCCTGGAGCGGATGAATGTGCGCTCCGTACGACCTGAACTGCTGGACCGGCTGCATGACAACGACCCTGGCCTGACAGCTGAGCTGCTCCAGGATCCGGTCGTGCGGCGCCGTAATCGAATCGCCCTCGACTGGGACAACGCCTGGCGCCTCGACACCGGCGGATCGGATCACCTGGACCGCGAGGTGATCGACGTCTCGGTCCGCTTCACGGCGCCGATTCCCGTCCGGCCGGTGCGACTGATCTCTGAAGGTTGCGATCTTTCACGGGCCGAGGTCGAGAGACTGATCACGGAGGGGAAGCTCGTTTCGGCAGTCCGGCTGAGCGGCAGACTCTCCGGCGGCTTCACCTTCACGCTCAAGCGCTGAGCCCTCCTCGGGACCAGGGCCTGTCCGGCAAGATCCGCCGGACAGGCCCTGGCCGTCGAGCGAGCCTTCCCGCCTCAGCAGCCACACCTTCCGGTAGAGGCCGCCGGCGTAGCCCGTCAGGGAGCCGTCCGCGCCGATCACCCGGTGGCAGGGGCGCACGATGAGCAGCGGGTTGGCGCCGATCGCGCCGCCGACGGCGCGGACCGCGGCCCGGGAGGCGCCGATGCGCGCGGCGATCTCGCCGTACGTCGTGGTCGCGCCGTACGGGACCGAGTCGAGCGCGGCCCAGACCCGTTCCCGGAACTCGGTGCCGTGGGTGCTCAACTCGAGCCGGAACGCGTTGAGTTCACCGGCGAAGTAGGCGGCCAGCTGTTCCTCGGCAGCACGGAACGGCCCGGGGTCGCGCCGCCAGTCGTCCTGTACGGTACGCCCGCCCTTCTGGCCCGGCACGGACAGCGAGGTCAGCGCGCCGCCGGGGCCGGCGGTGAGGAGGAGGAGGCCGAGGGGGCCTTCCACGCTCGTCCAGTACGTCGTGTCGAGGCTCATGCCGGCTCCGATTCCCGTGCTGCGTCCAGGTGTTGCAGGGCGTATGACCGCCAGGGCCGCCACGCGTCCGATACGTCGTCCCGGCCGGGCGGGGCCACGTCGGGGTCGCCCAGGGAGCGGACGCGGATGACGGCGACGACGGCAGGGTCCATCCCGGGCAGGGCGAGCAGGGCCGCCGCCGCGTCGTCCCGGTCGGCGCCCGGGTCGAGACGTACGGTGCCGTCGGCGAGCGCGGCGGCCAGCGCGCCCAGGGTGCCGCCCGGCTCGGCCCCGGCGAGGACGGCCGGCTCGGGGAAGAGGTGGGTGAGGCTCCCGCTGGCGGCGTCGAGCGTCTTGCCGTACTGCCGCACCAGCCGCTCGGCCTCAGCCCGTCCGACCAGGGCCCGGACCGCCGGTTCGGCGGCGTCGGCGGCGCCGGGCGAGCGCAGGCCGGGCCGGGCGGCGACCAGCGGGGCGAGCCGCTCGTCGGCGCCGAGGCGCTCGTCGACCGCGTACGGGTCGGCGTCGAGGTCGAACAGCCGCCGCAACCGCTGCACGGCCGTCGTCAGGTCCCGTGGGTCGCTCAGCCGCAGCCGTGCGTCGAGCCAGCCGCCGGGGTGTGCGGCGGGCCCCGCCTTCGGGGCGCCGGTCCGCTCGTCGACGGCGACGATCCCGGTGCCGTACGGCAGGCGCAGGGTGCGCCGGTAAGTACGGCGGCCGGGCTCTCCGCTCATCTCCTCGACCCCTCCGACGGCCTCGCGCTCCAGGAGGTCGAAGACCTCGCCGGACCGGTACGGCCCCCGGTACGCGAGCCGCAGCGGAATCCCCGTGCCCGGGGTGGCCCGGCGCGCGTCCCGGCCCCGGGGCGCGGCGGTGCGCACCTCACTCGGGGTGGCGGCGTACACGGCGCGGACCGTGTCGTTGAACTGCCGCACACTGGCGAAGCCGGCGGCGAACGCGATCTCCGTGATCGGCAGATCGGTCGTCTGCAGCAGCACCCGGGCCGTGTGCGCCCGCTGCGCCCGGGCCAGCGCGACCGGCCCGGCGCCGAGTTCCGCGGTGAGCTGCCGCTGGACCTGCCGGGCGCTGTAGCCGAGCCGCGTGGCGAGCCCGGCGACGCCCTCCCGGTCCACGACCCCGTCGCCGATCATCCGCATGGCCCGCCCCACGACGTCGGCTCTGACGTCCCAGTCGGCGGAACCGGGCACGGCGTCCGGGCGACACCGGCGGCACGCCCGGAATCCGGAGCCTTGCGCGGCTGCCGCGGTCGCGAAGAACCGCACGTTCCGCCGCTTGGGCGTCACCGCCGGACAACTGGGCCGGCAGTAGATCCCGGTCGTCTCGACGGCGAAGAAGAACGCGCCGTCGAACCGGGCATCCCGACTCCGCACGGCCTCGTACCTGCTGTCTTCGTCCATCACACGATCCAGTGTGCGGGAGGGGCGGACACCGGGCTGGCGGAAATCGGACATGAAGCCGGCGCCACGGGACGGACCGCGGGCGGCGGCGCGCCGAATCGGCGGAACGGCACGGGGCGCATCGGCGCGGCGGTGCCGGCCGGCGCCCGGCACCGCTGCACAGTCAGGCCGGCACCGCCGCACAGGCAGACCGCCAGGCGCGCGGGCGGGCGCCCGCGCCCGGCCGGAGCCGGCGGCCTCACCTCACGGGCACCGCCGGCGGCGCCGACCGGCTATCGCCACCGCCCCCGCTTCGCGTCCATCGCCGCCTTGCCCTCCGCTCCCCTCTTCTTCCACTCCTTCCGGAGTTCGGCCCTGAGCCGTTGGTCGGTCTTGGCGGTGATCCACTGGTTCTCGCGCATGAGCTTGCGGTAGCTCTCCAGGCGGCGGACCGGGAGGTCGCCGTTCTCGAGGGCCGCCAGCACCGCGCAGCCGGGCTCGCTCTCGTGCGCGCAGTCGTGGAACCGGCACGCGCGGGCCAGCTCCTCGATCTCGGAGAACACCTGCCCGACACCGGTCTCGGCATCCCAGAGACCGACGCCCCGCAGTCCGGGCGTGTCGATCAGCACACCCCCACCGGGCAGCGCGAGCAGATTGCGCGTAGTGGTGGTGTGCCGCCCCTTGCCGTCGATGTCCCGCGCCGCCCGCACGTCCATCACGTCCTCGCCGAGCAGCGCGTTCGCGAGCGTCGACTTGCCGGCACCGGACTGTCCGAGCAGTACGGACGTACCGTCGCCGACGGTCGCGACGAGGACGTCGAGCCCGTCGTCGTGCAGTGCGCTGACGGTGAGCACCGGCACGCCGGGCGCCGCCGTCTCCACGTCCTGCACGAGGTGCGCGAGGGTCACGGGGTCGGGCACGAGGTCGGCCTTGGTGAGCACGACCACGGGCTGCGCCCCCGACTCCCAGGAGTCCGCCGACTTATGCAGCGGTGCCTCACCGGTCGAGCAGGACATGGCCAAGGCCAGGAATCGCTCGATCCGCCCGTAGTCGAGTTCGGCTGCGAGCGACACACAGATGATGACTCGATCGATGTTAGTGGCCAGTACTTGGCCCTCGGAACGCTTCGACGAGGTCGAGCGTACGAACGCGGTTCGGCGCGGCAACAGGGTGCGCACGTAACGGGGATTGGCGCCCTCGGGGTCGACAGCGACCCAGTCGCCCGTGCACACGACCTTCATGGGGTCGCGGGGTACGACGAACTCGGTGTCGGCGCGGACGGTGCCGAACAGGGTGACGACATCACACAGGCCGCGATCGACGCGGACCACCCGGCCCGGTACGAGCCCCTGCGTGGCATACGGGGAGAACTCAGCCTCCCAACCCTCGTCCCAGCCATACGCGGCGAGCGAGTGTGACGAAGCCGAACTCGAAATAGAAGAGGAAGACAAGGGGTGACCCTTCACATGGGTGGCCCCCGGCACCGCGTACTCGGACGCGGAAAGAAACAGGTGTGATCAGCCGGTGGCCACGGGGGTGGACTTGACGAACTTCCGGATGCGGGCAACGCCCATCGCGACGACAGCCATCGGTCAACACCTCCCAGGTCACTCGCAGCGGACAGCGGCGGCACGGAGCAACCGCAGGAACGAACACGACCCTAGCCACCTGCCCCGACGATGCACCAGCGATTTTTCAGCCCAGCACCTCAACGTGGCGAGGTCACGCTGCCCGCGGTCGGCGCTCAGCATGCGGCCGGGCACGAGACCGCGCCGCACGGGGAGAGAACGCGGCGGCCCAGTGGAGCTCCCAGCCGTAGAAGGTGAGGGCAGCAGAACCAAATCTGCTTCCTTTCAGCCAGAGGTCTCCAGTCCCGTCCCGCTCAGCCGTCAGCACCCCTCCGTACGGCGGCGGTACCCTGACTGGCCTACCATCAAGCTTTAATCCCAGGGGAGTTACTCTTGCCGCAGCTCGCCGTCGCGAACACCCTCTGGGCCGAGTACGAGCAGTTGGACAAGCCAGTGCGGGCCGGCGTTCGCAAGGCCATGGCCAAGTTCCAGACGCTGACCACGGTGGAACTGAGATCAGACAAGGGACTCCAGCTCTCGGTTGTGTCCATGGCCCGTGACCCGCGCATCAGGACGATCCGTATCACAGCCTTCTGGCGAGGCGTCATCCTCGCGCCGGACGACGGAAGCGAGACCTACCTTCTCCTGAAGGTGCTGCCACATGATGAGGCAGTCATGTGGGCTTCAAAGCGGATCTACAGCGTCAATGCTGCAACCCACAGGCTCGAAGTGCGCGACGTGGCGGCCATAGAACAGCTGAAGTCGGCACAGGCGGCAACGGCTCTTCCGTCTCGGCTGTTCGCCCAGTTCTCCGACAGGACCCTGCACGAGCTGGGCATCGACGATCAGACGCTGGAAGCCGTACGGACGGTCACGGATAGAGCCCAGCTGACTGCGTTCGGCCCCTTGCTTCCCGAGGACCAAGTCGAAGTGTTGCAGTACCTGGCAGTGGGGTTCTCCCCGAGGAGGTCTTTCGGGACCTGGTGACTGCACGCCGACCTGCTGCTTCAGACGCCTTCGTCGACGGGGATCTCGCCTCGGCCATCGCCAACACGCGAAGCCGCATCACGTTCGTCACAGGATCCGCAGAACTGGAAGAGATCGCCGGTAAGCCGCTGGTCGTGCCACAGCGCGGAGAACTCACCGGGCATACCCTGCGCGGCAAACGCAAGGACTACCGATGCGAGCGCCTTCCCCTGGTCGGCGGAGGACAGGCGGACGTGTTCAAGGCGACACACAAGCCATCCGGTCAGGTCGTCGCCCTCAAGAAGCTGCGCGACAAATACCCGTTTCCGCGTCAAATAGCCCGAATGGGCCGAGAGATCGAGTTCGGCAGGAGGCTCCACGGGCACCCGCACGCCATGCCCGTACTGGATTTCGATCACGAGAACACTTGGTTCGTCATGCCGTACGCACAGGCCACCGCCGAGCAATGCCGGGACCGGTTCGCCGACATCCATACCCTGCGTTCGCTCGTGGAAGCCCTTTGTTCCGTCCTTACCGTGGCGCACCGAGAAGGATGGATTCATCGGGACATCAAGCCCGCCAACATCCTCCTGAACGACCGGTGGGTTCTCGCGGACTGGGGGATCGTGAAGCGCCCCTCGGGGCAGACGACCGACGCGCAGCGCACCCGGGTGGGCGTGTTCCTGGGGTCCGACGGGTTTGCCGCGCCAGAGCTGTACAACGACGCCCACGGAGTGGGCCCGACAGTCGACATCTATAGCCTCGGCCAGTTCATCGGATGGGCTGTCACCGGTGAGACCCCCCTCGTCAATGTTCCCCTGGTTCCAAAGTCGGGCCCTTGGCGCACCGTTGTACGTGAAGCCACCCAGATGGACCCCGCGCGGCGGCCGGCCACGATCTCGGATCTCCTTGACATCGTCAGCCAAGAGCTAGACGAGCCGCAGGATCCACCTCTTCTGATCGGCGAGCACTTGCAGAGGGAACTGGCCGGGGGATCGCCCGACGCGGCAGAGCAGCTGGTCGCGTTGGCTGCCGCAAAGAACGATGATGCGGCCCTCTATTGCGACCTGCTGATCAATACCCCCTTGGATCCCCTCATACCTGCGCTCCTTTCCGATCCTGGCCGCGCCATCGAGATAACGCACTCCATGGCCCAGCTGTTGGGTTCGCACCGACCGCCGGAGCGCGGCGAGGTGGATGCCGTCATCATGTGGCTGATCGCCATAGCCAAGAAGGCCGCCGCCGCAAGCGAACTGGAGCTACTTGAGACATGTTGCAGCGGCGCGTTCGAGTGGAACTCCTCATGGGATCAGTGGTCCCCTCAAGCCACGATATCCACGTGGATTTCCACCCTGGCGGGGGATGCGGCGAGCTCGGTGGCGGCCATGCCGCGACAGCACCCCGGATGCGCAGCACATTTGCAGCATTTGGCCCATGACATTCGCATCGACCATCGCATCCGTAAAGCTATCTCAAGCCCCTAAGGATTTCGGCAGCCTCGTGTCATGCGTCACCGGGGAAACGAAAATTACGCACGTGGCCACCTCTTTGTGCGGGGGGTACGTCCCCCTGCCCCACGACGCGGCTCACGCCGCAAGCTCGAAGCCTCCGCCGACACGCCGATGCCGATGGTGATACCTGCCAGTTCGACCACTGGCCTCCGGTAACTGACTTCTAGGCCCGACTGCGTAGTGAATTCCACGATTTGGTAGCGGAGCATGCACTGCACCGGCCCGCCCTCCAAGCTGAGCGCGCGCCTCAACCGGGGCAGAGACTCAGCCAACGCCCATGATGAGGAGTTCAGGGTGAACAGCCCAATGGTAGGCAGGTCTGCCAGCCGGAACCGAATCTGAGTTGCGGGCACCGGCCCACGGCCGGCAAGGGCCTCAGCCTTACGTTCCTTCAGTGTTGAGGGGCACCCACACAAATCGCCAGACTCCGACATCGGTTCGAGAAACCGATACCCGTCGCAACTGTGGAAGATCTCTCCAGCTCCCTGTAGCACCATGCGGAACGTCACCGCCCTCTGTCCAGCGAGAATGACCGGAACGCGGTTGCAACCAGTGAGCACCTCCGTGACGCCTCCGCCGCTGACCTCCCCAGCCACAGAGGGACTCACAAAATGGGTGACAAGGGCGTCCGCAACGAATGGCACCCTTGTGGTCACGCGCCAGGACGATGCAGCCACGGGCCTTCCCTCCTTGTGCCAGCCGACATGGAACCGACCCACTATGGGCTCGTCGCCGCCGTCTTCGTGCCCGATGGGCATGGACTTCCTCCGCCTCACGGAACAGCAGGAGAACCAAGGCTCCTCAACGAACATCGTTTGGCCAGGCCGGACAAAGGATGTAAATGAGACGGAGAGGCTCTTCCTCAACGCGCCACCAGAGCTCTGCACCCTGGCCACATGATGGTCAAGTACAAGGAGCAGCTGTACGCCGCTCCCCCACTGCTACAGCGGAAGGTGGACGCGGGCGACCCTGCCGCAGAACCCACCGAACCACACCTGACCAGCGAAAAGTCATAGCCGAAGTTCGGATTGCGGATGGCTTACCGGGCTGCTGCTTGAAGTGAACGAAACCAGTCGTGGCTACCCGGAGGAGCAAGAGGCGTTACCGGCGTTCGAGGGGCCTGCGGTTCCCTCGAACGCCGGCCAGGCCACTGAACGGCCTCAGCTGCCAACCCAGCGATGTTCCGCACACCGAAACGAGTCCGGCCGTCCGCAGCCCGGGCAGCGAGGCCAAGGCGGCCGTCCCGGCTTACGCGGTGGCACCAGCACGCCAGTGGTTCTGCACTCCACAAGGCCATGGCCATGGCAACCGACAAAATGCGTCGCGCGCGGCTACCTCGCCGGCTCCAGCCTCGCCGAATACGAGCAACACCGCACCGCCTGCGGCGTCGCGCTACCTGAGGGACTGGTGGGCGGTTCACAGCTCCCCGCGCCGATCTTCACCCCCGCGACCAAGGCCGAGGTCGGCGAGCATGACGAGAACGTCTCTTACGAGGAAGTGGCCCATCAGATCGGCGCCGAGACCGCGGCGCTGCTCCGTCAGACCACCCTCGCGGTCTACGGCCGAGGCCGGGACATCGCCCGCGACCGCGGAATCCTTCTGGCCGACACCAAGTTCGAGTTCGGCTTCGACAACGAGCGACTCGTCATCGCCGACGAGGTGCTGACCCCGACTGCTCCCGTTTCTGGCCTGCCGACCAGTGGGAACCCGGCCGCCCCCAGCTGTCGTTCGACAAGCAGTTCATCCGCGACTGGCTGACCTCTCCGGCCGCCGGCTGGGACCGCGGCGGCGAGTACCCCCCGCCGGCGCTCCCGACCGAGATCGTCGAGCAGTCCCGCGCCAAGTACATCGAGGTGTACGAGCGCCTTACCGACACCACCTGGTCGTAGCTCTACGCTGCGGACCGCCGGATCCCCCGGCCCCGACGGTCCGCGGTTGCCAGGGCCAGCGGCGCCCTGCTCCTCACGGAACAGCCAGGCGTCGAAGCCCCGACGGTCGCTCCCACGGCTGGTTCCGCGGGCCGGATCGTTCGGGCAGCACATGCGGCAGGGTGCTACCCGTCGTGATCTACTTCTCCCGATCGGCCTGCCTACCGTGCCCGTTGCCGCTGCTCGCCCGATAGCCTTGAGCGCCACCGAGCGCGAGCGGCAGAAAAAGATGGCCTACGGCCACAAGACCGAGCACCGGATGCCAGTGTCGACGAGGGCCTGGATCGCGGCGTCGGACTGTTCGGGGGTGCGGGAGAAGTCGAGCATGCAGGTGATGCCGCTGTCGATCGCCGTCAGCGCGGCCGGCTTCGTCCCGACGTACATGTCGTGGGGCCGGTAGACCGTGGCGTAACCGGCAAGGGTGGACATGACGTAGGCGCCGAGGTCGTCGACGTCCGGCATGATCCGGCGCAGCTGCGTCTCCCAGGCGTGCCGGTGGGTGTCGACGAAACCGGGGGCCAGGATCGTGCCGGTCGCGTCGACGACCACCGCGCCCTCCGGGCTCAGGCCGGGACCGACCGCCATGATCGTGACGCCCTCGATGAGCAGGTCTGCGGCGTGCAGGACACCGGAGTCGGGGTCCATGGTGACGATGGTCGCGCCGGTGAACAGGATGCGCCGCTTCGGGTCGGTGGATCGGCGCTGAAGCTGTTCGAGCACGGCAGGGCTGGGTACCGGAGGCAGTCAAGGGGAGATCCCGTTCGTCGTGCCGGGGCGGTGGGCCCGTGTGGTGTAGGTGATGACCTCAGCTTCGGCCCGGCCGAAGGCCGCAACCAGGCCGCCATCCGCCCAGGTACGGCACACCCGGGCTCACCGTCCCCCGCGACACCACGACGCTCAGGAACCGGACGCCGTAGTCGCTCGGCGCGGGTCACTCTGGCCTCCTCGATGAAGCCTCGGTCCACGGACACACCACAGGTCTCCGACCGCGATGCTCCGGCCTGCTTGAACTAACGGTGGAGAACGTTCGGTCTTGACAGCATCACGTGGCGATGCGAAGGTTCACGAGATAGACCGTTCGTTCCACCTAGGGATCTGATGTGCCTTCCTACCCGCAGTCCTCATTGGCTCCGGAGTACCTGCCCGAGCTGCTTCGTCCAGCGATCGAGAAATACCGCGACGAAGCCCAGGAGGGGCGCAGGCTTCCGGCGGAACTCCTCGACCACCTCCGCGCCAACGGGGCCTTTCGCCTCAACACACCGCGCGAGCTCGGTGGGTTCGAACTGCCTCTGGCCACCACCACGGCCCTGATCGAACGGCTCGCGCGGATCGACGGCCCGACGGCCTGGATCGTGTGGAACCTCAACGCGGGCTTCACCGCCGCGTTTCTCGACGAGGCGAGCGTGGACCGGATCTGGGCCGATGGCCCGGACCCTATGATCGCGCACTCGAGCCAGCCGGGTTTCCTGGTGCCGAGCGACGACGGGTTCCGGCTGTCCGGTGAGTGGAAGCTCGTCAGCGGGGCCGATTCGGCCCAGTGGCTGGGGCTGTTGGGAATCGTCCTGGACGGCGGGCAGCCGCGCATGACCGAGACCGGCCCTGACTGGCGCTTCTGCCTGGTCCCCCGCTCGGCGGTGACGGTGCGAGACACGTGGCACACCACCGGCATGCGGGGCACCAACAGCAACACGGTGATCGCCCAGGACGTACAGGTGGCCGCCGACATGATGGTGGCGTCCGACACGAAAGCCCGCATCGACCGCCAGCTCTTCCGCCTGCCGCTGACCAACCAGATCACCTCCGGGGGCGCGGCCGTGGTACTGGGTATCGCCCGGGCAGCGATCGACGAGATGGCGGAGCTGACGCGCACCAAGCTGGGGCCGGACGGCATGCCCATCGCGCAACAACCCCGCATTCAGGCCGCCTTCGGCCGGGCCGGCGCGCAGGTCGACGCCGCGTCGGCGTTGCTGCTGAGCAAGCTCGGCAGACTGGACGCCGCCGCGGCCTCCGGCCGCCCCGCGACGGAGGCGGAGCGCGGTGCCGTACGGGGCGCGTACTCCCACGCGGGCGAGACCGCGCGCGCCGTACTCACCTCGATGTACGAGCTGGGCGGCTCGACCGCCCTGTACGAGTCGAGCCGGCTGGGCACGCTGTTCCACGACGGGCACGCCGCGGCCCAGCACGCCATCCTGTCGGCGGCCAACTACGAGCCGGCCGGACGCACCGTCATCGGCATTCCCAGTGGCGACCCCACCCTCTGACCGGATTACCCGGCCCGCCCGGCACCGAACGTGTGCCTGGTCTGCGACGTATAGCAGACGCTTCCAAAGTCAACAGGAGCAAATGTGTCAAGGAATTCGCAGGAGCACGAGAGCAGCGCCACCGAGACGTCATGGGCCTTGATCACCGGCTCTACGAGCGGCATCGGCCGGGCGACGGCGATCCGCCTCGCGCAGGACGGATACAGCATCGTCGTCACCGGACGTGACCCTCACCGTGCAGCAGAAACGCGCGATCTGATCGAATCCGCCGGCGGCCACGCCGTTGACCTGCCCGCCGACCTCAGCGATCCGGCACAGGTACGTAACCTCATCAAGCGAATCTTCGACGCCATCGACGGTCCCCTTGACGTCGTGGTGAACAACGCTGGAGGCGGCGGATTCGCGCTGACCGAAGATGCTACCGAGAACATGTTCGACGCCTCGTTCAACACCCACGTGAAGGCGCCTTACTTCCTCGTCGCAGCGTTCGCGCCCCCCATGGCGGAGCGCGGCCGCGGGAAAATCATCAACATCGGCAGCCTGAGCACCGCCATGGGTTCCGCCGGTACGAGCATTTTCCAGGCGTCCAAAGCCGCGTTGAGCATGCTGACCAAATCTTGGACCGCGGAGTACGGTCCACGTGGCGTCCAGATCAACTCGGTCGACCCCGGCTTCGTGATCACCCCGGCCACCGAGGCGTACGGCGACGCGTACGACGGCTTCCTGAGCTCGTTGCCTGCGGGACGGGGTGCCCGACCCGAAGAGATCGCCGAGGTCATCCGGTTCCTGGCTTCGCCGCAGGCCACCTACCTCCAGGGAGCCTCGATCTCGGTCGACGGCGGCAAGAACGCCGTTGTCGCCATGTAGCCGTTGTCGCCATGTGAGTGAGCCTTTCCGTGTGGCCGATGATCGGGTGACGCCGCTGATGTCGCTCGGGGTGCGCCACGGAAAGGGATCCCTCGCCGTTGAGAGCGGTGTCCGACGTCTCAACCGTCAGCGGAGGGGCCCGTTGGTTCCCTGTCCTGCCGAACTCGACCTGCCTCACGCCTTGGTCGAGTGAGTCACGAGGCTCATCGTCGCCCGGGAGCGTGAGGCAACACCGTAGGCGCGAGGCTCGTCCCGACCTGTCGCTTGCGCGTCCACGGCGCCGTCCACCCCGCCAGTATCGCCACCGGCACCCGGCAGCAGGAGCGCCGTGGACGCTGCCAGGGGTGGCGGCTGCCCACCGCGAGTTGGCGGTGCGGCCGGCGCCGGCGCCGTGCAGGTCGAGCAGTCGCCGGCGGCCCCTCGCGGCGCCCGTCGGACTCATCTGCGGGCGTACGCGGTCCAGTCGGCGATGCCTGCCCCGCGCTGCCACGGGCGACGGCCAGCGAGCTTGGCCCGTCATGCAGGGGTTGCCAGAGGGCTCGGACAAGCTCAGCGCCGCCTTCCGCCCTGGGTACCGCATCGCCCGGCCGGTTCCATGGCGCCGCGCGCACCGGGGGCGCGGTCTCCGCGCCGGTCGCGACCGGGCCGAGGCCGCCCTGCCCGTGGCTCGGGAGGGCCGTCACGGACAGGGAGCCGCGCAAGCCGTCGGACGTCGGGCCGTCATGGGGTCTTGAGCGCGCCGCCGTCCACCACCCAGTTGGAGCCGACCGCGCTCGGCATGGTCGGAGACGCCAGCAGCAGCACCGCGCGAGCGATCTCGGCCGGTTCGATCAACGCACCGGTCACCATGTCGGTGAACTCAGGCACCCGGGCCAGCAGCGCGTCCCGGTCGAGCCCCATGCGCGCCGCGAGTTCGACACCGAGTCCGTCCTCGCCCGTCCACACGGGGGTCCGCGTGGAGGACGGCGTGACGACGTTGACCCGGACCCCCGACTCCGCGACCAGCTCGGCCAAGCCGCGGGAGAAGGTGTTGAGCGCGGCCTTGGCCGCCGAGTAGGACACCGGTACCCGCCGTGGATCGCGGGCGTTCTGCGAGCTGATGCTCACCACCGCGCCCCGGGAGCGGGTCAGCGCGGGGAGCACGGCCCGGGTGGTCTCCACGGCCGCGCCGAGGTTCAGGGCGAACACGCCGGCCCAGTCGTCGGCCGTGCCGCCGAAGGGATCGGCGAGCAGCTCCGGGGTCGGGTCCCCGCCGCCGACGTTGTTGACGAGGACGTCCAGGCGCGGGTCCGCATCGAGCACGCTCTCGACCATCCGTCGCGGGGCGTCGGGTTCGGCGAGGTCGGCGGCAACGAACGTGGCTCCGGTGGCCTCGAGTTCGGATGTGATCTTCCGGGACACGGCGACGACTTCGGCGCCTTCGGCACGGAACGCCTTGACGATCGCGAGGCCGATGCCTCTGCTCGCCCCGGTGACGAGGACGCGCTTGGTGGACGACGTCATCCGTTTAGCTCGAGGTGAGAGACATTGCCTGTTCAGCCATCTCAGAAACGGTCCGGGCCCGTCGGCGACGTAGCCGGCGACACGGATCCCGCGGGCCTGCGCGCCGACGCCCGGCGCAACCGGGGGCGCATTCTCGATGCCGCGCGCGAGGTGTTCTCGGCCCGGGGCGTCGACGCCCCGATGAGCGCCGCCGCGCACCGCGCCGGCGTCGGCGTGGCCACCCTCTACCGCCGCTTTCCCACTCGCGCCGAGCTGGTCGCCGCCGCCTTCACCGAGCAACTCGCCCTGTGCGCCAAGGCGTTCGACGAGGCTCTCGCGGACCCTGATCCCGGGCACGGCCTGTACGCACTCCTGGAGAAGGTATGTGCCACACAGGTGACCGACCGCGGCTTCGCCTCCGTGTTCCTCGACCGGTTCCCCGACGCCCTCGATCACGAGCACGAACGCGACTGCGCCGAAGAGGGCATGGCGCTGCTGGTCCGGCGTGCCCGCGAGAGCGGACAGCTGCGCGAGGACTTCGACCTCGCGGACGTCACCCTCCTGCTCGTGGCCAACAGCGGCCTCGCCGGGCAACCGAGAGCAGCCGCCCTCGCAGCCTCCCGGCGCCTGCTGGCCTATCTCTTCCAGGCGTTCCAGGTGCGGCCTTACGGGTCGCTGCCGCCTCCCGCAGTGATGGAACTGCGCGGGAATTACCGGCCGTGAGACCGATGGAGTCCCGCCGGGGTGGGAAATCCCGGCTCATGGCGGCGGGCGCGAGGGGGCCCTGCGGCTGCCGACTCGCTACGCCGCGTCGGCGTGATCGAGGCCGGCGAGGGTCGCCATCTCCAGCAGGCCGGTGTCCAGGGACACGCGCGGTCGGTAGCCGAGGACGTTGCGGGCGGCGCTGATGTCGTAGACGCGGTCGCGGCCCAGGAATGCGACCAGCCAGTTGGTGAGCGGTGGTGGGGTACGCCTGCGCAGGACCCGGGCGCCGAGATCCATGAGCGCCACGATCGGCGCGACGACGGACGACGGGAGACTCCGGGCGGCGGAGACGTCGACGCCCTGGCTCGCCAACAGCGGGGTGAAGAAGTCGCGGACCGCCATGGGGCTCCCGTCCGTGACGTAGTAGGGGACACCGTGGCGACCTTGGGTGAGGGCGAGCAGGACCGCGTCGGCGAGGTTGCCGACGTGGATGAAGTCCACGACGTGCCGGCCGCCGTCGATCCACAGGAAACGCCCCTTGGCGGCGTCTGCGGCCGTTTCGGCGATGTTCATCCCCGCGCCCCAGACCAACGGTGGCCGCAGGATCACCAGGGTCGTTCCCGGCGATACGACGGCGCGCAGCGCATTCTCGGTTGCCAGCTTGATCCGGCAGTACGCGATGACGGGGGTGCCGTTGTCGGTGTCCTCGTCGACCACGACGGCGCGTTGCGTACCGGTGGACACACCGGCTGCGCTGATGAGCACGAACCGGGGCACCTTCGCCGCGACCGCAGCCGCGTGCAGGGCGACGGACGGATCGTGGTTGTCGGCCCGGAAACCCGCGTCGTCGCCCCAGAACTCCATGCGGGCCGCGGCATGTACGACGGCGTCGACGTCGTACAGGAGTTTCAGCCAGGCCGGGGGCGTGGCGACCGCGTCCCCCTCCATGACGAGCCCGGCCAGGTCGCCCCGCACCGGCTGCGCTCCCGCCTCGGCCACCTTCCGCTCGCTTACGGTGGAGCGGGCGAGGGCAAGGACGGTGTGGCCCTCGGAGCGCAGTTGGCGAATCAGGCGCTGCCCGACGAAGCCGCTCCCACCGGTGAGGAAGACACGCATGAATGACCCCTGATGACTGATCGTTGGGAATTCGGCGAACGCACGGGGACGCGGGCCGCGGACGCTGAGCGACCCGGCCCACCCGAGCCACCTGGCAAGGCCGAACGTTCTGCACCCAGAGGTTGGCAAGAACGCTTGCACCTTGTCAAGACCGATCGTTCTGTCTTGTCGATGGGATATGGTTACCGTACTTCGAGTCCCACAGGCGGGAAGGTCTTCTCATGTCCGTACGACCTCCGTCCCCGGCCCTCTCCCTGGATCTGGACGACGACCCGTCCAGCACCCTGGAGGCCGCGGCCTGGGCCCAGGCGGCCCTGATCGCCACCCTGCACGACGCCGCGACGACGTCGCAGGCCGATGCCCTGGCGGCCGACCCGCAGCGCACCGCCGTGCTGGAAGCGGTCGGCCTGATACAGCGGGACGGGGACACGCCGTCTCTGCACCCCTCCTACCGGTACCCCGACGGCCCGACGAACCGCAGCGCGGCTCAGGCGCGTCTGAGTTCGCTGCGCCAGGCGGTGGCGGCCGCCGCGGGGGAAAAGGGCGAGACCGGCGGCTGGACGGACCAGGGCGACGAGGTGCTGCGCAACCAGGGCCGTGCGTCCGCCGGCACCGGCCGCGCGATCGCGGGCACCGTGGTCCCCGCCCTGTCCGGTCTCGCCGAGCGGCTGGACATACCGGGCAGCCGCATCCTGGACGTCGGCACCGGCATCGCCGCTCTGGCGCTGACCCTGGCGGAGGCGTTTCCGCGTGCCGAGGTCGTCGGTATCGACGTCATGGAGCGTGTGCTGCGGCTGGCGCGCGAGGAACTGGCCGCGGCCGGTACCGAGGCCGCCGACCGGGTCACCCTGCGCCACGCCGACGTGGTGGACCTGACGGAGCAGGGCGCCTACGACATGGTCTGGCTGCCCGCGCCCTTCCTGGCGGAGGAAGCCCTGACGCACGCCCTGCCGCGGCTGATCGAGGCTCTGAAACCGGGCGCCTGGATCGTCGTGGGCACCAACCCGGCGGCCCCCGACCCCTTGCGCCAGGCAGTCGCCGGCTGGCACGCCGTACGCAACGGCGGCAACGCCTACGACGCGGACCGGATGACGAAGACGCTCACCGCGTACGGACTGCTGGACGAACGGGCCTTCCCTACGGTGCCGGGCGGACCCGTGCTGGTCGCGGCAAGGCGAGGCTGAAGATACGGGGTGCCGCTGGTGGTCTTTGGCCCCGACGGCTTCCGCGGCACCGGGCATGCCCGTCGGCCAGGGCGTTCAACGATTACCAGCGGTTCCAGTGGCTGAAACTCCGGTCGTCGGCCACGCCGTGGTGGCGCACGGGCGTGCGCGGCAGGCGCGTCAGCGACAGCCGTGGAACCGGAACCGGTGGCGACACCAGGTGCACCGAGCAGACCCCCGACGACGGGTGGAGCGCGTCCTGACCGCGGCGCGCTCCGCCACGACGTCCACGGCGGCCTCGCTCCGACGGGGCCCACGGCAGCGCCCGTGCGGGGAACGGAACCCGCCCGAGAAGACCAAGCTCCTGCGCCTGGAACGACGCGCCGCCCGGCGCAAGCAGCACCGCATGCATGGGGAGAAGACCTCCCGCCGCCTGCAGCGCACCTACGACCAGATCAAACAGCTCCGCGCCAAAGCCACGCGCCGCGCCGTCGACTGGCAGCACAAGACGACCACCACCATCGCCCGCCGGTACGCCACCGTCGTGGTCGAAGCACTCACCATCACGAACATGGTCACCTCCGCCCGGGACACCATCGAACAACCCGGCAGGAACATCGCGCACAAGTCCGGCCTCAACCGCTCCATCAGCCAGGAGGCATGGGGCCGCACCGTAACGATGCTGACCTACAAGACCGCCCGCCACGGCGGCACCCTGCACAAGGTCCCCGCCCCCGGCACCTCCCGACGCTGCCACGCCTGCGGGCACACCACACCGGGCAGCCGACACAGCCAGGCCCTGTTCGTGTGCAAGAACCCCGACTGCGCATGGTCCGGCAACGCCGACCAGAACGCGGCCCAAAACATCCTGCACCTGTACCGGACGGGCCACGCGCTCGTCCCGGCTGCCGGGAGGGCAGTCATCAGGCGTCCCCGCGGCGTCAAGCCCGCCACCGCGAGGTAGGCAGGAATCTCCCGGCTGAAGCCGGGAGAGCACTTCAATCGACGGCCTCCGCGGCCAGTTCGTAGCAGCGGATCCGTGCGTCGGCGTCATACACGGCGGCGAACAGCATCAACTCGTCCGCGCCGGTCTGCCGCACGATCTCCGCGAACCGGCGTCGCACCGTCTCCACCGTGCCGCGCGCCTGCGCCGCGGCGAACGCCCGCACAGTACCGCGCGCCTCCTCCGGAATCCCGTGCAGAGCCGCCTCTTCCGGGGAGAGCAGCGCCGACGGCTTGAGCCTCGCGATGTCGGCCGGGCGCGCCAGGCGTGCGGCCTCCTCGTCCGTGTCGGCCACGACCGTCTCGACCGCGACCATCACGTAGGGCCGGTCCGCCCACCGCGACGGTGTGAAGCGTTCCCGGTAGCGCTCCGCCGTGGCGATGCTCTGCTCCGGCCGGATGTGGTGCGCCAGCGCGATCGGCAGTCCCAGCCCAGCCGCCAGCTCCGCGCTGGCCGGGCTGGACGCCAGCAGCCACGGGCAGGCACCTCCATCGTCCGGTTGCCAGCCGGCTATCAGCTGTACTCCGCCTTCGCCGGAAAGGTACTTCAGGATCGCGGCTACGTCTTCGGTGTACTCGGCATCCGTGGTCGGCTCGCCGCCCCGGCGCAACGCCCGCACGATCGACTGGTCGAACGTACCCGGACCGCGGCCGATGCCCATGTCTATGCGATCCGGATGCAGCGTCGCTAAGGTGGCGAACTGCTCCGCGATCGCCAGTGGTGCGTGATTGGGCGCCAGGACACCGCCGGACCCGAGCCGGATACGCTTGGTCAGGGCCGCGAAGTGGGCCATCAGAACCGCCGGTACCACGCTCGCCGCCAGTTCGACTCCGTGATGCTCAGCGAACCAGACTCGCCGGTAGCCGAGTTCGTCCAGTCGACGCACGGTCCGGCGGGTCATGTCGAGCGATTCGGCAGCGGTGCGGTTGGATTCGGCGATCACAAGATCCAGCGCGGACAGTGAGATTGTCATGATCAAAGTCTAGTTACGGTCGCTGCGGCTTGAGACATCGAGCCGGTCCTCGACGCTGTCCCTTGTGCCTACACCGCCGTTCAACACCTCGCGGTCACCCGCAAGATTGCTACCGGCCTCACCGACCGGCTCCCGGCCGTCGTACCGGCCCTGCCCCCGGCGCCGTACCCGGCGCGCAGCTGCTTGCCAATGAGATGACCTCCAGAGCAGGCGCGCTGGCGTCCCCCGACTGCGAAGGGGCCGAAAGCCGCGTCTTCAACCCGATGTCAGTCGGTGGCTCCCTTTCCCGGCACTGAGCCAGAAGGGCTTTCCACGGACGAAGGTACGCCGTGGCGGATCAAGTCGAGCAGTCCCGGGAGGCTGTCATCGAGCACTTCGCGACGCAGTACCGGTTGGCGCGACGTGCCGTCGGCGACGCATACGGTGATGTCGGCGTTGAGCAGCTTGGTGAGGTGATAGGAGCAGGTCGAGGCCGGTAGCGACACCTGCTCGGCGATCTCGCCGGAGGTTCGCGGCTGCCCGTCGAGCAGCAACCGGACGATGGCCAGGCGGCTTTCGTCACCGAGCGCGGCGAAGACCTTGTGCAGGCTCGGCAGGGGCAGAGGGATCGATGTCCGGGGGTCACGATCCGCCTGCGGGCGTTCGCAGCTACTAATCAGCGGCCGAGTCGTCGTGAGACACCGGGCGGCCAAGGTCAGGGGAAGCACCGACGGCAACCGCATGAAAGCCATACCCGGTGTCTCTGGGCCTCTGGACCTTACGACGACCCATCCAACCCACGAACAAGGCAGGACCGCATGACGTCAATCGCCAAGGCAACCCTCACCCTGGAGCGGCAACGCTGAAGAAGCTCAGTGAAGCCGGCATCGGGACCCGCTGGTATGGCCGGAGGGCTCGGCGATGGCCTCGGCGAGCCCTCCCCGGCCTGCTTTCTACGCTCGTGGCATCTCGCCCGCCGAGTCGCGAGGCCGCGGCGGTGCGGTCTCCGGGATGGCGTGCTCGATCAGCGTGGCCGCGATGCCGGCGGCGGTCGGGTCGGTGTCGGTGCCGAGCGTCCGGGTCCGGACTGAGGCGCCGTCGAGCAGCAATGCCAGTTGCTCTCCGAGCAGTTCCGGGTCGACGGCGCCTGCCTCTCGGGCAGTCTCGGTCAGCCGGGCGGCGACGGACTTCTTGTACTCGCGCGCCAGTATGCGCGCGGGGTGCTCCGGATCGGTGATCTCGACGGCGGCCTCGATGAACGGGCACAGGCGTGTCCCCCCCGGTGTGGAGGTCGCCGGCTTCTCGAACGCCGCGAGCAGTCGTTCGCGGGGCGTCAGGTCGGCACGGTCGAACACCTCGGGCATCGTGCCGGGGTCCTGCTGGCGCAGATGCTCGGTGATCAGCTCGTCCTTGCTGGTGAAGTGCTGGTAGGCGGTGTGCTTGGACACGTTCGCCACCTCGCAGAGCTGGTTCATTCCGGTGTTGTTGATGCCCTGCTCGCGGAACAGATTCTGCGCCGCGTCGAGGATGCGCTCACGTGCACCTCTCCCACGGCGCTGTCCCCGCGGCCCTTTGTGCAGCTCGGTCATACGCTAAGTATACCGCTCGGTGTGCATTGTTGCGCCCTCATTCGCGGCCCGCTAGTCTTATCCAGACCGATCGGTTCACTTAGTGCGCCGGGTGCGGCACGGCACCCCGCCCGCCTGGCCGGCACCGAGCCGGACACGGGGCTTGCGCCCAGGCCGTTCGCCGCCGTTCTTCGGGCTCCGATTCGTCCACGTACACCGACCCGTTCGGGGATCGGGCCGGGCTGCTGTCTGCGACCCGACCTACTCCCCTTTGAAAGGTATTGACCGCATGAGTACCCACAGAGCCTCCACAACCGGGGGCACTGTCGCAGACCCGCGCCGCTTCCGAGCGCTTGCCGTGATCGTCCTCGCCCAACTCATGGTCGTGCTCGACGCCTCGATCGTGACCGTTGCTCTGCCCTCGGCACAGACCGGCCTTCACATCTCGGTAGCCGACCGCCAGTGGGTCTTCACCGCTTACAGCCTGGCCTTCGGCGGCATGCTGCTGCTCGGCGGCCGCATCGCCGACTTCGTGGGCCGCAAGCGAACCTTCGAGATCGGCCTGGTCGGCTTCGCTGCCGCCTCGGCTCTCGGCGGACTCGCCCAGAGCGAAGCCATGCTCTTCGCGGCCCGCGCGCTCCAGGGAGGCTTCGCCGCCCTGCTCGCCCCTGCCGCTCTCTCGCTGCTGACGGTCACCTTCACCGACCCCAAGGAGCAGGCCCGCGCCTTCGGGATCTACGGCGCCATCTCCGGCGGCGGAATATCGATCGGCCTGATCATGGGCGGAATGCTGACGCAGTGGGCGTCGTGGCGATGGACCATGCTGGTCAACGTGCCGATCGCGATTGTCGCCCTGGTCGGCTCACGCTTGCTGGTGACCGAGAGCAAAGCCGAGGGCAAGGCACACTACGACCTGCTCGGCACAGCCACGGTCACGGCCGGCCTGGTCGCCCTGGTCTACGGCTCCACCAAGGCGGAGTCCAATGGCTGGACGTCAGGAACCACGCTCACGCTCCTGGCCCTCGGCGTGATCCTGCTCGCCGCCTTCGTGATCATCGAGGCCCGTACCAAGCACCCCCTGCTGCCACTGCGGGTACTGGCCGACCGCACCCGAGGCGGCGCCTTCCTCGCCAACCTGCTCACCATCGCCGGCATGTTCTCGACGTTCCTGCTGCTGACCTACTACTTCCAGGGCATCCTCGGCTACTCGGCGCTGAAGACCGGCCTTGCCTACCTGCCGTACTCCATCGGGACCTTCGTCGGAGCCACCGTGGCCGGCAAGGTGATGGCCCGGATCGGGGCTCGGACCCTGCTGGTCGGGAGCATGGTGCTGGGCGCCGTCGGCCTGGTGCTGTTCGCCCAGCTCGACACGCACAGCGGCTTCGCCAGTCACGTCCTGCCGGCAGAAATCATCACCAGCCTGGCCCTCGGCCTGGCGATCGTTCCCCTCACCTCGGCGGCCCTGGTCGGGGTCGCCCCCGCTGACGCCGGAGTGGCCAGCGCTCTGGTCAACACCACCCAACAGGTCGGCAACTCCCTCGGTGTAGCCCTGCTCAACACCATCGCCGCCACCGCGACCGCCGGCTACATCGCCGACCACGGCACCTCCGCCGCCGCCCACTCCGCGGGGCTGGTCCACGGATACGACATAGCGTTCATCGTCGCCGCCGCCTTCCTCGCCGTCAGCGCCCTGGTCTCGCTGCTCCTGGTCCGAACTCGACGGCAGGACATGACGCTCGGAGGCGGACCGGAGGTATTCACGGAACTGGCCGAGGTGATCTGATCCGCAGTGATCCAGGCCATGCCCCGCCGCCGGGGCCGGCCTTACGGACGGCCGCCGGTCCCACGGACCGGCGGCTGACACCACTTCACCGAGCCGTCGATACGCGGTGAGCACTGGGGTCAAGTCGCTCTGGCCGAACCAGGAGATCTCTCCGTCCCTGGTCTCCAGGTCGCCGACGCAGACCGCGAGCAGGCCGGTCAGCTGCCTGCGGATGTCGACCAGCAGACCTACGGCCAACGGCCGTGAGTCCCCGCCCAGGTGGGGCGGGGACTCACGGCTCAGCGGGTGGTGGCGGTCAGTGCAGGACGACCGGCACCGAGTCCTGCGCAGAGCCCGCGTCGGACGGGCCGTCCCCTCCCTCGCTGGAGTCGACCTTCACGGTGCCGGGCCTGCCCGCGGTGACGAAGATCAGCGCGAGGACCGCCGCGACGGCCTCGATGCCGACCGCCCACCAGGTCGCGTGGGCGTAGCCGTGCACCAGGCCCTGCGCCTGCAGCAGCTTCGCATCGCTGGCGCCTGCCACGTGGGAGGCGAGGTAGTCGGTGGTTGCGGTCGCGGCGACCGTGTTCAGCAGCGCCGTACCGATCGCACCGCCCACCTGCTGCGAGGTGTTGGCCATCGCGGAAGCGACGCCCGCGTCACGCGGCTCTACCCCGTTGGTGGACAGTGCTATCCCCGGGGTGAAAGCCGTCCCCAGGCCCAGGCCCAGCAGCACCAGGCCCGGCAGGATCCCGCCCGCGTAGGAGGAGTCGACGTCAAGCTGGGTGAACAGCAGTATCCCGATTGCGGCGACCGCGTACCCGGGTGCCATCAGAGCGCGGGCCGACAGCCGGTTCACCAGCCGG
Organism: Streptomyces brasiliensis; assembly: GCF_014647875.1. GTDB lineage: Bacteria > Actinomycetota > Actinomycetes > Streptomycetales > Streptomycetaceae > Streptomyces > Streptomyces brasiliensis. Next base: position 41,109 of record NZ_BMQA01000018.1, on the reverse strand, counting down.
GCGCCGATTTGCGTGGAGGCGATGATGAGGGCGACGACCAGCGGCAGGAAGGCGAGGCCGGTCTTGACCGCTGAGTAGCCCTGGATGACCTGCAGGTAGTAGGTCAGGAACAGGGAGACGCCGAAGATCCCGATGATTGCCAGGCCGAGCGAGAGGTACGAACCGCCGCGGTTGCGGTCAGCGATCACTCGCATCGGCAGCAGTGGATGGCGGACCTTGGATTCGACCGCTACGAAGGTGGCCAGCAGCACTGCCGCCGCCACGAACAGGCCGATCGTGGAGATCGACGACCAGCCCGCGCTCTCGGCGCGTGTGAAGCCGTAGACCAGCGAGACCAGGCCGAGGGTGGACAGCACCACACCGGGGATGTCCAGCGGGGACTGGTTGCGACTGCCCTCCGGCTCGCGGATCACGAGGTACGCGCCCAGAACGGCGACAACCGCGAAGGGGATGTTGGCGAAGAAGGTCCAGCGCCAGTCCAGGTACTCGGTCAGCACGCCGCCGAGCAGCAGCCCGACCGCGCCGCCGCCACCGGCGATGGCGCTGAAGACGCCGAACGCCTTGATCTGCTCCTTGGCGTCGGTGAAGGTCGTCGCGAGCAGTGACAGGGCCGCGGGCGCCAGCAGCGCGCCGAAGGCTCCCTGCGCGGCGCGCGCGCCGAGCAGCGTCGCCTCGTTGCCCGCGAAGCCGCCAATGGCGGAGGCGAGTGCGAAGCCGATCAGCCCGGTTACGAAGGTACGCTTCCGGCCCCACAGGTCGGCGACCCGGCCGCCGAAGAGCAGCAGGCCGCCGAAGGCGAGGGCGTAGGCGGTGATGACCCACTGCTTGTTCGCGTCGGAGATGTGCAGGTCCTGCTGTGCGCTCGGCAGCGCGATGTTCACGATGGTCGCGTCGAGCACGACCATCAGCTGGGCGATGGAGATGAACACCAGCGCTTTCCAGCGCTGGGGATCGGGAAGTGCCTTTTCGGCGTTCGCCGCGAGGGTCGGAGGCATGGAGGTGTCCACTTCTGTACACGTCGTACAAGGGAAAGGGCTCGGGGCGCGATGCGTCACGCGCGCTCAGTCGTTCGGGTTCGGATACGGCGTCTTCAGGCCGTTGAGGAAGAGCTGCAGTTGGCGGTGCAGGTCGCTGGCGGGGGAGTCGATGCCTGGAAGCGGGCGAGCGAGCCGAGATATGGCCAGCATCAGGTCTTTGAGGGTTACGTCGGACCGCAGCCCGCCATCCTTCCTGGCCCGTTCCATCAGTTCCTTGACGGCGGCTTCCAGGCGGGCGGCCCGTGCGGCGATCTCCGCCGAGGGGCTTTCGCCACCGTTGACGAACAGTCCGCACAGGGCGCCGATCTTGTCGTCCAGTGCCCTGTGCGCGAAGCGGGAGAGCGCGGCACAGGGGTCGCCACCGGCCGCGGCCACCTGAGCCGCTGCCTCGGCGCGCTCCGCGGTGCGGATCACGACGGACAGGAGTACGGCGTGCGTGAGGGCGCGGCGGTCGGCGAAGTGCCGGTAGAGGGTGGCGTTGCCGATGCCCGCGCGGCGGGCGATCTCGTCCATCGGGGCGTCGGGACCGTACTCCACGAACATGTCGCAGGCAGCCGCGACGATCCGCTCCCGGTTGCGCAGGGCGTCCGTGCGCGTCCGGTGCGCCCGGACCGCAGTCGGCTCGGCGATCGGGCTCGCGGCGCCAGCTGCGACGCTGTCGGCGACAATGGTCACAGTGGTTACTCGTCTCGACTGCCGACATGGAAACCCGGGGGCTGCATCCCCGGTTTCCACCCAGGTGTCATGGAGGCAGTCCCCGGATACTTCGGCGATCCGAGTGCCACGTGTCTCGCACCGTCACCGACGAACGGGGGACCAGACGGAAACGCCAGTCCGGGCCGACCTCGGTCATGCGCGGCCGCCCGTCCTCCATGACGAGTGCCAAAAGCCCCAGCCACTGGGCCGCATCGGCCCCGCTGACGATCTTCCACTCACCGGAGAGCCGGAACCCGTTGTCGCTCGGCACCAGGAAACCCGGCTGGCTCGAGTGCGCAATCATCGGGTCCGGGCCGTCGGCCCAGACCCGATCGACACTCGCCTCGCTGAGAAAGGCGGCGACGAAGCCCGCGGTGAGGTTCCACACGATCCAGGCCGTCGGGCCGTCGATCCGGGCAAGCCGTTCGATCAGGGCCGTGGTGGCGGCCAGCGGCAGCTCGAACCCACCTAGCTCGCTTGGTGTGTTGAGACGAAACGCCCCGTTAGCGCGCAGGTCGTCAAGGAGTCCTCCCGGAAGGCTGCGGAGATCCTCGGCTTCGTCGCGGTGTTTCTCAATCGCTGGACGGAGCACCTCGGGCAGGTACTCGGCGGCCCGGGACAGCTGAGGGCAGGAAGGCACATCGGACCTCAAAGACGAAACGAACGTTCTACCTCATAGATCTTCGCACACCGCTCGTCATTGTCAAGGTAGAACGTTCTGTATCGCTAGCGTCGGCACCGGCGGCCGTTTGTCCACGCGATGTCGCTCGACGCTTCGAGCGTGGAGAACGGCCGCCCTGCTGTCTCAAGAGCAGCCAGTACTGTTTCGCAGTGTCAGTCGGACTGGAGCATCGCCTCGATCAGATGGGGACCGGGTGCGGCCAGCGCGGCGGAGAACTGCTCGGCGAGCTCAGCCGTGCTCCTGGCGCGGGTGGCGGGAACGCCCAGGCCGGTGGCGAGCGCGGTGAAGTCGATGTCGGGTCGACTCAGGTCGAGTAGCGCACGGGCGGCCGGCCCGACCTCACCTGCGCCGACGCGGTCCAGCTCGGCACGCAGAATGGCGTAGGAGCGGTTGTTGAGTATGACGGTTGTCACGTTCAGTGCCTCGCGGGCCTGGGTCCACAGGGCAGAGATGGTGTAGAGGGCGCTGCCGTCGGCCTGCAAGCAGACGACGGGCCTTTCAGGGCTGGCGATGGCTGCGCCGACGGCGACAGGAAGACCCTGTCCGATCGCCAGGCCCACCAGGCCGAGTACGTCGTGCGCGGGCGAGTTGGCCGTGGCCGGGGCCAGTGTGTTCATGCCTTCCGTGATGGCCTCGTCGACCACGATTGCTTCTTGGGGGAGCAACGCGCCGATCACTTGCGCCCAGTTCTCCGTGCGCAAGGATTCGTTGGGAATCCGCGGCGGGGCATCGGGCACAGGCAGCGGGACGGCAAGGTCTGGTGTGACGGCATCGGCCAGTCTGGTCAGGGCGTCGGCGACGTCGAAGCCGGCGTCCGGGACCAGGGAGTGCACGGTCATCCCTGGTGGGGTGAGGATTCCCGGGCGCCCTGGGTAGGCGAACGAGGTCACTGGCTCTCGTGCCCCGACCAGCACGAGGTGCTTGATACCTGACAGCTGGCGGCCGACGGCTTCGGCTCGGTAGCCCAGGGGCTCGATGGAGGGCACGCCGGCCCCCCGACGCAGCCGGGCGGGCCATGTCGGGCAGAAGACGAGTGTTCCGGTGGCCTTCCGGATGCGGGCCGCGGCCAGCAGGCCGCTCTCGGACAGGCCGGTGCCGTCGATCAGCAGTGCGGTGGGTTCGGGCCCGGTGACCAGCGCGGCGACCACATCTATGTCGCTGTCAGGGACGGTTCGCAGCGCATGTCGCGCGTGACGTGGCGACGACGAGGTGCCCGGGGACCAGGACAGATCCGCGGGCACGATGAGTGTCGACACCGCGCCGGAGGTACCGGTTCGTGAAGGGTCCGGGTCGTCGGGGGCACCGGCACCCAAGGCCGCGGCGACCGCGGCGGCGGTGTCGGGGCCGACGTCGGCGGGAGTGGCGGGTCGGCGAACCCAGCTCGAGACGGTCGCGGCGGCGGCGTCGATGTCGGACTCCAAGGGCGAGTCCAGGTCCTTGTGCGTGTAAGCGTGGTCGCCGACGATGTTGACCACGGGAGTACGTGCCCGGCGGGCATTATGCAGATTCGCCAGGCCGTTTGCCAGGCCCGGTCCCAGATGCAGCAGTGTCGCGGCTGGACCGCCGGCCATCCGGGCGTAGCCGTCGGCAGCCCCTGTCGCCACACCTTCGAACAGACACAGCACACCGCGCATGGCCGGATGACGGTCCAGCGCGGCCACGAACTGCATCTCCGACGTACCGGGGTTGGCGAAGCATACGTTGACATCGTTGTCGAGCAGAGTTTGAAGAAGTGTTTCGGCACCGTTCATGAAGACTGACGTCTCCCACTGTTTCGCTGAATGTGAGCCCCTCGCATCGGGGCAGGGCGGGCAAACGCCGCCACGGCAGCCGACCTTGACGCAAGAGGATCGCAAGGTGCGGCGCCCCTACAGCATCGCGCAGGCATACCTGACGTCCGGAAGGGGAGGTCAACTTCTCGGCCCTGAAGGCAATGTCGCGTAGTTAGGCGGCGAGATTGACTGTCGAATCTCGGATTTCCGCTGCCGCGGAACACGTATCGGCGGCTCGGTGAAGCGGGACGACGATGCCGTCGTCCCGCTTCACCGAGCCGCTCGCACGACCCAACCGGTCCGTGTTCCGCGTAGCCGGCCGGTCAGCGGCCGTAGGCCTCCAGCAGCCGCAGCCACACCTCGCTGACGGTGGGATACGCCGGAACCGCGTGCCACAACCGGTCGAGGGGGACCTCGCCAACAATCGCGATCGTCGCGGCGTGCAGCAGTTCCGCGACATCGGGACCGACGAGTGTGAAGCCGACGATCACCCCGCGGTCCTCGTCGACGACCATGCGGGCGTGCCCCCGGTAGTCGTCGGCGTGGAGGGCCGACCCCGCGACGGCCCCCAGGTCGTGGTCGACGACACGGATGCGCAGCCCGGCGTCCTCGGCCGCCGCCTTGGTCAGTCCCACCGAGGCGATCTCCGGCTCGGTGAAGACCACTTGAGGCACCGCGCGCTCGTCGGCCGTGGCCACGTGACGGCCCCACGGACCGTCGTCGACCGCCTCGCCCGTCGCGCGCGCCACGATGACATCACCCACGGCACGCGCCTGGTACTTGCCCTGGTGGGTCAGCAGCACGCGCCGGTTGACATCACCCGCGGCGTACAGCCACCCGTCCCCCAGCGGCGCCCCGTCATCTGTGACCACCCGTAGGGTGTCGTCGACCGTGAGCCAGGCGCCCGGCTTCAGGCCGACAGCGTCCAGGCCGATGTCCTGGGTGTTCGGCGTGCGGCCGATGGCGACGAGTACCTCGTCAGCCTCGACAAGCTGACCGTTGGTCAGGGTGATGTGCACCGTGCCGTCACTGCCCCGTTTCACGGCCCCGGCCTCCGAACCGAGGAGCACCGAGACACCGGCTTCCCGCAGCGACTCGGTGACCCGTTCGCCGGCGAAGGGCTCCGAGTGCGGCAGTACGCCGTCGCGGGCCAGGACCGTCACCGACGAGCCCAGGGCGGCGAACGCCGTCGCCATCTCCGATGCCACGACGCCGCCGCCGATGACGGCGAGCCGGCCGGGGATCGTACGCGCGGCGGCCGCTTCCCGGCTGCTCCACGGCTCCGCCTCGCGCAGACCGGGGATGTCCGGCAGCAGAGCGGCGCTGCCCGTCGCGATCACGACCGCGTGCCGCGCGGTCAGCGACGTCGCGGTACCAGACTCGTCGGTGACCTCGACAACCCGGTCGGAACTGATCCGTCCCTGGCCCCGGTACAGCGTGATCCCGGCCGAGTCGAGCCAGGCCACCTGCCCGTCGTCGTTCCACTGCGAGGCGAAGCTGTCACGGCGGCGGAGCACGGCCGCGACGTCGAGGTCGCCGGTCACCGCCTCACGCGATCCCGGAACCTGCCGGGCCGCGCGCAGTGCCGCGGTGCTCCGCAGCAGTGCCTTGGTCGGCATGCAGGCCCAGTAGGAGCACTCGCCCCCGACCAGTTCCCGCTCGACGATGGCGACACTGAGCCCGCCCTGCACGACCCGGTCGGCGATGTTCTCCCCGACCGGACCGGCGCCGATCACGATGACGTCGTACGTGTTGTTACCCATGTCAGTTCTCCTGCGCGGCGCGCCCGAGGCGCAGGGCGGAGAGGAGGAAGAAGATGCCGCCCGGGACGGCGTAGCCGACGGCATTGGTCAGCGAGGGATCGTCCGCACCGGCCGTCGCGATGAACGACGCTCCGGCCAGGACCGAGATGCCACCGCTGAGGAACATCGGCCACTGGCCGCCCATCTTGCGGCGGGGTATGGCCACGATCAGCTGGACCAGGCCGGCCACGACCGCCCAGGCACCCCACACGCGCAGCACGGCCGGAATACCCGACGCGCAGGCGACGGCCAGGCCGATGGCCGTGACGAGGCTGACCGCGACGTTCACGTACAGCAGCGTGGGCGATCCCGTGCCGCGCGAGACCTTCGCGTCGTAGATGGCCGCACCCACGTCGAACAGCGGGTACAGGACCAGGAGCACGGCCCCGAACGCGGTGATCTCGTCGGTCATCGTGAACATCACGATGGCCCAGACGATGGCGAACGCGAACCGGACGAAGTAGAGCCGCCGCAGGGCAGAGGCCGTCCCGGTGGTATCGGACGGAGCAGCAATGGCGCTCACGATGATCCCTTTCAGTGGTGTACGGAGAAGAGGGCAAGTTCAGGTGTTCCTGCGGTCGGCCTTGTCGCTCTGGCCGGTTGTACATCTCCCGGACCGGCACGATCGCCCGGTCCAGGCGGTGAGGGCTGATGTCGTCTCAAGCCGCCGCTGGATACGGCCGGCATCAGGACCTCTCCAGGAAGAATGAACGTTCTGTTCGCTAGACTGGCAAGAGTGCCGTCGTTTGTCAAGACCAAACGTTCTACCCACCTGTTGTGCGGCTCCACGGCGTACGGCGGAGCGCGGCGAGCATCTGTCGGGCCTCGGACGACGCCGCCACGAGTCGATCTTCTTGAGGTGGCGGCTGGGCAGGGGAGACGGGTGCGGCATGTGCCGGTTTCCGGGACGCGGGCGAGCGGCACCGGCGGACGAGAAAAGCCGGTCGACGGCGTTACTTCTCTCCGCGATGCACGCCGTGCGAACGCCGGGGCCGGAGGCGCACCAGGCGCACCGGCGCGCCGGTCACGGGACAACGGTGGACCACGACGCGGGCTGCAAACACCCGCCTGATCGGCGTCCTTCCCCCGGCGGCGGGAAACGCTTACGAGTTATCGGGGCGGTGCTGCCTCAAGTTTGCTTATGGATACGGTCGTTCCGGTCCCTCCGACCAGCCGACTCCGTCCGCAGACCGTCACGCGAGATCGAGGCTGGCCTGGGCGATCTCAGACGTCGAGGGAAGGTGCAGAACCTGGTTCAGTCCGCCGTCAACCGTGATGGTCGCACCGTTGACGTAGCTGGCTTCGGCGCTTGCCAGAAAGGCCACAACGGCGGCGATCTCCTCGGGCGTGCCGGTGCGGCGCATGGGGATGTGGGCCGAGTACGCGTCGAGAGCACCGGGGATGCCGGCCAGCGGTCCGGTCATGCCGGTCGGATAGATGAAGCCGGGATGCACCGTGTTGGAGCGGACACCGTCGGCACCGTATTCGATCGCGATGCTGGCGCTCAGGCTTTCCGCGGCGCTCTTGGCGGCGCCGTAGGCGGGCTGGCCGTAGTTGCTGCGCAGCGCGTTGGACGAACCGATGTTGACGATGTTGCCCTTGGTCTTCTTCAGGTGCGGGACGGCGGCCTTGGCCGCGTAGAAGACCGCGCTCGCGTTGACGGCGATGATGTCCTGCCAGTCCCGCGTGTCCAGGTCGACGAGCAGGCCGACGTCACTGACGCCGGCGCAGTTCACGAGGACGTCCAGGCGGTCGAAGTCCTCGACCGTCCCGTCGACCAGCTCGACGACAGCCGCCTCGTCACGGACGTCGACGATGCGCCGGACGATCGTGCCGCCCTCAGGCGCCTGCTCGATGGTCCGGCTCAGCTTTTCCCCGTCGCGTCCGGCGATGACGACCGTCGCGCCTTCCTCTGCGAACCGGTGGGCGATCGCCGCCCCCATGCCGGACCCGCCCCCGGTGACCAGGGCCACGTGACCTGCGAACCGATGCGATCCCATACGTGCATCTCCTCTGCGACTTCAACGGATTTCGACACGGCCACGTGCGCGGCCGTGATCTTTTGCCACTCGCCCGCGGGCCAGGCGCGGCAAACCACACCAGCCTCGGTCGCAGGCCCGGCAGCATCCGGTCCCGCACGGCGAGGGAGAACGTTCGGTAGCTTCACTAAAGGGCTGCGACAGGCCCACGTCAAGACCGACCGTTCTATCTCATCCATTCAGCACCCCCCGCGGTGCCGCCACACGGTGGTGCCGACCCCATCCCTTACCGCGGCCCTGTAGCGCCGACCGACTGTTCCCGAGCCGACCAGACGTGAGCTGGCCGGTGACTCGCTCGCCTTTCCGCGCGTCGCGTGGCACGCCGGCCGCCTGAGTAGCGGTGCCGGCGATAACCTTGGCCTCCTTCCGACGAGGCCGATCGTTCTCCCTCGCCCTTCGATAACCTGGACGCATGAGCCAGAAGACCAGAGATGGCAGCACGTCGGAAGCGCGGGCGCGGCTGCTGAACACGGCGACCAGGATTTTCTACTCCGAGGGGATCCACTCCGTAGGCATCGACCGGATCGTGGCGGAGGCGCAGGTCACCCGTGCCACGATGTACCGCCATTTCGCCGGCAAGGAAGACCTCGTCCTCGCCTACCTCCAGCAGGCCGACCGGGACCTCCGGGCGCAGATCGAGGCGGCCCAGGCGGCCGAGGAGTCGGGGGCCGACAAGGTCCGCGCCGTGTGCCGGGCCATCACCGCGGGGATCCGCTCCCCGGGCTTCCGCGGATGCGCCTTCCTCAACGCGGCGGCCGAGTATTCCGACCCGGAGCACCCGGTCCACCAGGCCGTCCTGGCCCACCGGCAGTGGTTCCAGGAGAAGGTCACGGAGTTGCTGGCCCAGACCGGCTCCGCTCCCGCCGGGCCCGCGGGCCGGCATCTCGTCATGCTGCGGGACGGCGCCATGGCCTCCGGCTGCCTCTCCGACCCCGAACTGGTCTCTGAGACCTTCCTCCAGGGCGTCGAAGGCATTCTCCAGGCCCGCGCCGCCTGACGGCCGCGCCGCCCGGCGCGGCCGCCCCGACCGCGCCTGGAACGGCCGGCGCTCCTGGCCTCCCGCGACCGGACCTCTCGGCCCGCCCCCGCGATCCTGCACCTCCAGGCCCCACCGGACATGCCCGTCAGCGTGACGACTTGCGCTCCCGCAGCCAGAGCGGGTGTTCCCGCTCGGCCCATTCCCGGGCGACCGAGCCGGTGCGCATGCCCCGGCGGGCTTCCGGATCGCCCATGGCCATGCCGATGTGGCCGGCGAGCACGACTCCGAGGGTCAGGGCCAGCCAGTCGTGGACGAACGTGGCCCCGGTGCGCCAGGTCAGAGGGGTGAGGTGGGTGAACCACATCATCAGCCCGGTGCCGAGCATGACGAGCGTGGCGCCGGCGGCCCAGGCGGCGTAGATCTTCTGTCCGGCGTTGAACTTGTGCGCCGGGCGCGAGGACCGCCGCTTGTCCCGGTGCAGGGCCGCGCGCAGCCAGCGTCGGTCGTGCGGGCCGAAGCGGTTGAGCAGGGTCAGGTCGGCGCGCAGCGCCCGGGAGCCGAGCGCGGCCAGGACCGGGACCGGGAGTGCGATGCCGGCCCATTGGTGCACGGTGACCACGAGGGCTCGGCGGCCGATGAGTTCGGCGAGCGCGGGCAGGTAGAGGAAGGCCGCGGTCACGACGCACACGCCCATGAGCACGGCCGTGGCGCGGTGCGCCCAGCGCTCGGCCGCGCTGAACCGCCGCACGCGCGGGGCGAGCTCGGGGCGTGCGGCTGTCTGCCGAGGGTCAGGTCGTCGGTTCATCGTCCCGTCCGTTCGATCGGCCCACCCAGGCGTCGATGTCGTAGCCGCGCTCCTCCCAGAAGCCCGGTTCCACGTCCTGTGTGACCGTGATGCCGGAGAGCCACTTGGCGGACTTGTAGAAGTACATGGGCGCCACGTAGAGGCGTACGGGGCCGCCGTGGGAGTGGCCGATGTCCTTGTCCTGCATCCGCAGGGCGACCAGGACGTCCGCGCGGCGCGCCTGTTCCAGCGTGAGGCTCTCCGTGTAGGCCCCGTCGAAACAGGTGAAGTGCACCGCGCCGGCCGTGGAGCGCACCCCGGCGGCGTCCAGCAGGTGGGACAGGCGCACCCCTTCGAAGGGCGTGCCCGGGACCCGCCAGCCCGTAACGCACTGCACGTCGCGCACCATACGGGTCTGGGGCAGCGCCCGCAGATCGGCCAGGGTGTAGCTGGCCGGGCGGTCGACCAGGCCGTCGACGGTGAGCTGGTAGTTCTTGGCGTCCTTGTGCGGCACGGACGAGGTGACCGAGTAGTAGCGGAAGCCCCCTCCGTTCGGGAGCAGCCCCGTCAGCCCGGTGGGGTCGCCGCTCAGCACGGCTTCCGTGCCACGCTGCAGAGCGGGGGCGGCGACGATACCGAGCGCGCCCAGCCCCAGCGTGCCCAGGAAGACCCGCCGGCCGACGGGGGCGCCCCGCCCCTGCGGTGACTCAGAGTTCATGTGTCCGTCTCTCCTCCTGGAACTCCTGATTGCCGGATTCCCGGATCTGCCGGATTCCCGGATCTGCCGGATGCCCCGAACCAACTGACGCTGATCCGGGGCAGGTTGGTCATGCCTGGTGTCGTCCTGTCACTTACTCGGGCGGCACACGGAGTGTGTCGCCGTCCCGAGCGCCTGACGATGGAGCGGGTCCAGGTGCTCCAGCACGGCCCCCGACCCGGTGGCCAGGGCCAACTGCACCGTGCATGCGACGGGCTTCTCGCGCAATGCCTGCGTGTCCTTGAGTTCCTGGAGCAGGCCCGTGGTCAGTTGATCGAGCTGCTGACGGATCGGGCCGAGGTCGGGGCGCGTCGTGGGCGCTTCCTCCGGGTGAGCGGTCCAGCGGGCGAACAACCCCTTCTGCACGACCTTGCTCGCGGTGATCTGGTCCTGGAAGAACGCCGCCGCATCGTCGGGGTTCACCCCGGTAGCCTCGGCCTGGGTCCGGACCTGCTCCAGTACCTGTGCCTCGCGCACCGGGTCCTCGATGGGCGAGTCGGTGCCGAACTTGGACGCCGCCACGCCATCGCTCACGAGGATGCGCTGGATGACGAGGTCCGTCAGCGGGCCGAGCGCACCGAGCGGCTTGGCCGTACCCACCGAGCCGCTGACGGATGCGGTGTTCGCGGGGGCGTCCACGGCCATGGCCTGAGGAACGGTCAGCACGGTGGCGGCTCCCAGAAAGCCGGTGATCGCGGCGTAGCGGGTCATGTGGTTGCGCAGGTTCAACGGTCTGCCTCGGTATTCGATGGACTCGGGAAGTGGGCGGCGCTGGGACGAAGTCGCCCGCGTGCGCGGAGAGTGGGCCGACTGCTTCGACGGGCCGTCACTGGGTTTGGGAAGGGTCCGGCAGGGGGGTGGCCTTGAAGGCGTCGTACGGGTCGTACCGGTGCTTGGCCGTGAGCAGCCGCTCGGTGTTGGGGCCGTAGGCGTGGGCGATCTGGGCGGCCGCGTCCGGGCCGAGGAGGTTGGGGTAGCCGCCCGGCAGCGCCTCGGGTTCGAGGGCGTCGGCCAGGTCGCCGGCCCAGGCGCGGTGCTCCTGCGCCAAGGGGTCGGTGGGCTCCCACTGGGCGATGATCTCGATCATGAGGTGCGGGTCGCGGTTGCCGAACGCCGTGTCCGTCACGGGTATTCGTGTCGCGGCTCCGTGCAGGCTGTGCACGGACACCGCCGAGTAGGGCGAGGTCAGGGTGGAACCCGCGAGGCTCAGTACGTCCCGTACTCCCGAGGTCAGGGACGGAACGGAACGCGTGCGGATCTCGACGTGCCGGCCGAAGGGGAACTGCGCGTCGATGGACGCGAGCATCGCGGGCATGGTGGCGGGGGCGACCTGGGAGACGAGGGGTGTGCCGAGGGTGTCGAGCCGCGCCAGTGCGCGTTCTCCCGCCGTGACGTCGTCTCCGCTCCAGGTGGGTGAGAGGAACACCACGGGCTTGCCGTCGGGGCTGGGCAGGACACCGGACTGCACGGTCAGCTCGTCCGGGCTCCCGGCCAGGACGTCCGACAGCCCGGCCAGTACCGACCCGGCCTGCTTACAAGGGAACAGCACCATGCCGGACAGCAGCGTCGGCACGGAGTGCAGACGTACGCGCATCGAGGTGACGACACCGAAGTTGCCGCCGCCGCCGCGCAGGGCCCAGAACAGCTCCGGCTCCCGTTCGGCGTCGGCCGTGACGATCGAGCCGTCGGCGAGCACGACCTCGGCGGACAGCAGGTTGTCCAGGGCGAGGCCGAAGCGGCCGCTGAGCGGCCCGTAGCCACCGCCGAGGGTCAGGCCCGCCATGCCGACGGAACCGGCGGTGCCGGTCACCGCCGTCAGTCCGAAGGGCTGGGCCGCGGCGGCGAGATCGGCGGCCGTGGCCCCTCCCGCCACCTCGGCGACCCTCGCCCCCGAGTCCACCGACACCCGGCGCAGACCGGAGAGGTCGATGGTCAGGCCGCCGTCGCTCAGGGCCCTCCCGGCCCAGTCATGACCACCACCCCGCACGGTGAGCGGCACGTCGAACTCGCGCGCGGCCAGTACGGCGGTCGCCACCTCGGCCGGATCGGCGCACCGGACGATGACGCCGGGCCGGGCGGACACGGCGCCGTTCCAGATGTGCCGGCCCGTGTCGTACTGCTCCCCGGTGGACACCACCGGGCCTACCGGGATGGTCCGCCGCAGGGCGTCGGTCAGACGGCCGAGCTGTGGGTGTGTGGTCACGTTCGTGGCACCTCTGTCTTGGTGAGCTTGGCGAAAACGTGGGGGGTGGCGTCGCTTCGTGAGCCGTGGCAGACCGGGGCCGCCGGGAGGTCGGACCGAGGCCGTGCTGCGGCCCGGCCGGCCCTGGGCGCAGCGGCCCCGGCCGGTGAAACGTTCGTGCGCGGGTGTGTCACTTGGTGTTGCGGGCGGCGTCTTCGATGATGTGGGTGACCGCGCTGGGGTGGCTGATCATCACGGCGTGGGAGGCGTTGACCTCTTCGGTGTGCGCGCCGGCCCGCTTCGACATCGAGTGCTGCAGCGCGGGAGCGATGGCGTGGTCCTGGCGGGTGATCAGGCTCCAGGACGGAATCGTGCGGAACGCCTCCTGAACGCTGGCATCCGTGACCGCCTTGGTGTTGGCGGGCCGCTGCACCGCCGCCAGATCGGCAGCCGTCGTCTTGTCGACGTCACCCGCGAACGCGTCCCGGAAGTGGTCCGGATCGATGGACACATCCGTACCGCCCGGAACCTCCGTCTGCACCAGCGGAATCGCCGGCGAGGACTGGGCCGCCAGATCCCCCACCGTCTCACCCTTCTCAGGGATGAAACCCGCGATGTAGACCAGAGCCTTGACATCCGGGTCCGAGGCGGCCGAGTTGGTGATCACCGCGCCGCCGTAGGAGTGGCCGACCAGCACCACAGGGCCCTTGATCGTCGACAGGTAGCTGGAGACGTAGGCCGAGTCACTGGTCAGCCCCTGCAGCGGATTCGCGATCGCCCGCACCGGATAACCGTCCTTGCGCAGTCGCTCCAGCACCTGCGACCAACTCGACGAATCCGCCCACGCCCCATGCACCAGGACGACGGTCGGCTTCGCGGAAGCGGCCGCGGGGGAATGCCCCTTGTCGGTCGCCATCGCCACACCCGGAGCAGTCGTGACACCCAACAGCGTCAAAGCACCAGCAGCAAGCGCGACACGACGCGAAATACGAAAACGCATGATCAGACCTCTCAGAACGACAACGGACCCACAACCCGCGGACCCGAACACAAATGGCAGACCCGGACGCAGAAGCCCGACCCGGCGCAGACACGGACAACAGCCGGCAGACGAACCCGCCGGCCAGGCAGCGGCGAACCACCGCACCCGTACTGCGACAGGCCCGGTGCCACCCAGGCCCACACCGAAGGAGAACGTTCGGTAGCGCCAATACAAGCGCCTTCAGTAAACCCTTGTCAAGACCGAACGTTCTATCTCATTGTTTGCTAGCCTGCCATCATGCACCCGACCCCAGAAAGCGGTAGCGCCTCCGAGGCGCGAGCACGGCTACTCAGTACGGCGACCAGGATTTTCTACGCGGAGGGAATCCACTCCGTCGGCATCGACCGGATCACCGTTGAAGCGAAGGTGACCCGGGCCACGCTGTACCGGCACTTCGCGGGCAAGGAAGAACTCGTCCTCGCCTACCTCGATCAGGCAGACCGGGGAATCCGCGCCCAGATCTCCGCCGCCCGGGCGAGCAGCCCGTCAGACGTCGGCAAGGTACAGGCCGTCGCCGAATCCATCACCCAAGGCATCCTTCAGCCGGGCTTCCGCGGCTGCGCCTTCCTCAACGCGGCAGCCGAATACCCCGACCTCAGCCATCCGATCCACCAGGTCGTCCTGGGTCACCGGCAATGGTTCCTGGACACCGTCACGGACATGCTGGCGCCGATCAGCGACGCCCCCGCCGGCCCGGCCGCCCGCCACCTCGTCATGCTCCGGGACGGCGCCATGGCGGCCGGGTGCCTCTTCGACCCCGCACTGGTCTCCGCGACCTTCCGGAAGGGCGTCGACGGAATCCTCCTGGCCCGCACCGGCTCGGCGACCGAGTCCGACCCCACACCCTCCCTCGCCAGCACCGCGGACCAGGCACCCTGACCCCTCCCGCCTCCGCCACCCCGACGGACCGGACCACACCTCGGACGCCGACAGGTCGCCGGAGACGTGGAGAGCCTCTTCGAAGGATCCATCCCGCACGACGGCCCCACACCGTGGGAGGCCATGACCTCCCACCAGGAACGGTCCGCCTCGCCAGCCGTCGCGATCGCGTCGGACGGTCACGCCCGACGCGATCCGCACGGCCCTGTCCGCCAAGAACAGAAAACCTCTCGACGCGGCACTCCCAGCGTGTCCCATCCCGCGCCGCGTCCGTGGACACATAGTTGCCTCAAGCAATGACATTGGAGATACACACGTGGCCGAGAACGCCCTGTACGAGGAGCTGATGCGTCAGTTGAGCGCCGTCGGTTCCGTACGCCGGGAGCTGGGCCGGATCGTGCCGGCCGGTGGCTCCGACAACTCCGCCACGGTGCTGGCCCTTCTCGGCCGTCACGGTGCCATGCGCATCGGCAGGCTCACCGAACTGCTCCGTGTCGACCCGTCGGTCACCAGCCGTCACGTCACCCAACTCACCATGCTGGGCTGGGTCGACCGCAACCCCGACCCCGCCGACCGGCGCTCCGGCGTCCTGCACCTGACCCCCGAAGGCCACGCCCGGCTCGCCGAACTGTCCGACCGCCGCTCTTGGGAACTGGCCACACGGCTGGCCGACTGGAGCGACGAGGACATCCGCCGACTGACCCGGCTGCTGGCCCGGCTACGCACCGACTTCGACGCCCGCCAAACCGGACAGCACGCGTTCGCAGACCCGACCGAGGACGCCCACCGCCCCCGTACCCCTGCCGCGTAACACCCCACTGACACCAGACAAGGAACCACACCCCATGACAACCACCCCCAACACAGGTGTGCACACGCACGCCCCGCACGAGGAAGGGGCCGCCCACGAGCCGATGACCCATGCGCAGATCATGCGCGCCCTGTCGGGACTGCTGCTCGGCCTGTTCTGCGCCATCCTGTCCTCGACCGTCGTCACCAACGCGCTCCCGCGGATCATCAGCGACCTCGGCGGCGGCCAGTCCGCCTACACCTGGGTCGTCACCTCCTCCCTCCTCACGGTCACCGCCTCCACCCCCCTGTGGGGCAAGCTCGCCGACCAGTTCAGCAAGAAGATCCTGGTCCAGTCGGCACTGGTGATCTTCGTCGTCGGCTCCCTGGTGGCCGGCTTCGCGCAGAACCCCGCCACGCTGATCACCGCCCGGGTCATCCAGGGCATCGGCGGCGGCGGCCTGTCCGCCCTCGGGCAGATCGTGCTGGCCGCGATGATCTCCCCGCGCGAGCGCGGCCGTTACTCCGGCTACCTGGGCGCCACCTTCGCCGTCGCCACCGTCGGCGGCCCACTGCTCGGCGGCGTCATCACCGACACCTCCTGGCTCGGCTGGCGCTGGTGCCTGTTCGTCGGCGTCCCCTTCGCCGTCATCGCCCTGATCGTGCTCCAGCGCACCCTGAACCTGCCCGTGACCAAACGTCAGGTCAAGGTCGACTGGGCCGGCGCCTTCTTCATCACCGCCGCCGTGTGCACCCTGCTGATCTGGGTCACCTTCGCCGACGACAAGTACAACTGGCTGTCCTGGCAGACCGGCACACTGGTCGGCACGGCACTCCTGCTGACGCTGGTCTTCCTGTTCGTCGAGACGAAGGCCGACGAGCCGGTCATCCCGCTGCGGCTGTTCCGCAACCCCACCATCGCCCTCGCCTCCGCCGCCTCCCTGTTCGTCGGCATCGCCCTGTTCGCGGGCACCGTCTTCTTCAGCCAGTACTTCCAGCTCGCACGCGGTGAGTCCCCGACCATGTCGGGCGTCATGACGATCCCGCTCATCACCGGCCTGTTCATCTCCTCCACCGTCTCCGGCCGACTCATCACCCGCACCGGCAAGTGGAAGGCATGGCTCCTGACCGGCGGCGCCCTGCTGACAGCGGGCCTGGCCCTGCTCGGCACACTCCGCCACGACACCCCCTACGTGTACATAGCGACCTACATGGCCCTGGTCGGACTCGGCGTCGGCATGACCCTGCAGAACCTCGTCCTGTGCACGCAGAACCAGGTGTCTTCGAACGACCTCGGCGCCGCGTCCTCCACGGTGACCTTCTTCCGCTCGCTCGGCGGCGCCGTGGGCGTCTCGGTGCTCGGCTCGATCCTCACCACCCGCATCGGCCGCCACGCCCTCGCGACCATCACCCAGCTCAGCCCGCAGGACCAGGCCACCGCCGCGAAGGCATCCGGAAGCGGCCAACTGCCCGACCTCACGATCCTGCCCACTCCCGTCCGCACCTGGCTGGAAGGCGCCTACGGCCACGGCATCGGCGACATCTTCCTGTACGTCGCCCCCATCGCCCTGATCGCCTTCCTGATCACCCTGTTCATCAAGGAGGTCCCCCTGAGCGCCTCCAGCGGCCTCGCCAAGGCGGCGGAGACGGAACCCGCGTCCTGACCACACCTCAGGCCCTCGTGGCAGATGTCCCAGGGGACACCTGCCACGAGGGCCTTCGTCGTACGTGAACCTCTACTCCAACGCAGGGGTGAACACCGTTCCTGGTCGGTCAGCGCCTGCGGGCACTTCTCCGACGAGACCGCTGTCCACCCAGCCCTTCGGCTCCCGTGCCGCCCCCGCTTCTGGGAGGCGCGCCGACTGCCCTCAGCCTTGGAGGAACGCCTCGACGTCCTCGACGAGCCGGTCGGTCTCTTCGGAGGCCAGCTGGTGGCCGGAGTGCTCGTAGACCTCGAAACGGGCGCCGGGGATACCACGGGCGACTTCCTGGCCGACCTCCGGCGGGTTCAGGCCGTCGGCACGGCCGGAGACGACGAGGGTCGGCGCGGTGATCGTCGCGAGACCGGGTCGGAGGTCGAAGCCGCGCAGCGAGCGGTCAATCGTGGTCCGTTCCTCGGGGGTGAGGACGACCCGTTGCGCCGCGAGCTGGGCGGCCAGAATCTCGTCGCGCCGCGCCTGTGAAGTGTGCGGGGACCACAGCGTCCCGGCCAGGAAGGCAGTCGTCTCCTCCGGCGTGGCCGTCGTGAGGTCGAAGCCCTTCCGGGCCGCATAGGCGGCTATGGAAGAGGTCCGGCCGTGCGCCTTCGAGACGACGAGCACGAGCCCGGAGACCCGCGCCGGCTCCAGGATCGCCGCCTGCGCGGCGAGGTAGGAGCCCATCGAGATGCCGAGGATCGCTGCCTCTTGGTAGCCGAGGGCGGCGATGAGCCCGGCCAGGACCCGCCCCTGGTCCTCGATGCCGAACTCGGCCGGATGCGAGGAGAGGCCGTGCCCGAGGGCGTCCGGCGCGATCACCCGGAACCGCCGGGCGAAGCGCTGCGCGAGCGGCGCCAGCCCCGCGGACTCGCCGTACAGTCCGTGCACCAGCACGAGCGGCGGCGATCCCGCCTCGCCGTGCTCCACGTAGTGGATCATGTGCTCGTCGATCTGCAGCTCGGGCATCCCCCATCCTTTCTGTCGATGCGCGGACGTCGCGCGATATAGCCACTTTCATCGCCACGAGACGCTGCTGCCGCCTCTGGCCGACGCTGAGACTTGACTCTCACCGGGTTGCCACGGCAGCCAGGTCGAAGGCGCGAGGAGGGCCGGCGAGGGCAGCCTTGGCCTCGACGCTGAGACCGTCGAGAATCTCGATCTCTCCTGCTTCGACGCCGTCCAGCGCGAGACGGGCGAGAGTGGCCGGGTCGTTCATCACCTCAGCGGAGAACTTCAATCCGGTGTCCTTCATGGCGTCGCGCAGCGTCGCGGTGCCGATGAGCCCGGCGACAAGCGCGGTGACGAGGGTCCCCTGGCCCGCCAACTCCAGCCGCACACCGTTGGTCAAGCCCCACTGCGCGGACTTGGCGGCGGAAAGAGCCGTATTCGCCTCAACAGTGGTCCAGGCAGTGAGCGACAGGACATTGAGGATGGCGCCGCCGCCGTTCTTGGCCAGGACGGGAGCGAATGCCCGGATCATGTCGAGTGTGCCGAAAAAGTGGGTGTCGATCATATGCCTGATCGCGGCGCGGTCACCGGTCATCAGGCTTGCCACGTCAGTGGAGGCCGCATTGTTGACCAGGAGGTCGACATCGTCGGCAGTCCGGCTGGCGGCGTCGATGGAGTCCCTGTCGGTGATGTCGAGCGACAGCACCTCAGCGCCTGGGATGTCGACGAGTTCCGGGCGGCGAGCGGTCGCGTAGACCTTGGCGCCGCGCCGTATCAGTTCTTCGGTCAGGTGGCGACCGAACCCTCGGCTGGCACCGGTGACGAGAGCGGTCGCTCCGTGGATTCGCATGGAAGAGCCCCTTGATCTGTTGCGTGACGATCAGACAAAAAGGTGACCGTGCGGTCATGATCGGACCCTAAGTCGAACATGACCGACTGGTCAACTTGCTAGGATGTCGATATGTCTTCAGCAGCCCGTCCGGCCCGTGCCGATGCCGTCCGCAACCGCGCTTCGCTGTTGGAAGCGGCCGAGGCCGAGTTCGCGGAGCGGGGCATCGACGCCTCGGTCGCCGACATAGCCCGCCGGGCGGGCGTGGCAAAGGGCACGGTCTTCCGCCACTTCGCCACGAAGGACGCTCTGGTCGCGGCCGTAGCCGGTGATCGCCTCGCCCGGCTCGTGGCCGTTGCCCGACGCCTTTCGGAGTCGCCCGACTCCGGTGTGGCACTACGGGAATTCCTGTCCGCAACCGCGGAGATCCTGCAGCAGCAGGGCCTCGCGTTCCTACGGGCGGCCAGCGAGTGCAACCCCGTGGTCGCCGGAATCCGCGACCATTTGCTCGCGAGCGCCGGGGTGCTGGTCGATCGGGCGCGTCGAGACGGCGTCGTGCGAGCCGATGTCACCGGGGCAGACGTCCTGCTGCTGACCTGTGCCACCGTCCACACCATCGCGGCAATGTCGGACCCGACACCGGACCTGTGGCGGCGCTATCTAACGATCATCATCGACGGGCTGCGCCCCGAGGGCGCCAGTCCGTTGCCGGGGCCGGCCCCGGAGCGGCTCTAGGTGTATTGACCCGCAGACCACGTGGCTGCCCGAGGTGTACGCCCGCGCGCCCGGCGAAGCGGCCGCCGCCCCCGCCCCTCCGGCAGCGAGCAGTATCTGCACGGGGACGGGGGCAGAGAGAGTTGCCGCCTTCGGCCGTGCCACCCGGGGCTGTTCGGCGTCCGGCGCCCGGCCGTGATCGCGAACCTGCATGATCGGTAACGCAGGGGGCTCTTCGGCAAGACGTCACGTCAGCCCCCCAAGGCCGCCTCTGCTGGGATCAGGTCAGGCGGTCCGGCAGGGAATCCGGCAGAGGATCTGGGGCAGTGAGATTCTGCTGTCCGATGACGCGCAGCAGCTGGAGCTGTCCCGCGGCATCGTTGCCCGGCCGGGGCGTGAAGACGAGCAGCCGCTGGTCCTGCTGGGCTGTGGCAAGTACTTCGCAGTCGATGCGGACGACGCCGACGGTGGGGTGGACGCTGCTCTTGCGGTCGCTGCGGCGTACGGCGACGTCATGGCGCTCCCACAATGCGTCGAACTCCGCGCCGGCGGCGCGCAGGGCGCCGACAAGCTTCGCGGCCCGCGGGTCCCGGGGTCGCAGTGCGACCGCGGCGTTCAGGTCCGCGACCTGGAACTGGCTCTGGTGTTCGTGGTCTTCGCGGGGGTAGAGCGCCCGCGTGGCGGGCTGGGTGAACCAACGTCAGGTGAAGCTGCGGGCGAGTCCGGTGTGCGCGGTCTGCTCGCCGAGCAAGGCCACCGCCATCCTGTTCTGCACGAGGATCTCGCCCAGGTCGGAGACGACCTGGGCGGGCAGTTCGGTGAGTGCGCGACTTCAGTCGTGTGCGGAGCTTCTCCATGCTGCCCTTCGCGAGCGCGATGCGGCAGGTGGTGGACGTTCGGTGTTGACGTCGAGGTTCGCGTCGTGCATGCTACTCGACAAGAACGAACGTTCTGTAGAGCCCTAGCTCCACGGGCCTGCCCCGGCACTCCCCTGCCGCCAGGCCCGTGGCTCGTCCGGGCACGCCACTCAGGACCGCTCGGCAACGACCTCGCATGTTGATGCCGGGGGCAGGCGGCCTCGACACACGCCCTGACGGCAGGCACCGCCCTTCATCACCACACGTCACAACTACGGTGCCTGCCGTCGACACCCCATCGCAGAAGGACGTACCAGTCATGGACGCGCTCTACACCGCGGTCGCGACCGCGACCCATGGCCGTGACGGCCGCGCCGTTCTCTCGGACGGATCCCTGGACCTGCAGCTCGCGACCCCGAAGGAACTGGGCGGCAGCGGCAACGGCAACAACCCCGAGCAGCTCTTCGCCGCCGGCTACGCCGCATGCTTCGCCAGCGCACTCGGCATCATGGGCCGACAGGCCCGCGTCGACCTCTCCCACACCACCGTCACCGGGGAAGTATCGATCGGCAAGCAGGGCGAAGGCTTCGGACTCGCCGTCGTCCTGCGCATCACACCGCCCAGCACCATCGACCGCGAAACCGCCGAAGACCTCGTCGACCAGGCCCACCAGGTCTGCCCGTACTCCAACGCCATCCGCGGCAACGTCCCCGTCCAGCTCATCGTCGAGTGACGTGACACAGCCGGCCTCGGCCCGAGGCTCGACGCGCCCGAGCCGGCGTGCGATCCGGTCCATGACCTTAGGGCTGTCCCGCAATCCCTGCATCACACCCGTGACTTGTTCGAGGTACCAGAAACACCGCTCCTCGAACGGGTCACGACCGAGGGCCGCACGGACCAGCGCATCACGGCCGAGCACGACGCGTCTGTACACGGCGTGTGCGAGCACCCTCACGCCCGAGGCGAATCCGCGTAGTCCCAGATCCACGTATCTCAGATCCGCGTAGTCCCGGACACCCACGTGACACACAAGGAGATGTCATGTCACTTCCCCTCTCTCCCCGCCATGTCCCCGCGGACAGCGGAGAGCCCGTCTTCCTCGTCGGGGACACCTACACGACGCTCCTCTCGTCGAAGGAGACGAACGGAGAGCTCTCCCTCATAGAGGCGGTGGTTCCCGCCGACGCGGGCCCGCCTCCGCACACCCACCACGGCGAATCGGAGACGTTCATCCTGATGGACGGTCACCTCACGATCGAGGCCGGTGACGACAAGTACGAGGTGGAGCCGGGAGGTGTGGTGTACGTCCCGAAGGGGGTCCGTCATTCCTTCAGGAACAGCAGTGCGACGAAGCCCGCCCGTATGTACTTCCTCTACGCGCCGGGCGGCATGGACGGAATGTTCCAGGAGATCGGAACTCCGGGCCGACGCGGAGTCGTGGGGCCCCCGCTGACCGAGGCCGACGTGACCGCGATGGCGGCGGTCGCCGGCAAGTACAACTACACCTTCGACTGACCGGCGGACGGGACGGAACGACCGGCCGACCGGCCGACTGGCCGACCGGCCGGTCGACGGCCTGACCGATCAACGGCCCGGTTCGTGCCCGGGTCCCGTCCCACCCCGGCGGGGATCGCCGGGCGCCGGCCTGGGCGGGCTCCGCACCGGCACGCCATCCGGTTCCACCGATGCGAGGTCGTCTTCCGGCAGCGCCCCCTCCTCTCCAGCCTGCCCGGCCTCGTCCCACATCCGCAGTGCGCCCACCGCCGCCCTCCAGCCGAACGCTGCGAGGGAGTGCGCGGCGTGAGATCACACCCGCAGAAGGAGACATGGTGAATCCGCATCACGAGTCGCTTTTCATCGGGGGTCGGTGGGTGACACCCGCGTCCGCCGAGAAGATCACGGTCCTCGGTTCGAGTACCGAGGACGTCCTCGGCAGCGTCCCGGCCGGCACCGAGAAGGACATCGACGCGGCCGTCGACGCGGCCCGCGCCGCCTTCGACGATCCCCACGGCTGGGCCGCCTGGCAACCGGCGCGGCGGGCGGACGCTCTCCGCCGCCTGGCCGATGCCCTCGAACGACGGAAGGAAGCCGTCACGCGGACCGTCAGCGCTCAGAACGGCATGACGATCACGCTGTCCGAACAGGTCGAAGGCGTCCTCCCGACCACGCTGTTGAGGTACTACGCCGACCTGATCCGCGACGACACGGGCGAGGACATCCGCGACGGGATGCTCGGTGCTCCCGTCCACGTCCGCAGGGAACCCCTCGGTGTGGTGGCGGCCATCGTGCCCTGGAACGCGCCCCAGCTCCTCTCCGCGACCAAGTACGCACCCGGTCTGGCCGCGGGGTGCACCTTCGTGCTGAAGCCGTCCCCCGAGACCGTGCTCGACGCGGTCCTCTTCGCGGAGGCCGTCGAGGAAGCCGATCTGCCGCCCGGCGTCATCAACATCGTCCCGGCCGGCCGGGAGGTCGGCGCGTACCTCGTCTCCCACCCCGACGTCGACAAGGTCGCCTTCACCGGTTCCACCGCGGCGGGCCGGCAGATCGCCGCGACCTGCGGCAGCCTGCTGCGTCCGGTGACGCTGGAACTCGGCGGCAAGTCGGCTGCCGTCATACTCGACGACGTCGACCTCGGCACGGCGATCGCCGAACCGTTCTTCCACGCGACACTGCTGGCGAACGGCCAGGCGTGCTTCGCCAGCACCCGCGTACTGGCCCCGCGAAGCCGCTACGACGAGGTCGTCGACGCGGTCTCCTCCCTGGTCGGCGGCCTGACCGTCGGTGACCCGCTGGACCCCGGTACGCAGATCGGCCCGATGGCCGGCGCGCGCCAGCGTGACCGGGTCGAGGGCTACATAGAAAAGGGCAAGGCCGAAGGCGCCCGGCTGGTCGTGGGCGGCACCCGGCCCGCTTCCGAGAAGGGCTTCTACGTCACGCCGACCGTATTCGCCGACGTCGACAACTCCCAGACCATCGCCCGCGAGGAGATCTTCGGGCCCGTCCTCTCCGTCATCGCCTACACCGACGAGGACGACGCCGTACGGATCGCGAACGACTCGGAGTACGGCCTCGGCGGCTCCGTATGGACGGACAACGACGAACGCGGAATGCGCGTCGCGCGCAGGATCCACACCGGAACCATCGGTCTGAATCACTACACCGTCGACCCGGCGGCACCCTTCGGCGGAGTCAAAGCCAGCGGACTCGGCCGGGAGTTCGGCCCGGAAGCCCTGCGCAACTACCAGCAGATCAAGTCCATCTACCGGTGACCACCACGCGGCGCCCCACCACGCCGTAGGCGGCAGGCCCAGCCCAGGAGACCCTCGGTCGCCACAAGCTGTCGTGCGGCGGCCGAGGGTCCTCGACCGGGTCGATACGGCCCGGAGCATCCCTTCGGCCGCCGGGCCGTGCTCCCCACGCCAGGCGGACGACCTGATTCGGGGGCGCCTCATGCACGGCCCCCGTGCGACCCGGTACTTCGCCGAAGAGGTCTCTCAGCTCGTCGAACTCTCCTGAGCGGCCGTACGTCGTGGTGGTGTGACGATCCCCCGATCGCCAACCGCTTTTCGAAGATGACGAATTTCAGCAACCACGGAAAGGGTCCAGCGACATGACGTCAACGACCTCAACATTCGTACTCGTTCCCGGAGCCTGGCAGGCCGGCTGGGCCTGGCAACCGGTGGCACGGCGGCTGCGAGCCGCCGGATGCGAGGTGGTCACGGTGACCATGCCCGGGGTGGCGGACGGCGACGCACGAGAAGGACTGCGTCTGTCCGACGCGACAGCCCATCTCGTCCAGGAGGTCGAGAAGCGCGAGTTGGCGGACGTCACACTCGTGGCGCACAGCTGGGGTGGGTACCCCGTCACAGGTGCTGCCCACGAGCTGGCGGGGCGTGTCTCGAAGGTGATCTACTACAACGCCCTGGTTCCGGCGCGGGGAGTCCCGTTGATCGATGAGAACCCGGACTACGCGATCATGCTGCGGGCGGGGATCGAAACGTCGCCCGACGGAAGCGTGTCCGTCACCCCGGAGCAGGTGCCACTGCTCCTCCCCGAGGCAGGTGAGGAGACTCGACGGCTGTTCTTCGACCTGCTCGTGCCCCAGCCCGGAGGTTACTTCCTGGACGCGCTCGACGTACCGGAGGTCACGACCCTGGGTATCCCGGCAGCCTATGTCCTGAGCGAGAACGACCAGGTGCTGGCGCGACCCGGTACCGAGTTCGCCGACCGTCTGGGGCTTACTCCCGTGATGGTCCCGGGCGGCCACGAATCGATGCTCACCCATCCGGACGAGGTCGCGGCCGCGTTGCTTCAGGCCTGACCACGAGGGAGTGTTCCCGGCAGCGGTTGCGCGGAGCCCGGCCAGGTCGGACTGCACGTGATGTGCCGCGGCTCCGTGCTGCCGGGCGCCACGGCAACCGGATACGCCCTCCCGACCGACCGCATCAGCCACATCCGCCACATCTGCCGCTCACGCCGGGACGAGTGCGGTCCGCGCGGGCTCCGGTGGGCGGTGGGTGCGGCGGTAGGCCAGCGGGGACAGGCCGAGGCGCGCGTAGAAGTGCTTTCGCAGGACGGTGGGGTCGGTGAAACCAGTGGCCGTGGCGATACGTGTGACGGTGAGGTCGCTGGATTCCAGCAGACGGCGGGCGTGGTCCAGGCGGCTCTGCAGGAGCCATTGCAGGGGGCTGGTGCCGACTTCGGCGCGGAAGCGGCGGGTGAAGGTCCGTTCGCTCATGTGGGCGTGACGGGCCATGTCCTGGAGGGTGAGGGGTTCGGCGAGCCGGTCCAGCAGCCACTCGCGGGTGGACGAGGTGGACAGGCCGGGGTCCTGCGGAACCGGGTGCTCGATGAACTGTGCCTGGCCGCCTTCACGCCAGGGAGCCGCTACGCAGTGTCGTGCCGCTGCGTTTGCCACGTGTGCGCCGTGGTCACGGCGAACCAGGTGGAGGAGCAGGTCGATGCCTGCCGCGCCGCCCGCGCCGGTCAGGATGCGCCCGTTGTCGACGAAGAGCACGTCGGGATCGACGTCGATCTCCGGGAACAGGCGGGCGAGGGCGTCGCACAGGGCCCAGTGGGTGGTGGCGCGCTGTCCGTCGAGCAGGCCGGCGGCGGCGAGCAGGAAGGCCGACGTGCACAGGCTGACCACACGGGTGGTGGGTCTGATCCGGGCGAAGGCGGCGGCCAGGTCGGCGGGCAGTTCACCGGTGGCCAGGAGGTGGGCGTCGGGTTCCTGGGTGGCGATCACCACGGTGTCGGCCGTCGCCAGGAGCGATTCGTCGTCGTCGGCGACGACCCGGAAACCCTCACTGGTCCGCACGGGCCTGCCGCCGATGGAGCAGGTGGTCACCGTGTACAGCCGTTCCCCGGCAGGGTCGAGGGCTTCGTTGAGGACCCGGGCCGTCATGCCGAGATCCATCGGCATGACCTGGTCCAGGGCGAGTACCGCCACGCGATGCGTCATGGCTGGAATAGTACGACAGGGGTCTAACCCGCCATCCTCCCGCCCCTTCCCGCCGCCCGCTTCAACAAGGTCTGGTCGGAACGAAGTGGGAATTCACCATGGTGCCCCTGCGCTGCGACGACCGCGCGCCTTCCGTCCTCGGCCCGCTCCCCGGATGAAGCGGGGTGAGCCGTACGGATGTGCGGCTCGCGGTCAGCAAAGTGCGGTCGGGGACCTCGCGCCAGTGCGGATCGTCGTCGTACGGCTCGGAGGCCACGACCGTCCCGCCGTCCGACCGGGCCAAGTACCACGGCGTGTCGCCCCACGCGGTGGCGGCGATCCTGTGGCCCTGGGTGAGGATCAGGTTGAGCCGGGATCCGGGGGCCGCCGCGGCGGCCTCCAGCACGGTGTCCGCGAGGGCCTGCCCCTCGTCCTCGCCGGCCCGCAGCCGTGCGTGCACCAGCGCCCACACGAACGCGAAGTCGCTGCGGGCTTCCAGCGACAGCACGTCCACGGGCGGCAGGGTCGCCACGAGCGGCACCAGGGTGACCGGCCAGCCCGCCACGGCCCCGTTGTGGCTGAACAGCCACTCCCCCGCGGCGAAAGGCTCCGCCGCGGCCTCGCCGTCCGCACCCGGCAGGGTCGCGTCCCGTACGGCCGCGAGCAGCGCCGTGGTGCGGACGGCCCGGGCGAGATCGGCGAACGACGGGTCGCCCCAGATCGGCACCGCCCTGCGGTAGCGGGCCGGCACCGGCTCCCCGGGGGCGTACCAGCCCGCGCCGAAACCGTCCCGTGACGCTGGTGGCGGGGTGCCCACGACTGGCGGTACAGCCCGTGCGGCGGGTCCACGAGGAGCCGGCTCAGCGGCTTCGCAGGACCTACGTACGCGATGTGACGGCACATCCGGCCACAAGGTGCTGCGCGGTGGATCGTTCGCTGCCGGACGTTCGTTGTCCATCGCCCACGGCTCGTCAGAGGTGCCCATGGTGAACCTGGCACTGTTCGACGATCCGGAGGCCGCCGAGACGGCCTACCGGGCGGTGAAGCCCCCGCTGGACGTGCTGGAGAGCACCGCGTTCCACGGTGAGCGTCTGACCGAAGCGGGGTTCGTCTTCGGGATGGTCGCCCAGCACGTGGAGGCGCTACGGCCCGAGATCGACAGCCTTTACGACGCCTTCGAGCATCCGCGTGCCGCGTCGGTCCCACGTACGCCGACGGCATCCGGGCGCCCGGCCAGGACCCCGCTGTCATGGCGTGCGGCGCCTGCCGGACCACGCCGAGTCGTTCCAGCCGGGCGCTCAGCGGAGTGACGTTCGACGCGCCCCCCGATCGGGCCTCCGGCGGCACGACGACGAGGCCGGCCGCAGCCGTCGGTGGTCCGCGACGGTGACCGGCGAGCCTGAACCGTGGACGTCGGCGGCCGTCCCGTCCTCGTGCCGCCGTCACTCCGTGGCGTCGCCGGACAGGTTCCCGGAACGCCCTGCCCCCTCCCGGCGATTGGCCTCTCCGAGCCTGCTCAGGGAGTCCGTGCGGTGATGCCCTTGGCGTCGGCCGGCTCCATGCCCCATCCGGCGAGCAGGCGCAGGGAGGTCTCGGAGGGGCTGCCGGGTTCGGTGCCGTAAATGAAGAGGATCTGGTCGGGGTCGTCTGCGGGGGTGAGGGCTTGGTAGGTGACGGTGAGGTCGCCGACGAGGGGGTGGTGGTAGTCCTTGGTGCCGGTGGTGCGCCGGTGGACCTTGTTGTCGGACCAGAAGTGGCGGAACTCCTGGCTGTGTATGGACAGTTCACCGACCAGGGCGCTCAGGGCCGGGTCGTCGGGGTGGCGGCCGGCGTCGAGGCGGAGCATGGCGGCGGTGTCCGCGGCGACGTGGGCCCAGTCCCGGTACAGCTCGCGGGCGTGCGGGTCGAGGAAGACGAAGCGGGCCTGGTTGCGCTCGGCCGCGGGGAGCGCGCGGAAGTCGGTGATCAGTCGTCCGGCGAGTTGGTTGTGGGCCAGTACGTCGAGGCGCCGTCCGAGGACGAAGGCGGGGCGGCCGGCCTGCTGGAGGGTGTCCAGCAGGTCCCAGGTGGCGGGGTCGATGCGCTGGGGGCGGGGACGGCGGCGGCGGGCGGGCTGGGGCCGGGCGAGGGTGTGCAGGTGGCTGCGCTCGGCGTCGTCCAGGTGCAGGGCGGTGGCGAGCGCGTCGAGGACCTCCGCGGAGGCGCTGCGGCTGCGGCCCTGTTCGAGGCGGGTGTAGTAGTCCACGCTCACCCCTGCCAGCCGGGCCAGTTCCTCGCGGCGCAGGCCGGAGACCCGACGTCGGCTCAGGCTGGGGTCGTCGAGCCCGGCCTCCTGCGGGGTGAGGCGCGAGCGGGCGGAGCGCAGGAACTCCGCCATCGAAGTGCTGGTGTGGTGCTCACGGTCCATGGATCCAGCATCGCGCATGCGCGAGGGGTCCGACGGCGGGAGGGTGGCCCACTTTGTCCCCCGATCAGGTGGGCCCTTCTGCGGCCTCTTTTGCCTGCTCAGAGCTGGTTCAGTGGATGTCGGGCCTCGCCACCGGACGTGGTGGCAGGGGCACCTTTCGACCATCGATGGAGGCTTCTCATGGCTACTTGGTTCATTACCGGTGCGGCGCGCGGGCTGGGTCTGGAGATCGCTCTGGCCGCGCTGCGGGGCGGCGACACGGTCGTGGCCGCCGCGCGGGATCCGCGGAAACTGCCGGAGGAGCTGCGGGCCTCCGACCGGGTTCTCGGTGTCGCCCTCGACGTCACCCGGAGTGAGGAGATCACGGCTGCCGTCGAAGCGGCCGTGGAGCGTTTCGGCACGATCGATGTTCTTGTCAACAATGCGGGCCGTGGCCTGCTCGGGGCGCTGGAGGAGATCACGGACGCCGAGGCGCGCTCGCTGTTCGACCTCAACGTCTTCGCTCTGATCAACATGACCCGCGCCGTCCTGCCCGTCATGCGGGCGGCCGAAGCGGGGAAGATCGTGCACATCGGCTCCCGCTCCGGATTCGAGGGCGAGCCCGGAGTGAGCATGTACAGCGCCTCGAAGGCCGCGGTGTCCGGTATCGCCGAGGCACTGGCGGTGGAACTGGAGCCGTTCGGGATCCAGAGCATGGTCGTGGAGCCCGGCGTCTTCCGCACCGACTTCCTCGACACCAGTTCCCTGTCGACCTCCGCGGGGCGTATCCCCGCCTACGACGGCACACCCGCCCACGTCACCCTGGACTGGGCCGACACCGCCAACCACCGCCAGCTCGGTGACCCCGTCAAGGGCGCCGCCCTGATCCACGAGGTCGTCGGCGGCGACAAGCTCCCCGGGCATCTGGCCCTGGGACGCGACGCGATCGAACGCCAGCTGGTCAAGATCCAGAGCCTTCAGGAAGACCTCAAGGCCTGGCAGGACAAGTCCGCCGCCACCGCCTGCGACGACGCCGCCTGATCGCCTTCAGTGGCACCTCTTGAACAGGAAGTAACCCCGCCATGACATCTGCCCCGACATCCCTGCTGACCGGACGGCCGTTGGACGGCCGCGTGGCCGTGGTGACCGGCGCCTCCAGCGGAATGGGTGCGGCCACCGCCCGTCGGCTCGCCGAACTCGGAGCCGCCGTCGCCGTCGTCGCACGCCGCCGGGAGAAGCTCGAAGCGCTCGCGGCCGACATCGCTTCGAGGGGCGGGCAGGTCCTTTCCCTGCCCGTCGACGTCACCGACCGCGCAGCCGTCCATACGGCGGCAGGCCAGGTGGCGAACACACTCGGACCGGCGGACCTGGTGTTCAACAACGCGGGCGTCCAGCTCATCTCCGCCATCGACGAGCTCAAGGTCGACGACTGGCAGCGGCAGATCGATCTCAACGTCACGGGAGTGATGAACGTGATCGCCGCCTTCCTCCCGCACCTGACCGCCGCCGCCGAAGGTGGAAAGCCTGCCGACCTGATCAACACTTCCTCCATCGCGGCGACGCGCATCCTGGAGAAGTACTCGATCTACTCCGGAACCAAGGCCTACATCAGCCACCTGACCCGTCTGATCCGCGTCGAACTGGGCCCGAAGAACGTACGGGTGAGCGCCATCGAGCCCGGCATGGTCGACACCGAACTGCCCAACCACGTCACCGACCCCGACGCCAGCGACATGATGGCCGGCCTGCTCCGCGACATCGAGTGCCTGCGCGACACGGACATCGCGGAGACCGTCGCCTTCATCACGGCCCTTCCCCGACACGTCAACATCAGCGAACTGACCATCCTGCCCACGGCCCAGGCCGTATAGCGCGACGGCGAGGGCCCGGACAGACGGCCAGGCCGGCCGGCGGGGAAATCCGCCGGCCGGCCTGGCCGTCTGTCCGGGCCCCACGTCCGACCTATGGGACGGTGGACCCGCGTTCACGACGACGTGTGGATCAGAACCGGATCACGATCTTTCCGCGGGTGTGTCCGCGCTCGGCGTGCGCGTGGGCGTCGGCGATCCGCTCCAGGGGATAGATCTGTCCGATACGGGGTGTGTAGTGGCCTTGTCGGCCCAGTTCCGCGGCCTCGGACAGGAGAGAGGAGTCGTTCTTCGCGTCGACCACATGTGTACCCAGGCGCTGCCCGCCTGCGGGGTCGGCGACCGTCGCGACGCGCGTCGGGTCGCCGGTGATCGCGACGAGGTCGTCCAGGGATCCGGAGGCCGCGGTGTCGAGGGCGATGTCGACGCCGTGCGGAGCGAGAACGGAGAGGCGCTGCGCGAGGCCGGGGCCGTAGGTGGTCGGAACGGCGCCGAGAGAGGTCAGGAATGCGTGGTTCCGTTCGCTGGCCGTCCCGATCACGGTGGCACCTCGAGCCACCGCGATCTCGACTGCCGCGCTGCCCACCCCTCCGGCGGCACCCTCGATGAGAAGAGTGCGTCCCGCGAGGGGACCGAGCGCGTTCAGGCCACCCATCGCGGTCACGGACGCGAGGCCGGCGCCCGCGGCCTGCTCGTCGGTCCAGGTGTTTGCGACGTGTGCCCAGGCCGAGAGGACGAACAGCTCCGCGACCGCGCCGGTGACACCGCCCAGTCCGAAGACGCGGTCGCCGATGCTCACTCCCTTTACTTCGTCGACCACACCGACGGCGTCGCGCCCGGGAATGGCGGGCAGCTCCACAGCGACCAGTTCCTGCAGGGCGCCGGCGCGCAGCTTCCAGTCGATGGGATTGACGCTGGCCGCCGTGACGCGGACGCGGATCTCCCGCGGTCCGGGGTGGGGGTCGGGGGCCTGCTCGATCACCAGGCTCTCCGGGCCGCCGAACTCATGAAAACGAGCTGCACGCATGATCTTCTGCCTTACCTCTACAGATGGAAATGATGGTGTTCGTTCGCGCCCGGTGGCCCCGGTGAGGTGCGGTCGGCGAGCCGGCTGCCTGCTGGAGGAGAACGGGTGCGGATCGGCGGAGTTGCCGCGCAGGAGGGCGGCCATCCTCCTGGAAAACGAGATCCTGCCCGGCGTCGGAATACCTCCCGCTGAGTCGATGCTCCGGAAGATATCCAGGAGGTCGGTCACCATCTGGATACCAAGACAGGAGACGGGAGACCCTCGATGACGCAACGGCCACCGCTGCCGGCCGACTTGTTCGACGAGCTGTGCCCGTCCTCGCTGCTGCCTTTCCGCTTCGGTGACAAATGGGCAGCCATGGTCCTCCTCTGCCTGGACGACGGCCCGCGCAGATACTCCGAACTCCGCGTGCCACAGGCCCGCGTCACCCCGAAGGCACTCACCCAGTCGCTCCGCGGCTTGGAGCGGAACGGGTTCGTGTCACGCACGGTGCACAACGACCCGAAACTGCGGGTGGAGTACGCGCTGACACCACTGGGCCGCAGCATGCTGGAACCGCTGGACACCGCGTGCCGATGGGCGGCCGAGCACTGGGACGAACTCCTCGACGCCCGTGAAGGCGGCGGGGGAACCGGCTCCTCCCCCGGCTGACCCGAACCCGCCCCGGCGCGTGCCGCGCCGGTGCGACCGCGTGGTTGGAGGTTGTCGTCGGAGGCCGCTTCGTCGGAGGCCGTCGTCAGGAACGGCGCCGTCCCGACACCGCGGCGCAGGTCGGGACGGCAGAGTTGTCGCACGTGAAGAAGGCACGGGGCGGTGGTTCGCCGCCGGCCGGGGGCAGCCTCTCAGAGCTGGGTTTCGCCGCCGTCCACGGCCAGTTCGATGCCGGTGGTGTACGTGGCGTCGAAGGCGAGGAACGCAGCCGCCGTGGCGAACTCCTCGACGGTGCCGTATCGCTTCATGGGATTGCTCCCGGTCCGCTCCGCCCTGAACGCGTCGGCGGCCTCCCGGGACAAGCCCATCGTCTCCAGGATGCCCGAGTCGATGGGGCCCGGGCTGATCGCGTTGACGCGGATCCCTCGCGGAAGGAGCTCGCGGGAGAAGGTGCGGGCCATCGAGCGCAGCGCCGCCTTGCCTGCCGCATAGACGCTGGTGTCCGGCAGGCCGATGACGTTGGCGACCGAGGTGGTGAGGACGACGCCGGCGTTCGCGCTCAGCAGCGGGGCGAGCTTCTGCACGGAGAAGAAGGCGCCCTTGACGTTGATCGCGAACAGTTCGTCGTACATCTCCTCGGTGGTCGACCCGAGGGGGGTGAGGGGTGAGATGCCGGCGTTGACGAAGAGGGCCTCGACCGAGCCGAAGTCGCTCTTCACCAGGTCGGCGAGCATGTCCAGGTCGGACAGTGAGGCCACGTCGGCCCGGACGGCCACGGCGTTCTCGCCGAGCCGTTCGCGGGCCGCGTCGAGCTTGGCCTGGGAGCGGCCGGTGATCACCACGCGGGCCCCGCCCCGTACCAGCAGCTCCGCCACCGCGAGTCCCATGCCGCTGCTGCCGCCCGTGATCACGACGTTCTTGTCGCTGTACTTACCCATGCCGAGGTTGCTCCGTTCCAGAAAACATGGTGATACGTGTGGATGTCGCCGTTCGTGGGGCGCGTCAGCGGCGGGTTTCGATCTTCATGTCGCCCGAGGTGACGGTGCGGATGTGGTCGCTGGCGAGCAGGGCGTGCGGGGTGCCGAGGTCGATGGCGCTGACCTCGTCGAGGCGGGCCAGCTGGGACGGCGTGAGGTCGACGTCCAGGGCACCGAGGTTGTTGTCGAGCTGCGCGACGGTGCGGGCGCCGATGATGGGTGCCGCCACGCCCGGGGCGTTCAGGGCCCAGGCCAGTGCGACCTGGGCGGGTGTACGGCCCAGCTCGGAGGCCACTTCCTTCACCGCGTCGGCGATGGCGAGGGTGCGTTCGGTGACCATGCCGAGGGCGGCGTTGAGGCTCATGCGGCTGCCCGCGGTCTCCCCGGCGACGGGGGCCGCCGACTTCAGGTGCTCGCGGCTGTACTTGCCGGTGAGCACCCCGCCGCCCAGCGGGGAGAAGGGGACCACGCCGAGTCCCATCTCGCGTGCCATGGGGATCAGGTCACGCTCCCCGGTGCGTTCGATCAGGCTGTACTCGATCTCCAGCGCGACCAGCGGCGACCAGCCGCGCAGGTCGGCGATCGCCTGCATGCGCGACACCTGCCAGGCCGGGGCGCTGGAGATCGCCACGTACAGAACCTTGCCCTGCCTCACCAGGTCGTCCAGGCCGCGCAGGATCTCCTCCACCGGCGTCCTGAAGTCCCAGACGTTCAGGTAGAGCAGATCAATGTAGTCCGTGTTCAGCTGTCGCAGACTGGCTTCCACCGACGCGATCATGCTCTTGCGGTGCGTGCCCCCGGAGTTGGGGTCACCGGGGGTGCGCAGCGTCGAGTACTTCGTCGCCAGCACCAGCCGCTCGCGGTTGCCGCGGGCGAACTCGCCCAGCATCCGCTCGGAGCTGCCGTTGGTGTAGGTGCTGGCGGTGTCGAAGAAGTTGCCGCCGAGCTCGGTGTAGCGGTCGAACAGCTTGCGCGCCTCCTCGCGCTCGGCGCCCCAGCCCCACTCGGTGCCGAAGGTGGCCGCGCCCAGCGCCAGCGGTGAGACCAGCAGCCCTGAGCGGCCCAGCGGCCGGTAGGTGTCGAGAGTGAGTGACATCGTTGTTCTCCTGATAGGTGTGTGGTTCGTGGTGTGCGCGAGCCTGGACCGTTGGTCGGCCTGCCCGGTCTTCAGATGCCGAGCCCGTAGCCGCCCGCCACGGCGACGTCCTGCCCGGTGACGTAACTGGCCGCGTCCGAGGCGAGGAAGGCGACGACTTCCGCGATTTCCTGGCTGGATCCGAAGCGTTCGAACGGGATCTTCGAGCGCATGGCGTCCCGGCCGCTTCGGGGGACTCCCAGCTTGTCGAAGAGCGGGGTCTCGGTCGCCCCGGGGCTCACGGCATTGACGCGAATCCTGCGCGGAGCCAGTTCGAGCGCGAGCGAGGGCAGCATCGCCAGCAGGGCGCCCCGCGTCGCCGCCCCCAGGGTGGCGCCAGGGCTGCCGCGACGGGATCCGATGCCCACGGTGAGGACGATCGATCCGCCGTCGTTCATGAGCGGAAGGGCCTTCTGGAGGGTGAAGTATTGACCCTTGAAGTTGACGTCGACCTGCTCGTCGAACGACCCCTCCGTCACGTCGGCGACCGGTGCGGGACGGAAGATACCCGCGTTGAGGAAGAGCAGGTCGAGAGTGCCGAAACGTTCGGACACCGTGCTCAGGAGAGCGTCGGTGTCGGCGAAGGACCCTGCGCGCCGACGCCCGACGCAACCGCGAGCACCTGATCGCCACGGCCGCCGAGGCTTTCGCCTCCGGGCGGACGATCTCGCTGGACGCGATCGCCAAACGCGCGGGCGTGGGAAGCGGCACCCTCTATCGGCACTTCCCCACCCGGGAGGATCTGGTCGAAGAGATCTACCGTGACCAGATCCGCCCGCTGCGCGATGACGCGCAGGCCCTCCTGGCTACCGAACGGCCCGCCCAGGCTCTATTCACCTGGATGCTCCACTTCGCCGAGTGGGCGGGCGAGCGGCGCGGCATCTGCGAAGCCCTGGTCGCCATGAGCGCTTCCGGACGCTTCGGCACCGGACCTGTGTGCGACGAGGTCCAGCACATCCTGGGGATGCTGCTCCAGGCCGGTTCCGAGGCAGGAGAACTGCGCGACGACATCGATCCGGTCGACGTCGGCGGCATTCTCACCGGCGTGCTCTCCGCGGCCGGCGCCCCCGATCAGCATCCCCAGCTCGACCGCATGCTCACCGTCGTCGTCGACGGGCTGAGGCCTCGCGGCTGACACGCCGCGAACTTCCGTCCGACGGCGCGTCATTGTCACGCGGTCAGCGGCCACGTGCGCGAGGTCGTGCAGCACGATGCGCCGGGTCGTCCGTCCTCCCGCACCGAGGCTGCACGATGTGCCGGCAGCGGCACCTCCGGACAAGCGTGGGCAGCGTCGGTGTCCGCGTACGGCAAGGGCGACGGCGCGCAGGTCGGCAGGGGCGGGAGTGACCAGGGCCGACCACGGCCAGAACGCGCTCCGCCGCACTGACGGGAGTGCCCGACAGGGCCCGCCCCGCGACGCAGCAGCCAGGTCGCAGTGTGCCGGTACTGGTGGGGCTCGAATGCGATCCCGGTGGTCTTCCGTAGCCGTCTGACCAGGTCATAGACGGCCGGATAGGCCCAGGGACGGCCGTTTGGTTCGGCAAAGAGGTTCACGAAGACGTAGTCGGAGTCGAGAGCGCCGTACTCGCGGTGCAGACAGTCCGAGTACAACCGCATCAACTCCGCGCTCGCCGGGATGACTCGTGTGCGGCCGGCCTTCGCCCGGGCCCGGTTGTCGTTGTCCCGCGGCACCACCATCACCTGCTTCTCAGCGATCTCAATGTCTTCGTGCCGCAGGCCCAGGGCCTCACCGACGCGGACCCCGGTGTCCAGGAGCGAGGCGAACAACAGCCGGTTCCGCAGGTGTTCGCAGCAGTCCAGGATCTTCTGGGCCTGGGCGGCGGTCAGGACGCGAAGGTGCTTCCGCCCGGACTTCAGCTTGATCGTCCTGGTCCGCCCGGGCCGGCCGGAGGCGATGTGCTGCAGGAACGGCTCCACCGGATCGACCGGTCGCAGATCATCTCCCAGCAGCGTCCACGACTCCGTCGTCGACCCGGGCGTCAGCACCCTGTGCGCGCGCATTGCACCTCCAACTCCTTCGTGATGGACGGCGGCAGATAACCGCATCCACCACGGGAGTTGGGGGAACTTCAGAGCGCTTCACGCACATGAAGGACGCGCTCGTGCGGGCTCAGGAGAACGGCCGACGATCTTCTTCCCGGCGTCCGTGCCCTGGCTCGAGACCGGGACGCTGGTCGACGTCTTGACACTCTGCGCGTCGACGCAGGGCGACGGGGTCGCCGAAGTCGCAGCGGTGGCGATCCGTGGGACGGTCCTCCAGCGTGATCGGCTCAGCCGGCCGGTCCAGCCCACTGGCAGGTCACCGAGGTGGAGCGGTCGGTGTCCTGCGGCACCGGGTGCTCGATGAACTGCGCCTGGCCGAGCTTACGGGCCTCGTTGAACACCCAGGCCGGGATGCCCAGATCCAGCGGCAGGACTCCGTCGAGGGCGGGAACAGCGACGCGATGTGACATGGCTGGAAAGGTACGACAGGTGGCCCTCCAGCCACTCACCCGCCTTGGCGAGCGCACGCCACTCTTTGTGCAGCGGGGACGCGATCCCCGCTGCAGCAAGAGCAAGACAGACGTGAGCGAGGACAACATGAGCGGGAACACCATGCGGGCAGTCACCATCAGCGAGTTCGGCGGAGCGGAGGTGCTGACCGTCGAGAAGGTCGCGCGCCCCGAGCCGCTGCCGACCGAGGTACTGGTGCGGGTGCACGCCGCCGGGACCAACCCGGTGGACTGGAAGACCCGCGAGGGCCAGGGCATGGCGGGACTGCAGACGTTCCCGCTGATCCTGGGCTGGGACGTCTCCGGCGTCGTCGAGGAGGTCGGCTTCGGTGTGACCACCCTGAAGGTCGGCGACGAGGTGTACGGCATGCCGTGGTTCCCGCGCGCCGCCGGCGGCTACGCCGAGTACGTGACCGCACCGGCCCGCCAGTGGGCCCGCAAGCCGGCCACCCTCGACCACGCGCACGCGGCCGCCGTGCCGCTGGCGGCGCTGACCGCCTGGCAGACCGTGGTCAACACCGCCCACGTCCAGGCCGGCCAGCGCGTCCTGATCACGGCCGCCGCCGGCGGAGTGGGCCACTTCGCGGTCCAGTTCGCCCGCCACCTGGGCGCCCACGTGATCGCCACCGCCAGCGCCGCACGCCACCCCTGGCTCAAGGAAATCGGCGCCGACGAGACCATCGACTACACCACCACACGCTTCGAGGACGCCGTCAAGGACGTCGACGTCGTCATCGACCTGGTGGGCGACGCCCACGACAACACCAGCACCCGCTCGCTGAAGGTCCTGCGCCCGGGCGGCCTGCTGGTCGCCGTCCCGGCCGGCGTCTCCCCCGAGCTGGCCCAGGCCGCCGAGGCGGCCGGCGTACGCGTCACCGCGTACCTGGTCGAGCCGGACGGTCCCGCACTGGCCACGATCGCAGGCCTGATCGACGCCGGTGAGATCGCCGTCGAGGTGGAGGAGACCTTCCCGCTGGAGCAGGCCGCCCAGGCCCACGCCCGCGGCGAGGCCGGCCGCACCCGCGGCAAGCTCGTCCTCACCGTGACCGACTGACCGTCCCCGCAAACAGTACGGAGCAGCACCGTGTACTACGAGATCCGCCGCTACCAGGCGCGGCCCGGCCGCCGCGAGGAATGGGTGCGCTACATGGAGGACGTGGTCATCCCGTTCCAGGCCTCGCTGGGCATGGACGTGACCGCCTCCTTCGTCGACGACGAGGACGAGGACGGGTACGTGTGGATCCGCCGGTTCGAGGACGAGACGCAGAGCAAAGCCGTTTACGAGGCCGTCTACCAGAACGACCGCTGGAAGAACGAGATCGGCCCGGCCGTCGGCAGCCTGCTCATCCCCGAAAAGACCGTCGTCACCCGCGTAGTACCCACCCCCGCCTCACCCCTGCGATGACCCGGCCCACGGCCGCCTCATCCACCACCGCACAGCACCGCACAACAGCGCACAACAGCGAAGAGAAAGAACCCAACCCATGAGCAAGAGACTCGACCTCACTGCGGCCGCAGCGGCCGTAGCTGCCGCAGCGGCCGTCTTCGTGTCGGCCCCCTACGCGTCGGCCGCCGCGGGGCGGGAACACCCCAAGCCGGTCGTCACTGCCGTCAAGACCGTCGCCCCGTTCGACTGGTCCGCCGGGGAGGTACCGGAGAACATCACCGTCAACCCGGACAGCACCCTCACTGTCTCCATGCTGGGCAGCTACGCCGACCAGCGGCCGGAGCTGGTCCGCCTGAGCGCCAACGGGAAGCACAGGACTGTGCTGGTGACCGGCGTCCTCGGTGACGGCTTCACCGGGAACACCCGTGGCAGCGACGGGACCATCTACTACAACGTGTGGTCCAAGGACGCCTCGCGCGCAGGAGTGTGGAAGCTGCCCCCGGGCGGCCACCCCAGCCGCCTCGCGGCCCTGCCCGCAGACGGCCTGCCGAACGGGCTCGCGATCGACCCTGCCGGACAGATACTCTACGTCACCGACAGTTACAAGGGCACGATCTGGGCCGTCCCGGTCGCAGGGGGCCAAGCCAGGAAGTGGCTGACCGACCAGGCTCTCGCGCCGGACCCGACGGCTTCGCTGCCGATCGGCGTCAACGGGCTGCGCTACCACAACGGGGCGGTGTGGGTCACGAACTTCAACAAGGGCACCCTGCTGCGGGTTCCCGTGACCGCTGCCGGGAAGCCGGGCCGCATCCACCAGGTGACCGATGGTGAGGTGGGCATTGACGACTTCAACTTCCTGTCCTCCCGCTCCGACATCGTGTTCGCCACGGTGAACACGCAGGACAAGGTGGACGTGGTCTACCCGAACGGCACGAAGGCCACCGTGCTCACTGCGGCCGACGGGCTGGCCAGCCCCACCGCCACCGCCGTGCGCGGCACCGAGCTGTACATCACCGACGCCTCGCTTGCCGCCCCGCACCACGCGCAGCTGCAGGGTGGCCGGATCAACCTCGCGGGGTTGCAGGGCAGCTGACCGTGCAGCGCCGGAGCCACGGCCTCACACTTCGCCGCTCCCCGGCCTCGCCGGGGAGCGGCGTCGGCGTGCCGTCCGCACGCCGACCGAGCGCGGCAGTTGTCGCGGTGATCGGCGATCGAGGGAGGAGTCGGCGACCGCGTCGGCCACCAGGAACGGCTGCACATCGTGCGAGAGGCGTCCAGCGCCGTCCTCAGCACGCC
Organism: Streptomyces brasiliensis; assembly: GCF_014647875.1. Classification (GTDB taxonomy): domain Bacteria; phylum Actinomycetota; class Actinomycetes; order Streptomycetales; family Streptomycetaceae; genus Streptomyces; species Streptomyces brasiliensis. The sequence continues at coordinate 1,941 of NZ_BMQA01000018.1, read as the reverse complement.
CACGTGGGCGTACACCCCGCACAGGATCAGCTGGTCCCTGCCGTTCTCGCGCAGCAGTTCCAGCAGACCCGAGCGGAACAGGGCGGCGCATTGTCGAGTCCCTGGCCCCGCGCCCCTCCGACCGGGTTTTCACCAAGTGACGCTAACCAGCCATGCGACGCGAGCACGGAGACTGGCACGCAGCCGCCCAACGCAACCTCTTCAACCGCATGATCGGCTCTACCACTGCCTCCAGAAGCGCGAACTCTTCAACGAGCAGTCCGCGTTCCCCGCGCCGTCTCCGGCAGAGGCAACAGCCGCGTGACCACTGAAGAGGCATTGCTCGCGGTGGCGACGGAAGCCGATCATTCACACATGCGACCCGAAGTACAGACGTTCATCGCCGACGGCCCGCTCCCCGACTGGGACGCGACCGAAGAAGACATCGACAGACGCGTTCGGCAGCTCAACGCGATCTCGAAGCCGGTCACGGAAGAGGAAGCCGGGGCGCTCGTCTCCTGCTTCGGCCCGGACGACTGCTACGGCGTCGCCTGGACGCTCCTCCACCTCATCGAGACCGGCCCGAACCCCGTGCTCACCACTCAACCCGCACCCGACGCCAACGAGTGGCACCAGCGGCTCTACGACCGTGCCTTGTCCGGAGGACTCATCCCGAGAACTTGACGGCATAGCAAGGTGAGGTGTCTATGTGGTCAAGCACTAGTACTCCAGGGCTAGATCTTGATCATCTGGAGTCTTAGCCGCTTTCGGAAATGGTGCCGTCGTGCCTCCGCCTGATGCGCACGTCGCCAGATCGACCAGCGAAGTCCCTGGTCGATGGCGGTGGGAGTCAAGCCGATCAGGTTGAACAGTCGTCGGACCTCGGCGGTGGTCAGGGCCGCGAGCCGTCGTGTTCGTGGCCCGTGGTCACCGCCCAGGCATGAAGAGCCCCTTTTTGCGGGGTTCGGGCCATCGCGGCCAAGAATGCCAACGCCAGCATGGCCATGGTGATATGGCGATGCCAGGCGTCGTATTTGCGTACCTGGTAGTTGTCCAGCCCTGCCTGCTGCTTGGCCGCCTCGAAACACTCCTCGATCGGCCAGCGCAGTCCGATGACCGCCACCAGTTCCGACAGTGATTCCCCGCGCGGGTTGTAGCAGTGGAAGTAGTCGGTCTCCCCGTCCGCGATGGTACGGCGGACGACGTACTGGTGCCCGTCCCGTCCGGTGATTACGGCCCAGTCGTAGGTGCGGAATCCTTTCGCTCCGATCCCGCACGCGCGCCGGGAGAAGTCCCTGGGCCGCAGGTGTGATGCCAGGTTGTCTAACCGGGTCGGGGAGTCGGGGTTGGTGGTGATGCCCGCGGTGTTCACGTCGGTGGATTTCGGGACAGCCATGCAGTAGGCAATGCCCTCTGCTTCCAGGTACCTGCGCAGGATCCTGTTCTGGCCGAACTCCTCGTCCGCGGCGAACCACGAGAACGGCACCCCGGCTGCCACAGCGCGCTCGATCATGGCCTGGACCTGCTGTGGACGGGTGCGGAAGGCCACCTCCTCCGGGATCCCGGCCTCCCGACGGCGTTCGAAGTCGACGGCCCAGGAATCCTTGGGCAGGTAGAGTTCCCGGTCGATCAGTACACGGTCGCCACGACGGTTGGCGTAGGCCAGGAACGTCCCGATCTGGCAATTATCGACACGTCCGAGGGTGCCGGAGTACTGCCGCTGGACCCCGGCTGATTTGTTGCCCTTCTTCTCGAATCCGGTGGGGTCGGCGATCAGCACACCCCGGGGATCCGCGAAGCGTTCCATGGCGTAGTCGCGGACCAGCTCCCGCATCAGATCCGCGCTCCAAGGGGTGAGGTTCAAGAACCGCTGGAGTGCTTTGGGTTCCTTCTCGCCGGAGTACTCGTCGGGTAGCTCCGGCGCATTGCTGCGCCGGAGCCCCCTCAGAACCGGCCGTGCCC
>NZ_BMQA01000017.1 GCF_014647875.1 Streptomyces brasiliensis | reverse complement strand
CAAGCTCTTCCACATCGACCTCAACGGCCAGTCCGGCATCAAGTACGACCAGGACCTCCGTTTCGGCGCCGGTGACCTGCGTTCCGCCTTCTGGCTGGTCGACCTTCTGGAGAGCGCCGGCTACGAGGGCCCGCGCCACTTCGACTTCAAGCCGCCGCGGACCGAGGACTTCGACGGCGTGTGGGCCTCCGCGGCCGGCTGCATGCGCAACTACCTGATCCTCAAGGAGCGGGCCGCCGCCTTCCGTGCCGACCCGGAGGTCCAGGAGGCGCTGCGTGCCGCGCGCCTGGACCAGCTGGCGCAGCCCACCGCGGCCGACGGCCTGCAGGCGCTGCTCGCCGACCGCACCGCCTTCGAGGACTTCGACGTCGACGCGGCCGCCGCGCGCGGCATGGCCTTCGAGCGCCTCGACCAGCTCGCCATGGACCACCTCCTCGGCGCCCGCTGACCCCCGGGCCACCTGGCCCGTGCTCTGCGCCGCGCGCGCCGGGCACGGGGGTCAGCCACCCCCACGGGCGCGCGTCCGCCGGAACCGCGCCCAGGGCCCCGGGTCCGTTCCCTCTCCTCTCCGCCGGACACACTGGAGTCCGCCGGAGCCGGCACCCCTCCCACGCAAGGGCACCACCGTGACAGCACACCTCCCGAACGGGGCACGTCCCGGACGCCGGCGGGTCCGCCGACGCGTTCTCGTCCCGCTCACCGTCGCCTCCGCGCTCGTCGGCACCGTCGCGCTGACCGGCTGCGGCCAGTCCCGCGACCCCGACGTGTACACCGTCCTGAACTCGTCGACGGACGACTCGTACCACAGCTGGGACGCGGCGACTCTCGAACGCTGCAGCAAGCAGCTCGGCGTCACCATCCAGCAGCAGTCGGTCCCGGCCGACCAGGTCATGACCAAGTCGCTGCGGATGGCGTCCTCGAAGTCACTTCCGGACATCGTCCAGTTCGACGGCTCCGAGATGCCGACCTTCGCGGAGACCGGAGGTCTGATGGACCTGAAGAAGCTGGGCGTCGACACCACCGACGTACCGCAGGGCATCATCGACTACGGCTCCTACAAGGGCACGTATTACGGCGCGGCGCGCACGGTGAACACCCTCGCGCTCTTCTACAACAAGGACATCCTCGAGAAGGCCGGTCTCAAGGTGCCCACCACCTGGGACGAGATGCGCGAGACGGCCAAGAAGCTCACCCAGGGCCACCAGTACGGCATCGCCCTGAGCGCCGGCGGTGCCGAGGACGGCGTCTACCAGTTCACGCCGTTCATGTGGTCCAACGGCGGTGACGAGACCGACCTCGGCAGCCGGCAGGTGGTCCAGGCGCTGGACTACTGGAAGTCGCTGCTCTCCGACGGCTCGCTGTCCAAGTCGACGATCAACTGGACGCAGGCCGACGTCAACGATCAATTCATGGCCGGAAATGCCGCCATGATGATCAACGGCCCCTGGCAGGTCGAGACCCTCAACACCAAGAAGAGCCTGCACTGGGGCATTGCGCAGATCCCCGTTCCCAGGGCCGGGGACAACTCCGTGGGCCCGCTGGGCGGCGGTGAGCTGACCGTCCCGGACATCGGCGACACCACGCGCGAGAAGACGTCCGCGAAGATCGTCAACTGCATGACGAGCGAGCAGGAGGAGGTGACCTACGCGCTCAACAGCTGGATGATCCCGGCCAACCAGAAGGCGGCCGCCACCTGGCGCAAGAAGGTCCCGTCACTCAGCTCGCTGGCCGACCAGGTCGCGGTGGCGCGTTCGCGCACCGCCAAGGTCGGCTCCGGCTGGACCTCGATCTCCCTCGCCCTGCAGAGCGCGTTCCAGTCCGCGCTCACCGGGCAGCCCAGCGAGTCCGCGCTGAAGCACGCGCAGGCGCGCGTCGAGAGCGGGAAGTGAGGTAACGACGATGTCCACCACCACTGCTGTTCCCGCCCCCGCGGCCGCCGGCACCACCGCCGGAGTCGCCCCCGAACCGGTCCGCACCCGCCGGCGCCGCACGCTCGCGCAGTGGGGCTTCGTGGCCCCCGCCGTGCTGTTCATGCTGCTGTTCTTCGGCTACCCGCTCGTCCGCAACATCGTGATGAGTTTCCAGCACTACACGCCGTCGACCTTCTTCACCGGCAAGGCCCCCTTCAACGGCCTGGACAACTGGCGCAAGGTCTTCGGCGAAGACCTGTTCGGCAAGGCCCTGTGGCAGACGATCGTCTTCACCATCGGCTCGCTGATCGGGCAGTTCAGCATCGGTCTGGGCCTGGCGGTGTTCTTCAACCGCAGGTTCCCTCTCAACGGCGTGCTGCGCGCGCTGATCCTGCTGCCCTGGCTCGTGCCCATGGTCGTCTCCGGCATCGTCTGGCGGCGCATCCTGGATCAGGACACCGGTGTGCTGAACTCCTTCCTCGGGCTGTTCGGCATCGGCCACACCCCGTGGCTGACCAGCACCCATGTGGCGCTGCTCGCCGTGATCCTGGTGAACATCTGGATCGGCATCCCCTTCAACATGGTGATCCTCTACGGCGGCCTCCAGGAGATCCCGCGCGAGGTGTACGAGGCCGCCTCGCTCGACGGCGCCTCTGCCTGGCGCACCTTCCGCTCGATCACACTGCCGCTGCTGAAGCCGGTCATCACGGTCGTGCTCGTGCTGGGCTTCATGTCCACGGTCAAGATCCTCGACCTGGTCCTCGCGCTCACCGACGGCGGCCCCGCCGACTCCACGCAGACCCTGGGCACGCTGACGTACCAGAGCTCCTTCGTCCAGCTGGACTTCGGGGCCGGCGCCGTGGTCGGCAACATCCTGATCCTGATCTCCGCCGTGTTCGCGGTGTTCTACCTGCGGGCCAACCGCAACGAGGGGAAGTGACCGGCATGGCGACCACCACTCCCGCCGCCCCGGCCGCCGGCAAGCCGAAGCGCCGTTGGGGCACGACGATCGTCGGCATCCTCATCCTGTGTGTGATGCTGTTCCCGTTGTACTGGATGATCAACACCGCGCTGCAGCCCGAGTCCGGTCTGCTGGAGGTGGACCCGGTCCCGCACAGCCTGGACCTGTCCGGCTTCTCCTCGGCCCTGACAGAGCAGGGCGGCCATCTGCTGACCTCGCTCGCGGTGGCGCTCGGCGCCGTCGTGATCTGCCTGGCGTTCTCCGCACCGGCCGCCTACGGCCTCGCGCAGTTCAAGTTGCGCGGCGCCAAGACCGTGGTGTTCGGCACCCTGATCACGCAGATGGTCCCGGGCATCGTCATAGCCAACGCGCTGTACAGCGCGTACGTGGACCTCGGCCTGGTCAACTCGTACTTCGGTCTGATGCTCGCCGACGCCTCGCTGGGCATCCCGTTCGCCATCGTGCTGATGCGGTCCTTCATGGTGGCCATCCCGCGCGAGGTCATCGAGGCGGCCGAGGTGGACGGAGCCGGCCGGCTGCGCACCTTCGTCCAGGTCGTGCTGCCGATGAGCCGCAACTCGCTGATCACCGCCGGGCTGTTCTCCTTCCTGTACGCGTGGAGCGACTTCATGTTCGCGCTCACCCTGAACACCACCGACCACGTCAAGCCGATCACCCTGGGCATCTACCAGTACATCGGCGCGCACGTCGGCGACTGGAGTGCGGTCATGGCCGCCTCCGTGCTCTCCGCGATCCCCGCGGCGGTGCTGCTCGTGCTCGCGCAGAAGTACATCGCCGCCGGCATCACCGGCGGTTCCGTCAAGTGACCACCTCACACCTGGAACAGGTTCGCATGATGAGTGGCTTCCCCGGATTCCCCTCCGGCTTCGTCTTCGGCGCCGCCACCGCCTCGTACCAGATCGAGGGCGCCGCCCGGGAGGACGGCCGCGGCCCCTCCATCTGGGACACCTACAGCCACACGCCCGGTCTGGTGGTGAACGGCGACACCGGTGACGTGGCCTGCGACCACTACCACCGCTACCCCGAGGACGTGGCGCTGCTGCGCGACCTGGGCGTGGACTCGTACCGGTTCTCCATCGCCTGGCCGCGGATCGTGCCCGACGGCAGCGGCCCGGTGAACCCCAAGGGCCTCGACTTCTACTCCCGGCTGGTGGACGAACTGCTGGAGGCGGGCATCGAGCCGGCCGCCACCCTGTACCACTGGGACCTGCCGCAGACGCTGGAGGACCGTGGCGGCTGGCGGGTGCGCGAGACGGCGGAGCGGTTCGCCGAGTACACGGCCGTGGTGGCCGAGCACCTGGGCGACCGGGTGCCGCGCTGGATCACCCTCAACGAGCCCTGGTGCAGCGCGTTCCTCGGCTACTCCATCGGCCGGCACGCGCCGGGCGCCAGGGAGGGCCGTCCTGCGCTGGCCGCCGTGCACCACCTGCTGGTCGGGCACGGCCTCGCCGTGCAGGCGCTGCGGTCGGCCGGGGTACGCGAGGTCGGGATCACCCTCAACCTCGACCGCAACCTGCCCGCCACCGAATCGGCGGCCGACCTCGCGGCCGTGGTCCGCGCGGACACCCAGCACAACCTGGTGTGGACCGAGCCGATCCTGGCGGGCCGCTACGCGGTGACCGAGGAGGACACCTTCGGCGAGCTGATCACCGGAGCGGACTTCCGCCAGGACGGCGACCTGGAGCTGATCTCGCAGCCGCTGGACTTCCTCGGCATCAACTACTACCGGCCGATCGTGGTCGCCGACGCCCCGCTGCGCGAGGCCGACCCGGGGAAGCGGGTGGCGACCGACAACCGGTACGAGGAGGTCCGGATGCCGGGCGTCCGGGAGACCGCGATGGGGTGGGCGGTCGCGCCGGACACCCTCACCGATCTGCTGGTGGCCCTGAAGAAGCAGTACGGCGACGCCCTGCCTCCGATCCACATCACCGAGAACGGCTCCGCCGAGCACGACGCCGTGAGCGAGGACGGCGCGGTGCACGACACCGACCGGGTCGAGTACCTGCGCGGTCACTTGACCGCGCTGCGCGCTGCGATCGACGCCGGTGTCGACGTCCGGGGCTACTACGTGTGGTCGCTGCTGGACAACTTCGAGTGGGCCTTCGGCTACGACAAGCGGTTCGGGATCGTCCGGGTCGACTACGACACCCAGGTCCGCACCCCGAAGGACAGCTACCACTGGTACCGGTCGATGATCGCCGCCCAGCGCGGCTGACGGCATGTGGCGGAGGAGGGGGTGGCGGCAGGTGTGCCGCCACCCCCTCCTCCGCGTCCGCGGCTCGCACCCCGCGGCGGGCGCCGGCCGGCGTGTGAGCACCCTTCTCCAGCACAGGCCGGAAGCACGTCACTCCACTGGTGGCGCAACTGCCCGGCCGTTCGCTTCGACGGATCCCACGGCAGGTCCACGCCCAACACGGTCTCGGTGGCCGTTGGCCGTGACGGTCGCACGGCGGGGCTGAGGACTCATGGAGGAGACTTCGTGACATTTCCTCTCGGCACGGGGGCTCGGGCTGTAGCCCTGGCCGCGTGACCCGATGGGTAAAAGGTTCACACCGTGGGCCCGGTCGGGTCGACCTCCGGCGACTGCTCCGGCTGCTCGCCTTCTGCTGCCGACGGTCACTGGAGATCGGCGACGATCTCGGCGTCACCTCTGCGTCCGCCCATGCCAGGGTGTCCGGTCACCCCGGCGATTCCGTCTCATCGCTGTGCGTCTCCGGCCTCCTTCGTGCGGGGTCGGTGAGGCGACGGTGGACTTCGAAGGCGTTGCGTTCCACCTGGTTCCACAGCAGCTTGCCGTCCTCGCGCACGCCCCACACCGCCGTCCCGCACATCTCGATCGGCGCACCGTCGGGTTCGGTCCCCAGCGCTCCGTTGTTGGTGCCGGTGATGCGCCACAGGGAGGCGACCCGCGTGCCGTCGTGGTTCTCGAACGACTCGATGACCTCGAACTCGAGATTGTCGATGGCGCCGCCGAACTCCTTCGCCCACTCCTTGAACGCGGCGCGTGACTCGACGCGCACCCCGCCCGTGACGAGGACGAAGTCCTCCACCACGAGGTCGTCGATCGCGTCGTAGTTCTGCGGTGCCTCCCAGACCTGCGCCCAGAAGTTGTGCACGGCGTCGACGCCGGAGCGCTTCGTCATGCTGCCTGGTCCTCTCTCGTCGTCCCGTCGCCCGAGGCTGGTGACTCGGTCGAGCCCAAGCTACACCAGATTGGCGACAATTCGAGTTTTGATTGTCGCCAATACAATCCATGATTGTCGCCAATCTGATTGACAATGTCGCGGGGGCGGACCTAGCGTCGCTGTTGACCAGGCCGGAAGCTGTCGAAGGAGCCGGGATCCGCTGTGAAGCGTGAAGACGTCGAAGCCAGGCTGCGGGAGCGCGTGCTGCGCGGGGACCTCGCTCCGGGGGACCGGCTGCCGGAGGTGCAGCTGGCCGAGGAGCTGGGGACGTCGCGGTTCGCGGTCAGGTCCGCACTGCAGTCCCTGGAGTCCCGCGGCCTCGTCGAGCGCGTCCCCAACGCGGGGGCGGTCGTGGCCCGGCTCGGCTACAACCGCCTGCAGGAGATCTACGACGTCCTCGAACTCCTCGAGGGCCTCGCGGCGCGGCTCGCGGCGCAGAAATCCACACCGGCCGACTGGGCGGAACTGCGGGCGAGGTTCGCCGAGGGCGGCGGTCTCGACGAAGCCGCCGAGAACGGTGACGTCGACGTGTTCCTCGCGGCGATCGACGACTACCGCGACACCGTCATCCGCCTGGCCGACCAGGGCTTTCTCGCCGAGATGCTGGCCGGTGTGCGGGACCAGTCGCATCTCCTGCGGCGCCGCATCCTGATGTCGCCGGGCCGGATGGAGCAGAGCCTCGCCGAGCACCGTCTGATCATCGACGCGCTCGTGCGCGGCGACGCCGAGGGCGCCGAGCAGCTCAAACGCCACAACATGCAGACCGCGCGCAAGCAGCTGAGCCGGTACCGGGACTTCCTGGTCTGACGCCGCCGCGACCACGCGCGCATCCCGTGATCTCTCAGAAGGAACCATCGTGTCGCACGACCACACCGCGCGCAGGGCCGCCCTGAAAGGGCTCCTTGGACGTACCCGGCTCGGACGTCCCGGCGCACACGATCGACGAGTACGCGGTGGCCGGCGCCGACGTGATCCTGCTCTGGTACACGCTCCTCGGCGCCGCGTCCAAGGGCGTGACCGACGTCCTCAGCGTCCTGCGCGCCCGCAATGACGTCGCCGCGGTCAAGGACCTGGTGACGGACCAGCGCGCCTTCGAAGGCCTCATGGGCTACGACGAGTTCGAGCGGCGCAGCGCGCGCTACGCGACGGCGCCCACCGCGTCGTAGACGAACCGACACCCGCAGGGAAAGGAGGCGCCATGAGCGCCACCGCCGGAGACGGCGCACGCAGGTCATCGGGAGAGGGGACCGCAGCCGTCCTCTACGAAGGCGCCCGGGTGATCGTGGGCGACGGCGAGACCGTCATCGACGACGCCGGACTCGTCGTCCGCGACGGCCTGATCGAATGGATCGGGCCCAGGGACGCCATCAGCCCCGACCCCACACGGCAGACGGTCTCGCTGGCGGGCAGGACCGTGATGCCCGCCCTCGTCAATCCGCACGGGCACATCGGTTACTGGAAGGGGGCCGCGGCGGACGCCGGGAACTTCTCCGCCGACAACGTCATCGACCACCTCCGCCGGCTCGCCTACTACGGCGTCAGCGTGTTCCAGTCCCTCGGCACCGACCGGGACGACACCGAGATCCGGGTACGCGACCGGCAGCGCAAGGGCGAACTCGACGACGAAGACCTCGCGACCCTCCACACCGCCGGAGCGGGAATCGTCGCCCCCACACCGGGATCCGGCAACGGCGGCCCCTTCTTCGCGGCCGACGCGGTCCACGAGGCAACGAGCCCCGAGGACGCACGCCGGCACGTGCGCGCGCTGGCGGCGAAGCACGTCGACGCCGTCAAGTTCTGGCTCGACGACCGGCACGGCACCGAGGCCAGGCTCGAGCCGGACGTCTACCGGGCGATCGTCGACGAGGCTCACCGCCACGGACTCAAGGCGGCCGCCCACATCTACACGGTGGACGACGCCAAGGAGGCGATCCGAGCGGGCGCCGACATCCTGGCGCACCTGCCCCGCACCCCCGCTCCCGACGAGGAGCTCATCACCCTGCTCACCACCCACGACGTGGCGGTCTTCACGTCGATGAGCATCCAGCGCCCGGACGGCGACAGCTGGCTCGACGATCCGGCCCTTGCCGACCTCGTGACCCCGGAGGCGATCGCTGACCTGCGCAGCCGGATCAGGGCGAACGCACCGCAGCCGCTGTTCGACACGCTCGAGGCGTACCAGCGCATGCAGAGCACGCTGCGGACCTTCGCCGACGCCGGCGTACGTCTCGTGTTCTCCGCGGACACCGGTCTGCTCACCCAGTTCCCGGGCTTCGCCGAGCACCGCGAGCTGGAGGCACTGGCCGCGGCGGGACTGCCGCCGCTCACCGTCCTCCAGAGCGCCACACAGCGCTCCGCGACCCTGCTCGGTCTCACCGACCGCGGCACCCTCGAAGAGGGCAGGCGGGCCGACTTCGTCGTCCTGGCGGGAGACCCCCTGCGGGACATCACGAACACGCGCCGGATCGAGTCCGTCCACTTCAAGGGCCGGCCGGTCGACCGGTCCCGCATCCGCGAGCGGGTGCGCGAGGCCGCACGGCATGAGAGCGGGGCCGGCAGGAACCCTGCGGCAAAGGAGTAGCCGTCCGTGCTGCGCGGACGCCCGCCTCAGCCCATGGTGGTGGTGCGGCATATTCCGTCGGTACGGCCCACAGCCGCAGCCGCGCAAGGCGACGATCCGGCCCGGCGCTGTGCCTACGACGTCTCTGACCTGGAGTCCGACATGACCACACCGCGGGACCTCCTGATCGCCACGCTGGACGCCGCCCCCCACCCGCCCGTCGAGCAGGGCGACCTCTCGCTCGCCCTCGCCGGGGCCGAACTCCTCGACCTCCTCGACGCCGAGGCGCTCACCCTGGACGGCGACAGCATCGTGCCCCGCCTGCAGCCGGCCCTCGGCGACCCTCAGCTCGACGCTGCCGCCACGGCGCTGAAGCGGCAGGCGCCGTACGAGTCCGTCGAGGACTGGCTGTGGCGGCGCGGCCGTGGCCTGTACGCGGCCTATTTCGCCGGCCTGGAGAAGGACGGACTGGTCACGCGGCAGCGCCACCCGAGGTTCGCGATCCGCACCGCCCGCACGGAACTGGTCGACTCGCCGGACCGGCGCCGGGCCGCCGAGCGGTGGGAGTCGGACGAGCCCGTCCTCGCCGCCCTCGCGGCCGCCCTCGGCATCCACGACGAGCCCGCCGAGGACTTCGCGGACCGCGTCGGCGACACCGTCGTCACCGTGGTGGCCGCCGTGAACGACGCGGTGATGGAACTCGAGGCCACCCGCCAGCGCCGCAACATCGAGGAGGCGGCCTTCGACAACGTCTGGCGCGCTCCCTGACGGGGCTGGCGCTCGCTGACCGGGGCGCACGGCCTCAGCGGCTGTCCCGAGGGCCGTCCCGCCATCACCAGGCTCTCCCTGCGGTCGGCGTTCCCCGACAAGCACGCGGGTCGACCCGGTGCTCCGCCGGGTGGAGGCGGTGCGCGACCGCGACGTGGACCTGCCGATCCGCATCGGCCTCCCCGGCCCCGCCGGCGTACTCCGGCTGCTGTGCGACGCCGCCCGTTTCGGCGTCGGCACCAGCGCCTTCATCGCCCGCAACCACGGTTCCTCGCCGACCGACCTCATGGGTACGGCCGGCCCGGACCGGTCTCCGCGCGAGCCGGCCCGGGAGTACGACCACGGGCTCCACGGCGAGCTGAAGGTGGACTTCCACACGTTCGGCGGGCTGCACACCACGGCACAGTGGGCGGCCCGGTTCCGGGACGAGCCCGGCCGCCAGATTTTCGACGACCGGGCCCTCCGGGAACAGCCCGGCGACGCGGTGCGGGCCCGCCGTGTCGGGCAAACCGGGGGAGCCAATCTGGTGATCTCCCCGGCGTGTTCCTCACCGGGCCGGTCGTCCGGGACCTGATCGGCGATCTTCCGCTCCCGCTCGGCGCCGCAGGTCACGAGGGGTCTACCGTGCTCGTGGGCCTGAACGGGCTGCGGCTGCTGCATGGGCCCGCGCGGCGATCCGGGGAGGCCCAGGACAGCCGACCTTGATGTCGGATTCCCGCCAGCCCCGGGCCGGCCCATGGCCGATGCTGGACGCATGCAGACAGGGATGCACTCCGACCGGGAACGCTGTGTGCGCGCCGTGCAGTCCAAGGACGCCCGCTTCGACGGCTGGTTCTACACCGCCGTCCTGACCACCCGCATCTACTGCCGGCCCAGCTGCCCGGTCGTACCGCCGAAGGCCGAGAACATGACGTTCTACCCGAGCGCGGCGGCCTGCCAGCAGGCCGGATTCCGGGCCTGCAAGCGCTGCCGCCCCGACACCAGCCCCGGCTCCCCGGAGTGGAACCACCGCGCCGACCTGGTGGCCCGCGCGATGCGGCTGATCGGCGACGGCGTGGTGGACCGCGAGGGCGTGCCCGGCCTCGCCACCCGGCTCGGCTACAGCACCCGCCAGGTCGAACGCCAGCTGCTCGCCGAGCTGGGCGCGGGCCCGCTCGCGCTCGCCCGCGCCCAGCGCGCGCAGACAGCCCGGCTCCTGGTGGAGACGACGCCGCTGCCGATGGCGGAGATCGCCTTCGCCGCCGGTTTCTCCTCGATCCGCACGTTCAACGACACCGTCCGCGAGGTCTTCGCCCTCTCCCCGAGCGAGTTGCGGACCCGCGTGCCCAAGAAGGACGCCCCGAACACCCCGGGTGCGCTGTCCCTACGCCTTCCGTTCCGCGCCCCGCTCAACCCGGACAACCTCTTCGGCCACCTCGCGGCGACCGCCGTACCGGGCGTGGAGGAGTGGCGCGACGGGGCGTACCGGCGCACGCTCCGCCTGCCGTACGGCCACGGCATCGTGGCCCTCACCCCCCGGCCCGACCACATCGCCTGCCGTCTCACCCTCAGCGACCTGCGCGATCTGCCCGTCGCCATCAGCCGCTGCCGCCGACTGCTCGACCTGGACGCCGACCCGGTCGCGGTCGACGACCAGCTGCGCACGGACCCGTTCCTCGCGCCCCTGGTCGACAAGGCGCCGGGGCGCCGGGTGCCACGCACGGTCGACGAGGCCGAGTTCGCGGTACGTGCCGTCCTCGGACAGCAGGTCTCCACGGCCGCCGCCCGCACCCACGCCGCCCGTCTGGTCCTCACGCACGGCACCCCGGTCGACGACCCCGGGGGCGGCCTCACCCATCTCTTCCCGAGCCCCGAGGTGCTGTCGGTCCTCGACCCCGAATCCCTGGCGATGCCCCGCACCCGCCGCACCACCTTCACCACACTCGTCAGCCAACTGGCCGAAGGATCACTTCACCTGGGAGTCGAGAGCGACTGGGCGGAAACCCGCTCCCGGCTCCTGGCCCTCCCCGGCTTCGGTCCCTGGACGGCCGACGTCATCGCGATGCGCGCCCTCGGCGACCCCGACGCCTTCCTTCCCACGGACCTCGGCATCCGCCGCGCCGCCAAGGATCTGGGTCTGCCGTCCACGCCCGCCGCGCTGACAGCACGGGCGGCGGCCTGGCAGCCATGGCGGGCGTACGCCGTCCAGTACCTGTGGGCGACGGACAGCCACCCGATCAACTTCCTACCGGTGTAAGGACATCCCGTGAAACAGCACACCGTGATCGACAGCCCGTACGGCCCGCTCACCCTCGTCGCCGACGACGGCATCCTGTGCGGCCTCTATATGACCGAACATCGCCACCGCCCGCCGGAGGAGACCTTCGGCACCCGCGACGACTCGCTCTTCGCCGAGACCGAGGACCAGCTGTCCGCCTATTTCGCAGGCGAGTTGAAGGAGTTCACCCTCGAACTCCGCCTGCACGGCACTCCGTTCCAGCGAACCGTCTGGGAGCAGCTGACCCGCATCCCGTACGGCGAGACGTGCACGTACGGCGAACTCGCCGACGCCCTCGGCAACCCCAAGGCGTCCCGCGCGGTCGGCCTCGCCAACGGCCGCAACCCGGTCAGCATCATCGTCCCCTGTCACCGGGTCGTCGGCTCCGACGGCAGCCTCACCGGCTACGGCGGTGGCCTCGACCGTAAGCGCCGCCTGCTGGACTTCGAGAGGGGAACGGCGCTGTTCTAGCCTTCGCTTCGCCAACGGCTCGCCTGCGTTCTGGGCGGCCCTGGGCCCGAAGTGTGATCCAACACACCATCACTGGCCGATGACTTGAGCCGGGTCCGCCGGTCGTACGAGCGACGAGTCGACCACAGACAGACGGGACACCGCCGACATGACTGATACCACCAAGGGCCCTGCCAGCTACTTCCCCTCCATCGAGAAGAAGTACGGTCGCCCGATAACGGAGTGGAAGGACCTCATCCGCTCCTCGCGGCTGACCAAGCACATGGAGCTCGTGAACTGGCTCAAGGCCGAGCACGGTCTGGGCCACGGCCACGCCAACGCCCTTGTCGCACATACCCTCTCGGAGGCCCGCGGCAAGTAAGGGCCCACGATGTCACAAGCTTCTCGGTCCCGGGACCCCGCCGCCACAGCCCGTTCGGCCCGCGATAGCCGGGGATCCCGGAGTCACAAGGCATCGGTAGAAGTCACACGCGACATCTTCGGCGGTACGCGGGAATCATCCTGACCAGCACTAGGCCATTGAAGATGGTGGTGATGAGACCGGCGAGGAAGAGAGGCGCTTTGCTTCATCTGCGACTTGGCGTAGTCAGCTTCGACCACTACCGCTGGGACCTCCCCGACGTCATCGAAGTGCATTTTCAGATGGTATGGAGCAGCGCCCGCAGGCTTAGTAAGACAATGCTCAACAAGACCAGTGTTGCCAGGGAACAGCCAGTTATATGCTGTGCTTTTTCGATCCGGTCTTTCGGGAGAGGTGGACCGTATTTCCGCAGACGCGGAATCACCGTGAGTACCCAGAAAACCAGCGCTACGAGAGCCAGCGGTGAAACGACCACGAGCATGATCACATAGCCGGTCGGGCTATTTTCGACATAGATCTCAGCAAGCATGCGCGGAAAGTAGCACGATCCTGACGTTGAAGAAAGGGGCCGACGGGAGGTTCCACCTGCCGACCGTACGCCGTTCCTCGCTGCTCGTTCTCCCAGACTCTTTGTTCTGCGAGCCTCGGACGATTTCGACATTCCAGCACATGGCCAGCGCGTGACCGGTTGGGCGGACACCGAATGACTAAGTGTGTAACGATTGCAGACAGAGGGCATTGATAGCTTGCCTGGTAGCCGGCCGTCGGATGACCTGTAGGCCGATTTCGAGGACAACGTGCCGGACGCTGAGGCGGACACGGTGAACGAGTGTCAGGCCACCCGCCGAGCGCGGCTGTCCGGTGACCGGTCGCATGCTGGCCGATCATTACGGAGTGTCCGAAAGGACCGGCCGCACGTACCTTGCAATGACCGTATGGCAGAGATAGCCCCATGCTCGCTGCCTTACTGGTGGCCGGGTATGGGGTTGTCAATGCTTCTAGGTCACTCCCAAATGCTTCTGCACGAAGTCATCGTCATAATCTTCGTCGCCATTCATCATGAAGATCGCGCGACCCTGGTTGATTTCCGATGCGGTTTGCGATGCTGCGCAGCCTCCACAGAGATCCCCTTCACCGCAGTATTCATCAAAATCAGGGTCTCCGTTGAACTCGGAGTTGTACTCGTTTCGCGCGTCTTCGATTCGAATGTTTTTCCACACTCGACACATTTCGCCATGCCGGTATGTCACCCGCTGCATGAGTGGCGGCCCGGGTGGAGGGCTCTTCGTGTTGGCGGCTGAAAA
Source organism: Streptomyces brasiliensis (assembly GCF_014647875.1). Classification (GTDB taxonomy): domain Bacteria; phylum Actinomycetota; class Actinomycetes; order Streptomycetales; family Streptomycetaceae; genus Streptomyces; species Streptomyces brasiliensis. The sequence continues at coordinate 154,654 of NZ_BMQA01000017.1, read as the reverse complement.
TGGACGCCTTTTGCTGGCTGACGTAGACCGGTCACGTGACTCGTGGTGATCTGACCGATGCCGAGTGGGAGTTGATCGAGCCGCACCTGCCGCTGGGGCGTTCGGACCGATCCCTGACCTGTGCAGCTACTTCAACGCGGTGATGTGGCGGTTCCGTACCGGCAGTCCCTGGCGGGATGTGCCGGAGAGCTACGGCTCCTGGTCGACGATCTACGACCGGTTCCGGATGTGGGCACGTGACGAAGTCTTCCAGGCCCTCATGGACGCGGTGATCGCCGAGGCGGCGGTTCGCGACGATGTCGATCTGATCCTGGTGAGCGTGATCACCAGCCCGCCCAGGCCTTTTCCCTGACATGTGATTTCAACTCAGAACAGGCCCTAGCTAGCGAGCGGTGTCCGGGCTCAGGCGGCGTAGGAGCGTCGGCAGGGCGGTGGCGATGGGTTCGCGGATGATCTCGTCGGCGCGGTCGTCGTACGGGGTGGGTTCGGCGTTGACGATGATCAGGCGGGCGCCGTTGTCGGCGGCGACGCCGGCCAGCCCCGCGGCGGGCTGCACCTGAAGGCTGCTGCCGACGGCGATGAACACGGTGCAGGCCTTGGTGATGGACAGCGCCTCGCCGAGGACGACCGGGTCGAGCCGCTCGCCGAACATCACGGTGGCCGACTTGAGGATGCCTCCGCATTCCAGGCACGGGGGATCTTCCTCACCGGCCTCGACCCGGGCGATCGCGTCCTCCATCGGCCCGCGGGTGTGACACTTCGTACAAGCGAAACTACGTACAGTGCCGTGCAGTTCGAGCACCTTGCGGGCGGGCATCCCGGCGAGCTGGTGCAGCCCGTCCACGTTCTGGGTGATCACCCGCACCGGCGTACCCGACTGCTCCAGCTCGGCGACGGCCCGGTGCGCCGCGTTCGGCTCGGCCCTCAGCGTCCGGTTCTTGCGCCGCATCTGCCACGACCGCCGCCGGATCTCCGGATCACCCATGTAGAACTCGTACGTCACAAGCTTCTCGGCCCCGGGATCCCGCCGCCACAGCCCGTTCGGCCCGCGATAGTCGGGGATCCCGGAGTCGGTGGAGATGCCGGCACCACTGAGTATGGCGACGAGGGGTCTGTTCATGGGCCGAGAGTAAGACGACGGTTCGTTCGTGGCGAGCGGGTATCGGGGGCGTCCGGATTACACTCGGAGGAGGAGCGGATCTGAACCTGCCAGGAGCTTGTCGGCCGGCCTCGGCGGGAACCCTGTGCCGCGCCGAAGCCGTTCCAGCGCCCAGGCATGACATCTGTCATCCCCGGGACGTGCCCCGAAGCACTGCAGGGTCTGCTGCCGCTCCTCGTAGGCTCCACATCATGTTCAAATCTCGCAAAGCCGGACGAGATGACTCCTGGGAAGGCGTCGTCATCGACAAGTCGCGGGGCATGCTCGACGGCTCGAACATGTACCACTTCGTCGAAGTCCGCCTTGCCGACGGCGAGTCTGCGAAGGTCCGCATCAGCCGCCGGCTCTGGAAGTCGATCGCGGCCGGCGATCGGATCGTCAAGCGGCCGGGCGCCGACCCGGCCAAGGGTTAGCCCTTTCAGCCAGGCGCGGTCCACTCGCCATCCGGCCCGCCGCAGTCCACCGACCCCGCCGACCAGGTCAGGCGACCCGGTTTCCGTTCTCGAGTTCGGCCGTTCCCGAGCCCTCCGCCAGGACGTCCAGGGCGGCCAGGACGCGGCGGCCCAGGGCGCCGGGCAGACGGTCGGTGATCTCCTCGCGGGGAACCAGGCGCCAGGAGAGGAGTTCCTCCTCCTGCAGCCGGATCGAGCGCAGCTCGTCGTCCGAGAGGACGCCGCCGTCGTACAGGTAGGCCACCAGCGGCGGCTGGCCCGGTCCGTGCACCCAGTCCACCGCGAGCAGCCGGCCGAGTTCGACGTCGAGGCCGATCTCCTCGGCCGTCTCCCGGCACGCCCCCTGGCGCGGGGTCTCCCCGTCGTCGGACTCGATCGTGCCGCCCGGAAGCCCCCATCCCTCACGGTAGTTGGGCTCGACGAGCAACACCCGCCCCTCGGCGTCACGGAGCAGGGCGGCGGCACCGGCGAGGACGCGGGGCAGGCCCGCGATGTAGGTGGCGAAGTCTTGAGTCGTGGTCACTCCGGAAGGTTGACGTGCTCCCTGGCTTAAAGTCCAGGGTTTCCGGCCTGGGTCGTCTGACCCTTCCGGTGGCTTCCTGCTTCACTGCGCTGTGCGGGCAGGTGTGCCCGTCTTACCGGCGCTCCACAGGCGTTTAGCGTCTGCGCCTGTCCGGCGGCGACGATACGGCGTCCTTCGAAGAGGACGTTGCGGGCTGCGTTGTGGTCGCGGTCATGCAGTGCCGCACTCACCGCACGCCCACTCACGGACGTGGAGAGGCTTCGGGCCGTCCCGGAATCCGCAGGCCGAGCAGAGCTGAGAGGAGGGGAAGGCCCGGTCCACCTTGGCGAAGGTGCGGCCGTGCTTGATGGCCTTGTACTCCAGCATGCCGACAAACGCGGACCATCCCGCGTCGTGCACGGACTTGGCAAGACGGGTACGGCCGAGGCCGGACACCGCGAGGTCTTCCACATACACCGCTTGATTGTCGCGAATGATCTGCGTGGATGCCTTGTGGTGGAAGTCCCGGCGCCGGTCCGCCACACGTGCGTGCTGGCGTGCAACCTTGATACGGGCCTTGGCCCGGTTCTTCGATCCCTTGGCCTTGCGGGACAACTCCCGCTGCAGGCGTTTGAGTTTCTTCTCGGCCCTGCGCAGGAAGCGCGGGCTGTCGATTTTCCGGCCGTCGGACAGGACGGCGAAGGCGGAGAGGCCGAGGTCGATACCGGCCTCCGCTTCCAGCTCGGGCAGGATGTCCGGTTCGGTGTCGACAACGAAGCTGAAGAAGTACCGGCCACAGCTGTCCTTGGTGACGGTCAGGGACGTCGGGGCTGCCGGAAGCCGACGCGACCATGTGACCTTGAGGTTGCCGACCTTGGCCACGTACACCGTGCCGTTGCCCTGGAGGGAGAAGGCGTTGGTGGTGAGGCGGATCGACTGCCGGGTGTCCTTCTTCGACTTGTACCGGGGCGGAGCGACCTTCCGGCCCTGCCGCTTGCCCTGGAGACTGTCGAAAGAAGTTCTTGTAGGCGGTATCGAGGTCCCGCAGGGACTGTTGCAGGACGACCGCCGACACGTCGGCGAGCCAGGCGCGCTCGGCGGTGCGCTTGGCCTGGGTGATGCGCAGCCGGGACAGCTCGGCCGACTTCACGTACGGCAGCCCTGCCGCGTGTGCTTCCTTCCGGTCGCGCAGGCAGTCGTTCCACACCACGCGGGCGCACCCGAACGCCTTCGCCAGCGCACGGCGCTGGGAGGCGTCCGGGTAGGCCCGGTAGTTGTAGCGGAGCTGCATGACCCAAGACCCTACGACGCTTGGTCTCATGGATGGGGGCGTGGCAGACACGTGGTTTCGGCGATGCACGTGCACTTGGTCTTCGTGACGAAGTACCGGCGCGGAGTGTTCGACGACGAGATGCTGACGCGCTGCGAAGAGATCATGCGCAAGGTGTGCGAGGACTTCGAAGCGGAGCTGAAGGAGTTCAACGGCGAACGCGATCACGTCCACCTCCTGGTGCACTACCCGCCCAAGGTCGCCGTCTCCAAGCTGGTCAACAGCCTCAAGGCCCTCCGCGTACTGCAACACCGACACCAGGGCCGGCCCGCGGAGAGATCGCGGGCCGGCCCTGCCGGGGAAAGGCCACCGCGAAGTCATCGTCCCTGAACACCGGACCGAGCACTTCCCCGATCCGGATGGCCAAAGTCCCCTTGGGAAACGAGGCCCGCACGACCCGAGCCGTCAACTCAGGCACCCCGTCATCCGACCGCGACTCCAGCGACATCCCGCTCTCCCCTCCCGCCAACGACCATAGCCATCAGCAAGACGAACGACACAGCCCTGCTCGAATCACGCCTTTCCCAACGGAGTCGTGAACGCCGGGGCTTTCTGCAAGGAACCCGGTAACCAGCCTGCGCAGCCGCTCCTCCGACACACTGCCCGGCTCCGCGAAGTGACAGATCAGGCTCAGCCAGGGCGCCTCCTCTATCGCCAGTCGCACGTACGACACCTCGAAGGCGCTGACCGCCGGATGGTCGTATCGGCGTAACGGCGGAGTCCTTCGCGGACTCGCCCGTCCCGGTCGGCTAGGCCTCCGCCCCCACCAGACGCAGGGTGCGTTCCGCGAGGTCGCTGATCCGTACCCCGTCGAAACCGAACACGGCGCTGCGGACCGTGTCCTCCAGCGGGTCCTTCCACTGAGCCGGGATGGCGGCGGCACCGGTCAGGACCCCGGCCACCGAGCCCGCCGTCGCGCCGTTGGAGTCGGTGTCGAGGCCGCCGCGGACGGTGAGCGCGACGGTCCGGGTGAAGTCGCCGTCGCCGTACAGCAGTCCCGCCGTGAGCACCGCGACGTTCGGGATCGTGTGGATCCAGCCGAGCCCGGCGGTCTCCTCCGACACCGTGGACAGGGTGTCCTCCCAGGTCATGCGGGTGTCGTGGAGCGAGACGACCCGGCGCACGGTACGGGCCAGCCGGCTGCTGGCCGGAACCACCGTGAGCGCCGTGTCGACGGCGTGCCGCACGGTCGGGGCCGTGAACGCCGCCGAGACCAGCGCCGCCGCCCACATCGCCCCGTACACACCGTTGCCGGTGTGGGACAGCACTGCGTCCCGGCGGGCCAGGGCGGCGGCGCGGTGCGGGTCGTCCGGGCGGGTCCAGCCGTAGACGTCGGCGCGGATCAGGGCGCCGATCCACTCCTGGTACGGGTTCTCGTACGTCGCCGTCAGTGGCGGTTTCATCCCGTTCGCGAGGTTGCGGTAAGCCGCCCGCTCCGCCGTGAAGGTCTGCAGATACGGCAGGCGCAGCAGCCACAGGTCGCCGACCTGCTCGGTGCTGAAGTCGAAGCCGTGGGTCTCGAGGAGGTGCAGGCCGAGGATCGCGTAGTCCACGTCGTCGTCGCGGCAGCTGCCGTGGATGCGGCCGCGGACGCACTGGCGCCACTCCGGGCGCAGCTCGAGACCGTCGGCCTCGGTGGCTGGCTCGGGGAGGTAGTCGGTGAGCGGCAGGGCGGCGGCCTGCCGCAGATAGCGGTCGATACGGTCGCGCGTCCACAGGTCGCCCTGCTCGACCGGCTTGCCGAGCATGTTGCCCGCGATCCGGCCCAGCCAGCCCCCGAGGATGCGGTCGGCGAGCTCCGGCTCGGAGGCCACAGGGGTCATGTAGTTGGTCTACCCGCTATCGGGGGCTCGGCACAGGGGGTTGCCGGGAGGTTCCCGGGGGTCGGTCGGTGCATGACGACGGAGGTGCGCTGCGGTTAAAGTCGCAGCGGCGCGACTGGCCCTGACGTGCGCGGGGCCCGGAGAGCGAGGGGAATGCAAGTGGCGGACGCTGCAGTGGACGGCACCCGGCGGGTGCTCATCGCCGCGGACAAGTTCAAGGGCTCGCTGACGGCCGTGCAGGTCGCCGAGCGGGTGACGGCCGGATTGCGCCGTGTCGTGCCGGATCTCGAGGTGGAGTCGCTGCCGGTCGCGGACGGCGGCGACGGAACCGTGGCCGCGGCCGTGGCCGCCGGGTTCGAACGGCGGGAGGTCCGGGTCGCGGGGCCACTCGGCCAGGAGGTGACCGCCGCGTTCGCGCTGCGCGGCGACACAGCGGTCGTGGAGATGGCGGAGGCGAGCGGACTGCAACGGCTGCCGGCCGGGGTCTTCGCGCCGCTCACGGCGACGACGTACGGCTCCGGGGAACTGCTGCGCGCCGCGCTGGACGCGGGGGCGCGGACCATCGTGTTCGGCGTCGGCGGCAGCGCCACGACGGACGGTGGGGCCGGGATGCTGTCCGCGCTCGGGGCGCGGCTCCTGGACGCGGACGGGGAGCCGGTGCCGCCGGGGGGCGGCGGGCTGGCGTCGCTGGCCCGGGCCGATCTGTCCGGCCTCGATCCTCGACTCTCCTCGGTCGATCTCGTCCTCGCGAGCGACGTCGACAATCCGCTGACCGGGCCGAAGGGCGCGCCGGCGGTGTACGGCCCGCAGAAGGGCGCCTCGCCGGACGACGTCGCAACGCTGGACGCGGCGCTGGCGCACTTCGCGGAGGTGCTGGCGACGGCCGTCGGACCACGTGCGGCGCAGTACGCGGAGTCACCGGGGGCGGGTGCGGCCGGTGGCATCGGCTACGGCGCACTGCTCCTCGGCGCCCGCTTCCGGGCCGGGATCGAGGTCATGCTCGACGTCCTGGGCTTCGCGCCCGCGCTGGAACGGGCGTCGCTGGTGATCACGGGCGAGGGCTCACTGGACGAGCAGACACTGCACGGGAAGGCACCGGCTGGGGTGGCCGCGGCCGCGCGTGCCGCTGGCAAGGAGGTCGTGGCGGTGTGCGGCCGCCTCGCCCTGCCGCCGGAGGCACTGGGCCGGGCCGGGATCCGCCGCGCCTACCCGCTGACCGATGCCGAGCCGGACGTGGCGAAGTGCATCGCCGAGGCCGGGCCGATCCTGGAGCGGGTGGCGGAGCGGATCGGGTGGGATTTCCTGCACTGAGGACGGTCTAGTCCAGCGGGATCAGCTCGCCGTTCGCGTCGCGGTAGTAGCTGCCGCTCGTGAGACCCCACACCTTGTACTTGTTCAGGAGCCAGTGCTTGGAGATCTCGTGCAGGACCTCGGCGGGGCGCTCCCAGACCATGGAGTGTCCCGCGCCCTCCAGCTGGAACATCAGCTTGTGCTGTCCGGCGATGGCCGCGTAGAGCGCGGGGACGGAAAAGCGCTGGTCGTCGGGGACCGGGATGGTCGCGGGGGTGTTGGCCGTCTTGTCCAGTTCGCCGTGGACGAGGACCACGGGCACCCGGTCGCCGAGCACGTGGGTGTGCGGCGGGTTCTCGAACGGCACGGTCTGGTTGTTCCAGCCTCAGAAGTAGGAGTTGCGGTACCGGTGGATGCCCTCGAAGACGCCCGGTGACAGCTGGGGCCCCCAGGTGCTGCCGACGGGGTCGTTCGCCATCATGGCGGCCCACGCCCTGCCCACCATGTCGGGATCCCGCTGGAACACGCTGCCCTGCTCGCTGTCCCACGCCCTCGTGAAGTTCAGCTTGCTGTTGACGTGCATGGGGACTCGAAGACGGCGGGGGGCAGGGAAACGGGCAGGATCGTGTTCGGGGGCAGGCCGAAGGGGTCCGAGACGCTCCCCGACCACCGGCCCAGCGGCGTGAAGATCGGAGCGAGCAGGAACAGGCTCTTGACGTCCTCGGGGTGCTGGAGGGTGTACGGCCCCATGACCGGCCCGGCGGCGGACCAGCCGATGAAGTCGATCGGCGTGGTCATGTTGGGTTGCGCCTTGATGAAGGCGATCACGGTGGCAAGTTCCGCCCACTCGCTCCCGGAGCTGCCCAGTTGGTGAGGGTACAGAGGGGGACCGGTGTACGGCTCTGGCAGGGGGTTGGGGGTGAGCACGCTCCGCTGCGCCGGGTTGGCGTTGCGGGGCTCGTCCATCTTCGGACGCGGGGACCGGCCGTTGCCCTGGAGATCCATGAGGAACACGTCGTAGTGGTGCGAGGCCAGCTTCCGCGCCCAGCTGTACGTGATGTCGTCTCCGGGGCCGGTGAGGTCGTACCCGGCGAGCACCGGCACGCTCCTGCCGTGCAGCATCAGCACGGGGGGGGGAGCGGGGCTGGTTGCCCTGGGTGCCGTCGTACTCCCGGACGAAGAGGTGCACGGAGTCGCCCTCGTTCGCCGGGATGGTCGAGATGTGCGGGACGAGGTGGTCCTTGGGGGTGAGTCCGGGCATGGCTGTCCTCCGATCCGTGAGAGGGGGCGATCCCCATCCCCGAATGGGAACAAATCCCCCTGATGGGTACGTCCATTCCACCGTCCTCCCGTCCCTCGCTCTCGGTAAACCGGCTCGAACCAGGGGTAGTTGACGGGTCAAAGGAAAACCGCGTACGCCCTTGAACGCGAAACGGGTGTGGCCCGAGCCTTCGAGGCTCGGGCCACACCCGTCGGCGGTGTGACGAGGGTCAGGGCAACTGCGCCGCCCTCGCCTCCCGGCGATTGTCGCGGAAGTTGTTCACCCGTCGTGCGGTGGCGAACAGCGGAATCACCGCGCCCATCACCAGCTGCAGCGCGCAACCGGTCTGCAGCAGCAGCTGACCGCTCGGCGCGTCGAAGGCCCACGCCGCCAGCAGCCCCATCGACAGGACGATCCAGGCGAGCACACCCCCGGCGAGACGCCCCCGCGGCTTCGGGTACTCCACCCGGCTCACCATCAGCCACGCCGTACCCAGGATCGCCAGCAGCGTCGCCACGAACGGCAGCTCGAGCAGCACGATGGAGACCACCGTCAGCGCGCCGAAGGGCGAGGGCATGCCCTGGAACATGCCGTCCTTGATCGTCACGCACGAGAACCGCGCCAGCCGCAGGACCACGGCCAGGAGCACCACGATCGCCCCCAGCGCCGCCATTCTCTGGTGCGCGTCGTCCGCCACCATGCCGTACACGAGGACGAAGTACGCCGGAGCCAGACCGAAGCTGATCAGGTCCGAGAGGTTGTCCAGTTCCGCGCCCATGGGGGAGGAGCGGAGCTTGCGTGCCACCAGGCCGTCGAACAGGTCGAAGACCGCGGCGCAGAGCATCAGGATGACCGCCGTGGCCGCGCTGTGGCGGGCCATGCCGGTCTCCTGGTCGCCGGTGAGGTGCGGGATCAGGATGCCGGTGGTGGTGAAGTACACCGCCATGAAGCCGCACGTGGCGTTGCCGAGCGTGAGGGTGTCCGCTATCGAGAGGCGGAGAGAGAGCGGCATCTCCTCCTCTTCGTCGGCGTCGTCGGCCTCGGGCACCCAGCCCGCCTGAGTCTCCGGATCAATCACGGTCAATGCGAGTCACCCCAGCCACGGTCTTCTGGCCGACCTCGACCGCGACCTCCACGCCCTCGGGCAGATAGAGGTCGACACGCGAGCCGAAGCGGATCAGACCGATCCGGTCGCCCTGCTCGACCTTCGTGCCCCGCGGGACGTAGGGGACGATGCGGCGGGCCACCGCGCCGGCGATCTGGATCATCTCGATGTCGCCGAGTTCGGTGTCGAAATGCCAGACTACGCGCTCGTTGTTCTCGCTCTCCTTGTTGAAGGCGGGGACGAAGCCTCCAGGGATGTGCTCGACCGACGTGACCTCGCCGGAGAGCGGGGCACGGTTCACGTGGACGTTGAGCGGGCTCATGAAGATCGCGACGCGGGTGCGCCCGTCCTTCCACGGCATGATGCTCTGCACCACACCGTCGGCGGGCGAGATGACCCGGCCCCGGGCGATCTCGCGCTCGGGGTCGCGGAAGAACCACAGCATGCCCGCCGCGAGCGCGGTGGCGGGCACGGCCACGGCCTTGGCGGCGCCGGAGCGGCGAGCGCGGACCAGGCTGAGGGCTGCGGTGGCGACGGTCGGGAGGAGCCACGGCGATGCTCCGCGCGCGAGGCGTAGGCCTGCTCGGCTGTCGCTTGGTGCAGAGGTTTGGCTGTGGGGCATGGATGACCTTCGTAGCGGATGATGCCGCGCGGTGAACGGGGACGGCGGCTTTCCCGGGATCGTACCGGTCGCGGGCTACAACTGGGCAAGCCAGGAAGCCGAGTCGGCGGCTGAAGACCGCCTACGGGGTGTGACCTTCTTCTCGAAGAAAACACCCCGTACCCGGACAATCAGCCCTGGAATCGATACTCTTCGAGCAACCTGCGCCCGATGATCATTTTCTGGATCTCGGCGGTGCCTTCGCCGATCAGCAGCATCGGGGCCTCGCGGTAGAGGCGCTCGATCTCGTACTCCTTGGAGAAGCCGTACCCGCCGTGGATCCTGAAGGCGTCCTCCACGACCTCCTTGCAGTACTCGGAGGCGAGGTACTTCGCCATCCCCGCCTCGAGGTCGTTTCGTTCCCCGGAGTCCTTTTTGCGTGCAGCGTTCACCATCATCGCATGCGCCGCCTCGACCTTGGTGGCCATCTCGGCGAGCTTGAACTGGATGGCCTGGTGCTGGGCGATCGGCTTGCCGAAAGTGTGACGCTGCTGGGCGTACTGGACGCCGAGCTCGAACGCACGCTGCGCGACGCCACAGCCACGGGCCGCCACATTGACGCGGCCGACCTCGACTCCGTCCATCATTTGGTAAAAACCTCGGCCGGTCGTGCCACCGAGCACCCGATTGGCCGGAATCCGCAGACCGTCCATGATCAGCTCGGTCGTGTCGACGCCCTTGTAGCCCATCTTCTCGATCTTGCCGGGGATGGTCAGACCCGGGCGGACCTCTCCGAAGCCGGGCTCCTTCTCCACCAGGAAGGTCGTCATCGACTTGTGCGGGGCCGTGCCCTCGGGACGGCCCTCGTCACTGCGGACCAGGACGGCCACCAGGGACGACGTGCCGCCGTTCGTCAGCCACATCTTCTGACCCGTCAGGACGTACTCGTCGCCCTCCTTGACCGCCTTCGACGTGATGGCCGAGACGTCCGAGCCGAGGCCCGGCTCCGACATCGAGAACGCGCCGCGGATGTCGCCGGCCGCCATGCGCGACAGGAAGTGGTCCTTCTGCTCCTGCGTGCCGTGCTGCTTGAGCATGTACGCCACGATGAAGTGGGTGTTGATGATGCCGGACACCGACATCCAGCCGCGGGCGATCTCCTCGACGCACAGCGCGTAGGTGAGGAGAGACTCGCCCAGGCCGCCGTACTCCTCGGGGATCATCAGCCCGAACAGGCCGAGTTCCTTGAGGCCGTCGACGATCTGCTGCGGGTACTCGTCGCGGTGTTCCAGCTCGGTCGCGACCGGGATGATCTCCTTGTCCACGAAGTCGCGGACGGTGGAGACGATCTCCTGCTGGATGTCCGTCAGACCGGCGGTCTGGGCGAGGCGGCTCATCTACTTCTCCTGCTCACGCTTTGAAGTGTCCAGCGGCTCCGGGCGGCCGGGCTGCTCGCCGCCGCGCTCCTTGATGTACGTCTCGGTCGGCACCATCACCTTGCGGCGGAACACGCACACGAGCGTGCCGTCCTGCTTGTAGCCCCTGGTCTCGACGTGGACGATGCCGCGGTCGTTCTTCGACTTCGACGGCCACTTGTCGAGCACGGTCGTCTCGCCGTAGATCGTGTCCCCGTGGAAGGTCGGCGCCACATGCTTGAGCGACTCGATCTCCAGGTTGGCGATCGCCTTGCCGGAGACGTCCGGGACGGACATGCCGAGCAGGAGGGAGTAGATGTAGTTGCCCACGACCACGTTCTTGCCGAAGTCCGTCGTCTTCTCCGCATAGTTGGTGTCCATGTGGAGCGGGTGGTGGTTCATGGTGAGGAGACAGAACAGGTGGTCGTCGTACTCCGTGACCGTCTTGCCCGGCCAGTGCTTGTACACCGCGCCGACCTCGAACTCCTCGTAGGTGCGTCCGAACTGCATCGCGCTCAGGCCTCCGGGATCTCGAACGTGCTGGTGCGCTGCATGCCGGCGGCGCGTCCCTTGCCGGAGACGACCAGGGCCATCTTGCGGCTGGCCTCGTCGATCATCTCGTCGCCGAGCATCGCCGAGCCCTTCTTGCCGCCCGCCTCGGACGTGTAGTAGTCGTACGCGTCCAGGATCAGCTCGGCGTGGTCGTAGTCCTCCTGCGACGGCGAGAAGATCTCGTTGGACGCCTCGACCTGCCCCGGGTGCAGCACCCACTTGCCGTCGAAGCCGAGAGCCGCGGCGCGCTGGGCGACCTCGCGGTAGCCGTCGACGTTGCGGATCTGCAGGTAGGGGCCGTCGATCGCCTGGAGGTTGTTGGCGCGGGCGGCCATCAGGATCTTCATCAGGATGTAGTGGTAGGCGTCCGCCGGGTAGCCGGGCGGCTGCTCGCCCACGACGAGCGACTTCATGTTGATCGACGCCATGAAGTCGGCCGGGCCGAAGATGATCGTCTCGACACGTGGAGAGGCTTGAGCGATCTCATTGACGTTGTTGAGGCCCTGGGCGTTCTCGATCTGCGCCTCGATGCCGATGCGGCCCACCTCGAAGCCCATGGTCTTCTCGATCTGCGTCAACAGCAGATCGAGAGCGACGACCTGCTGGGCGTCCTGCACCTTCGGCAGCATGATGCAGTCGAGGTTCTGGCCGGCGCCCTCGACCACCGTCACGACGTCGCGGTACGTCCACTCGGTCGTCCAGTCGTTGACGCGCACCACCCTCGTCTTGCCGGTCCAGTCGCCTTCGTTGAGGAACTTGACGATGGTGTGGCGGGCCTCGGGCTTGGCGAGCGGCGCGCACGCGTCCTCGAGGTCGAGGAAGACCTGGTCCGCCGGGAGGCCCTGCGCCTTCTCCAGGAAGCGCGGATTCGAGCCCGGTACGGCCAGGCAGGAGCGCCGCGGACGAAGACGGTTGACAGTCATGCGGGGACCTCCAGGGGGTCGAGCTTGTTCGCTTTCCGGATCTCGTCGACGATGCGGCCGATGATCCCGGTGATGTCGAAGTCCTTCGGGGTGAACACTGCGGCCACTCCGGCGGCCCTCAGTCGTTCGGCGTCACCATTCGGGATGATGCCACCGGCGATCACCGGTATATCTGTGGCACCGGCCACACGCAGCCGCTCCAGCACGTCCGGCACCAGCTGGGCGTGCGAGCCGGAGAGGATGGACAGGCCGACCGCGTGCACGTCCTCGGCGAGGGCCGCGTCCACGATCTGCTCGGGTGTCAGCCGGATGCCCTGGTAGACCACCTCGAACCCGGCGTCACGCGCGCGTACGGCGATCTGCTCGGCGCCGTTGGAGTGCCCGTCCAGGCCCGGCTTGCCGACCAGGAAGCGCAGCTTTCCGACGCCCAGGTCACGCGCCGTCAGTTCCACCTTGCGGCGTACGCCGGCCATCGCCGAGCCCTCCTCGGCCGGCACGGCCACCGGCGCCGAAGAGACCCCGGTCGGCGCCCGGAACTCGCCGAACACCTCGCGCAGGGCCCCGGCCCACTCGCCGGTCGTGACACCCGCACGGGCGCACTCCAGGGTGGCCTCCATGAGGTTGTCGGTGCCCTTGGCGGCCTCCTTCAGCCGCTCCAGCGCCTTGCACGGGCGTGGGTGGTTGAAAGGCGGCTGATAGCGGGTGTCGCGCCAGGTCTGCAGCGCGGCGACGACACGGGCCTCGACGGCCGGATCGACCGTCTGGACGGCCGTGTCCAGATCCGCCGTCAACGGATTGGGCTCGGTCGTCTCGAAGACGTTGACGCCCACGATCTTCTCCTGACCGGACTCGATACGGGCCCGGCGCTCGGCGTGCGAGGAGACGAGCTGCGACTTGAGGTAGCCGGACTCGACGGCGGCCATCGCGCCGCCCATCTCCTGGATCCGCTGGATCTCGGCGAGTGATTCCTCGACGAGCTGCGCGACCTTCGCCTCGACGACGTGCGAGCCCTCGAAGATGTCCTCGTACTCCAGCAGGTCGCTCTCATGGGCGAGGACCTGCTGGATGCGCAGCGACCACTGCTGGTCCCAGGGCCGGGGCAGACCCAACGCCTCGTTCCAGGCGGGGAGCTGGACCGCACGTGCGCGTGCGTCCTTGGAGAGGGTCACGGCCAGCATCTCGAGCACGATGCGCTGGACGTTGTTCTCCGGCTGGGCCTCGGTCAGGCCCAGCGAGTTGACCTGGACGCCGTACCGGAAGCGGCGCTGCTTGGGGTTCTCGATGCCGTACCGCTCACGCGTGATCCTGTCCCAGATACGGCCGAACGCCCGCATCTTGCACATCTCCTCGATGAAGCGGACGCCCGCGTTCACGAAGAAGGAGATCCGCGCGACCACGTCGCCCATGCGCTCCTGCGGCACCTGGCCGCTGTCGCGTACGGCGTCGAGGACGGCGATCGCGGTGGACATCGCGTAGGCGATCTCCTGTACCGGCGTGGCCCCGGCCTCCTGCAGGTGGTAGCTGCAGATGTTGATCGGGTTCCACTTGGGGATGTGGGAGACGGTGTAGGCGATCATGTCGGTCGTCAGACGGAGCGAGGGCCCCGGCGGGAACACATGGGTGCCCCGGGACAGGTACTCCTTGACGATGTCGTTCTGGGTCGTCCCCTGGAGCTTGGTGATGTCCGCGCCCTGCTCCTCGGCGACCACCTGGTAGAGCGCCAGCAGCCACATGGCGGTGGCGTTGATCGTCATCGAGGTGTTCATCTGTTCCAGGGGGATGTCCTGGAACAGCCGGCGCATGTCGCCGAGGTGCGAGACGGGCACGCCGACCCGGCCGACCTCACCGCGGGCGAGGACGTGGTCGGGGTCGTAGCCGGTCTGCGTCGGCAGATCGAACGCCACCGACAGCCCGGTCTGCCCCTTGGCGAGGTTGCGCCGGTACAACTCGTTGGACGCCTCGGCCGTGGAGTGGCCCGCGTAGGTACGCATGAGCCAGGGCCGCTCTCTCTCCCTTTGCGCCTGCGCCGCAGGCGTGGTCTGACGCTCACTCATGTACGACCTCTAGATGTTCCGGAAGCGGTTGATGGCGTCGGCGTGCTTCGCGCGGAGTTCCTCGTCGCGCACGCCCAGACCCTCCCCGGGAGCCAGGCACAGGACGCCGACCTTGCCCTGGTGGAGGTTGCGGTGCACGTCGAACGCGGCCTGGCCGGTCTCCTCCAGGGAGTAGACCCTGGACAGCGTCGGGTGGATCTTGCCCTTCGCGACGAGCCGGTTGGCCTCCCAGGCCTCGCGGTAGTTGGCGAAGTGTGAGCCGATGATCCGCTTCAGGGACATCCACAGGTAGCGGTTGTCGTACTCGTGGGTGTAGCCCGAGGTCGAGGCGCAGGTGACGATCGTGCCGCCCTTGCGTGTGACGTAGACCGAGGCGCCGAAGGTCTCGCGGCCGGGGTGCTCGAAGACGATGTCGACGTCCTCGCCGCCGGTGAGTTCGCGGATGCGCTTGCCGAAGCGCTTCCACTCCTTGGGGTCCTGGGTGTGCTCGTCCTTCCAGAACTTGTAGCCCTCGGCGTTGCGGTCGATGATCGCCTCGGCGCCCATCGCGCGGCAGATCTCCGCCTTCTGCGGGCTGCTGACCACACAGATGGGGGTGGCGCCGCCGGCCAGTGCGAACTGCGTGGCGTACGAGCCGAGACCGCCGCTCGCGCCCCAGATGAGCACGTTGTCGCCCTGCTTCATGCCGGCGCCGTTGCGGGAGACCAGCTGCCGGTAGGCGGTCGAGTTGACCAGACCGGGAGCGGCGGCCTCCTCCCAGCTCAGATGGCCCGGCTTGGGCATCAGCTGGTTGGACTTGACGAGGGCGATCTCGGCGAGCCCGCCGAAGTTGGTCTCGAAGCCCCAGATGCGCTGTTCTGGGTCGAGCATCGTGTCGTTGTGCCCGTCGGACGACTCCAGCTCGACGGACAGGCAGTGGGCGACGACCTCGTCACCGGGCTTCCAGGCGTTGACGCCGGGGCCGGTGCGCAGGACGACACCCGCCAGGTCGGAGCCGATGATGTGGTACGGCAGGTCGTGCCGCCTGGTCAGCTCGCTGAGCTTGCCGTAGCGCTCCAGGAACCCGAAGGTCGGCAGCGGCTCGAAGATCGAGGTCCACACGGAGTTGTAGTTGACCGAGGAGGCCATGACGGCCACCAGGGCCTCGCCCGGGCCCAGCTCGGGCAGCGGCACCTCGTCCAGGTGCAGCGACTTGCGCGGGTCCTTGTCGCGGGCGGGGATCCCCGCGAACATCTCCGTCTCGTCCTTGTGCACGGTGATCGCGCGGTACGACTCGGGGAGCGGCAGTGCGGCGAAGTCGGCCGGAGTCGAGTCCGGCGACTGGATCGCGTCCAGGATGTCCTTCACGGTCACGGTGTTGCCTCCGGCGATGAGCGCCCTGAGGGAGGGGCGCTGAGGGTTACGTCGGTGCTGCTGAGGGTGGGTGGTGAAGTGCCGTCGGTTCGGCGTGTGGTGCTTCGGCAGCGCTTTGTGGCGCGGGAGGTTGCCTGTGACGCAGGCGTCCGGGCGCGCGAGCCGGGAGGCTGCGGGGACAGCCGGCGTACGAGAGGTCTCTGCACGCCGGCCGCCCGGACAACATCACCGTATGGCACGGTGTGTCAGGCCGCAAGGCACTGGGTGCCAGAACTTGCTCTCAGATGAAATCTTTACGTAACAAATGAGCGATGATCGATCAAAGCTTGCAGGTCGGAACGACAAACGAACGGGCAGTCGGTGGCACCCAGTGCCACCAACTGCCCGTTTCTCCGGATCGACCGGCTACGACCGTGCCTTGAGTGCCTGCTCGATGGTGCGCAGGACGTCGTCGAGCGGGGCGTCGGTCCTGGCTACCGTCACCAGGACCTCCCCCCGGGTGCCCACGGTCGCCGGCGGGGTCCGCGGAGCGGCCTTGCGTCCGGCGCCGATGCCCGTGCCGAACGTCTTGCGTACGATCGCGAACGCGTGGTCCAGCTGGGCCTCGACGTCGCCCTTGCCGTCGGCCCGCAGCCAGCGCCGCAGGACGTGGTTGTGGGCGGTGACGACCGCGGACGCGGCGACCTCGGCGAGCAGCGGGTCGTCGTTGGCGTCGTCGTCGTGCGCGTGCTCGTCGAAGTGGCCGAGCAGATAGCGGGTGAAGAGCCGCTCGTAGCGGGCCACCGACGCGATCTCGGCCTCGCGGAGGGTGGGCACCTCGCGCGTCAGCTTGTAGCGGGCCACCGATACCTCCGGGCTGCCCGCGTACATCTTCATGACTTCCTTGATGCCGCGGCACACGGTGTCGAGCGGGTGCTCGTGCGCGGGGGCGGCGTTGAGCACCGCCTCGGCGCGGATCAACGTGTCGTCGTGGTCCGGGAAGATCGCCTCTTCCTTGGAGCGGAAGTGACGGAAGAAGGTGCGGCGCGCGACCCCGGCCGCGGCCGCGATCTCGTCGACGGTGGTCGCCTCGTACCCCTTGGTCGCGAACAGCTCCATCGCGGCGGCCGCCAGTTCTCGCCGCATTTTGAGCCGCTGGGCGGCGGCACGGCTTCCTGCGGCACTCTCCGGCGCGTCGGGCGTGGCTGGTGTACGTGAGGACCTGGCGGGCTGGGACATGCCCCGAACGTACTGCATGTGCGCAGCTGGATGCGCATGTCCGGGGTATCCCCCGCCCTGGGCGGGCGGGGGATACCCGGTGGGACCGAGCAGTCCGCCCCACTCCCTGTCGCCTGTGAACCAGTCGCCGGCGCCGTCAGCGGCGGGCATACTCACGGAAGCCGCGCCCGGTCTTGCGGCCGAGGCAGCCCGCGGCCACCAGGTGCTCCAGGAGCGGCGCGGGCGCGAGACCCGGGTCGCGGAACTCGCGGTGCAGCACCTTCTCGATCGCCAGGGAGACGTCGAGCCCGACGACGTCCAGCAGTTCGAAGGGGCCCATCGGGTAGCCGCCGCCCAGCCTCATCGCCGCGTCGATGTCGTCAAGAGACGCATAGTGCTCCTGCACCATCTTGATCGCGTTGTTGAGGTACGGGAACAGCAGGGCGTTCACGATGAAGCCCGCGCGGTCTCCGCAGTCGACCGCGTGCTTCTTGATCCTGACGCACACCTCGCGGACCGTCGAGTGGACGTCCTCGGCCGTCAGCACCGTACGGACGACCTCGACCAGCTTCATCGCCGGCGCCGGGTTGAAGAAGTGCATGCCGATGACGTCCTGCGGGCGCGAGGTGGCGCGGGCGCAGGCGACGACGGGCAGGGAGGAGGTCGTGGTGGCCAGGACGGCGCCCGGCTTGCAGACCTTGTCCAGGGTGGCGAACAGCTGCTGCTTGATCTCCAGGTCCTCGGCGACCGCCTCGACGGCCAGGTCCACGTCCGCGAACGCGTCGTAGGAGCCCGCCGCGGTGATCCGGTCCAGGGTCTGCGCGGCGGCCTCTGCCGTCATCCGGCCCTTGTCCACGGAACGGGCCAGTGACTTGCCGATGCGCGCCTTGGCGGCCCGCGCCTTCTCCTCGCTGCGGGCAGCGAGCACCACGTCGTATCCGGCCTTGGCGAAGACCTCGACGATGCCGGAGGCCATGGTGCCGGACCCGGCGACGCCGACGGAGCGGACTTCCCGGCCCGGGGTGCGGGAGGCGCCTTCCAGTGGGGTCAGCGCGTCCCGCACGACCGTGGCGCTGCCGGGCGCCTCGTACGTGTAGAAGCCTCGGCCCGACTTGCGGCCGGTCAGGCCTGCCTCGCTGAGCTGCTTGAGGATCGGGGCGGGGGCGTGCAGCCGGTCGCGGGACTCGGCGTACATGGCCTCCAGGACCGTCCGCGCGGTGTCGACTCCGATCAGGTCGAGCAGGGCCAGCGGGCCCATCGGCAGACCGCAGCCCAGCCGCATCGCCGCGTCGATGTCCTCGCGGGAGGCGTACTTGGCCTCGTACATCGCGGCGGCCTGGTTGAGGTAGCCGAACAGCAGCCCGTCCGCGACGAAGCCGGGCCGGTCGCCGACCGCGACCGGCTCCTTGCCCAGGGCCAGCGCGAGGTCGGTGACCGCGGCGACGGCCTGCGGCGCGGTCAGCACCGAGGAGACGACCTCGACGAGCCGCATCGCCGGCGCCGGGTTGAAGAAGTGCAGGCCGAGCACGCGCTCGGGACGCGCCGAGTCCGCGGCCAGCCGGGTCACCGACAGGGCGTTGGTGCCGGTCGCCAGGATCGTCTCCGGGCGCACGATGCCGTCCAGCTCGCGGAAGATCTGGTGCTTGATCTCGTACGACTCCGGGACCACCTCGATGACGAGGTCGGCGTCGGCCGCGGCTCGCAGATCGGTGCCGGTGCGCACCCGGGCGAGGGCGTCCGCGCGCTCCTGCTCGGTGAGCCGGCCACGCTCCACGGCGTGGGCGGTGGAGGCCTCCAGGGCAGCGGTCGCGTGGGTGGTGGCGGCCTCGCTGATGTCGATGCCGATGACCTCGCGGCCGGCCTTCGCGAGGACCTCGGCGATACCGGTGCCCATCGTGCCGAGGCCGACGACGGCAATGGTCTGGAGCGGGGACAGGGGGTCGGACAGGGGAGTGGCCATCGCGGGACTCCAGGAATGAGGGTGACGACTGGGAGCGCGCCGGGTGCGCCGAGGGGGCGCACCGGGTGCGGATGAGGAGTGCGGGTGATGCCGGGCTGCAGGCGCACACGCCCGGTGCCGTCGCCGCGGGCGCGCACGCCCGGGTACGGCGGAGACCGACCGGCCCTGTCCCGGAGCCGGGTCGTACTGCGGTACGTGGACGTACCGAACGGACGAACGCTCACGACGACTGCGTCACCAAATCGTCGCAAGCGGGTGCGAGCGGGTAACTCGCTCGTATGAGCTTAACCGGAGAGTAACGAGCGCGCCAGCCCCGTAGTTTGTGATGTACCCCCCGGCCGTCCGACGACGCCCCTACGCTGGGCTTCGTGGACGAAGAGTTGCGATCGCTCACGGAGCGTCTATGGCAGGAGTCGCACGGGACGCCGGCGTACGAGCGGCTGGCGGCGACCGGCGACCACGACGAACTCGCGGATGTGCTGACCGCGGCCGGACAGCCGCTGTGGGCCAGGGAGCTGGCCGCGTTCCGGCTGGGGGTGGCGGGCGACCGGCGTGCGTTCGAGTCCCTCGTCCTGCTGCTCAACCACCGCGACCCCCCGCGCTGCGCCTCCGCCGCCCACGCCCTCGCCCGGCTCCAGGACCCCCGCACGGCCCGCGCGGCCGCCGCCCTCGCCACCAACGAACTGCGCGTCGCCTACGCCCTCCACCCCGTACGGCTCCTGGTCGAACTGCGCGCCCCCGAATCCGTGCCCGCGCTGATCACCACCCTGGAGCGGCGGCTGCGCCCGCACGACCCGCACCGCCGCGTGGCCCTCGCCTGTGTGGAGGGCCTCGGCACGCTCGGGGACGTCCGCGCCCGGCGTGTCCTGACCGAGGCACTGGCCCACCCGACGCTCGCCGAGGCTGCCGTGCAGGCGCTGGAGCGGATCCCCGGACCGAGATGACCTCTCAGCCGTGGAGCGGCTCCTTCACGTACCGCAGCTCCGGCACGTCCACGCCGCCCGCCTCGAAGGGCTCCTCCATGCCGTCCGCGCGGAATCCCGCCCGCTCGTAGAAGCGCCGGGCGCGCGTGTTCTCCTTCAGGACCCACAGGAACATGCGCGGGTGCGGGAAGCACTGCCGTACCGACTTCTCCAGGAGCGCCCTTCCCACCCCGCTTCCGAGCTGGGCGGTGTCGACGTAGAGCGCGTACAACTCGGCGTCGCCGGTGCGTACGTCGTCGTCCCGGTAGGGACCGTGCGCCGCCCACCCGACGATCTCGCCGTCCCGCTCGGCGACCAGGTTCACCACACCGTCCCTCGCGGTCGGCGAGAAGCGGGCGCGGCGCCGCTCCGCGTCCTTCGCCACGTCCAGCGCGTCGAGGTACGGCTGCGGCATGAGCCCCCGGTAGGCGAACTGCCAACCGCGGACACGGATCTCGGAGACGCGCTCGATGTCGGCGGCGGTCATGAGCCGCACCGTCGGCCCGATCATGCGGCGACCACGGCGAACGCCTCGACCTCCAGCAGGAACCGCGGCCCCACCAGCGCGGCCACCTGCACGGCGGAGGACGCCGGGAGCCGGTCGTCGGGTATGTGTGCGGCGCGCGCCGCACGGATCGCGGGCAGATGCGTCATGTCCGTGACGAAGTAGGTGAGTTTGACGACGTCGTCGAACGTCGCCCCGGCGGCGGTCAGACAGCGCCGCAGATTCTCGAAGACCTGGCGCGCCTGTGCCGCCGGGTCGCCCTCGCCCACGAGCTCGCCGTCCTCGTCCAGGGCCAGCTGGCCGGAGACGGCGACGAAACGGCCGGTGGCCGTGACGACATGGCTGTACTGGGTGGCGGGCGCGACGCCGTCGGGGGCGGGGATCCTGGTCGGCTCAGTCATGCGTCCATGGTGGACCATGAGTCCGACAACGCCCCCGACGGGCCGCGCGAACCGCTCAGCCGCGGAAGCCGAGCAGGCCGTGCAGAGTGGAGCCGCGTGCCGACGTCGAAGCCGCCTTCGCGGCCAGTGGCTTCGGGTCGGGCGTCTTCTCGCACACCGCGTCGGCCTCGCCGCGGCCGCGTGGCACCTTTCCGTTCGTCAGATACGTCGACAGGTACTTGTCCAGGCAGGCGTTCCCGCTCAGCGTGATGCCGTGGTTCCCGCCGCCCTGCTCGACCACCAGGCTGGAGCCGTACAGCAGCCGATGGACCGTCGCCCCGCCCTGGTGCGGGGTGGCAGCGTCGTCGGTCGCCTGGAAGAGCAGCACCGGCGGCAGCTTGCCGTTGGCGATGTTCACCGGGTGCTGCGACGGCACCGGCCAGAAGGCGCACGGCGCGTTGTACCAGGCGTTGTTCCAGGCCATGAACGGCGCCTTCTCGTACACCTGCCAGTTGTCCTTGCGCCACTGGTTCCAGCCGCGCGGCCAGGAGGTGTCACGGCACTGCACCGAGGTGTAGACGCTGTAGCCGTTGTCGCCCGAGGCGTCGATCGCGGCGAAGTTGTCGTACGCCTTCTCCAGCGGTCCGGACTCCTTGTCGTTCACGTAGGCCGCGAACGCCTCGGCGAGACGGGGCCAGTAGCCGTTGTAGTAGCCGCCCGGGATGAAGATGTCCTCGAGCTCGGAGGCGCCGACCTTGCCGCCGGCCGGCTTCTTGGCGAGAGCCGCCCGCATCGTGTACCACTTGGCCTCGATCTTCTCCGGATCGGTGCCCAGCTTGTACGTCGAGTCGTACTTGGCGATCCAGGCCATCAGAGCCCGGTGGCGGTCGTTGAAGGCGTAGTCCTGGCCGATGTTGTCGTCGTACCAGACGCCGGTCGGGTCGACGATCGAGTCCAGCACCAGGCGCCGCACCCGCTCCGGGAACAGTTTCGCGTAGACCGCGCCGAGATAGGTGCCGTACGAGTAGCCGAAGTAGCTGATCTTCCGCGCGCCGAGGGCCTGGCGGATCGAGTCCATGTCCTGGACGGCGCTGACGGTGTCGATGTACGGCAGCACGCTCGCGTACTTCTTGCCGCAGGCGGCGGCGAACGACTGCGCGCGCGTGAGGTTGGCCCTCTCGAGCGCGGGTGTGCCGGGCACGGAGTCCGGGCGGACCGGGGTGAAGTGACCGGTCTTGCAGTCGAGCGCGGGTGTGCTGTCGCCCACGCCGCGCGGGTCGAAGCCGATGACGTCGTACTGTGCCGCCACCGTCTTGGGCAGCGCGGACGCGACGAATCCGGCCAGTGTCAGACCGCTGCCGCCGGGTCCGCCGGGGTTGACCAGCAGCGGGCCCTGTGACGTCTTGGCGGTGTGCGGGACGCGGGACAGGGCGAGCGTGATCTGTTTCCCATGCGGATTCGCGTGGTCGAGCGGCACCTTCAGGGAACCGCACTGGAGCGTCGGGTAGTCGGTGGTGCCGCACTTCTTCCAGGTGACGGTCGCGGCCCGGGTCGCCTGCGCGGGGTGCTGGGTGCTCGCGCCGGCGGGGACGGCCGTGAACGACCCGGCCACGACGGCGGCGGCAGCGCACAGCACGGCTGCGCGAGTTCTCATGGGTCCTCCCAGGACGGAGGGGTTTCGGACAGCGTGTATCGCGGTCCTCGCCGCATCGTCCCGGAGAGAGCACCCGGAAGAACGCGTTCTGGCAATACTTGACCCAATTGGATCGTGCGATGCCCTCGAACGCTCTCAGATCAACGTGAGTTGAGTCGGTTCGGACATTTCCGGTCGGCCGGCCGGAGAGACCGACGAATCCGCCGGCTCCGGCGGACGGATCCGGCGCGGCATGCCCGCGCGCGCGGGCCCGATGCCGTACTCCTGGGCCAGTTCATGGACCTGACGGGTGATCCGCCGCTGGTACCACTTCGGCGCGTAGGCGCCCTCGGCGTACAGCCGCTCGTAGCGCCGCACCAGGTGCGGGTGGTTCTCGGCGAGCCAGGCCATGAACCATTCGCGGGCGCCGGGCCGCAGATGGAGCACCAGTGGAGTGACCGAGGTGGCTCCGGCGGCCGCGATCGCCCGTACCGTGGCACGCAGTTGGGCCGGGTGGTCGCTCAGGAAGGGGATCACGGGCGCCATCAGCACACCACAGCCGATGCCGTGGTCGGTGAGGGTCCGGACGACCTCCAGGCGCCGCTCGGGCGCGGGGGTGCCCGGCTCGACGGTGCGCCACAGGCCCGGGTCGGTGAAGCCGACCGAGACCGAGATGCCGACGTCCGTGACCTGTGACGCCTGCTTCAGCAGGTCGAGGTCGCGCAGGATCAGCGTGCCCTTGGTCAGGATGGAGAAGGGGTTCGCACGGTCGCGCAGGGCGGAGATGATGCCCGGCATCAGCTGGTAACGGCCTTCGGCGCGCTGGTAGCAGTCGACGTTCGTGCCCATCGCGATGTGCTCGCCCTGCCAGCGGCGCGAGCCGAGCTGGCGGCGCAGCAGCTCGGGCGCGTTCACCTTGACCACGATCTGGGTGTCGAAGCCGATCCCAGTGTCGAGGTCCAGATAGCTGTGCGTCTTTCTGGCGAAGCAGTACACGCACGCGTGCGTGCAGCCCCGGTAGGGATTGACCGTCCACTCGAAGGGCATCCGTGAGGCGCCCGGCACCCGGTTGATGATCGAACGCGCCCGGATCTCGTGGAACGTGATCCCTCTGAATTCGGGTGTGTCGAACGTCCGCGTCGTGACCGCGTCCGCGCCGAACAGTGCAACGTCGGCCCTGCCGTGCTCGGACTCCACTGTGAGGTTCTCCCAGCGCATCACGCCTCCTAGGTAGCGCTGCCACCAGAATAGAACACCTGTTCGCTTGATCGTGCAAGGTTCGTTTTCGATCGCCTCGGGCACCCCGATTTGGGGGGCCGGGCACCGGGGTGGTTGGCTTGTTCCAACCCCGAGAACCCATGTCCTGGAGGAACGCAATGGCGCAGGTCGAGGCCACTACGGAGCGGGTCGTCGCGGCGGACCCGGAGACGGTGTTCGACACCCTCGCCGACTACCGCGACACGCGCGCGAAGCTGCTGCCCGAGCACTTCAGCGAGTACGAGGTGCGCGAGGGCGGCGACGGCGAGGGCACCCTCGTCCACTGGAAGCTCCAGGCCACCAGCAAGCGGGTCCGCGACTGCCTCCTCGAGGTCAGCGAGCCGACCGACGGTGAGCTGGTCGAGAAGGACCGCAACTCCTCCATGGTCACCACCTGGCGCGTCACCCCGGCCGGCGAGGGCAGCTCCCGCGTCGTCGTGACGACCACCTGGAAGGGCGCCGGCGGCATCGGCGGCTTCTTCGAGAAGACCTTCGCGCCCAAGGGGCTCGGCCGGATCTACGACGCGATCCTCGCCAGGCTCGCGGCCGAGGTCGAGAAGTAGCCCAAAGGGCAGATGCTCCAGGCGTGTTGACCACCTCACCGGTTCGAGTGGATCTCCACGCCGATCGGCATGATGCCGTAACTCGTCGCGCTTGTTCGTGGTTGTCGATTTACGCGGGATTTAGGCGGGAATCGTGCGGCAGCGCGGCGAGGGGAGCGGTACGTGGGCGGGACGACTCTGGTGCAGGACGAACCGGTCGTGGTCGTGGCACCACCGGAGGTCATCACCCCGCCACCGGCCCCGCCCACCCCCGAACTCGGCCGGCGCCGCGTACGGTTGGTCTTTCTCGGGCTGATGCTCGCGCTGCTCCTCGCCGCCCTGGACCAGATGATCGTGGCCACCGCGCTCCCGAAGATCGTCGGTGAGCTGCACGGCCTCGACAAGATGTCCTGGGCGATCACCGCGTATCTGCTCACGGCCACCGTCGGACTGCCCATCTACGGCAAGCTCGGTGACCTCGTCGGGCGCAAGGGCGTCTTCCAGTTCGCGATCCTCGTCTTCGTCGTCGGCTCCGCGCTCGCCGGACGGGCGCAGACCATGGACCAGTTGATCGCCTTCCGTGCCATCCAGGGCATCGGCGCCGGCGGACTCATGATCGGTGTGCAGGCGATCATCGCGGACATCGTGCCGCCCCGGCAGCGCGGCCGCTACATGGGCCTGATCGGCGCCGCCTTCGGCCTGGCCTCCGTCGCCGGGCCCCTGCTCGGCGGCTACTTCACCGACCACCTCTCGTGGCGCTGGTGTTTCTACATCAACGTGCCCTTCGGCCTGATCACCCTGGCCGTCATCACCGCCGTCCTCAAACTCCCGAGGCCCCGTGCGAAGGCCCGGCTCGACGTCCTCGGCGCACTGCTGCTCGCCGCGGCTTCCATCTGCCTTGTCCTGCTGACCAGTTGGGGCGGCACCGAGTACTCCTGGGGCTCCCGGGAGATTCTCGGCCTCGGCGCGGGCGCCCTCGCCGCCGCCGTGCTCTTCGTCGTCGCCGAGCGCTTCGCCGCCGAACCCCTCATCCCGCTCAGGCTGTTCCGGGACTCCGTCTTCAACGTCACCGGCCTCGTCGGACTGGTCGTCGGCGTCGCCCTGTTCGGCGCCGCCAGCTATCTGCCGACGTTCCTGCAGATGGTCGACGGCGCCTCCGCCACCGAGTCGGGCCTGCTCATGCTGCCCATGATGGGCGGCATCGTCGGCGCCTCCATCGTCTCCGGTCAGCTCATCAGCCACACCGGCCGATACAAGGTCTTCCCGGTGCTCGGCGGACTGCTGTCCGCCGTCGGAATGTGGCTCCTGTCCCGGCTCGAGGTCGACACGCCCAGGCTGCACTACAGCCTCTGGATGGCCGTCCTCGGGGCCGGCATCGGCCTGGTGATGCCCGTCCTGATCCTCGCCGTGCAGAACTCCGTCCGGCCCGCCGACCTGGGCACCGCCACCAGCGCCAACAACTACTTCCGGCAGATCGGCGGCAGCGTCGGCGCCGCCGTCTTCGGCACCCTCTTCGCCGACCGGCTCACCGACGCCCTGCACGACCGGCTCCCCCCGCGCGCGGGTGCCGGACTTCCGGACCCCGAGTCCCTCACCCCGCAACTCGTCCATGCCCTGCCCCCGGCGCTGCGCGACGCCTACATCCGCGCCTATGCCGACGCCATGCCCCGGATCTTCCTCTACCTCGTTCCGGTGCTCGTCCTCGGCCTGTTGATCGCCTTCTTCCTCAAGGAGAAACCCCTGGTGTCCCATCACACCGCCGAATCGGAGCACGCGAACGTGAACGCCCAGATCCCGCAGGCCCGCCCCCAGCCCTCGGCCGGGGGGACCCCCACCTCGCTCCGCTCGCCCCACGCGGCCGGGATCGCCGTCTGCGGCACCGTGCAGCACCCCGACGGGACCGTGGTGCCCCGTGCCGCGCTCACCCTCATCGACGTCGCCGGACAGCAGATCGGGCGCGGCGCGAGCGGCGAGGACGGGCGGTACGCGCTGGCCACGCCCGGCTCCGGGTCGTACGTCCTGATCGCCGCCGCGGGCGGCCACCAGCCGCAGGCCGTCTCCGTGACCGTCGGCGAACGGCCCGTGGAGCTCGATGTCGTCCTCGGCGGTGCCGGTCGCCTCGCGGGCACCGTGCTCACGGCGGACGGCTCGCCCGTGCGGGACGCCACCGTCACGCTCACCAACGTCCACGGCGAGGTCGTCGCCTCCACCCGCAGCGGTCGCGAGGGGGGCTACGTCATCACCGAACTGGTGGCCGGTGAGTACACCCTCGCCGGCAGCGCGCCCGCCTTTCGCCCCGCCGCGCTCCCGGTCACCGTGCAGGCCGCACGGGAGACCCGCCAGGACGTCGAGCTGGCCGGCGGAGCCGTGCTGCGCGGCACGGTGCGGGCCGGTGGCGGACGGCCCGTCGAGGACGCCCGCGTGACGCTCCTGGACGCGGCGGGCAACGTCGTGGACACGCTCACCACGGGCGCTGACGGAACGTTCCGGTTCGTCGATCTCTCCTCCGGCGAGTACACGGTGATCGCGGCCGGGTATCCGCCCGTCGCCACCGTGCTGCAGGTCGCGGGCGGTGGCCGGACCGAGCGTGATCTCCAGCTGGGGCATGAGGACTGACGTATCGTCGGCGATGAGCGTGCGGCCGTGCGCCGGAGCGATCAGGTGGCACCGATTCCGGTGTTGCCACACATCGCAACCGTACCCGGCCGTACGGTAGTGGCCGGGGGCACAGATCTTTGCGCAGCCGTGGGGAGAGGGGGCCTGGGCCATGGACCGAGGCACCGTGGGAGACACGCCTGCCAGCCGCGGAGCCGGGGAGGGCGCGGCGGGACGGATCCCGCTGGCCGTGGTCGTGGTCGACCGCGAAGGTCTCGTGTCCCACTGGAGCACGGGCGCGCGACGGCTGTTCGGCACCGCCAAGGAGGACGTCCTCGGACGCCCGGTGGGCGATCTGCTGCCCGTCACGGGAGCGCTCCCAGAGCACGACGAGATCACTCCCTACGGCGCCTACTGGGCGCATGACGGTCTCGGCCCCGACCTCGAGTCCTCCCTGGGCGGACGGCTGGCCTACCCGGCCGCCGGCCGCGCCCGCCTCACCTTGGCCGAGCGCGCCCGGGCCGACGTCCTGTGGTGGGCGTATCCGCTGGTCGGCCCCGGACGGGAGCGGCTTCTCGTGCTCGCCGCCGATGCGGCGGGGCTGCGCGCCGACGAGCCCGACGACGCCGACGTCACGGCAGCCTTCGAACGCATCGCGCCGGGCTTCGCCCTGCACACCGACTTCCCCGGCGCCGAGGAACTCGCCCGCCGGCTGCCCGAGATCCTGCCCAGCATGAGCGTCGACGAGGGCGCCCGGATCGTCTCGCAGGTTCTTGAACTCGGCTATCCCGTCCTGGAGTTCAGCCAGAACGACCAGGTGCCCGTCACTCCCGACTGGGGCGTGGCCCGGCGCACCGAGCGCAAGGCACGCCGGGAACGAGTGGCACGGGCCGCGGCCCGGGGCCGACCGGTGCCGGCCGCCCTCGCCGACGACGAGGGCGAGGACCTCGAGTACGCGGCCGTCCGCGAGCGCCTGGAATTCCTCAACGAGGTCAGCTCCCGCATCGGCACCTCCCTCGACCTGGCGCGGACCATCGTCGAGGTCAGCAAGGCCGTCGTTCCGCGCTTCACCGATGTCGCGGGGACCTATCTGCGCGAACAGGTGGTCGCCGGCGAGGGGTTCCCGGACGGCGTGCCCGACACCACCACTCTGTGGCACCGGGTGGCCGTGGAGCACAACGACGAGCCCGGCCGCTGGGACGACGTCGTGCCCGTCGGCGAGGCCATGCCCTTTCCCGCGCACACCCCGTTCTTCCGGTGCATGACCACCGGGGAGCCCGTGCTCGTGCCGCGCATCAGCGAGCAGATGGGCCACGCCATCGCCTCGCAGTTCGAGAAGCGTGACATCCGGCCGCTGATCAACAACCGCTCCATGCTGGTGGTGCCGCTCAAAGCCAGGGACGTGGTCCTCGGCTTCATGATCCTGCTGCGCCACCCCGAGCGCGCCGAGTTCAACGACATGGACCGGGTCACCGGCGCCGAACTCGCCGCCCGCGCGGGCCTCGTGCTCGACAACGCGCGCATGTACACCTATCAGGAGAACGTCGCCGAGACGCTCCAGGACAGCATGCTGCCGCGCATCCCGCGGCGCATGGCGGGCTGCGACATCGCCACCCGCTATCTGCCCGGCACCCTCCTCGGCCGGGTCGGCGGCGACTGGTTCGACTCCGTCAAACTGCCCGGCGCCCGCACCGCCCTGGTCGTCGGCGACGTCATGGGTCACGGCCTCAACTCGGCTGCGATGATGGGCCAGTTGCGTACGGCCGTGCAGACCATGGCCGCCCTCGACCTGCCCCCCGCCCAGCTGCTGCGCAACCTCGACGACCTCGCCCAGCGCCTCGGCGACACCCACCTCGCGACCTGCCTGTACGCCGTCTACGACCCGATCGCGAGCGAGGTGCACATCGCCAACGCCGGTCACATCCCGCCGGTGCTGGTGCGTGCGGAGGACGGGCGCAGCGAGCTGCTCGAGCTGCCGACGGGAGCGCCCATCGGTGTCGGCGGGGTGCCCTTCGAGGCGGTAAGCGTGCGCGTGCGGCCCGGCGACCGGCTGGTGATGTGCACCGACGGCCTCGTGGAGGTGCGCGGCGAGGACATCGGCGTGGGCCTCGCCACCCTCTGCGAGTCAGCCGCGCACCCGGCCGCGTCCATGGACGACGCCTGCGACACGATCATCCGCGCCCTGGGTGGCCGCGGCGGCCGCAAGGACGACGTGGCCCTGCTGATGGCCCGCCTGTCCGGCATCGCGCCGCAGGACGTGGCCGAGTGGCAGTTCGCGCTCGACGCGGCCGAGGCTCGCCGGGCGCGTGCGGCGGTCCGCGAGCAGTTGCACGCATGGGGACTCGACGACCTGGCGGACCACGCCGTGCTGCTGGCCGGCGAACTGGTCACCAACGCCGTACGGCACGCGCACACCAGTCGGATCCAGCTGCGGCTGGTGCGGGGGGAGACCCTGCTGTGCGAGGTGGACGACGACGACCTCACCCTGCCGACCCTGCTCAGCGCCGGGCCGGGCGCCGAGACCGGGCGCGGGCTGCGCGTCGTCAGCACGCTGGCCCGGGAGTGGGGCACGAGCCGTAGGGGCGCCGGGAAGACCGTCTGGTTCGAACTCACCGCGCGGTGACGCTGAACACCTCCCGGGGCGTGTGCCGGCGTACCCGGATCGAAAGCGGGGTGAAGGAACGCGCCGCCCGCTTGTGGCCGCGACCCCCGCGCGATAGACCGTACGGGACTCAACCGGTCCATTGGTGAAGGCGGATCGGCGTCGCATCCATCCTGGGGAGTGGGACATGAGCGTGACGAGTCGGTACCGCGAGTCCTGGGAGGAGTTCTGGCGCGAGGCGCCGGAGGAACCGGGGGCCGTGTTCTGGGACGCCGAGCCCGCGCTGACAGCCGGCCGCCATCTGGCCCTGTTCGAACCGCTTCTGACCGACCCCGCACTGCCCCTGATCGACCTCGGCTGCGGCAACGGCACACAGACCAGGTACCTCGCCGAACGCTTCCCGCACGTCGTCGGCGCCGACATCGCCGAGGCCGCCCTCGCCCACGCCCGGCACGCCGACCCGGCCGGGCAGGCGGCCTACCGGTTGCTGGACGCCGCCGAGAAGACCGAGGCCGAGACACTGCACGCCGAACTCGGGGACGCCAACGTCTATATGCGGGGCGTCCTGCACCAGGCCGAACCCGACGACCGCCAGTCTCTGGTGGACGGCGTCGCCGCCCTGGTCGGCGGACGCGGCCGGGCCTTCCTCGTCGAGCTGTCCGAGGCCGCCCGCCCCGTCCTGCTCGGCCTCGCCCAGAGTCCGTCCGGCCCCCCGCCCAAGCTCGCTCCCGTCTTCCGCCACGGCATCGCGCCGGGTGAGGTGGCCGACGACGCGGTCCCCGAGTATCTGCGCTCGGCCGGGCTCTCGGTGCTGGCGAGCGGCGAACTCCCGCTGATCACCACCGAGTTCACACCGGACGGCACACGCCTCGAACTGCCGTCGAAGTGGCTGGTGGCGGGGCGTACGCACTGACGGAGGCCGGCCCGCCCAGCGGACCTGCGTACCGTCATTGGTCTGCACCGGTGAGAGTTATCCACAGGCCTGCCGCGATCTCCCGCGACCGCGTAACGTGCGCTGCATGAAGATCCTCATCAGCGCCGACATGGAAGGTGCCACCGGCGTCACCTGGCCCGCCGACGTGCTCCCGGGGACACCCCAGTGGGAGCGCTGCCGGAGCATGTTCACCTCCGACGTCGACGCCGCCGTGCGGGGCTTCTTCGACGGCGGTGCCGACGAGGTGCTCGTCAACGAGGCCCACTGGACCATGCGCAATCTGCTCCTGGAGCGGCTGGACGAGCGGGCCGAGATGCTCACCGGGCGGCACAAGTCGCTGTCCATGGTGGAGGGCGTGCAGCACGGCGACGTGGACGGCATCGCGTTCGTCGGCTATCACGCGGGCGCCGGCATGGAGGGCGTCCTCGCGCACACCTACCTCGCCAACTCCATCACCGGAGTGTGGGTGAACGACGTCCGCGCGAGCGAGGGCCTGCTCAACGCCCACGTGGTCGCGGAGTACGGCGTGCCCGTCGTCCTGGTCACGGGCGACGACGTGGCCTGCGAGGACGCGCTCGGGTACGCGCCCGAGGCGCTGAAGGTCGCCGTCAAGGACCATGTGTCGCGGTACGCCGCCGTGTGCCGCACACCGTCCAGGACCGCCGCGGACATCCGCGCCGCCGCCAAGGAGGCCGCCCGGCTCGCGGTGCGGTCCGAGCCCGTCGCCGGCGGCCCGTTCACCGTCGCCCTGGAGTTCGACGCCGAGCACCTGGCGATGGCCGCCACCGTCGTCCCGGGCGTTCGGCAGACCGGGGAACGCAGAGTGGCGTACACGAGCGACACCATGTACGAGGGAATCCGCACCTTCAAGGCGGTCACCACGATCGTCTCGGCCGCGGTGGAGGAGCAGTATGGCTGACGAGCGAGCGCTGGACGAGGTCGTCCGGTTCACGTCCGACCTCATTCGGATAGACACCACCAACCGCGGCGGCGGCGACTGCCGGGAGCGGCCCGCCGCCGAGTACGCCGCCGAGCAGCTCGCGGGCGCGGGTCTCGAGCCGGTCCTCCTGGAGCGCACCGAGGGGCGCACCAATGTCGTCGCCCGCATCGAGGGCACGGACCCCTCGGCGCCGGGGCTGCTCGTTCACGGCCACCTGGACGTGGTGCCGGCGCAGGCGGACGAGTGGAGCGTGCACCCGTTCTCCGGCGAGGTCCGCGACGGCGTCGTCTGGGGCCGGGGCGCGGTCGACATGAAGAACATGGACGCGATGATCCTCGCCGTCGTGCGGGACTGGTCGCGCACCGGGGTGCGGCCACGGCGGGACCTCGTGATCGCCTTCACCGCCGACGAGGAGGCCAGCGCCGAGGACGGCTCCGGGTTCCTCGCCGACCGGCACGCCGAGCTGTTCGAGGGCTGCACGGAGGGCGTCAGCGAGTCGGGGGCGTACACCTTCCACGACGGCACCGGCCGGCAGATCTATCCGATCGCCGCCGGGGAGCGCGGCACCGGCTGGCTCAAGCTCACCGCGCGCGGCCGCGCCGGACACGGCTCCAAGGTCAACCGGGAGAACGCGGTGACCAGGCTCGCCGCCGCGATCACCCGCATCGGTGAGCACGAGTGGCCGCTGCGGCTCACGCCGACGGTCAGCGCCGCCCTCACCGAACTCGCCGCCCTGTACGGCATCGAGGCGGACCTGAGCGACGTGGACGGGCTCCTGCAGAAACTGGGCCCGGCGGGGAAGCTGGTCGAGGCCACCATCCGCAACAGCGCGAACCCGACGATGCTGGAGGCCGGTTACAAGGTCAACGTCATCCCGGGGGAGGCCGTCGCGCATGTCGACGGGCGTTTCCTGCCCGGCGGCGAGGACGAGTTCCGCGCCGCGCTGGACCGGCTGACCGGGCCGGACGTGGAGTGGGAGTTCGACCACCGGGAGGTCGCGCTCCAGGCGCCGGTGGATTCGCCGACGTTCGCCGGGATGCGGGCCGCCGTGCAGGAGTTCGCGCCCGAGGGACACGTGGTGCCGTTCTGCATGTCGGGCGGCACGGACGCCAAGCAGTTCTCCCGGCTCGGCATCACGGGGTACGGCTTCACACCGCTGAAGCTCCCCGAGGGATACGACTACCAGGCGATGTTCCACGGAGTCGACGAGCGCGTACCGGTCGAGGCGCTGCACTTCGGCGTCCGGGTCCTCGACCGCTTCCTGCGGACGGCCTAGAAGATGGGGGAAGAGATGCGGACGATGGCGTACGGCTCCTGGCCCTCGCCGATCGACGCGGCCCTGGCCGCCGCGCACGACGGACACCCCGAGTGGGTGGGCTTCGTGGGCGACGAGACGTGGTGGACGGAACCCCGGCCCACCGAAGGCGGGCGCCGAACCCTGGTGCGGCGGCGGCCGGACGGCACGCAGGAGTCGGTGCTGCCCGCGCCGTGGAACGTACGCAGCCGGGTCATCGAGTACGGCGGACTGCCCTGGGCCGGGGAAGTGGTCGAGGGACGGCCGCTGGTGGTGTTCACGAACTTCGCCGACCAGCGCCTGTACCGGTTCGAACCGGGGGGCGAGCCGGTGCCGCTGACGCCGGTGTCGCCGGTGGGCGGCGGACTGCGCTGGGCCGAGCCGCGCATCGACCTGGAGCGCGGCGAAGTGTGGTGCGTCCTGGAGGAGTTCACCGGCGAGGGACCGACCGACGTGCGCCGGGTCCTGGCCGCGGTGCCGCTGGACGGCTCGGCGGCCGGTGACCGGTCCGCCGTACGTGAACTCGCGCCCGAGCGGCATCGGTTCGTCACCGGTCCGCGGGTCTCGCCCGACGGGCGGCGTGCCGTCTGGCTGGCCTGGGACCATCCGCGCATGCCGTGGGACGGCACCGAGCTGATCCTGGCCGACATCGCGGACGACGGCACGCTGCGCGAGCCGCGGACCGTCGCCGGGGGACCGGAAGAGTCCATCGCGCAGGCCGACTGGTCGGCCGACGGCCGGCTGTTGTACGCGAGCGACCGCGGCGGCTGGTGGAACCTGTACCGGGACGGCGAGCGGCTGTGTCAGCGCGAGGAGGAGTTCGCCGGACCCGTGTGGAAGCTGGGGCTGACCTGGTTCGCCCCGCTGGGCAACGGCACGCTCGCCGTCGTGCACGGCCGCGGCGGCACCGCGCTCGGCGTCCTGGACCCCGAGACCGGGGAGATCGTCGACGCACCGGGACCCTGGACCGAGTTCGGGTCCACGCTCGCGGCGCACGGCGAGCGCGTGGTGGCCGTGGGCGCAGGGCCGCGCAGCGCCCACGAGGTCGTCGAGCTGGACACACGGACAGGCCGGACGCGGGTGATCGGTGCCCCGCACAGGGACCCGGCGGACCCCGCCTACTACCCCGACCCGCGGTCCCGCACCTTCACCGGCCCCGGCGGCCGCGAGGTGCACGCCCATGTCTATCCGCCGCACCACCCCGAGGTCAGCGGGCCGGCCGGCGAGTTGCCGCCGTACGTGGTGTGGGCACACGGCGGTCCCACCAGCCGGGTGCCGCTGGTGCTCGACCTGGAGATCGCCTACTTCACCTCGCGCGGCATAGGCGTCGTCGAGGTCAACTACGGCGGCTCGACCGGGTACGGCCGGGAGTACCGGAACCGGCTGCGCGAGCAGTGGGGCGTCGTGGACGTCGAGGACTGCGCGGCCGTCGCGCTGGCCCTCGCCGAGGAGGGCACCGCCGACCGCGCCCGGCTCGCCATCCGCGGCGGCAGCGCCGGCGGCTGGACCAGCGCCGCGTCCTTGACCAGCACGGACGTCTACGCCTGCGGCACGATCATCTATCCCATCCTCGACCTCACCGGCTGGGGCACGGGCGAGACGCACGACTTCGAGTCGCAGTACCTGGAGAGCCTGGTCGGACCGCTCGCCGAGGTGCCCGAGCGGTACGTCGAGCGCTCGCCCAGCGAGCACGCCGACCGGCTCACCGTGCCGTTCCTGCTGCTCCAGGGCCTGGACGACGTCATCTGCCCGCCCGCCCAGTGCGAGCGCTTCCTGGCCAGGATCGAGGAGCGGGTGCCGCACGCGTACATCGCCTTCGAGGGGGAGGGGCACGGATTCCGGCGGGCCGACACGATGGTGCGCGCGCTCGAGGCGGAACTGTCCCTGTACGCACAGGTGTTCGGGCTCAACCCGCTCGGCATTCCCACTCTGGAGCTGGCCAAGTGACCCACCTCGTGAGACCGCCACGTCTGGCCCCCGGCGCCCGCGTGGCGGTCGTCGCCCCCAGCGGGCCCGTGCAGGAGGAGCGACTGCAGGCCGGCCTCGACATCCTGCGCGGCTGGGACCTGGAACCGGTGGTCGCCCCGCACGTCCTGGATGTGCACGACGGCCTCGGCTATCTGGCGGGCGCCGACGCCGACCGCGCAGCGGACCTGGAGCGCGCCTGGTGCGACCCGTCCGTGGCCGCCGTGCTCTGCGCCCGCGGCGGCTACGGCGCACAGCGCCTCGTGGACCTCCTCGACTGGGACGCCATGCGCGCCGCCGGGCCGAAGGTGTTCGTCGGGTTCAGCGACGCGACCGCGCTGCACGAGGCGTTCGCCGTGCGCCTCGGCCTGGTCACGCTGTACGGGCCAGTGGCCGCCGGCGTCGACTTCGTCAAGAACGCCCACGCGCAGGAGCATCTGCGCGCCACCCTGTTCGCGCCTGAGACGGTCCGCACGATCACCTCCCGGGGCGCCACCCTGGTGCCGGGGCGGGCCAGGGGCAGCACGCTCGGCGGCTGTCTGCGGCTGCTCGCCGCCGGGCTCGGCACGCCGCTCACCCACGGCGGCGCGCGCGGCGGCCTCGTCCTGCTGGAGGACGTCGGCGAGGGGGCGTACAGCCTGGACCGGAGCATCACCCAACTCCTGCGCTCGGGCTGGTTCGACGACGTCACCGGTATCGCGCTCGGATCCTGGGACCGCTGCGGGCCGTACGAGGAGCTGCGCCCGATGCTCGCCGACCGACTGGGCGGGCTGGGCGTTCCGGTCGTGGAGGAGTTCGGCTTCGGGCACTGCGAGGGCGCGCTCACGATGCCGCTCGGGGTCACGGCCGAACTGGACGCGGACGCGGGCACGCTGATCCTGGACGAGCCCGCCCTGCGCTGAGCCCGGTCACCCGGGCCGGGCGGCGTAGGCTGGCGGGATGCCGCACACCGCATCCCGCTATCTCGCCGAGGGGCCCCGCGTGGGGCTACGTCACTTCACCCTCGAGGATGGTGCCGAGTTCACCGCCCGGGCCCGGGAGAGCAAGGCCCTGCACCAGCCGTGGCTGTTCCCGCCGGTCACGGAGGCGGCGTACGCCGCGTACGCGGGGCGGCTGATCGAGGACCCGACGAAGGCAGGCTTCCTGGTCTGCGAGAAGGCCGGTGGGGCCATCGCCGGGTTCGTCAACATCAACAACATCGTCGAGGGCGGCTTCCAGTGCGGCGCCCTCGGCTACGGCGTCTTCGCGCACGCGGCCGGGCGCGGGCTGATGCGCGAGGCCCTCGACCTCGTGGTGGGGTACGCGTTCGGGCCGATGCGGCTGCACCGGCTGGAGATCAACGTGCAGCCCGGCAACGCCGCCTCCATCGCCCTCGCCCGCGGTGCCGGATTCCGGCTCGAGGGCTTCTCGCCCGACATGATCTTCATCGACGGGGCCTGGCGGGACCACGAGCGCTGGGCGATCACCGCCGAGATGCGGGCTTGAAGTTGATCTTCATGGTGTCGAGGTCCGTGACGGTCGACTTCAGTCCGGTGAAGCCGTAGCCGAGGCCGCGCAGTACGGTCTCGGCGCGGTCCTCCGCGATCGCGCCCGCCATCTCCTCGCCGTCGGCCGCGTCCGACACCACCACGAACCGCATCGAGAAATGCTTCAGCGGCGTGGGCTCGTACGACAGCGTGCCCTCCTCGGTGAACCGCATGCTCGTCAGCCCGTGCTCCGCCGCCTCGGCCAGCAGCCGCTCCCGGGCCCGGTCGGTCAGCCCGTCCCAGGTGCCCCGGACGATGACCCGGTAGGTGTGCTGCTCACCGCTCATGTGCCGTTCCGTTCCGCTTCGCGTTCGATGGACGAGCGACTGTACGTCGCCAGGCACCCCCCGCACACGGAATTTCCGGCCCCCTCCGGCGTCCCCGCCGCTTTTGCGCAATCCTGACCGGTCGCGGCTCTGGCCGACTCACCGGTCCGCGGGTTCCATGGTGATCGTGACGACGATCCGACGTGAGGTACTGACCCTGCCCGCAGCCGAGTTGGGTCCCGACAACCCCCTGCCCCCGCTCCGCCCGCTCGACGAGGTCCACCGCATCGAGGACCGGGACCGCGACGAACTGCCACGGGACATGGCTCGGCAGGTCGGCTACGAGCCGCTGCGCAGCCTGCTGCCGGTCCGGGTGAGGGACGGGTACGCCAGGGCGCATGAGCCGCGCGGCCTCGACGCGTTCGTGCTGGAGAACGACCGGCTGCGCGCCACCGTCCTGCCCGGCCTCGGCGGCCGGGTCGCCTCCCTGGTCCACCTGCCGACCGGCCGTGAACTCCTCTACCGCAACCCGGTGTTCCAGCCCGCCAACTTCGCCCTCAACGGCGCCTGGTACTCCGGCGGCATCGAGTGGAACATCGGCGCCACCGGCCACACCACCCTCTCCTGCTCGCCCCTGCACGCCGCCCGCGTCCCCGCTCCCGACGGCGGGGAGATGCTGCGCCTGTGGGAGTGGGAGCGGCTGCGCGACCTGCCCTTCCAGGTCGACCTGTGGCTGCCGGACGGCTCCGACTTCCTGTACGTCGGCGTCCGCGTCCGCAATCCGCACGAGCGGCCCGTGCCGGCGTACTGGTGGTCCAACATCGCCGTGCCCGAGGAGTGCCGGGTGCTCGCCCCCGCCGAGGAGGCCTGGCACTTCGGGTACGAGCGCATGCTGCGCCGGGTGCCCGTCCCGTCCTACGACGGCATCGACCGCACGTACCCGCTCAACAGCCCCTACGCCGCCGACTACTTCTACGAGGTGCCCGACGGCCGGCGTCGCTGGATCGCCGCGCTCGACGCCGACGGGCACGGACTGGTGCAGACGTCCACGGGCGTGCTGCGCGGACGCAAGCTGTTCGTCTGGGGCGTGGAGCCGGGCGGCCGGCGCTGGCAGGAGTGGCTCACCGAACCCGGTACCGGCGGCTACTGCGAGATCCAGGCCGGTCTCGCCCGCACCCAGCTGGAGCACGTACGCCTCGAGGCGGAGAGCGAGGTGTCCTGGCTGGAGGCGTACGGCCCGCTCGACGCACCGCCGGACGGCGAGTGGCCCGCCGTCCTGCGCACCGCCGAGGAGCGGCTGCAGGCGGCCCTGCCACGGGCGGACGTCGACGCCGCGTACGCCGCCTGGAAGCCGTACGCCGACGCCGAACCCGGCGAGATTCTGGCCACCGGGTCCGGCTGGGGCGCGCTCGAAGTGCGGCGCGGCGGCTGGAAGCTGCCCGGCACTCCCTTCGACGAGTCCACGCTGGGCGAGGCCCAGGCGCCCTGGCTTGAGCTGCTGCGCTCCGGCTCCTTCCCCGAACCGCGCCGGGTGCGGCCGCCGGGTGAGTCCCTGGTCGCCCCGCACTGGCGCGACATGCTGGAGACGGCGCCCGCCACCCCGCTCACCGAGTACCACCTCGGTGTCGCCCAGTGGCACGCCGGCGACCGCGCGCAGGCGGTGCGCAGCTGGGAGAGGGCCCTCGAACTCGCCCCGTCGCTCTGGCCGTTGCTGCGCTGCCTCGCCGTCGCCGACCGGGAGTCCGGCCAGCACGAACGGGCCGCCGACCGGTACGCCGACGCCTTCGACGACCTCTGCCATGAGCGGCGCGACGACGGCGCGCAGTGGACCGCGGCCACCGCCGCGCTCGGCCGCGAGGCCCTCCAGGCGCTGCTCGCGGTCCGGCGGGCGGCCCAGGCCCGCGCGGTGTGGGACCGGCTGCGCCCGGCGACCCGGGCCGGCGGCCGATTCCGGCTGATCGAGGCCGAGTTGCTGCTCGTCGAGGGGCGGCGCGGGGAGGCCCGGGCCGTGTTCGACGCGGGCTTCGAGGTGGCCGACCTGCGAGAGGGCGACGAGGCCGTCGGCCGGTTGTGGTCCCGTCTCACCGACGAGCCGCTGCCCGCCCGCTACGACTTCCGTATGCGTCCCACCACCCCTTGAGACGTACGGCAGTTGGTACCGCCGCGGGCGAACCGGACGACCGGCGGCCTTCGTCGCCGACAACACCCGGGGCGTGTCCCGATTCGGCGAGGAGGGTGCCGTGGCCGACGACACACAGCGCTGTCCGCAGTGCGGAGCCGCCATGCCCGCCGACGAGGGCTACCCGGCCTGGTGCGCCGCGTGCGACTGGAACGTGGCGCCCGAGCTGTTCGTCTACGGCGTCGGCGGCACGGCGACCTTGCGGCGCGAACTGGCCGGGCGACACGGCACTGACGTGTTCGAGGAGCTGGCCCGTGACGGCACTCAGGGGCGGCGTGTACGGCTCACACCGGCTCATCTCGCGTCGTACGCGCTCGGGTTGCTGGTCCACGCGTCGTCGCTCGCCCTGCTCGCCGCCGGGGCCGCGCTGATCGTCCTCGGGTGGCCGCAGCCCTTCGCGCTCGCGGCCGGAGGTGTGCTCGTACTGCTCTTCCCGTTCCTGCGCCCCCGCGTCCCCCGGCTCGGCTCGGGCCCGACCCGGCTGCGCCGGGCGGACGCGCCACGGCTGTTCCGGCTGATCGACTCCGTCGCCGCGGAACTCGGGACGCGGAGCGTCGACGTCGTCGTGGTGGACCCCTGGTTCAATGCGGCCGTGGGGTCGTACGGGATCCGCCGGCGGGTGCTGCACCTCGGGCTCGGCCTCTGGTACGTACTCACGCCCCAGCAGCGGGTCGCGCTCCTCGGGCACGAACTGGGTCACTTCGCGGGCGGGGACACCCGGCACGGGCTCACCGTGGGCACCGCGCTGAACACGCTGCGCGTGTGGGAGTACCTGCTGCGTCCGGAGCGCGGCCGGTACCGGGCCGTCCGGGCGCTGCTCACCGTGCCGCACCACACCGCCCAGTCCGTGCTCCGGCTCCTCGACCGGCTCTCGGTGCACGGCTTCCCGCGCCGCGAGTACCTCGCCGACGACGTGGCCGCGCGGATCGCCTCCACCGAGGCCGCGCTGGGCCTCATCGAGACGCTGCTGCACGCCGAACGCGTCGAGGAGGAGTTGCGGCGGCTGGCGGCGGACGGGGAGGCGCCGCGGGACGAGCGGCTGTGGGCGCTGCTCGCCGAGCACGTGGCCGCCGTACCCGCCCGTGAGCGTGAACGGCTGCGCCGGATCAGCGAGTTGACATGGCACCACGTGGATGACACCCACCCGCCCACGCATCTGCGCATGGCCCTGCTCGACCGGCGCGGCCCGGGCGAGCCGGCCGTCGTCTGCGACGACAGGACCGTGCGGGCCGTGGAGCGCGAGCTGCGGCCGGTGGCCCGCCGGCTGGCGCGGGCCGTGGCCGAGGACCGGTGATCCGGATCAGGCGCGATGGTCCACGTACTCGAACAGCGAGCCGTCCGGATGCATCGCCAGCAGATTGCGGCCCGCCGGAGTGGGGACCGGGCCCGCGAGGACGTGGGCGCCGAGGTCCGTGAGCAGCCGGTGGGCCTCGTCCACGTCCTTGACCGCTATCGTCGCGGCCACCTTGCGCAGCACCTCCAGCTCGGACTCGGGGCCGCTCATCAGCAGGAAGGAGCCGATGGCGGCCACCTGGACACCGCCGCGTTCGAACCGGAGAGCGGTGCCGCCCGCGAGGCGTTCGTAGAAGGGGATCGCGGTCTCGAGGTCGTCGACACAGATACGCAGTGAGGCGCCCAGAATCTCCATGCGCACGAGCCTAGTTGCGGGCGGTCGGGGCAGGTGATCACTTCACAAGATCGCCGCGCTCCCGTGGGCCGTGTTACCGGTCGCGCGGGACGGGTACTCGGCGGTCATGGCAGGCCTTGATCACCTGGAGCACCTGGACAAAGAACTG
Organism: Streptomyces brasiliensis; assembly: GCF_014647875.1. Classification (GTDB taxonomy): domain Bacteria; phylum Actinomycetota; class Actinomycetes; order Streptomycetales; family Streptomycetaceae; genus Streptomyces; species Streptomyces brasiliensis. The sequence continues at coordinate 114,301 of NZ_BMQA01000017.1, read as the reverse complement.
GTGGACGAGCTGGCGCTGGTGGCACGCGAGACCGTGCGCGACGAGGTGCGCGAGCAGACGCGCAAGCAGCGCCGCACGGCCCAGCTGTACGCCGCGTCCGGCACCCTCGCCCTGTACGCGGGCGGGGCCCTCGCGCTCGCCCTGGGACTGGCGCTGGCGGTAGCCCTGCCGGGCTGGGCCGCCGCGCTGATCACCGCGGCGCTTCTGGGTACCGCGGCCTACCTGCTGCGCGGCGCCGCCCGCCCGAGGACGGCGGCCGGGGCGCCGGGCGGCCCGCGGGCCGACCCGGGCATACCGCCGTATCCGCCCGCGCCGCCCGACCGGCCCAGGACGGATCCGGACGTACCGCACCACAGAGCGTGACGGTGAGCGGTATGGCGCGGCCCGTTTGAGCGCCCCGAGCAGGGTTACGCGAAAGGCCTCGGACCCGTCACACCGCCGGAGGCGCACCGTGAGCCGACCCCGCATCGTGATCGTCGGCGCCGGGTTCGCCGGGTACCGGACGGCCCGCCGACTGCCCCGGCAGCTCCGGCACCGGGCCGACGTCACCCTGCTGAACCCGACCGACTACTTCCTGTACCTGCCCCTGCTGCCCCAGGTCTCCGCCGGGATCCTGGAACCGCGCCGGGTCACCGTCTCCCTCTCCGGCACCCTGCGCGGGGTGCGCCCGGTGCTCGGCGAGGCGGACCGCGTCGACTTCGACGAGCGCACCGTGCACTACATGGACCCCGAGGGCGGCACCGGGACCCTGGCCTACGACCGGCTCGTGCTGTCCGTCGGCAGCGTCAACAAACTGTTGCCGATCCCGGGGGTCGCCGAGCACGCCCACGGCTACCGCGGTCTGCCCGAGGCGCTGTACCTGCGCGACCACGTGACCCGCCAGATGGAGCTGGCCGCCGCGGCCGGCGACACCAAGGGGTGCGCCGCGCGCTGCACCTTCGTCGTGGTCGGCGCCGGGTACACCGGCACCGAAGTGGCCGCGCAGATGCAGATGTACACCGACCGGATGACCCGCAGGCGGCCCCTGCCGGGCGGGGTACGGCCCCGCTGGCTGCTCCTCGACGTCGCGCCGCGCGTGCTGCCCGAGATGGACGAGCGGCTCTCGCGTACCGCCGACGAAGTGCTCCGGCAGCGCGGAGTCGACGTCCGTATGGGCACCTCCGTGAAAGAGGCCACCCACGACGGCGTGCTGCTCACCGACGGCGAGTTCGTCGAGTCACGGACCCTCGTGTGGTGCGTCGGCGTACGGCCCGATCCGCTCGTCGCGGACACCGGACGGCCGCTGGAGCGCGGCCGGCTCGTCGTCGACCCGTACCTCCAGGTGCCCGGTCACCCCGAGGTGTTCGCGTGCGGCGACGCGGCCGCCGTGCCCGACCTCGAGCGTCCCGGCGAGCTGACGCCGATGACGGCCCAGCACGCCTGGCGGCAGGGCCGGGTGGCCGCCGAAAACGTGGCCGCCTCGCTCGGTGCCGGGGAGCGCCGCGCGTACCGCCACCGCGACCTGGGCTTCGTGGTCGACCTGGGCGGTGCGCAGGCTGCCGCCAACCCGCTCGGGGTACCGCTCAAGGGGCTGCCGGCGGGGGTGGTCACCCGCGGCTACCACCTCGCGGCGATGCCCGGCAACCGGATCCGGGTCGCCGCCGACTGGCTCCTGGACGCCGTACTGCCGCGCCAGGCCGTCCAGTTGGGGCTGGTCCGCGCCTGGTCGGTCCCGCTGGACACGGCCTCACCGGAACTGGCCCGGGTCGGCCCGGAGCACCACGCGGCGCACCACCTCTCACCCGGCCCCGTGAAGCGCGCCGACATGCCACCGGAAGGAGACTCATGAACACCGCCGAACTCGTCGAACTCGCCCAGCAGTTGCGCGTGGACAGCGTGCGGGCCGCCGCCGCGGCGGAGTCCGGGCACCCGACGTCCTCGATGTCCGCCGCCGAGCTGATGGCGGTGCTGCTCGACCGCCATCTGCGCTACGACTTCGAGCGCCCCGCCCACCCGGCCAACGACCGCTTCGTCCTGTCCAAGGGGCACGCCTCACCGCTGCTGTACGCCGCCTACAAGGCCGCGGGCGCCGTCGACGACGCCGAACTGCTCACCTTCCGCAGGCTCGGCAGCCACCTCGAAGGACACCCGACACCCCGTCGCCTGCCCTGGGTGGAGACCGCCACCGGCTCGCTCGGTCAGGGGCTGCCGGTCGGCGTCGGCATCGCGCTGGCCGGCAAGCGGCTGGACCGCGCCGTGTTCCGCGTCTGGGTGCTGTGTGGGGACAGCGAGCTGGCCGAGGGCTCGATCTGGGAGGCCGCCGAGCACGCCGGGTACGAGCACCTCGACAACCTCACGGCGATCGTGGACGTCAACCGGCTCGGCCAGCGCGGCCCCACCCGGCACGGCCACGACCTGGACGCCTACGCCCGCCGCTTCGCCGCCTTCGGCTGGCACCCGGTGGAGGTCGACGGGCATGACGTGGACGCCGTCGACCGCGCCTACAGCGAGGCCGAGTCCACCACCGGACAGCCCACGGTGATCCTCGCCCGTACCCTCAAGGGCAAGGGCGTCGCCTCCGTCCAGGACCGCGAGGGCCTGCACGGCAAGCCGTTGCCCGACCCCGAGGAGGCCGTCGCCGAGCTGGGCGGCGTCCGCGATCTGCGGGTGCGCGTGCAGGAGCCGTTCACCTCCCGGATGCTGCACTCCGTGCCCACCGAGTCGCTGGAACTCCCGCGCTACGACAAGGGCGAGAAGGCCGCCACCCGGGACGCCTTCGGCAGGGCCCTCGCCGCGCTCGGCACCGCGCGTGGTGACATCGTCGCCCTGGACGGCGAGGTCGGCGACTCCACCCGGACCGAGTTCTTCGCCAAGGAGCACCCGGACCGCTTCTTCGAGTGCTACATCGCCGAGCAGCAGCTCGTCGCCACGGCCGTCGGCATGGCGGCGCGCGGCTGGGTGCCGTACGCCTCGACGTTCGCCGCCTTCCTCACGCGCGCGCACGATTTCATCCGCATGGCGTCGATCGGCGGCGCCGGGATCAACCTCGTCGGCTCGCACGCGGGCGTCGCGATCGGCCAGGACGGCCCCTCCCAGATGGGGCTGGAGGACCTCGCCATGTTCCGGGCGGTGTACGGCTCGGCCGTGCTCTACCCGTGCGACCCCAACCAGACCGCCAAGCTCGTCGCCGCCATGGCCGGCCTGGACGGCATCCGCTACCTGCGCACCTCGCGCGGCGCCGGCCCCGTCCTGTACGGCCCCGACGAGGAGTTCACCGTCGGCGGCAGCAAGGTGCTGCGCTCCTCCCCGGAGGACCGGCTGACCGTCGTCGCGGCCGGGGTCACCGTGCCCGAGGCGCTCGCCGCCGCCGACACGCTCGCGGGCGAGGACATCCCGGTCCGGGTGATCGACCTCTACTCCGTCAAGCCCGTCGACCGGCACACCCTGCGCCGGGCCGCCGAGGAGACCGGCGCCCTGGTCACCGTCGAGGACCACCGCCAGGAGGGCGGCCTCGGGGACGCCGTACTGGACGCGTTCCTCGACGGCAGGCCCGTGCCCCGGCTGGTGCGGCTCGCGGTGCGTACGATGCCGGGTTCCGCCGCGCCCGACGAGCAGCTGCACGCCGCGGGCATCGACGCCATGGCGATCGCGGCGACCGGGCGGCTGCTGGTGGAGGAGGCGGTCGCGCTGTGAAGGGCGAGGTGGTCGTGCGATGACGGACGAGACGCGGACGGTGCGGGCGGGCCGCCGCACGGTGACGGTCCACCGGCCGGACAAGGTGCTCTTCCCAGGCGACGGGGGCGCGAAGGAGTACACCAAGGCCGACCTGGTCGAGCACTACCGGTCCGTCGCCCGCTACATGCTGCCGCACCTGCGCGGCCGCCCGCTGATGCTGGAGCGCCGGCCGGACGGCCTGCACGGTCCCCGGTTCATGCAGAAGAACGTCCCCGACAGCTATCCGGAGTGGATCGTCCGGGCCGAGGTCGCCAAGGAGGGCGGCACGGTCACCCATGTCGTCTGCGACGACACCGCCACCCTCGTCTTCCTCGCCGACCAGGCCTGTCTCACCATGCACCGCTGGCTCTCCCGCGCCGATCGGCCCAACTGGCCCGACCGGATGGTCTTCGACCTCGACCCGTCCACCGACGACTTCGCGGCGGTGCGCGAGGCGGCGGGATGGCTCGGTGAACTGCTCGGCCAACTACGGTTGCCGTCGGCCCCGATGACCACCGGATCGCGCGGCCTGCATGTCGTCGTTCCGCTGACCCGACATCAGGAGTTCGACGAGGTACGTGAGTTCGCCCGGGATGTCGCCGAGCTGCTGGCCGGCGACCACCCCGGGCGGCTCACCACGGCCGCCCGCAAGGCGGACCGCGGCGACCGCCTCTACCTCGACGTGCAGCGCAACGCCTACGCACAGACAGCGGTCGCGCCCTACTCGGTACGCGCCAAGCCCGGCGCCCCCGTCGCCGTCCCCGTCTCCTGGAACCAGCTCGAGGACCCCACCCTGGACTCCCGCCGCTGGACGATCGCCGACGCCGTCGACCAGGCCCGCACCGACCCCTGGGCCGGGATGATGACGAAGGGCCGGTCACTGGGGCCGGCCCGGCGCCGCCTGGACGAGCTGCGCGAGGGCCGACGACGCTGAGGTCACGGCTTGCGGCCGAGGGTCTCGCCGTTCACGCCCTGCGGCAGAGGTTCTCGCGCCGAGGTCGGCTCCCGGGGCCGGGGAGCGTGGCGTTCACGCCTTGCGGCAGAGGATCTCGCCGTGCAGTACGGCGAACCAGCCGTCCTCCCGCTTCCCCCACTCCCGCCAGGCCTCCGCCACGGCCGTCAGCTCCTCGGCGCTCGTATGCCCGCCGTCGACGGCCCGCTCGGCGTACGACGACGCCACCGTCCGGTCCGCCCACAGCCCGCTCCACCACGCACGCTCCTCGGGCGTGGCGAACGTCCATGTGCCGGACGTGGCCGTGATGTCCGTCAACCCCGCGGCCAGCGCCCACGACTTCAGCCGCCGCCCGGCGTCCGGCTCGCCCCCGTTGGCGCGGGCCACCCGCCGGTACAGGTCCAACCAGTCATCCAGAACGGGCAGTTCGGGGTACCAGGTCATCGCCGCGTAGTCGGAGTCGCGGACGGCGATGAACCCGCCCGGCTTGGTGACCCGGACCATCTCGCGCAGCGCCTGCACCGGGTCGCCCACGTGCTGGAGCACCTGGTGAGCATGGACCACGCAGAACGTGTCGTCGGGATAGTCGAGGGCGTGGACGTCGGCGACCGCGAAGTCGACGTTCGTCAGGCCGCGCGCGCCGGCCGTGTCCCGGGCCTGGTCCAGGATGCCCGGCGCGTGGTCGACGCCGGTGACGTGCCCGTCGGGGACCAGGGCCGCCAGGTCGGCGGTGATCGTCCCGGGGCCGCAGCCGATGTCCAGGATCTTCATGTGCGGTTTGAGCGAGCCGAGCAGATAGGCCGCGGAGTTGGCGGCGGTCCGCCAGGTGTGCGAACGCAGCACCGACTCGTGGTGCCCGTGCGTGTAGACGGCGGTCTCCTGCGACTTCGGCATGGCACTGCCCCTTCTTCTCCGGTCGTTTCCGGTGTTCCGCCACCGTACGTCCGAGTGCCGAATAATGAGACATGCGTTTTGGTATGTGGACTGACGGGTCATCGAATCCGGGGCAGAGGCCGGTAGACGGTCAGGGCGCGCGGCAGCTTCTCCAGTGTCAACTCGCCTCCCACATCCGTGACTTCGCCGTCGTACGCCAGGAGCGTGCCAGGAGTCACGCCGGCCAGGCGCAACCGGTCCACCCGGACCGACGCGTGGGCCGGGGAACGGCTCAGGGGGGCCGCGAGGGCGGCGGCCAGCAGCTCCAGCGCCGGCCTGCGGCCACCGTGCACCAGCCGTACGTCGAGCAGTCCGTCCGCCAGGTCGAGCCGGCGCCCCGGGCTGAACCCCAGCTGGTGGTACACGCAGTTGCCGACGAACAGCAGCCACAACGGGCGCTTGGCGCCGCCGAGTTCGACCTTCAGTGGATGGCGGTGCGCGCGCAGCACCCGCAGTGCGCCGAGCACGCCGGCCGGCCAGGCGCCGATCCGGTGCGACCAGTGCTCCCGCTCGCGCACCAGCTCCGGATAGACGCCCAGGCTCAGGGTGTTGAGGAAGACGCCCTCCCGGCCACGGGACGAAAAGCGCCCCACGTCCACGTGGACCGCCGCGCCCCGCCGCACCGCCCGCGCGAGGCCGCGCGCGTCCACGATGCCCAGGTCGTGTGCGAAGTGGTTGAGCGTCCCGCCGGGCAGGACCGCGAGCGGCAGTCCCTGGCGCAGGGCGGTGGCGGCGGCCGTGTTCACCGTGCCGTCGCCACCGCAGACGCCCAGGATCCGCGCCCGGGTCGCCGCCTTCGCCAACTCGGTCTCCACGTCGTCCGGTTCGCACGCGACGACCTCCGCCCCCGGCAGCTCGACCCGCAGCGCGCGCACACGGTCGGCGCCGCCCGCGCGCTGGTTCATGACGACGATCAGCCCCTCGCCGTCGGCCGCCGCCGGGGCCACCGCGCGCGGCCTGGCCCGTGGGCCGATCCCGGCCCGTGTGGGCACCAGGCCACGTACGGCGAACGCGGCGATCGCGCCGAGCCCGGCACCCGCCAGGACGTCGCTCGGGAAGTGCACGCCCGTGTAGACACGGGACATCGCCACCGAGAAGGCCACCGGCGCCAGCGCCGCACCCCACGCCGGGGACTCCAGGGCGACCCCGGTCGCGAAGGCGGCCGCCGACGCCGCGTGACCGGACGGGAACGACGTGGTGATCGGCTGCCGCTTCAGCTGCCGCACCCTCGGGACCGGGTCCAGGGCGGGCCGCGGGCGGCGCACCGAGCGCTTGCCGAGCGTGTTGATCGTCAGGGAGGCCAGGCTCAGCGAGGCGAGACCGCGGGCGGCGGCCCGGCGGGCGTGCGGGGTGCGGCTCGCGGTCAGCGCCGCCGCTGTCGCGAACCACAGCAGCCCGTGGTTCGCGCTCCGGCTCAGCCGCGGCAGCACCGGCTCCGCACCCGGCCAGTGTCGGTCGGCGGCCATCCGGAACAGCCGGGAGTCGAGGCCGAGCAGCCGGGCGCGCAGCGCGTGCCGGCCCGGCAGGGGGACGGTGAGGTCGACGTCGGGGCTCATATCGGGCCGGGTACCCTGAAGCCGCCATTTGTTGTGCGTCGATGGTGCGCAGGAGTGTCGTGCCGGGGTGGCGCGCATCACTGTCGCGCGACGGTGGTGCGGACGACTGTCGTGCGACGGTGGTGTGAACGAGCGAGAGGAACCCCGTATGCGGCTGCTGCTCATCCGCCACGGTCAGACGCCGTCCAACGTCGACTTCCTGCTCGACACCGCCGTACCCGGACCCGGACTGACCCTCCTCGGGGAGCGGCAGGCCGCCGCCCTGCCCGCCGCGCTCGCCGACGAGGACATCGAGGCCCTCTACGCCTCGACCCTGATCCGCACCCAGCTCACCGCCGCCCCGCTGGCCACTGCCCGGGGCCTCGACGTGCACGTCCGCGACGGCCTGCGCGAGCTGTCCGCGGGCGACCTGGAGATGGTGCCCGGCGACTCGGAGCGCGGTCAGCTGTACATGCGGACCGTGTTCGCCTGGGCCTCCGGTGACACCGGCCTGCGGATGCCGGGCGGCGAGACCGGCATCGAGGCGCTCGCGCGGTACGACGCCGTGATCGCCGAGGCCGCGCGCAGCGGCGCCGGGAGCGTCGCCATGGTCAGCCACGGCGCCGCGATCCGCATGTGGACGTCCGCCCGTGCCGACAACGTCGACGTGTCCTTCGCCGCCGCCCGCCCGCTGGACAACACCGGTGTGGTCGTCCTGGAGGGCTCGCCCTCCGACGGCTGGAAGGCCCTGTCCTGGGCCGGCGCCGTCGTGGCACCCGCCGGGGAGAGCGGCCCGGCCGGGGAACCGCAGCCGGTGAGCCGGAGCGGCCCGGACACGGCCGGATAACGGTTTGCCGCAGGTCGGGGGCGCCCCGCACAATTCCTGCCCATGGGACATCTGGAAGCCGCACACCTCGAGTACTACCTCCCCGACGGGAGGGCGCTGCTCGGCGACGTGTCCTTCCGGGTCGGCGAAGGCGCCGCCGTCGCCCTGGTCGGCCCCAACGGCGCGGGCAAGACGACCCTGCTGAGGCTGATCTCCGGCGAGCTGAAACCGCACGGCGGCACGGTCACCGTGAGCGGCGGCCTCGGCGTGATGCGCCAGTTCGTCGGTTCCGTACGGGACGAGACGACCGTACGCGACCTGCTGGTGTCCGTCGCACCGCCGCGAATCCAGGAGGCCGCGCGGGCCGTCGACAAGGCTGAGCACGCCATCATGACCGTCGACGACGAGGCCGCTCAGCTGCAGTACGCGCAGGCCCTCGCCGACTGGGCCGAGGTGCGCGGCTACGAGGCCGAGACCCTGTGGGACATGTGCACCACGGCCGCCCTCGGCATGCCTTACGAGCGGGCCCAGTGGCGCGAGGTGCGCACCCTCTCCGGCGGCGAGCAGAAGCGGCTGGTCCTGGAGGCACTGCTGCGCGGCACCGACGAGGTGCTGCTGCTCGACGAGCCCGACAACTACCTCGATGTGCCCGGCAAGCGCTGGCTGGAGGAGCGGCTGGGGGAGACCCGCAAGACGGTCCTGTTCGTCTCCCACGACCGCGAACTCCTCGCCCGCGCCGCTGAGAAGATCGTCTCTGTGGAGCCGGGACCGGCCGGCGCCGACGCCTGGGTGCACGGTGGGGGCTTCGCCACGTACCACGAGGCCCGGCGCGAACGCTTCGCCCGCTTCGAGGAGTTGCGCCGACGCTGGGACGAGAAGCACGCGCAGCTGAAGAAGCTCGTCCTGAACCTCCGTCAGGCGGCCAGCATCAGTCATGAACTGGCCTCCCGCTACCAGGCCGCGCAGACCCGCCTGCGCAAGTTCGAGGAGGCCGGACCCCCGCCCGAGCCGCCGCGCGAGCAGGACATCACCATGCGCCTCAAGGGCGGCCGCACGGGCGTAAGGGCAGTCACCTGTACGGGACTCGAGCTGACCGGCCTGATGAAACCCTTCGACCTGGAGGTGTTCTACGGCGAACGAGTCGCCGTCCTCGGCTCCAACGGCTCCGGCAAGTCGCACTTCCTGCGGCTGCTCGCCGGCGACGACGTGGCGCACACCGGGCAGTGGAAGCTCGGTGCGCGCGTGGTGCCCGGGCACTTCGCCCAGACGCACGCGCACCCCGAACTGATGGGCCGTACGCTTCTGGACATCCTGTGGAAGGAGCACTCCCAGGACCGGGGCGCGGCCATGTCCCGGCTGCGCCGCTACGAGCTGACCGGCCAGGCCGAGCAACCCTTCGACCGGCTCTCCGGCGGCCAGCAGGCCCGTTTCCAGATCCTTCTGCTGGAGCTTCAGGGCGTCACCGCGCTGCTGCTCGACGAGCCGACCGACAACCTCGACCTGGAGTCGGCGGAGGCGTTGCAGGAGGGTCTCGAGGCGTTCGACGGGACGGTCCTCGCGGTGACCCACGACCGCTGGTTCGCCCGCTCCTTCGACCGCTACCTCGTCTTCGGCAGCGACGGCCGGGTACGGGAGACACCGGAGCCGGTGTGGGACGAGCATCGGGTGGAGCGGGCGCGGTAGGGGCCACCTGTTCGTACAGTGGCCTTAAGGAACGTGAGACTCGACGAGCGGGGCACGCCATGACTGGAGTCGACCCGGACCGTCTGGACGACCAGCAGCTCATGAAGGAGCTGGAGACGATCCACCGCACGCGCCACGACACGCTGCTCTACGGCTCGAACGACGCACTGCGGGCCCACAACGAGCGCATGGCCCAGCTCGAGGGCGAATACCTGCGCCGCAACCCGCGCCGGCTCATCGCCGCGGGCCGCACCCGGGAGGGCGCCCGCGAGCGGAACTGCGGCGGGGCGGCGGCTCCGGGGAGCGGCAAGGGCTGAACGGGTCCGGCCGGCTGCCCGTCCGGGCAGCCGCGGGGTCACCCGATAGGCCGTTCCGTGTCCCGCCAATGGCGTCCGGCCGCGCGCGGGGAGCGGCCGGGCGGGCTGTGATGGCAGCGGGGGCACGAGCGCCGTGCTCCTCCAGCCGTCGGTTCTAAGGAGCCCGCCCATGCGCCGCACCGCCCGTGCCGCCCTTGTCGCAGCCTCCCTGGCCGGTGCCGTGGTGGGCACCGCGCCGGCCGCGTCCGCGGATCCCGCCGTGCAGGTCAGTCCGGTCACCGTCCAGCCGGGCGGCACCGTCACCGTGTCCGTGACCTGCGCCTCGAACAGCGGGACGGTCCCCGCCACCATGGCGGCCGCGTCGTCGGCCTTCGAGGGGAGAAGCGTCCAGCTGACCCGGGTCCCGGACACCGGCGGACAGACGTCCAGGACCGCCTATCGCGGCACCGCGCGGATCACCGCCATGCCGGGCACCGGGCAGGACCGCGCGGGCGCCGTCAGCGGTACGTGTCCGGCGGCGGTCGGCGCGACAGGTGCGCCCTGGCGCGCGACGTTCACGGTGCCGCGTGAGGCGGGGGATGGGGGTCGCGGGGCCGTCCGGGGCGACGACGAGAGGACGGGTCCGGATCTCGGGGCCGGCGAGGGTGGCCTCGCTGGTGACGGTGGTGGTGGACATGGCGAGGTCGGCGGTGGCTCCGGGACCGGTGGGCTGGGCGAGACCGGTCGTGAGGAACTGGGCGTGGGTGGCGTGACCGGTCGTGAGCAACTGGGCGTGGGTGGCGTGACCGGTCGTGAGGAACTGGGCGGGGGCGGCGTGGCCGGTCGTGAGGGACTGGGCGTGGGCGGCGTGGCCGGTCGTGAGGAACTGGGCGGGGGCGGCGTGACCGGTCGTGAGGAACTGGGCGGGGGCGGCGACACCGGGAACCTGGGCATCGGTGGCGGGGGTGCCGGAGGTGACCTCCAAGGCGGGGGCACCGGCGGTATCGGCGGCGACACCGAAAGCCACGGGAGCGGCGGCATCGGTGGTGACGGCGGCGTCGGCGGCATCGGTGGTGACGGGGGCATCGGTAGTTACGGGGGCATCGGTGGTGACGGCGGCGACAACCACACCTGTGCCGGCGCCAATACCTGTAGCCCCGACGGGGGGCGGCTCGGCGTGGAGGCCGGTGAGGGGGGCTCCTTCAACGGGTCCGTTCCCACGCTGGTGGCAGGCGGTGCGCTGATCGCGGGCGCGTTCGCGGCCGCCGCCCACCGGCTGTGGCGGCGCAGGCCGGACACGGACGGCTGAACCCCGGACGCCGTACGGCACGTGGCGCGGGCCCCGGGGACACGACACGGCATCACGGACTGCGTGGAGGCGGACATGCGGCGGACGGACCCCGAAGGCCACGGCCCCGTCCGTTACGGGCCGTCCCTGCCCGGCGACGGACTGCCCGTCCTGCCCGAACTCGCCGACGTGCTCACCGCGGCCGCGTACCGGACCGCGGCACAGCCGATCGGCGGTGGTCCCGGCGTACTCGACGCGGCCTGCGGCTACTGGTCCCGCCGCGGACTGCCCACCGAGGCCTCCCACGTGGCCGCCGGCCCCGGTGCCCCGTCCCTGCTGCTCGCGCTGACCGCGGCGCTCGGCGGCGACGTCCTGGTGCCCCGGCCCTGTGCCGCATGGTGGGCGCCGTACGCACGGCTGCTGGGCAGGCCGGTGTTCCATGTGCCGACGCCCGCCGAGAGCGGCGGCGTCCCGGACCCGTACGCGCTCCTGGAGACCGTGCGCCGGGTCCGTGCCGAGGGCGGCGACCCGCGGCTGCTGGTGCTCTCCGTCGCCGACGACCCGACCGCCACGGTCGCCCCGCCCGAGGCGCTGCACGAGACCGTCGAGGCCGCCCAGGGCGAGGGTCTGCACCTGGTCAGCGACGAGACCTGGCGCGACACCCTGCACGCCCCGCACGACACGGTGCTGCTCAGCCCCGCCGAGATGCTGTCCGACCGGGTCACCGTCGTCACCGATCTGGCCGGTGCGCTGTTGCCGCCCGGCTGGCCCGCCGCCGTCGCGCGCTTCCCCCAGGGAGCGGAGGGGGAGGGGCTCCACGCTCGCGTGCTCGACGTGCTCACCGCGATGGGGGCGACGGTCGCGGGCCCGGTCGCGGCCGCCGCCGGCTACGCGCTCGACGAACCCAGGCCGGTCACCGTACGCCGCGACAGCGCCGTACGCCTGCACGCACGCGTTGCCGCCGCCGTGCACGCCGCCGTCGTGGCCGCGGGCGCGCTGTCCCGGCCGCCGCAGGCCGGCCGCCATCTCTACGTCGACCTCGATGAGCTGCGCTCCGCGCTGGGCGCGCACGGCGTCGGCGACGCACAGGAGTTGGAGGACTTCCTCACCGCCCGGCTCGGGATGCCCGCGCCTGGTGGCCACCGCTTCGGCGACGACCTGGGGGCGCTGCGCGTGCGGCTGTCCACGGGGCCGCTGCTGGGCGGCACGGACGAGGAACGCACGGAATGCCTCACGTCACCCTCACCGTTGGAACTGCCACATGTGCAACGCGCGTTGATCTCCTTGAGGTCGGTCCTCGACGATCTCCGCGACGACGCTCAGCGATGGGAGCCTCCTCGATGACGCAGCAGACGCCGCAGTCCGGGTCAGCCATCACGTCCACGACGACGACGTCCACGACCACCACCCCCGTCACGCCGATCACGCCGATCACGCCGACCACGACGCTCGAAAGAGCCGCCGTGCCCGCGGCTCCGACCCCCTTCGCACCCCCGTTCCCGCCCCTCGCCGAACCCCGTCCGCTGGGCGAAGTCCGGTCCTGGCCAAGGACGTTCCACGACCGGCTCACCGCCCCCCTGCCCGGCCTCAAGGCCCTGGCCCGGTTCGCCCGCGAGGGCTCCGTAAGGCCGGGACAGGAGGGCCTCAAGGACATCCCGTGGCTCCCCTTCGAACCCGGCCCGCTGCCCCGCGTCGACGCCCGCACGGTCGCCGTCGGCTGGGCGGGGCACGCCAGTTGGGTCGTGCGGATCGGCGGGCTCACCGTCCTGACCGACCCGGTCTGGTCCCGCCGCATCCTCGGCACCCCGGCCCGTATCACCCCCGTCGGCGTCGCCTGGGGCGCCCTGCCGCGTGTCGACGCGGTCGTCATCAGCCACAACCACTACGACCACCTGGACGCCCCGACCCTGCGCCGACTCCCGCGCGACACCCCGGTGTTCGTGCCCGCCGGGCTCGGCCGCTGGTTCCGGCGCCGCCGGTTCACCACCGTCACCGAGCTGGACTGGTGGGAGGCGTCCGAACTGTCCGGTGTCCGCTTCGACTTCGTGCCCGCGCACCACTGGTCCAAGCGCACTCTCCGGGACACCTGCCACAGCCTGTGGGGCGGCTGGGTGCTCACGGCGCCGGACGGTCGGCGCGTCTACTTCGCGGGCGACACGGGATATGGCCACTGGTTCTCCCGTATCGGCCGCCGCTACCCCGGAATCGACCTGGCCCTGCTCCCCATCGGCGCGTACGACCCGCGCTGGTGGCTCTCCGACGTGCACTGCGACCCGGAGGAGGCGGTCCGGGCCCACCACGACCTGGGCGCCCGCCGCATGGCCCCCATGCACTGGGGCACGTTCGTCCTCTCGGCCGAGCCCGTCCTCGAACCGCTCACCCGGGTCAGGGCGGCGTGGGAGAAGGCGGGCCTGAACCGCGATGACCTGTGGGACCTGCCGGTGGGGGGTTCCAGGGTGCTGGACTGAGGATCAGGACGTTTCTACCGGATCACCTCTACGTACACTGACGGCCATGGCATGCCGCATCAGTGAACTGGTCCTCGACTGCGCCGACCCCGAGCGGCTCGCCGCCTTCTGGAGCGAAGTCCTCGGCTACGTCGAGCTCGGCCGGGAGGACGACGGAAGCATCCAGATCGGGCCGCCCGACACCGGCTTCGGTGGCCCGCAGCCCACCCTCGTCCTCAGCCCCAGCAACGACCCGCGGACCGGGAAGCTCCCACTGCACATCGACGTCAACGCCACCGACCGCGACCAGGACGCCGAGCTGGAGCGGCTGCTCGCTCTGGGCGCCAGGCCCGCCGACGTCGGCCAGACCGGCACCGAGAGCTGGCACGTACTGGCCGACCCGGAAGGCAACGAATTCTGCCTCCTGCACACCCGGCTCCAGCCCATCTGACCACATGTGACGGGTGGAGGTGCGCCGTTGCGCCGGCTCGCGGTGCAGGCCTAAGAGTCATCACGTAATGCTGTGATGTCCGTCCGGTCTGTGTACGGAGCGGGCGCGCCTGGGTGGCGTGTGGTCCGTGCGGCCGGCTGTTCCGACGTGGGCCTTGTGCCGCTCGTTCGCGGGTGGGGTCTCTTAGGCTTGCGCCGTCCTGCGTATCCTCCGCCACACACCGGGCGTCGCGCTGATGAGCACCGTCAGCGCGACCGCCGCCACCACGCCCTCCCACGGCTCGCTGAACAGGGAGCCGCCCAGGATGCCGATCACCTGGTACGTCACCGCCCAGGCCAGGCACGCCGGGAGGTTGCCGCGGGTGAAGCGGCGAAGCGGCCAGTCGGCCATCAGACAGGCCAGCATCACCGGTATACGGCCCGCCGGAACCAGCCGGGACAGCACCAGCACCGTCACCCCGTGCTCGGCGAGCTGGTCCTGGGCCTGGGCGAGCCGTTCCTCCGGAGCCCGCGCCCGTATCGCCTCCAGCCAGCGTGAGCCGTTCCTCGAGCCCATCCCGCGCCGCCCCAGCCAGTACAGCGCCGCGTCACCGAGGAACGCGGCCAGCGACGCCGTCACGAACACGAGCCCCAGCGCGAACGGCGCCGTCTGGTGGAACGCCACCACCGCCGCCGAACTCACCAGCGCCCCGGTCGGCACCACCGGCACCAACGCGCCGATCAGCACCAGCAGGAACAGCGACGGATAGCCGATCGCCTGCTGGGTCGACTCCGGCGGCACGGCCGTCGAGGCCGCGGCGAACCAGCTCACCGCGCGACCTCCAGGCGCACACCCTCGCCGTGTCCGAGTTTGTGCACCGCCACCTGGGGCGCGTACTCGGCGGCCTGCCGCACGAACTCGTCGCCCGGCGCATGGAATTCATGGGGGCGCACGGCGTCCATGCCGATCGGCCAGTACGTGCCGTAGTGCACCGGCACCGCACTGCGGGGCGCGAGCCGGGCCAGCGCCTGCGCCGCCCGGCGCGCGTCCAGGTGTTCCTCGCCGAGGTACGGCCCCCACCCGCCGACCGGGAGCAGCGCCACGTCCACCGGCCCGACCTCGGCGGGCATGGAGTCGAACAGCCCGGTGTCCCCGGCGAAGTAGGTCTTGGCCTCGCCCTCGACGACGTACCCGAGCGCGGGGGCGCGGTGCGGGCCGACCGGCAGCCGCCGTCCGTCGTGCCGCGCGGGCACGGCCCGTACGACGAGGTCCCCGACCGTGGCGGTGTCGCCCGGCGCCATCTCCGTGATCCGCAGCTGACCGAGCCGGCGCAACCCGGGCACCGCCCGTGGTGCGCCCCGGGGTACGAGCAGGCGCGTGCCCGGGGCGAGCCGGGCCAGCGAGGGAACGTGCAGGTGGTCGGCGTGCAGATGCGAGACGAGCACGACGTCCGCGCGGGCGGCGTCCGGCGGGGGAGTCCCGCCGCGGCGGCGGCGGAGATGCGCGAGCCGGCGGGCGAACAGGGGATCGGTGAGCACGCGTACGTCCGAGTCCGCCACCGTGCAGGTGGCGTGACCCCACCACGTGATCTCCACCGGCACCTTCTTTGCCCCCTTCGCGCGACTCCCCCGAAGCCTACGGGCAGGAGTAGGGTCGGCGGCGAAACCCGGAGGTGAGGGGGACGCCATGGGACCGGTCCGCGTCACGGCGATCGCGAGTCTGACGCCGCTCGAGGAGCTGGAAGCGGATCCCTTCCTCGTGGACTCGCGCAGTCAGCACGCGATGTGCGCCCGCTGGGCCGTCGAGCGCGGCTACGTCGTCGTGCGCGAGCTGCTCGTCCGGGGGCTGCGTGCGGACCACTGCGTGCTGTGGGACGGGGTGCGGCCCGGGACGGACGTGTTCGTGGCGCCCAGTCGCCGGGTTCTGGAGAGCGCGCTGTCGTCCGTGGACGAGTTCACCGCGGAGTGCGCGCGGCGCGGGGTGCGGGTCGAGACGGTCGGCCACGCGGAACCGCTGTACGACGCCCAGATGAAGGCCCGGGTACACCGCCGCCTGTCGATGCCGACGGCGGGGTACGACGGGCGGTAGCCGCTGCCGCGGGCTCGGCGGGGGTCTGTGCCGGCCGCGTCGCCGGGTGCTCGCCGTGTGCGGGCCGGGCCCGTGTCGTCTGTCACGGCCGGTTCGGCACCGCTGGGCTCCGCCGCCGTGGTGGCCCGCCGCCGCGGCGGTTTCAGGGGGCGGTGCGATGCCCGGCGTGCGGCGGTCGTGCTCGGACGGACCGCCGGTGGCGGACTCCCCGAAATCCGGGCAACGCCCTGTGACAAGGTGGAGCCCAGGTCCCCGTCGGCGTGGGGACGGGATGTGAGGTGGTCGGGGCGTGCTTGGCGGGCGGTGGCGGCGGGTCGCGCGGCAGGTCGGGCGGAGTGTGACCGTGTGGGCGGGCTCGACCGTCACCATGCTCGTGCTCGCCGGGATCCTGCCCGACTTCCAGCTCCAGTCCGCCCACGGCGACAGCGCCACCCGCATCGCCATCACCGCCGCGCTCGGCGCCGGCGCCTTCGGTGTGCTCTCGGCCGTCGTCTGGCCGCTTCTCGTACGGCTGCTGCTGCTCGTGCCCGCCCTGGTGCTCGGCCTGCTCGTGTTCTTCCTCAACGGCTCGCTGCTGCTGGTCGCCCTGCGCATCAACCCGTCCGGCCAGAGCGAGGTCGCCCCCGAGACCGCCGTCATGGTCGCTGCCGTGATGTCCGCCGTCGCCTCCGCCACCGGCGGTGCCCTCGCCGTGCGCGACGACGACGCCTACCGCCGCCGTCTCTACCGGCTCGCCGACCGCCGCCGCGGAGCCCACCCGCCGTGCCCGTCCGCCCCCGGCACCGTCGTCGTCCAGCTCGACGGCGTCGGCCACGACGTAATCACCGACGCCGTCCGCAAGGGACTCATGCCGACCGTCGGCCGCTGGCTGGCCGCCGGCGACGGCCGGCGCCCCACCCACCGGCTCACCCCCTGGCGCACCGACTGGTCCAGCCAGACCGGCGCCAGCCAGCTCGGCATCCTGCACGGCAGCACCTTCGACGTGCCCGCGTTCCGTTGGTACGAGAAGGAGCACCGCGAGGTGATGGTCTGCAACCGCCCGACCAGCGCCGCCGAACTCCAGCGCCGTGCCGTCGAGCGCACCGGCGACGGCGGACTGCTCACGGTGGACGGTGCCAGTCGCGGCAACCTGTTCAGCGGCGGCGCCGACGAACAGGCCCTCGTCCTGTCCATCGCCGCCCGCCGCCGGGGCCGTGAGAACCGCTCCCGCGCGGGCTACTTCGCCTACTTCTCCGACCCCGCCAACGCCGTCCGCACCGCCTTGTCCTTCTGCGCCGAGGTCGGCCGCGAGATCGCCCAGTCCACCCGGGCCCGCGCCCGCAAGCAGCGCCCGCGTGTCGGCCGCGGCGGTCTCTACCCGTTCGTGCGCGCCTTCGCCACCGTCGTCGAGCGGGACGTCGTCGTCGCGGCCGTGATGGGCGACCTGCTCGCGGGGCGCACCGCCGTCTACGCCGACCTGGTCGCCTACGACGAGGTCGCCCACCACTCCGGGCCGCGCAGCCGCGACACCGAGAAGGTGCTCCAGCGCCTCGACCGGTCGCTCGCCCTGATCGAGAAGGTCGCCGAGCACGCCCCGCGGCCGTACCGGATCGTGGTCCTCTCCGACCACGGCCAGAGCCCCGGTGAGACCTTCCGCGCCCGCTACGGCCTCACCCTCGGCCAGCTCGTCCGCGCCGGCTGCGGACTGCCCGTACCGAGAAAGGCCGAGCGCACCCACAGCGGCACGGAGGCGCGGGCGGCCGTACGGGCGGCGCTGCGCAGGCCGGTCGAGGAACGCGGCGAGCACCACCGCCCCTCCCGCCGCCGCTCGGAGCCGATCGTGCTGGCCTCGGGCAACCTCGGCCTGATCTCCTTCCCGGATGTGCCGCACCGTATGACCAAGGAGGAGATCGACGCCCGGCACCCCGCGCTGCTCCCCACCCTCGCCAACCACCCCGGCATCGGGTTCCTGCTGGTGCGCAGCGAGGAGCACGGCGGGGTGGTCCTCGGGGCGTACGGTGCGGAGATCCCGCTGGACCGGCTCGACGAACAGCCCGGCCCGCTGACCGTGTTCGGGCCCGGCGCCGCCGACGCCGTCCGTCGCACGCACGCCTTCCCGCACACCGCCGACATCATGGTCAACTCCTGGTACGAACCGGCCGAGGGCGAAGTCCTCGCCTTCGAGGAGCAGATCGGCTCGCACGGCGGCCTCGGCGGCGCCCAGGCCCGCCCCTTCCTGCTGTCGCCCCTCGAGCTGCCCGCGCCGGCCGGCGACGGGGAGGAACTGGCCGGCGCCGAGCACGTGCACCGCGTCCTGCGCCGCTGGCTGAGCGAGTCGAACGGGCCCCAGGTGCCGCTCGCGGAGGCGGAACAGGACCGCCGGGCCGCCTGAAATTCGGCTGCGCCCACACGTCCGTACGCCCACACTGGTGCGCGTCGTACGTCTCTCGAACATTCCCGAGGAGCCTTTGCATTGCAGGCTGCCGTCACCGTCACTCCCGTCCGCATCCCCGAACTCCTGCTCGGTCTGGCCACCGTGCGGCCCGTGTTCCTCTGGGGCGCCCCCGGCATCGGAAAATCGTCCCTGGTCAGGGAGTTCGCCGAGTCGTTGGGGCTGGAGTGCGTGAGCCTCCTTGGTACTCAGCTCGCGCCCGAGGATCTCATCGGTGTCCCGCAGATCCGGGACGGACGGTCGGTGTTCTGCCCGCCGGAGGCGATCGCCCGGGACGAGCCGTACTGCCTGTTCCTGGACGAGCTGAACGCGGCCACCCCGGATGTGCAGAAGGCGTTCTACTCGCTGATCCTGGACCGCCGTATCGGCACCTACGAGCTGCCCAAGGGGTCCATCGTGATCGGCGCGGGCAACCGGGCCACCGACAACGCGCTGGCCCGCCCCATCGCCTCCGCCCTCGTCAACCGCCTCGCCCACGTCCACCTGGAGGCCTCCGCCAAGGACTGGCTCGTCTGGGCCGCGAACAACGCCATCCATCCGTGGATCCTGGACCACCTCACCGACCGCCCCGACCACCTGTGGTCCAAGCCGCCGAAGACCGAGGAGCCGTTCTCCACGCCCCGCTCCTGGCACATGCTCTCCGACGCCCTGCACTCCTTCGGGCAGGACCTCGACGAGGAGACCCTGAAGGTCCTCGCGCACGGCACGCTGACGCCCGCGCACGCGACCGCGTTCTGCGGCTACGTCAAGATCGTGCGCAGCCGGTACGGCATCGAGGCCGTCATCAAGGGCGACGCCCGCTGGCCGCACCGGCTCGAGGACCGCGACCTGCTCTACTACCTCGCCGAGTCGTTCCGCGGCCGGCTCGTCAAGGAGCTGCCCGCGAGCAAGGACCACCTCTCGGCGAGCGGGCGGCAGACCGCGTACCGCGCCAAGTCGCTGCTCGTGCAGCTCGCCGAGATATCGGTGGAGGTCGCGCAGAGCGTCATCGCCCCGGACACCGACGGCAACCCCGTCCTGCCCGCCTGGTTCCTGGTCGAGGCGGCCCGGGACATGCCCCGGCTCGTGGAGGCGCGCCGGTGACCCGTGCGCGTGGCCGCGAGAAGCCGGAGCAGGACCCGGCGGCGGAGGCGTTCGCCGAAGGCATGCGGCTGGTGCGGGCCAACCGGGCGCTCGCGGCCATCGGGTTCAGCACCTGCCGCCAGGACGACTGCGCGTCCGCGCCCCGGGCCGGTCTCGTCCGCGTCGACTCCGACGGTGTGCTGCACGTCCACCCCGCCCGCCGGGCCGAACCCGCCGAGTGGGCCTGGGCCGTCGCGCACGGCGTCATCCACCTGGGCTTCGGTCACGTCCCGGCGGCGACCGGCCGGCGCACCCAGCCGGACCGGTACGACCTCGCCGCCCGCTGCGCCGTGGTCAACCGCTTCCTGCTCGGCTTCCCCGTCGGCCGCACCCCGGACGAGCTGCCGCCGTCGTACCCGGACGGCGACGAGGAACAGCTCGCCGCCCGCTGGCGCCGGAGCGGCATCCCGGCCGCGTACGAACGCTGCGGTACGGCGGGCGGCGAGCCGGACCAGCTGCTGGTGCCGTGGGACACCTGGAAGGGCGGCACGGCACCCGACTGGCAACTGGCGTTCGCGCATGCCCTGACCCGTACGGTGGCCACGGCGATGGACGTGGCCGGCGGCCGCCGTGCCTCGATGCGCGGCGGCCCCACCCGGCTGCAGCCCTGGGAGCGGGCGCTGAGCTGGTTCGTCTCCTCCTACCCGCTGCTCGGCGGTATCGCGGCCGGCATCACGGTGGTCGCCGACGCCGAACTCGCCCGCGCCCACGACATCTCCGTCGCCGCGGTGAACGCCGAGGCGGCCGAGATCTATGTCAACCCGTTGCGCGAGTTCGACGACGAGGAATGGCGGTTCGTCCTCGCCCACGAGATGCTGCACGCTGCCCTGCGCCACGGCGACCGCCGCGGCACCCGCGACCCCTACCTCTTCAACGTCGCCTGCGACTACGTCATCAACGGCTGGCTGTGCGGGATGCAGGTCGGGTCGATGCCCGAAGGGCTGCTGCACGACCCGGAGTTGGCCGGCCTGTCCGCCGAGGAGGTCTACGACCGTATCGCGGGCGACCTGCGCCGGATGCGGCGCCTGGCGACCCTGCGCGGCAAAGGGCTCGGCGACATGCTCGGCGCTCCGCTGGGGCCGCCCGGCGACTACGTCGACCTGGACGAGTTCTACCGCCGCGGCCTGTGCCGGGGCCTGGACCTGCACCAGGCGCAGGAGCGCGGCTTCCTGCCGGGCGGCCTGGTCGAGGAGATCCGCGCCCTCAGCCATCCGCCGCTGCCGTGGGACGCTCGACTGGCCCGCTGGTTCGACGAATTCGTGCCCCGCCCCGAGGCGGTACGGTCGTACGCCCGCCCCTCGCGCCGCCAGTCCTCCACCCCCGGCATCCCGCGCGCGGGCCGATACTTCCCGCCCGAGGAGATCGCCCGCTGCACCTTCGGCGTGGTTCTCGACACCTCCGGCTCCATGGACCGCGTCCTGCTCGGCAAGGCGCTGGGCGCGATCGCCTCGTACGCCGAGGCCCGTGACGTACCGGCCGCCCGGGTCGTCTTCTGCGACGCGGCACCGCACGACGCCGGCTATCTGCCGGCCACGGAGATCGCCGGGCGGGTGCGGGTGCACGGGCGCGGCGGCACGGTCCTGCAGCCCGGCATCGACCTGCTGCACCGGGCGGACGACTTTCCGCCGGGCGCGCCGGTGCTGGTCATCACCGACGGCTGGTGCGACGTGCTGCGGGTGCGGCGCGAGCACGCCTATCTGCTTCCGCCGGGTGCTCGTCTGCCGTTCACCCCGCGTGGCCCGGTCTTCAGGGTGCAGTGAGTCCGAATGTGATCGGATGGGGGTACGGAATCCGGAAACCGGACCACAGTGAAAGGAACAGCCGTGGCAACCACGCGCACCGCACACACCGTCTGGGAAGGCAACCTGCTCGAGGGCAACGGCGTCGTCACCTTCGACTCCTCCGGTATCGGCCCGCAGCCGGTGTCGTGGCCGTCGCGCGCCGAGCAGGCGAACGGCAAGACCAGCCCCGAGGAGCTGATCGCCGCCGCCCACTCCAGCTGCTTCTCCATGGCCCTGTCGCACGGCCTGGCCGGCGCCGGCACCCCGCCCACCAAGCTCGTCACCTCGGCCGACGTCACGTTCCAGCCGGGTGAGGGCATCACCGGCATCCACCTGACGGTCGAGGGCACCGTCCCCGGCCTCGACAACGACGCGTTCGTCGTCGCCGCCGAGGACGCCAAGAAGAACTGCCCGGTCAGCCAGGCTCTGGCCGGCACGACCATCACCCTGTCGGCGAAGCTCGCCTGACATCCCCGCGCCCCGGATGCCGCGTCCCGCCGGGGCGCGGCATCGTCGTTTCCACCCCTGAACGGGGTACTCGGCATTGACAACAGCGCACTCAAGTTTTGTGCTGGAGTCGAGGAAACGCCCTCGCGGAAGGGGACGGAGATGGCACGTGCGGTCGGGATCGATCTCGGGACGACGAACTCGGTGGTGGCCGTCCTGGAAGGCGGTGAGCCCACCGTCGTCGCCAATGCCGAGGGAGCGAGGACCACACCGTCGGTCGTGGCCTTCGCCAAGAACGGCGAGGTGCTGGTCGGCGAGGTCGCCAAGCGGCAGGCCGTGACCAACGTGGAGCGCACCGCGCGCTCGGTGAAGCGGCACATGGGCGACGGGGCGTGGCGCTTCCCGGACAGCGGCTCGGTCGACGGCACCCGCTACCGGGCGCAGGAACTGTCGGCGCGGGTGCTGCAGAAGCTGAAGCGGGACGCGGAGGCCTATCTGGGCGAGGACGTCACCGACGCGGTGATCACCGTCCCCGCGTACTTCGACGACTCCCAGCGGCAGGCCACCAAGGAGGCCGGGGAGATCGCCGGCCTGAAGGTGCTCAGGATCATCAACGAACCGACGGCCGCGGCGCTCGCCTACGGCCTCGACCGCGGCGAGGAGCAGACCGTCCTGGTCTTCGACCTCGGCGGCGGCACCTTCGACGTCTCCCTGCTGGAGATCGGCGACGGCGTCATCGAGGTCAAGGCGACCAACGGCGACACGCATCTCGGCGGCGACGACTGGGACCAGCGGATCGTCGAGCACCTGGTCAAGAAGTTCAAGGGGCAGTACGGCATCGACCTCGCGGGCGACAAGATGGCGGTGCAGCGGCTGCGGGAGGGCGCCGAGAAGGCGAAGATCGAGCTGTCGTCCTCGTCCGAGACGTCCATCAACCTGCCCTACATCACCGCCTCCGCCGAGGGCCCACTGCACCTCGAGGAGAAGCTGACCCGCGCCCAGTTCCAGGAGCTGACCGCCGACCTCCTCGACCGGTGCAAGACCCCCTTCCACCAGGCGGTCAAGGACGCGAACGTGCAGCTGTCCGCCGTCGACCACGTGATCCTGGTCGGCGGCTCCACCCGGATGCCCGCGGTCACCGACCTGGTCAAGGAGCTGACCGGAAAGGACCCGCACAAGGGCGTCAACCCCGACGAGGTGGTCGCGGTCGGCGCGGCGCTGCAGGCGGGCGTGATCCGGGGCGATGTGAAGGACGTCCTCCTCCTCGACGTCACCCCGCTGTCCCTGGGCATCGAGACCAAGGGCGGCATCATGACCAAGCTGATCGAGCGCAACACGACGATCCCGACCCGCCGTTCGGAGATCTTCACCACCGCCACCGACAACCAGCCCTCGGTCGGCATCCAGGTCTACCAGGGCGAACGCGAGATCGCCGCGTACAACAAGAAGCTCGGCGTCTTCGACCTGACCGGGCTGCCCCCCGCCCCGCGGGGCGTGCCGCAGATCGAGGTGGCGTTCGACATCGACGCCAACGGAATCATGCACGTCTCGGCCAAGGACCTGGCCACGGGCCGCGAGCAGAAGATGACGGTGACGGGCGGATCGGCGCTCCCGAAGGACGACATCGACCGCATGATGCGGGAGGCCGAGCAGTACGCGGAGGAGGACCGCAACCGCCGCGAGGCGGCGGAGACCCGCAACCAGGCCGAGCAACTCGTCTACCAGACCGAGAAGTTCATCGGCGACAACAGCGACCGGATCCCCGCGGACACGAAGTCGGAGGTGGAGTCGGCGATCACGGACCTGAAGCAACTCCTCGACCAGAACGCGGAAACGTCCGCCCTGCGCACGGGAGTCGAGAAACTCGCCACGGTCAGCCAGAAGATGGGCCAGGCGATGTACGCCAGTGCCGGCCAGGAGTCCTCGACGCAGCAGAGCACCGAGCACGCCTCCCCCGAGGAGGAAGGCGTGGTCGACGCGGAGATCGTGGACGACGAACGCGACACACGCGGCGGCGCGGCCTAAGAGTCATCACGTAATGCTGTGATGTCCGTCCGGTCTCTGTACGGAGCGGGCGCGCCTGGGTGGCGTGTTGTCCGTGTGGCCGGCTGTTCCGACGTGGGCCTTGTGCCGCGCGTTCGCGGGTGGGGTCTCATTCGGGGGTTGTCCGGTACCGGTCGGTGTGTTTTGTCGAGCAGAGGCCCGCGGCGGCCGGAAGATTCCGGCCTGTGGGCTGCCGCGTGGGTGCGGCCCCGTGCGGGGGCGGGCACCGCGCTGCGGTTGACTCGACAGGGCCTCTTGCAGCCCTGGTTCGAAGAGGATCTGTGTGTGGCGCGCCTGGACGATGTCCAGGCGCGCCGTGCTGGGGTCATCCGGATCGGTGAGTCTCTGCCGGGCAAGGGACCGCCGCGTGGTCGCTGTGGGAGAGGCGTGGCCGGGCAACCGCAACGATGTCGTCGTCTTCCGGGAAACTCTGGAAGCTACCTTGCCCGACCATCCCCGCCTGTCCGGCGACGGCGGCTACCGTGGCGTCGACCGCGTCCGAACGCCATGCCGCGGCCCCGACGGTCGCATCATCAAAGACCGCAACTACCGCCGGTTCCGAAAAAGCCGGGCCGTCGCCGAGCACACCATCGCCCGACTCAAAGACCACCAGGTCCTGCGTCCATGCCGACGCCGCGGCCACGCGATCAACCACGCCGTAGCCGGGGTCGCCGCACTCGACAACCTCAAGCTCGACGTCCGGTAAACGGAGCAGCCCCCGTGGTGAGGTGCGTCTCCGCCTGCATTACGTGATGGCTCTTAGGATCCCGCCCGCTCCCAGCCCCGCCGCTCCGGGCGCGGGCCCAGTTGCCGGGGGTCCCGTGTCCGGTAGACCACGTACGGGCGGAACAGGTACTGCAAAGGCGCGCTGAACATATGGACCAGGCGGCTGTACGGGACGAAGGCGATCAGGAGCATGCCGATCACCGCGTGGATCTGGTAGAGGACCGGCACGTTCGTCATCAGGTCCGTCCTCGGGCTGAGCGTGAACAGGCTGCGTGCCCAAGGCGCGATCGTCGCACGGTAGTTGTAGCCGTCGTCGGAGACGTGCGTCAGCTTGGCGGTCATGCCCAGGACGATCGCGGCGACGAGGACGACGTACATGACCTTGTCGTTGACGGTGGTCGCGCGGAGGACCGGCGCGCGGGTGCGGCGCCGGTAGATGAGCAGGGCGATCCCGCACACCGTGAGGACGCCCGCGAACGTGCCGCCGTACAGGGAGAAGAGGTGGTAGGTGTGTTCGCCGATACCCGTCGCGTTCGTCCAGGATTCCGGGACGAACAGCCCGATCAGGTGTCCGGCCAGCACGAACAGGATGCCGTAGTGGAACACGGGTGAGGCGATGTTCAGGAGTTTCGACTCGTAGATCTGGGACGAGCGGGACGTCCAGCCGAACTTGTCGTAGCGGTGGCGCCAGATCAGACCGGCGACGAGGAGGGCGAAGGCGATGTAGGGCAGGGCGCCCCACAGCAGTGTGGTCATGGACGCCTCCCGGAGGGTGGTGCGGGCGGCAGCGTCGCGCAGACCGCGTCCAGGACGGACGCGTACGGCGTGCCGAAGTCGGTGAGCCGGGAGCGCAGTTGCTCCAGGGCTTCGTGGTGCTCGGTGAGCGGGTCCGTGTTGCCGGTCCGGGCCGTGAACTCCAGGACCGCGGGCAGGAAGTCGGGCAGTTCCTCGCCGCTGAACTCCAGTCCGTGCGCCCGGTAGAGGTCCTTGAAGCGGACCAGCGACATCCCGCGCCGCCGGGTGTCGCCGTCGCGCCACCAGCTCAGATACAGGCTGTGCCGGTTCTTGAAGTCGAAGACCTGGACGTAGTGCGCCGCCAGGTCACCGAGCGGGGTCACCGCAGCGTGGTCGGTGAACTCCCGCAGCTGCGGGGCGGCTTCGCGCAGCAGAGGGAGCCGGGCGACGAAGTCCTCGTCCGGGTACGTCAGACAGAGCGCCGCCGCCTGGTAGAACACCGCGTCCGCGGGCATCAGGCCTCCCGGCCGTCGTCGGAGGTCTGCCGTCGGCGCAGGGCGTGGAAGCTCTCCAGCGTCACCAGCGGCAGCCTTCTGTGCCCGGAGTCCCGGCCGAACGGCCCGTCGCGTCCCTCGCCGCCCATGCCGGGCCCGCCCTCGTAGTCGAGGCTGCATCCCTCGGGCAGTGCCGACTCCTCGAGCCGGCGCGCGTCGCCGACGGCGGCGGTCGGAATGACGTACCGCTCCTCGTACTTGGCGATCGCCAGCAGCCGGTACATCGCCTCGACCCCGTCCGGCTCCATGCCGACGGCCGCGGCGACCCCGCGGTCCGGCTCCTCGCCGAGGTTGAGCGCCCGCATGTGGGAGCGCATCGCGGCGAGCCGCTCCAGCGCCGCCCGCACCGGCCCGGTGTCGCCCGCCGTGAACAGCTCCGCCAGGTACTCCAGCGGAATGCGCAGCGTGTCGATCGCGCCGAACAGGTTCGCCGCGTCCTCGCCGTCGTGCCCGGTCTCCGCAAGCGCGTCCACCACCGGCGACAGCGGCGGGATGTACCAGACCATCGGCATCGTGCGGTACTCCGGATGCAGCGGCAGCGCCACCCGATACGTGCTGATCAGCGCACGGACGGGGGAGCGGCGTGCCGCCTCCAGCCAGTCGTACGGGATCCCCGCCTCCTCGCAGGCCCGCCGCACCTCCGGGTCCTCCGGGTCGAGGAACACCCCCAACTGGGCCTCGTACAGCTGCTTTTCGTCGTGGACGGAGGCGGCAGCGGTCACCTTGTCGGCGTCGTAGAGGACCACCCCGAGATAGCGCAGCCGGCCCACGCACGTCTCCGAGCACACCGTCGGCAGGCCGACCTCGATACGCGGGTAGCACAGGGTGCACTTCTCGGCCTTGCCGGTGCGGTGGTTGAAGTACACCTTCTTGTACGGGCATCCGGTCACGCACATCCGCCAGCCCCGGCAGCGGTCCTGGTCGACCAGGACGATGCCGTCCTCCGCCCGCTTGTACATCGCGCCGGACGGACAGGACGCCACGCAGGACGGGTTGAGACAGTGCTCGCAGATGCGCGGCAGATAGAACATGAACGTCTGCTCGTACTCGAACTTCACCTTGTCCGAGGCCTGCCTGCGCGTCCGCTCCACCATCGGGTCCAGGTCCCCGTACGCCGGGGCGCCCGCCAGGTCGTCGTCCCAGTTCGCCGACCACTCGATCTTCATCGGCTTGCCGTCGAGCTGCGAGACCGGCCGGGCCACCGGGTAGTCGTCGCCGAGCGGTGCGTCGGTGAGGTTCTTGTAGTCGTACGTCCAGGGCTCGTAGTAGTCCTTGATCTCCGGGAGTTTCGGGTTCGAGAAGATCCCGGCGAGCTTGTGCAGGCGTCCGCCCGCCCTGAGCTTGAGGGCGCCGCGCCGGTTCAGCTGCCAGCCGCCGCGCCACGTCTCCTGGTCCTCGTAGCGGCGCGGATAACCCTGCCCCGGGCGGGTCTCCACGTTGTTGAACCAGACGTACTCCATGCCCCGCCTGTTGGTCCACGCCTGTTTGCAGGTGACCGAGCAGGTGTGGCAGCCGATGCACTTGTCGAGGTTCATGACCATCGCGATCTGGGCCATCGGGCGCATCAGTACTCGACCTCCTGGGCGCGGCGCCGGATCACCGTCACCTCGTCGCGCTGGTTCCCCGTCGGGCCCAGGTAGTTGAACGCCCAGGACAACTGGGCGTAGCCGCCGATGAGGTGGGACGGCTTGAGGACGAGACGGGTGAGCGAGTTGTGGATGCCGCCGCGTCGGCCGGTGGTCTCGGCCTTGGGGACGTTCACCGTGCGCTCCTGCGCGTGGTGCATGTAGACCGTGCCGGGCGGCATCCGGTGCGAGACGACCGCGCGGGCCACCACCACGCCGTTGCGGTTCACGGCCTCGATCCAGTCGTCGTCCGCGACACCGATCGCGTCCGCGTCCTCGGGGGACATCCAGATGTTCTGGCCGCCGCGGGAGAGGGCCAGCATGAACAGGTTGTCCTGGTACTCGGAGTGGATGGACCACTTGTTGTGCGGGGTGAGGTAACGGACCGTCACCTCCTGCTGCCCGTCCGGGCCGAGCCGGGGTTCGCCGAACAGGCGGTTCATGTCGAGCGGCGGCCGGTACACCGGGAGCGCCTCGCCCAGTTCGTGGATCCAGTCGTGGTCGAGGAAGAAGTGCTGGCGCCCGGTGAGCGTGTGCCAGGGCTTGAGATGCTCGGTGTTCAGTGTGAACGCCGTGTAGCGGCGCCCGCCGGACTCGCTGCCGGACCATTCCGGCGAGGTGATCACCGGTACGGGTGCCGCCTGGGTGTCGGCGTAGGTGATCCGCTTGCCCTCGTGCTCGGCGGCGAGGTGTGCCATCTCCTGGCCGGTGCGCTGTTCCAGGGTGTGGAAACCCTGGGTGGCGAGGCGGCCGTTGGTGGTGCCGGACAGGCTCAGGATGGTGTCGCACGCCTTCACCGCCGTGTCCAGGGACGGGCGGCCCTCGTAACCGACGCCGTTCGACTGCCGCAGCTGCTGGACCTCTTCGTCCGGCCGCAGTGCGATCCCCTTGGCGGGCAGGCCCAGTTCCTCAACCAGCGGGCCGAGGGCGGCGAACTTGGCGCCGATCGCGGTGTAGTCCCGCTCGACCACTGTCAGGTTCGGCATGGTCCGGCCGGGCTCGGGATCGCACTCGCCGCGCCGCCAGTCCAGCGCGACCCCGCCCGGCTGGGCGATCTCTCCCGGGGTGTCGTGCTGGAGCGGCGAGGCGACCAGGTCCCTGCGCACGCCCAGATGACCGGCGGCCAGCTCGCTCAGTTTCTCGGCGAGCGCCTTGAACGCGTCGAAGTCGGTCCGGGCCTGCCACGGCGGATCCACGGCGGGGGAGAAGGAGTGCACGTAGGGATGCATGTCGGTGGACGACAGGTCGTGCTTCTCGTACCAGGTCGCCGCGGGCAGCACGACGTCCGACAGCAGCGTGGAGGAGGTCTGCCGGAAGTCGAGGGACAGCAGCAGGTCGAGCTTGCCCTCGGGGGCCTCGGCCCGCCAGGTCACGTCGCGCGGCCGCTCGTCCGGCGCCGCCTCCTCGGCCCGCAGCGAGGACTGCGTGCCCAGCAGATGCTTGGTGAAGTACTCGGTGCCCTTCGCCGACGAGCCGAGGAGATTGGCCCGCCACAGCGTCACGATCCGCGGCCAGTTCTCCGGCGCGTCCGGGTCCTCGCAGGCGAACTTCAGTGTGGCCGTGCGCAGTTCGGCCACCGCCTTGGCCACCGGGTCGCCGAAGACCTCGCCCAGCTCCAGCGGATTGCGGTCGAAGGTCGGGTACGACGGCATCCAGCCCGCCCGCGCCGACAGGGCGAGGCAGTCCGCACCGGTCATCCCCGCGAACCGGCCCTCACCCAGCGGCGAGGCGAGCACGTCGGCGCCGAACCGGTCGTAGCGCCACTGGTCGGTGTTGAGGAACCAGTACGCGGTGCCGATCATCTGCCGGGGCGGCCGTGACCAGTCGGAGGCGGCGGCCAGCGTCGCCCAGCCGGTGACCGGGCGGCACTTCTCCTGGCCGACGTAGTGCGCCCAGCCGCCGCCGTTGCGGCCCTGGCAGCCCGTCAGCTGGAGCAGTGCGAGGAAGGCACGGTAGATCGTCTCGGAGTGGAACCAGTGGTTGGTGCCCGCGCCCATCAGGATCATGCAGCGGCCCTGCGACCGCTCGGCGGTGCGCGCGAACTCCCGGGCGATCTTCACGCACTTGGCCGCGGGGACGGATGTGTGCACCTCCTGCCAGGCGGGGGTGCCCGGGGTGCGGGCGTCGTCGTACGAGGCCGGCCATGCGCCCGGCAGGCCGTGCCGGAGCACGCCGTACTGTGCGAGCAGCAGATCGAACACGGTCGTCACGAGCGGGCCCTCGGGGCCGCCGAGCCGGGTGGCCGGCACCCCGCGCCGCAGCACCTCCCCGCGCCCCTGCCCGTGCTGACCGCCCTCGGTGTCGAAGCGCGGCAGCAGCACCTCCACACCGGCCGCGACCTCACTGCCGTAGAGGCTCAACCGTGGTCGCACATCGCCGAGTTCGAGGTTCCATTTCCCCTTGCCCGACTCGGTCCAGCGGAAGCCCAGCGAGCCGTTCGGCACGACCGCGCGGCCGGTCACGTCGTCCAGCACGACTGTCTTCCACTGAGCGCCCTCGCTCTTCTGCCCGAGGTCGGCGGCGCGCAGGAACTTCCCCGGTACGTACGCTCCGTCCCGCCCGGTCAGCGTCACCAGGAACGGCAGGTCGGTGAACCGCCGTACGTAGTCCGCGAAGAACGGCGTCTCGCGGTCGACGAAGAACTCCTTCAGGACCACGTGCCCCATCGCCAGCGCGAGCGCCCCGTCCGTGCCGGGGTGCGGGTGCAGCCACTCGTCGGCGAACTTGGTGTTGTCCGCGTAGTCCGGGGACACCACCACGACCTTCTGACCGCGGTAGCGCGCCTCGGCCATCCAGTGCGCGTCCGGGGTCCGGGTCACCGGGACGTTGGAGCCCCACATCATCAGGTAGGCGGCGTCCCACCAGTCGCCCGACTCCGGTACGTCCGTCTGGTCGCCGAAGACCTGCGGCGAGGCCACCGGAAGGTCGGCGTACCAGTCGTAGAAGGACAGCATCGGGGCGCCGATCAGCGAGTGGAAGCGGGCCCCGGCCGCGTGCGACACCATCGACATCGCGGGAATCGGGGAGAAGCCGGCGATGCGGTCCGGGCCGTACGTCTTGATGGTGTGGACGTGTGCCGCGGCGACGATCTCCACCGCCTCGTCCCACGTGGCCCGCACCAGTCCGCCCTTGCCGCGGGCTCGCTGGTAGCGCCGGCGCCGCTCGGGATCGTCCTGGAGGTCCGCCCAGGCCAGCACCGGATCGGACAGCCGCTGCTTCGCCTCCCGGTACATCTCCAGCAGGACACCGCGGACGTACGGGTAGCGCACCCGGGTGGGGGAGTAGGTGTACCAGGAGAAGGCGGCGCCGCGCGGGCAGCCGCGGGGCTCGTACTCGGGGCGGTCCGGACCCACCGAGGGGTAGTCCGTCTCCTGGGTCTCCCAGGTGATGATCCCGTCCTTGACGTACACCTTCCAGCGGCACGAACCGGTGCAGTTCACGCCGTGGGTGGAGCGCACCACCTTGTCGTGGCTCCAGCGGTCCCGGTAGAAGACGTCACCCTCCCGGCCTCCGGTCAGCCGCACACTGTGCAGGTCGGGGGAGGGCGTGCCGGGCCGGAAGAACCTCCCGGCGCTCAGCAGCGCCGCGCCCGGCTCCCTCGGCGGTGTCCGTGTCTCGGTCACGTGCGCTCCCTAGCTCACCCCTCGGTTAGAACCTAGGGGCGGGCGCGGGAGCGCACCCGTTCAGGCCAGCCGTACGGGTCAGACCTTGCGGGCGACGGCCCCGTAGACCGGCACGACGCCCTCCGTCTGCGCCGCAACGTCCGCCGGCTCCGGACGCCAGCCGGACACGGCGATCGCGCCCGGACCCAGCAGTTCCAGACCGTCGAAGAAGCGCGAGAAGTCGGCCAGCGAGCGCGGGTGGAACGGGGTGCCGCTGCGCCGGAACTGCTCGGCCGCCTGCGCCACGCCCTCGGGGGCGAGATCGGCGGTGACCTGGGAGAGCACCAGATGGCTGCCCGGGGCGAGCGCGTCGACGTACCGCGCGATCAGGCCGTACACGTCGTCGCCGTCGGCGGCGTCGTCCAGATAGTGCGTGAGCGCGACCAGCGACAGCGAGACCGGCTGCGAGAAGTCCAGGGTCTCGCCGGCCAGCCGCAGGATCGTGCCGGGGTCGCGGACGTCGGCGTGGACGTAGTCGGTGCTGCCCTCGGCGGAACCGTGCAGCAGCGCCTGCGCGTGCCTCAGGACGATCGGGTCGTTGTCCACGTACACGACCCTCGACTCCGGGGCGACGCCCTGGGCCACCTGGTGCAGATTGGGCTCGGTGGGGATGCCCGTGCCGATGTCGAGGAACTGCCGGATCCCGGCCTGTGCGGCGGTGCGGGTCGCCCGCTGCATGAACCGGCGGTTGGCCCGCGCGCCGCGCACCACGGTGCCGTCGGCGGCGAGGATCTTGCGGGCCAGTTCCTCGTCCACCGGGTAGTTGTCCTTGCCGCCCAGCCACCAGTCGTAGACCCGTGCCGGATGCGGCCGACTGGTGTCGATGCGGATGGACGCGGCTTCGGATCCGGTCATGCGGGGTGCTCTCCTAGGAGTTCGGGGCCGTACGGGCAGAGTCGGGACGGTGTCTCAGAGGTTCTCGCGGTACACCCGAAGGATCTTCCTGGTCCGCTGCGCGGATGCGGCCTGCGCCGTCATGTGGTCGAGGACCTCAAGGTGCGTGGAGACCTCCTTGCGGGAGTCCAGGTAGAGGGCACCGGTCAGATACTCGGTGAAGACCATGTCGGGCAGCTCGGGCTCGGCGAACCGGAACAGCGTGAAGGGCGCGTACGTCCCCGGGTGCGGGCCGTCCGCGAACTCCGCGATCTGGAGCGTGATCCGGTCCCGCTCGGCGTACTCGAGGAGCTTGTCCAACTGGTCGCGCATGACTTCGGCACGGCCGCTCACCGGGCGGAGCAGCGCCGTCTCGTCCGTGATCACCCACAGGTGGGGCGGGTCGTCCCGCTCCAGGAGCCGCTGGCGCTCCATCCGCAGGGAGACGTGGCGCTCGACCAGGGCCGGGTCCATCTGCCCTATCGTCCCGGCCTCCATCACGGCACGCGCGTACGGTTCGGTCTGCAACAAGCCCGGCAGGAAGTGCGGTTCGTAGGAGCGGATGATCCGGGCGGCGCCCTCCAGGCTCACGTACAGGCTGAACCAGTCGGGCAGCACGTCGTGGAACCGCTGCCACCAGCCCGGCTGGTTGGCCTCCTCCGCGAGCCGGACGAACGCTTCGGCCTCCTCGTCGGGCACGCCGTACGTCGTCAACAGCACCTGGACATAAGGGATCTTCAGGGCGACCTCGGCCATCTCCATCCGCCGTACGGTCGCCGACGCCACCCGCAGCACCCGGGCCGCCTCGTCGCGCCCCAGGCCGGCGGCCTCGCGCAGCTCCTGCAGCCGCTTCCCGAGCACCACTTGGCCCACGGTGGGCGCAGCCCGCCGCTCACTCACGCCACGCCTCCCCTACGCGCCGAAGTACGCGAGCAGTCTGGCACGCGATGCCGTCTCGCACACCTGTCCGCCGCGGAATTCGCGCTTCAAGGCTCGGCTCAACCCACCTGGGACTGAAGGTACTTGGCAGTCGCGGGGTCCGCGGGCAGGAACGTCTCGATCGCCAGCTCGGCCACGGTCACGTCCATGGGCGTGTTGAAGGTGGAGATCGACGACACGAAGGACAGTACGCGGCCCTCGTGCTCGATCCGCAGCGGCAGCGCGAAGTACACGGCGGGCTCGGCGGGTTCGGCCTCCGGCCGGTCCTCGGGCACCGGATAGGCCGCCACCTCCTCGTACAGGGCGCGCAGCGCGTCCGAGCGGTGCAGGGCGATCTGCCGTTCCATCTGCGCGAGGAGATGCCCGCGCCATTCGCGCAGGTTGCGGATGCGCGGCGCGAGACCGTCGGGGTGCAGCGTCAGCCGCATCGCGTTCGGGGCGGGCGTCAGCAGCGAATCGGGTACGCCCTCCAGCAGCATGATGATGCCCCGGTTGGCGGCGACGACCGTGTACGTGGCGTCCACGACCAGCGCCGGATACGGCTCGTAGCCCTGGATCAGCCGCTCCATGCCGTCGCGCAGCGCGTCCAGCGCCGGGTCGGCGAGCGGGGTCTCCGGGTAGTGCGGGGCGTAACCGGCCGCCAGCAGCAGCGCGTTGCGTTCGCGTACCGGGACGTCCAGGTGGTCCGCCAGCCGCAGCACCATCTCCTCGCTCGGCCGGGAGCGGCCCGTCTCGACGAAGCTGATGTGCCGGGCGGAGGAGTCGGCGCGCAGGGCCAGCTTCAGCTGGCTGATCCGGCGCCGCTCCCGCCAGGCCCGCAGCAGCGGGCCGACGCCCTGGCCGGCGGTGGCGGACGCGACGATGGTCATGCTTTCGACCGTAGTCGAGAAGCGTGCGCGGGTACGACCGTAAAATCAGGCCCGGGAGCCGGGCCGTGCGCCCGCGCGCCCCGCGCATGCCCCACCACCGGACTCCGGCCAGGCACTCCGAGGGCCTCCTGTGGCAGGCTGAACAGATACGCGACCCCCTGAAGGGAGCCGGGCCATGACCGTCGCACCGCTGTCGCAGAAGGAGATCGAGGACCGGCTGGCCGAGCTGCCGGGCTGGTCGCTCGACGGGGACCGTATCGCCCGCACGTACCGGCTGGGCTCGCACTTCGCGGCCGCGGCGCTGGTTGTGCACATCGCCCAGGTCCAGGACGAGCTGGACCACCACTCCGACCTCACCCTCGGCTACAACACGGTGTCGCTGACCGTGAACACCCACAGCGTGGGCGGTGCCGTCACCGAGAAGGACTTCGAGCTGGCCCGCCGGGTGGAGGACCTCGCCCCGGGCCACGGCGCGCGCTGACGCCCGTGCTGGACTACGGCAAGGAAGCCGAGGCGTACGACGCGACGCGCGGCGGCGAGGCGCGGGCCGGGGCGGCCGCCGACGCCGCCCTCGGCCTGGTCCCGGCCGACGCGAGCCGCCTCCTGGACGTCGCATGCGGCACTGGAATCGTGACCCGCCGGCTGGCGGCGGACCGCCCCGGCCTGCAGGTCACGGGGTGCGACCTCACAGCCGGCATGGCGCGGATGGCGGCGGCCCGCCTGCCCGGCGCGATCCTGCTGGCGGACAGCCGTCGACTGCCCTTTTCCGATGGCACGTTCGACGCGGTGACCAGCATCTGGCTGCTGCATCTGCTGGAGGACCCCGCCGAGGTCCGCGCGGTCGTCGCCGAGTGCGCGCGGGTGCTGCGGCCGGGCGGTGTGTACGTCACCACGGTCGACAAGGCCGCCGCGCACGACGTGGGCAGCGACATAGACTCCGTCATGGCCCCACGGCCACGCCGCCCGGCCCGTGACGCCTGCGCGACCGTGGCCGCACACGCCGCCGAACACGGCCTGCTGCCCGCCGGCCGGGCGTCCTTCGTCGGCCTCGGCCAGGGCCGCAGCCCCCGGCGCACGATCGCTGACCTGCGCCGCGGCTGGTTCACCGTGCTACCGCCCGGCGACCCCCGCACGGAGACCTACGCCGACCGCCTGGCCACCCTCCCCGACCAGGACCGCCCCCGGCCCGACCCCCGCTTCACCCTGCGGTGCTTCAGGAGGCCGGAGGCCGGCTGAAGTCCATGATCCAGTTGGTCACCCAGGTCCGCCCGCCGTCGACGGAGAAGGCCTGCTCCCAGTGGGCCCCGCGGGACGAGACCCCGGTCCGGACGAACCGGACCCGGACGTCCTCGCCGTCGGGGTTTCGTCGCCGTGGAGCACGCCCCGGACGCCCACGAGGCGGCCGACGACCGGCGGGAACAGCTTGCCGCTGCGGCTGAACGACCGGTTCAGCGACCACAGCGCGGTCTCCCGGTCGAACCGCTGGTACGTCGTGGCGGGCCCGGGACCGCGCACCTGTCGCGTCGACAAGATCCTGGAACTCACCGCCTCGCCCGAGGGGTTCACCCGGCCCGAAGGGTTCGACCTGGCCGCGTGCCGGGAGACGTACCAGCGTGACTTCCACGACCGTCCGTATCGCGGCGAGGCATTGGTGCGACTGGCCCCGGGCGTGACGCTCGCCCGGGAGGTACGGACGGGGCCGGCGGACGAAGCCGGCTGGACCCGGGCCACGGTCCCCGTCGAGTCCCTCGACCACGCCTACGCCGAATTCCTGCGCCTGGGCACGGACATCGAGGTCCTCGCGCCGCCCGAACTTCGAGAAAGGATCAAGCGAACAGTGACGGAGCCGGCCGGGAGGTACGGCGGTCAGGCCTGACGGGCGGTTCCCGGGGGGTCAGTCACTGGGGGACAGACCTCGGCGGATCGCCGCCTCGACCGGCGAGTACGTCAGGTCGGGCCGATCCAGTTCGTACGGGACCGCCGGAAGCAGCGCCGGCTGCGCCATGAAGCGGGGCCGGGTGCCGTGGTGGGGCTGGGCGGCGTGGACGAGGAAGGGGTGACAGAGGTAGACGTCACCGGGGCGACCGGTGGCCCATGCCAGGCGCCGTCCGGCGGAGGCCGCCGCCACCTTCGGACCGAGTTCCAGGAACGAGGCCCCTTCCTCGCCGTACGGCTCCAGCACCGGCGGGACGTCGAGATGCGAGCCGACGCGGATACGGGTCGGGGCGTCGGCTTCCGTGACCTCGCTGAAGAGGAACAGCATCAGCAGGGCGCGGTCCCGGGACCATAGGTTCGCGTGCCAGAGCGTTACGCCTTCGGCACCCTCGGAACTCTCGGGCAGATAGCTCCCCTCGATGTGCCACCCGGCGTCGTCCGGCTCGTCCGGGTGCGGGAACCGTAGCGGAAAACTGCCCAGCGAGTAGCGCGGAACCCACCGCCCCGGCCCCACGAGCAGCTCGAACGCCTGGTGAAGAACAGGGGAGTTGACGGCGGCGGCGAACGGCCCCTGCGCCATGTCACCCACCCACACGACAGGGTCCTTCCACGTGCCGGGATCGTCCGGGTCGTACCCCGTCTCGCGCCACAGCAGCCGCGCGCAGTCCTCGGCGACGCGCGGCGGAAAGGCGCCCTCGATCTTCACGAACCCGTCGTCGAGGAAACGCTCCACCAGTCCGTCGTTCATCGAGCCATCGTGGGCGATGAGCGGTCCGGACCGCATCCGCTTTTTGCCGCCCCCGCAACAGGACTGGCCCGCAGCCGGTGTGCCGTCGCAGGCTGGCGGCACACGGACGAGAGGCTGACCCCATGGCGCACCACCCTCACCACCATCGCCACGATCACGACGGCGACACGACCGACATCGACTGGGCAGAGATGGCCCAGCTGCTGGAGGCGCAAGCCGAGCTGGGCCTGCCCATGTACGAGCAGGCCCTGGCCTGGCTGGCGAAGGAGGTGACCGAGCCGGGGCTGATCGTCGACGCGGGCAGCGGGCCGGGCGTCGTGTCATGCCTGTTCGCCGAGACGTTCCCGGGCGCGCGGGTCATGGCGGTGGACGGCAGCGAGCCGCTGCTCGAGCGGGCCCGGGCCCGTGCCGCGCGCCGGGGCGTCGCGGACCGCTTCGGCACGCTGGCGGGAGAACTCCCGGGTGTTCTGGACGAGTTGGAGTACCCGGCCGACCTGCTCTGGGCGAGCCGCAGCCTCCACCACCTCGGCGACCAGCGGGCCGCGCTTGCCGCCTTCGGCCGGCGGCTGGCGCCCGGTGGCACCCTGGCCCTCCTGGAGGGCGGCCTGCCCCACCGCTTCCTGCCCCGGGACATCGGGATCGGCCGGCCGGGTCTGGAGGCGCGCATCGACACGGTGCAGGAGGAGTGGTTCGCCCGTATGCGGGCCGACCTGCCCGACAGCGTCGCGGTGACGGAGGACTGGCCGGCGCTGCTGACGGCCGCGGGTCTCAAATACACCCGCACCCGCAGCTTCCTCCTCGACCTGCCCGCACCGCCCTCCGACCGGGTCCGCGCCTATGTGGCCGCGTCCTACACCCGCGTCCGCGACAGCTTCACCGAGAGCCTGGACGCCGAGGACCGCGCCACGGTGGACCGTCTCCTCGACCCGGACGACCCGGCGAGCGTGCACCACCGCCCGGACCTGTTCGTGCTGTCGGCGTACACGGTGCACACGGCGGTACGGCCCGTGTAGCTCTGGGTGCCGTCGGTCACCCGGTGGCGATCCGGGGACGTGCCTCGGGCCGGATCAGGTCGCGCTGGTACCAGGTGCCCGGCTTGCCGCCGAGGTGGGCCGGGTCAGCCGGGCCGATCGGGACGAACCCGGCTTTGGTCAGCACCCTCTGGGACGCGGCATTCTCGAGTGCGGTGGCCGCCCGCAGCGTGGACAGCCCGTGCCGCGCCGCCGCCAGGCGGCACACCTCCCGGACGGTCGCGGTCGCCACGCCGCGGCCGGCGACGTGCTGCGCGACCCGGTAGCCGAGTTCCGCGGTGCCGTCCTCGATGTCGACCAGGTTGAACCTGCCCAGGACCGAGCCGTCCTCCGCGACGAGCACGTGGAACGCGCAGATGCCGGCCTCCTGTTCAGCCAGCAACGCGTTGTACCGATCCGTGAATCGGTCGAAGAAGTCGTCGCCGCGATCGGAGACCGAGGCCGCGAAGTAGGCGCGGTTCGCCAACTCGAAAGCGAGGACCGCCGGGGCGAGGCCGGCATGCAGCCGCTTCAGCTCGGGCATGGCCCGACTCTATCCTCAGCACCCCCGACGGCGCTGCCTGCGTAGAGGTCGCCACCACCCCACCGTCCACAGAGGCGACTCGAAGCACCACCACGGCCCCCAACTCACCTTCCCCCCAAGCCGATGGACCGCCTTCATCGCCTACGCCGCGACCGACCACGGACTTGACTTCGAGAGCGCTCGAAATGATGGACTCACGGTCGTTCACCGAACGAACGCAGGGGGCATCCACCATGACCGACTCACCGGTCGCGCTCATCACCGGCGGCGGCAGCGGGATCGGCGCCGCCGTCGCGCGGCAACTGCTCGACGCCGGGCACCGGGTCACCGTAACCGGTCGCGGAGAGGCGCGGCTTCGGGACTTCGCCGACCGACTCGGCAATCCCGACGGGCTGTTGACCGTCACCGGCAACACCGCCGAGTACGACGACGTACGCGCCGCCGTCGAGACCACGCTCAAGGCCTACGGCCGACTGGACACCGTCGTAGCCAACGCCGGGTTCGCCACCCACGATTCGGTCGCCGAGGGTGACCCGGCCGGGTGGACCGAGATGGTGCTCACCAACGTCCTCGGGCCGGCGCTGCTCATCCGTGCCTCCATCGACGCCCTCAAGGAGACACGGGGGCGGATCGTGCTCGTGGGCAGCGTCGCCGGGTTCGTGAACACGCCCGGGAACATCTACGGCGCCACCAAGTGGGCCGTCACCGGGCTCGCCGAGAACACCCGGCGTCAGGTCACCGAGTTCGGTGTCGGCGTCACGCTGATCGCGCCCGGGCGTGTGGAGACTCCCTTCTGGGACAGCTACGGGAGTCTGCCGCCCGGTCATCTCCTCACCGCCGACCAGATCGCCGACTCGGTCGTCTGGGCCGTCCGGCAGCCCGACGGCGTCGACGTCAACACCGTCGTCGTACGGCCCATCGGGCAGCCCAACTGACCCGCGCGCAAGGCCCGGTAGCGTGCCGCGCTCGGTACCGGGCCCTGCCGTGCCGTCCGCTCAGTTGCTCTGCAGGAACTGCTTCGCCAGCTGGTCGCCCAGAGTCACCGCCGCGCTGTGGCTCTCGATCGGCGACACCTTCGAGTTCTTGAACAGGATGTAGGTCACGCCCGACTCCGCGCCGCCCGTCTCCGGGTCGGGGTCGATGCCCAGGGCCTGGGCCGTGGCGTACGAGGCCTCGCCGACGATCTGCGTGGGACCGGTGTCGCCGACGACCGCGTACTCGACCTTGTTGTTGTAGATGACGGCGACGACCCCGCCGCCCTTTATGCCGGCGTCGGAGTAGTTCCATATGCCGCTGGAGCTGGGGACCACGACGTACGGCAGTGTGTCGGCGCGCAGCGGCTGGCCGTCGGACTGGTGGAACGCCGTGTCGTCCTGGTACCAGGGGTCGGTGTCCTCGTTGCAGTTCGAGGTGCGCCGGCCGTCGCAGTCGATGTCCATGTCGGCCTTCCAGAACACCGCGCCGTTCTTGCCGCAGACCGGGATCGTGGCCGAGGTCTCCTCGTCGGTGCGGTACTTGCCGTTCGAGATCTGCTGGCAGGACGTCACCTTGGCGAGCAGGTCGGCCGCGCTGACCGTGCCCTCCTGGGTGGATGTGGGAGTCGTGGAGGCGCCGGAGGCGGTCGCGGGGAGTACTCCGGCGGCGAGCAGTGCGGCCCCGGAGGCCGCGGCGAGGGTCAGTGGTCGCATGCGCACTGTGGGGGACCCTTCTGTTAGGAAAGTTTCCTTACCGGTGCGGTACAAGGTGTCGTTCTTTACATGGCCCCGTCAAGGCCCCTGCCGCGAACGGGATTCCTCCGCGGCGTTTGCGACGGTTCACGGCGGAGAGAACACTAGGAAATATCGGACATTATGAAAATTCAACTCGAATTAGCCCTTACGGTCAGTCACGCAGCCCCCGGGGAGGCGAGGCGCCATGTTCGTTCGAACCGTCTACGCGACCGGCGATCCCGCGAAGATCGACACCGCCGTCCGTGCCCTGAACACGGAAGGCCGGGACCTGTTGGAGGACCGCCCCGGCTACCGCGGTTCCGGCGTCTTCGTGGACCGGGATCTCGGGAAGCTCCTCGCGGTCAGCTGGTGGGAGACCGAGGAGGGCAGGCGCAACAGTGACGAAGTGATGCGCGAACGGCGCGCGGGTCTCCTCGAGCCGTTCGCGGGCACCGTGTCCGTCCACAACTACGAGGTGGCGGTCTTCCATCCGGTCCAGCAGCCGCGTGCGGGCGGTGGACTGCGCGTCAGCAGACTGGAGTTCGACCCCGCCGACACGGATCTGCTCGCCGACACGTTCCGGGCGACCGTGGTGCCCCGCCTCGACCCCCTGCGGGGACTGGCCCGCGCGTCCCTGTTCGTGGACCGGGAACGCGGGAGCGGCATGGTCTGCTCCCTGTTCGTCGACCGCGACTCGCTCGCCGCGTCCCGCGCCATCCAGGCGGCGGCGCGTCACGAGGGCGCCGCCAAGGCGCACGTAGCCGTCGTCGGGCTGGAGGAGTTCGAGGTCGTGCACGCGGACGTGCACCCCTACTGAGGTCGTCCACAGGGGAGTCGGCGGCTCTTCCTCATACCTGCGCCCCGTCGTACGGAACTTCCGACGGGGCGTACGACCCTGTCGGGGCGGGTGTCAGCCGACGTCGAACGTCGCCGGGTCGGGGCCGATCCGACGGCCCTCGTTCAGGGCGCTGATCGCCGCGAGGTCCTCGGTGTCCAGGATGAAGTCGAAGACCTCGATGTTCTCCCGGATCCGCGACGGCGTCACGGACTTCGGGATCACGATGTTGCCGAGCTGGATGTGCCAGCGCAGCACGACCTGGGCCGGGGTGCGGTTGTGCTTCTGGCCGATGGCGATGATCGCCGGGACCTCGAGCAGGCCCTTGCCCTGGCCGAGCGGTGACCAGGCCTCGGTGGCGATGCCCTGCTCGGCGTGGTACTCGCGCGCCGCGTGCTGCTGCAGGTGCGGGTGCAGCTCGATCTGGTTGACCGCCGGGATGACCGAGGTCCCCGCGATCAGTCGCTGCAGGTGCTCGGGAAGGAAGTTGGAGGTGCCGATGGCGCGGATGCGGCCGTCGGCGTGCAGCTTCTCGAACGCCTTGTACGTGTCGACGTACTTGCCGCGGGCCGGCAGCGGCCAGTGGATCAGGTACAGGTCGAGGTAGTCCAGGCCCAGCTTCGCCAGGGACTCGTCGAACGCGCGCAGCGTCGCGTCGTACCCCTGGTCGCCGTTCCAGAGCTTGGTGGTGACGAAGAGGTCCTCGCGGGCGACACCGGAGGCGGCGATGGCCCGGCCGGTGCCCTCTTCGTTGCCGTAGATCGCCGCGGTGTCGATGCTGCGGTAACCGGTCTCGAGCGCCGTGGCCACCGCCCGCTCGGCCTCGTCGTCCGGCACCTGCCAGACGCCGAAGCCCAGCTGGGGCATCTCGACGCCGTTGTTGAGGATTTTCGGGGGGACCGTGCTGCTCACGAGCTCTTGATCCTTCGGTTGTCGACAGGTGTTATTACCCCAATCGTCAACGATCACGAGCCATTGTGCATTCCTGACCGCGGAATTCACCGGCGTCACGCCCGGTACAGCGCCTCGACCTCGTTCTCGTACGCCTTCTCGATCGCCTTGCGCTTCAGCTTCAACGACGGTGTCAGCAGGCCGTGTTCCTCGGTGAACGGCTGCGCCAGTATCCGGAAGGTACGGATCGACTCGGCCTGCGAGACCAGCGTGTTCGCGGCGACCACCGCGCGCCGCACCTCGGTCTCCAGATCGGGGTCGCGGACCAGCTGCGCCGGGGACAGCTGCGGCTTGCCGCGCATCTGCAGCCAGTGCTCCACGGCCTCCAGGTCGAGCGTGACCAGGGCGGCGACGTACGGCCGGTCGTTGCCGACGACGATGCACTGGTTGATCAGGGGATGGTCCCGGACGCGCTCCTCCAGAATCCCGGGGGAGACGCTCTTGCCGCCGGAGGTCACCAGGATCTCCTTCTTGCGGCCCGTGATGGTCAGATAGCCGTCCTCGTCCAGGGAGCCCAGGTCACCGGTGGCCAGCCAGCCGTCGTGCAGGGTCTCGTCGGTGGCCTTCTGGTTGTTGAGATAGCCCTGGAAGACGTTGTCGCCGTACAGCCAGATCTCGCCGTCGTCCGCGATGTGCACGGTGACGCCCGGGATGGCCTGGCCCACCGAGCCGTACCGGGTGCGCTCGGGCGGGTTGGCCGTGGCCGCCGCCGTCGTCTCGGTGAGGCCGTACCCCTCGTAGATCGGCACGCCCGCGCCCGCGAAGAACAGGCCGAGCCGGCGGTCCATGCCCGAGCCGCCGGACATTGCGTTGCGGATGCGGCCGCCCATCGCCGCGCGGACCTTGTTGTAGACCAGTTTGTCGAACAACTGGTGCTGCATGCGCAGCCCCGCCGACGGGCCCGGCCCGATGCCCCAGGCCTTCGCCTCGACCGCGTCCGCGTACTTCACCGCGATGTCGACGGCCTTCTCGAACGGCCCGGCCTTGCCCTCCTTCTCGGCCTTGCGCCGGGCCCCGTTGAACACCTTCTCGAAGATGTACGGCACGGCCAGGATGAACGTCGGCTTGAAGGCCAGCAGGTCGGGCATCAGGGCGGCCGCGTTCAGCTGCGGCTGGTGCCCGAAGCGGACCCGGCCGCGGAACGCGGCGACCTCCACCATGCGCCCGAAGACGTGCGCCAGCGGCAGGAACAGCAGGGTGGCCGCCTCGTCGCCCTTCTTCGAGCGGAACACCGGCTCCCAGCGCTGGACGACCGTGTCCGCCTCGAACATGAAGTTCCCGTGCGAGATGACACAGCCCTTGGGCCGGCCGGTGGTGCCCGAGGTGTAGATGATCGTGGCGATCGAGTCCGGGGTGACCGCCTGCCGGTGCCGGTGGACGACGTCGTCGTCCAGGTGCGCCCCCGCGTCGTACAGCTCCTGCACGGCGCCGGAGTCGAGCTGCCACAGCTCGCGCAGGTTCGGGAGCCGGTCGATGACGGTGGCGATCGTCATCGCGTGGTCCTCGTGCTCCACGACCGCCGCCGAGACCTCCGCGTCGTACAGCATCCAGAAGCACTGCTCGGCCGACGACGTGGGGTAGACCGGCACGACCTGGGCACCGATGGACCACAGCGCGAAGTCGAACAGGGTCCACTCGTAGCGCGTGCGGGACATGATGGCGACCCGGTCGCCGAACCGTACGCCGCGGGCGAGCAGCCCCTTGGCGAGGGCGAGGACCTCGTCACGGAACTCGGCGGAGGTCACGTCCCGCCACTGTCCGATTTCGTCCTTGCGTCCGAACGCGACGCGGAGAGGGTCTTGGAGGGCATGCTCGTAGACGGCATCGGCCAGTCCGCCCACCGGCGGTGCCGACGCCAACGGAGGGTTGGTGAACTCGCGCAATCCCCGCTCCCCGCTCCTTGCTCTCCAGTGGCGCTCTTCAGTGGCGCTCCTCACAGCGCCGTGAAAGCTACCCCACCCGGACACCGGGCGGGAGGGGGCCGGAATTCGGGCACATCCGGGATCTCCACTGGTCAGCGCCCGGAAAATGCCCGTAGATGGGGAAGGGTCGGTCAGAATCCTTACGGTTCCGTAGGTTTCTGCGCCGCAATCTCCACCGAATCTGTACGCGGCGATTACGGCCTCGACCGTCCGTGCCATCGGTATTCGGACCGCTCATTTTGCGCGAGGCCGGACCCGCCGCCAATACGTCGCGCAGCGTATTTACGGCGGAAAGTGCGCGGCTCCGGAGCGCGCAGGACGCCCCGGAGCCGACTCTTCCCCGCATCGTCGCCGGTCAACCGCGCGACGCCACCGTCTTCCCGACCACTTCCGGCTCGGCCTCCGTGCCGGCCTTCGGGCTGCGGACCAGGACGAGCACCGCGCCGCCCGCGACGAGGCCCGTCAGACCGGCGACCACCAGGGCCGAGTCGAGGCCCGAGGCGAAGGCCTCGCGCAGGGCGTGCCCGGGGAACGCCCTGCGCAGCGCTCCCGCGCCGCCGCCCGCGAGCGTGTGCGCCGCGTCGTGCGGGAGCGTCTCGGCCATGCGGGACGTGAGGACGGTGCCGAATACGGCGACCCCGAGCGCGTACCCCAGCTGCCGCAGGGTGTTGACCGCGCCGCCCGCCATCCCGGACCGCTCCGGCGCCACCGCCGCCAGCGCCGCACCGGCGACCGTCGGCGCCACGAAACCGGTGCCGATGCCCACCAGGACCAGTCCCGGCGTGAGCGCCGTCCAGCCGGAGCCCGCGTCGAGCACGGACTGGCAGAGGTTGCCCGAGCCGACCAGCAGCAGCCCGCCGCCCACGGTCAGCCGCGCCGGCACGCCGTGCAGCAGCCGC
The DNA here is from genome assembly GCF_014647875.1 of Streptomyces brasiliensis. Taxonomy (GTDB): domain Bacteria; phylum Actinomycetota; class Actinomycetes; order Streptomycetales; family Streptomycetaceae; genus Streptomyces; species Streptomyces brasiliensis. The sequence goes on along the minus strand of NZ_BMQA01000017.1, from coordinate 69,770 downwards.
CCGACCAGGACCGAGACCACCATCGAGGCACCCGTCAGCGGCAGCAGCGTCAGGCCCGCGCGCACCGGGCTCATCTCCAGCAGCGTCTGCATCCAGATCGACTCGTACGTCAGTACGCCGAACGCCACCCCGCTGAACGCCAGCGAGCCCACCATCACGCCGACGAACGCGCGCGACCGCAGCAGCGCCAGGTCGAACAGCGGATGCGCCGTCCGCCGCTCCACCAGCACGAAGCACACCAGGGCCAGCGCGGCGAGGGCGAACGAGCCCAGCGTCCAGGTCTCGCCCCAGCCCTCCTCACCGGCCCGCACCACCGCGTACGTCGCCCCGCCCGCGAAGGCGGCGAACGTCACCGTGCCCGCCCAATCGACGTGCATCCCGGCCGGCCCCCGCGTCTCCGGCACCGCCCGCAGCGTCAGCCACACCGCGGCCACGCTCACCGGCAGGTTCACGAAGAAGATCCACCGCCAGCCCGGCCCTCCCGTCAGCAGCCCGCCGACGACCGGGCCGACCGCCGCCGCAGCGCCGCCCACCGCGCCCCACACACCGAGCGCCGCCGACCGCTGCCGCCCCTGGTAGGCCGAGGCCAGCAGCGGCAGTGTCGTCGCGAACATCCCGGCCGCGCCGATCCCCTGCAGCGCCCGGGCGGCCACCAGCATGCCGGGCCCGGACGCGACGCCGCACAGCAGACTCGCCACCGCGAACAACACGATCCCCACGACGTGCACCGTGCGCCGCCCCAGGACGTCGGCCGCGGCCCCGGCCCCCAGCAGCAGCGCGGCCAGCGCGAGCGCGTACCCGTCCACCACCCATTGCAGATCGCTCATCGACGCGTGCAGCGCCGCCGCGATGTCCGGCAGCGCCACCACCACGATCGTCACGTCCAGCAACAACATGAACGTGCCCAGACACACCGCCGTGAGCGGCCCCCATGTACGCATGTCCTCAACTCCCTGTACGACGGATGCGTATCGCTCCGTACGATGCGTACGGCACGGCGGATCGGGGTGGTACGGACCCCCCCGTGCGCCGGAATCCGACGGGAGGAACCATGCCGGTGCTGAAATCCGACACGCTGGACGAACTGGATCTGCAGGTGCTGTGCGCGCTCGAGATCGACGGCCGGGCCTCCTTCAGCCGCATCGGGCAGGTGCTCGGTGTCTCCGACCAGACGGTGGCCCGGCGCTTCCGCCGGCTGAGCGCCGAGGCCGGGCTGCGGGTCGTCGCGGTGCGCGACGCGGCGGCGCTCGGCCGGGACCAGTGGATGCTCAGGCTGCGCTGCACACCCGACAGCGCCACCGTCATCGCCGACGCCCTCGCCAAGCGCCCCGACACCCAGTGGATAGGGCTCGCCTCGGGCGGCACCGAGATCGCCTGCATGACCCGGCCGCGCAGCCCCGGAGAGCACGACGACCTCCTGCTCGGGAAGCTGCCGCGCACCCCGAGCGTCGTGGAGATCCGCGCCCAGCAGCTCCTGCACCGCTTCTACGGCGGTCCGACCGGCTGGTCCCGCAAGTTCGGGGCGCTGACCGCGGAGCAGGAGGCGGCCCTGCGCCCCGGCACCTGGCCGCCGGCCGGTCCGGCCCGCCTCGAACCGGAGGACGAGCCGCTGCTCGCCGCTCTGGAGCGCGACGGCCGCGCGAGCTACCCCGAACTCCAGCGCGCCACCGGCCGGTCCGAGTCGGCCGTCAAGCGCCGCCTCGCGGCCCTGCTGGCCTCCGGCGCGGTCTACATCGACGTCGAGTACCACTCCGAGGTCCTCGGCCACCCCGTCGCCGCCCTGCTGTGGATCACCACCTCGCCCGCGGCGGTGCACTCCGTCGGCGAGGCGCTGGCCACGCACCAGGAGGTCGCCTTCGCCGCCGCCACGGCCGGGCCGTCGCACATCGTCGTCACCGCCGTGTTCCCGGACACGGCGGGCCTGTACGCCTACCTGAGCGGGCCGCTGGGCCGGCTGGAGGGCGTCCAGCACGTGGAGTCGATGCCGTTCCTGCGCCGGGTCAAGCAGCTGACGTACCAGCGGCCGCGCTGACGGGGGCGGACGGCGCGCTTCAGCGGATGCCGGGGGACCGGCCGATGGTCTTCAGCCGGTTGCCGCCCGCGAGGATCGCCGCCGCCAGGGCGCCCGCCGCCTCCTGCGCGGACGTGCGGCGGTGCCCGTGCACCAGGACGAAGTCCACCGCGCCCAGTTCCGGCAGCCCCGTCCGCTCGGGCACCGGGGCGAGGCCGGGCGGCACCAGGCCGCGCGAGTGCGCCATCACGCCGAGGCCCGCCCGGGCCGCCGCGATCAGCCCGTTGAGGCTGCCGCTCGTGCACACGATGCGCCACTCCCGGCCCTGCCGCTCCAGCGCCTCCAGGGCCAGCGCGCGGGTGATGCCCGGCGGCGGGAACACGATGAGCGGCACCGGGCGGTCGGGGTCCACGCGCAGTCGCTCCGCGCCGATCCACACCAGCCGGTCGTGCCAGACCAGCTCACCGCGCGGATCCTCCGGGCGGCGCTTGGCCAGGACCAGGTCCAGCTTCCCGGCGGCCAGTTGCTCGTGCAGGGTGCCGGACAGCTCGACCGTCAGCTCCAGGTCGACCTCGGGATGGTCGTACCGGAAGCCCTCCAGGATCTCCGGCAGCCGGGTCAGCACGAAGTCCTCCGAGGCGCCGAACCGCAGCCGGCCGCGCACCCGGGTGCCGGTGAAGAACGCCGTCGCCTGCTCGTGGACCTCCAGGATCCGGCGGGCGAAGCCGAGCATGGCCTCCCCGTCCTCGGTCAGCTCCACGGAGTGGGTGTCGCGCGAGAACAGCTGCCGCCCGGCGGTGTCCTCCAGCCGCCGTACGTGCTGGCTGACGGTGGACTGGCGCAGCCCGAGCCGCTTGGCGGCCTGCGTGAAGCTGAGCGTCTGGGCGACCGAGAGGAACGTCCGCAGGTGCGTGGGGTCGTACACGGCCATAGGTTATCGCAGAACGCGATAACAGTCAGAGTGGTATGACGGATTCCCGATCGCGCGTCCGAGGAGGACGATGGGGAGGGGCCGTCCGGGCCCCGGAACGACCTGGATACGACACTCGTGACGAACAGCAAGTGGAGCACCGTGAAACGCCTGCACTGGCCGCGTTGGATGCCGGTCGACCCGTACATCCTGCTGCTGCTCGGGACGGTGGGTCTGGCCGCGCTCCTGCCCGCCCGGGGCACCGCCGCGGATGTCGCCTCCGGCGCGTCCACCGCCGCCATCGCCCTCCTGTTCTTCCTCTACGGTGTCCGTCTGTCCACCCGAGAGGCGCTGGAAGGTCTCAAGCACTGGCGCCTGCACGTCACCGTCCTAGCCGCCACCTTCGTGGTGTTCCCGCTGCTCGGTCTGGCCGCCCGCGGACTCGTCCCGGTGTTCCTGACCCACCCCCTCTACCAGGGGCTGCTGTTCCTCACCCTCGTGCCGTCCACGATCCAGTCGTCGATCGCGTTCACCTCGATCGCCCGTGGCAACGTACCCGCCGCGATCTGCGCAGGCTCCTTCTCCTCGCTGGTCGGCATCGTGCTCACACCGCTGCTCGCGGCCGCCCTGCTCGGCAACAGCGGCGGCGGCTTCTCGGCCGACTCGCTGATCAGGATCGTGCTCCAGCTCCTGGTGCCGTTCGTCGCCGGACAGCTGCTGCGGCGCTGGGTCGGCCCGTTCGTCGCCCGGCACCGGAAGGTGCTCGGTCTGGTCGACCGCGGCTCGATCCTGCTCGTCGTCTACACCGCGTTCAGCGAGGGCGTGGTCCAGGGCATCTGGCACCAGGTGAGCCCCGCACGGCTGGGCGGACTGCTCGTCGTCGAGGCCGCCCTGCTCGCCCTGATGCTCGCCCTGACCTGGTACGGCGGCAAGGTGCTGGGCTTCGGCCGGGCGGACCGGATCGCCATCCAGTTCGCCGGCTCGAAGAAGTCCCTCGCCTCCGGACTGCCCATGGCGAGCGTCCTGTTCGGCGCCCACGCCTCCCTCGCCGTGCTGCCGCTGATGCTCTTCCACCAGATGCAGCTCATGGTCTGCGCGGTCATCGCCAAGCGCCGCTCCCACGACCCGGAGGCGACGGCGTCACCGGCGGCGCCGGTCGCCCGCTCACGGACGGCGGTCGGCACGGGGAACCGCTCGCGCTGACGCGGACGGGTCTGGGTGCCGACCGGTCGAGGTCACGCCGCTGCACAGGTGACGTCCTGAGGGCCGTCACTTCTTGACGACCGTCACTTCTCGACCGCGACCCCCGCGTACATCGACGTCGTCCCGTCGGTCTCGTCCTCCTCGAGCGGGCCGTCGGGGTGCCGGCGGTACGTGGGCGTGATCCCCGGTTCCACCAGCTCGAGGCCGCCGAAGAGGGCCTCGAACTCGGCCTCGGACCGCACCTGGGCGGGGATCCCGCCCTTGCGGACGTGTCCTGGCCCGAGGTGACGGGGTACGTCCGGCAGGGTGGACCGTGTCTGGTTCGGCAGCGCGGGCGTACTGACGGGGGATGCCTGATGCCGCGCGCCCCGGTGCGAGTCGTATCGCACCGGGGCGCTCACCGCCCTCACGCTCGTGGTCGGCCGGGAGGGCGGTGAGTCGTACGGCGGTGAACGGTGCGGCGGCGAGGGCCGGGGTCGGTCGTGCATGCGGGCCGGGGTCAGTGGCCGCCGCTCACCCGGTCCAGAGGCAGCCACAGCACGCTGTTCCTCGTGGCGCGCAGCGCCTGCGGATCGGACAGCTCCGCGTCGGTCAACGCCCGGTCCCAGACGTGGACTTCGTCGATCGCGCCGGTGAAGAAGGCGCGGCTGTCCATGCGCTGGCCGATGTGCACGCCGAACGGCGAGTTGCGGCTGACCGAGCCGGTGACGTCGGCGACGGACGAGGCGGTGCCGTCGATGAACAGCGTCAACTGCCCCCCGCCCCGGCGCAGCACCAGGTGGTGCCACTGTCCGTCGTTGTAGGCACCCGTGGTGCTCACGGCCACCGTCCGCACGTCGGTCTTTCCGTCCCGCACGGTGATCAGTCCGCGCACCCGGTCGCTGTCGGGCTCGCCGCGCAGCCAGACCTGCGGCTGGGTGGTGCCGATGCCGCCCATCCACAGCAGCGGCTGCTCGCCGGTCGTGGCCGAGTAGCGGAACCACAGCGACGCGGTGAAGTCCTTGGTGCCGAGCGGCAGCCGGTCGTCGTACGGCAGGCGTACGGCGTCGTCGGTACCGTCGAACTGCAGGGCGCCGCCGGACACGCCCCGCGTCTCGGTGGCCCCGCCGAGGACGGACGCGCGACGGGCGTGCGGGGCCAGGTCGGCGGTGGTGGGGTCGGGGCCGCGGCGCGGCTGGAGCCAGTCCTCGGTGAAGCGGGCGAAGCGGATCTCGTCACGTGCGTCGACCGCGCCGCCCTCGTAGATCAGCCCCACCGACTCGGGCCCGGTGCGCACCATGTCGGAATAGCCGGACCAGTCCGTCGTGACGACGGTGCCGCGGTCCACGCTGTCCCAGGTGCGCCCGCCGTCGTAGCTGGAGCGGATCATCATGGTGCGGCGGCGGTCGGGGTCCGCCGGGCAGGCCAGCAGGATGCGGCCGCCGAGCCGCAGCATCGAGCCCTGGACCTGGGGCGTGTAGAGGTCCGGCTGGTCGCGGAAGGGCGCGGTGAAGCTCGTGCCGCCGTCACGGCTGACGGCCTGGGTTCGGTGGCCGAGGTCCGTGCCGTCCTGCTCGCGGCCGCTGACCAGGACCGAGCCGTCGACCCGCTCGGTGAGCGTCAGCTCGGACGGCTTCTGCCGGAAGGTGCCGTCGGCGGCGATCGGCCAGCTGTCCGTGGCCCCGATCCGCCAGTGGTGGCCGCCGTCGTCGCTGACGATCAGCGCCGCGTGGTTGGCGCTGACCCGAGTGCCGTCCCACGTCTCGGTGTTGACGCCGAAGACCAGTCGGCCGGCGTACCTGCCGCGGGTGAGCTGGATCCCGTGCACCGGGCCGGTCGCGTACCAGGAGTTCCAGTTCGGCGGCAGGATCTCGGGGCTCAGGTCGCGCGGCGCGGACCAGGTCAGGCCGTCGTCGTCGCTGTACTGCAGATGCGGGGTGCGGTCGCAGGGGACCTGGCAACTGGCGCTGTCCGTACGGCCCGTGTTGTAGGTCTCCGCCAGCACGATGCGGCCGGTGTCACGGTCCACGATCGGCGCCGGGTTGCCGTGGGTGTCGCCCGCGCCCTTGTTGACCACCTGGAGCGGGCCCCAGGTGCGGCCACCGTCGGTGGAGCGCTTGAGCACGATGTCTATGTCGGCGGCGTCGCCGCAGTTGAGGACCCGGCCCTCGGCGAAGGCCAGGAGCGTGCCGTCGGTGGTCCGGACGATCGCCGGGATGCGGAAGCAGGCGTAACCGGGGTCCTGGGACGCCTTGAAGATGATCTGCTGGGAGAAGTCGGGGTTGTCGGCGGCCGGCTCGGCGGCGTGCGCCGGATGCGGCAGTGCGAACAGTGCGGCCGCCGTGACGAGGACGGCGGCCAAGGTGGTTCTCAGGCGTGCGCTGAGACTTGACGGCATGGTGCGACCTGCCCTTCATGCGTCAGGACATCTGGACATCCCATGTCCAACGTGCGCTTCACAGACGTTAGTTGGGTCACAGTCACCCCACAAGAAGCGTGCGGGGACTTCAGGGGCGAAGCGCCACTCTGCCGAGGTCGCGCGGCGATCCGATCACCTCGTGCGCCTTCGCCGTATCCGTCGGCGCGAACTCGTCGTGCACGGCGGGTCGCGGGGCCCCGTCGGCGAACAGCCGCCACAGTTCCTGCCGCTGCCGCTCGTACGACTCCGGCTTTCCGTGCGCTATCCGGGCCATTCCGAACCCGATCACCGACTTGGCGCCCACGAGCAGGTCGTACGCCGAGACGGTCCCGCCGCCCGAGCTGTACGCCACCAGCCGCCCGCCCGGTGCCGGCGCCGCGACGGTTCGGGGAGGGGGGACTCCCCCAGGAACAGGGGGCCGTCGACGGACTCGTACCGGACGCGGCGCATCGCACCTCCAGAAATCATTGGGAGCTCCAACGGTATCGGAGGTCGTGGGGAAGTCCAACGACTCCTTCGTTAGGGTGTGTCCATGGCCGAAGCACCCCTCCTGGCGATCCGCTCACTGCCCAGCTGGCTGCTGAGCAGGGCGGCCGCACGCGGCCGGGGTCTGGTGGGACGGGCACTCGCCGCGGAGGGGCTGAAGACGTGGCACCACGTGGTGCTCTCCGCCGTCCGCGATCTCGCGCCCGTCGCCCAGGCCGACCTCGGCCGTGGCATCGGACTCGACCCCAAGGACCTGGTCGGCGTCCTCAACGACCTCCAGGCCTCCGGCCTCGTCGTCCGCGCACCGGACCCCGGGGACCGCCGCAAGAACGCGGTCTCGCTCACCGCGGAGGGCGGGCGGCTGCTCAGGCGCTGCGAGAAGGTGGCCCGCGCTGCCAACGACGAACTGCTCGCCCCGCTGTCGGCCGCCGAACGCGACCAGTTCATGGGCCTGTTGATCCGGATTTCCGGTACGGACGATTGACGGCGGCTAACGTTCCGTCATGACCGCACCTCTCCCGCTCGATCCGGCGCACACCGCCCTCGTTCTCGTCGACCTGATGGACCGCATCGTCGCGCTGCCCCTGGAGCCCCGAAAGGGCACCGAAGTCCTCACCACCGCCGAGGAGTTGGCGGTCGCGTTCCGCTCCGCCGGCGCGCCCGTCGTGCTCGTCCGCGGGGAGCGCCCCGGGGCCGCCGAACAGCCGCCCGGCAGCGGGCTGGTCGCGGGGCTGCTGAAGGACGGGGACGTGGAGGTCGTCAAGCGGACCATCGGCGCCTTCCAGGGCACGGACCTCGACGCCCGGCTGCGCGAACGCGGGGTGACCCGGCTGGTGTTCGGCGGCATCGCCACCAACCTCGCGTGGAGTCCACCGCCCGCGCCGCCGGCGACCTCGGCTACGACCTCGTCTTCGTCGAGGACGCGATGGCCGCGCTCACCGCCGCCGAGCACGACGCGTCGGTGCGGCTCGACTTTCCCAGGCTGGGCACGGTCGTGAGTGCGGCGGAGGCGGTGTTCGCGAAGCCCTGACGGATCAACGGCGTGAGCGCGGCCGGGGCGTGCTTCGCGAGCCCCCGACCGTTCAGACCAGCAGCCCGCCGCCGTCCACGTCCACCACCGAACCGGTGCTGTAGCCGCCACGCATCAGGTACAGGTACGCCTCCGCCACGTCCTCCGGCGCGCCCACCCGGCCCACGGGCAGTGCGGCGGCGGTGGATTCGAACAGGCCGCCGCGGTCCTTCTCGGACAGCGCCCGCCACAGATCGGTGCGTACCACACCGGGGGAGACCACGTTGACCCTGATCGGCGCCAGCTCCAGGGCGAGCGCCCTGGTCAGCGACTCCATCGCCCCGCACAGGCTTGCCGCGACGGTCGTGCCCGGCCGTGGGCGCCGGCCCGCACTGCCGGTGGTCAGCACCACGGAACCGCCCTCGCGGATGAAGGGGGCGCCGTGCTTGACGGCCGAGTAGGCGCCCCACAGCCGGGTGTCCAGGAACCGCTTCGAGCGGGCCAGGTCCGACTCCGCCAGGCTCTCCATCAGCAGCGACTCGCCCGCCGTGTACACCAGATGGTCGAAGGCGCCGACCCGCTCGAAGAAGGCGCGCACCTCGTCCTCGTCCGTCGCGTCGAGCGTGAGTCCCTCGGCGCCCTCCGGCAGCTGTTTCAGCGCGGCGTCCACGCTCTCCCGGCGGCGGGAGGCGACCACGACGTCCGCGCCCTCCCGGGCGGCCGCCCCGGCGACGGCCAGGCCGATGCCCGACGTACCGCCGACGACCACGATCCGCTGTCCTCGCAGGCCCATGTCCATGCCTTCCGATCGTTGCCGGACCCCCTGTCCGGCGTCGTCCAGGCTGCGCCCGCGGGCACCTCGCCGTCCAACACCTCTTGTGGCCGTGGCGATACCCTGAAGGCATCGCCACCGGTCGGCGGAAGGGGCTCGGATGGACCTCGACCTGCGGAAGGTCCGCTACTTCGTGGCGGTCGCCGAACTGCTGCACTTCGGCCGCGCCGCCGAGCGTCTGCACATCACGCAGCCGGTGCTGAGCCGTCAGATCCGGGCGCTGGAGAAGGACCTGGACACCACGCTCTTCGAACGCGACAGTCATGGTGTCACCTTGACGTCCGCGGGGCGTCAACTTTTCGACGACGCCCGTCAGTTGCTCGCCTCCGCGGACGCCACCCGGCGCCGGGTGCACCGGGCCGCGCGCGGCCCGCGCCGGTTCGTCGTGGGCTTCCGGGCAGGCGTCGTCACGCACACCCTGCGCGCCTTCAAGGCCGCCCACCCCGGTGTCGACGTCCAGGCCCGGCGTGTGGAGTGGGACGACCAGGAGCGGCTGATCCTCGACGGGACCGTAGACCTCGCGTACCTGCGCCGGCCGATCGACGAGCGCGGGCTCAGGCTGCTGCCGCTGTTCAGCGAGGCCCGCGTGGCGATGCTCCCTGCCGACCACCGGCTCGCGGGCAAGCAGGAGCTGGCCGTGTCGGACCTCGACGGCGAGGCCTGGCTGCGCTACTCCGATCCGGGGCCCGACGACGTGCCGATCCGCACCATCGAGGAGAAGTTCGAGCACGTGGCAGCGGGGACGGGCATCACGCTCGTGCCGACGTCGATCGCCGAGCAGTACTCCCGCCCCGACATCGCCTACGTGCCCGTGTCCGACGCGGAGCCCGACCAGGTGTTCCTCGCCTGGGAGGAGGGCCGCCGCTCACCCCTGATCACCGCGTTCGCGAAGATCGCACAGGACCAGGGCTGAGGGGCCGCCCGTCAGCCGTGCGCGGCGGCCGTGTGCAGCGCGATGCGGTCCTCGCCCGCGTACACGTTCATCGAGCTGCCCCGCAGGAAGCCCACCAGCGTCAGCCCGGTCTCGGCGGCCAGGTCCACCGCCAGCGACGACGGCGCCGAGACCGCCGCGAGCACCGGGATGCCCGCCATCACGGCCTTCTGCGCCAGCTCGAAGGAGGCCCGCCCCGAGACCAGCAGGATCGTGCGGGACAGCGGCAGGTCACCGCTCTGCAGGGCACGGCCGACCAGCTTGTCCACCGCGTTGTGCCGGCCCACGTCCTCCCGTACGTCCAGCAGCTCCCCGTGCTCGGAGAACAGGGCCGCCGCGTGCAGACCGCCGGTCCGGTCGAACACCCGCTGCGCCGCCCGCAGCCGGTCGGGCAGGCCGGCGAGGAGCTTGGTGTCCACCCGGACCGGGGGAGTGTCGGCGATCGGCCAGCGGGCGGTCGTACGGACCGCGTCCAGGCTCGCCTTGCCGCACAGCCCGCAGGACGATGTCGTGTACACGTTCCGCTCGAGCGTGATGTCGGGGATCACCACCCCCGGTGCCGTCCGCACGTCCACCACGTTGTACGTGTTCGAGCCGTCCACGGTGGCGCCCGCGCAGTAGACGATGTTCTGCAGGTCCCCGGACTCGGCGAGCACACCCTCGCTCACCAGGAAGCCGGCGGCCAGGGCGAAGTCGTCGCCCGGCGTGCGCATCGTGATGGCCAGGGGGTTGCCGTTGAGCCTGATCTCCAGGGGTTCCTCGGCCACCAGCGTGTCCGGTCGGGTGCTCAGCGCCCCGTCCCGGATGCGGATCACCTTGCGTCGTTCCGTGACTCGTCCCATTCCTGATCAGCCCCGGTTCTGTTGGTGCTGGTGGCCGAATCGGCCCTTGATGCGGAGATTGCCGTGGGTCACCGGATCGTCGAGCGGGGAGGTGACCTTCACGGTCTCATTGTCCTGCACGTGGAGCGTGACGCCGCAGCCCACCGTCCACTGCCCGCGCACCGTCGTCGCCGCGGTCTGCCGCGTCTCGTGCCACGTACCCGCCGCACGCAGGGTGAACTCCGACCGGAACGACAGCGCGCCCGTCGGGCACGCCTCGCCGCAGTTCCCGCAGAACACGCAGGCGGATCCCGGCAGCGGGGCGTCGTACGCCGCCGCGGTCCGGGTGCCGGAGCCGCGCCCCGAGACAGGTCGTTCCGTCGGTGGCGCGGGGGCGGGCGCGCATGCCGTACGCCCCGTGCGAGCGCGCGAATCCCGTGGCCACCGGGTCCAGGGCCGCGACCCGCGCCGCCGGCCGGAACGGCGCGTCGCGCGCGTCCCGGACCAGCGGACGGGTGGGGCGGGTGGAAGTACTCGTGGCCGGTCGGCTCACGCGGCGCTCCGCAGCGCGAGCAGGTCCGAGATGGCGTGCACGGTGCGCAGGGTGGGCACCTCCACGCCGGTGATCCCGGCCAGTTCGACGACGGCGGCGAGGAGCACGTCGAGTTCGAGCGGCTTGCCGCGCTCCAGGTCCTGGAGCGTGGACGTGCGGTGGTCGCCGACCTTCTCCGCGCCCGCCAGGCGGCGTTCTATGGAGACGCCGACCTCGCAGCCGAGGGCCTCCGCGACCGTGAGCGTCTCGCGCATCATGATCTCGATGACCTGGCGGGTTCCGCCGTGCAGACACATCTGCCGCATGGTGGCCCGGGCCAGCGCGCTGATCGGGTTGAAGGAGATGTTGCCGAGCAGCTTCAGCCAGATGTCGTTGCGCAGGTCGGGCTCGACCGGGCACTTCAGCCCGCCCGACCGCATGGCCTCGCTGAAGTCCGTGCAGCGGGGGGAGACACTGCGGTCCGGCTCGCCGATCGAGAACCGGGTGCCCTCCAAGTGCCGTACGACGCCCGGCCCTTCGAGCTCGGTGGCCGCGTAGACCACGCAGCCGATGGCCCGTTCGGGCGCCAGTACCTCGCTGACCGCGCCGTCCGGGTCCACGCTCTCGACACGGTGGCCGTCGTAGGGTCCGCCGTGCCGGTGGAAGTACCACCACGGGATGCCGTTCTGGGCCGCCACCACGGCCGTCCGTTCGTGCAGCAGCGGCTCGATCAGCGGCCCGCACGCCGCGTACGAGTTGGCCTTGAGGCCCAGGAAGACGTAGTCGACCGGGCCGATCTCGGTGGGGTCGTCGGTGGCGTGGGCGCGCGCGGTGAAGTCGCCGCGCGGGCTGAGGACCTGGACGCCGTACTGCCTCATGGCCGCCAGATGCGGTCCACGGGCGACGAGATGGACGTCGGCGCCCGCACGGTGGAGAGCGGCACCGACATAGGCGCCGATCGCACCGGCGCCGAGGACTGCGACTTTCACGGGAACACTCCGTTCGGTTTGAGGGATACCGCGGAGGTGGGGGGAATCTGCGCAGGGGGAATCGCGTAGGGTGAATCTTGTCGACGAAATATTGTCTACAGTATGGGAAGAGCGTCGACAAGAGTCCCGGCGGTGACCGTTCATCGCATTCTGGATACCGTTCATCGCATACGGTCGACCCGACGGCTTCTCAACGCCCCTGCCCAGACCTACGGTCCGGGATCATGAGCAGCCCCCCTGTCGCACCGCGAGGATGGAGCCGCTGGCTGGTCCCGCCCGCCGCGCTCTCCGTCCATCTCTCCATCGGCCAGGCCTACGCATGGAGCGTGTTCAAGCCGCCCCTGGAATCCGCGCTCGGCCTCGACGGCACCCAGAGCGCGCTCCCCTTCCAGCTGGCCATCGTGATGCTCGGCCTGTCGGCCGCCTTCGGCGGCACGCTCGTCGAACGCAACGGCCCGCGCTGGGCCATGACCGTCGCCCTGATCTGCTTCTCCTCGGGCTTCCTGATCTCCGCGCTCGGCGCGCAGACCGAGCAGTACTGGCTGATCGTCCTCGGCTACGGCTTCGTCGGCGGCATCGGTCTCGGCATCGGCTACATCTCGCCGGTCTCCACGCTGATCAAGTGGTTCCCGGACCGGCCCGGCATGGCCACCGGAATCGCCATCATGGGCTTCGGCGGCGGCGCGCTGATCGCCTCGCCCTGGTCGGCGCAGATGCTCGAGTCGTTCGGCAGCGACCACTCCGGGATCGCCCTCGCCTTCCTCGTGCACGGGCTGTCGTACGCCGTCTTCATGACGCTCGGCGTGCTGCTCGTGCGGGTGCCGCGCACCGAGAAGCCGGTCGCGAGCGGGCCGAGCGCCTTCGAGGGTGTGCAGGTGTCGGCCCGCAGTGCGGTGCGCACCCCGCAGTTCTGGTGCCTGTGGCTCGTGCTGTGCATGAACGTGACGGCGGGCATCGGCATCCTGGAGAAGGCCGCCCCGATGATCACGGACTTCTTCGCGGACTCCTCCACACCGGTCTCGGCGTCCGCCGCCGCCGGTTTCGTGGCACTGCTGTCCGCGGCCAACATGGCGGGCCGGATCGGCTGGTCGTCCACCTCCGACCTGATCGGACGCAAGAACATCTACCGCGTCTACCTGGGCGTCGGTGCGGTGACATATCTGATCATCGCCCTGTTCGGCGACTCGTCCAAGCCGCTGTTCGTGCTGTGCGCGCTCGTGATCCTCTCCTTCTACGGCGGCGGTTTCGCGACGATCCCCGCCTATCTGAAGGACCTGTTCGGTACCTACGAGGTGGGCGCGATCCACGGCCGGCTGCTGACGGCCTGGTCCACCGCCGGCGTGCTCGGACCGCTGATCGTGAACTGGATCGCCGACCGCCAGGAGGAGGCAGGCAAGCACGGCTCGTCCCTGTACGGGCTGTCGTTCTCCATCATGATCGGACTGCTCGTCGTCGGCTTCGTCGCCAACGAACTGGTCCGCCCCGTCCACTCGAAGCACCACGTACCCGCACCGAAGGAGGGAGCCGATGTCGACCGACACCAGTCCGCCTAGCCGCCGTGGCCTGATCGCCTTCGCCTGGCTGTGGGTGGGAGCACCACTCGCCTACGGGCTGTACGAACTCGTGCAGAAGGCGACGCAGCTCTTCACCGGCTGAGGCGGGCCTGAGGGGACACCAAAAGGTCGGGCGTCCGAGATCCTGACGGAAGCCGACAACCCGGGCGCCCGATTCCTGTCCCTTCACCTGCCGCCGTACCCGCGAGTCACTGACAACACTGGAAGATCCCGCTACCCACGGCAACGAGGGGGATCCCAGATGAACGGCTCGCGCATCGCCGCTGTCGGCCACTACCAGCCCGCCCGGGTGCTCACCAACGAGGACCTGGCGGGCATGGTCGACACCAGCGACGAGTGGATCCGCAGCCGGGTCGGCATCCACACCCGGCACATCGCAGGACCCGACGAACCCGTCGACGAACTGGCGGCCCACGCCGCCGCCAAGGCCCTCGCCGCGGCCGGACTGACCCCCGGCGACATCGACCTGGTCCTGGTCGCCACCTCCACGGCCGTCGACCGCTCCCCGAACATGGCCGCCCGGGTCGCGGCCCGGCTCGGTGTCCCGCAGCCCGCCGCGATGGACGTCAACGTCGTCTGCGCCGGGTTCACACACGCCCTCGCCACCGCCGACCACACGGTCAGAGCGGGCGCGTCGACCAGGGCGCTCGTGATCGGCGCGGACAAGATGTCCGACGTCACGGACTGGACGGACCGGAGCACGTGCATCCTCGTCGGCGACGGGGCCGGCGCCGCCGTGGTGGAGGCCTGCGGGGCCGGCGAGGAGCCCGGCATCGGGCCCGTGCTGTGGGGCTCCGTGCCGGAGATGGGGCACGCGGTGCGCATCGAGGGCACGCCACCCCGGTTCGCGCAGGAGGGGCAGAGCGTCTACCGCTGGGCCACCACGCAGCTGCCGCCCATCGCCCGCCGTGCCTGTGAGAAGGCCGGGGTGGCCCCGGAAAACCTCGCCGCGGTCGTGCTGCACCAGGCCAACCTGCGCATCATCGAACCCCTCGCGGAGAAGCTCGGCGCGGTCAACGCGGTCGTCGCCCGTGACGTCGCCGAGTCCGGCAACACCTCGGCCGCCAGCATCCCCCTCGCCTTCTCCAAGCTCGTCGAGCAGGGCGCCGTGTCGACGGGCGACCCCGTCCTGCTCTTCGGCTTCGGCGGCAATCTGTCGTACGCCGGTCAGGTCGTCCGGTGTCCCTGACGCCTCGCGCGGGCGTCGGGATGCCGATGTGACGTGCCCGACTCCCGCTCCCTCTGGCACTTGTGCGCCGTAGACTGTAGACGAAAGACAATAAATACTGGGCTTCGAGCGCGCACGAGCTTCCGTCCGCCGTGCGCGGCCCTGCCGAGGAGGGGGACCGCGATGTTGTCGACCGGACTGCCGCAGGGTGCCGTGCCCAAACTCGAACGGCCCGGCCCGCTGCGCGACCGCGTCTACGAGGCACTGCTCGAACTCATCACCACCCGTGCGCTGCAGCCCGGCCAGCACCTCGTCGAGAGCGAACTCGCCGGACACCTCGGCGTCTCCCGGCAGCCCGTGCGCGAGGCGCTCCAGCGTCTCAACACCGAGGGCTGGGTCGATCTGCGGCCCGCCCAGGGTGCGTTCGTGCACGAGCCCACCGAGGAGGAGGCCGACCAGCTTCTCACGGTCCGTACGCTCCTGGAGGCCGAGGCCGCCCGGCTGGCCGCCGCCCACGCGGGCAGTCCCGGTGTCGCCGCGCTGGAGGAGCTGTGCGCCGAGGGCGAGAAGGCCGTCGCGGCCGACGACGTGGACGGCGCCGTCGCCCTGAACGCCGCCTTCCACGCCAAGATCATGGAGCTGGCCGGCAACGCGGTCCTCGCCGAACTCGCCGGCCAGGTCGACCGCCGGGTGCGCTGGTACTACACGCCGGTGGCCCGGCAGCGCGGCAAGCAGTCCTGGGTGGAGCACCGCGGGCTGATCGCGGCGATCGCGGACCGGGACGAGCAGCGCGCCACGGTGCTGATGCGCGAACACACGGAGCACACCCGGCGCTCCTACCACGAGCGGCAGCGGGGCTAGTGCTGTGGCCGGGAAGGTTTGCCGAGCCGGTGAACCTTTCCGGTCACAGCACTAGCGCTCATTCCCGGGCGCCCGGTTCGGTGCCCCCACACGTGACTCCTGGTCGCCGGCGTGCAGCAGGTCCCACAGGGACTCCGCGTCGGCGACCGTGAGTTCGACGCAGCCCGCCGAGCCGCCGCCGTCGGGGAACGGGGCGCTCCCATGCGCCCGTTGCTGTCCCCGCAGCCGTCTCCGGGGCAGGTCGACGCAGGGGAGCGCGACGAGGGTGCGGCGGCAGGCGGCGAGGTCCGCGTAACGGTCGGGACCACTGTCACCTCCGCGCCGCGACTTTCTTTGTCTTGTGAGTGGAGAAAGTCGGCACCAATTCGTGCACAGCTTCTTCCCAGGTTCGGCAGTCACTGCTACATTCCCCTCGAAAGCACGACAGCGACAGCCGATTCGAGGCGGGGAGGGGCTCGTGAGACGCATGACGGCACGACCTGCCAACGCCCACCAGGCCCGAGTGCTCAAGCTGTTGCGCGACGGTGGTCCCAACTCCCGTGCACAGCTGGGCGATCAGATCGACCTGTCGCGCTCCAAGCTCGCCGTGGAAGTGGAACGGCTGCTCGAGACGGGCCTCGTCGTCGCCGACGGGCTCGCCGCCTCGCGCGGCGGACGCCGCTCCCACAACATCCGGCTCGCCCCGAACCTGCGGTTCCTCGGTGTCGACATCGGCGCGACCTCGGTCGACGTCGCGGTCACCAACGCGGAGCTGGAGGTCCTCGGTCACCTCAACCAGCCCATGGACGTGCGCGAGGGACCGGTCGCGGTCTTCGAGCAAGTCCTGTCCATGGCCGCGAAGTTGAGGGCGACGGGGCTCGCGGAGGGGTTCGACGGCGCCGGCATCGGCGTCCCGGGCCCGGTCCGCTTCCCCGAGGGTGTCCCCGTGGCGCCCCCGATCATGCCGGGCTGGGACGGCTTCCCGGTGCGGGAGGCGCTCAGCCAGGAACTCGGCTGCCCGGTCATGCTCGACAACGACGTGAACCTCATGGCGATGGGGGAGCAGCACGCGGGCGTCGCACGCTCCGTGGGCGACTTCCTCTGCGTCAAGATCGGCACCGGCATCGGCTGCGGCATCGTCGTCGGCGGTGAGGTCCACCGCGGAGTGACGGGCAGCGCGGGCGACATCGGGCACATCCAGGCCGTGCCCGACGGACGCCCGTGCGCCTGCGGCAACCGAGGCTGCCTGGAAGCCCACTTCAGCGGCGCGGCCCTCGCCCGCGACGCGCTGGAGGCGGCCCAGCAGGGCCTGTCGGCGGAGCTCGCGACCCGGCTGGAGACGAACGGCGGCCTCACCGCCGTCGACGTCGCCGCCGCGGCCGCCGCGGGCGACGCCACCTCGCTCGACCTCATCCGGGAGGGCGGCACTCGCACGGGCCAGGTCATCGCCGGGCTCGTCTCCTTCTTCAACCCCGGCCTGGTGGTGATCGGCGGCGGCGTGACCGGCCTCGGCCACACCCTGCTCGCCGCGATCCGCACTCAGGTCTACCGCCAGTCTCTGCCTCTGGCGACGGGCAATCTGCCCATCGTGCTGGGGGAGTTGGGGCCGAACGCCGGCGTCATCGGCGCGGCCCGCCTGATCAGCGACCATCTGTTCTCACCCGCGTAGCCGCACCTTCCACCAGCGCCGCCCCCGCACAGCACGCTGCTCCGCCCTGCCCTGACACCGGCCCGCACGCCCGCCGAGGGGAACCCACATGGCACCAGAACCACCGCTGCTCAGCATGTCCGGGATCACCAAGTCGTTCCCCGGCGTCCGGGCCCTCGACGGCGTCGACCTCGACGTCCAGGCCGGTGAAGTGCACTGCCTGCTCGGCCAGAACGGGGCCGGCAAGTCCACGCTCATCAAGGTCCTGGCCGGTGCCCACCAGCCGGACACCGGCACCATCCGCTGGCGCGGCGAGGACGTCACCCTGCGCTCGCCGATCGCCGCCATGCGCCTCGGCATCGCCACCATCTACCAGGAACTCGACCTGGTGGAGCACCTGTCGGTCGCCGAGAACGTCCACCTCGGCCATGAACCCACGGCCGCCGGCTTCGTCGTACGGGGGAAGGCCGCACGCGTTTCAACTGCCCAGCTTCTCAAGCGACTCGGCCACCCGGAGATCGATCCGACCCGGCTCGTGGGGCAGTTGTCGGCGGCGCAGCAGCAGATCGTCTCCATGGCGCGGGCGCTCTCCCACGACGTCCGGCTCATCGTGATGGACGAGCCGTCCGCCGCCCTCGACCCGGACGAGGTCGACAACCTCTTCCGCATCGTCGGCGACCTGACCGCGGACGGTGTGGCGGTCGTCTACATCTCGCACCGCCTGGAGGAGATCCGCCGCATCGGGGACCGCGTGACGGTGCTCAAGGACGGGCGGGCGGTCGCGGGAGGACTTCCCGCCAAGAGCACACCGACCCGCGAGGTCGTGGCGCTGATGACGGGACGCAACGTGGAGTACGTCTTCCCCGAGCGGCCGGTGTCCGCCCCGGGCGGCGCACCGGTCCTCGAGGTGCGAGGCCTCGCCCGGGACGGTGAGTTCGAGGCCCTCGACCTCACGGTCCGGCCCGGCGAGATCGTCGGGCTCGCCGGACTCGTCGGCTCGGGTCGCTCCGAGATCCTGGAGACGATCTACGGCGCCCGCAAGCCCACCGCCGGTCAAGTCCTGCTCGACGGACGCCCGTTGCGGCCGGGCAGTGTGCGCTCGGCCGTCCGCGCCGGACTCGGGCTCGCCCCCGAGGAACGCAAGGCGCAGGCCCTGCTGATGCTGGAGTCCGTCACCCGCAACGTGTCCGTCTCCACGCTGTCCCGCTTCTCGCGCGGCGGCTGGATCGACCGGCGCGCCGAGAGCGGGGCGGCCCGCGCGGCCACCCGTGAACTGTCACTGCGCCCCGACAACCCCGCCGTGCCCGTGCGCACGCTCTCCGGCGGCAACCAGCAGAAGGCCGTCCTGGCCCGCTGGCTGCTGCGCGGCTGCCGCGTCCTGCTGCTCGACGAGCCGACCCGGGGCGTCGACGTCGGCGCCCGTGCCGAGCTGTACGCGGTGGTCCGCCGGCTCGCCGACGAGGGCCTCGCCGTGCTGCTGGTCTCCAGCGAGGTCCCGGAGGTGCTCGGCCTCGCCGACCGCGTGCTGGTACTGCGCGAGGGACGCGTCGTACACGAGGCGCACGCCCGCGAGCTGGACGAACACCGTGTACTCGACCTCGTCATGGAAGGAAGCCCGGCGTCATGACGCAGCACGTCTCCCCGCCGCGGGGCAGCGCCGACAAGGTGCCGTTGACCGAGCAACTCCCCGCCTGGCGCACCCTGTTGGGCCGCGCCGACGTCCGTACCCTGTCGCTCCTCGGCGTGCTCGCCGCGCTGGTGCTGATCGGCGGCGTCACCAAGCCCGACGAGTTCCTCGACACCCGCAACCTCCAACTCGTCCTCACCCAGGCCTCGGTGATCGGCGTCGTCACGGTCGGCATGACCTTCGTCATCACCTCCGGCGGCATCGACCTGTCGGTGGGCGCGATCGTCGCCCTCTCCTCGGTGTGGGCGACCACGGTGGCGACGCAGGAGTACGGCTTCGCGGGCATCCTGTTCACCGCGGTGATCGTCGGCGTGGGCTGCGGCCTCGTCAACGGACTGCTCGTCGCGTACGGCGGCATGGTGCCGTTCATCGCCACGCTCGCCATGCTCGCCTCGGCGCGCGGACTCGCCCTGCAGATCACCGACGGCAAGACGCAGATCGTCACGGTGGACGGGATCCTGAACCTCGGCGAGCGCGACTCGTATGTCCTCGGCATCCCGCCACTCGTTCTCGTCTTCGCGGTCGTGACGGTCATCGGCTGGCTCGTGCTCAACCGCACCACCTTCGGCCGGCGCACGGTCGCCGTCGGCGGCAACGCGGAGGCGGCCCGGCTCGCCGGCATCGACGTACGGCGCCAGCGGCTGTACCTGTACCTGCTGTCGGGGCTGTGCTGCGGGATCGCCGCCTTCCTGCTGATCATCCTGTCCGGCTCCGGCCAGAACACCAACGGCAACCTCTACGAACTCGACGCCATCGCTGCCGCGATCATCGGCGGAACCCTGCTCAGCGGGGGCCGCGGCACCATCACCGGCTCCGTGCTCGGCGTCCTGATCTTCACCACGATCACCAACATCTTCGCCCTGAACAACCTGCAGAGCGACGTTCAGCAGATTGCCAAGGGCGCGATCATCGTCGCCGCCGTGCTGGTCCAGCGCCGTACCGCAAGCACGACCTGAGGAAAGGGTTCACCGACATGTCACACCTCACCAGTCGCAGAGGACTGCTCTTCGGGACCGCCGCCGTCTCGGCCGGTGCCCTCCTCGCAGGTTGCACGAGCAATGACAACAAGGACGAGAAGCCGGCCGCGAACGACCAGCCGGCCGCCGACGACAAGCCCGGCAAGCACGTCACCATCGGCTTCGCCGGACCGCAGGCCGACCACGGCTGGCTCAACGCCATCAACGACAACGCCAAGAACCGGGCCAAGAAGTACTCGGACGTCTCCCTGGAGATCACCGAGGGCTCCAACGACACGGCCGCGCAGATCGGCCAGATCGAGACCCTGATCAACAAGAAGGTCGACGTGCTGGTGGTGCTGCCCGCCGACGGCAAGGCCCTCACCCAGGTCGGCCTCAAGGCGATGCGCGCCGGCATCCCGGTGATCAACCTGGACCGGGTCTTCAACACCCCCCAGGCCTACCGGTGCTGGATCGGCGGCGACAACTACGGCATGGGCCTCAACGCCGGGACGTACATCGGCGAGAAGCTCAAGGGCAAGGCGAACGCCCGCGTCATCGAACTCGCCGGGATCGACAACCTGGAGCTGACCAGGCAGCGCACCCAGGGCTTCGACGACGCCCTCAAGAACTACCCCAACATCAAGAAGGTCGCCCGCCAGGCGGCCGAGTTCACGGTCGAGTCCGGCCAGGCCAAGATGGCCCAACTCCTGCAGGCCCAGTCGAAGTTCGACGCCCTGTGGAACCACGACGACGACCAGGGCGTGGGCGCGCTGCGGGCCATCGAGCAGGCCGGCCGGGACGACTTCCTGATGGTCGGCGGGGCCGGGGCGCTCTCCGCGTTCCAGGCGATCAAGCAGGACAACGGTGTGCTCAAGGCGACCGTGCTCTACCCGCCGACGATGGCCGCCTCCGCGATCGACCTCGCCCGGGCCCTCGGCCAGGCCAAGGGCATCGGCGGTCTCGCGGAGTTCGAGATCCCGGCGTCGATCACGCTCTACTCGGCGGTCGTCGACAAGGACAACGTCGACCAGTACATGCCCACCGGCTTCCGCTGACCGGTTCCGCCCGCACCCCCCACGGCGCCGCGCCCGGCCCACGGACCGGACCCGGCGCGGTACGGCGCATCACCACGAGGACGAGGAGACATCCGTATGGGACAGCCGCAGCAGCCGGAAGGCACAGAGTCGGACAAGCCGCCCCTTCGGGTCGGCATGGTCGGCTACGCCTTCATGGGCGCCGCCCACTCCCAGGGCTGGCGCACCGTGGGCCGCGTCTTCGACCTGCCGCTGCGGCCGGTCCTGGCCGCGATCTGCGGCCGCGACGGCGCCGCCGTGCGGGCGGCGGCCGACCGGCTCGGCTGGGCCACCGCAGAGACCGACTGGCGTGACCTCGTCGCCCGGGACGACATCGACCTCGTCGACATCTGCACCCCCGGCGACAGCCACGCGGAGATCGCGCTCGCCGCGCTCGCGGCCGGCAAGCACGTGCTGTGCGAGAAGCCCCTCGCCAACACCGTCGAGGAGGCGGCGGCGATGAGCGAGGCCGCCGAAGCGGCCCGGGCCCGCGGCCAGTCGGCGATGGTCGGCTTCAACTACCGCCGGCTGCCCGCCACCGCCTTCGCCCGGCACATGGTCGCCGAGGGCAGGCTCGGCACCCTGCGGCACGTCCGGGTGATGTACCTGCAGGACTGGCTGGTCGACCCCGCCTTCCCGCTGACCTGGCGGCTGCGCAGGGACCAGGCCGGGTCGGGCTCGCTCGGTGACCTGGGCGCCCATATCGTCGACCTTGCCCAGTATCTGGCGGGGGAGCGGCTGGCCGGGGTCTCCGCGCTCACCGAGACCTTCGTCCGCGAACGCCCGCTGCCGGCGGCCCCCACCAGCGGCCTCGCCGCCGTGTCCGCCGCCGGCACCGGACCGGTCACCGTCGACGACGCCGCCCTGTTCACCGGCCGCTTCGCCTCCGGCGCCCTCGCCTCCTTCGAGGCCACCCGGTACGCCACCGGACGCAAGAACGCTTTGCGCATCGAACTCAACGGCGAGCGCGGCTCGTTGGCCTTCGATCTGGAGCGGCTCAACGAGCTGTACTACCACGACGCCACCGAACCGGGCACGCACGCCGGGTTCCGCCGCATCCTCGTCACCGAACCCGACCACCCCTACCTGGACGCCTGGTGGCCCCCGGGTCACGGCCTCGGCTACGAGCACTCCTTCGTCCACCAGGCCCGTGACCTCGTGCACGCCATCGCCGAGGGCCGCGGTCCCGATCCCTCCTTCGCCGACGGACTCCAGGTCCAGCGCGTCCTGGCCGCGGTCGAGGAGAGCGCCGAGAAGAACTCCCTCTACACGCCCGTCGCGGTCTGAGGAGGCCACGCGAATGCCGCGCAACTTCACGCTCTTCACCGGCCAGTGGGCCGACCTGCCGCTCGAGGAGGTCTGCCGCCTCGCCCGCGATTTCGGCTACGACGGACTCGAACTCGCCTGCTGGGGAGACCACTTCGAGGTCGACAAGGCCCTCGCCGACCCGTCGTACCTCAAGTCCCGCCACCAGCTCCTCGACACGTACGGCCTCAAGTGCTGGGCCATCTCCAACCACCTGGTCGGTCAGGCGGTGTGCGACGCCATCATCGACGAGCGGCACCGGGGCATCCTGCCCGACCGCATCTGGGGCGACGGCGACGCCGAGGGCGTACGCCGGCGGGCTGGCGCAGAGATCGCCGACACCGCACGCGCGGCGGCGGCCTTCGGCGTCGACACCGTCATCGGCTTCACAGGATCCGCGATCTGGCACCTGGTCGCCATGTTCCCGCCCGCCCCCGAGGCGATGATCGAGCGCGGCTACGACGACTTCGCCGAGCGCTGGAACCCGATCCTCGACGTCTTCGACGCCGAGGGCGTGCGGTTCGCGCACGAGGTCCACCCCAGCGAGATCGCCTACGACTACTGGACGACCCAGCGCGCTCTCGCGGCCGTCGACCACCGGCCCGCCTTCGGCCTCAACTTCGACCCCTCCCACTTCGTGTGGCAGGACCTCGACCCCGTCGGCTTCCTGTGGGACTTCCGCGACCGCATCTACCACGTCGACTGCAAGGAGGCCCGCAAGCGCCTCGACGGCCGCAACGGCCGCCTCGGCTCCCATCTGCCCTGGGGCGACCCTCGGCGCGGCTGGGACTTCGTGTCCGCGGGACACGGCGACGTCCCCTGGGAGGACGTCTTCCGGATGCTGCGCTCCATCGGCTACCAGGGCCCGATCTCCGTGGAGTGGGAGGACGCCGGCATGGACCGGCTGCAGGGCGCACCCGAGGCCCTGACCCGCCTCAAGGCGTTCGACTTCGAGCCCCCGACGGCCTCCTTCGACGCCGCGTTCGGCAACTGAGCTGTGCGCGATCACACCTGACTTCTCGTCCGCTCTCCGGGATGACGGCGCATCCCGGCGCATGCACCCGCCCGTACAACCGGCCCCTTTCTGGAGGCACTCGTGCACGGGAACATCCGAACCACCCGTACCGACAGAATCGAGACCCACAGACGACGCCGCTTCCGTACCGCGATGGCCCTGTTCAGCGGGGCCCTGCTCGCGGGCGCCACCCTCAGTCTCACCACCCCCCAGGCCGGCGCAGCCGTCGCCGACCCGGGCACCGCGCCGGCGGCCGCCGCGGCCGAGGACTTCCAGCAGGTCACCCTCGCCAAGGGCGAGCCGGAGGTCGGCGAGCCCATGTCGCTCGCCGTCCTGCCGGACCGCTCGGTCCTGCACACCTCACGCGACGGCGAACTCCGCCTCACCGACGCGGCGGGCAACACCAAGCTGGCCGGCAAGCTGGACGTCTACTCCCATGACGAGGAGGGACTCCAAGGCGTCGGCATCGACCCGGACTTCTCCACCAACCGGTTCATCTACCTCTACTACGCACCCCCGTTGAACACCCCGCCGGGCGACGCCCCCGAGACCGGCACCGCGGCCGACTTCGCGCCCTTCGACGGCGTCAACCGCCTCTCCCGCTTCGTGCTGAAGGAGGACGGCACCCTCGACACCGCGAGCGAGAAGAACGTCCTCGAGGTCAAGACGTCGCGCGGTATCTGCTGCCACGTCGGTGGTGACATCGACTTCGACGCGGCCGGCAACCTCTACCTGTCGACGGGCGACGACTCCAACCCGTTCCAGTCGGACGGTTTCAACCCCATCGACGAACGATCCGACCGCAACCCGGCGTTCGACGCCCAGCGTTCGTCCGGCAACACCAACGACCTGCGCGGCAAGATCCTGCGCATCAAGGTGAACGCCGACGGCTCGTACTCCATCCCGGACGGCAACCTCTTCGCGCCCGGCACGCCCAAGACACGGCCCGAGATCTATGCCATGGGCTTCCGCAACCCGTTCCGGTTCAGCGTCGACAAGAAGACCGGCATCGTCTACGTCGGCGACTACGGCCCGGACGCCGGCGCCGCCGACCCTGAGCGCGGACCCGGCGGTCAGGTCGAGTTCGCCCGCGTCACCGGTCCTGGCAACTTCGGCTGGCCCTACTGCACCGGCAAGAACGACGCCTACGTGGACTACGACTTCGGGACCAAGGTCTCCGGCGCCACGTTCGACTGCGCCGCCCCGAAGAACGACTCCCCGAACAACACAGGCCTGACCGACCTGCCTCCGGCGCAGCCCGCCTGGATCCCCTACGACGGCGGCTCCGTACCGGAGTTCGGCAGCGGCTCCGAGTCCCCGATGGGCGGACCCGTCTACCACTACGACGCCACGCTCGACTCGCCCGTGAAGTTCCCCGAGGCCTACGACGGCAACTTCTTCGCCGGTGAGTTCGGCCGCCGCTGGATCAAGCGCATCGTCAGCGACGACGCCGGCAACGTCCAGTCCATCAATCCGTTCCCGTGGACCGGCACCCAGATCATGGACATGGCCTTCGGGCCCGACGGCGCCCTGTACGTCCTGGACTACGGCACCAGCTGGTTCGGCGGCGACGACAACTCGGGCCTGTACCGCATCGAGAACGTGACCGGGCGCCACTCGCCGGTGGCGCAGGCGGCGGCCGACCGCACCTCCGGGCAGGCGCCCATGAACGTGAACTTCTCCTCCGCCGGGACGACCGACAAGGACGGCGACGCGCTCACCTACAGCTGGGACTTCGGTGACGGCACCACGTCGACGGCCGCCAACCCCGCGCACAAGTACCGGACGAACGGCACCTACACCGCGACCCTCACCGTGAAGGACACGACGGACCGCACCGGCACCGCCAGCGTCCAGATCGTCGTCGGCAACACCGCCCCCAAGGTCACCCTCCAACTGCCCGAGGACGGCCAGCTGTTCGCATTCGGCGACGCCGTTCCGTTCAAGGTGAAGGTGAGCGACCCCGAGGACGGCAAGGCCATCGACTGCTCCAAGGTCACCGTCAACTTCATCCTCGGCCACGACACCCACGGCCACCCGCTGACCTCCGCCAA
The DNA here is from genome assembly GCF_014647875.1 of Streptomyces brasiliensis. Classification (GTDB taxonomy): domain Bacteria; phylum Actinomycetota; class Actinomycetes; order Streptomycetales; family Streptomycetaceae; genus Streptomyces; species Streptomyces brasiliensis. The sequence goes on along the minus strand of NZ_BMQA01000017.1, from coordinate 44,325 downwards.
CGGCTGCTCCGGCACCATCCAGACCACGGCCGACGGCGGCCACGACCAGGACGCCAACATCTTCGGGGTCTTCGACGCGCAGTACACGGACGGCGGAGGCGGCGGGCAGGCCCCGCTCACCACGCACGACCGGCACGTCACCCAGCCCAAGCACCGCCAGGCCGAGCACTTCGGCGACTCCTCCGGCATCAAGGTCTACGACAAGCCGACCGCGCACGGCGGCAGGACGGTGGGCGACGTCGACAACGGCGACTGGATCTCCTTCAAGCCGTACGTCCTGAGCAACGCCACCTCGATCAGCGCCCGGATCGCCTCCGGCGGCGCGGGCGGCACCCTCGAGGTCCGCGCGGGCTCGCCCACGGGCACCCTGCTCGGCGCGGCCACCGTGCCGGTGACCGGCGGCTGGGAGAACTTCCAGGACGTCAGCGCGAACCTGTCCAACGCCCCGGTCGGCACCACCGCGCTCTACCTGGTCTTCAAGGGAGGCGCCGGCGCCCTGTTCGACGTCGACGACTTCACCTTCACCACGAGCTGAGAGGGGGCCCATCATGCGCTCAATGGGCAGAATCACCACGGGAGTTCTCGGAGCCGCTCTGCTCCTCGGCTCCATGACGGCACCCGCCGTGTCCGACCCGGGCAACGGCAAGCCCGACGCCAAACGGGTCCTGGTCTTCTCCAAGACCGCCGCTTTCCGGCACGACTCGATCCCCCAGGGCATCGCCACCATCAAGGAGCTCGGCGAGGCCAACGGATTCGCGGTCGACACCACCGAGGACGCCGGTGCCTTCACGGGCGGGAACCTGGAACGCTATGCCGCCGTCGTCTTCATGTCGACGACCGGTGACGTCCTCGACGACACCCAGCAGGCGGCGTTCGAGGGCTACATCCACGACGGCGGAGCCTACGTCGGTGTCCACTCGGCCGCCGACACCGAGTACGACTGGGCGTTCTACGGCGGTATCGCGGGCGCCTACTTCCGGAACCACCCCGCGATCCAGTCCGCCAGGGTGAACGTGGAGGACCGCGCCAACCCGGCCACCTCCCACCTGGGCATGACCTGGAACCGCACCGACGAGTGGTACAACTACCGCTCCAACCCCCGCGAACGCGCCCACGTCCTGCAGTCGCTGGACGAGTCCTCGTACAGCGGCGGCACCATGAACGGGGACCACCCCATCGCCTGGTGCCAGAACTACCAGGGCGGCCGGGCCTTCTACACCGGCGAGGGCCACACCAAGGAGTCCTACACCGACCCCGCCTTCCGGCAGCACCTGCTGGGCGGCATCCGCTGGGCCATCGGCGACGCCCAGGCCGACTGCCGCCCGGAGAACGGCTACCGGCCGCTCTTCGACGGCACGGCCGCCTCGCTGGACGGCTGGCGGCAGGCGGGCCCGGGCGGCTTCACCCTGTCCGACGACGGCACGCTGACGTCGAACGGCGGCCTGGGGATGCTCTGGTACACCCCGTCGGCCTTCCGCTCGTACTCGCTGAAGCTCGACTGGAAGGTGGCCGGCGACGACAACTCGGGTGTGTTCGTGGGCTTCCCGCCCTCGGACGACCCGTGGTCGGCGGTCGACAACGGCTATGAGGTCCAGATCGACGCCACCGACGTACCCGAGAAGACCACGGGGTCCGTCTACGGCTTCCGTTCCGCCGATCTGAAGAAGCGCGACCGCGCGCTGAATCAGCCGGGGGAGTGGAACACGTACGAGATCCGCGTGGAGGGCGAGCGCCTCCGCGTCTGGCTCAACGGCGTGAAGATCAACGATTTCACCAACACCGATCCGGCCCGGAGCCTGCGCGACGGACACATCGGCATCCAGAACCACGGAGCCGGTGACGAGGTGTCCTTCCGCGACGTCCGGATCAAGGAACTGCCCGTCAGGGGCAAGTGAGCGGCGGCGGGCGGGGGACGCCGGACCCCCGCCCGCCGTCTTCGTCCCGGCTCACCCGGGGTTCCGCACGTCAAGGAGGCTGCCCATGTCCGCGTCCCTCTCCCGAGCCCGTGTGGGAGTGTGGCTGATCGGTGCCCGCGGCTCCGTCGCCACCACCGCCGTGGCCGGCTGTGCCGCCGTCGCGGCGGGCCTGCACCCGCCCGCCGGCATGGTCACCGAGACACCCCCGTTCGCCGACAGCGGTCTGCCACCGCTGACGTCACTGGTCTTCGGCGGCCATGACACGGTCGACTGCCCACTGCCCAAGCGGGCGGAGGAACTGGCGGCGGGCGGCGTGCTGCCGCACGGCCTCCCGGCGGCAATCGCCGCCGAACTCGCCGCCGCGGACGCGGAGATACGGCCCGGCGGCCCGGCCCCGGGTGACACCCGCGACCCGGAGGAGCTGATCGACGCCTTCGCCGCGGACATCCGGGACTTCGTACGGCGGGGGCGGCTGGATCGGGCCGTGGTGGTGAACGTGGCCTCCACCGAACCGGCCTCCGACGGGGCTGCGCTGCCACCGAGTTCGCTGTACGCGGCGGCGGCCGTGCGCGCGGGCTGCGGCTACGTCAACTTCACACCGTCGACCGGGCTGCACCATCCGACGACGGCAGCCGAGGCCGCCGCGAGCGGGTTGCCGTACGCCGGACGGGACGGCAAGACAGGGCAGACCCTGTTGCGGTCGGTCCTCGGCCCGATGTTCGCGCAGCGGGCGCTGGCCGTACGCGCCTGGTCCGGCACCAACCTGCTGGGCGGCGGCGACGGTGCGGCACTGGCCGACCCGGCGGCCGCCGCTGCCAAGAACGCCGGCAAGGAACGGGTCCTCACCGACACCCTCGGTACGGCACCGCAGGGCGAGGTCCACATCGACGACGTCCCCGCCCTCGGTGACTGGAAGACGGCCTGGGACCACGTCGCCTTCGACGGCTTCCTCGGCACCCGCATGGTCCTCCAGACCATCTGGCAGGGCTGCGACTCGGCCCTGGCGGCACCCCTGGTCCTGGACCTGGCCCGACTGACCCTTCGCGCCCAGGAGTTGGAGATCGCGGGACCACTGACCGACCTGGGCTTTTACTTCAAGGACCCGTTGGGGGAGGGGCCTTCGTCACTGGGGGAGCAGTACACGGCGCTCGTGCGGTTCGGGCAACGGTTGCGGGGAACGGCGTGAACGCGCGGGCCTGGGCCGAACTGCTGCGGCTGCCCGCCCTGTTCACGGTGCCCGGTGACGCGCTGGCCGGGGCGGCAGCGGTGTCGGCCCGACCCGGTCGACGCACCCTGCAGGCCATCGGCTCCTCGCTCTGTCTCTACGAAGCGGGCATGGCCCTCAACGACTGGGCCGACCGGGACGAGGACGCTGTGGAACGCCCGCACCGGCCCATTCCTTCGGGACGTGTGCAGCCTGCGGCAGCGCTCATGGCGGCCTGCGCCTTCACCGCGGCGGGGCTCGTCCTCGCGTCCCGCGCCGGTCGTCCCGCCCTCGCCGTCGCCGCCCCACTCGCGGCGACGGTGTGGGCGTACGACCTGAAGCTGAAGCACACCCCGGCCGGTCCCGTGGCCATGGCGGCGGCCCGAGGCCTCGACCTTCTGCTGGGCGCCGCGGCCACCCGGCCCGCACCGGGCGCGACCCGCCGCGCCCTGCCCTCAGCCGCGCTCCTGAGTGCCCACACCCTGGCGCTCACCACGGTGTCCCGCCGCGAGACGACCGGTGGCGCAGCCCTGCCACCGCTCGCCGCGTTGGTGACGACCGGCGCACTCGGCTTCCTCCTGTCGCGTGAGCTCCCGGCAGGCCGGGGTGCCGCAGTCACCCCCAGCCTGCCGGGCATCGGCGCCGCCGCCCCGCGACCGAGCCGCGCCGCCCGCCCCCGCCTCCCACTCCCGCTGGGCAGCGTCCTCACCGCCGCTTACACGGCCGTGGCCGCCCGCCCCTACTTCCACGCCACCCTCAACCCGTCGCCTCCCCTCACCCAGCGAGCCGTCGGCGGTGGCATCCGCGCGACCATTCCGCTCCAGGCCGCCCTGTCCGCCCGCGCCGGTGCCCCGGTCACGGCGCTGCTCACCGCCGCCCTGGCCCCGCTCGCCGCGAAGTTCGCGAAGAAGGTGAGCGTGACATGACCACCAAGGCTCCCCTGCCGCGCTTCGGCTACGGCACCAACGGCCTCACCGACCTCCGCCTCGACGACGCCCTCGCCCTCCTCGCCGACCTCGGCTACGACGGCGTCGGACTGACCCTCGACCACATGCACCTCGACCCGCTCGCCCCGGACCTCCCCACCCGCACCCGCCACGTGGCGCGGCGGCTCGCCGCGCTCGGGCTCTCGGTCACCGTGGAGACCGGCGCCCGCTACGTGCTCGACCCCCGGCGCAAGCACGGCCCTTCTCTCCTCGATCCGGACCCCGAGAACCGCGCCCGCCGTGTGGACCTGCTGATCCGTGCCGTTCACGTGGCCGCCGACCTCGGCGCCCACGCCGTGCACTGCTTCAGCGGGATCACCCCGGCCGGCACCGACGAGGACACCGCCTGGAAGCGTCTGGCCGAAGCCCTCACCCCCGTCCTGGACGCCGCCGCGACCGCCGATGTCCCCCTCGCCGTGGAGCCCGAACCCGGTCACCTCCTCGCCACCCTCGCCGACTTCCATCACCTCCGCCGTGCCCTCGGTGACCCCGGACTCCTCGGTCTCACCCTCGACATCGGCCACTGCCAGTGCCTCGAACCCCTCCCTCCCGCCGACTGCGTACGCGCCGCCGCGCCGTGGCTGCGGCACGTGCAGATCGAGGACATGCGGCGCGGGGTGCACGAGCACCTGCCGTTCGGGGACGGCGAGATCGACTTCCCGCCCGTCCTCGCCGCACTGGCCGACAGCGGCTATCAGGGACTGACCGTCGTCGAACTGCCCCGCCACTCCCACGCCGGCCCCCATCAGGCCGCTCGCTCGCTCTCCTTCCTCCGCGACGCGGCTGCCCCCATTCACTCCCCCGGCGAGCCCTCCGCCACCCAGGAAGGGAGAACCACATGACCGACCGGCCCACCGGAACGGACACCCCGGTCGCCGACGCCACCCCGCTGGACGACCTGCGCGCGCACCTCGACGCCGACCTCACCGACGCCGCCCGTGTCTGGCTCACCAGGGCCCTCGACGAGGCCGCCACCCACCCCGGCAGCCACGGCCCCGTCTCCGTCTGGGAGTTGCGCATCGCCGAGGCCGGACGCCACTGCGGGTCCGCCCACGCCGAGGCCGCCCGCGTCCTCATCCTCCACGCGGCCCGCGCCGACGCCGACGCCCTCACCCGCGTCTACCGCCAGGGCACCGCCGGCGAACGCCGCGCCGTCCTGCACGCCCTCCCGCACCTCGTACCGGGCCCCGGCGCCCTCCCGCTGGTCGAGGACGCGCTGCGCACCAACGACACCCGGCTGCTGGCTGCCGCCGTCGGGCCGTACGCCGCCCGGCATCTCGACGCCCACGCCTGGCGGCACGCCATCCTCAAGTGCCTGTTCACCGGTGTGTCCGTCGACGAGGTGGCCGACCTGGCCCGGCGTGCCCGGGGCGACACCGAACTCGCCCGCATGCTCGGCGACTTCGCCGCGGAACGCACCGCAGCGGGCCGTCCCGTGCCCGACGGTCTGTACCGCGTCATGGCCCTGACCGACGCCACGGCCCCGCCGCACACCACGGACGGCCCTCACGGCAAGGAGTCCTGATGCGCATCTTCGACCCCCACATCCACATGACGTCCCGGACCACCGACGACTACGAGGCCATGCACGCGGCCGGAGTCCGCGCCGTCGTCGAACCGTCGTTCTGGCTCGGCCAGCCCCGCACCTCCCCGGCCTCCTTCCTCGACTACTTCGACTCGCTCCTGGGCTGGGAGCCCTTCCGCGCCGCCCAGCACGGCATCGCCCACCACTGCACGCTGGCGTTGAACCCCAAGGAGGCGGGCGACCCCCGCTGCGTGCCCGTCCTCGACGAACTGCCCCGGTACCTCGTCAAGGACGGTGTCGTGGCCGTCGGCGAGATCGGCTACGACTCCATGACCCCGGCCGAGGACACCGCCCTGGCCGCCCAGCTGCAACTCGCCGCCGACCACGACCTGCCCGCCCTGGTGCACACGCCGCACCGCGACAAGCTCGCCGGCCTGCGCCGCACCCTCGACGTCGTGCGGGAGTCCGCGCTGCCCGTGGAGCGGGTGCTGGTCGACCATCTCAACGAGACGACCGTCAAGGACGCCAAGGACAGCGGCGCCTGGCTCGGCTTCTCCGTCTACCCCGAGACGAAGATGGACGAGGTGCGGATGGTCGCGATCCTGCGCGCGTACGGCCCCGAAAAGGTCCTGGTCAACTCCGCCGCCGACTGGGGCAGAAGCGATCCCCTCAAGACGCGCAGGGTCGGCGACCTGATGCTGGCCGAGGGGTTCGGCGAGGACGACGTCGACCGGGTGCTGTGGCGCAACCCCGTCGCCTTCTACTCCCTCAGCGGCCGCCTCGACCTCGACATCGCCGCGACCGACGCCACGCACGAGGGCAACAGCATCCTGCGCGGCGGGGAGTGAGCGATGCGCTTCCGACACCCCGACGGCACCGTCGTCCACCTCGCCTACTGCACCAACGTGCACCCCGCCGAGACCCTCGACGGCGTCCTCGCCCAACTCCGCGACCACTGCGAACCCGTACGCCGCCGGCTCGGGCGCGACCGGCTCGGCATCGGGCTCTGGCTGGCCCGGGACGCCGCCCGCGCCCTCGACACGGACCCCGTGGCCCTGCGCACCCTGCGCGCCGAACTCGACCGCCGCGGCCTCGAGGTCGTCACCCTCAACGGCTTCCCCTACCAGGGTTTCGGCGCCGAAGAGGTCAAGTACCGTGTCTACAAGCCCGATTGGGCCGACCCCGAGCGACCGGCCCACACGCTCGCCCTCGCGCGCATCCTGGCCGTCCTCCTCCCCGACGACACCGCCGAGGGCAGCATCTCCACCCTGCCGCTCGCCTGGCGCACGCACGGGGGCGATGACCGCGTCGAGGCCTGCCGCGGCGCCCTGCGCACCCTCGCCGAGCGGCTCGACGCCCTCGAAGACCTCACCGGCCGCTCCATCCGCGTCGGCCTGGAGCCGGAGCCCGGCTGTGTCGTCGAGACCACCGGTGACGCCATCGCCCCGCTCACCGCGATCGGCCATGACCGCATCGGCATCTGCGTGGACACCTGCCACCTCGCCACCTCGTTCGAGGATCCGCACACCGCCCTGGACGCGCTCACCCGCGCCGGCGTCCCCGTCGTCAAGTCCCAGCTCTCCGCCGCCCTGCACGCCGAGCACCCGGACCGGCCCCACGTACGCAAAGCCCTCGCCGCCTTCGCCGAACCCCGCTTCCTGCACCAGACGCGCGTCCGCACGGCCACCGGCCTGCACGGCACCGACGACCTGGACGAGGCCCTGCGCGGTGACACCCTGCCCGCCACCACCCCCTGGCGCGCCCACTTCCACGTCCCGCTGCACGCGGCGCCCACCGCGCCCCTCACCTCAACCCTCCCGGTCCTCAGAGCCGCTCTGGCCCGGCTCGTCGGCGGACCGCATCCGCTGACCCGCCACCTCGAGGTCGAGACCTACACCTGGCAGGCACTCCCGCCCGCACTGCGGCCCCGCGACCGCAGCCGGCTCGCCGACGGCATCGCCGCAGAACTCACCCTGGCCCGCGACCTGTTGACCGACCTCGGCCTGAAGGAGCTGCCATGAGCACCGACCGGACAGGCACCGGCCCCACCCCGCTCCTCGTCCTGGACGTCGTCGGCCTCACCCCCCGCCTCCTCGACCACATGCCCCACCTCAAGGCCCTCGGCCAGTCCGGCTCACGGGCCACGCTCGGCACCGTCCTGCCCGCCGTCACCTGCGCCGCCCAGTCCACCTTCCTGACCGGCACCATGCCGAACGAACACGGCATCGTCGGCAACGGCTGGTACTTCCGTGACCTCGGCGACGTACTCCTGTGGCGGCAGCACAACGGCCTCGTTTCCGGGGACAAGCTGTGGGACGCGGCCCGCCGCGCGCACCCCGGCTACACGGTCGCCAACATCTGCTGGTGGTACGCGATGGGCGCCGACACCGACATCACCGTCACCCCACGCCCCGTCTACTACGCCGACGGACGCAAAGAACCCGACTGCTACACCCGCCCACCGGCCCTGCACGACGAACTCACCGAGAAATTCGGTACGTTCCCGCTCTTCCACTTCTGGGGACCCGGCGCCGACCTCGTCTCCAGCCGGTGGATCATCGACGCCACCCGCCACATCCTGCGCACCCGGCACCCCGACCTCGCCCTGTGCTACGTCCCGCACCTCGACTACGACCTGCAGCGCTACGGCCCCGACGACCCGCGCTCCCTGCGGGCGGCCGCCGACCTGGACGCCGCCCTGGCCCCGCTGCTGGACGACGCCCGCGCCGAGGGCCGTACCGTCGTCGCCCTGTCCGAATACGGCATCACCCGCGCCGACCGGCCCGTCCACATCAACCGCGCGCTGCGCAGGGCCGGACTGCTCGACGTGCACACTCAGGACGGGATGGAGTACCTGGACCCGATGGCCTCCCGCGCCTTCGCGGTCGCCGACCACCAGATCGCCCATGTCTATGTGCGTCGCCCCGAGGACCTGGACGCGACCCGGACCGCGCTCGACGGACTGCCGGGCCTTGCCCAACTCCTCGACGACGAGGGCAAGAAGGCACACCACCTCGACCATCCGCGCTCGGGCGAACTCGTCGCCGTCGCGGAACCCGACGCCTGGTTCACGTACTACTACTGGCTCGACGACGCCCGTGCCCCCGACTTCGCGCAGCTCGTCGAGATCCACCGCAAACCCGGCTACGACCCTGTCGAGCTGTTCATGGACCCGCACGACCCCTACGTCAAGGTCAAGGCCGCCACCGCGCTCGCCCGCAAGAAGCTCGGCCTGCGCTACCGCATGGCGGTCGTGCCCCTCGACGCCTCACCCATCCGCGGCAGCCACGGCCGCCTCCCGGAGCGCGACGACGACGGTCCGCTCCTCATCTGCTCCACCCCCCGCGCCGTCGGTGACCGTCTCGCGGCCACCGACGTGAAGTCACTCCTGCTCCGACTCGCCGGCCTCGACCGGCCTGACGACCAGTCCAGAGAGAGGCACCCGTGAACGACACCCAGCACACCGACGAACTCCTGCGCCGCAGCCTCGGCATCGGCCGCCGCCGCTTCCTGAGCACCTGCACCGCCGTGGCCGCGGGAGCCGTCGCCGCGCCCGTCTTCGGCGCGAGCCCCGTGCACGCCGCCGAGACCCCGGCCCCGGCCACCGGCAGAGGCCAGTCGCTGGTGCCGGCCGACAAGCGCGGCATCATCCTCTACACCGTTCGCGACGCCACCGGTCGCGACCCGTTGTCCACCACCCTGCCCTCCGGATTCCGCGACGTGTTCCAGCAGCTCGCCCGCTTCGGCTACCGGCAGGTCGAGTTCGCCGGCTACGGCCAGCACGCGAACGCGCCCGGCGGCGCCAACCTGGAGTCCGTCGAGGGCGCCCGGCTGCTGCGGAGCTGGCTGGACGAGTACGGGCTGCGGGCCCAGGGCAACCACGGCTTCATCCCCGGCTCCTGGCCGCTGACCAGCGCCGACCTGGACACCTTCAAGAAGCACCTGGAAATCGCCAACATCCTCGGCATGGACCACATGGGCACCGGCAACGACCCCACCGGCAGCGCCTACAAGGCCGACTGGGACGTCGCCGCCGACAAGTGGCACGCCCTCGGCGAGATCGCCCGGGTGGCGGGGATCAAGCTGTACACCCACAACCACGACGCCGCGTACGGCTTCCTGCTCGACGGCGGCCCGCTCGACGCCCAGGGCCGCCCGACGCGCAGCTCCGGCATCCGCAAGCTGGAGTACTTCCTGTCCATCACCGACCCCAAGCTGATCTGGCTGGAGATGGACATCTACTGGGCGCACGTGGCCCAGTACAAGTTCCACACCCACACCGCGCACGACGGCTCCACGCAGGAGAACGTCTTCGACCCGGCGGGTCTGGTCGAACGCCACAACAAGCGCTATCCCCTGTTCCACGCGAAGGACGGCGTCGTCAACACCACCAACGGGGAGGGCTACGACATGGTCCCGTTCGGCACCGGCGTCATCGACTACACGACGTTCTTCTCCCGGGTGGGCCACCGCAACTACCACAACCCGATGGTCGAGCAGGACAACGCGCCGAGCTCCACCGACCCGGGCCAGTCCCTGGAACACGCCCACATCGGATACCGGAACCTCGCCGCCCTGCGTCGCGCCTGACCGGGCGACGCCCCTCAGGAACGACCGAGGCGGTCCTTCCCCCAGGGGGAAGGACCGCCTCAGGCTTCGCTGCCGGCAGAGCGGATACGGCTCACAGGTCGTGGGGACGGTGCATGGCGGCGGGCCGCCCGGACGTCACGCGACTTCCTCGCCCAGTGGCTGCAGGTTGGGTGCGACGGACCTGGTGCTCCTGCGGCCCGGCTGCTTCAGGAACAGGGCTATCGCGGCAGCCACCATGGAGATGCCGCCGGCCAGCCCGTAGGCGCCGTTGTAGCCCCACGAGTCGACCACCATGGAGCCAAGGCCACCGCCGAACAGGCCGCTGACCAGCTTGCCGCTGTACACCATCCCGTAGTTCGTGGCGTTGTAGTTCTCGCCGAAGTAGTCCGGCGTGAGTGCCGCGAACAGCGGGTAAAATGCGCCGCCGCCGAACCCGGAGAGGAAGGCGAAGATCAGGAACAGCGCCTCGTTGTGGATGTTGCCGGCCCAGATCACACCGAACTGGGCCAGGCCCAGGACGACGATCACGAAGACCAGGGTCGCCTTGCGGCCCAAGTTGTCGGACAGCCAGCCCACGACCGCCCGCCCGACGCCGTTGACGACGGACAGGATGCCCATCGACGAGGCCGCGACCAGCGGGCCGAAGCCGATCTCCTTGGCGTAGTCGACCTGGAAGGAGATGCCGAAGATGGAGACACCCGCGGTCATCACGATGGAGATCCACATCAGGTACAGCTGGGGCGTCCGCAGGGCCTCCTTCGGCGTGTACTGATGCACCGCGGGAGGGTTCTTCTGGACGCTCTGCGCGCTGTTCTGCTTGCCCGCCTGGGCCAGCGGGTCGATGTCCGCGGGCCACCAGTTCTTCGGCGGGTCCTTGAAGAAGTACGCGCAGATGGCGACGACGATCAGAATGTAGACGCCGACGATGTCCAGGATCGCGTTGTAGTTCGAGGTATCGAAGGCGTAGTTGAAGATGAAGATGAACGGCAGGGCGCCGTAGGCGAATCCGCCGTTCACGAAGCCGGTCTTGGCGCCCCGCTTCTCCGGGAACCACTTGCCGACCATGTTGATGCAGGTCGCATAGATCGCGCCGGCACCGAGGCCGCCGATCACGCCGAACCCGAGAATCGCCATCCAGACGTTGTGGAAATGCGACAGCGCCAGGAAGCCGATGATGCACAGCACCGAGCCCGTGAACATGGCCTGCCGTGCCGTGACTTTGCCCCTCTCCCGGAGCCAGCCGGTCGGTGTTGCGACACCGGCCTGGAAGAAGACCCAGACGCTCAGGATCCAGAAGGTGTTGCTCTGCGTCCAGCCGTGCGCCTCGGACAGCGTGTCCTCCGCCGAGCCGTAGGCGTACTCGAAGACGCTGATCGCGATCATCGCGACCCACGGCAAGTACATCATGAACTTGCGTGAGTGGCCGAGGAGATCGCGATCGGTCTCGCCTATCCGGTATACGCGGCCGTTTGCGTCCGTCACCTCCCGGTAAGGCACGGACCCTGTCGAATCGGTCGTCGTCATGTCAGTTGTAACCCCTTGCGTTCGAAAGATCTGGCCAGCGCCCCCTGTCCAAATGCGTTTCGTGCGCGCACGGGACCTGGAGGCGGCCGACCGCGCTATCGGCCGCCTCCTTCGCTCACGCCCTCATCTACCGCCCCCCTGCGTCTCGTCGTCGCCGCTCGTTCACCGGCCCCGGCATCAGAGCAGTCCCGCCGCCCGTGCCCACCGGTACTTCGCACCGAGCACCTCCACGGGCTTCTCCGTGGTGTACGGATAGGCCACGACCCCTCGTTCGAAGAGGTACTGGGACGCCTCCTCGACCTCGACGTCACCGGCCAGTGACGCCACCACCGGCTTCTCGAACCCGCGCTCGCGGAGCTCGGCCACCACACGCGCCGTCAGCTCCGCGAAGACCATCGGCGGGGTGACGATCGTGTGCCAGTAACCGAGGACGAGCGCGTGGATGCGCGGGTCCTCGAGACCGAGCCGGATCGTCGCCTCGTACGTCGACGGCGGCTCACCCCCGGTGATGTCCACCGGGTTGCCTGCGGCCCCGAAGGGCGGGATGAAACTCCTGAAGGACGCGTCGAGGTCCGGCGGTATCTCCATCAGGGACAGGCCGTTGTCCGTCACCGCGTCGGACAGCAGCACCCCGCTGCCGCCGGCCCCGGTGATGATCACGACGTTGTCGCCCCGCGGAGCGGGAAGCACGGGCAACGCGCGCGCGTACTCGAGCATGTCGTTCAGACCCGGCGCCCGGATGACGCCGGCCTGCCGGAGGATGTCGTCGTACACGGCGTCGTCGCCCGCCAGCGCGCCGGTGTGCGAGCCCGCGGCCTTCGCGCCCGCCGGCGTACGACCCGCCTTGAGGACGATCACCGGCTTCCTCGGCACGGTCGCGCGCGCCGCGGCCACGAAGGCGCGCCCGTCCTTGAGGTCCTCCAGGTGCATCGCGATGCACTCGGTGTGCGGGTCCTCGCCGAACCAGGTCAGCAGGTCGTCCTCGTCCAGGTCCGACTTGTTGCCGAGTCCGACGATCGCCGACACACCCGTCCGCGTGGTCCGCGCGAAGCCCAGGATCGCCATGCCGATGCCCCCGGACTGCGAGGTCAGCGCCACGCCGCCCTTGACGTCGTACGGCGTGCAGAACGTGGCGCACAGGTCCTGCCAGGTCGCGTAGTAGCCGTAGATGTTCGGCCCGAGCAGCCGGACGCCGTACCGCTCGCCGATCGCCACGACCTCGTCCTGCAGCTTGTGCTCACCGGTCTCCGCGAACCCGGACGGAATCAGGACGGCGTTGGGGATCCCCTTGCGGCCCACTTCTTCCAGTGCGGCGGGCACGAGCGCGGCGGGGATCGCGAAGACCGCCACATCCACCTCACCGGGAACGTCCGTGACGCTCTTGTACGCCTTGCGGCCCTGAATGTCATAGGCCTTGGGGTTCACCGGATGGATGTCCCCGGCGAAACCGCCGTCGACGAGATTGCGCATGACCGAATTGCCGATCTTGCCCGGCTCGTTGGAGGCGCCGATCACGGCGATCGAGCGCGGCTCCATCAGCCGCCGCATCGAGGTGAGGATCTCCTCGCGCGTGTACGTCCTGCGGGGCGTCGGCTGCCGGTCGGCGAGGATCACGCGGATGTCCGCCGCGACCGCGCCCTGGGGGGTGGCGATCACCGGGTTGAGGTCCACCTCGGCGATCTCCGGGAAGTCCGCGACCAGTTCGGACACCCGCCGGATCTGCTCGGCGACGGCTCGCCGGTCCACTCCGGCCGCGCCGCGCACCCCGCGCAGGATCTCCGCCGCGCGGATCGAGTCCAGCATGGACAGCGCCTCGTCGTCGGCCACGGGCGCCAGCCGGAACGTCACGTCCTTGAGCACCTCGACGAGCACCCCGCCGAGCCCGAAGGCCACGACCTTCCCGAACGTCGGGTCGGTGACCGCCCCGACGATGACCTCCTGCCCCTCGGGCAGCAACTCCTGGATCTGCACGCCCTCGATGCGGGCCTTCGGGTCGTAGGCGTGGGCGTTCTCGACGATCGAGCGGAACGCGGCCCGTACGTCCGCCGCGCCCTCGACGCCGACGACCACACCGCCGGCATCGGTCTTGTGCAGGATGTCCGGGGAGACGATCTTCATCACCACGGGCCCGCCGAACCGCGCCGCGTACGCCACCGCCTCGTCGGCGTCCCGTGCCACCTCCTCGCCCGGTACGGCGATCCCGTACGCGTCGGCGATCACCTTGCCCTCGGGCGCGGTCAGCGCCGTCCGGCCCTCGGCGCGCACGGCGTCGAGGAGTGACCGCACGCGCGGTATCCGGTCCTCGTCTGTCACGTCAGATCACTCCGCTCGACTTGAGCAGGCGCAGTTCCTCGTCGCCGAGACCCAGTTCACCGATGTAGACCGCTTCGTTGTGCTCGCCGAGCAGCGGTGAAGTGGTCACCTCCACGGGGGAGTCGGAGAGCTTGAGGGGGCTGCCGACGGTGACGAACTCGCCACGCTCGGGGTGCGGGACGGTGACCACCATGTCGTTGGCGATCAGCGAGTCGTCCTCGATGATCTCCTTCGTCGACAGGATCGGCCCGCACGGGATGTTGTGGGCGTTGAGCTTCTCCAGCACCTCCCACTTGGGGAGCGTCGAGGACCACTCCTCGATCAGCTGGAACATCTTGCCGAGCTTGGGCAGCCGGACCTCCGGCGTCGCCCACTCGGGGTCGTCGGCCAGTTCGGGCCGGCCGATCAGCTCGCTGAGCGGCTGCCAGCCCACGGGCTGCACGATGACGTACACGTAGTCGTTCGGGCCGCCCGGCGCGCACTTGACGGCCCAGCCGGGCTGGCCGCCGCCGGACGCGTTGCCCGAGCGGGGAACCTCGTCGCCGAAGTCCTCGTTGGGGTATTCGGCGAGGCGCCCATGCGCCAGGCGTTGCTGGTCGCGCAGCTTCACCCGGCAGAGGTTGAGCACCGCGTGCTGCATGGCCACGTTCACCCGCTGACCGCGCCCGGTGTGCTCGCGCTGCAGGAGAGCCGCGAGTATCCCCGCCACGGCGTGCACGCCCGTGCCGGAGTCCCCGATCTGGGCCCCTGTCGCCATCGGTGGTCCGTCCTCGAAACCGGTGGTCGACATCGACCCGCCCATGGCCTGGGCAACGACCTCGTACGCCTTGAAGTTGGTGTACGGCCCGTCCCCGAACCCCTTGATGGAGGCGTACACGATCCGAGGGTTGATCTCCTTGATGCGGTCCCAGCTGAAGCCCATCCGGTCGATCGCGCCCGGCCCGAAGTTCTCCACCATCACGTCCGAGCGCCGGATCAGCTCGGTGAGGAGCTCCTTGCCGCGCTCGGTCTTGGTGTTGAGGGTGATGCTCCGCTTGTTGCAGTTGAGCATCGTGAAGTAGAGGGAGTCGACATCCGGGAGGTCGCGCAGTTGCTTGCGCGTGATGTCACCGGACGGCGCCTCCAGCTTGACGACGTCCGCACCGAGCCAGGCGAGCAGTTGGGTCGCTGAGGGCCCGGATTGAACGTGGGTCATGTCCAGGACGCGGATGCCTTCGAGTGCCCTGGTCGGCGTTCCTGTCATGAGGCCACCTCACTCACTTGATCGCGGTCTGGTTCAGGGTGCGGGGCAGCCCCGCATGGGGTTTTCGTACATTGCATACAGTCGACGAATACTGTATGAAGCTTGTTATCCCGCATCCGGTGGGTGGTGTCCAGGGGGCGTGCGGCACTTTTAAGACGGGAGCCGGAATGGACCTGTATGAACACCAGGCAAGGGACCTCTTCCGGGAGCACGGCATCGTCGTGCCCCGGGCGGAGGTCACGGACTCACCCAAGGAGGCCCGCGAGATCGCCCGCAGGACGGGCGGCCGGGTCGTAGTGAAGGCGCAGGTCAAGACCGGTGGCCGGGGCAAGGCGGGCGGTGTCGCACTGGCCTCCGACCCCGCTGCCGCGGAGCTCGCGGCACGGCGCATCCTGGGCATGGACATCAAGGGACACACCGTCAGGAAGGTGATGCTGGCGGAGCCCGTCGACATCGAGAACGAGTACTACGTCTCCTACGTGCTCGACCGCGCGGCGGGACGCTTCCTCGCGATCGCGTCCGCCGAGGGCGGCATGGAGATCGAGGAGGTGGCTGCGAGCAGGCCCGAGGCCGTGGCCCGCGTGCACATCGACCCGGCGGAGGGCGTCACCTCGGCGAAGGCCGCCGAGATCGCCGACGCCGCCGGACTGCCGGCACAGACCGTCGACGTCCTCGTCCGGCTGTGGCAGGTGCTGGTCCGCGAGGACGCCCTGCTCGTCGAGGTCAACCCCCTGGTGCGCACTCCGAAGGGGCAGATCGTCGCCCTCGACGGCAAGGTCACCCTCGACGACAACGCCCGCTTCCGGCAGGCCCGCTGGGGCGCGGAGGAGGTGGAGCACGACGACCCACTGGAGGCCGTGGCCGCCGCCCGCGGCCTCAACTACGTCAAGCTGGACGGCGAGGTCGGCATCATCGGCAACGGCGCCGGCCTGGTCATGTCCACCCTCGACGTGGTCGCCGGCTGCGGCGCCCGCCCGGCCAACTTCCTCGACATCGGCGGCGGGGCCTCCGCCCAGGTCATGGCCGACGGGCTGTCGGTCATCCTCTCCGACCCGGCCGTGAAGTCCGTCTTTGTCAACGTCTTCGGCGGCATCACCGCCTGTGACGCGGTCGCCGACGGCATCGTCCAGGCCCTGGACACCGTACGGCTCACCAAGCCGCTGGTGGTCCGGCTCGACGGCAACAACGCGGCCCGCGGCCGCGCGATCCTCGACGACCACGCGCATCCGCTGGTCCAGCAGGCCACCACGATGGACGGCGCGGCCGACCGGGCTGCCCAACTCGCCGACTCGGTCTAGGGAGACGGGACGACATGGCGATCTACCTCACCAAGGAGAGCAAGGTCCTCGTCCAGGGAATGACCGGCGGCGAGGGCATGAAGCACACCCGGCGCATGCTCGCGGCCGGCACCGACGTCGTCGGCGGCGTCAACCCGCGCAAGGCCGGCCGCACCGTCGACTTCGACGTCCCCCAGTGCCGGAACGGCCTGGGAGGTGCCCCCATGACGGTGCCCGTCTTCGGCACCGTCCGCGAGGGCATCGAGGCGACCGGCGCCGACGTCACCGTGGTCTTCGTCCCGCCTGCCTTCGCCAAGGCGGCCGTGACCGAGGCCGCCGACGCCGGCATCGGCCTGGCCGTCGTCATCACCGAGGGCATCCCGGTCCACGACTCGGTCGCGTTCACCGCGTACGCGAAGTCCAAGGGCACCCGCATCATCGGCCCGAACTGTCCGGGACTGATCACCCCGGGCCGGTCCAACGCCGGCATCATCCCCGCCGACATCACCAAACCCGGCCGGATCGGCCTGGTCTCCAAGTCGGGCACTCTGACGTACCAGTTGATGTACGAGCTGCGCGACGTCGGCTTCTCCACCTGCGTGGGCATCGGCGGCGACCCCGTGGTCGGTACGACCCACATCGACTGCCTGGCCGCCTTCCAGGACGACCCCGACACCGAAGTGATCGTCCTCATCGGCGAGATCGGCGGCGACGCGGAGGAACGCGCGGCGGCGTACATCCACGACCACGTCACCAAGCCAGTCGTCGGCTACATCGCCGGTTTCACCGCCCCCGAGGGCAAGACGATGGGCCACGCGGGCGCGATCGTCTCCGGCTCGTCCGGCACCGCGAAGGCCAAGCAGGAGGCGCTGGAGGCGGTGGGCGTACGGGTGGGCAGTACGCCGACGGAGACGGCAGGGTTGGTACTGGAAGCCCTGAAATCACGAGGGAACTCGACCGAAGCCTGATCCGGGGCGACGGTACGGCGCCGCCCCCCGCACTCTGCCCGCAACGACCGTACGGCGACGACCCCGCGCCCGACCCGACCCGACCGTCACGCGCCTACCTGCGCCTGACCGATACGACCGCCCGTCACGACCGGCCGGCGCCTGACTCCGATGCGACCGTGAGGCGCCGACCTGCACCAGGCCCGAGACGACGGTCCCGCGCTCACCCGCGCGTGGCCGGCGACGACCGTCGGGCGCCTGATCCGCGCCCGGCCCGACACGACCGTCCGTCCGCGCGCAACCGCGCCCGGCCCGATGCGACCGTGAGGCGCCGACCCGCGCCTGACACCTGAAATCTGGCACCTGACACCTCGGACCCGACAGCCGACCCCGACACGATCGTCACGCGCCGGCCCGTGCGCGTGACGTTCCCGGTAGGGCCCCTTCGCCCGAGTCCGCGTCGAAGCGCGCTCAGGCGGTGGGGACGACCCTTGCCGACACCCCGCCCGATCGTGCACCGAGAGCGGAGCTGACGAATGGCACCCACCCTCACCACGAACCGCCCCACCTTCACCTTGAAGTCGGGGACGTCCTGGAGCGACGCCTGGCGGCGCTCGCTCGCCGTCGCCCCCGAGGCCTTCCGGGACGACCGCGTACTCAACCTCTGGGGCGCCGCCTGGCAGGCGGACGGCAGGGCGCTGCCCGCGACCACCCCGGTCGACGGCAGCCCGATCGCGGGCGCCCCGCGCCTGGACCGGAGCACCGCCCAACAGGCCGTCCGCGCCTCGCTGGACCAGCACCGCGCCTGGCGGCACGTCCCCCTCGAAGAGCGCCGCGCCCGGGTCGCCGCCACCCTGGACGCGCTCACCGAACACCGCGAACTGCTCGCCCTGCTGCTCGTCTGGGAGATCGGCAAGCCCTGGCGGCTCGCCCAGGCGGACGTCGACCGGGCGATCGACGGCGTGCGCTGGTACGTCGACGGCATCGAACCGATGGTCGCCGGCCGCGCCCCGCTCGACGGGCCCGTGTCCAACATCGCGAGCTGGAACTACCCGATGAGCGTGCTCGTCCACGCCATGCTGGTCCAGGCGCTGGCGGGCAACGCGGTCATCGCCAAGACGCCGACCGACGGCGGTGTCGCCTGTCTGACCCTGGCCTCGGCCCTGGCCGCCCGCGAGGGCATCCCGGTCACCCTGGTCAGCGGCAGCGGCCGCGAACTGTCGGAGGCACTGGTCCGCTCGCCCGAGATCGGCTGCGTCTCGTTCGTAGGCGGCCGTGACACCGGCGCCGCGGTGGCGACCGCCGTCGCCGACCTCGGCAAGCGGCACATCCTGGAACAGGAGGGCCTCAACACCTGGGGCATCTGGAACTTCTCCGACTGGGACGCCCTGACCGCCGTAGTCCCCAAACTCTTCGACTACGGCAAGCAGCGCTGCACGGCCTATCCGCGCTTCGTCGTCCAGCGCGAGCTGTTCGACGAGTTCCTGGCGGCCTATCTGCCCGCGGTCCGCGCGATCGAGGTCGGCCACCCACTGGCCGTCGAGCACCCGGACGACGCCTACCCCCGGCTGGACTTCGGCCCCGTGATCAACGCGGCCAAGGCCAAGGAGCTCCAGGACCAGGTGGCGGAGGCCATCGACCGGGGCGCCGTCCCGCTGCACCGCGCCAAGCCGGCCGACGGCCGCTTCCTCCCCGGCCAGGACACCTCGGCGTACGTCCAGCCGGTCACCCTGCTCGGCCCGCCCCCGTCCTCGCCACTGCACCACGCGGAGCCGTTCGGCCCGGTCGACACGATCGTCCTGGTCGACACCGAGGCGGAGCTGCTGGCTGCCATGAACGCGTCCAACGGCGCGCTGGTGGCCACGCTGTCCACCGACGACAGGGCCACCTACGAGCGGCTCGCCCCGCAGATCCGCGCCTTCAAGACGGGCCACGGCAAGCCGCGCTCCCGCGGCGACCGCGACGAGTTGTTCGGCGGCTTCGGAGCGTCGTGGCGCGGCGCCTTCGTCGGCGGCGAGCTGCTGGTGCGCGCCGTCACCCAGGGCCCGGCCGGCGAACGGCTGCCCGGCAACTTCCCGGACTACCAGCTGATGCCCTGACCCGACCCCGGTGGCGCCGGTCGGCGACGGGCGCCACCGGGCGACGACCGCGTCGTCCGGCCACGGAAACGCAGGTGAAAGGCACTGCGAAAGCTTGGTATTGTTGTCCATGTCGCCACGGGGAACACTCCCTGTCGGTCGACGGACACCTTGTCCGGGTGGCGGAATGGCAGACGCGCTAGCTTGAGGTGCTAGTGCCCTTTATCGGGCGTGGGGGTTCAAGTCCCCCCTCGGACACACAAGTGCCCCACGGGGCCCGGTCTCCGGGCAAGGGCAATCGGCACCCGCATCGGCTCCCGGCCGAGGCGGGTGTTCTGCGTTACAGGGGTCTTCTCCCTGGCCTCTCCCTCCTTCCTCGGGTCTCCACCGGCCTCGTGGTCTGTCAGCCGATGGTGATCCTCTCGGCTCGGGGTGTGTCCGCGGTCAGAGTTCTGGCCGCGTGGTCGTAGACCAGGGTGATCTCCTGGTCTCGGAGGTGGGCGATGGCTTGCTCGAGTGTGGGCGGTGACGCCGGTCCGGCGGGCGGGGACGCGGGCCCGGCCGTGCTGATGCGGCCGGTGAGGCGCAGGTGCAGGGCTGGCAGGTGGGGCAGCACCTGGTCCTCGCGCACGTAGGCGTTGCGGGTGCGTGCCGGATCGGGACGGGTGGCGCTGGTGTGTCCGTGGCGGCACCGGTAGCCGGCGTTCTGATGGACCCAGTGGGATTCCATGCGGCGCCCGCAGACGCCGCAGCACAGCAGTCCCGCCAGTCGGTAGGTCCGTCCCGGTGCCGGCTGCCGGCGGGGGCGGATCTGCTGGACGGCGATGAAGCCGGCCTCGCTGACGAGCGGCGGGTGGGCCGGACGGGCGGAGATGATCCAGTCGACAGGCGTGTTCCAGCGCATGACGTCCCGGTGCCCCAGTGAGGTGTTGTCCGGATTGATGAGGTCGTGGTCGGTGCGCTGGCGGTTCCAGACCTGACGTCCGGTGTAGCGGGGGTTGGCCAGTATCGCCCGGACCGACTGCAGTACCCATCGTCGCCCTGTCCGGTGAGGGTTACGGGCCGTGTCGGCGGCGGCCGGGCAGGGAATGTGGGCGTCGTTGAGGGCGCGGGTGATGCGGGCCATGCTGTGGCCGGCCAGACGCTGGGCAAAGATCCACGAGACGATGGGCCCGCACTCGGGGTGGACCGCCAGGCGCTGCGCGCACACGCCGCGCCGGGCGAGGGCCCGGTTGGGGTGAGGGCCGGCATCGACCAGCCGGTACCCGTACGGGGGACGTCCGCCGAGGTAGCGGCCCTGGTCCCGGGCCTGGACCGTCATCGCCGCCCGAGTACGGATCCGGGCACGGGCGATCTCCCGCTTGGACAAAATCCCCAGCAGGATCATCAACTCCTCCTGGTCGGCCACCTTCGGATCGACGGCCCCGCCCAGTTCCGGCACCCACACCTGAACCCCGTAGTGCTCGAAAAGCGGAGCCATCGATGCGAACTGGTTGCCGTAGAAGGCCCGCTCACTCGAGCCGATCACCACCGCGTCGAATTCCCGCTCCGGATCCGCCATCGCCACTAACAGTGCCGCGGCCTCGGGACGGCGCGCCCAGGGAACTGTGCGACTGTGACCGGTGTCGAAGAACTCCGCCACGATCCGCCCATGCCCTGACACGAGCGCCTGCGCACCCATGAGCTGCCACGCCTTCGACGTCGCTGGGTCCTGGTGGTCCTCCGTGGACATCCGGCCGTAGAACGCGAACCGAAGACCGGCCGGCGAGAGGCCCGAAACCCTGGGGCCAGGGCTCTCGCGGGCCCAATCGCACAGCAGTGCCGAGGAAGTCAGGGGTCCTCCGGATATCGGTCCGGCCGCATCGTGCAGGGCTGCCATCACAGGCACCTCCCCAGAGCCCCAACTGCCTTTTCCATGAGCTGCCCTGCCAGACATGCCCCCGCACCCACCCACCAGACAGTTGACCCGAACGGGTGAAATGAACGATGCGACGCTACCTGCCGAGCAGGAGCGCCGAGGGCCTGAGCGGGCCCCGCGGCAGTTACTTGACCGCCAACCCGCCCCACCCCCAGGGCCTTTGAGGAGTGATCTTCTATCCGGGGTTCGTCAGGTCGGTCCGAGGGCCGTGAGGGGTCGCTGGTGGTCGCCGTCGGTGTGGCGGAGAGCGGCGCCGCGGCAAGCCAGTTCAGAGGTCACCCAGCCCTGCAGCAGTCCCAAGCTCAGAGCTGCGGGTGGAGCGTCAAGGCAGGGCGGAACACGGGCACCGGGTCACGGCGGCCATCACCTGCCACGTGACCCGTGCCGGTGGAACCCTCGACGACCTGACCCGGCTGCTGCTGCACCCCGACCATGAGGGCGGACGGCACGCCCGACACATCGCGGTGCGCTCCGGGCAGGCCCATGGCCTGGGCTATATACACCGCGTATGGGCCAGCGTCTCAGCCGCTGTCACCAGCATGACCGCTCTGGAGTCGCGCCAGCACGCGCACGAGGCGCTCGCGGCGCTGCGAGACCGGATCGAGACGACGCCTTGGCGCGGAGAGCGAGGGCGTATCGCGTTGCGGGTGCTGCGGGCGCATTTGACCTTCGCCAAGATCGCCGGTGGACCCCTGCACCACGCCAGCGAGCGGCAGGCCGCGGAGGAAGCGGGCATCTCCCGCACGACTCTCCGGATCTGCTTATTGGGTTTCGTCATGGGGGTCGTCGGCAAGATGCCCGTGGTGGCGGTACACCATTTCGTCGGGGTGACGGGTCACCCTGGCCAGCCGCCAGGCCGCGTCGTACGACATGCGTCCGCGTTCCTGAGCCCGTAGACGCAGGGCCAGGAGGCTGGTTGTCGGGTCTAGCAGCCAGCGCAGGGCGGATATCTTCATCGGCCCGCGCCCGTCTCGACGGCCTGGTCTCGCTTGCCCTCTTTGACGCTGGCTTCTACTGGCTCAGCAGCGGCAGCCGACTCCTCCGCTGACAGCCAGGGAACAGCGTCAGCCCACCCCATCTGTTCCAGGACGGTGCGCACGGTGGCGGTGAAGCGTGCATGCTGCCCCGGGTCGGCTCCCAGCTTCTCCCAGACGTACAGGAGTAGCCGGGCGATTCGTTCGGCCTTCGTGTGTGTGTCGTCAGCCGCTCCGACCAGCGGAAGAACCTTCTCCCGGAACGCCTCCCACTCAAGACCGTTCAGGTCGTCGAGGTGCCGTTCGAGCCACCAGCTGCGCGCGGCATCTGGCTTGGTCAGAACGGTTACTGTGAACCGGTCTCGCCGTTCCTGCTCCTGTCTGAGCTGAAGCGTTACCTGCCGCACGGCGTCCTGGAACGTCTGGGCCCGGGCGGCATCCGGCTCGCTGAGCCTCAGAGTGATGCGTGCCCTCAGCCAGAGACCGGGGCGGTCGTGGACGGCGTGCCACTGAGCTACTGCCAGGGTGAGTTTGCCTTGTGCGGTATCGAGCTGTTCGGGCAGATGAGCAGTGGTGATGCCGCGCCCGGAAGCGTCCAGGGCCAGCCGTGCAGCGGCTCGGATGGCGGCGGCGCCGCTCGCCTTGATCGGGTCCGCTGCCCGGTAGGCGAGCGTGCCGCTGGCGTTGAATCGGATGCCGGGCAAGGAGGTGGGCCATTGGTACCGGATCCGGCTGTACCGCCGGTTCCACCACGGGCCGGGTCCTGGCTTCACTGAGCCGATGCCTCCCGGGACGCAAGGTCTCGGTGGGCGGCCTGTGTGCCGAAGGCCTTGTGGCCTGCCGCTTTGCCCAGTCGTGTCAGGGCAAAGGGCCGGTTGTTCGACTCCTCGACTTTCGACGTTTTCGTTGATCGTGTTGGGGTCGCTCAGGTGGGTGATGTGGCGTCATCTGGCCGTGCGGGCTGGAGACAGCAGAGAAGCATCGGCGGTGCTTGTGTCGCCTGCTGTGAGGGACCCGCCGATGCTTCTGGATGCGACCGTACCGGCTTCGCTGCTCGCTGTGTTGGAGTTGGTGCGGGGCAGTTTCACCACGCCGACGTTCCGTACCTTCGCCGTGCTGGTCACGGGGCTGATCGCGCAGATGGGGCGGTGCACGGTGACCGGGATGCTCACCGGTGCGGGGTTGACGCGCACCTGGTCCCATGACCGCGTGCACGCCTTCTTCTCCCGCTCCCGCTGGAACCCGGACATCCTGGGCGTGTCCCTGTCCCACCTGATCGTGCGCCGCCTGCTGCCCGAGGGAGCGGTACTGACCGTGGCAGTGGACGACACACTGTTCAAGCGGCGCGGGAAGAAGGTGTTCGGTGCGGCCTGGCAGCACGACGGCGCGGCCAGGGGACCCAAGCCGGTCGGGCGCGGGACCTGCTTCGTGGTGGTCGGCCTGGTCGTCGAACTGCCCTTCCTGGCCCGGCCGGTGTGCCTGCCGGTGATGGCCCGCCTGTGGTGGCCGGGGCAGGAACAGTCCAAGGTCGACATCGCCGCGTCCATGCTCCGCTTCCTCGCGGCCTGCCACCACGGCCGACGCATCCACGTCGTCGCGGACGCCGCCTACCACGGCAGGGCCCTGCGCGAATTACCCGCCACCTGCACCTTCACCACCCGCCAGCCCGCTCAGTGGGGCCGTCCGGTTTGATCGGTTTGATCACACGATGGCGAGGGTGGTCGGGGGTCAGGCAGGCCCGGTCGTGGGGTGGTGTCCGTTCAGCGGTGAAGTGCCGGGCGTGTGTCGGGGTGTCAGCCGTGCCGTCCGTACGCCACAACGTCCCGTCCCGCGTCTGCCGGTCGAGAGCCCGCCGCAACTCACCTGCCCGACGCAGCGGGCGTGCACTGACGACAGCAGGCCCGGACAAGGAATCACCGGGCACTCCTCCCGCTGGCTGACGCGGCGGCCGGTCCGCCGCCGGGTCGGTCGTCACGGTTCGCCTGCCGGAAGGCGCCGCGCTCAAGAATACCCGAGGCTATGGTTACTGAGCATGTGGTTAGGAGAGCCGCCCGAGGGCGAGCAGAACCCTCACAGCCAGAACCCCTCTGAACAGCCAGGATGGGCACAGTTGTTGAGCGGCAGGAACAGGGCCAAGGTCGTCGCGATCGCCGCGGCCTCGGCCGTGGTCGTGGCCGCCTGCGTCACCGGCTTGCTGCTCCTGGGCGGCCGCAGGGACGACAACGCCGACGGCGGCAGGAACGCGACGGCACCGGCAAGTGCCCCGCAGAGCGCGACGGCCTCGGCGCCGGCGTCCAAGAACCCGCTCGGCGGCGCGACCGAGGGGCCTGCCGTCCCAGGCTGGAAGGTCGTCATCAACCCCAAGTGGGGCACGGCCTTCGACGTGCCACCGGACTGGGACGTCAAGTCGCCGAGCTTGCAGATCGGCTTCGAGGACAGCAAGGTCGACTACAGCGACCCCAAGAACTGGGGCAAGGTCATCATCCTCATGAGCGCACCGGCGATCCTCCAGGACAACTGGTGCCTGTCCGACGACGACAAGGACGGGCGCGTGGAGAACAACGCGCTGGCGGCGGCGGGCACCAAGGGCGCAAAGGGCGCCAAGAGCACCGGCGATGTCGCCCTGAGCCAGGTGAGCTGGTGGGTGTACGGCGGTTACACGCAGCCCGACAAGAAGAGCATCGTCTCCGACAGGACGACGAAGCCGTACACGACCAAGTCCGGCGTCAAGGGCAGCATCGCCTGGGCCCGGTCCAAGAACACGCCCCAGAAGGGCAAGTGCGCGAGCGACGGCAAGGCGGTCACCTTCGGCTTCAAGAACTCCGCGGGTGACTTCGTCGCATGGAACCTCTACGGCGCCACGGGCGTGAAGGACGAGCTGCCGGACGCGACGATCATGAAGATCCTCAGCACGGTGCGCCTCCACGGGAAGCCGAAGGGATCCTCCAGCTAGGCCCCGGCGACAGCGGGGCACCGATAAGTACAGTGGGAAGGGCGACGACGGGGGCGGACGCACATGGAGAGGCAGACGGGGTCGGGCCGTGGGCCGCAGATCACCAACACCGCGGTCGACTGCACTGCCGAGTACCTGATCCAGATCGGGATCCTCCAAGGCGACCTCAATGTCAACCTGCGGGTGGACGCGCCCGATGACGACGCCCCGCTGGCCGCGGCCGAGCGAAGACTCGCCCGCAGCCTCCTGTACCGCTGGCGGGCCGAGGCCGACGCCTGGGACATGACCGACCCGCAGCCGCTGCCCGTGCGCTGGACGGCCAGCCGCCGGGTGGCGTCCGCCGGGGAGTACCTCCCGGCGGGCTCCGGGGCGGACACCATCGCCGGGACGTTCCTGAGGCTCGGCCCACGGCGGCGGCTGGTCGTGCTCGGCACGGCGGGGTCCGGCAAGTCCGTCCTGTCCGTCCTGCTCACCCTCGAGCTGCTCGCCCGCCGGCTCACCCAGGGCGAGCACGAGGTACCGATCCCGCTCGTGCTGTCGCTGGAGTCCTGGGACACCCGGCGGCAGTCGCTGACCGAGTGGCTCGTGGACCGGCTGCACCAGGACCACCCCGGTCTGCCGCCCGTGGAAGGCGTCCACCCGGCCCGTCGGCTGGTCCTGGACCGACGGGTGCTGCCCGTCCTCGACGGCCTCGACGAACTCCCCGCGCACCGCCGTACCGAGGTCATCGATGCCCTCAACACCGGCCTCGGCGGCGACGGGGACGCCGTACTCGTCTCCCGTACGGCCGAGTACGCCGACCTCGACCGGGACGGCAAGGGCCTGCGGCACGCCACCGTCATCGAGTCGCTGCCCTTGCGCCCGGAGGAGGTGGCGGACTACCTTCGCAGGGCCCGGCCGCGGGCCCGCGCCGCCGCCTGGGCCGACCTGCTGGACACCCTCCGCAATCAGCCCTCCGCGCCGGTCTCGTGGGCCCTGAGCAGTCCCCTGATGGTGTGGCTGGTGCGCCGCTCGTACGAGCATCCCCCGGCCGACCCGGGCGAGTTGACGGAACGGGAGCGCTTCCCCACCCGGGAGGCCGTCGAGGCGCACCTGCTTGACCGGATCGTGCCCGCCGCGTTTCCGGCACGTCCGCCGGACCCCGGCCGGCTGCACCCGCCCCGTGCCTGGGACGCCGAACGGGCCGATGCCTGGCTGTCGTACCTGGCGCTGCTGCTCAGCCGCCGGGAGGAGTCCGAGCTCGCCTGGTGGCGGCTGTACGCGGCGCCGCTGCCCCGGCTGCTCGCGGTGCCCGCACTGATGACGGCCGGCATCCTGCTGTCCTTCGTCATCAGGGCGCCCATGTCCGATTATGCGACGACCTCCGGGCTGGGCGACCTCAGCGTGACGACCGACGTGATGTTCGGGATCGTCCTGGCGGCCCTCGCGCGGTCCGTCACCGCGGGCTGGTTCGGCCAACGCCTCGCCGAGCCCCGCCGCAGCGCCAACCCACTGCTGTTCATCCACGCCCTGCGCTCCGTCGACCGGCACGCGCGGGTCGGCCCACGGGTGCGTCTCGCGGCACTCACGGGCGGTCCCGCCCTCGTCGTCCTGCTCCTCGCGCTGTACGTCTTCGTGGCGCCGGACCCCACCCTGGTCGTGCTCGCGATCGGTGCCGTGCTGCCGGTCCTGCTGATGATCGTGTACGCGGCACCCGCCGACACTGTGGATGCCGCCACGCCGGGCGAACTCCTGCGCGGCGAACAGACGGCGCTCGTCACCACGCTCACACTCGTGGCTCCGCTCATCGGTGTCGGTGCGGGTTCCCTCTTCTGGCTCGACCCGCACGGTTCGGGCAGCTGGTGGCCTGCGTTCGGGGCCTGGGCCGGTGCCTCCGCGATGTTCGTGCTGCTCAGTCCGTGGAGCCGCTGGATCCTCGCCAAGTGCTCCCTGGCGGCGACCGGACGGGTGCCCTGGTCGCTCATGACCTTCCTCAGGGACGCGCGGGCGGCGGGCCTGCTGCAGCTGTCGGGCGGCACGTACCGATTCCGCAACCGCAGGCTCCAGGACCACCTGGCGGGGCGGCGCGCCCAGGAGCGGAGCGCGGCAACCACCCGCGAGCCGCCGCGCGTTCCGGCGCTCGCGGACTCCCGGCACTTCACGGTGGAGAGCACCGCGGACCATTACCACCTGCGGGGCCGCTCCCGCAGGCTGCCGCTGGCCCACTGGACGGTGCTGGGACCCCTGTTGGCCGTCTTCCTCGTACGCTTCAGCGTGAGCGGCCAGTGGCAGCACGCCGTCAACTGGCTGGCGATGCTGTTCCTGCCCTTCCTCGGCGTCCTGATCACGGTGATCGGCTTCCTCATGCCGCGCCGGCGGATCGAGCTGGAGCTGACCCGGGACGGCGTCACCTCCGTCACGGGACGCAGGCGCCGTTCCTATGGATGGCACCACGTAGAGAAAATCACCGTACGCCGGGTGATCGTCCGGGGCCGGGACGCGGGCTTCTACGCGCTCCAGGTCCGGCTGGCCCCCGAGACCCCGCGCCCACCGCGCCGCTCCCGCATGGGCGACGGCTGGTACTTCGTGCTGCCGCTCGGTTTCACCCCGAGCGTCGACGACCGGCTGGGCACGGCTCTGGCCGACTTCGCCGGGCCGCGCTGGACCCACTGAGGCCCTCAGCAGAGCGACTCGGTCCTTCCCACGGCCGTGAGCAGGGCCAGGCAGCGGGACGTCACCGTGTGCCCGTCCTCGCCGGCGTCGACGGCGTAGGCGATCGGGATGCGGCCCGTGGCGCCGCTCGGCGCCGTGATCCGCCAGCGGGCCTCGTACGTGTCCTCGGCCCGCAGCACCCGGGGCGGACGTCCCACGAGCCTGGCGTGCCACCCCGCGGGCAGCAGTGGCGGTCGTACGACGATGGCGAGGTCGCGGGCGGTGGTGTTCTCGATGCGGAGCCGGCCGCCCTCCACCGGGTGCAGGCGCAGGGCGTCGGAGCTGGTCCAGCGGATGTTGAACTCGCGCAGGCGCAGCTTCTTCGCCTGGCCCTTGTCCAACAGCGAGCGGAGGCCGATGCGGATGGAGTCGACGGTGTGCTGGTAGGGGATGTCGTAGCCGTACGTCTTGCCGATGCTGTACTGGCCACCTCCCGTTCTGCGGCTGTGCCATTTACCGGAGTTGAACTCCCAGACGGTACGAGCGCCGACCTGTCCCTCCACGTCGGCGCTCAACGAGAAGGGCCCCTCGATGGTGTCCGGGTCGAAGTCCACCGAGACCTCGCTCAGCGGCAACGGCATCCCGAAGTCGACGCGCAGCCAGTCGTTCTTCTCCGGAGAGCCGGTGACCGACCAGTATCCGGCGTGCCCGGGCAGCGCCGCCGAGGGCGGGTGCCCCGGAGCCGCGTAACTGACGCTGAGACCCGGCCAGTCGCGGTTGGCGGCGACCATGAGGTCGACCTGGTGGACCGAACCGGTCAGCGGATGCCGCCACTTGTCGTAGGCGGAGGGCAGACCGAGGAACGCGTGCGGTGGCAGGAGGCCCGCCTGGAGGAGGGCCAGGACGAGCGGCACGGCCAGGAACCCGGCAAGTTGGGCGACCAGGAGGCTGTGGCGGGCCACGCGGTGGCGCGGCAGCCGGACCGCGACACCTCCGGGGCAGGGCACGGGCGGTGGGGCGATACTCCCACCCAGGGCCGGGGTGCCGTGCGTCCCGGCCAGCCACTGGGGGAGCCCGGCGAGAGAGAAGGCCGGGACACACCGCACCGGGATGCTGGTGGCGTCGAGGGCGCGCAGCAGATGACCGCCGTCGGCCGCTTCCAGCTCGGCGCGTACGGCCATGTCGTCGCCCTGTGCGGCCCGAGTGTACAGCAGCGCGAGACGGCGTGGGCGGCGGCGCGCGGGCAGGGCGCTCACGACGTGCAGGACGCGGGTGACGGCGTGCACGGCGATGCTGTGCGCGGCCGGGTCGTCCACCACCAGCAGCAGTCCGTCGGCCCGGCCCAGCACCTCCAGCCGGGCGACCGACTCCTGATTGCGGTACGCGTCATCGGCCGGGTCGTACCAGAGCAAGGGCGTCCGGCCCAAGCGCACCAGCGGCGGTTCGCTCCCTGGCGGGGCGCCCAGTTCGGTCAGGCCCTGCCGGTGGACACCGCTGCGCTGCTCGCGCGGGCCACCGACAAGCACCACGACCCGGGCCCGCTCGTATCCGGTGGGCAGTGGGTTCCGGCAGTGCGGGCAGCTCGCGGCCAGGCGGCGGACGCCGAGAACGGCGGGCAGGCGGGTGCCGCAGCGGCAGCGGTGGTGCAGCGCGCCGTACCGGTTCGGGGTCAGCGCACCGTGGCGGGCGCCGCAGCGGGGGCACAGGCGTACGGGCCGCACGACGGTGCGGCCACAGTCCGTGTACGGGCACGGCGCCGGCCCGTGGCGCAGTGCCCGTCCCGCCCGCTCGACCGCGGCCCACATCACCCACCACAGCGTCCACAGCGCGCAGCACAGGGCCCAGAACAGGAGTGAGAACAGCAGCGGGAGGAGACTCAGCGCGGTCGCGGTCAGGACGACGGCGGTCATCGTGACCACGAGGACAGGGGCCAGGACGACCGCCAGAAAACGCTGTCCCCACCTCGCGCCGTGCCGCGAGGAGCGGGCGAAGATTCCCACGCAGCGGTCCATGAACCGCTCGGCGTCGCTCATCAGCCGTGTGTGCTCGTCGAGACCGTCCCACCAGGCCGCGCGCAGGTCTCGCAGCGCGGTGACGCGGAAGTAGGCGGGGGTGGCCGGTTCGCCATCCGGGGCGGCTGCTACGCCCGCAACCGCACCGAACGTCCGCCAGAAGATGCCCAGTTGGGACAGCACGAGACGAGGCAGGGTCACGAGCACACCGTGGCCGGCGATCAGGGCGGCCAGCAGGACGACCATCAGGAGGAGAACGACAGGGTTGGCCACAGCTCACTCCTTCTCCCGCGTGGACCCGCGCCGCCACGACAGCCGTGGTCCCCGTTCCCGCTCGGGCTCCGGCTCCTCGGCGCGCACCAGGTCGCGCAGGGCCTCGTAGGTCTCCCTCTCCTCCCACAGCCCCCGCCGGTACAGCCGCAGGATCCTCAGGCCGGCCCGGCGCGGCTCTTCGGGTGCCCGGCGCAGCACGTGCAGCGTGGTGCCGGGGGCTTCGGCGAGCACGTCCTGTACCCCGCCCGGTGCTCCGTCGGCGAGGGAGGCGAGGAAGGCGCACGCCTGGGCGTCCAGTACCTCGGCCCACGACTCGGCGGCGGCCTCGAGCGCGGTGAGCAGCCCGGCCAGGACGGCGCCCCGGTAGGGCTCGGGCAGCGGCGCGAGCGCGGCCCGTACGTCGCCGAGTGGTGCCGTCAGGGTGGCGAGGTGACGTTCGGCCGCGTCCCGTACGCGCTTTGGCGGGACACCCGCCGCCTGCGGCCGCAGCTCCGCCACCGCCCGTACGAAACCCGCAAGCCCGGACTCCTCCCCGGCCGGTGCCCCGGCAGGCGGCGTTCGCCCGTCAGGGAGCGAGTTCGTGGGGGTGGTCCACGACGGGGCGAACGTCGCCTGCACCAGGTCCCCGGCCGTGCCGTCCGGCGCGAGCAGTGCGCAGGCGACCCGCAGTCGCCGTACGCCCGCCCCGGCGCCCTCGTCCGGAGCCGCGTCCCACAGCTCGGCCACCGCGTCCACCAGATCCAGGCGCCCGCTGTCCCACGCGCCCGCCAGGAACCGCGCCGTCGCGCACGGCTCCGGACCTCCGTGCTCCCCCAGCCCGTCGAGGTCGAACACCGGCGCCGGCGCCCGCTGCCCGGTCTCGGGCCGAGTTCCGGTCAGATGGCGGTGGTCGTCCTCCGGCCGCGCCGTGTACGTCGTGAACGTCAGACGGGCGGTCAGTCCCGCCGGGAGGGTGTAGGAGACCGCGGCGATCCAGTCGACGACACGTTCCGGGTCCGTGGAGACCAGGGTCGCGCCCGTGCCCTCGTCGGCGAGCGCCCGCAAGGCCACGGTCAGCAGCCGCTCCAGGAGACGGACTCCCGCTTCACCCGCGGCGTCCAGCAGCCGGCGGACGCGGTCGGGCCCGACGGCGCTGCCGGGCACGAGTTCAGCCAGGTCGGGCAGGGCGTGGCCGTCGTCGGGCGCGGGGGACGGTGCCCACTGCGGGGTGTCCCACAACTCGACGGGGCGCAGGCCCGCCAGTTCGCCGGGGCCGGCGCAGAGGGCGTGGCAGAAGTGGTTGCCCAGGCGCCCAGTGTAGTCCTGGCCGGTGAAGCGGGTGCGGGTCAGTACGGCCGTGTCGTCGTCGGGGCGGTCGTAGGCGAACGCCTTGGGACATTCAGCAGGTTGGACGGCCCCCGGCGGGGGCGTGTACCCCGTCAGGGGTCGCAGGACGCCGAGCGCGGGGCGGGCCGCCGGGGAGACGGCGGTGAAGCGGAAGCCACCGTGGGGGCCGGCGGCCGACGGCGGGGCGGAGGTGTAGTGAGCCTGTCCGGCCATGCCGGTCACCCCTGTCCCCGGTCGAGGGCGCCGAAGCGGTGCAGCAGCCACATCAGGGGATCCTCCACGCGGTGCGGCCGTACGACGCCGCCGTGGCCGAGGCCGCCGCCGCGCTGTGGCGGGGTACCGAGCGTGGAGAGGGCGAACAGCTGGTAGTCCGTGCAGAACCGCCGCAGCCGCGCGTCGAGTTGGTGCTCCTGCCAGCGGTTCAGCAGGGCCTGGAGTTCGGCGTGAACAGCGGCGCGGTCGTCGGCGTCGAAGACTGGCCCCGGGCGGCGGGTGCGGTGCAGGGGGGAGTTGTCCGGCAGGTGGGGCCACAGCAGGTCGGCCTTGGTAAGGGCGACGGCGACTGGAACAGTCACCTTCCCACCGCCGCCGAGGTGACCGAGTACCCGCGCCAGTACCTCGCCGGACCTGCCCGGCACCCCGTCCTGGTCCTTCAGTGGGGAGCCGGACAGGTCCTGCGGGTCGACGAGGACGACGACGGCGTCGGCCGCGGTGAGGTAGCGCAGTTGGGCCTCCATGCGGTCCCGTGAGGTGAAATGTTCGCCCGCGGTGTCGAGGAACACCAGGGTCAGCACCTGTTCGCGGGCGCGCCCGAAGCGGCCCCGCCGGGTGCGGCCGAGGCGGTGCACCAGGGGCCGGCCGCCGTCGTGCTCGGCAGTCTTGGGGACGGTGTGCTGCTCCTCGTACAGGTGCCGCTCGTACCGTTCGTGGTAGTCGGCCATGGTGTCGTCGTCGCAGGGCAGCAGGGCCGCGTCGAGTTCGGCGCCAAGGCGGTGCAGCAACTCGTGCACGAGGACGGCGATGTAGGTGCTCTTTCCCGAGCTGACGGGGCCTGCGAGCGCCACCAGTTTCCCGGGGGTGCGTAGATAGCCCTCGGGCAGCCGGGCCCCGCAGGCCGTGCAGCGCAGCCGGGTGGCAGTGCGGCCGCAGGTGCGGCACACCACCGAACCGGTCCGAGGGTCGGCGGACGTCAAGCCCTTGCCCTCGGAGCAGGCGGCGGTGCCGCTCACACAGACGTAGGCGATCTGCGCCCTGGTGACGTTGCGGAAGCAGTGCGGGCACACCCAGCTGCGACGGCGCGTCGGTCTCATGTCCCCTGCCTCTTAGGTGATCTTGAGCGTGTGGTGCGGCGGGTCCCGCAGGACGAGCCCCTCACCGACGGCGAAGCAGCGCAGCCAGCCGCCCGGACCGCGGGGCAGCCGCGCGGACAGCCGCACATCCCGCCCCGGGTCGAGCTCCACCTCGGCGAGATCCGCGAGGACGTCCCCGTCGGCGGGCTCCAGCGGCCAGACCGGGCCGTGGGAACGCACCAGCAGCAGCCGCTCGGCCCGTGCGGGGGCGGGCGCGGTGAACACGGCGGTGACCGTGCGCCGTCCGGGCATGCCGTGCCGCCGAAGCCGGTAACCGACGTCGGTGCGCGCCGGCAGCACCGCCGTGCTCGGCGGGCCGTACGCACGCAGCCCGCCGAGCACGGCCACCGGCCGCACCTCGACCTCCACCCCGGCGCCGTCCGCGACGGGCAGCCGCACGCCCGCCTCGTGCCGGTAGGCGGCCCGGCCGACGGTGCGCCGACGCTCGTCCTGCTCGCCGGGGGTCCGCCAGGTGACCTCGACCTCGTCGCCGGCGTCGGGCGGCCAGTCGAGGACGACGGCCACGCCCGTACCGCCGTGCCGGGTGAGGATGAGGGTGCCGAGCGGCCGCACGGCGGCGACCGCGTGCGCTCCGGTGACGGCGCGTTCCCCGGCGACGGTGACCGCCAGCACCACCGTCGGCCGGTCCGGCGGCGGGAACCGCAGCCCCTCGGGGGCGTGCCGGGCCGTGATCGGCCGCCCGGGCAGTTCCGCTGCGCGCAGCCGGGTGCCGGGCGGCCACGGGGGTACGTCGCCCAAGCCGTACAGGCGCACCTCGCCGCCGGGCGGCGAGTCGAAGGAGGCCAGGAGCTCACCGTCCACGCGGCGGATCTCCAGGTCCGTGACCGGCTCGGGCGGCCCGAGGGGTGTGGCGGTGAGCGAGACGCCGCCCGTGCGCACGGGCCGCCCGTCGTCGGCGCGGTAGACGACGCGGATGCGGTAGCGGTACGTCGTGCCGTTGGCGAGCCCGCCGTCCGTGAAGCCGTCGGGGCGAGCCGCGACCCGCACGTCCTCGCCGTCCGGCCCAGCGCGGACGACCTCGACGGACCGGGCCTGCGCCGGGCTGGTCCAGGTGGCGGTGATCACGCGGTCCTCGGGGCGCATCTGCACGCCGCTGACGTCGGGCCAGTGCGTGACGGGTCCGCACACCGCGAGCGGCGAGGGCACACTGTCGGGTTCGGCGGCCCGGCGCACGGCGACCCCGTAGTACAGCGGGACACAGGCGGGTGCCGAGCGGTCCACGAACGAGGTGGCCCGCGGCGACGGCAGCGGCAGCCCGGTTCCGTCGGCCGGGCCCTGCGGCGGGCGGCGTTCGGCGCGCAGCAGCACGTACTCGGGCTCGCCCGCCGTGGACGAGCTGGGCCGCCACGTCAGGGCGACGCCCGTGCCGTCGGGCGTGGCGGTCAGGCCGGAGATCGGGCGGACCGTGAGGGCCCGGCGAACGGCGTCGGCGAACGGCACGTCGCGGGCGACGGCCTCCGCCTGTTCCAGCAGCTCCCAGGCCAGGTCGGCGTCCCGGGCCGGCAGCCCCCGGGCGCGGTCGACCAGGGCGCGGGCCTCGGCCAGCTTCCCTCGCACGTGGGCGACCAAGGCGCGAGCGTCTTCGGGTAACGCGTCGGCGGGCAGGCGGTCGGCGACGGCCGCCGCCTCCGCGAGCCACCCGTCCGCCGTCAGCCGCCGCAGCCGTCCCTCCAGCGGATTCCCGGCCTCCTCGTGAAGCACCGCGAACACCAGCCGCCGCGCGTCCGGTTCGGCGATCGACAACTCCGCGGTGGCTTGGCCGAGAAGGGTGGCCGAGGTGGCGCGTGCGGCGAGCCTCTCCCGAAGCGGCACCGCCACCTCGTACAACCGCAGCTGCGCGAGGCCCTCGGCGCCCTGGTCGGCCATTAACCGGCGCACGGCCGCGGCCACGGCCTGGGCGGCCGTGTGCGCGGCACTGTGCGGCAGCCGGCCCCAGCGGCGGGCCGCCTCCTCCACGGCCCCAGCCTCGACGGGCGGCGCGTCGAAGAGACGTACGGGCCGCGGGGTGCGGCCCCCCGGAGTGCCGGCGGCAAGGAAGTCGTCGAGGTGGCGCAGCCGCAGCACCTCCAGGTGACGGGCGCAGCGGGCACAGGCGGGGTGCGGCACGTCCCGGGGCAGCAGGTCCGGTTCGGCTATGCGCAGCCCGAGTCCGGGCAGCAGGTCCCTCACCTGCGCCTCGCTCACCCGGTGTGCCGCGGCGGCTTCCGAGGCGGTGGCCTCGGCGAGCAGGCCGAGCCTGCCCGCGGCCTCCTGCAGTGTCGCGCGCAGGGCCGCCTGCCCGGACTCGGCCTGCTCGTCGCACTCGGCCACGCCCGCCCGCAGCGGGCCCAGGTCGCCGTCGGCGGCGGCGTCGAACAGCGGCCGGTGAATGAGGTGCCCGGCCTCGAGTTCCTCGATGACCGGGCGGTAGTTGAGGCGGGCGCGGTTGCGGCGCCAGCAGGCGCGGACCGCGGCGACCGTCTCGGTGACCGCGGGCCCGTCCAGGCGCCGCGGCAACTGGTAGCGGGTGCGCAGGTCTTCGGTCACCGGCAGTCCGGCGTCGAGCACCTCGCGCCGGTAGCGCTGCTCGTCGAACGCCACGGCGTGGTCCCCCGTCCTTCCCCCCCGTGTCAGCTGAAGCGCTGGCGGCTCAGAGCGTCTCGTGCGGTGGCGACCGCGTCCGGTGTCATGCCTCCGATCTGCACGGTCAGTTCGAGCTTCTCGCCGCTCTCCTTCTCGACGGCGACGACGCCGAGGAGTCCGGAGGAGTCCAGTGTGTAGACGCACTGGATGGGCCAGTTCTCGGGTTTACCCGGCGGAATGGCCAGGTGGCCCTCGGCGACACAGGCGTTGTGTGCCAGCTCCTCGGACTCCTCCACGCCCGCCTGCTCCATCACGCGGATGCGCACGCTGCGCTGCCCCGCGTGCGTGGTGTAGAACTCGTCGGTCACCGACACGGGCAGGGGGTCGTTGGCGTGCACCAGGTGAAAGACGTAGCGCCGGTCCGTGTCCCGCTCCACGAGCTGGATGCCGTAGCCGCGCGAAGCCACGGTGGAGATCTGGTACGGGCGGTGCGTGAGCCCCGTCTCCGGCACTACCGGCAGCTGGTCCGCGGGGAGTTCACCGCTGGAGACGATGTACGCGGCCCGGTCCAGCGCGTAGATCGCGGCGCCGCGGGCCACCGCGAGGTCCGGGTTGTGCAGCTTGGGTTCGAAGCCGAACTGGGTGCGCAGGGCCTCGGCCACCGCGGGCATCTTGGTGGCGCCGCCGACCAGCAGCACCTCGTCGAAGTGCGACACACCGTGCTCGGCGGCGAGTTCGACCGTGCGGCGGGTGATGTCGACGGTGCGGTCGAGCAGGTCGCCGGTGAGTTCCCGGACTTTCTCCCGGGTCAGCTCCACCGCTTCGACCCTGCCCTGGTGCATGACGCGGACGGTGTAGCGCTCCCGGAAGGACAGCGCTTTCTTCGCCTCCTCGGCGTCCTTGCGCAGCTGCGTCTCGGACTGGGGGTCGGACAGCGGGTCGTCGACGTCCGGGAAGCGCTCGCGGAACCGCTCCACCAGGTGCACGACGATCCGGTCGTCGAAATCGCTGCCGCCCAGCTCCTTCGCACCGTCCGTGCACAGCACGGTCAGCTCGCGCCCGCGCAGGGTGAGCACGGTGGTGTCGAAGGTGCCGCCGCCCAGGTCGTACACGAGGATGGCCCGGTCCCCGCGCTCCTCGTCCCCGTCCAGGGCCCCGTAGTCGAGTGCGGCCGCGACGGGCTCGGCGACCACGTCGAGAACGCGCAGGCCGGCGATCTCGCCCGCCTTGCGGGTGGCGTCCCGCTCCGCGAGCCCGAAGTAGGCGGGCACGCTGATCACCACATCGCGCGCCTCTTTGCCGCCGGTGGCCTTCGCGTCCTCGACGAGTTTGCGCAGAATACGGGCGGAGATCTCCTCGGGTGTGTACGCGCGGCCGTGGAACTCGCGCGGCACCACATCGCCCATGTCCCGCTTGATGAGTTGTACGACGTGTACGGGGTCGAGGACGGTCGCGTCCTTGGCACTCTGTCCCACGACGACGCTGTCGGCGCTCTCGAAGTAGACGACGGACGGCGTGGTGTCGGCGCCTTCCATGTTGCGCAGCACGGTCGGTCTGCCGACGTCGTCGATCCGTGCGACGCAGGAGTAGGTGGTCCCCAGGTCGATGCCGTACACGGCCATACGGTCTCCCGCCACCGGGACGGCCGCGCCTGCGCCCGTCCCGTCTGCTGTTGGTCAGTTGTCCTGTGTAAGTCGTGCGTGGTGCGCCCGTCGGAGGCTGAAACGTTCACGAGGCATCCGGTTCCCACCGGGACACCACGACGTCGGCCTTGCGCACGACCCGTTCCCCTTGAACGAATCCGGCGGCCACAACGCGCGCCACGGTCCGGTCCGCCTCGGAGCCTTCGGCGGCGACTCGTCCCACCGGACGGTGCAACGCCATGTCGTATGCCTCGCCGGGCCGCGGGGCGTACCGCTCCACGCCAGTCCTGGCCACGGTGTCCGCCGCCTCGTCGGCCAGCGCGGTCAGCAGCGCACGCAACTCCTCGACGCCGAGCGGACCGGTGACGTGTTCCGCCTGGCGCAGGATCTGGTCGTAGAGCCGGATCAGGGAGTGGCGCACGAGGTCGAGCGCCTTTTCCATCTCGCCCCGCCGCAGCCGCTCGACCTCGTCGTGCAGCCTGGTCACGACCTCCTCGCGGCGCTCGGCGAGTTGTTGCTGACGAGCGAGCGCCGCGGTGAACTCACTTGCGAGCGCGCAGGGTTCGACTCGTTCCGACACGTCGCTCACAGTAGACCACAGAGGCACGACGCGTCAGCAGAGGTTGTCACGATCGTCTGCGGGGCCCGCTTTATCGCGCTGCCCGGCCGACGCCCGGCCCTCCCGTGCGCCACCCGGCCATGCATGGACTCGTCAGCCACCGAGATTGATGGAGCCGTGAACGTCCCGCGCCTGGACGACGGTGCTCTGAGTGCCCCCGGAGATCGTGTTGTGCGCATCTCCCGCGCCGACCCGGGTGGTCTCCAGGGCTTCGGCCTCCCGCCGCCAGACCGCGAGAGCCTGCGCGAATGCAGGGTCCTGGCGGGCGCGGCGGGCCAGGACCTGGGCCAGCTCAGCGGCACGCTCCGCGCTGCCGGGCGCCTCGGCGAGGGCGGTCAACTCGCGCTGGTCGCTCGGCTCCCGTCCCGGCTGCCGCCGTCTGACCAGATCCCGCAGGGACGTCCATATCTGCTCCCCCGCCGCACCCGCGGTGCCGCTGGCCAGGGCCATGAGCAGTTCGGGGGCAATCACGTCCACGAGGCCCTCCACCGTTTCCCACACACAGGTCGTGGATCGAGCCTACGGCACGGTGGGCTCGTGCAGACCCGAATCCGGGAATCCCGCCGTCAAGCGGGTGTGACCGGTGGAGTTCAGAGGTGATGGAGATCATCGGGGCGGTGACTGGCTCTGATGTGGACGCGTTTGTTGCGCGACGAGTTGGATGAGGACGAAGGCGTCACTGTCGTTGGCGACGTAGTGCGGTGAAAGAACCCCTGTGGCCGAAGGACGCAGGGGTTCTTGGTGCTCACGTTGTCGTCTTCTTGTTCACGGTGTCGCCGTGGAAGGCGATGGCCCGTGGCGTGAGGCCCTGGAGGGAGGCGGTGTCTTGGCCGGGGCGGGCAGTTGCAAGACTGGACGCCTGTGACCCTTCCTGATCTTGCTCGCCGCATCCATGCTGCTTCTCATCTGACCGGGCAGTTCACGCTCCGGTCCGGTCGTACTGCCACGGAGTACTTCGACAAGTACCGGTTCGAGGGGGACCCGGTCCTGCTGGATGACGTCGCCCGGGAGATGGCCCCGCTGGTGCCCTCGGGCACCGAGGTCCTGGCCGGTCTGGAGATGGGCGGCATCCCCGTGGTGACCGCGCTCGGCCGGCACACGGGTCTGCCCTGTGCGTTTGTGCGTAAGCAGGCCAAGCCGTATGGGACTTGCCGTCTCGCTGAAGGCGCCGATGTCGAGGGTCGCCGGGTACTGGTCGTCGAGGATGTGGTCACCAGCGGAGGGCAGATTGTGCTGTCGACCAAGGACCTGCGTGGTCTGGGGGCTCAGGTGCATGAGGCTCTGTGCGTGATCGACCGTGAGCAAGGCGGCGCCGATGCCCTCGCAGCCGAGGGCATCGGTCTGTTGTCGCTGCTGACAGCGGCGGATCTTCGGGCCGCTGCTGCCTGAACGGTGGGGGTTGGAGGTCACTCTGTCGCGTGCGTCTCGGTGATGGCGACGCGGGTGGAGGACTCGTCGACGATGCTCTTCTCCTCGGTGAAGGCGGCGACGACGAACCACCGCTGCTCACCTGCAGCGATGACTTTACGAGCCCCCGCAAGGACGAGTCACGCGAAGATCCGCGTGGTGATCAGGTAGAGCAGGCGCACGAACATATGCACCGGCGCCTGCTCACTCGGCGCGCCGCCGAACCCGGCAGTGCATGGCGCAGAGTTTTGGTCAGCGGGAGGGCAAGGCCCCGCTGTCGGTGCCGAGGCTCGCGCGGTCGGCTGCCGCACGACCGCTCGTCCAGCCTTCCCAGTCACTGATGCCCGAGGACCGGGAGTAGGAGATCTGAGGGAAGATCCGTTCGGTCTCCTCCTCGACCGCCCGGTGGCGGGCGGCGAGGACGGGTAGCACCCCGGGCGTATCCGCACCTGCCCGCGCCGACGCTCCCGAGACACCCGACGCGGCCACCGCCGCGTCAGTGGCCTGTGCGGTCGCCTCGGTGAGCCGCTCGCCGATCCTGGTCGCGTACGAGGTCAAAAACGACTGGCGAAAGGACCGGGTACGACTGCCACCGCCCACATGCGTGCGTCCGCCTTCGGCCTGGAGGGCCGCGGCCACCTGGACCAGCAGCGAGGTGTACAGCAGCTCCACCGAGTCCAGGTCCGCCTCGAAGCCGATGACCGTGGCGAAGCCGAGGTTCTTCGACCACACCGAGCGGCAGCGATTGGCTTGGGCCACCACCTCGAGCAGGATCGCCTTGGGCTGTTCGTACGGGTTCTCCACCCCCACCCGGATACCGGCCGGGGTGTCCCGGTGTCCGCCGCGCGCAGCCAACAGGGCCTCGCTGATGCTGTGCTCGGACATCAGCTGCTGGGCCTTGGCTGTGAGCGCCTCGGCCTCCTCGGGGAACTCGGTCGACTCGGCTTTCGTCAGAAGGGCGCGGATACGCCCCAGCATCCGCGCCGCCTCAGGAGACGCGGGCCGGGCCGCCGCAGCGGTCGAGGAGGCGTTCGGCGGCGGGCACAGAAGCTCGAGAGCAGGCAGCCAGGACAGCAGCCGCAGCAGCTCCATCAGGCAGCGCGCGACATCGAGATGGTCCGCCTTCTCACGAAGGGCCACGCCGGGCAGCCACTGTTCGTCGGACTCCCACCACACGCGCGCCTCGAGCGCGTTCAGCTGCGCCGCCCAACGGTGGTCAAGCCCCCGGGCCGCGTACCGCCGCGCCTCGGCGGCGATCAGGTCCACCGCTAGGCGGCCATGACGGGGCTTCAGCTCCTTGCGTACGGCCCATACAACGTCAGCTGGCTGCCACCCGGCGCGCCACAGCGCACCGAAGAGTAGGTCGGTCATCGCGAACACGGCCCGGCTGAGAGCCGGCCTGTGTCGCTCGGCGGATGCGAGCCAGGACGCGGCGGCGGCGATCTCCCGCTCGGCGTGTTCCTCGGGCGCCTCGATCACCTCGTGGACCGCCCGCTCCAGCTCATCGGCGAGTGAGGGCGTGCGCGGCGGCGGCACAAATGCGAACGGCCCGTCCTGCGCACTGCCGTCGAAGGTGCCGCCGAATCCGAAGGCCGCCCCGGAGCGCGTCGACTGCCGCCGCTCCTGCCCCCGTGCCTGCTGGCGGCGCTGCTTCTGCTTCGCCTTGCGCCGTTCCTGGTTGCGCTTGCCCATCGGTGCTGTCGCCTTCCTGCCCACGCCGTGCGGTTCTCCAGTGTGGCAGGCGGCCGCACCACACCGACCGCCAGCGGCCCGGGCACGCTCTTCTCTGTCACGGAGCCGCGAGAGACTCCAGGTAACCCGTCCTGTCTGAGGCTGCCGCCAGGTACACGCCTGACGGTTCGGTTCCGGGAACGGGGCCCGGCCGCTGCCCGCAGGTCATCCTCGCTGAAACCCACAGCGTTCATTCAAGCCGACCAGCGACGCCGAACGTGAGCCGAGGGCGCGGCCGTTCCGGCCTTGCCCTACGTCGGTCAGGCCCTACAGGGCGGCGAGAGAGTCTAGATACTTCTTGAGGTCGAAACCGACCCCGCCCATACCCACGGGAAGCTCGCGCACATGCGGGCGGAGCGCCCTCGCGAGGAGCTCCAGGACCCGCTCCCGGGACAGGCCTCGCGCCCGAAGTCGCTGGGCGGTCTCCCACACCTCCCGAGGCTGATCGGCCCAGAGCTGTTCGACGACATGGACGTGGTACGGGTATTCCGCCGGGTCGAGCACGCGGGCCAGCAGCTCGCACAGCACAATCGCCTCCCGGTCCTTGGGAAGGTCGGGCCGCTGCGCGTTCAGCCTCACGACGAGTTCCGGCGGAGTGCCCGGCTCGACGAGCCGCTCGCCGGGATATGGCACAGCGAAGCTCCGCCGCTCCAGGACCGCCTGGAGGACGTCGCCGTCGTGACCGTTCTCCTCCACGTCCGCGATGTAGAGGCGCGCGGGGTTGTGGGACGCTCGGGTGCGCTTGGGCAGCTTGGCCGCCAGCTTGCGTACCTGCCGGGCCACCGCTTTGCGTTCCCCCGCGGGCAGGTGTCTCTCTCCCAGCCACCCGAACCACGACTCCACCGCGGCGGGCAGCTCCTTGAGCAGGGCGTCAGGGGCGAGCAGAGAGGCGGGGAGCAGCTCGCCCAGCAGACGGTCCAGGGTCCTGGGGCCGATACGGCGCGGGTCGCGGCCCATGAAGTCGGCGCTGAGCCGCATCAGGTTGAGAGGCAGAATGCGAGCAGCGTGGGTGGTGAGCTGCGCGCCCTCGGGGGAGGCCAGGAACTGCGCCTGCAGCTCCTCGGCGTCCTGTGCCCGCCACGACAGAGCTGAGGACCGGTGTGCGGCCAAGGTACCGGCGGCGAGGACATCGGGGGCGGCGTCGGCCCGGAGCGCGGCCCCTCGGTGCACGGTGAGGGTGAGGTTCTCGAAGAAGTCCCGGTCGGGCCAGCCGTCCCCGGTCTCGGGCGGCCCGTGTCGGTGCTCCAGAAAGGCCAGAGCTGCGTCCTGCAGCGCGTCGTGTGCCTCGCGGGCCGGG
The DNA here is from genome assembly GCF_014647875.1 of Streptomyces brasiliensis. Classification (GTDB taxonomy): domain Bacteria; phylum Actinomycetota; class Actinomycetes; order Streptomycetales; family Streptomycetaceae; genus Streptomyces; species Streptomyces brasiliensis. The sequence goes on along the minus strand of NZ_BMQA01000017.1, from coordinate 2,006 downwards.
ATCACCTCCAGGGCGACCCCTTCCTTACGGGCCTGCCTACCGAGTTCTTCGCGGACCTCGTCCAGGCGGTCCTCGGTGACGAGGGTCGAGGACCACAGCGCCCCGTGCCAGCTGTGGTCACGGGTGACGTACACGGCGTGCTCGGGGCCGTCCTCGTCGTACCGGTAGGTGACGAGGAGGTGCTCGGCCTCCCCGAACCGGTCGGTCCACCGTCTGCACGTACCGGGGGTGACCTGCCCGACGGAGGGCAGCCAGGCGGGCAGCCGCCAGTCCGCCCCGGCCGGCACCCGGTCCGCGGCGGCCCGGGCCGCCGCGGCGATCCTGGCCGGGCCGATTGCCGCGAGCGCGCGCAGCAGGGCGTACTGCTCGGGCTCGCCCGTGCGTTCCAGCGCGTCGACGAAGTCGAGCAATACGTCGGACAGGACCGCCGTATCGGGCATCCGGTGCTGGAACTGCCCGATCACTCCGCTGACGAAGCTCTCAGCGTGCAGCGCGTCCGGCAGCTGCGCGAAGGAGCCGCACTTCTCCGCCATCGTGGCCAGCGCGGGGGCCAAAGCCGGTACGCGCGGCGCGGACCGCGCGACGGCCGCCCGCGCCCGACGGGCGGGATTCCCGCTGCGGCGGGCAGCGCGAGGAGAGGAGGACGTGGATCGAACATGGCGGCTTTTCCTGGGACTCACCCGGACAGCGTAAACGCCTCGGGAGGACCCCGGTCCGGACGCAACGCCACGGCGGCCTTCGCTCCCCTTCCCCGTGACTACCGTTCCGCCACCGGGAGTTCGGACTCGGCCCAGACGGTCTTGCCCGGGACGCCGACCCGCAGGGAATATGGCCCTCCTGTCGAATCCGTGGGTCTCAGCGGAGTCGCCCTTGCGCGACCACAGCCGTATCGTTAGTCGTCAACTCGGTCCTCGGACACTCGCTATAGCGATACGCGGATGAGGGCCTCGACCTAACGGTCGCGGCCCTACGTGCATGTTTGTAACTGATCGTGATCCCGAGCGCCTCGTAGAGCGGGCCCTTCTCCTCGGCGTCGACGGCGTGCACGCGTTGCGCGATGTCGCCGAGTCTCTCAGTGACCTGCCGGATCTGGTCGGCGGTGAGCGGCGTCTCCTTCTTTCGAGTGGCGGCAGGTGGCGTGTCGAGCTTTTTGCGCGCCGTCTCCTTGTCCGCCTGTGCCTCGTTGATCCATTGGGTGACGACGGCGGGGTCGGCGCCGGCTTCGAGGGCGGCCTGTAGCGGGCGAGACGCCGCTCGCAGTCCTTGACCGTCTTGCGGGCCTGCGCCTGCTCCGGCGTGAGCGTCTCGGCCGCGTTCGCTGCCGCGCTGGCGTGGGCGAGGGCGGTGAGGGTGGCGGCGAGCCGGTCGGGGGCGAAGGCTTTCGCGATCCACCGGTCCAGGGCCCGGCACTGCGGGTGCCGAAAAATCATCCGGCCTGGTCATGCGGCATGTTGGTACTCGTGGAGGGTTCCGCCGAGTCGGTTTCGTCGACGGATGTCCAGGTTGCTGAGCTGTGCTGGAGGGTTGATCTGTTCGGGTAGCGGGCGCAAGGGTGCGGCTTGTCCCAGTGTTCGGTGTGGCCGGTGCTCGTTGTGGTGGGTCTCGAACTTGCGGAGCGCGTAGAGGAGGTGGCCCTGGTTCCAGATGAGGATGCGATCGAGGAGTTCCCTGCGGCAGGTCTGAATCCAGCGCTCGATAAGGGAGTTCATGCGGGGTGTCCGGATGCCGGTAGTCACGATCTTGATTCCGGTGTCGGTCATCAGGGCGTCAAAGGCAGCGGTGAACTTGGAGTCGCGGTCGCGGATGAGGAACCTGGCTGTGCTGCCCGCGTCGTCGAGGTCCATGAGGAGGTTGCGCCCGAGCTGCACGACCCAGTCCGCGGTGGGGTGCGCGGTGGCGTCCAGGATCCTGACGCGCCTCGTGGCGTGTTCGATGACGGCGAAGGCGTACAGGCGTGCCCCGGCCAGCGTGCGGACCTCGAAGAGATCGCAGGCGAGCAGGGCCTC
>NZ_BMQA01000016.1 GCF_014647875.1 Streptomyces brasiliensis | reverse complement strand
GATCTGGATCAAAGACCTCGCTCAGACCACCACTTGATCACGATTCAATACGCGCCCTAGCGGTCCAGAACCTACGTCACGACACTCATCAGCCCGCCGGGGGAAGACCAGAGCCGCCGGAGCCCGGTGCCGCCGACCCGCGCTAGGCGAAGTACCGGTCGAATTCTCGCCGCTCGGCCTCGGCCACAGCCACCTCCTCCTCCGTCAGCGGCTCACCCTCCTCCTGTATCCAGGCCACCAGCTCCCCCAGCCGGTCCTGCTCCCGCTGACGCTCCATGGCCCGGGTGACGTAGGCACTGAAGTTCCCCGCCCCCACCTCGCGAGCCTCCGGCAGCCTGTGTGCCCGCACCTCGGCGAGGAGACGCTCCCTGGCCGCCTGACGCTTGACTTCGTCCCAGCCGATGGCGCTCATTCCTACTCCTCGGTGTCCAGCTCGGCGATCGAGATGTTCGCGCGGCGCGCCCACGACATCGGGCTCGTCTCCGAACTCACCGAGCCCGGCAACGCGTTGGCCGCCGCTACCGCCTGCGCCGAAGTCATCGCCGGGCATCCGACCGAGGGCGTGCAGGGCACCGTGCGTGCCCTCTGGTCCGTCAAGGAGGCCGCCCGGAGCCAGGGCTTCGCCCACGCCCCGCACCTCATCGCACTCGGCAACGTGCCCACCGGCCGTCAGGCGGAATTCTTCGCCTCCCGGCGGTCGGGCGAGTTCCGGACACGGTGACGGTCAGCGCAGATCAGCGCCACCGTGTCACGTCCATGCCACTGCACATGGCGACCACCGCGTACCCGGCGTAGCGTCTGCCCTGAGAGCGGTGCACAGGCTGCTCCCCGCTGTGGCGGCCGCCGTCCGGAACCCCTTCCGTGCGTCCGGTACGACGGCCGTCCCCGGGGCCCGTCACGACGTGCGCGCCGTGCCCGTGCCCTTCTCCGCGTCCAGGGCGTACACACAGCGGTCCTTGCTGCACGCGTACACCACGCCGTCCCTCACCACCGGCGAACCGGTGATCTCGCCACCCGTCGCCAGCTTCCAGCGCAGGCGGCCGTCGTCGGCCTTCAGTGTGTAGAGGAGGTGGTCGGTGGAGCCGAAGTGGATACGGCCCTCGGCGACCGCGGGGGCGCCCACGATGTCGCCGCCCGCCTGGAAGCGCCACTTGGGCGTACCGGTGACCGCGTCCAGGGTGTAGAGGCCCTTGCCGCTGCCCACGTGGACGTGACCCGCCGCCACCAGCACCGGCTCGATCGACGACCGGGCCTCGGTCGCGATGCGCCAGCGGTCGCGGCCGTCGGTGGCGTCGAGGGCGTAGACCGTACCGAGGTAGTCGGCGAGGTAGATGCCGCCGCCGGTGACCGCGGGGCCCGGTGCGAAGGCCGGCGGGCAGAGGAAGACCGCCGGGGCCTCGAAGTGCCAGCGCACCATGCCGCCGGCCGCGTCGATGGCGAGGACCCGGGTGCCGGCGGAGACGTAGACGTAACCGTCGGGGGCGTGGGTGAGGCGGACCGGGACGCCGCCGCAGGAGGCCGCGTCGCCGATGGGGTATGACCAGCGCTCGTCGCCGGTGCGGGCGTCGAGGGCGCGCAGCCGGGCGTCCTGCCAGACGTAGACGGTGCCTTCGTGGACGGCGGGGCCGGCCTCGGGGGACTCGAATTCGGTCTGGCAGCCGGAGATCTCCCACAGCTTCTGCCCGCTGGACGCCTCCCAGGCCTGGACGCCGCCGCCCCGGGTGCCGGTGACGACCGTGCCCCGCTCGGCCCGCAGCGAGTACACCCACGCGTCGGTGGACAGGCGCCAGAGGTCGCCTCCCTCCCGGGCGTCGAGGGCGAAGAGGGTGGGGCCGTCGGAGGCGTGGATACGGCCGTCCGCGACCGCCATCGACCAGGCCACGTCGCGGGTCTTGAAGCGGCGGCGGCCGGTGGCGACGTCGAGGGCGTGCACCTCGAAGGAGGTGACGTGGACGAGGTCGTCGGCGACGGACGGGGTGCCCCAGACGTCGTTGGACATGCGGAAGCGCCACGGGCGCCAGCCCGCGGCCGACTCGGGTGGTGCGGGCTGCGCGGCCGGTACGGCGGGGTCGGCGCCGTTGACGCCGGGGCGCGGCCGGGACCAGTTGGCGACGAGGCCCGCTTCCGGAGGCGGTGCCTTGACGGCGGCGGCGCGGACGTCGGCGACGCGCGGGCCGGGGCCGATCGGCACGCGGGCGCCGGCCAGCCGGACCGGGCCGGTGTCCGGTGCGCCGACGGGCACGGGCGCCGGGGCGGTGGGGACGGCGGGGTCGTACGACGGCGGCGGGGGCATGGCAGGTACGGCACCCCGGCCGCCGCTTCGGCCACTGCTCACCGGTGCCGGTCTGGGCGCCGTGCGGCCGCCGCGCCGGGACTCGATGAGGCCGACCGCCTTCTCCGGCAGCCACGCGGACGCCGTACCGCTGTCGTCGGAGCCGGAGCCGAAAAGGTGCGGGGCGAGCTGGGCCTGGAGGTCGGCCGGGTTGGGGCGGGCCGTGGCCTCCATCTGCATGCAGGACTCGATGAGCGGGCGCAGCTCGTCCGGCAGGCCCTCCAGGTCGGGGCCCTCGCGCAGCAACATGAAGACCGTCTCGACCGGGTTGGCGCCGTGGAAGGGCGGGTGTCCGGTGGCGGCGAAGACCAGCATCGAGCCGAGCGAGAAGACATCGCTGGCGCCGGTCACGCTGCGTGAGTCCTTGGCCTGCTCCGGGGACATATAGGCCGGGGTGCCGACGGCGACGTTCGTCATCGTCAAACGGGTGTTCGAGACACCGGACGCGATACCGAAGTCGATGACCCGGGGGCCGTCCTCGACGACCAGCACGTTGGACGGCTTGAGGTCGCGGTGGACCAGCCCGGCGCCGTGGATGGACTGCAGCGCCTCGGCCACGCCCGCCGCGAGCCAGCGCACCGCCTGGGCCGGCAGCGGCCCGCAGTCGTTCACTATTTCCTCGAGGGAGGGCGCGGGAACGTACGCGGTGGCCAGCCACGGCACGGCTGCGCGCGGGTCGGCGTCGACGACGGCCGCCGTGTAGAAACCGGACACCGCGCGCGCCGCCTCCACCTCGCGCGTGAAGCGGACGCGGAACAACTGGTCCTCGGCGAGTTCCGTGCGGACCGTCTTGATCGCCACGCGCCGCCCGGATGCCGAGCGTGCGAGATAGACCAGCCCCATGCCGCCGGCACCCAGCCGTCCCAGCACCTCGAACGGCCCGATCCGCCGAGGATCGTGCTGCGTCAGCTGATCCACCACTTGCCTGCCACCTCCCCGTACGAGCCACGTCCACCCACATATGTACGCGACCCCGTGCAGCGTCTCACCACCGCACCGCCGTGGCGGCACGCAACCCCGATTCTTCCTGTCCTGAGCACAGGTTGCGAACCCAGCGACATCCGGGGTGTCTCATAACAAGGGAGACATTTCAGGGTTGCAGCAGCGCGAAGGACGCCCCCTGATTGTCGGTGACGACGGCGACGCGGCCGTACGACGTGTCGAAGGCGGGCGCGTGCACCCGCCCGCCGAGCCCCACGACCGCCGTGAGCGCCTCGTCGCAGTCGTCGACGCGGAAGTGGACGAGGAAGTGCGGCGGCATCTCGGCCGGGAAGACGTCGGAGACGGGCGCGCGCCCGAAGTCGGGCTCGGCGTCGCTGCCGAACAGCGCGTCGTGGAAGAGACCGCCGTAGAAGGTGTCGGCCGCCTCGGTGTCGCGCGCGTACAGCTCCACCCACCCGAAGGTGCCCGCCTCGTGCCGCCGCCCGAACCCCGCGTGGGTCCCCGCCTGCCACAGCCCGAAGACGGCGCCCTCCGGGTCGGCGGCGAGCGCTGCCGTGCCCAGCCCGCCGACGGGCATCGGCGACGTCACGACCTGCCCGCCCGCCACGAGGATCCGCCGGCACAGGGCCTCGATGTCCGGCGTGGCGAAGTACACGGTCCAGACCGTCGGCATGCGTCCGTCCGTCTTGTGCGCGAGCGCGGCGACCGGTTCAGCGTCCTTGTACGCCCACCACGAGGGGCCGTGCCCCTCCTCGAAGGTCCACCCGAAGAGCTCACCGTAGAACCGCCTGCCCGCCGCCACGTCGGGAAGCTGCGCGTCCACCCAGCACGGAACGCCCTCTCCGTACGCCTCCCCCCGCGCGTGCTCCTCTTCGTGCGCCTCTTCGTTCCCGGATGCCCTGTTTTCGGCCATGCCGCCAAAGTAGCCGCGCGAGCCGCACGCCGCAGACCAGGAACACCACCCTCCGTACACCCATGCACCCCATTTGCAGTCGGCCGAATCGCGCTCCGATCACCCCTCGGTAAGCTGACGGCATGACAGGACAAGTGCGTACCGTCGACGGCCGCGTGGCCGGCCGGCGTGGGCAGGCGACCCGGCAGAAGCTGCTCGACTGCCTCAGCGAGATGCTCAGCTCCTCCCCCTACCGGGACGTCAAGGTCATCGATGTCGCCCGGAAGGCGGGCACTTCACCCGCGACCTTCTATCAGTACTTCCCGGACGTCGAAGGTGCCGTCCTGGAGATCGCGGAGGAAATGGCCGCCGAGGGCGCCGGGTTGACCGAACTGGTCGCAGGGCGCTCCTGGGCCGGCAAGTCCGGCTGGCAGGCCGCGCAGGAACTCGTGGACGGATTTCTGGAGTTCTGGCGCAAGAACGACGCCATCCTGCGCGTGGTCGACCTCGGTGCCGCCGAGGGGGACAAACGGTTCTACAAGATCCGCATGAAGATCCTCAACTCGGTGAACAGCTCCCTGTCCGAATCCATCGCCGAGTTGCAGTCCAAGGGCAGGGTCGACAAGGACGTGAACCCGGCGGCGGTCGCGGGCTCGCTGGTCGCGATGCTGGCCGCGGTGGCCGCGCACCAGAAGGGCTTCCAGAGCTGGGGCGTCAAACAGGCCGAACTCAAGCCGAACCTGGCCCTGTTGGTGCACCTGGGCGTGACCGGCAAGAAGCCGACGAAATAACCCCGGCTCTCTTTCCGGGTCCTCAAGTCCTGTCTGGCAGGCGGTGGTTCACACAGTGGACTGCCGCCTGTCGTGCTGTGCGGGCAGCGGACGGTCCCGCACCACGTGCTTCATCACGAGCGTGGACGTCAGCCGCTGCACCCCCGGCAGCGTCGCCAGCCGCTCGTCGTACAGCCGCTGGAAGGCGGCGAGGTCGGCCGTGGCCACCCGCAGCAGATAGTCCGGGTCGCCGAACAGCCGCGAGGCCTCCAGCACGTGCTCCACCTCGCCGACCGCCCGCTCGAACTCGGCGACCGTGTCCCGGTCCTCCTGCCGCATGGACACGAAGACCAGCGCCTCGAAGGTCAGCCCGACCGCGACCGGATCCACGACGGCCCGGTACCCCTGGATCGCCCCGGACCGCTCCAGCTCCCGCAACCGCCGGTGGCACGGCGAGACGCTCAGCCGCACCCGCGCGGCCAGCTCGGTCACGGTCAGCCGCCCGTCCTGCTGAAGCTCGGCAAGAATCTTCCGATCAACGTCGTCCATAGGGAAGATTTTCCCCCATAGAGCACGACCATGAGCAAACTTCGGGAACACTTTCGGGCTGTTCATGCCTAATGTCCCCATCATGAACTCCGCGACCCTCCTCTCCTTCCTCGCCGTCGACCTGCTGCTGGTCTGCGTACCGGGCGCCGACTGGGCGTACACGATCGCCGCCGGGCTGCGCGGCCGGTCGGTGCTCACAGCGGTGGCCGGCCTGGTCTCCGGCTACGGCCTGCACACGGCGCTGGCGACGGCGGGCCTGGCGGTGCTGGTCGCGGGCTCGCCGGTACTCCTGACGGCCCTGACGGTGGCCGGGGCGGGGTATCTGGTGTGGCTGGGGTGGGCCGTGCTGCGCAGGCCTGCGGCGCCGGGCGCCGACGACGCCCTGAGCACGGACGCCCGCCGCGTCTTCCTGCGCGGCGCGGCGATCAGCGGCCTCAACCCCAAGGGCCTGCTGCTCTACCTCTCCGTGCTCCCGCAGTTCCTCACCGTCCGGGGCGACCACCTGCCCGTCCCCATGCAGACGGCGACGCTCGGCCTCCTGCACATGGCCGCCTGCGCCGCGGTCTACCTCACGGCCGGCGTCCTCGCCCGCGCCGTACTGACCGCCCGCCCCGCGGCGGCCCGCGCGGTGACCCGCACATCGGGCGCGGCCATGCTCGGCATAGGCGCGTTTCTGCTGGTGGAGCGCCTGGCGACCCTGTCGTGACTACGTCCGTACGATCCGGAAGATCCGTAGCTTCCGGGCCACCCGCGCCTGGTAGGTGGCATACGGCGGCCAGAACACCACCAGCTCCTGCCAGGCCGCGTCCCGCTCCTCCCCCGTCAGCAGCACGGCCCGGACCGCGATGTCCTCGCCCTTCCAGCTGACGGAGGCGTCGGGACGGGCGAGGAGATTGTGCGTCCAGGCGGGATGGCCGGTCCGCCCGAAGTTGGACCCGACCAGCAGCCAGGAGCGCCCGCCGTCCTCGGGCATGCATGCGAGAGGAGTACGCCGCGGCAGCCCGCTGCGCGCGCCGGTGGACGTGAGGATGACGCCCGGCAGCATGAGCGCGCTGAGCAGGAACCGTCCGCGCGTGAGCCGGTGGACGGCGCGATCGAGCACCGGAACGACGTGCGGGGCAACCTTGGCGAAGGCGCGCGTGGCGGTCACGGCCTGCACCAGACGCACACCTGGGGCGGCCATCAGACGGCCACCGTGCCCGTGCCGAACAGCCCCACCGCGTCGGCCGCACGGGATCGCAGCCGATGCACGGGCCCGAACAGCAGCTCGTCCCCCGCGGCCCGCTTGAAGTACAGATGCGCGTCGTGCTCCCAGGTGAACCCGATCTCGCCGCGCAGCTGGATCCCCTCACCCGCGGCCGTCCGCAGCGCCTCCAGCGCCTGCGCGAGCGCGAGCGGCCCCACCCGCTCGCCGTGCACGGTCGCCCAGGCCGCGTAGTACGCCGCCGACCGCGCGGCCTGCACCTGCACATACACATCGGCCGGCCGGTGCTTCACGGCCTGGAAGGACCCGATCGCCCGCCCGAACTGCTCACGCTGCCCCACGTATTCGACGGTCCGGTCCAGAGCCCGCCCGGCGGCCCCGACGGCCTCGGCGGCGAGCACGGCGGCGACGGCGTCGCCGAGGGCGGAGAGGGCGGGGAGGGCGGAGAGGCTGTCCTGCGCATCCTCCGTGCCCAGCACCTCGGCCTCGGCATCACGGACTGGCGTTCGACCGGGCCGGGGTGCGCCCGGAGGAGATCGACTTCGCGGAGATCTACGACGCGTTCACGTACATGACGCTGGTGACGCTGGAGGCCCTGGGCTTCTGCGCGAAGGGCGAGGGCGGGGCGTTCGTGGAGAAGGGGCGGCTGGCGGTACGGGGCGGTGAGCTGCCCGTGAACACGGACGGGGGCGGACTGTCGGCCCAACATCCCGGGATGCGGGGGCTGTTCCTGCTGGTGGAGGCGGTAAGGCAGCTTCGCGGGGAGGCGGGTGACCGCCAAGTGCGCGTGCAGGGCGCGGAGTTGCCCCGGATCGGGGTGGCGTCCGGAACCGGGGGCTGGTTCTGCACGGCGGGGACGGTGGTGCTCGGCCGGTGACCGGTCACGGCAGGACGACCACGTTGGCGGTGTTGTCGCCGGGTTCGGGATCGACGCCGTCGGCTTCCAGCGCCTTCGCGCGAAGGGCGACGAGACCGGTGCCCGGTTCGGCAAGGTCTAGGGTGAACTTGTAGGTCCGCGTGGCACCCGGCTCGAGCACGTAGAGCGGACAGTTGTAGCTGCCGTCGTCCTCGAGCGGGCAGGCCGGCTCGTAGACGTCGTCGTCGATGGCCTCCATGGGCTGCGCCCGTACGACGGCACCGGGTGGCGGCGTGAACCGCAACCGGCCGGTGGCACCTGGGTCTCCGGGCCCGTCGTTGTGCACCGTGAGGCGCAGTTCGCGTTTCTTGCCGACGTGCAGCTCGTTCACGGTCACCCGGTAGTCGGCGTGCAGGTCCAGGCCGACGAGCGTGCGGATCGGGCCGTTCACGAAGGTCGCGCCGTCCGTGCGGGCCGGGACGCGGACGGCCTCGAGCGCCGGCCCGTCCCCCGGGTCGCCGTTGTCCGGTACGGCGCTGTACTTCGCCGGTCCGACGTCCAGCGGCCAGACCTCCTGGGTCACTTCGCTGAAGATCCGTGTCTTCCCGGCACGCAGCGGCAGGGAGGGCCGCAGGGTGACGGTCTCACCGGGCGCGATACGCAGGCCGGGGAAGCGGCAGACGGCCGCCCGGCCGTGCTGCTGGGGCGGGTAACGGCAGTTCGAGTAGCGCCGGCGGAACTCGGTGTTGTCCCCCGAGTGCACCATGAGCCCGAGTCCCCGCACCGGGACCTCGCCGGTATTGCGTACGGTGACGGTGGTGGCGACGTCGGCGCCGGGGTGTATGTGGTCCAGGGCCGGGGCGACCCGCAACCTCGGTACGGGCTCGCCGACGACGACCCGGGTACGCGTCGTGAGTGTCTTCCCCTCCTTCGTCGCGAAGGAGAACCGGATCACCGCCGAGTCGCCGGGTTCACCGTCCTTCGTGGCCGTGGGATAGACACGGTCCGAGCCGACCCAACTGTCGTACTGTCCCTGGACGGTGCAGACCACGTGCGTGTCGCTCCCGCGACACCCGTGCCCACTCTTCACCCATAGCCGAACCGCCCCCTCGGCCCCCACCAGGTCCATCGTCAGCCGGTGATCGGCCGGCCCACCACCGTTGAGGACGTCCGGGTCCTCGGCCTTCAGGTGGAACGGCACCTTGTTGTGCGGGCCTGCCGTGTCGCCGTGCGGGGGCAGGTAGAAGACCTTCGGGGCGGAGATGCCGGTGGCCGGGGATGCCGTTGCTCCTGGACCGCCGGAGCAGGCGGTCAGGCCGACGAGGAGCAGCAGGACGGCGACGAGGGGGCGAGGAGTCATCGGACGGCGTGCGGGGTCTTGGCCATCTCAAGGCATTCGCCGCCCTCGTTGCCGCTGTAGCCGGACTTGAACCAGGCCAGTTCGCTGGAGTTCACAGTTGCCCTGCCTTCCTCTCGATGAGCGCGATGGACTCCTGAGGGGAAGCGCATGAGCCCGAAAGCACGCCGAAGAGGTCGAACAGCTCGCTCACCTGCTCCGGCTCGTACAGCAACTTACTGCCGCCGCGCACCGCCACGAACACCGAACTGCACGCCTCGGCCGCCGGCACTTACCCGCTGACCTGGCGGGCCGGGGCACCGGAGGTGGGGAGTTCGTGGCCGCCGAGTTGTTGCACGGGGTGCCGATGGTGCAGCTTGCGCATCCCTGCGGGAGGCCGGAGCGATACTCGGCGCATGGCAGCAACGGATCTTGATCAGCTCCTGAGGTCACTGCGGGTGTGGGCGCCGGGGGTGACGGAGCTACGGCCCTTCGACCCGGCGACGGCACCGGAGGCTCCGCTCCCATTGTTCACGAGGTGGTTCGCGGAGGCGGTGGCAGCGGGGCAGCCGGAACCGCACACGATGTCGCTGGCGACCACGGACGAGGGGGGCAGGGCGGACGTACGGATCGTGATGCTGCACGGCGCGGACGAGGAGGGCTGGGCGTTCGCGACGCACGCGACGAGCCGCAAGGGCCGGGAACTGAGCGCGCACCCGTACGCGGCGCTGGGGTTCTACTGGCCGGTGCTGGGCCGTCAGGTGCGGGTGCGGGGGCCGGTGACGTCGGCGCCGTCGGCGGAGAGCCAGGCGGACCTGCACGCGCGGTCGACGGGGGCGTTGGCGGCGGCGCTGACGGGGCGACAGAGCGGAGTGCTGGGTTCGGTGGAGGAGCTGAGGCGGGAGTCGGAGGCGGCGTGGGAGAGGGCGAGGGCGAACCCGGCGACGCCGTCCCCGACGTGGACCTTGTACCGACTTGCCCCGGAGGAGGTGGAGTTCTTCCAGGGCGACCCGGATCGCAGGCACGTACGGGTGCTGTACCGGAGAATGGCGGAGGGCTGGCGTCGATCGTTGCTGTGGCCGTGAGCCGGAAGGTCCGCAGATCGACGAGCTCACCTTCGGCTACGGCCGCCGCACCGTCACCACTTCCGGCAGGGCGCGTTCGCACTTCGCTTCCGGCGGGACGCGGGGAACCGCGCGGCTGGGTGGGTCCGACCGAGCCGCGGAGGCACGCAAGGACCCACCCAGCCGGCGCAGCCGTCAGAGCTTCCCGGAGTATCCGAGCGGCTTTTGGGTGTCAGGGTCCCCGCCGGCGTCGGCAACCGCCCCGACCACATCCAGCCGCCCGCCGGGGGCGACAGAGAGCCCGTTGATCCAACGGACCTGCCCGTCGGCCGACGGAAGGGCAGGCCGGCCCCACCGGCCGGCGTCCAGCCGCATCGCATAGGAGTCACCGGAGTTACGGTTCTCCGCGGCGACGGCCACCCCGCCCGGCGTGGGCACGAGCTTCTTGATCAGCCGCAGCACGGGCGGAGTGCCCACCTTGCTCCACACCCCGCCCACCTGATGCAACAGCAGCGCATGCCCGGTGTCCGACTCCTTCAGCAAAGTCCGCCCCGCGGCCCACAGCGACCCGTCCTGGTCGACCGCCATGTCGTAGATCTCGCCGTTCACCCCGGTCGAGGGCAGGTCGACGGACGACCACTTCTGTCCGTCGAAGTGCTTCAGCGCGGGGGTGTCCTCGCCGGTGTACCCGCCCACCCAGATGTCGTCCGCTCCCCGGCTGACCACGCTGATCGCGTAGAAGTCCGCCGCGTCCGGAAGTGCCACGCGCTGCCAGGCCGAACCGTCCCAGCGTTCTGCCAGACCCTCCCGGTGCTCGGTGGTGATCCACGCGCCCGGCTTGTCCGGGTCGGGCACCTTGCCGTCGACGACGTCGGCCCAGCCGACCGCCCACACGTCGTCACTGGCAATCGCCGAGACCGACGTGAGGTTGCCGAAGTGGCTCGACTCCGGCAGCGGCGCGGTGACTGTCTGCCAGGCCTGCCCGTCCCAGTGCTCGGTGAGCAGCCCGTGCAGGTTGACACTGTCGGACATGCCGACCAGCCAGGCGTCGTCGCCGTCCGACCCCGGCACCGCGGAGGCGCCGTGGAGTTCGTTGGGGTCACCGGAGTAGGCAGGCAACGGCACCTCGCGCCAGCCCTGTCCGTCCCGGTCGTCCTTGCTCAGCAGCAGCGGCGTGTCTGACTGCTCGACGCCCCGGTGCATGCCGAAGGCCCAGGTGGTGTGGTCGTTCACCTGGTAGGAGTCGAGCAGATCGCCGCCGATGGTGGGCAGGGGCTCCGCCGTGAGGACCGAGCCCTGAGGTTCGGCGGTGGCCGCCGTAGCCGTACCGACCGTCGTCAGGCCGGCGAGCACCATCGCCGTCGCCACCGCCGCGCTTGTCCACGAACGCATCCGTGAGTCTCCTCATCGTGAAGGAAATGCCTTTCACTCACTCAGTGCGCCGGGACCCAGGAGACGTTGCACCTGACTTTCCCCACGGATTCGACCCCGGCGGGTGGAAGCACGACACCGGCCAAGAAGCGGGCGGCCGCCACCAGCCGACGGCCGGCTCTCAACTCCCACCGCCTCCGAAGTCGTACATCGTGAAGTCCGCGACGCCCCGGTACCCGATCCGCTGGTACAGGCCGTTGCTCGTCGGGTTGGCCAGGTCCGTGAAGAGAAGTACCTCGTCCGTCCCGGCGTTCCGGGCCCTCCGGCTCACCTCCGCCGTGACCGCCCCCGCGTAGCCCCTGCCGCGCAGGCCCGCCGGGGTGTAGACCGCGGCCACCCTGACCTGTCCCCCGACGCTCGGGGTCAGGCTCGCCATGGCCGTCGGGGTGCCGTCGGAGGTCTCCCAGAGCGTGACGCCGTCGTGGGCCAGGCGGGCGTCGGTCCACTCGGTGGGGGACAGCAGGCCCGGCTGTCCCACGGCTGTGCAGAACTCCTCGATCCAGCGCACCAGCAGGCCTCGGTCACGGTCTTCGGCCAGCCTCGCACGTCCCTCCGGTGCCGGCTCGGGGGTCGTCAACCCTCCCAGGCGGTAGAGCCGTTGCTGCTGGTGGACGTTCACCGGCTCCCCGGTCAACCGCTCCCAGGCCCCCGCGAACGCCTCCGCCGTGTCACGCACCGCCGACACCCCGGACAGCGGATGGCCGAGTACGTGGAGGTGAGTCGCCAGCGCCTCCGCCTCCCGCGCCGTCAGCGCCGTCACGCCCAGCGGGTACGGCGGCGTCTGCAGCAGCGTCGCCCGGACCTTGCCCGTGTCGCCGTCCTCCAGCACGCCGAAGAGGGGCGCTTGTGGGCCGTAGACATACAGTCCGCGCGTGCGCAGCGCTTCGGTCACTGTCAGCGGGACCGTGTGCAGAGCGGGACGCGACCGCAGGAAGCCGCCCGCCCGGGAAAGGAAGTCGTCCAGGTCTTCGGTGAGGTACCAGGTGTGGTCGATGCTCATGCCTCATGGTCTCGCCCGAACCCCTGCCACGTCGGTTGATCAGCGCTCGAGTGGATCGGGGTCCGTGACGAGCCGTGCGTGCAGGTGCACGTCCCGGAACGCGTCCAGCCGCTCCGCCTCGAACATCGCTCCGCGCAGTGTCCCCTCGTACGGGAATCCGCACTTCTGCGCTGTCCGGCAGGACGCCTCGTGACCTACGGCATGCCCCAACTCCAGCCGGTGCAGTCCGAGCTCCGTGAACGTCCAGCGGGCGGCGAGGGTGAGCGCCCGTGTCGCCACCCGCCGTCCCCTGGCCTCCGGGAGGACCCAGTAGCCGATGCGGGTGACTCGGGCGACGTGGTCGATCGCGTTGAGGCCGACGTGACCGAGCGGCATACCGCTGTCCGCGTCCGTGACACAGAAGTGCGCGCAGCCGCCGTCCGCCGCGTTCGCCGCCATCGCGCGCAGGGAGTCGCGCGCGCTGTCGAGGTCGGTGACCGGCCGCAGCGGAGAGTTCCACCGCCGGAATTCCGGGTCCGTCCGGCCGCGCAGCCAGGCCGCCACGTCGGCTTCCGCGTCCGCGTCCCAGTGACGCAGGCGCAGACCGTGACCGTGGAGTTCGGGACCGGGTTGGACGGCGGGCCGTTCATGCGCGGAAGTCATGCTCCCAGTGAATCCCGGAGCCCGTGTCACCGGACCCCGGGCCCCGCGTCACCCGCCCGCCGGGGCGAACACCGGCACGCCCTCCCGGAACGCCACATCCAGTTCCGCCCCCGCCCTCAGCTTCCCCGGCTCGCACCCCACCAGCTCCGTCATCATCCGTGGCCCTTCTGCGAGGTCGACCACGGCGGCCACGTACGGTGTGCGCTCCGGGAACGGTGGGAGGTCGTTCCGGTGGACCGTCGACCAGGTGTAGAGGGTCGCCCTGCCGCTCGCCTGCTCCCAGTGCACGTCCTCGCTCCAGCAGTGCGGGCAGAACTCCCGTGGGTAGTGGTGTGCCCGGCCGCACGCCGCGCATCTGCGCAGGAGCAGTCGGCCCTCCACCGCCGCGTCCCAGTACGGGCGGGTGAAGGCGTCCGGCTCAGGTACGTCGTAGCGCGCCGCCGTCATCCGAACCACCCCAGCGCAGCGTCCACCGACCAGGTCTGCCACGCCATCCCGAACAACCCCACCACCGAGATCAGCGTCATCATCGCGTTCTGCCCCTGCTCGGCCCACTCGTGGATCATGAGCGTGAAGTAGAGGAGGTTCAGAAGCAGGCCGCCGATCAGGGCGACCGGAGTCAGGAAGCCCAGGATCAGGCCCGCCCCCAGGGACAGTTCCGCGTAGACCACGACGTACGACATCACCCTCGGCCGGGGCCGGACCACCGTAGCGAAGCCCGAACGGACCGGCGCCCAGCGGTGTTTCGCCGCCACGTCCGCTGCCCAGGCGATGCCGCTCCCCCGCTCGAACCACGCCTTCTTGTCCTTGTGCCGCCAGCTCTCCAGCCACCACAGCCCGAGGCCCATGCGCAGCACGGCCAGCCACTCCGCACCGGTGAGCCAGATCGTGTCCATGGGCTCTCCCCGCCATTGTTCTATCTGACGGTACGTCAGTTCAGCGGACGAAAGGTGCTCGTCAAGACCGGAGGGACACATCCGAGTGCCCTACGCCACCATTCCCACCCACTCCTCCTACATGCGTGATCAATCCGCAACCAATTCCGGTCTTGACCGAGACCCATCAACGGAGTGCGTGATTACGCTCGCGCTCATGACCGCCTCCGCTGTGTCCGCGAATCCCACCGACCGTCCCGTATACGTCATAGGGGCCGGGCCGGGCGGTCTCGCCGTGGCGTACGCGCTGCGCGCCCGGGGCATACGGGCCGTGGTGCTGGAGAAGGCCGACGGGGTCGCGTCCTCCTGGCGGCGGCATTACGACCGGCTCCATCTGCACACCACCCGTCGGCTGTCCGGCCTGCCGGGGCTGCCCATGCCGCGCCGGTTCGGGCGGTGGGTGTCGCGGGACGACGTGGTGCGCTACCTCGAGAAGTACGCCGAGTTCCATGAGCTGGAGATCGTCACCGGTGTCGAGGTGTCGCGCGTCGAGCGCACGGCCGACGGCACGGGGTGGCTGCTGCATGCCACCGGCGGGCGTGAGCTGACCGGGGGCGGCGTCGTCGTCGCCACCGGGTACAACCACACCCCGCGCGTACCCGAGTGGGCCGGACGCGACGCGTACACCGGGGAATTGCTGCACGCCGGCGCGTACCGCAACGCCGAGCCCTACGCCGGGCGGGACGTCCTCGTCGTCGGGGTCGGCAACACCGGCGCCGAGATCGCCGTGGACCTGGTGGAAGGAGGCGCGTCCCGGGTACGGCTGTCCGTGCGCACCGCCCCGCACATCGTGCGCCGGTCGACCGCCGGGTGGGCCGCCCAGTACACGGGTGTGCTGGTACGGCGCCTGCCCGTCGGGCTCGTCGACCGGCTCGCCCGGCCGATGGCGAAGCTCAGCGTGCCCGACCTGGCCGAGCACGGGCTGCCGCGCCCCGAGACCGGGCTGTACAGCCGGGTCAAGGACGGCTCGATCCCCGTCCAGGACGTCGGTCTCATCGACGCCGTGCGCAAGGGGCGGGTCGAGGTCGTGGCCGCCGTCGACTCGTTCGAGGACGGGAAGGCCGTCCTCGCCGACGGCAGCCGTATCTCGCCCGACGCGGTGATCGCCGCCACCGGGTACGTCCGCGCCCTGGAGGGCCTCGTCGGCCACCTCGGCGTGCTCGACGCGCGCGGCAAGCCGGTGGTGCACGGCGCCCGCACGCCGGCGGACGCCCCCGGCCTGTACTTCACCGGCTTCACCAACCCCATCAGTGGCATGTTCCGCGAGCTGGCGATCGACGCGGAGAAGATCGCGAAGGCCGTCGGACGGAGGGCGACGGGGCGGGTATCCCGGCTTCCCGTGCAGTAGGTGAGGAGTTCCGCCTGTTCGCGGACTTTGCCTGCAGACCCGTTCCTGACACAGCGTCAGCTCAGTAATCTGGAAATATCTGACGCTGCGTCAGTTCAGGTCGGCGCCCGCACCGCCGCCTCCCGGCGGACGCCCGCGAAGGCCTCCGGGCCTTCGCCGAACGCCGGAGTCCCGGTTTCGGAGGACGGTGAGGGTCAGGCGGCCCGCTTCAGGATCCGCAGGCCGCCCGCGTCCGGGTCGCCGAAGAGCACGAACCGTTCCGGGTGCTGCTCGGTACCGCCGATCGATCAGTGCGTGTCCTTGCCGCAGCCGCTGCCGAACCTCAGGAGCACGCCGTCCCGCCTGCGGGTGGTTCTCGAGGGCGCCGCCCCCCTTCCTATCTGACGCATCGTCAGCTTATGGGGGCGTGATGGGACATGCGGGGATGTCGGCCGCCGCCGTCCGTTACCTCAGGGCGGAGCACCTGCCCGTCGGCGTCGAGCCCCTTCCGCGCCCCGAGCTGCGGTGCGTTCGGGAGGACGAACGGGCGCCGGTGGGGCAGGACGAGTTCCGGCGTGTACTGGGGAGCTTCGCAACCGGTGTGACCGTCGTCACGGCACCCGCAGGTGGGGGCGAGGACCGTCCCGCCGGGTTCGCCTGTCAGTCCTTCTCGTCCTTGTCCCTGGACCCGCCCCTCGTCGCCTTCATGGTGGGGCGTACGTCCACGACCTGGCCGCGGCTCGCCCGCGCCGGCGTCTTCTGCGTCAATGTCCTGGCCGCCCACCAGGGCGAGTTGTGCCGGGGCTTCGCCGTGCGCGGCGCGGAGAAGTTCGCGGGGGTCGCGTACGACGCGGCGCCCGTCTCCGGCTCACCTCGCCTGGCCGGCACGCTCGCGTGGGTCGACTGCACCGTCCACGCGGTGCATACCGGCGGCGACCATCTCATCGTCGTGGGGCGGGTGGACGCGCTGGGGACGGCCGACGAGGACGCGGACCCCCTGCTGTTCCACAGGGGGCGCTTCGTCTAGCCCGCCACCGGTACCGGGACCGTGACCACCGGCCGACGCCGGATGACCAGGGCCATCAGGGCTGCCGCCGCGCACAGGGTGCCGGAGGCGTACCAGACCATGTCGTACGAGCCGAAGACGTCCCGGGCCACGCCGCCGAGGAAGGCGACCAGGGCCGCGCCGACCTGGTGGGAGGCCAGGACCCAGCCGAAGACGATGGCGCTGTCCTCGCCGTAGTGCTCGCGGCACAGGGCCAGGGTGGGCGGGACGGTGGCGACCCAGTCGAGGCCGTAGAAGACGATGAAGAAGATCATCGGTGGGTGGACGGACGGCGCCAGGAGCATCGGGAGAAACAGGAGCGAGATGCCGCGCAGGGCGTAGTAGACCGCGAGCAGGCGGCGTGGTTCGAAGCGGTCGGTGAACCAGCCGGAGGCGATCGTGCCGACCACGTCGAACACGCCGATGACGGCGAGCAGCGAGGCCGCCGCCGTGATGGGCATGCCGTGGTCGTGGGCCGCGGGCACGAAGTGGGTCTGGATCAGGCCGTTGGTGGAGGCGCCGCAGATCGCGAAGGTGCCGGCCAGCAGCCAGAAGGGGCCGGTGCGGACGGCCGAGAAGAGGGTGCCGAGCGTGCGGCGGGCGGCGCCGGTGACCGGGGGCGGCTTGGGCACGAACTCCTTGGCCCCGTACGGCTTCACTCCCACGTCGGCCGGGTGGTCGCGCAACAGCAGCCAGACGAAGGGGACGACCGCGAGGGCGGCCAGGGCGACGGTGACGGCGGCCGGACGCCAGTCGTACGACTCGACCATCCACGACAGCACCGGCAGGAAGATCAGCTGGCCGGAGGCGGAGGCCGCCGTGAGGATGCCGCTGACCAGGCCCCGGCGCTCGGTGAACCAGCGGTTGGTGACCGTCGCCGCGAAGGCGAGCGCCATGGAGCCGGTGCCCAGGCCGACCAGCAGACCCCAGCACAGCAGCAGTTGCCAGGCCGCCGTCATCCACACCGTCAGGCCCGAGCCGACGGCGATGACGGTCAGCGCGACCGCGACCACCCGGCGGATGCCGAACCGGTCCATCAGCGCGGCGGCGAACGGCGCGGTGAGCCCGTACAGCGCGAGGTTGATGGAGACCGCGGCGCCGATCGTGCCGCGCGACCAGTGGAACTCCTGATGCAGCGGGTCGACGAGCAGGCCGGGCAGCGAGCGGAAGGCCGCCGCGCCGATGATCGTGACGAACGTGACGGCGGCGACGAACCACGCGCGGTGCACGCGGTTCGGGTTCTGTTTCGGCTGCTGCACGTCGAACGCGGCTTCCGTTGTCTGAGTCACGTCATAGAGCTTCCGATACGGGACCCTCTCCATCGAGTGGCCCGAAGGACAGCATTCGTTAGGATCGGGTCATGAGCAGTGAGCCGAGCAGTGAACCGGAGTTCCGCCCGCACCGCGTCGTCGTCCTCGCCCTGGACGGTCTGCTGCCCTTCGAGCTGGGCATCCCGCACCGGATCTTCGGCCGCCCCAAGGACGAGCGGGATCGGCATCTGTACGAGGTCGTGACCTGCTCGATCCGGCCACCCGGCCCGGTCCGCACGGACGCCGACTTCGCCATCCAGGTGGAACACGGCCCCGAGGCGCTGGCCACCGCCGACACGGTCGTGATCCCGGCGTCGTACGAGCTGGGCCCGGTCTTCGAAGCGGGCAGGCTCACGGACGAACTGGCCGCCGCCCTGGCCCACATCCGCCCCGGCACCCGGCTCGCCTCCATCTGCACCGGCGTGTACGTCCTCGCCGCCGCGGGTTACCTCGACGGCCGTCCCGCGACCACGCACTGGGCCGAGGCCGAGCACTTCCAGCGGATGTTCCCGAAGATCAAGGTGGACGCCGACGTGCTGTTCATCGACGACGGCGACGTGCTGACCTCGGCCGGTGTCGCCGCCGGGATCGACCTGTGCCTGCACATGGTCCGTCGCGACCACGGCACGGCGATCGCCAACGAGGTCGCCCGCCGCATGGTCGTGCCCCCGCACCGCGACGGCGGCCAGGCGCAGTACATCCACCGCCCGGTGCCGGACCCGCAGTTGTCCACCACGACCGCCGCCCGCGCCTGGGCGCTGGGCCGCCTCCATGAGCCGATCCAGCTGCGCGACATGGCCGAGCAGGAGGCCATGTCGGTGCGCACCTTCACCCGCCGCTTCCGCGAGGAGGTCGGCGTCAGCGCCGGCCAGTGGCTCACCCAGCAGCGGGTGGAACGCGCCCGGCACCTGCTGGAGTCCACCGACCTGTCCGTGGACCGGGTGGCCCGGGACGCGGGGTTCGGCGCGGCCCAGTCGATGCGCCAGCACCTACAGGCGGCGCTCGGGGTCACGCCCACCGCCTACCGGCGGACCTTCCGGGCCGCGACCGTCGGGAGCGAGTGCCACGACCGGGTCGGCAGCATGCGCTGACAGGTCGGTGCGTCTCTCGCCCCACCAGCCGACCGCCGTGAGCGCGACGGTCAGCGCGACGCCCGCCAGGATCGCCGTGGACGGCGCGGCGACCTGGAGCAGGGCGCCGGCCAGGGAGCCCGTGCCCGCGTATCCGGCGCCCACGGCCGCGTACATCACCGAGTAGCCGGCGGCCAGCGCGCCCGGCGGAAGAGCCTCGCGCAGGGAGAGGTTGCGGGTGAGCATCGCACCCGACTGGAGCAGGCCCGCCAGGGCCAGCGCGACGGCGATGCCGCCCGCGCCCGGTATCAAGGCGACCAGGGCCACCGCCGCCGCCATCCCGCACATCAGCACGGCACTTCGGGTGCGCAGCAGCCCCGGCCAGGACCGCGCACCGTATGCGAACGCACCCACGGCGGCGGCCACCGACATCGCGGTGAGCAGCGGTCCGGCCCAGCCGACGCCTATGCCGCGCTGTTCGAGCAGGGCGGGCAGGACCAGTTCGGCGAGGGCCAGCAGGGAAAGGCTCGCGGCGCCCGTCACGTACACCGGCCAGGCGCGGGAGAGGACACGAAGCCTCGACGTCCCTTCCCGCTCGGGCTCGTCGGCCTCCCACCCCACGGGCAGCAGCCACATCCCCGCGGCCGCCGACGCCATCAGGCCGGCCTCGAGCAGCAGCGGGACGCCCGGGGCGACACCGAGGGCGAGGCCGGTGACGGTGGCCGGGGAGACGGCCCACACGGCGAACGTGAGCATCGATTCGACCGACAGCGCCTGCGCCGCCGCACCCTCCGGAACCAGCGAAGTGAGCAGCGTGCGCAGCCCGCCGGGTGCCGCGGCCGGCCCGGCACCGGCGAGGAAGGCGAAGGCGCCGAGCATCACGGGATGCGCGTCGGGAAACACACCGAGTCCCGCGAACCCGAAGGCCCCCGCAGTGAGCCCGGCGGCCAGTTGCGGCCGGGCACGCTCGGGTCTCAGCCGCACACCGAGCACCGGCGCGCCGACGATCTCGCCGATCACATAGGCGGCGGCCAGGGCAGCGCCCAGCGAATAGCCGCCGGGGCGTTCGCGGACCAGGAAGACCAGGGCCAGCGGGGCCATGGCGACCGGCATCCGGGCACCGATGGCCACGCAGGCCCAGGTCAGGACCTGTTTGGAGGCGACTTCGCGGTAGCTCATGCGACGACCGTAGGGGTCGGCACCGACAACGCACGACAAGATTCCCCAGACCTGTGGACAACTTCCGCGCCCCGCAGGCACCGAGACCTCAGCGCCTCAAGGGCACCAGGCCTCAAAAGGTGAGCACCCCTCGCGCGACCCGCCCCGCCTCCGCGTCCGCCCGCGCCTTCTCGAAGTCCTCCACCGGATAGGTCGCGGTGACCAACTCGTCGAGCAGTAACCGGCCTTGACAGTACAGCTCGGCGACAGGGCGACGTCGCGCTGGGGACGCGAGGAGCCGTAACGACAGCCGAGGATCGACTTGTCCAGATACATGGAGGAGACGAGGAAGGACGCCTCGGCGGTGGCGGGCGGCACACCGAAGAGCACCGCCTGGCCGTGCCGGTCGAGGAGATCGACGGCGGCCCGGACCAGCTCCGCACGCCCGACGCATTCGAAGGCATGGTCGGCACCGCTCGGCAGCAGCTCCCGCACCCCCTCCACCGACCTCAGAAAATCGGTCGCCCCGAACTGCCGGGCCACCGCCTCCTTCGCCGGATCGGAGTCCACCGCCACGATCCGCAGCACACCCGCGATCCGCGCGCCCTGGATGACGTTCAGCGGTATCGCCACGGCACGTCGTCTCGCGCGGGGTGCTGCTGGACGTGGCACGCGCGCGTGGCGTGGAGCGACTGACGGGCGGCCACGCGGTCACCCCGGAGGATCTGGAGGCGGCGGAGGAACTCGCCGGCACGCGCGTGCGTGCCGGCGACGTGGCGCTCGTACGGACCGGGCAGGTGCAGGTGTATCTGGCCGGGGACAAGCACGGGTACGGCTATCCGTCGCCGGGTCTGTCGGTGCGTACTTCGGAGTGGTTCCACGCGCGCGATGTCGCGGCCGTCGCGAACGACACGCTCACGTTTGAGGTCTTTCCGCCCGAGATCGAGAATCTGTGGCTGCCCGTGCACGCCCTCGACCTGGTGGAGATGGGCATGCTGCAGGGCCAGAACTGGAATCTCGAAGAGTTGTCCACAGCCTGTGGAGAAGTGAACCGGTACGCGTTCCTGCTGTCGGCGATGCCAGAGCCGTTCGTCGGCGCGACGGGCACTCCGGTCGCACCGGTGGCCGTCCTGTAGATCGCGTTGCATTCCGGGTGGCGGCGCGCGGCCGCCCACCCCGGGCACGGCCCGGTGCGCCGCCATCCGGCTCGACCCACACTCGACGAGGGTCTCCGTCACCAAGACCCTCGCCGTCCCCTCACGGCGAATCGTTGACCTCCAGCGTGATCAGCCGATCACGAGGCGTCAACACCCGTGCTGCGGTTTGTGACTTACATCCCTTTTTCGGCGCGTGCGCATGGAATCACGCCCCGGCGCACCGCCCGCCGCACGACAGGGGACTCGGCGGCTTTCTGCGCCCGTGCTCCCGAGGTGCCTACACGGCCTCGAACGCCAGCCCTTCGTACGCCTTGAGCCCTCCCGCGAACGCCGCCGCGGCGGCCTCCCGGGGCTCGTCGCAGCGGTCCAGCTCGCACCAGATGCGCTTGCCCGCGCCCTCGGGGCTCCAGCCCCAACGGTCGGCGAGACCGTCGACGAGGGCGAGTCCGCGCCCGCCGGTCGCGGCGGCGTCCACGCACCGCGGCACCGGCGCACGGGTGCTGGCGTCGGCCACCTCCAGACGCACCGTGGCCGCGTCCTCCGCCGTGCCGGGCAGGCACAGCCGCAGCACGGCCGGACAGCCGGTGTGCACCACGGCATTCGTGACCAGCTCGGAGACGAGCAGAATCAGGGTCTCGGCGAGTGGCTCGTCATCCGCTATGCCGGACCCGGCGAGCCGCGAGCGGGCCCACCTCCTCGCCCGCCCCACCTCCGCGGGGTCGGGCCGGATCTCCAGCTGCACTTGAAGCACCTGCACCGCTCACACCATCCGAACCGGCGGACACATGAACCCGCGCCGCGCGATCGTCACGAGTGAGGTCGCGACGCATACCACGACGAAGGCCACGATCGTAGCCATTTTCTGCATGGCCAGAACAACGGCCAGAGCAAGGGTCACGGAATGTGATTCCCTTACGAGACAGCATGGTTGACGTACAGTCACCCCAACAAGCGCTTCGGGCATATTCCAGCGCGAAGGAGTACGCGTGCGGCATACTGTGCGACGCTCGCGTCGGGGAGTCGAACAGGCGGGGGCGAAAGCCCTGGCCACCGTGCGAGCAGCGGCGCGCACCGCCGGATGCGGGACCGCCCCGGGGGCGCCGCCGGCATGGCTCGTGCTCGGAACCACTCGCATCCCACAGAAGGTACCGGAGCGGACACCCGACTCCATGTCGTGACGAGTCACGCGTTGGACACAACCCGGTATCAACGCTCCGTGATTCCGGTCGACCACAGTCCGCTACATCCCGCGCAGGTGGTGCGCCGGTTGCACGGCCCGGCGCGGATTCCGGTGACTCAGGCGACCAGTTCGGCGGCGAGCTTTTCCTCACTCTCCGTACCGCATCCGCCACGCCGAGACCGCACCCACGCCCGTTTCAGCAGCAGATGCACCTCGGACTCCCAGGTGAAGCCCATGCCGCCGTGCACCTGGAGACAGTCGCGGGCGCCGCGCACGGCCGCCTCGTCGGCGAGCAGCCGGGCCGCCGCGATGTCCACCGGGTCCCCGGTGACGGCCGCCGCGTAGACCGCCGCGCGGGCCGTCTCGGCACGCACCAGCAGCTCCGCGCACAGGTGTTTGACCGCTTGGAAGGCCCCGACGGGCTGTCCGAACTGCTTCCTCGTCCGGGCGTGTTGCACGGCCAGCTCGCACGCACGTGTGGCGGTGCCGAGCTGTTCGGCGGCGGTGAGGAGTACGGCCGTGTCGTCGCGGGCGTCCGAGGCGGGCACTCGGTGCAGGGGCGGCAGGTCGCCCCGCCCGCCCGGGACAGGTGCCCGGTGCAGGCACGTGAGGTCGTCTCGCGCGTCCGGTGCCGACATCCGGTGCAGCGGGGTCAGCGGATCCACCGAGCACAGCGGTACGGCCCCGGTGGCGTTCCCGTGTACGACGTCCGCCTCCGCCAGCCACTCCACGAGGCCGCCGTCGACGGCCGTCACGACCGTCTCGCCGCCGGCTGCCCCAGGCACGTTCCCGGCCGCGAGGTGCGTGGCGACCAGGGGGCCGGGCAGCAGGGCCCGGCCGGCCTCCTCGAAGGCCAACACCCCTCCGGCAGACCGAGTCCGACCCCGCCGTCCGCCTCGGGGAGCCGCAGCGCGAAGAAGCCCGCCGCGCCCAGCTCCCCCCACAGCGCCCGGTCCAGTCCTGGTGCCGCGACGGCCGCCCGTAACGCTCGAGCGTCGAATCTCCGCGCGAGCAGTTGCCGTACGCCGTCCCGCAATGCCCGCTGGTCGTCCGTCAGTTGGAACCGCACGTCACCGCCCCTTCGGCAGGCCGAGGATCCGCTCGGCGACGATGTCGCGCTGGATCTGCGAGGTGCCGGCGGCGATGGTGTACGACAGCGAGGAGAGCCGGTCGAGGACCCACGGCCGGTCGAGGTCGAGGGACGCGTCGCCGAGGACGTCGGCGGCCGTGTCGTACAGCTCCTGACGGGCGTGCGAATACCTCAGTTTGAAGACCGAACCCGCCAGGCCGGGCACCTCCGCCACTGGTCTCCGCCTCGCCCACGTTCCACTGCGTCAGCCGCCACAGCGCGCGGAACTGCGCGTTCAGCGCGCCGGGCCGCCGCCTGAGCGCAGGGTCGTCCCAGCGGCCGTTCCCGCGCGCCTCGCGGGCCGGTTCGCCCAGGACGCGGCGGCAGGAGACGCCATTATCTGATGGACCGTCAGATCCACTTGATCCAGCAGGCTAGTCCCGCACCCCTGGACCGACAAGGCGCACGGCCCAACGCTCTGCCACGATCTGACAGCCCGTCAGCTTTGAGGCCGCCGTGAACGCCACCGCACACGACCTGGGCACGTCCCGCACCCTCTGGGACCTGCTCGCCCGCCGCGCCGACCTCACCCCCGACCGCCCGGTGTTCCTCCAGCACCGCCGCCGACTGACCTTCGGCGAGCTGCGCGACCGGGCCGAGCGGACGGCGGCGGGCCTGTGCGGCATGGGCGTACGCCCCGGCACGGTCGTGGCCTGGCAGCTGCCGACCCGCATCGAGACGGCCGTGCTCTCCTTCACCCTGGCCCGTCTGGGCGCCGTGCAGTCGCCGGTCATCCCGTTCTACCGGGACCGCGAGGTCGGCTTCGCGCTGCGCGAGTCCAAGGCCGAGTTCTTCGCCGTACCGGGCGTCTGGCGGGGGTACGACCACACGGAGATGGCGCGACGGCTGGGCGCGAAGGGGATCTTCGAGGCGTACGACGGCCTTCCCGACGGCGATCCCGAGCTGCTTCCCGCACCGCCCGCCGACGGCACCTCGGCGCGCTGGATCTACTGGACCTCGGGCACCACCTCCGATCCCAAGGGCGTGCTGCACACGGACCGTTCACTGATCGCGGGCGGCTCCTGCCTCGCCCACGCGCTGCGCCTCACTGCGGACGACGTGGGCTCGATGGCGTTCCCGTACGCGCACATCGCCGGGCCCGACTACACGGTGATGCTGCTGCTGTACGGCTTCCCGGCGGTGCTGTTCGAGCAGTTCGCGCTGCCGGACGCGCTGGACGCGTACCGCACGCACGGGGTGACGGTGGCGGGCGGGTCGACGGCGTTCTACTCGATGTTCCTCGCCGAGCAGCGCAGGCAGCCGGGCGAGAAGGTCATCCCTACGCTGCGGCTGCTCGCGGGCGGCGGGGCGCCGAAGCCGCCGGAGATCTATGACGCCGTCGTGCGCGAGATGGGCGTGCAGCTCACCCACGGCTACGGCATGACCGAGGTGCCGTTGATCACGATGGGGGCTCCCGACGACACCGTGGAGAACCTCGCGACGACCGAGGGCAGGCCCCCGAGGGGAATGGAGATACGGATCGTCGACGGGGAGGTGCTGCTGCGCGGGGAGGGCGTCTGTCAGGGCTATCTGGACCCGGCGCAGACCGCCGAGGCCTTCGACGAGGAGGGCTTTCTGCGCACCGGTGACCTGGGCTTCCTCTCCGGCAGCGGGCATCTGGTGCTCACCGGGCGCCGCAAGGACGTGATCATCCGCAAGGGCGGGAACATCTCCGCAAAGGAGATCGAGGACCTGCTGCACGGACACCCGGACGTCGGGGACGTGGCGGTGGTGGGTCTGCCGGACGCCGAGCGCGGGGAGCGGGTGTGCGCCGTGGTGGAGCGGTCGCCGGGGGCCGGGGAGCCGACGCTTCGGGCGCTGACCGCGTATCTGCGCGCGGAAGGGCTGTCCGTCCACAAGCTGCCCGAGCAGCTGGAGGTGGTGGACGCCCTTCCGCGTAACGAGACACTGCGCAAGGTGCTGAAGTACAAGCTCCGGGAGCGTTACTCCGGGACCGTGAAGTAGCGGGCGAACGCGGGCACGATCTCCGCCTCGCCGACCTTGCCGTCGCCGTCGGTGTCGAGTGCGGCGGCGATCGGTCCGGCGACCGCCTCGTCGACACCGAGGATGCGCAGCACGCGCGCTGTGTCCTCGACAGTGGCCGCGCCGTCGCCGTCGGTGTCCGCGACGGCCAGGGCGGCGTGCAGGAAGGGGCGGGCGATCTCCGCGAACCGGTCGGGGTTGTCGCGCAGCCGCTTGACGGCGCCGTTGACGAACTCGTCACGGGTGATGCGCTGGTCGCCGTCCCGGTCCGCTATCCCGGCCATCCCCTGCCAGAACGCCTCGGCTCCGGCGTACAGCGCCTGTCCCTTGTCGGAGCGGGCCGCCGTCGCGAACTCGGCGAGGAGTGCCTTGGCCGCCCCGCTGAAGTCCTCCCGGTCGATGTAGCCGTTGCCGTCCTGGTCGAAGGTGGCGAAC
Source organism: Streptomyces brasiliensis (assembly GCF_014647875.1). Taxonomy (GTDB): domain Bacteria; phylum Actinomycetota; class Actinomycetes; order Streptomycetales; family Streptomycetaceae; genus Streptomyces; species Streptomyces brasiliensis. The sequence goes on along the minus strand of NZ_BMQA01000016.1, from coordinate 150,735 downwards.
CGGGCCGCGATCCTGCGCCCGTACTCGGTGCTGACCATGTCTCTTCGGGCCGCCTTACGTCACGTGGGGTCTATCTCGCACGGAGCGTACGACGCCGGAGCCGGTCCGGGAGCGGGAAAACGACGCTTGTGCCAAGACCGGGGGAATTCCGCGACAACAGCGGCACGCTGGGAGCGGTCTCATGGTGAGGGAGGTCCCGGGCCGATCGTGCTCTCACGCCGACAGCGGGCCGGCCTCGTCGTCGGTGGCCGACTCGACGTCCGGATGGACGTCGAAGAGGCGGCGTACACCGAGGGCGCCGAGGACCCGGTTGACGTGCGAGCCGTCGTCCGCCCCGCGAGCCGGCAGGATCAGCCGCAGCCGGCCCTGGCAGGAGCGGATCAGCCGGCGGGCGGCTATCAGCACGCCGACACCGCTGGAGTCGCAGAAGAACACGTCGGAGAGGTCGACGACGAGGCTGTGATGCCCCTCGGCCACCGCGTCGTGCACCCGCTGGCGCAGCACCGGCGAGGTCATCAGGTCCAGCTCGCCCGACACCTCGAGCACGGCCCAGTCGCCGCGCTCGACTTCGATCACCTTGAACGCCACCACCACGCCCTTCGCTCGCCGGGAGTTCCCGGAGGATGAACCGTCCGGAAACGGAAGTAATTCCTACACTTCCTTGCAGCGCGGCTGCCCACCGGCCGTTCCCTGAAACACGACGGCAGAAACGGAAAACGGTCAGAAGAGGCTTGTTTTAGTCGTCTTCGATCCTGTTCGATCAGATGCGGGCCCGGCCCGGGCGGTCCCCTCAGCCCGCACGGACCGCGGGGCCCACTACCACCTGCGGCCCGGCAGGGGGCGCACAAAGCGACAAAGGGGCGGCGCGGCCGGACGTGCCGACTACATTCGAGGAGACGGTGGATACACGCTGGGCACGGGCATCGGGAGGGGGCCGTATGGCGAAGCAGGACGCACCGCCCCGCTGGGACCGCAAGATGCAGCAGCGGCTCGCACGCGGAGAGGCGGCCGCCCTCGGTGAGCTCTACGACCGCTTCGCCTCGCTCGTGCACGGCCTCGCCCACCGCGTCCTCGACGACGAGCGGGCCGCCGACGCGATCACCCGCGAGGTGTTCACCCATGTCTGGGAGCACCCGGACGCCTACGACCCCAAGCAGGGCCCCCTGCGCTCCTGGATCGCCGATCTGACCCACCGTCTCGCCGTGCGGCGGCTGCGCGCCACCGAGACCGCCGCGCTGACCCGCGGCGAGGACGGCAGCGCCGAGGACGCCGCCCAGGAGCTGGAGCTGAAGGTCCGGCGCGCCTCGATCGCGGCCCGCGCCGACTACATCGTCCACTCCATGCCCACCCCGCTGCGCATAGCCCTGGAGCTGGCCTACTTCCAGCGCCGCGACTACCGCCAGACCGCCGCCGACCTGGGCGTCACCGAGGACGAAGCCCGCCGCCGGCTGCGCCTGGGCCTCCAGCTCCTGTCCACCGCCCACGACACCGGGACACCACCGGAATACGGAGGTGCGGTGTGAGCGGAACGGGAGGCTTCGGGGCGCACGACGACCAGGGGGACGGTCCGTTCGAGGGCCCGCACGACGGCTCGTACGGCGACGGGGAGCGGGACGACCAGGAACGGAACACGGACACCGGCGCCGGGAACGGCGACGCGGGTGGGCCGGAACAAGGGGGACACGATGCACCGCAGGGTGGCGCGTCGGCGCCGGACGGGCCCGGCGGCCCGGACGATGCGGCAGGTGCTGGTCAGGCATCCTGGCGGACGCCGCGCATACCGCTGCCCCGGGTCTCCGTCGAGGACAGCGGGCTGCCCCTGCCCGACCTGGACGACGTGACGCCCGCCCCGCCGGCCCTGCCCCACGGTGTGCTGCGCTCGCTGCTCGGTGCCTGGGCGCTGGCCGCCTGCTCGGCCGCCGAGACCGCCGCCGTCGAGGAACACCTCGGCGAGTGCGGCCCCTGCGCCGACGAGGCGCTGCGGCTGCGTGACGCGGTCGGCCTGCTGCATCAGCCCGAGAACCTGGACCTGGACCCGGCCCTGCGCACCCGCGTCCTGGCGAGCTGCCTGGAGCGCAGGCCGGCGCGTATCCCGGTGCCCGAGTGGGCGGTGCCGTACGACGCCGAGACCGCGCGGCTCGACGCGCTGCTGCAGGACATCGGCGACGCCGAGTGGCACGCACCGGTACGGCTGCGCTGGTTCGAGGCCGACGCGCCGACGAGCCGCCGTACGACCGTCGCCGGGGTGATCGCCCACCTGCTGTCGGTCGACGGGCTGGTCGCGGTGGCGCTGGGCCTGGACGACCCGCTGCCCGAGGCGATCGCGCAGGGCGCCGTGGGACCGGCCGCGCGCACCGAGGCGTACTGGCGGGCCTCGCACTTCCCGCCGACCCGCACCGTACGGGCACCGTGGCGGGAGCAGAGCCACAACGTCGTGCGGACCGTGTCGTTCACGGGCGGCGGTGCCGGGAAGCTCGGGGTGTCGTACGGCGACTTCGAGCTGCCGCTGCACGACGCGATGCTGGACCGGGCCTTCGAGTGCTGGGTGCACGCGGAGGACATCGCGGACGCGGTGGACTACCCGTACGAGCCACCCTCGCCGCGGCACCTGCACAGCATGATCGATTTGGCGGCCCGGATGCTCCCGGTCGCGCTGGCGGCCCGCCGCCGCGACGGGCTTGCTGCGCCGGGCCTCACCCCGCACCTCGTCCCGGCCGGCGCACCCGGCCGCAGCCTGCGCCTGGAGATCGAGGGCATGGGCGGCGGCCAGTGGTTCATCCCGCTCGACTCCCCGGGAGCGGTGGGCTCCGCGGAGGCCGAGGTGGCCCATGTCGCCCTGGACGGCGTGGAGTTCTGCCGCCTGGCAGCGGGCCACGTGTCTCCTGCGGAGGCTGCGGCGGGGCAGGTCGGTGACCGGGACGCGATCAGAGAGGTTCTGTTCGCTGCGGCTGGGTTGAGCCGGATGTAGGGGTGGGTCCGGGTGCGTGAGCGGCTGTGGGCAGCCGGTGGCCGGTCGCGCCCACACGGCGGAGCCGCGAATCGATACAGCCCCGCGCCCCTCAGGCAGGTCGACTGCACCTGCTCAAGACCGCACCGAGCTCCTACGCGAACACCACAGTCCGGCGCCCGTTGAGAAGAATCCGTCGCTCGGCATGCCACTTGACCGCCCGCGCCAGCGCCTGGCACTCGACGTCCCTGCCGATGGCAACCAGCTGGTCCGGCGTCACATCGTGGCCCACCCGCTCGACCTCCTGCTCGATGATCGGCCCCTCGTCGAGGTCCGCCGTCACGTAGTGCGCCGTCGCACCGATGAGCTTCACACCCCGTGCGTGCGCCTGGTGGTACGGCTTCGCGCCCTTGAAGCTCGGCAGGAACGAGTGGTGGATGTTGATGATCCGGCCGCTGAGCTGCTTGCACAGGTCGTCCGAGATGACCTGCATGTAGCGGGCGAGGACGACCAGCTCGACCTTCTCCTCGCGAAGGATCTCGAGCAGCCGTGCCTCGGCCTGCGCCTTGGTGTCCTTCGTCACCGGGATGTGGTGGAAGGGAATGTGGTACGACTCCACCAGCTCGGCGAATTCCGTGTGGTTGGAGACCACCGCCGCGATCTCCACCGGCAGCGCGCCGATCCGGGCGCGGAACAGCAGGTCGTTGAGGCAGTGCCCGAACTTGCTCACCATCAGGACGATCCGCATCGTCTCGTCGGCCCGGTTGATCTGCCACTCCATCTGGAAGGAGTCGCCGATCGCCGCGAAGCTCGCCCGCAGCTTGTCCAGGGTCACCGGCGCCTCCGCCGAGAAGTGGACGCGCATGAAGAACAGTCCCGTGTCGTGGTCGCCGAACTGCTGGCTGTCCTCGATGTTGCACCCGGTCATGAACAGGTAGCTGGACACGGCGTGCACGATGCCGTGCCGGTCGGGACAGGTGACGGTGAGGACGTACTGGTCGGCCAGGGTCACGGCGGGGGCGGACTGCTCGTTCATCAGGACAGGGTCCCACACCGGCCCTGGCGTGCGGGGCGACGTCCGCTACGCGGACCGCGTCATGATGCGCAGCACCTCGAGGGTCCGCGGCGACGCGTCCGGGTCCTCACCGTCGCTCGCCGCCATACGGACGTGCGCGTCGCGCGCCGCCCGCACCGCCTCGGGCCAGGCGTGGTTCTCGAGGTAGGTCTGGACCGGCGCGTCCGGGCCCACCTGATGCATGATCCGCAGCACCCTCAGCACCGCCGTGTCGACGAGCGCCGCCTCCTGCGAGTCGCGGAAGATCGTGCCGACGTACTTCTCGGCGGACCAGTTGTCCAGCCAGGTGTCCTCCACGAGCCGGTAGACGGCGTCGGTGACGTCGCCGTACCCGTCGACGCCTGCCAGCCAGACGTCCCGCTGGAACACCGGGTCGGAGAGCATGTGCAGCGCGGAGCGCACATTGCTGCGCCAGCGCCACCACGGCATGTCGTTGAGTGGCATGCCGCCCATGGTGGAGGAGCGACGGCCGCGACGGGAAGAGTTCTCCGAACCTTGCACGGTCATCGATCGTACGTTCTCCACCCCTGGCGTCTCACCGCCCCCCGCAATTCACCTGCAGGTCACCTGTCGTTGACTGAGGGTCACCCAGAGGTTAGCTATGTGACGGAATCGTGCATGTCTATGACCGGCAGGCGACGCATCACCAGTACCATCCTTCACTTTTCCAGAAGGCCCGCCAGAGCGACAGCGTTGACCGCGGGCGCACTGGTGGCCGCTGCGTCGCTCATCGCCGGCTGCGGGGTGATCCCCGGCACCGGAGGCGCGGACGACACGATCAAGGTGATGACCTGGGCGCCGTCGAACACGAACGCCACCGACAAGCCGGGCATGCCGGCCATGGCCGCTGCCTATGCCAAGTGGATCAACAAGAACGGCGGCATCAACGGCCGCAAGCTCCGGGTCCTGACCTGCAACGACCACAACGACAGCGTGGGCGCGGCCAAGTGCGCCCGGCGCGCGGCCAGCGAGGACGTCGTCGCGGTGGTCGGCTCCTACAGCCAGTTCGGCGACTCCTACTTCGCCCCGCTCGAGGGCGCCGGAATCCCGTACATAGGCGGGTACGGCGTGACGAACGAGGAGTTCACCAGTACTACGTCCTACCCGGTCAACGGCGGCCAGCCCGCCCTGCTGGCCGGTCTCGGCAAGGCGCTCGCCGGCAACTGCGGCCCGGTCACCCTGATACGCCCCGACAGCATCGCCGGCGACGAGCTGCCCGCGCTGATCGACTCGGGCCTGACCGCCGGAGGACACGCGGAGGCCGTCGACCAGCTCGCCGCCGAGGACGCCACCGAGTACTCCGAGCAGGCCGACCGGGCTCTGCAGGACGCGACCAAGGACCCCTACAAGCAGGGGTGCGTCGTTCCCGCACTCGGCGACAGCACCAACATCTTCATGGACTCCTTCCGGCGCACCCGCGACGGCTACCCGAAGGTGCGCACGGCGACCGTGCTGGGCAGCGTCGACCAGACGACGATCAACACGACGGGCGGCGCGAGCGGGCCCTACGAGGGGTCGTACATCACCGGCTGGTACCCGGTGGCCTCCGACTCCCGCTGGAACCCGATGAAGAAGGTCATCAACGAGGAGGCCTTCGGCGACAACCGCATCGACCCCGCGGACGCCGGAGTGCAGACCACGTGGATCGCGTACACCGTCCTGAAGGCGGTCCTGGAGAAGATCGGCGACGGTGAGGTGTCCGCGCGCGCCGTGCGGCAGACCCTCGACGACGGCTTCAAGGTCACCACGGGCGGGCTCACGCCGACCCTGCAGTGGCCCTACCAGGGCAGGCTCGCCGCGGTCGGCTTCTCCCGGCTGGTCAACGCGGACGTGACCCTCCAGGTCGTGAAGCAGGGCCAGCTGGTCTCGGCCAAGAACGGCGGGCTCGTGAACGTGACGAAGACCCTGGAGAACGCGAACATCGACTAGCCGGTCCGCGCTCTCCTCACCGAAGAGCCGGGCTCACAGCTGGGTCGGCTGGCGCTGAGTCAGGCCGTACTTCCTGGCGATCGCGTTCCACAGGCCGGCCGCCCTGGTCTTCTCGGCGCTGGCCGTGTAGCTCGCCTTGTCGCCCGCCTGGCTCTGGCCGGTGTGGCGGGCCTGGCCCTTGTGGCAGCCGTGATGGCCGCCCGTCTGGTCGGCCCAGGCGGCGTAGTGGCTGTCGGCCGAGGCGGACGCCTGCCACGCCTTGGTGAGCGAGGCCTTCAGCGCGGCGTTGTCCGGCAGCTTGTCGACGGGCAGCTGCGACAGGCTGGTGACCAGGCCATTGCGCTGCTTGGCCGCGGCACGCAGGTCGGCGGCGGCGCCGGACAGGTTGTTGCAGCCCTTCACGTCGGCCACGGCCCCGATCACCGAGGCACGGCTGCTGCCGCTGTCGGCGAGCAGCTTGTCAAGTGCGACGGCCTGCGCCTTGGCGGGATCGGCCGCCGGGGACTGCGACTGCTGCTCGCTCGCGGGCGCCGAGGCGGCGACGTTCTTGCTGCCGTTGTCCTGGCCGTCACCGCCGCCTCCGCTCAGCATGGCGCCGGCGCCGACTCCGAGGACGACGATGCCGATACCCACGGCGGCGATCAGCGGCACTCGCGAGCCGCTGCGCCCGCCGCCGTCCGCGCCGCGTCTGCCACCGCCGGGCGGCTGGGTGTACGACGGCTGCGGCGTGCCCTGGTAGGGAGCTTGCGGCTGCTCGAAGCGTGGCATCTGCTGGGTGGACGCGGTGGCGCCTTCTGCGCCGGAGCCGTCGCGGAAGAGGTTGTCGAACTCGGCGGGCGGCTGCCGGTCCCCGCCGTACCCGCCCGGCACCGGGGCGATGTACTGCGTGGCCTCGGCGTCGGGGTTCGGTGCGGCGGGCTGCGGCACCCGGCCGAGGAATCTGGTCTCCTCACCGCCGGCCTCGGGCGGCAGGGCCCCGGGCGCCACCGGCGGTATGTACTGCGTCGCCCCCTCGTCCACGGGCGCGGCGGCGACGGGCGGTATGTACTGCGTCGCTCCTTCGTCCACGGCGCCCGCGGGGGCCGCGGCGACGGGCGGGAGGTAGGTGGTCGCGTTGTCGACGGCAGGCGGCAGCGGCGCACCGGCGCCGGGCGCGTAGGCGTCCGGGGCGGCGGGCGGCAGGGGCACAGCGTACGCCTGGCCGCTCTGCTGGTACGGCTGCTGATGCGCGTCCGCCTGACCGTGATCGGTGTAACCACTGGTGCCGTATGCCTGGTGCTGCGGGGCCGGAGCGCCGTACGACGATGCCGAGGGGTCCTCGGGAGGCAACGGGCCCGCGCCGGACGTGTTCTGCGCGTGCCACGCGTCGGGCTGCTGCGGGTGCTGCGGGGTCGCGCCCCACTGGTCCCCGGTCGCCGGGGCCCAGTCCTGGCCGGACTGGGGTGCCTGCTGCTCGGGGCCCCACGGCTGCCCCCAGGCCTGGCCGCCGGTCGGCGCCGCGGCCGGGGGCTGGGCGGCCGGGGCGGCCGGCAACGGGGCGGCGGATCCGCTCGTCATGCCCGGCAGCAGGGGCTCGCCGCCGTCGGAGGGCAGCACGATGCCTTCGCGCGCTGGCTCGCCCTGTCCACTCTGCGTCACCGGGACTCCTACGAATGGGGGACCTTCGGAATCATCGGCCCACGCTACCGGGTCCCCCGAGCCAGGTGCCACGCCGCACAGGGCGTGATCTTCTGCCCTGTGACAGCAGTAACAAAACCACCCCGTGCGGCGCTGTTAATGTCACCTCCCGCGCACCGGCGGCACGTTTCCCGCGCGTTCACGCACTCATCGAGCCTGCGTTCACGCGGCCTGCCGGAGGTCGAGGCGCGCCCCGAACTCACGCACGACCGGCTCCTCGCGATACGGCTCCAGCCGCTGCTGGAAGTCGTCCAGGTACTCGGCGCCGCGGTTGGAGCGGAGCTTCTCCAGCAGCTCCACCGCCTTCAGACCCGTGTGGCAGGCCTGCTCGATCTCGCGCTGCTGGACCTGGGCCGTGGCGAGGAGCACATAGCCGATGGCCCGTCGCCGCGCCCGCGTCTCGGGGTGACCGGCCAGCGACTGCTCCGCCGCCCTCGCCGCCGCCTCGGCCTGTCCCAGGTCGCGGTGGCAGTGCGCCAACTCGTCGGCCAGATAGGCCTCGTCGAAGTGCGCGATCCACGCCGGGTCGTCCCCGGAGACCGCGTCGGCGCCCTCCATGGCCGTGATCGCCCGCCCGGACGCCACCTCGGCCGCCCGCACGTCCCCGAGCAGGGCGTGCCCGCGCGCCTCGGCCGCGAAGAACATCGCCTCCGCGCGCGGCGTCACCCGCCCGCGCGCCCCCTCCTGCGCCGCCCGCGCCAGCTGCGCGATCTCCCGCGGGTTTCCGAGCTGCGCGGCGAGATGGCTCATGGACGCGGCGAGGACGTAACCGCCGTACCCGCGGTCGCCCGCCGCCTGCGCGAGGCGCAGCGACTGGATGTAGTACCGCTGGGCGAGGCCGGGTTGACCGGTGTCGACGGCCATGTACCCGGCGAGTTCGGTCAGCCGGGCCACCGCGGCGAACAAGTCGCGGCCCACCGCCTCCCGGTAGGAGCCGGCCAGGAGCCCGGAGACCACGCTGTTGAGGTAGTGCACGACGACCGGGCGCACATGCCCGCTGCCGTACTGGTGGTCCAGGTCGGTCAGCGCCTGCGTCATCGCGCGCACGGCCGCCACGTCGGACTGCCCCACCCGAGGCCCCGCCTGCCGCGCCACCTGCGGGTCCGGCGCCGAGATCAGCCAGTCACGGCTGGGCTCGACGAGCGCGGACGCGGCGACGGACGAACCGGACAGGAAGTCCCGCCGCCCCACGTCGCTGCGCCACAGCTCGCAGACCTGCTCGATGGCCCCCAGTACCGTCGGCGAGAACTGGAGACCCACCCCCGAGGCGAGGTTCTTGCCGTTGGCCATCCCGATCTCGTCGATCGTGACCGTGCGGCCGAGCTTCCGGCCCAGCGCCTCGGCGATGATCGCCGGCGCGCGCCCCCTCGGTTGCTGACCGCGCAACCAGCGGGCCACGGACGTCTTGTCGTAGCGCAGGTCGAGTCCGTGCTCGGCGCCGCACATGTTGACGCGGCGGGCGAGCCCGGCGTTCGAGCAACCTGCCTCCTGGATGAGCGCCTGCAACCGTTCGTTCGGCTGCCGCGCGACGAGAGGCCTTGCCGCCATGAGCGCTACCCCCTGCGAATCCCTGATGCGAACTGATCCGGCCCTGAAGATCCTTGAAGATCAATGCCCCGCTGCCGGGACAACAATGCGGCACATGTGAGGATTGCCGGGGTAAAGGCTGATGCCGACCCCCCTCCTGGCTACCCACCTCCCGCCCGCTTCCCCCCGCGCGCCCCCACCCGTGCACCCATGCGCCCCAAGTGCGGAATCGATGCCCCTCCCCCGCGCGCGCTACGGCCGTAACTCCAGGTGAGCGCGGGAGTTGAGTGGAGCGTGGAAGAGACGATCGCGGGCACCGAAGCCGCTCAGATCCCGAAGCAGCGCGGGGATTCCCTGCTCGAGACCGCTGTTCGCTACGCCGGGGAACGTCACTGGGACGTGTTCCCCGGCACCTGGCTGGAAGCCGTGGAAGGGGGGCACCGCTGCTCGTGCGGAGACGCCCGCTGCGCCGCACCCGGCGCGCACCCGGCGCGCGCGGACTGGGCGGCCCAGGCGACAGGCAGCGCGACCGTCGCCCGGCGGATGTGGCAGAAGCAGCCCAGGGCGTCGATCCTGCTGCCGACGGGGCGGTCGTTCGACGCGCTGTCCGTCCCGGAGTCGGCCGGGTTCCTCGCTCTGGCCCGTACTGAGCGGATGGAGCTGACGCTGGGGCCGGTGACGCTCACGCCTGACCGTCGGATGCACTTCATCGTGGCGCCCGGGGCGTCGGTGAAGGTGCCGGACCTTGTGCGGTGGCTCGGCTGGTCGCCGGGCTCACTGGATCTCGTGGGGCTGGGTGAGGGGACGTATGTGGCTGCGCCGCCCACGCGGATCGGGTCCCAGGGGGCGGTGCAGTGGGTCCGCCGACCGACCGCGGTGAATCGGTGGTTGCCGGATGCGGAGGAACTGGTGTCTTCGCTCGCCTATGCGTGCGGGCGGGATCGGTAGCCGTTCGCCTGCTCGTCCGCATGGTTTCGGTTCCCACGGCGCGTGCGGGTCAGGTGTGGCTCGTCGCGCAGTTCCCCGCGCCCCTTTCGGGACGCTTGTTCCACCGTAGGGTTCTCCCATGACGGAGCTTGTGGGTGTTGATACCGCCGCCGTTCGGGTGCGCGGGCTGTGGAAGCGGTTCGGGCAGCAGGTCGCTGTTGCCGGGATCGATCTCGAGTTGCCCGCGGGGAAATTCATCGGGCTCGTCGGGCCCAACGGGGCCGGGAAGACCACCACCCTCTCCATGGTGACCGGGCTGCTGCGGCCCGATCAGGGGTCCGTCGAGGTCGTGGGGCACGACGTGTGGCGGGACCCCGTTGCGGTCAAGGCGCGCATCGGGGTGCTGCCCGAGGGGCTCCGGCTGTTCGAGCGGCTTTCCGGACGCGAACTCCTCGCCTACTCCGGGCGGTTGCGCGGGCTGCCGGGGGCCGAGGTGGACAAGCGGGCCACGCAGCTGCTCGAGGTGCTCGACCTGGCCGGCGCCCAGCACAAGCTCGTCGTCGACTACTCGACCGGCATGCGCAAGAAGATCGGGCTGGCGGCCGCGCTCCTCCACAATCCCGAAGTCCTGTTCCTGGACGAGCCCTTCGAGGGCGTCGACCCGGTCTCCGCGCAGACCATCCGCGGTGTCCTCGAGCGGTTCACGGCGTCCGGCGCGACCGTCGTCTTCTCCTCCCACGTGATGGAACTCGTGGAGTCGCTGTGCGACTGGGTCGCCGTGCTGGCCGCGGGCCGCATCCGTGCGACCGGCCCGCTGGCCGAGGTGCGCGGGACGCACACCACCCTCCAGGGGGCGTTCCTGGAACTCGTGGGCGCACAGGGGCGCGACGCCGGGGCCGATCTGGACTGGCTGGGCGGCGGGGCCCGATGACGAACGTCACCCCCACCGTCGTACGGCTGAAGCTGTCCCTGCTGCGCAACGGGCTGCGGCAGTCCGGCGGGCGGCGGGCCGCGTTCGTCGCGTCGGCCGTCATCGCCCTGCTCTTCGCCGCGTCGCAGCTGCTCGGCCTGATCGCGCTGCGCGGCCACGCCCACATCGACGCCGTCGCCGTCATCGGCACGGCCGTGCTTGCGCTCGGCTGGGCGGTGATGCCGCTGTTCTTCCCGAGCGGCGACGAGACCCTCGACCCCACCCGGCTCGTCATGCTGCCGCTGCGCCCCCGCCCCCTGGTACGGGCCCTGCTCGCGGCCTCACTGGTCGGTATCGGGCCGCTGTTCACGCTGCTCCTGCTGCTCGGCTGCGTCCTGTCGGTCGCGCACGACGCGGCGGCCTACGTCACCGCCGCCGTCGCTGTCGTCCTCGCCCTGCTGGTCTGCGTGGCGCTCGCGCGGGCCGTGGCCGCGGCCAACGTACGGCTGCTGACCAGCCGCAAGGGCCGCGACCTGGCCGTGCTCAGCGGTCTGGTCATCGCGATCGGGGCGCAGCTGGTCAACTTCGGCGCGCAGCGCCTCGGTGCGGCCGGACTCGGCCAGCTCGCCCCCGTGGCCGATGTGCTGCGCTGGCTGCCGCCCGCGTCGGCGGTGGGCGCGGTGCACTCGGTGAGCGAGGGGTCGTACGGCATGGCGACCGCCCAACTGCTGCTCACCGCGGGCGCGTTGGTGCTGCTGGTGGCGGTGTGGGCACGCAGCCTGACCCAGCTGATGACCTCGCCGGACGGTTCCACGCTCCAGGCCGCCGAACCCTCGGGCGTGCGCGGCCGCTCGTCGACCGGACTCGGCCGGCTCCTCCCCGCCGGCCGCACCGGCACGGTCATGGAACGCTCCCTGCGCTACGTCTGGCGCGACCCCAAGACCAAGGCCGCCTGGGTGACGTCGCTGGCGATCGGGCTGATCGTGCCGGTGTTCAACGCGATCCGGGGCACCGGCTCCCTCTACTTCGCGTGCTTCGCCTCGGGGATGCTCGGCATCCAGATGTACAACCAGTTCGGGCAGGACACGTCCGCCTTCTGGACGGTGGCCATGACCATCTCCTCGGCCCGGGACGCCTACGTCGAACTCCGGGGCCGCGCGCTCGCGCTCCTGGTGATCACGCTGCCGTACGCCACGCTGGTGACCGTCCTGACGACGGCCATGCTCGGCGACTGGCCACGGCTCCCCGACGTCCTCGGCCTGTCCTTCGCCCTCCTCGGCGCGATGCTCGCGACCGGCGCGTGGACCTCGGCCCGCTTCCCCTACTCCATCCCCCAGGAGGGCTACAAGAACGTGGCCCCCGGCCAGGCGGGCCTCGCCTGGATCGCGATCTTCGGCGGCATGGTGGCGGCGGCCCTCCTGTGCGCCCCGGTCATCGCCCTGACGATCTGGCTGAACGTGAGCGCGAACGGCGACGCATGGACCTGGCTCCTGTTCCCGGTGGGCGCGGCCTACGGCGCGACGATCACGTACCTGGGCCTACGCATGGCAGCGCCCCGCACGGCGGCCCACGTCCCGGAGATCCTCACGGCGGTGAGCAAGGGGTAGGGGAAACGACGCTCCGCCGCGAGTGCGCGACAAGCCACCACGAACTCACGCCCCCAGCCCCTGGAGAAACGGCTCGACAACACCCCGCCAAGCCTCCGGCTGGTCATAGTGGACAAGGTGCCCCGCATCAACCACCTCGGCATACTCGCCGAACGGCAGCACCCGCACCATCTCCTGCGCCTCGGCCCGCCCCAGCTCCCCGTCAAGACCCCGTACGACGAGCGAAGGGCACCGCACCTGCGCCAGTTCCTCCCAGTGCGCGTCGAACACCCACGTCTCCCGTGACTTGAGCATCTGCTCCGGCTCGAAGACGGGACGCCAGCCGTCGGGAGACTCGTGCATGACCTCGGCGTAGAACTCGCCGCGGGCGGGGTTGGGCCGCTCGACCCACGGGTCGTCCTCGCCGAACCACTTGCGTACGTCCGCGAGCGTGGCGAAGGGGACGGGCCAGGACTTGAACCAGTCGGCCCACTCGCGCTGCGACGCCGCGCCGAGGGCGGACGCCCGCATGTCGCTGATGACCAGGCCGCGCACCAGGTCGGGGCGGGCCGCGGCGAGCTGCCACGCGGTCAGCGCGCCCATGGCGTGGCCGACGAGGACGGCTGGCGCGAGGCCGAGCTGTTCGATCGCGGCGGCCGCGTCCTCGACGTACGCCTCACGTGTGTACGCGGCCTGCGGGGGCTTGTCGCTCTGGCCGTGGCCGCGCTGGTCGAGGGCGACCGCCCGGTACCGCTCGGAGAGCCAGCGGGCGGTGGACGCCCAGTGCGAGGCGCGGCCCATCAGGCCGTGCAGTAACAACACCCCGGGATCCTTCTCCGGGTCCGTCTTGGGAGGGTCGGCGAACTCCCAGGCGGCGAGGCTCACGCCGCCCGCTCCCACCACGTCGATGCGCCGTGCCATGGGCCTGGCACCCCCCCTAGCTCCGCTCGGACCGTACCGCTGTGTCCTGCCGTCGTACCGCTGCGTTGCCGTTGATCCGACCCCAGATTATCGAACTCACATTCGAAAATACTCTTTCCGTGGCCAACACCCCTCGTTCGTGTGACCCCGGACCAGGAATGATCGTCGGCGTCGAGGGGAGTTCTTACGCGAGAGGCGGACCGCTCGGGGAAAACGGTCCGCGGGGGATGACCCTGGGAGCTCGGGGCTCCGGGTCAGCACAGGGGAGGACAGGCCCCGGCGCCGTAAGGCGCCGGGGCCATCCACATGTCTGCGGCACATACTCCCCGCCCCCTCAGGTCATATGCCTCTCGCGACAGCGTCGCACGCAAAACGTCGAAGCGCTGCGATTCGGCACACTGGATCTTGGATTCGACGCGTCCGGCCGGGAGCCCCAACTGCCACTGAAGTCCCGTAAGTTGACGAGGAGCCGGTCAGCGCTTGGCGACGAACACATGGGAGGCGACGTCCGCCTCCAGCTCGGCCGCCTCGCCGCCGCTGCCCACGAGCACACCGCCCGCCGACTCCGTGACGCTCACCACCGAACCGGGCTGCACGCCGGCCCGGCGCAGCGTGTACATCAGCTGCGCGTCCGTCTGGATGGGCTCGCCGATCCGGCGGACGACGACCGTCTTGCCGTCGGACCCCGGGTCCAGGTCGGTCAGCGACACCATGCCCTCGTCGAGGAACGGGTCCGCGCCGTCCTTCTCGCCCAGCTCCTCCAGGCCCGGGATCGGGTTGCCGTACGGCGACTCGGTCGGGTGCCGCAGCAGCTCGAGGACCCGCCGCTCGACGGCCTCGCTCATCACGTGCTCCCAGCGGCACGCCTCCGCGTGCACCTGCTCCCACTCCAGGCCGATCACATCGACGAGCAGGCACTCCGCCAGACGGTGCTTGCGCATCACGCGCGTGGCCAGGCGGCGGCCCTCGTCGGTCAGCTCCAGATGCCGGTCGGTCGCCACCGACACGAGCCCGTCGCGCTCCATGCGCGCCACCGTCTGGCTCACCGTCGGCCCGCTCTGGTCCAGCCGCTCGGCGATGCGGGCGCGCATGGGGACCACGCCTTCCTCTTCGAGCTCGAGGATGGTGCGGAGATACATCTCCGTGGTGTCGATCAGTCCGGACATACGTGCCCCTCGATTACCTCTGCCGGAAGCTCGCCGCTTCGGCGTGCGCTGGCCCTGGATTCAATTCTGCCGGATACCACCGACAACCGTGCCGCGCCGCCGAAACCGCGGGGTTACGATGCCGCGCACATCGCCCGGCTGCCGGTCGGACGATCACACGCGAGGGGGAACTCATGGCGGACTACGCCACGCATACCGCCCAGGCCGCGGAGCACCTGGAATCGGTGGAGCGTTCGAGGGGGCGGCTGAGCGACGACCAGCGGATCGCGATGGCCGAGGTCGAGGCGCTCCTCGCGCTCGCCACCGCGATCAACGGCCGGCGCGGGGACGTGACCGGCCACTGAGGCCCGGGCGCCGACACGCCGGCGCCCCACTTCCCGTATTGACAGCGCACTGGTCCAGACCGCACGGTGATCCGCGACACAGACGTTGCGAAGGGGGAACCGTATGAGCGACGGGACGCCGGCCGACCAGTTCTTCGACGCCGCCATCGGGCTGCTGCAACGAGTGCGCGACGAGGAGTCCGCGACCATCACGGCGGCCGGAACGCTTCTCGCCGACACCGTGGCGGCGGGCGGGCGGCTGTTCGCCTTCGGCGCCGGGCACTCGTCGCTCGCCGCGCAGGACATCGTGTACCGCGCGGGTGGTCTCGCCCTGATGAACCTGCTCGCCGTCCCCGGTGTCGTCGGCGTGGACGTCGTCCCGGCGACGCTGGGCTCCGCCCTCGAACGCGTCGAAGGGCTCGCCGGTGCCGTCCTGGACACCTCGCCGCTGCGGGCCGGCGACGCCCTGGTGATCATCTCGCTGTCCGGGCGCAACGCCCTGCCCGTGGAGATGGCCATGAACGCCCGCACGCTCGGCCTCAAGGTCATCGGCGTGACGTCGGTGGCGTACGCCTCGGAGACGTCGTCCCGGCATGTCTCGGGGACGTATCTCAAGGACCACTGCGACGTCGTCCTCGACTCGAAGATCGCGATCGGCGACGCGGAGCTGACGCTGGACACGATCCCGGCGCCGTTCGCTCCCGCGTCCACGGTGGTGACCACGGCGCTCCTCCAGGCGGTGATGGCCACGACGGCCGCGACCCTGGCCGACCGCGGCATCGAACCCCCGCTCCTGCGCTCGGGCAACGTCGACGGGGGCCATGAGTGGAACGACCGCATCATGAACGACTACCGGGACCGGATCTTCTACCGCCGCTAGTGCTGTGGCCGGGAAGGTTTGCCGGGAAGCTCGCGGCGTCCGGTGCGGTGCATCGCAAGGCGGAGCGTCACCCGCGTACTGGATGTACTCGGGTGAGGCGACAACGCCGCGAGGTGCCGTGCCGGGCGTCGCGAGCCGGCCGGTCACAGCACTAGACGGTCACGGCCACCCCACGGCTGCGTGCGAGCGGAACCCACCCCCGCCCAGCACCGGCACCGGGCGCCGGACCCACTACGGCCGTTCCCCCACCGCCCCCGCCAGATCCAACGCGGAAGCGATCCGTACCGCCACATCCTCCGCATACGTCGCATCCGGACGCTCGAACCGGCTCCGCCCCGCCCCCCGCAGAAACGTCACCACCCCCAGCGTCCGCCCCCGGCTCCGCAGCACCGCGCACAGCGCGTGTACCGAGTCCGCGGGCCACTGGCGGGACAGCGCCCACGTCCGAGCGCGCTCCCCCGACACGTTCCCCGCGTCCGCCCGTACCGAGCCGGCCCGGTCGACGCACGTCAGGGCGGGGTGGCCTTCCTCGTATCGCACCGGCAGCCCCGCCGCCCCCGTGAGCAGACTCGGTCCCGGTGCCCCGGCCGGCGTCGCGGCGACCCGCACCAGCCGTACGGGGCCCTCCGCCCCGTCGGTCAGCGAGCCCCCCGCCACCCGGTCGATCAGCGCGTGGTCGGCGAAGCCGGCGAGCGCGAAGTCCAGGTGGACCGTGACCGCCTCCGCCGGGTCCTCGCACTCGGCCGCCGCCCGCGCCGCCCGGTGCAACTGGTTGGCGCGGAAGCGCATCAGCGCCGCCTCCTGCTCGCCCTGCTTGGCCTCGGTCACGTCCAGGAACAGCCAGCCGACCCCGAGCGGCACCGGTTCCTCGGCCAGCGGCGAGGCCAGCCGCACGAAGCCGCTGCGCCAGCAACGCCGCTTCTCGCCCTCGGGCGTGCGCACGCTCACCCACATCTCGGCGGGCGCGGGCGGCGCGCCCTCGGCCAGTACGTGTGTGAGCGCGCTCTCCAGCTCCTCGACACCCTGGGCCAGCAGCTCACCGAGCGGCCGCCCCAGCACGGACGTACGCCCGACGCCCAGCGCCCGCGCCGCATGCGCGTTGACGACGGCGGGCCGGAGGTCCGCGTCGACCAGGACGACGCCCCACGATGCGTCCTCGAACAACGCCTCGCTCAGCGCTATGGACCGCTCGAGGTCGATCTGTGCGTGCACCTCGCTGAAGGCGCAGTACACCCCCGCGGGCTTCCCGTCCGGCCCGCGCACGGCGGCCGACTGGGTCCGTACGAGAACCCGCCCTCCGTCCTTCGTGACCAGCGCGAACTCATGCACCTGCCGCACCGGGGCGTGCATGGCGGACAGCAGCCGCGCCTCGACCTCCTGGGCGTCCGCACGTCGTACGGCCCACCCGGCGAACCCGTGTCGCCCCACGGCCTCGGCGGCGGTCCAGCCCAGGATGCGTTCCGCCTCCCGGTTCCAGTGCGTGACGACACCGTCCGCGTCGAAGGCGCACAGGGCGGCGTCCATGCCGTCCAGCAGCGCGGCGAGCAGAACGGAGCCGCCCGCCTCCTCCGGACCGGCCGAGGCCGAACCGCCGGCCCGCTCGGGCTCGTCCGGCCCCAGCTCGTCGGTGGTCCCACTACGCCTGGAAGCACTCACCTGGACCCCCTGCAGGCTGCGTCCGCGTGTAAGGCGCGAAGGTTCACTCACTGCCCTTCATTCAACTCGAACGTGACACAGCACACACTCAGTTCCCGCAAGATTGAAGGAATCGTTGTACGACGCCGCCGCGCTCGCCCTGCATCAAGCGCCGTACGCCAGCCTGAGGTCGACCCAGAGATCGCTCTCCCCGTCCAGCACATACCGTTCGGCCTCGACGAACCCCCGCTTCAGCGCGAAGCTCAGCCCGTCCTCGTTGGCCGCCAGCCCACACGTCTCGACGACGTCGGCGCCGAGCACGCGCGCGTGGGCGAGGCAGTGCTCGTACAGCTCGGCGCCGTACCCCCGCCGCCGGTGTGCGGGCAGCACGCGCGCGATCACGGTCGCCGCCCCGTCCTCCGCCCGCGGCGGCCGCACGGTGGAGCAGCCGACGAGGACGTCCCCGGCATAGGCGTTCTCCAGCCGGTACCGCCCGCGTCGCTCCCGTGCCTCACCCGGGGACATGGCCGCGGGCGGCACCACCACGTTGTGCACGTGCCGCCACTGTTCGAGCATGTCGTCGCCGTCCACGGCCACGATCCGGAGACCAGTCATGCACGGAACGTTAGGTGGGGGAGGCCGTTCCGCCAACTTCTCCAAAAAACAGTTGAGCCCGCCCCCAGCAGCTTCTTAGGGTGGGTTCCACGTGAGAAAGGAGGTGGTCGGTTAAATGAGTGAAAACCGGACGCGCGAGGTGGCTGCGGGCTAGCGGCCCGCCACCACACACAGTGCGGTGCCGGACCAGCGTGTGTCAGTTGCACGCGGCCGGCCTAATCCAACGCAGTCACCCGACCCGCGAGCTCGCCGGTACGTCCGGCCGGCTCCCCCGCCGCAAGGCGGAGGGACCAGAGCTCGCGGGTCGTCTGCGTTCACGGGGCGAGCGAGGCCCTTCACGGGTTGAGGCGCTCCACCCGCCAGGTGCCGTCCGGCTCGGCTACGTATCGCAGGCGGTCGTGGAGGCGGTTCTCGCGGCCCTGCCAGAACTCGACCGTCTCCGGCGCCACGCGGAAGCCGCCCCAGTGCGGCGGTACCGGCACCTGTTCGCCCTCGGGGTAGCGCGCGTTCAGCTCGGCGTAGTGCGCGTCGAGTTCCGCGCGCGTGGTCACCGTCGACTGGGCGCTGGCCCAGGCGCCGAGCTGGGAGCCGTGCGGGCGGGTGCGGAAGTAGGCGGCCGTCTCGTCGCGGCCGGTGCGGCGGGCGATGCCGGTGACGACCACCTGGCGGGCGATGGGGTGCCACGGGAAGAGCAGCGAGACGTACGGGTTCCCGGCCAGCTCGCGGGCCTTGCGGGACTCGTAGTTCGTGTAGAAGACGAAGCCCTGCTCGTCGTACTGCTTCATCAGGACCGTTCGCGAGCTGGGACGTCCCTCCGGGTCCGCCGTGGCGACGACCATCGCGTTCGGTTCGTAGAGCGTGCCGTGCGCCGCGGCCAGGGCGGCGTGCTCGAACCAGTGCCTGAACTGGTCCATCGGGTGCGCGGCCAGGTCGTTCTCGTCGAAGCCCTCCACCCGGTAGTGCTTGCGCATGGCGGCCGGGTCGAGGATGGGGTCGAGGTCGGTCACGCGGTCATCTTGCCGTATGCGTGTGAGGCTCGCGCGTACGGCCGCGTGTGGCACTCAGTGCCGCGCACACTCCCCAAAGATGGCACCCGGAGATATGGTGCTGATGCCCTTACGGTCGGGGTGACCACCGGCCGATCGGGGCATCACCGGGGTGACCGTCGTGGACCGCGAGTCCTGAGAGTGACCGTGGAATCGCGGCGGGCCCGCACCCGCGTCCGGCATTTCGCCGCACTCATCATTAGGAGCCGCCTGATGTCCGACTTCGTACCCGGGCTCGAGGGAGTCGTCGCGTTCGAGACGGAGATCGCCGAACCGGACAAGGAGGGCGGGGCCCTGCGGTACCGGGGCGTCGACATCGAGGAGCTGGTCGGCCACGTCTCGTTCGGCAATGTGTGGGGGCTGCTCGTCGACGGCGCCTTCAATCCCGGCCTGCCGCCCGCCGAGCCGTTCCCGATCCCCGTCCACTCCGGTGACATCCGGGTGGACGTCCAGTCCGCGCTCGCCATGCTCGCCCCGGTGTGGGGCCTGAAACCGCTCCTCGACATCGACGAGGAGGAGGCCCGCGACGACCTGGCGCGCGCGGCCGTCATGGCGCTGTCGTACGTCGCCCAGTCCGCGCGCGGGCAGGGCCTGCCGATGGTGCCGCAGCGGGAGATCGACAAGGCGAACTCCGTCGTCGAGCGGTTCATGATCCGGTGGCGCGGCGAGCCGGACCCCAAGCACGTCGCCGCCGTGGACGCCTACTGGACGTCCGCCGCCGAGCACGGCATGAACGCGTCCACGTTCACCGCCCGGGTGATCGCCTCGACCGGCGCGGATGTCGCCGCCGCCCTGTCCGGTGCCGTCGGTGCGATGTCCGGGCCGCTGCACGGCGGTGCGCCCTCCCGTGTGCTCGGGATGATCGAGGAGATCGAGCGGACCGGGGACGCGGAGGGGTACGTCAAGCAGGCCCTGGACCGGGGCGAGCGGCTGATGGGCTTCGGGCACCGGGTGTACCGCGCCGAGGACCCGCGGGCGCGAGTGCTGCGGCGTACGGCACGGGAGTTGGGGGCGCCGCGGTTCGAGATCGCGGAGGCGTTGGAGAAGGCGGCGCTGGAGGAGCTGCACGACCGTCGGCCGGATCGGGTGCTCGCCACCAACGTGGAGTTCTGGGCCGCGATCATGCTGGACTTCGCCGAGGTGCCGGCGCAGATGTTCACGTCGATGTTCACGTGTGCGCGTACGGCTGGGTGGTCGGCGCACATTCTCGAGCAGAAGCGGACGGGTCGCTTGGTGCGGCCTTCAGCTCGGTACGTGGGGCCTGGGGTACGCAGTCCTCGCGAGGTCGAAGGGTACGCAGATATCGCCCAGTAGAGGGGTGTCTTGGGGGCGCGGGCGACTGCGGTGCGTTGTGGCTCGTCGCACCCACGCGGCGGAGCCGCACATCGGCACAGCCCCGCCCCCCCTGAAAACACGGGTGCTTCGCGCCCTGTTTCCATAAGGAGTCCCCTCAGCCCAGCGCGCTCTCCAGCAGCGTCGCCCACTGCGCGACCACGCGCTCGCGGCGGGCCCTGTCGTCCGTGAGGAGGTTGGCGAGGCCCAGGCCGCGGGCCAGGTCGAGGAAGCCCTGGACCGTTTCCCGGGCTCCCGGGCGGGACTCGTCGGCGCCGAGGAGCTCGACCGCTATCCGGTGGGTTTCGCGGCCCACGCGGGCCTCCAGCTCGGTGACCCGGGGCCGCAGCTGGTCCTCGTTGGACGCGGCCACCCACAGGTGCAGGGCCGCGCGGAACAGCGGGCCGGTGAAGAGGTCGACCAGGGCCGAGACGACCGCGCGGCGGTCGGCGGGGCCGTCCGGGAACAGGGCGCGCAGGGCCGTGGAGCGTTCCTCGGCGACGTACTCGACGGCCGCGGTGAACAGGTCCTCACGGGTGCGGAAGTGGTGCTGGGCGGCGCCGCGGGAGACGCCGGCGCGTTCCGCGACGACGGAGACCGTGGAGCCCGCCCAGCCGTGCTCGGCGAGGCAGGCCACGGCGGCCTCCAGGAGCCGCTGCCGGGTGGCCCGGCTGCGGTCCTGCTTGGGGACGCGCTCCACGCGCTCCACTGCCGTCGGAGTCACAGCACCCATGTCACAGCACCCATGTGGGATCCCGTCGTTCCAGGAAGGCCGTCATCCCCTCCCGGGCCTGGGCGGAGTCGAACAGCCGGGCCGAGAGCGCGGTCAGGTCGGCCGCGTCCCGGTCCAAGGTCTCCAGCACCCTAGCCGTGAGCAGCGCCTTCGTCTCGGCCAGCCCCTGGGGCGAGGATCTGCGCAGACCGTCCAGGATCGGGGAGAGTGCCTCGTCGACGTCGTCCCCGGCGAGGGTCAGCAGGCCGATGCGGGCGGCCTCCACCGCGTCGAGGCGTTCGCCGGTGAGGTAGTAGCGGGCTACTGCGCGTGGGTCGGTGCGGGGCAGCACCGGCATCGAGATCACCGCCGGCGCCACCCCGATCCGCACCTCGGTGAACGCGAAGGTGGCCTCCGTGGACGCGGCAGCGATGTCGCAGGCGGCGAGCAGGCCGAGGCCGCCCGCGCGGACGTGTCCGGTGACCCGGGCCACGACGGGTTTGTGCAGCTCGACGATCTGCCGCAGCAGCTGGACGAGTGCGTCGGGGTGGGGCGGGTCGCGCAGGTCGGCGCCCGCGCAGAAGGTGTTGCCGGTGTGGGTGAGGACGATCGCGCGGACGCCCGGGTCCTTGGCGCAGTCGGTGAGGGCGTCGGCGAGTCCGGCCACGAGCGCGGCCGAGAGGGCGTTGCGGGTGCCGGTCGCGTCGAGGCTGAGGGTCTCGATGCCACGCGCGCGTGCGCGTCCGATCAGGGTCACGCCCGCCCCCGCAGCCGGCGGCGCAGGATCTTCCCGGACGCGGCGCGGGGCACGCCGTCGGTGAAGGTGACCTGGCGGACGCGCTTGTACGGCGCGACGCGCTCGGCGACGTACGTCATGACCTCGTCCTCGGTGAGGCCGTCGGCCGTGGGCTGGCGGACGACATAGGCGTGCGGGACCTCGTTGTGGTCGTCGTTGTACACGCCGATGACGGCCGCGTCGGCGATGCCCGGGTGGGTGAGCAGCAGCGCCTCCAGCTCGGCGGGCGCGACCTGGAAGCCCTTGTACTTGATGAGTTCCTTGACCCGGTCGACGACGAACAGCCAGCCGTCGGCGTCGACGTGTCCGACGTCCCCGGTGTGCAGCCAGCCCTCCGCGTCGATCATCGCGTCGGTGGCTTCGGGGCGGCCCAGGTAGCCCTTCATGACCTGGGGGCCGCGGATGAGGATCTCGCCCGTCTCGCCGGGGCCGAGGTCCTTGCCGGGGTCGTCGAGGGAGACGATGCGCATCTCGGTGCCGGCGATGAGCTTGCCGACGGTGCCGGGCGGCGGGTCCATGGCGTCGAGGGGAACGACGTGGGTGCCGGGCGAGAGTTCGGTCATGCCGTAGGCCTGGCCGACCGGCGGCAGACCCAGGCGCTCGGAGCAGGCTGCGGCGAGCTGGGCGTCCAGGGGTGCGGCGGCGCTGAGGACGTACCGCAGGGACGACAGGTCGTAGCGGGCGACGGCCGGGTGCTTGGCGAGGGCGAGGACGATCGGCGGCGCGACGTACAGGCCGGTGATGCGGTGGGTCTCGATGGCCGCGAGGAACGTCTCCAGCTCGAAGCGGGGCAGGACGACGACGGTGGCGCCCTTCCTGAGGGGCGCGTTCATCAGAGCGGTCAGGCCGTAGATGTGGAAGAACGGCAGGACGGCGAGGATGCGGTCGCCGGGTCCGGCCGAGATCAGCGGTTCGAGCTGGGCCAGGTTGGTGGCGATCTGGCGGTGGGTGAGCATCACGCCCTTGGGGACGCCGGTGGTGCCGGAGGAGTACGGCAGCGCGGCGACGTCCTCGACCGGGTCGACGGGGACCTGCGGTTCGGGCGCGGTGGAGGCCACCATGTCGATCAGCGAACGGTGTCCGGGCGCGCTGTCGCACACGAATATCTCCCGTACACCCCCGGCGAGTTCGGCCGCCCTGCGGGCCGGTTCGAGCAGCGGGGAGACGGTGATGATCCAGCGGGCGCCGGAGTCGCGCAGCTGCTTGGCGAACTCCTCCGGCGTGGCGAGCGGGTGCACGGTGGTGACCGCGGCACCCGCGCGCGTGGCCGCGTAGAAGGCGGTCGGGAAGGCGACGGTGTTGGGGCTGTGCAGGGCCAGCACGTCGCCCTTGCCGACGCCGGCCTCGGCGAGGGCGGCGGCGATCCGCCGGTGGAACCGGTCCACCTGCGCGTACGTGAGAGTGGTGCCGTCGGTGCCGTCGATCAGTGCGGGGCGGTCGCCGTACTCGGCGGCATGGCCCAGGACGGCGTCGTGGATCGGCAGTTCGACGGGTGGGACGTCTGCGTACTCGCTCCGGAACATCGGTTCCTCCTCGCGCGCGGCGGGTGCAAGAGATCGGCTCAGTACGACTTGGGCAGGCCCAGGGACTGGTGGGAGACGTAGTTGAGAATCATCTCCCGGCTCACCGGCGCAATACGAGCCACGCGCGCGGCCGTTATCAGCGAGGCGAGACCGAACTCGCGGGTGAGCCCGTTGCCGCCGAGGGTGTGCACGGCCTGGTCGACCGCCCTCACACAGGCCTCGCCGGCCGCGTACTTGGCCATGTTGGCGGCCTCGCCTGCGCCGATGTCGTCCCCGGCGTCGTACAGATGGGCGGCCTTCTGCATCATCAGGCGGGCCAGTTCGAGGTCGATGTGCGCCTGCGCGAGGGGGTGCGCGATGGCCTGGTGGGCGCCGATGGGGGCCTTCCAGACGGTGCGGTCGCGGGCGTACTCGAGGGCCCGGGACAGCGCGTAGCGCCCCATTCCGATGGCGAACGCGGCCGTCATGATCCGCTCGGGGTTGAGCCCGGCGAACAGCTGCAGCAGTCCCGCGTCCTCGTCGCCTACAAGCGCGTCGGCCGGCAGCCGTACGTCGTCGAGTACCAGCTCGAACTGCTTCTCGGCGGCGTTGAGTTCCATGTCGATCTGCCGTCGCGAGAAGCCCTCGGCGTCGCGCGGGACGATGAACAGGCACGGCTTGAGCCGTCCGGTGCGGGCGTCCTCGGTACGGCCGACGATCAGCACGGCGTCGGCGATGTCGACACCGGAGATGAACACCTTGCGGCCGGTCAGCAGCCAGTCGGCGCCGTCCTTGCGCGCGGTGGTGGTGATGCGGTGCGAGTTGGAACCGGCGTCGGGCTCGGTGATGCCGAAGGCCATCAGACGGGTGCCGTCGGCGAGTCCGGGCAGCCAGGCGCGCTTCTGCTCCTCGGTGCCGAAACGGGAGATCACCGTGCCGCAGATCGCCGGGGAGACGACGAGCATGAGGAGCGGAGAGCCCGCCGCTCCCAACTCCTCAAGCACAATGGAGAGTTCTGCGACACCGCCGCCGCCGCCCCCGTACTCCTCGGGAAGGTTGACGCCCAGATAGCCGAGCTTGCCCGCGTCCGCCCAGAGTTCGGTGGGCGGGCGGCCCTCGGCGATGGTGCGCAGGATGTAGTCACGGCCGTAACGCTTGCCGAGGGCGGAGACGGCCTCGCGGAGTGCCTTGTGCTCGTCGGATTCGATGACGCTGGTCATGAGGGCTCCTAGGAACGGTTTTCCTGCACTACGGCGAGCAACATGCCCGGCTCGACCTGCTGGCCCGGCTTGACGTGCAGGGCGGTGAGCGTGCCGGTGGCCGGGGCGGTGATCTGGTGCTGCATCTTCATCGCCTCCAGCCAGATGAGCGGCCGGCCGGCCTCGACGAAGGCTCCGTCCGTCAGGCCTTCGGCGATACGGACGACCGTGCCGGGCATCGGGGCGAGCAGGGAGCCGGGGGCGAGCTGTGCGGCCGGATCTGGGAAGCGCGGCAGGGCGGTGAGGGCGGTCGCGTTGACGTACACCTGGTCGCCGTACCGCGCCACGTCGAACGTCCGCCGCACACCGTCCACTTCGAGTACGACGAGACGCCCGTCGGCGTGCACGACACGCACCCCGTCGGCGGCCAGGCCGTCCCTGGTGTGCCGGTAGCGGACCTCGTGTTCCTCACCCGCGCTCGCGTACCGCTTGACCTGCGGCTGCGACGGCAGGTTGCGCCAGCCGCCGAAGCGGGAGCGGCCGTGCGCGTCGGCGAGGGCGGCGGCCAGAGGGGCGTACGGGTCCGGGGCGGGCGCGGTGAGGCCGGCGAGGTGGCGGTCGTAGAAGCCCGTGTCCATGCGGGCCGCCGTGAACTCCTCGTGCCGCAGGGACCGCACGAGCAGATCCCGGTTCGTGACCGGGCCGTGCACCGCAGCCCGCTCCAGCGCGCCCGACAGCTTGCGGGCCGCCTCCGCGCGCGTGGGCGCGTGGGCGACCGCCTTGGCGAGCATCGGGTCGTAGTGGATGCCGATGTCGTCGCCGTCGGTGTAGCCGGTGTCGAGACGAACCCCGTCCGGTACGGCGAGCCGGTGCAGGGTGCCGGTCTGCGGGGCCCAGTCGCGGGCCGGGTCCTCGGCGTAGAGGCGGGCCTCGATCGCGTGGCCACGCGCGCGTGGCGGCTCCTTCTCGAGCGCGTGGCCTTCGGCGACGCGCAACTGGAGCGCGACCAGATCGACGCCGAACACGGCCTCCGTGACGGGGTGTTCGACCTGAAGACGGGTGTTCATCTCCAGGAAGTGGGCGGTGCCGTCGGAGACGAGGAACTCGACGGTGCCGGCGCCCACGTAGTCGACGGCACGGGCGGCGCGCTCGGCCATCTCGTACAGCTCGGAGGTGATTCGGGAATCGAGCCCCGGTGCGGGCGCCTCCTCGATCACCTTCTGGTGGCGGCGCTGGAGCGAGCAGTCACGGGTGCCGAGCGTCCACACGGTGCCGTGCGTGTCGGCGAGGACCTGCACCTCGACGTGCCTGCCGTGCGCGTCGCCGCCGAGGTATGGCTCGACGAACACCTCACCGTCCCCGAAGGCGCTCGCGGCCTCGGCCCGCGCGCCCTCCAGGGCGCCGTCGAGCTCCTCGAGCCGGCGCACGATCCGCATCCCGCGCCCGCCGCCGCCCGCGGCCGCCTTCACGAGCACCGGCAGATCGGCCCCGGTGACCTCGCCGAGCGGTGCGATCCCCATCAGCTCCTTGGCGCGCGTCTTGGACGCCATGGCCTCGATGGCCTCCGGGGGCGGCCCGATCCACACCAGTCCGGCGTCGAGGACGGCACGAGCGAAGCCGGCGTTCTCCGACAGGAACCCGTAGCCGGGATGCACGGCGTCCGCACCCGCGACGACGGCCGCCTTCACGATCAGATCACCGCGCAGATACGTCTCGGCGGGCGTCGCACCCGGCAGCCGTACCGCCGTGTCGGCCACGCGCGTGTGGAGGGCGTTCTCGTCGGCGTCCGAGTACACGGCGACCGTCCGGATTCCCAACTCACCACAGGTGCGGAAGATCCGGCAGGCGATCTCGCCGCGGTTGGCGACGAGCAGGGTCGACATCATGAGCCTCACATCCGGAAGACGCCGAAGCCACCACGCGCGCCCTCGTAGGGAGCCGTGTGGATGGCGGACAGGCACAGGCCGAGGACGGTGCGGGTGTCGCGCGGGTCGATGACGCCGTCGTCGTAGAGCCGCCCGGACAGGAACATCGGCAGCGACTCGGACTCGATCTGCTGCTCCACCATGGCGCGCAGCGCCGCGTCGGCGTCCTCGTCGTACGGTTGCCCCTTCGCGGCGGCCGACTGGCGGGCGACGATCGACAGCACGCCGGCGAGCTGCTGCGGGCCCATCACGGCGGACTTGGCGCTGGGCCAGGCGAACAGGAAACGCGGGTCGTAGGCCCGCCCGCACATGCCGTAGTGCCCGGCGCCGTACGAGGCCCCCATGAGCACGGACAGATGCGGCACACGGCTGTTGCTGACCGCGTTGATCATCATCGCGCCGTGCTTGATGATCCCGCCCTGCTCGTACTCCTTGCCGACCATGTAGCCGGTGGTGTTGTGCAGGAACAGCAGCGGGATGTCGCGCTGGTTGGCGAGCTGGATGAACTGGGCGGCCTTCTGCGACTCCTCGCTGAACAGCACGCCCTGCGCGTTGGCGAGGATGCCGACGGGACGGCCGTGCAGGGACGCCCAGCCGGTCACCAGGCTGGTTCCGTACAGCGGCTTGAACTCGTCGAAGTCGGAGCCGTCGACGATCCGGGCGACGACCTCGCGCGGATCGAAGGGGATCTTGAGATCGCCGGGGACGATGCCGAGCAGTTCGTCCGGGTCGTACTTGGGAGGCTCGGCCGGCCCCGGATCGTCGTACGCCTTGCGGTGATTGAGCCGGGCGACGACCCGCCGGGCCTGCCGCAGCGCGTCCGGCTCGTCGACGGCGAAGTAGTCCGCGAGCCCCGACACGCGCGCGTGCATCTCGGCACCGCCCAGCGACTCGTCGTCGCTCTCCTCACCGGTCGCCATCTTCACCAGCGGCGGCCCGCCGAGGAACACCTTGGCGCGTTCCTTGACCATGATCACGTGGTCGGACATGCCCGGGATGTAGGCGCCGCCGGCGGTGGAGTTCCCGAAGACGACGGCGACGGTGGGAATCCCGGCGGCGGACAGCCGGGTGATGTCACGGAAGATCGCCCCGCCGGGGATGAAGATCTCCTTCTGCGACGGCAGATCGGCGCCACCCGACTCCACCAGGCTGATGCAGGGCAGCCGGTTGGCGAGGGCGATGTCGTTGGCGCGCAGCGACTTCTTCAGGGTCCAGGGGTTGCTGGCACCGCCGCGCACGGTCGGATCGTTGGCGGTGATCAGGCACTCCACACCCTCGACGACACCGATGCCGGTGACGACGGAGGCGCCGACGGTGTACTCGCTGCCCCAGGCGGCCAGCGGCGACAGCTCGAGGAACGGCGTGTCCGGGTCGAGGAGCAACTCGATGCGCTCACGGGCGAGCAGCTTGCCGCGCCCCCGGTGCCGGGCGACGTACTTCTCGCCGCCGCCCGCGAGGGCCTTCACGTGCTCGGCGTCGAGATCGGCGAGCTTGGCGAGCATGGCCTCGCGGTGGGTCGCGTATTCGGGGCTCGCGGTGTCCAGGGCGGACGAAAGAACCGTCACAGCAGGGTCTCCGGGATCTCCAGGTGGCGGGAGCGCAGCCATTCGCCGAGGGCCTTGGCCTGCGGGTCGAAACGGTGCTGGGCGGCGACTCCGGCGCCGAGGATTCCCTCGGCGACGAAGTTGAGGGCGCGCAGGTTGGGCAGGACGTGCCGGGTGACGTCCAACGAGCGGGTCTCGGGGAGCAGTTGCTGAAACCGCTCGACGGTCAGCTCATGGACGAGCCACCGCCAGGCGTCGTCGGACCGGACCCACACCCCCACGTTGGCGTTCCCGCCCTTGTCCCCGCTGCGGGCGCCGGCGACGAGGCCGAGGGGGGCACGGCGGGTGGACCCGGAAGGCAAGGGCTCGGGGAGCGCGGAAGGCTCGTCGGAGACGGCCTCCAGCGGACGGGATTCGTGGGGAGGGGGCACAGGAATCCTCCGCCCGTCGTGGAGGACGGCCACATGGCCGACGGCACCATGGGGGACGTACACATCCTCGAAGACCCCGTACGGCGCGCTCTTCCCCGGTGGTGCGAGCACATGGAACCCGGGGTAGCTGGCCAGCGCCAGCTCGATGGCGGCACCGCTCAGCGCACGCCCCACGACCTCCTGGTCCGGATCCCGCACGACGAGCCGCAGCAGCGCACTGGCCGTCTCCTCGGTGCCCGCGTCGGCTCGATCGGAACGAACGAGATCCCACCGCACCTCGCCGGCCGCCGACTTGGCGAGCGCGTCGCTCATCTGGTCCCTCACGAGCGCGGCCTTGGCCTCGATGTCGAGCCCGGTGAGCACGAACACGACCTCGTTACGGAAACCGCCGAGCCAGTTGAGTCCGACCTTGAGAGTGGGCGGCGGGGCTTCCCCGCGCACCCCCTCGATCCGCACCCGGTCGTCCCCGGCCCGGCTGAGCCGGACCGTGTCGAGCCGGGCGGTGACATCGGGCCCGGCGTAGCGCGCACCGCCGGTCTCGTACAACAACTGCGCGGTGACCGTGCCGACATCCACGAACCCGCCGCTTCCGTCGTGCTTGGTGATGACGGAGCTGCCGTCCTCATGGATCTCGGCGAGCGGAAACCCGGGCCGACGCAGCTGCTGGATGCCGTGCTCGGCGAAGAACGCGTAGTTCCCGCCGGTGGCCTGAGTCCCGCACTCCAGCACGTGCCCGGCGACGACGGCGCCCGCGAGCCGGTCGTACTCCCCCGGCCCCCAGCCGAAGTGGGCGGCGGCGGGCCCGGTGACGAGCGCGGCGTCGGTGACGCGCCCGGTGACCACGACCTCGGCGCCCTCCCGCAGACAGGCGGCGATCCCGAACCCGCCGAGGTAGGCGTGCGCGGCGAGGCTGCCGGGGTGAGCGGCGGTGAGGTCGTCGCCCTCGACATGGGCGACCCGCACGGGTATGCCGAGCCGCTCGGCCAACTTCCTTACGGCATCGGCGAGTCCGGCGGGGTTGAGGCCGCCGGCGTTGGTCACGATCTTGACGGACCGTTCCTGGGCCAGCCCCAGACAGTCCTCCAACTGCCGCAGAAAGGTACGGGCGTACCCGGCACCCGGGTCCTTCAGCCGGTCCCGTCCGAGGATCAGCATGGTGAGCTCGGCGAGGTAGTCACCGGTGAGGACGTCGAGTTCACCGCCGGTGAGCATCTCGCTGAGGGCGTCGAAGCGATCGCCGTAGAAACCGGAGGCGTTGCCTATGCGGAGGGGGCTCACGGCCGGACCGCTCATGCGCCGCTCTCCTGCTGCTTGTGCTTCCGCGGACGCCCACTGCCGGGCGGCCCGGCGAAGGCCTGGGCGATGTCGAGCCACCGGTCGGCTTCGGGCCCTTCGGCGTGCAGACCGAGGTCGGCGCGATGGGCACGCTGGGTGACGAGGAGACAGAAGTCGAGGGCGGGGCCGGTGACGCGTTGGGGGGCGCCTTCGGGACCATAGGCCCACAACGCGCCGACGGGACTGGTCAGTTCGACCCGGAACGGCTCGGCGGGTACCGGCTCGCCATGCACCCCGAAGGCGAAGTCACGGGTACGGACGCCGAGCCAGGCGATGTGCCGGATGCGATCGGTGACGGGCCGGGTCACGCCGAGGGCGTCCGCGATGTCGAGTCCGTGCGCCCAGGTCTCCATCAGGCGGGCGGTGGCCATGGAGGCCGCGGACATGGGCGGCCCGTACCAGGGGAAACGAGCGCCGGGTGGAGCGGAGCGCAGGGCGGCTTCGAGCCGGGCACGCCCCGTACGCCAGCGCAACAGCAGCTCCCGGGGTGGGAGTCGGGCGCCCTCCCCGGCGCCGTCGTCGACGAACGAGTCGGGAGCGGTGATCGCCTTCTCGACCAGCTCACGGAACGCGTCGGCATCGGTGACCGCCAGCAGGGCGGAGCGGTCGGTCCAGACCAGGTGAGCGATCTGGTGGGCTACGGTCCAGCGGGGTGCTGGTGTGGGCAGCACCCAGTGATCCGAGCTCACATCGGCGACGAGCGCATCGAGTTCGTCACCTTCCACACGCAGGTCGTCGATCACGGGCGTCGGGTCGGCCATGGGGGGGAGCATGGCAGCGCCGACAGAAACAATCAAGCGCGCTTGCATGAATTAGCGGTGGGCCGACCCTCACGTGGGACGAGACGTGGGGGTGGGCCGCCTTACGCGCGCCGGGAAGTGACCGTGGGGCCGCCTGCTTCTTGGTCGGTGCCGAACTGCTGGTGCCGGCGCTGTCACATCTTCGGCGGTCGGTTCGTCAGGGGGGTGTAGCAGTCGATACGACCAGGAGAGATCACCATGGACGCTCGTCTCAACCTGTACGGCAGCCAGGTCGGTGCCAAGTTCGCGAAGTACATCAACTCGGCCGGCAAGGCTGTGTCGGACTCGACCCTCCCCGCGGCCACACAGGAACTAGTGAAGATCCGCGCCAGCCAGATCAACGGCTGCGGTTTCTGCACCGACATGCACACCAAGGACGCCGCCCACGCCGGAGAGACCCAGCAGCGCCTCAACCTCATCGCCGCCTGGCGCGAAGCCAAGGTCTTCACCGACGCCGAGCGCGCCGCCCTCGAACTGGCCGAACAGGGCACCCGCATCGCCGACGCGGCCGGCGGCGTCACGGACGAGGCCTGGGCAGACGCCGCCAAGCACTACGACGAGGACCAGCTCGCCGCCCTCGTCTCCCTCATCGCCCTCATCAACACCTACAACCGCATGAACGTCATCGTCCAGCAGCCCGCAGGCGACTACCAGGTGGGCCAGTTCGCCTGAGCCACCACGGCTCAGCACCGGTGATCGGTGCGTTTGTGCCACCCCAGAACCACCTCAGCCGGGCCGGCGCCCCGGCCGGGCGGCACAAAACCACCAATCACCCGGGTCGAGGCCACATCCCCACCGGCGGACCCCCTCAGCCGGCCGCTTTCCCCCGCCCCACCTGAGTCCGCACCGCCCCCATGCTCGCCGCGATGACCAGAGCGATCGCGGCTGCCTGCGTGGCCGAAAGGGACTGTCCCAGGATCAGGAAGCCCGCCGTCGCCGCAATCGCCGGTTCCAGGCTCATCAGGATCGCGAAGGTGGACGCGGGGAGGCGGCGTAGGGCGAGGAGTTCGAGCGTGTAGGGGAGGACCGAGGACAGCAGCGCCACCGATGAACCCAGGGCGATGGTCGTGGGGTTGAGGAGCTTGCCGCCCGCCTCCGCGATGCCCAGCGGCAGGAACAGCAGCGCCGCCACCGCCATGGCCAGCGCCAGCCCGTCGGCCTGCGGGAACCGTCGGCCCGTACGGGCGCTGAAGACGATGTACGTCGCCCACATCGCCCCCGCGCCGAGCGCGAAGCCCACGCCCGTCATGTCCAGCTCGCCGAAGCCCCCGCCACCCAGGAGGAAGACGCCGGCCAGGGCGAGGCCCGCCCACACCGCATTGACCGCTCGCCGGGACGCCAGGACCGAGAGGGCCAGCGGGCCCAGGACCTCCAGGGTCACCGCGGGACCGAGCGGGATGCGGGCGACCGCCTCGTAGAAGAGGCCGTTCATCACACCCATCGTGACGCCGAAGACGATCACGGTGCCCCAGTCGATGCGCGAGTGCCCGCGCAGCCGGGGCCGGCAGACCACCAGCAGGATCACCGCCGCCGCGAGCAGTCGCAGGGTCACCACCCCGAGCGCACCGGCGCGCGGCATCAGCGTCACGGCGAGCGCCCCGCCGAACTGGACGGAGACCCCACCGGCCAGCACCAGCCCGACCGGGCCCAGCGAGCCGAAACGGCGCGGTGTACCCACCGGCGCCGGGGAGAGCGAGGTCGGGGTGGAACTGGTCGGGGTCGTACTGGTGGAGGTCGTCACTGGTCGTCCTGGGGCCGGCTTGGGTCAGCGTGCATCTCAGTGCACTGTCAAGTCCAGGGTAATAGACCCTCGTCAGGAGTGTGAACCCTTTACACCACTGTCCTAGATGCTGAGATCGAGCCGTACCACGACCCGAACCACTACGACCCACACCACTACGAGCTGTACGACGACTCGTACGTCAGCGGCAGCCGCAGCTCCCCCGTGTCCATCACCGCGTTGTTCTGCGACCGGTGCAGCCTGGCGTATGCGCCGCCCCTCGTCAGCAGTTCCTCGTGCCGGCCCGTCTCCACGACCCGGCCCCGGTCGATGACCAGGATGCGGTCGGCGTCGGGGGCGAGATTGAGGTCGTGGGTGATCATGACGGTCGTACGGCCCGCCATCAGGCGGCGCAGCGGCTTGACGACCCGGCGCGCGGCCATCGCGTCCAGTCCCGTCGTCGGCTCGTCCAGGACCAGGACCGGGGAGTCGCGCAGCAGCGCGCGGGCGATGGCCAGCCGCTGGAGCTGGCCGCCGGACAGGCGAGCCGAGTTGGGGTCGACCCCGGTGTCGTAGCCCTGCGGCAATCGCGTGATGAAGTCGTGCGCGTCCGCCGCCCGCGCCGCCTCCTCGATCGCCCGCTCGCCGGCACCGGGCCGCCCGCAGGCGATGTTCGCGCGGACGGTGTCGTGCAGGACCAGGGTCTCCTGGGGCAGCAGCGTGACGTACTCGCGCAGCCGGGCCAGCGGCAGCTCCCTCAGTGGGACGCCGTCCAGGAGGATGTCGCCGGAGTCGGGGTCGTAGAAGCGGAGCAGGAGCTTGGAGAGCGTGGACTTGCCCGCGCCGCTCGGCCCGGTGACGATCGCCAGCTCGCCGGGACCGACCGTGAAGGACAGGCCCTGCAGGGCCGGGGCCGCTGCCCTGTCCGCGCCGGGGTAGGCGAAACCGGCGTCCCTCACCTCGACCGTGCCGTCGGGGCGGCCGGTGTCGGACGGGTGCCTCGGGTCGGTGACCGAAGGCTGCGCGTCCATGATCTCGATGAGCCGCTCGGCGCCCGCCGTCGCCGCCGTGACCGTGAGGCCGAGCTGGGCCAGGCCGCGCACGGGCGGGTAGAGGTAGCCGAGGAACGCGGCGAAGGCGAGGAGTTGGCCGAGGGTCATGCGGCCGGCGGAGATCTCCCAGGCACCGATGCCG
Source organism: Streptomyces brasiliensis (assembly GCF_014647875.1). Lineage (GTDB taxonomy): Bacteria > Actinomycetota > Actinomycetes > Streptomycetales > Streptomycetaceae > Streptomyces > Streptomyces brasiliensis. The sequence goes on along the minus strand of NZ_BMQA01000016.1, from coordinate 117,081 downwards.
ATCACCGCGAGGACGCACACCGTCTCGATGACCTGCACGAGCTGCTCGTACGCCTCGCCCAGCCGGGACGAGCGCACCGAGGCGCGGAACCAGGCCCTCGCCTCGTCGCCGAGCCGCCGGCGTTCCGCGTCCCGCCGGTCGTACGCCTGCGTCAGCACGATGTTGCCCAGCGACTCCTCGACCACCGACGTGATCGCACCGTCGGCGACCCGGCCCGCGCGGGAGACGTCCCTGATGGAACCGGAGAAGCGGCGGGCCGCCAGCCAGAACAGGGGCGCGAGGACGAAGGTGGCGGCGGCCAGGTCCCAGCGCAGCCAGAACGCGGCGGCCGCGTAGAAGAGGGCGGAGAAGGCGGCCGACGCCGCGCCGACCAGCCCGGACACGACCATCGTCTCGATCGCCTCGACATCGCCGGTCAGGCGGGACAGCAGGTCGCCCTGCCGGTGCCGTTGGAAGAAGTGCGGCGGCAACCGCTGTACGTGGTCGAAGACGTGCTCGCGCAGCCGCATCACAAAGCGTTCCGTCGTCCACGCGGCGAGCGAGTTGCCCGCGTACGCGACGAGCGCGCCGACGATCGCGATGCCCAGCCACTGCGCGGCCGGGGTCCAGAAGGCGGCCAGGGAGCCCTTCTGCAGGGCGTTGTCGGTGAGTTCGCTGAAGAGGAGAATCGCCCCGGTCTCGGCGAGCGCGGCGATCACCGTGCACAGCCAGACGATCAGCAGCCAACCGCGCAGGCCTCTGGTCAGCGGCCAGAAACGACGGAAGGCGGTACGGGCGGGAATGGTGGGCGTATCCTCGCCCTCGTGTTCCGGTTCTTCGTCTTCATTCATGTGCGACATGCCCGCATTCTCTCCTCAGGTATTCTCTGAATTCACCAACGGGCCGACGGAAAGGGGGCCGGCGGCGCGCCGCCGGCCCCCTTCATGTCCCGATCTCCCCGATCGTCCCGCTCAGCCGGATCAGCGGTGCTGGCCGGGCAGCGGCTTCGGCTGGTGCTTCTTCTTCGCCTTCGGCTTCGGCGGCGGGGGAAGCTGCTTGGACTTGGCCTTGGGGGGCAGCGGGGCGAGCTTCTTGAGGCTCATTTCCTTCTCCTTCGTTCGCACTGTACGCGTGTTTTTCCTGTGGTGCCGAATTCCTTTTCCGGAACCCGACACCAAGAAACGTACACACCGTTCACCCGTACACAGCGCGAAAAGAGCAAAGAACCACTGTGAATCCCCTGAGAATGACTGGGAATTGCTCGAAAAACCTGAGAGATTCCTCAGGAAAGGCGCCCGTCCCTTTGCGGTTCCAATGCCTCGGCCAGTACCTCCGCCAGGTGCCGCCCACGCATCCCGGCCAGTTGCTCCAGCTGCGTACGGCACGAGAAGCCGTCCGCCAGGACCACCGTCCCCTCCGCCGCCTCCCGTACCGACGGCAGGAGCTGTTCCTCCGCGCAGGCCGTAGAGACCTCGTAGTGCCCCTTCTCGAAGCCGAAGTTGCCCGCGAGGCCGCAGCAGCCGCCGGTCAGGTCGCCGGTCAGGCCCGCCGCTCGGCGCAGGCGGCGGTCGGGGTCGTCGCCGAGGACCGCGTGCTGGTGGCAGTGGGTCTGGCCGGCGACGGGGCGGTTCACGGCGGGCGGGGTCCAGCCGGGGGCGTACCGCTCGAGTGCCTCGGCGAAGGTGACGACGGCCGACGCCAGCCGGGCGGCCCGGGGATCGTCGTGCAGCAGCTCGGGCAGGTCGGTGCGCAGGGCAGCCGCGCAGCTGGGTTCCAGGACGACGACCGGTGCACCGGCCTCCAGTACCGGCTCCATCAGGTCGAGGGTGCGGCGCAACACCGCGCGGGCGTGGGTGAGCTGGCCCGTGGAGAGGTACGTCAGTCCGCAGCAGACCCGGTCCCGGCGGGCCAGGGCCCGCAGCGGATCCCTGGCAGCCGACCTGCCGCCGCCGATCGGCGGTGCGGACAGGCGCAGGGTCGGCGGCAGCGCCACCTTCAGGCCCGCCGCTTCCAGTACCTGTACGGCCGCCCGGCCCACCGCTGGTGAGAGGTGCTCGGTGAAGGTATCCGGCCACAGCACGACCAGGTCGCCCTCGGACGGGGCCGGGCGGCGCCTGCGCCACCAGCGGCTGAACGTCTCCCGCGCCAGCCTGGGAATCTCCCGTTCGGGTGCGATCCCGCCCAGTCGCTTCGCCAGGGATGCCAACGGCCGTACGGAGGCAAGAGCGTTGACCAGGGACGCCGTACGGGTCCGGGCCACCCAGCGCAGCCACAGCGGCAGCCGGCCCATCGCGTAGTGCGCGGCGGGCCGTCGTCGGCCGGCGTAGTGGTGGTGCAGGAACTCGGCCTTGTACGTGGCCATGTCGACGCCGACCGGGCAGTCCGAGCGGCAGCCCTTGCAGGACAGGCACAGGTCCAGCGCGTCCCGGACCTCGGGCGAGCGCCAGCCGTCCGTGACCAGTTCGCCCGCGAGCATCTCGTGCAGCAGCCGGGCCCGCCCGCGCGTGGAGTGCTCCTCCTCGCCGGTCGCCCGGAAGGAGGGGCACATGACGGAGGAGCCGGCCGCCGATGGCGTACGGCACTTGGCGACCCCCACGCACCGGCGCACCGCCGCCGAGAAGTCGCCGCCGTCGGCCGGGTAGCCGAAGGTGACCGGCACGGGCTCCCGGGGCAGGACCGAGAAGCGGAGGTTCGTGTCCAGGGGCGCCGGGCGGACGAGCATGCCGGGGTTGAGCAGGTCGTCCGGGTCCCAGATCCGCTTGGCCCGCTCGAACAGGGCGACCAGCTCGGGGCCGTACATCTTCGGCAGCAGCTCGGCGCGGGCCTGTCCGTCCCCGTGCTCCCCGGACAGCGAACCGCCGTGCGCCACCACCACGTCGGCCAGTTCCTCGGAGAAACGCCGGAACCGGCCGATCCCCGCCTCCGTGAGCAGGTCGAAGTCGATGCGGACGTGGATGCAGCCGTCACCGAAGTGGCCGTACGGCGTTCCGCGCAGGTCGTGCGCCGACAACAGGGCCCGGAAGTCTCGCAGATACGCGCCGAGCCGGGCCGGCGGGACGGCGCAGTCCTCCCAGCCGGGCCAGGCCTCGCTGCCGTCCGGCATCCGGGTCGCCGTACCGCTCGCGTCCTCCCGGACGCGCCACAGGGTGCGCTGGGCGGCGCGGTCGGTCACGATCGCCGCGTCCACGACGTCGGCCGCGCGGACGATCGCCTCCGCACCCGCGCGTGCCTCGTCCGCCGTCTCCCCACCGGTCTCCACGAACAGCCAGGCCCCGCCCCGGGGCAGCCCGGCGGCGGACGGCACCAGGTCGGCCGCCATGCCCTCCACGGTCAGCGGTCCGTGCGGGAGCAGACCGGCCGCGGCGTCGGCGGCCGCGCTCTCGTCGGCGTACCCGAGCACGGCGAGCGCACGCGCGCGTGGCGCCTCGACGAGCCGTACGACCGCTTCGGTGAGCACGCCCAGGGTGCCCTCCGAGCCGCAGAACGAGCGGGCGACGTCGGCGCCCTTCTCGGGGAGCAGGGCGTCCAGCGCGTACCCGGAGATACGGCGCGGCAGCTCCGGGAAGCCGGTGCGCAGGAGCGCCAACTCGCCTTCCACAAGCGCCCGCAGCCCTTCCGGAGCCCCGGCCCAGTCCTGCCCGAGCCACAGCCGCTGTCCGCGCGCGGTCACCACGGCCAGCTCCCGCACGCTGTCGGCCGTGGTACCCCAGGCAACCGAGTGCGACCCGCACGAGTTGTTGCCGATCATCCCGCCGAGCGTGCACCGGCCGTGGGTGGAGGGGTCGGGGCCGAACCGCAGCCCGTGCGGGGCGGCCGCCTCCTGGAGCCGGTCGAGGACCAGCCCCGGCTGGACGACGGCCGTACGCGTGCCGGGGTCGATCTCCAGGAGCCGGTTCATGTGCCGCGTGAAGTCGAGCACCACGCCTGTGCCGGTGGCCTGCCCGGCGATCGACGTCCCCCCGCCCCGCGCGACCACCGGTACGCCGTGTCTGCGGCAGATCTCCAGTACGGCGGCCACGTCGTCGGCATCGCGGGGCGCGACCACCCCCGCCGGGACACGCCGGTAGTTGGACGCGTCCATGGTGACAAGTGCCCGGGAGGTCACGTCGAACGCGACCTCGCCCCGGACGGCCGCGCGCAGTTCCGCATTGATTTCCGACATACGTCCACTCAACAACCCGTCCGTGGGTCCACTCAACAGCCCGTCGGCGTTCCAGGACGAGACCGTTCAGGCCGACGCGGGGGTCCGGGAGCCGCGGCCCCCCAGGGACAGTCACCCAAACGCCGTCTCACCCGCCGGACGAGGTTTCGCCCAGATTTCCCCCAACGGCTAGTCTCCAGTCGTGGCTGAGATCCGGATTCCCTCTGACATCAAGCCCGCGGACGGACGTTTCGGCGCGGGTCCCTCCAAGGTGCGGACGGAGGCGCTGGACGCCCTCGCCGCGACCGGTACGTCCCTCATCGGCACCTCCCACCGGCAGGCCCCGGTGAAGAACCTGGTCGGCCAGGTCCGCGAGGGCATCGCCTCCCTGTTCTCCCTCCCGGACGGCTACGAGGTGATCCTCGGCAACGGCGGCTCCACCGCGTTCTGGGACATCGCCACCCACGGCCTGATCGAGAACAAGTCGCAGCACCTCAGCTTCGGCGAGTTCTCCTCCAAGTTCGCCAAGGCGGCCAAGCTCGCCCCCTGGCTGGCCGAGCCGACCGTCATCGCCACCGACCCGGGCACCCACCCGGAGGCGCAGGCCGAGGCGGGCGTCGACGTCTACGCCTTCACGCACAACGAGACCTCGACCGGTGTCGCCATGCCGATCAAGCGCGTGGCCGGCGCCGACGAGGGCGCCCTCGTCCTGGTCGACGCCACCTCCGGCGCGGGCGGCCTCCCGGTCGACGTCGCCGAGACGGACGTCTACTACTTCGCCCCGCAGAAGTCCTTCGCCTCCGACGGCGGCCTGTGGATCGGCGTCTTCTCCCCGGCCGCGATCGAGCGGGCCGAGCGGATCCACGCGTCCGGCCGCCACGTCCCGGAGTTCTTCAGCCTCCCGACGGCGATCGACAACTCCCGCAAGAACCAGACGTACAACACCCCGGCCCTCGCCACCCTCTTCCTGCTGAACCAGCAGCTGGAGTGGCTCAACGGCCAGGGCGGTCTGGCGTGGTCGACGGCCCGTACCAAGGACTCCTCGACCCGTCTGTACTCCTGGGCGGAAGAGTCGAAGTACGCCACCCCGTTCGTCACCGACCCGGCGAAGCGTTCGCAGGTCATCGGCACGATCGACTTCGCCGACGACATCGACGCGGCGGCCGTCGCAAAGGTGCTGCGCGCCAACGGCATCGTCGACACCGAGCCGTACCGCAAGCTCGGCCGCAACCAGCTGCGCATCGCGATGTTCCCGGCGATCGACCCGGCCGACGTCGAGGCCCTGACCAAGTGCGTCGACTTCGTGATCGAGAAGCTCTGACCGCGTTCGTCGCCGTACGACGGTGAAGGGCGCCCGGTGCTCACCGGGCGCCCTTCTCTCATCTGGCCGTGCGGGTCACGAACGAGGCCGAAGACGCCGGAGCGGTGACCCGGTTCAGTCCCGTCTCCGCCGCCGGCGCAGCCCGAACAGGGCGACGGCGGCAACGGCGACGGCGACCGCACCGACCTTGAACCGATCGCTGCTGTCCCCGCCCCCAATCACGGCGGAACTCCCACCTCCGGAAGGCGACTTGGGGCTGTTGCCGGCCCCTCCTGGCGCGTCCTGAGCCTCCACGGCACTGCCGGCACCCTCGCTGCCGAACATCAGCTTGGTCCCGTCGGCGGAGTAGCTGACGGACTCGCCCTGGCCCTGCAAGGGCACGTTGAGCCGCCCGCGACGCTCGATGTGGCCGCCGCTCCAGTCGTAGTAGATCCCACCGAAGTACCCCCGTACGGCGAGTTGCGTGCCGTCGGGCGAGAAGGCGGCGTCGGTGGCCCACAGGTCGACGGGTGCGACGGGCTTGAACACATTGGTCCCGGAGGCGGACAGTCGGGCCGGCCCCTCGTACAAATGCCCGCCGTTCTCCTTCTTGTCGATGATGTAGACGCGCCCGGTCTTCGGGTGCACGACGAGCGACTCGGCGTCGCGGGCGCCGTCGGAGTACTTCACGACGTACTGCGTGGCACGGATCGTCTGATCCTCGAGCACCTTGGGCTCGGGCAGCTTGTAGATCCACACGTACGGCCATGAGCCCCCGAGATTGTCCCCGATGTCCCCGACGTAGATCTGATTGCCGGGCCCGATGGAGATGGCCTCCACATCCCGCGGCGTCCCGACCCCCCGCAGGGTGACGGTGGCGACGGTCTTCCCCGTGCGGCTGTCGACGGCGTAGATGTACGGCCCGTCGTCGCTGTCGTTGTGCGTCCAGTAGACGCCGGGGTGAAGATGGGAGGCGGCGAGGCCGCTGGACTCGGTGATGCGGGGGTCCTTGATCGTGAACCCCTCGTCACCGTCGGCGGCGGAGGCGGGCACGGCGAGGGCACCCATGAGCAGAACCCCGGCTAGCAGGGCGACCGGTCGACGCATGAGGCAAGCGTGCCATCCCCGCCGGGCGTTGACCGTACGTGGTGGGCCTCACACCCCACCCACCGCCGCGATCGTCCATCATGAGCGGATGCTCAGGTTCATGCCCGTCGGTGACTCCATGACGATCGGAAGCACGGGCGAACACACATGGCGTTACCGGTTGTGGCAGCACCTGTGCGGGACGTACGGCGGCCCGTTCACGCTGGTCGGCCCGCGCGAGACGCTGTACGACAAGGTGGCCGAGGCCCCGACGTCGTACGCCTACGCCGACCCCGGCTTCCCGCGCGCCCACCTGGCCGGCTGGGGCGAGGGCTGGCAGCACATGACTCCGCTGATCGGCGAGGCGGTACGCGCTCACCGCGCGGACGTGCTCCTGGTCTCCCTGGGCCTGATCGACCTGGGCTTCTACACGAACGCGGAGCAGACGGCGGAGAACGTCCGGGCCTTCATCGCACAGGCGCGGGCGGCCAAGCCGCGCATACGCATGGTGCTGCTCCCGGTGATCCCGAACGTCCGCGTGGAGACGGACCCGCCCTTCGCCGCCCAGGTCACCCTCTTCAACGAACTGCTGGCGAAGGCGGCGGCGGACCTGGACGAGCCGACGTCACCACTCCTGCTGGCGTCGGTACCGGAGTCGTACGACTTCAACATCGACACGTACGACGGCACCCACCCGAACGCGAGCGGCGAGCACAAGCTGGCGGGGGCGTTCGCGGGGGCGATGTGGGAGGCGTGGGGGATCGGGCACCAGTACGTGGCCGGAACAGACTGACCGATTTCCGGCGTCTCCTGGTCACGGTGCGTATCGTTGTACCGCGCGGCTGTATCTGTCCGTGGGGCAGCCGGGGAGGAGCGCCACGATGACCGTCCTGGAAGACAGGATCTAGATGGCCGACGCCGACGCCAACACCGAGCGCCTGGACGAGTGGTTCGAGCGCCTCGAGCGGATGCCCGTCCCCGAAGGATTCAGGGTCGAGATCGTCGAGGGATACGTCTTCATGACGCCGCAGCGGGACACTCGCTGGGAAATCATCCGCGAGATCCTCTTGTCCGTTGTAGACCGGTTCGGCAGGAAGGTGAGGGTCTTCTCGGACGTCAGGATCGACTTCCCGGGCCACGAGAACGGCTTCTGCCCGGACATCGCCAAGCTCAGCGACTCGGCGAAGAAAGACGACACAGGCCACTGGCGGTACCAGGACGTCGAGTTCGTCGCCGAGGTCATCTCCAAGGGCACGGCCGCGAACGACTACGGTCCGAAGAAGATCGCCTACGCGGTCGCCGAGGTCCCGGTCTACGTCGTCGCCGATCCCTACCAGGGCCGGTGCTACGTCTACACCGACCCGAAGGACGGCGACTACGAGAAGAGGACGCCGGTGGACTTCGGCACCGACATCGACCTGACCGGAACGGTGGTCGACCTCGTCCTCAAGACCGACGACTTTCCCCGGGATTAGGCCGAGGTGGAGCCGGCGTCCGAGCTTGCGTCGGCAGTGCCGCCTGCGGTCGTCTCGGGTTTCGCGTAGAGGATCTCGCGGGCCTGCTCCGCGGCGCGGGCGATGCTCTCGCCGACGAAGTCCATGAAGCGGGCGATGTTCTCGAGGCGGGCGGCGGCCGGGGTGCCGGGGCCGAGGACGCCGACACCCTGCCGGGCGGTCTGGGCGAGCTGGGCGTTGGCTCGGGCGGCGGCGACCATCGACTGGTACCAGACGCCGTCGTCGACGAGGTAGCGCTCGCGGCGGCGTTCGTCGCGTTCTCGGCGGATGAGGCCCTGGCTCTCGAGGAACGCGATCGCCTTGGAGACGGACGCCGGGCTGACCTGGAGGCGCTCGACCAGCTCGGACGCGGTGAGGCTGCCCGCGTCGGTGACGAACAGGCAGGTCAGCGCCCGGGCCATCATCTTGGGCAGGCCCTGTTGCATGAGGAGGGTGGTGAACGTCTCCTCGTACTCGCGCACGGCCTCGGCGTCGCGTCCGTGGGGCTGCGGGGGCGTGTTCGGGTCCCGGGGCACGATCTGCCTGCGGCGGTGGGCGCGGCGCTCGGTGGCGCGGTGAGCCAGGTCGGCGCGGTAGGCGGTGGGGCCGCCGTTGCGCATCACCTCACGCGTGATCGTCGAGGTGGGGCGGTCGAGGCGCCTGGCGATCTCCGCGTAGGCGAGGCCGTCGGCCAGTCCCAGCGCGATCTGCTGGCGTTCCTGCTGGGTGAGCCTGCCTCCCGGCATCGCGGCCTCCTTCATGGTGCGTGGTGTCTCCAGCATAGCGTTCACCTTCAATTCATTGCAACGACCAGATGCGAGTTGTTGCATTAGAAGAAGATTCATTGCAACGAAATCTCTGCTTTATCCTGCACTGACAGCGATTTGATGCAACAACCTTGTTGCCAGTTTCATGAACGCAACGTAGCGTTTCCAATGTCGGAAACAACGAACCGAAGGAGCGCACGATGCAGAAGTTCGACACCCCCGCCCCGGTCTCGGCCGTCCTCGACATCCCTGCCGGACGCATCCAGTTCATCGCCGCCGACCGGGCCGACACCACGGTCGAGATCCTGCCCGCGAACGCCGCCAAGAGCCGCGACGTGAAGGCGGCGGAGCAGATCGAGGTCGCCTACAGCGACGGCGTCCTGCGGATCGAGGCCCCGGCGGCGAAGAACCGGGTCCTCGGCAACTCCGGGTCCGTCGAGATGACGGTCCAACTGCCCGCCGGCTCCCGCATCGAGGCGAAGGCGGCCGCCGCCGAACTCCGGGGCGTCGGACGCCTCGGCGACGTCGCCTTCGAGGGCGCGCAGGCCACGGTCAAGCTCGACGAGGCCGACAGCGCTCGCCTCACCGTCCAGGCCGGCGATGTCACGGTCGGCCGCCTGAGCGGCCCCGCCGAGATCAGCACCCAGAAGGGCGACCTGAGCATCGCCGAGGCCGCCCGCGGCACGGTCACGCTGCGCACCGAGCACGGCGAGATCTTCATCGGCGCCGCCTCCGGAGTCTCCGCCTCTCTCGACGCCGGCACCTCCTACGGCCGGATCCACAACGCGCTCAAGAACACCGACGGAGGCTCCGCCGGCCTGAACATCCACGCGACCACCGCCTACGGCGACATCACCGCCCGCAGCCTGTGAACCCGCATCCCTGTACGGAGGAGCAACCCCTCATGACCGACCCGGCCATCGCGGCGAACGGGCTGCGCAAGTCCTACGGCGACAAGACCGTCCTCGACGGCGTCGACCTGGCCGTCCCGGAAGGAACGATCTTCTCCCTGCTCGGCCCGAACGGCGCCGGCAAGACCACCGCCGTCAAGGTCCTCTCCACCCTGATCTCCCCCGACCCCGCCAGTGGCCGGATCCGCGTCGGCGGCCACGACCTCACCACCGCGCCGCAGGCCGTACGCGCCGCGATCGGCGTCACCGGGCAGTTCTCCGCCGTCGACGGCCTGATCACCGGCGAGGAGAACATGCTCCTCATGGCCGACCTGCACCACCTCTCCAGACTCGAGGGACGGCAGGTCACCGCCGAGCTGCTGGAGCGCTTCGACCTCACCGAGGCCGCGAAGAAGCCCGCGTCCACCTATTCCGGCGGCATGAAACGCCGCCTCGACATCGCCATGACCCTGGTCGGCAACCCGCGGATCATCTTCCTCGACGAGCCGACCACCGGCCTCGACCCGCGCTCCCGGCACACCATGTGGCAGATCATCCGCGAGCTCGTCTCCGACGGCGTCACCGTCTTCCTCACCACCCAGTACCTGGAGGAGGCCGACGAACTCGCCGACCGGATCGCCGTGCTCAACGACGGCAAGATCGCCGCCCAGGGCACCGCCGAGGAACTGAAGAGGCTCATCCCCGGCGGACACGTCCGGCTCCGCTTCACCGACCCGGCCGCCTACCAGAGCGCCGCGTCCGCCCTGCGCGAGGTCACCTGCGACGACGAGTCCCTCACCCTCCAGCTTCCCAGCGACGGCAGCCAGCGCGAGCTGCGCTCCATCCTCGACCGCCTGGACTCGAACGGCATCGAGGCCGACGAACTGACCGTGCACACCCCCGACCTCGACGACGTCTTCTTCGCCCTGACCGGCGGAACCGCCATCCCCACCCAGCCCAAGGAGGCTGCCCGATGAGCTCCCTCTCCCTCGCCCTGCGCGATTCGTCCACGATGCTGCGCCGCAACCTCCTGCACGCCCGGCGCTACCCGTCCCTCACCCTGAACCTGTTGCTCACGCCGATCATGCTGTTGCTGCTCTTCGTCTACATCTTCGGCGACACCATGAGCGCGGGCATCGGGGGCGGCCGTCCGGACCGCTCCGAGTACATCGCCTACATCGTCCCGGGCCTCCTGCTGATGACCATCGGCAGCACCACGATCGGCACCGCGGTATCCGTCTCCAACGACATGACCGAGGGCATCATCGCCCGCTTCCGCACGATGGCGATCCACCGCGGCTCCGTGATCGTCGGACACGTCATCGGCAGCGTGCTGCAGTCGGTCGTCAGCGTGGTCCTCGTCGGCGCCGTCGCCGTGGCCATCGGCTTCCGCTCCACCGATGCCACCGTCCTGGAGTGGCTCGCGGCGTTCGGGCTGCTCGTGCTCTTCTCCATGGCGCTCACCTGGATCGTGGTCGGCATGGGCCTGGTCAGCCCGAACGCGGAGGCCGCCAGCAACAACGCCATGCCCCTGATCCTGCTGCCGCTCCTGTCCAGCGCCTTCGTCCCCATCGACGCGATGCCGGGCTGGTTCCAGCCGATCGCCGAATACCAGCCGTTCACGCCCGCCATCGAGACCCTGCGCGGCCTGTTGCTCGGCACGGAGATCGGCACCAACGGATGGCTCGCCGTCGCCTGGTGCCTGGGCCTCGCGGTACTCGGCTACTTCTGGTCGACCTCGAAGTTCAACGACGACCCGAAATAACCGCCATGACAACGCAGGCCCTCATCCCGCAACGCGTCCCACCCGAGGGCGGCGTACATCGACACCCCGTCGACGTACGCCGCCCCGTTCCATGTGTGCCACCCAGCCACTCACCCGCCAGCCTGCACAACCTCTGTCCCCCGACAAACGGCACCCTCTCCGACGGCTCCGACCGACCTGGACAGCCTTCATCCGCACCATCCATGCGCTTGCATAGAGCGCACTCCAAGACGTTGGCTGGGTGACCATGAAGTACACGCAGCTAGGACGCACGGGACTCAAGGTCAGCCGACTCGTCCTCGGCACCATGAACTTCGGCCCGCTGGCCGATGAGGTCGACAGCCACGCGATCATGGACGCGGCGCTGGACGCGGGCATCAACTTCTTCGACACCGCGAACGTGTACGGCTGGGGCGAGAACAAGGGCCGTACCGAAGAGATCATCGGGAACTGGTTCGCGAAGGGCGGCGAGCGGCGCGACAAGGTCGTCCTCGCCACCAAGGTGTACGGCAACATGGCCGCGGAAGGCGACGCCTGGCCCAACCACGACAAGCTCTCCGCGCTGAACATCCGGCGTGCCGTGGACGCCAGCCTCAAGCGGCTGCAGACCGATCGCATCGACCTTTACCAGTTCCACCACATCGACCGCAGCACCTCCTTCGACGAGATCTGGCAGGCGATCGACGTCCTGGTCCAGCAGGGCAAGGTGCTGTACGCCGGTTCCTCCAACTTCCCCGGCTACAAGATCGCCCAGGCGAACGAGACCGCCGCTCGCCGGGGCGGCACCATCGGGCTCGTCAGCGAGCAGTGCCTCTACAACCTCGCCGAACGGCGTGCCGAGATGGAGGTCATCCCCGCCGCGCAGGACTACGGCCTCGGCGTCATCCCGTGGTCCCCGCTGCAGGGCGGTCTGCTCGGCGGTGTGATCAAGAAGGAGGTGCAGGGCGGCCGGCGCGCTTCCGGGCGGTCCGCGGACTCCCTGGCCAACCCCACCGTCCGCGCGCAGATCCAGTCGTACGAGGACCTGCTCGACAAGCACGGCGTGGAGCCCGGCGAGGCCGCCCTGGCCTGGCTGCTCACCCGGCCCGGGGTGACCGGCCCGATCGTCGGTCCGCGCACCGCCGAGCAGCTGGAGTCCGCGCTGCGTGCGGTGGAGCTGGAGCTGAGCGAGGAACTGCTGGCCGGTCTGGACGAGATCTTCCCGGGTACGGGACCGTCTCCGGAGGCCTTCGCCTGGTAGGCCGGCTCGAGCCGCGGCGATAGCGCCGATGACGGCGGCGGTCAGTCTCGGGCTTACCTTCCGACCGCCGCCAGCACTACGACGACCAACATCAGCACAAGGGCACCGGCCATGATCCGGTTCCGGGTTTTCGGGTCCACGTTCTCGAGCCTAACCGGCGGCGCCGAGTGCCCAGCGGGCGACCGCCTCATACCGGGGCTGCTCCCCCGGCACGCCCGACCTCGGCAGGTTGCTGCGTACCAGGGCGAGGTCCGCCACCGTCCAGGTGCGGCTCGTGAACTGCGCGAGGGCGGTGACGTACGGCCGTACGTCCACGGCGTCACGGCTGCGGGCCACCGTCAGGTGGGCCTTGTACCGCCGGTGCTCCCCCATCGGCACGCCCGCCTTCCGCGCCGCCGCCTCCGCCCGGTCGGCGAGCAGCCGCAGCGTCGCCAGGTCGCCCTCGGCCCCGGCCCACAGGGTCCGCCCGCGCCCGAACTGTCCGCCGCCGGAGACGGCGAGGGAGAAGGGGGCGGTGCGGTGCGCGGCGCGCTCCAGGCGTTCCGACAGATCCGGCACCAGCTCGTCGTCGACCTCGCTGTAGAACGCGAGCGTGAAGTGCCAGCCGGGGCGGCCGGTCCAGCGCAGCCCACCGGCGCCGGGGAAATTGCTCAACTCGTGGACTTCCGAGGCCAGTTCACGAAGGACCTCTTCGGGGGGCACCACGGCGGCGAAGAGTCTCATACGACCAGTCTGCCTGCCGTGTGCCGGGCGTGTCCGGATGACCGTGCGTATCGTTGCAGCGCGCGATTGCGCTCGTCCGTGGGGCAGCCGGGGAGGAGCGCCACGATGTCCGTCCTTGACGACAGGATCGAGATGGCCGAAAGCGGCGGCGAACTCACGCTCGACATGATGTTCGAGTGGCTGGAGAGGATGCCCGTCCCCGAGGGGTACAAGGTCGAGATCGTCGAGGGGAACATCTTCACGGCGCCGCAGCGCGACACCCACTGGGAGATCATCGCCGCTCTCTACGACGCGTTGCGCACCAAGTTCCCGCGCAAGCGCCTGAAGTCCGATGTCCGCATCGACTACCCCGGCCACCTCAACGGCTTCGCCTCGGACATGACGTTGATGACCGAGGGAGCCACCCTGAACCCCAAAGGACTCTGGCACTACGAGGACGTCGAGTTCGTCGCCGAGGTGATCTCGAGGAAGACCGCGGCCAACGACTACGGCCCCAAGAAGGACGCGTACGCTGCCGCCGAGGTGTCCGTGTACCTCATCGCCGACCCGTACCAGGCCAGGTGCTACCTGTACACGCACCCCAAGGACGGCGCGTACGCGACCGAGACGAAGATCCCCTTCGGCGAGGACATCGACCTGACCGGAACGGTCGTCGGCCTTGTCCTCAAGACCGACGACTTCCCCTGCGACTGACCCGGACCGGCCGCTCAGGCCGCGGTCGCCAGTTCCGGCTCGCGCGGTACGACCTGTACCTGTGGGTGGCCGTGGTACCAGCGCACGCTCAGGCGCAGGCCGCCGATGCGGACCAGGACCACGCCGATGACGGCGGCCGCAGCGGCCGAGACGATGCCGCCGAGGACGAAGCCGACCCGCGGGCCGTAGGCGTCGGTGACCCAGCCGACAAGCGGTGCGCCCAGCGGCGTACCGCCCATGAAGACCATCATGAACAGGGCCATCACCCGGCCGCGCATGGCCGGGTCGGTGGCCATCTGCACCGAGGTGTTGGCCGTGACGTTGACCGTCAGGCCGAAGACCCCGATCGGGACCATCAGCAGTGCGAACAGCCAGTACGACGGCGCGAGCGCGGCCACGATCTCCAGCGTGCCGAAGGCCACCGCCGCCGCGATCAGCACCCTCAGCCGTGCCGTGCCGCGGCGGGCAGCGAGCAGGGCTCCGGCGACCGAGCCGACGGCCATCAGCGTGTTGAAGAGGCTGTAGGCGCCGGCGCCCGCATGGAAGACGTCGTCCGCGTAGGCCGACAGCCACACCGGGAAGTTGAAGCCGAAGGTGCCGATGAAGCCGACGAGGACGATCGGCCAGATCAGTTCGGGGCGGCCGGCGACATAGCGCAGCCCCTCCCGCAGCTGGCCCTTGCCGCGCGGCGTCCGCTCGACGACGTGCAGTTCACGCGCGCGCATCAGCAGCAGGCCGGCGATGGGGGCGACGAAGGACAGGCCGTTGAAGAGGAACGCCCAGCCGGTGCCCACGCCGGTGATGAGGACACCGGCGACGGCGGGGCCGATCAGGCGGGCGGACTGGAAGTTCGCGGAGTTCAGGCTGACCGCGTTCTGCAGTTGCTCGGGGCCGACCATCTCGGAGACGAAGGACTGGCGGGCCGGGTTGTCGACGACCGTGGCGAGGCCGACGGCGAAGGCGGCGACGTAGACGTGCCAGACGTGGACGTGGCCGGTCAGGGTGAGCGCGGCGAGGACGAGGCCGGTGACGGCCATCGAGGTCTGCGTGACGAGGAGCGCGGGGCGCTTGCGCAGGCGGTCGACGAGGACGCCGCCGTAGAGACCGAAGAGCAGCATCGGCAGGAACTGCAGGGCCGTCGTGATGCCGACGGCCGCGGAGGAGCCGGTGAGGCTCAGCACCAGCCAGTCCTGTGCGATGCGCTGCATCCAGGTGCCGGTATTGGAGACGACCTGACCGGCGAAGAAGAGTCGGTAGTTCCTGATCCTCAGCGAGCTGAACATCGAGGACTTGTGGGAAACGGTGGTGGTAGTGGCGGTTGGTGCGGGGGCGGAAGCTGCTCCGGATCCCGTACTCAAAGTGGGTTCGCCTCCTAGGTCGACTGCTCTTTCGTCTGCGCGCGCCCGTGCTCCCGGCACCGGCGCGCAGTACGGCTGGTTCGCGATGCGATGCGCGCCGCGTGCTTACAGGTGTGCGAGTTTCTCCAGCACGGGGGCGGCGGCGCGGATCTTCGCCCACTCGTCCTCGTCGAGGCCCTCGACCAGACCGGCCAGGAACGCGTTGCGCTTGCGGCGGCTCTCCTCCAGCATCACCTCGGCCTGCTCGGTCCTGGTGACGACCTTCTGGCGCCGGTCCTCGGGATGCGGCTCCAGACGGACCAGCCCCTTGGACTCGAGCAGCGCCACGATGCGGGTCATCGAGGGCGGCTGGACATGCTCCTTGCGGGCGAGCTCGCCCGGGGTGGCCTGGCCGCAGTTGGACAAGGTGCCGAGCACCGACATCTCGGTGGGGCTCAGCGACTCGTCGACCCGCTGGTGCTTGAGCCGACGGGACAACCGCATCACGGCGGAGCGAAGGGCGTTCACGGCGGCAGCGTCGTCGCCATGGGTGAGGTCCGGCATGTCCTTAGAGTAACTCATTACTCTCGCTAAAGACCACCGCTGACACGCCTGGTCGCCCGTGACTTGGGCCACTGAATCATGGTTAACGCATGCAGGGCGCATCTATCACCCGTACGAGTGAGCCGAATCCGGAAAGTGAGGCACCGGGCGCCCGGGGGTCGCGACCCTCGTAGCCATGGGGACCAGTGTGCTCAGCCTGCGGATAGACGGGGAGTTGCTCGAACGGCTCCGGGACCATGCGGCGAAAAGAGGAATGAGCGTCCAGGACTATGTGGTCCGGACGCTCATTCGGGACGATTTCGACGAGCGGTTCCAGGCCGCCGTCGAGGAGACGGAGAAGTTCTACGGGGTCACGTGAGCCCGTAGAACCGGGCTCACGTCAGGCCGAGGGCCGGCATCAGGTAGTAGAAGGCGAACACGGCCGAGACGACGTACATCGGCGCGGGGATCTCGCGCCCGCGGCCCGCCGCCAGACGCAGCACCACGAAGGCGATGAAGCCCATGCCGATGCCGTTGGTGATCGAGTAGGTGAACGGCATCATCACCATCGTCACGAAGGCCGGGATCGCGACCGTGTAGTCGGCCCAGTCGATCTCCTTGACCGAACCGGCCAGGATCAGGAAGCCGACCGCGATCAGCGCGGGGGTGGCCGCCTGGGACGGGACCATCGTGGCGACCGGCGTCAGGAACAGCGCGACAGCGAACAGGGCACCCGTGATGACGTTGGCGAAGCCGGTGCGCGCACCCTCGCCGACACCCGCGGTCGACTCGACGAAGCAGGTGGTGGCCGAGGAGGAGCTGGCGCCACCGGCCGCGACGGCGATGCCGTCGACGAACAGCACCTTGTTGATGCCGGGCATCTGGCCCTGGGCGTCGGTCAGCTTGGCCTCGTCACTGACGCCCATGATCGTGCCCATGGCGTCGAAGAAGCAGGACAGCAGCACCGTGAAGACGAACAGGATGCCGGTCAGGAGACCGACCTTGCCGAAGCCGCCGAAGAGGCTGACCTGGCCGAGCAGCCCGAAGTCCGGGGTGGCGACGGGGTTGCCGGGCCACTTCGGGGTGGTCAGGCCCCAGGACGGGACCTTCGCGACCGCGTTGATGATCAACGCGAGCACGGTCATCGACACGATCGAGATGAGGATCGCGCCGGAGACCTTGCGGACGATCAGCGCGAACGTGAGCAGGACGCCCAGGATGAAGACGAGCACGGGCCAGCCGTTGAGGTGACCGTCGGCGCCGAGCTGGACCGGGACGGTGGTCTGGGCGACATCCGGGATGCGGCTGACGAAGCCGGCGTCGACGAGACCGATCAGCATGATGAACAGGCCGATACCGATCGAGATCGCCTTGCGCAGCGAGTACGGCACCGCGTTCATGACGCGCTCGCGCAGCCCGGTGGCGACGAGCAGCATGACGACGAAGCCGGCGAGGACGACCATGCCCATCGCGTCCGGCCACGACATGCGCGGAGCGAGCTGGAGGGCGACGACGGAGTTCACACCGAGGCCGGCCGCGAGCGCGATCGGGACGTTGCCGATGACACCCATCAGGAGCGTCGTGAAGGCGGCACTGACGGCGGTGGCGGTGACCAGCTGGCCGTTGTCGAGGTGATGCCCGTACATGTCCTTCGCGCTGCCGAGGATGATCGGGTTCAGCACGATGATGTAGGCCATCGCGAAGAACGTGGCGAATCCGCCACGGATCTCGCGCGGCAGGGTGCTGCCCCGCTCGGAGATCTTGAAGAAACGGTCGAGCGTGCCGTAGGCGGGGTCGCCGCCGGGCTGCTCGGAAGCGGGGACCTTGGCAGGTGCCGAGGTGGACATGCGGGACCTCACACCAACGGATCCCCCGACCCCGTTGGACTTTCATACGAATGGAAGTGGCCAGACACAAACGGCTTCAGTATGAACATATGAGTAAAAGATCGCTATCTCCGCGCGTAGACCCAGTGGGCCGCCAGACCGAGCGACGAGCCTCGTAAGCTGTGCACATGACGAAGTGGACCCCCAAGCACGAGGCACCGGAGCCCCTGGAGGGCCCTGTGGTCGCCACCATCACCGGCGGCACGATCGTGTGGTTCGTCCTCTTCCTGGTCCAGCTCCCCTTCTACGACTGGTTCGACGACCACGGGCACACCTGGTGGCTGTGGACCTGTCTGGCCGGCGGTGGACTGGGCCTCATCGGCATCTGGTACGTCCGAAGGCGGGACGCGGCGATCAAGAGGGCGGCGGCACCCCGGGTGACCGTCCCGGAATGAGCGGACGCGGCTCGCCTACAACCAGGGCACGAGCCGTCTCCTCCCCAGGTCGGATCTTCGCCCCACTCGGCAGGTGAAGCCGCAAATCCGCACGTACCGTCGAATGCATGACGCACATCGACGCGGGGGCCGAGCTGGACCCTGTGCATCCGGTACCTCTGCCGTCCACCCCGTCGACCGGCCTGACCACCGCCGAGGTCGCGGAGCGGGTGGCCCGCGGCGAGGTCAACGACGTCCCGGTCCGCTCCAGCCGCTCGATGGCCGAGATCGTACGGGCGAACGTCTTCACCCGCTTCAACGCGATCATCGGCGTCCTGTGGGTGATCACGCTGATCGTCGCCCCGATCCAGGACAGCCTCTTCGGCTTCGTCATCCTCGCCAACACCGGCATCGGCATCGTCCAGGAATGGCGCGCGAAGCAGACCCTCGACTCCCTCGCCGTGATCGGCGAGGCCCGGCCGACCGTCAGACGGGACGGCAACGCCGTCGAAGTCGCCACCAACGAGATCGTCCTCGGCGACCTCATGGAGATAGGGCCGGGCGACAAGGCCGTCGTGGACGGCGTCTGCGCCGAGGCCGACGGCCTGGAGATCGACGAGTCCCTGCTCACCGGCGAAGCCGACCCCGTCGTCAAGCGCCCCGGCGACCGGGTCATGTCCGGCAGCTTCGTCGTCGCGGGCGGTGGTGCGTTCACCGCCATGAAGGTCGGCCGCGAGGCCTACGCCGCCCAGCTCGCGGAGGAGGCCTCCCGCTTCACGCTCGTCCACTCCGAACTGCGCACCGGTATCTCGACGATCCTCAAGTACGTGACCTGGATGATGGTCCCGGCCGCGATCGGACTCGTCATCACCCAGCTCGTCGTCAAGAACGACAACCTCAAGGGCGCCGTCGCCCGCACGATCGGCGGCATCGTTCCCATGGTCCCCGAGGGCCTCGTCCTGCTCACCTCCGTCGCCTTCGCGATCGGCGTCATCCGCCTCGGCCGCAAGCAGTGCCTCGTCCAGGAACTCCCCGCCATCGAGGGCCTCGCCCGCGTCGACACGGTCTGCCTCGACAAGACCGGCACGCTCACCGAGGGCGGCATGGACGTCACCGAGCTGCGCTCCCTCGACGGCGTCGACGAGACGTACGTACGCAAGGTCCTCGGTGCGCTCGGCGAGTCGGACCCGCGCCCCAACGCCTCCCTCCAGGCGATCATCGACGCCTACCCGGACAGCGAGGACTGGCGCTGCGTCGAGTCGCTGCCCTTCTCCTCCGCCCGCAAGTACAGCGGCGCGACCTTCAGCGAGGGCGACGGCGAGAACAGCACCTGGCTGCTCGGCGCGCCCGATGTGCTGCTCACCGACAAGAACCCGGCGCTGGCCGAGACCGAGCGGCTCAACGAGCAGGGGCTGCGCGTCCTGCTGCTGGCCCGCGCGACCCGCGACCTCGACGACACGGACGTGGCCCGGGGCGCCCGGCCAGCCGCCCTCGTCGTCCTCGAACAGCGGCTGCGCCCCGACGCCGGCGACACCCTGCGCTACTTCGCCGACCAGAACGTCCGCGCCAAGGTCATCTCCGGCGACAACGCGGTGTCCGTGGGGGCCGTGGCCGCCAAGCTCGGGCTCAGCGGCACGACGGTGGACGCGCGGCGACTGCCCGCCGACAAGGACGGAATGGCGAAGGCCCTCGACGAGGGCACTGTCTTCGGCCGGGTCACCCCGCAGCAGAAGCGGGACATGGTCGGCGCGCTGCAGTCGCGCGGGCACACGGTCGCGATGACCGGCGACGGCGTGAACGACGTGCTCGCCCTCAAGGACGCCGACATCGGCGTCTCGATGGGGTCGGGGTCGGAGGCGACGCGGGCGGTGGCGCAGATCGTGCTGCTCGACAACAGCTTCGCCACGCTGCCGTCGGTGGTCGCGGAGGGCCGGCGGGTCATCGGCAACATCACGCGGGTGGCCACGCTGTTCCTGGTGAAGACGGTCTACTCGGTGCTGCTGGCCGTGCTGGTGGTGTGCTGGCAGGTCGAATATCCCTTCCTGCCCCGGCACCTGACCCTGCTGTCCACGCTCACCATCGGCGTCCCGGCATTCTTCCTGGCGCTCGCGCCCAACAAGGAGCGGGCCCGGCCGCACTTCGTCCGGCGGGTGATGCGGTACTCGATCCCGGGCGGGGTGGTGGCGGGCGTCGCGACCTTCGTGACGTATCTGACGGCACGTCTCTACTACACGGGGCCGGGTGCGCTGGACGCGGAGACCAGCGCGGCCACGCTCACGCTCTTCCTGATCTCGATGTGGGTCCTGGCCATCGTCGCCCGCCCCTACACGTGGTGGCGGGTGCTGCTGGTCGCCTCGATGGGCGCGGCGTTCGTGTTCGTACTGGTGGTGCCGGCGCTGCAGCGCTTCTTCGCGCTGAAGCTGGTGGGGATCACGATGCCGTGGACGGCGGTGCTCATCGCGGTGGTGGCGGCGGCCGCCCTGGAGTTCCTGTGGAACTGGGTCGACCGCCGTTTCCCTGTGTGAGGCGAGATCACGACGCAGGCGGAAAAACGTGTCGGATTCGTCGGCAGATCGAGGTGCCTCGGAACAGTTCACATGTGCGAGGCACCTCGACCAGCCATCCGCGCCGATATAAGGAAGACGCGAGAGGAACTCAGGAGGTGGCGCGAATGTCCTCCCACAGTGGCGTCAGCCGCATGAGCTGCTCGTCTCGCCAGCGAACCCGTTCTTCCCATCGGTCGAGTGGGAGAAGAGCGCGACGCTGGTGTACCGCGGTGGACACGAGGTCTGGCGTCCATGGGTCGTTCTGACCGCGCTCGGCGCCGATTCGTGCATACGCAGGTCCCATTTTCTCCGCGTGTGATTCAAGACCGCCGCGGGTGTTGAGGTCCACGGTCTCGAACGGGCCGATGAGACTCCACCGGCGCCCGAGACCACTGCGGACGACTTCGTCGATCTCGTCAACGGTCGCAACCCCGTCTCGGACCAGGCAGTAGGCCTCACGCAGTACCGCACCTTGGAGACGGTTGAACACGAACCCTTCCGGTTCATGGTTGACCGTGATCGGGCGTAGCCCTGCGCCGGTGTAGATGGCACGGGCGCGCTCGACTGCCCACGTAGCAGTGCTGGGGGAGGGGACGACCTCGATCACCGGGATGAGGTACGGCGGGTTGCCGGGGTGACCGACCAGGATCCGGTCCCGCAGCCCTTCGGGCAGGTCGGCTGTCATGAGACTGGGACGTATCGCTGAGCTCGAGCTGGCGAACACCGCTTGCTCAGGCGCGCTCTGGGCCGCTCGCCGGATCAGGTCCTGCTTGACATCTACCCGCTCCGGTGCGCATTCCTGCACCAGCGCTGCTCCCGCGACTGCCTCCGCCAAGTCACTGGCGAACGTGACCCGCGCACTCACAGCGCTCGGATTCTCGACGAGGCCGTGCGCGGACAACTGGTCAAGGCGATCGGAGAGCTCACCCTGGGCGCGCTCCAGAGCGTCCGGGAACGGATCCCACACCCGGACCGCGTGCCCGGCTCGTGCGAAGACGATGGCGAAGGCGACCCCGATGGAGCCGGCGCCGGCGACGGCGACCGGCTCCATCGGGCCACTTGCCGGTGTCGCGGCTGTGCTCGTCACACCGACCACCAGGTGCGGTCGTTGTCGTAGCCACGCTGCAGGATCTCAACTACGGACTCGTGGGTGAGATCGCGCGGGTTGTTGGCCGTCAGGCGGGTCGCGAGCATCGCCTGGTCGGCCACGTAGGAGAAGTCCTTCGGGTCCAGGCCGAGCGTCTTCAGGTCGGTCGGGCAGCCGACGGTCTCCAGCAGCGCCTCAACGCGGGAGATGCCGGCCTTCGCCTGATCCAACGGGGTCGACTCGGGGTCCGCGGCACCGAGCAGCGCCCCGATCTCGGCGAATTCCGCGATCCGGGTCGGAAGGTTGAAGCGCATCACGTACGGCAGAAGCGCTCCGACCCCGAACCCGTGCGACGTGTGGGTCAGCGCACCGATCGGGGACTGGATCGCGTGCGCCGCGGCGGTACCGGCGGTGTTGATGGCCATGCCTGCGTTGTACGCGGCCAGCATGGTCGCGGAGCGTGCTTCGATGTCGGACGGGTCGGCGACCACGCCCTCCAGGGACGAGTTGAGCAGAGTCAGGCCGCTGCGGCAGAAGATGTCGGTCAGCGGGTTCTTCCCGACGTAGAGATGGTTGGCCAGGAACTCCGGCGTCACGTCCTTGACCCGGTCGGTGAACGTCTCGACCAGGTGAGTCAGCGCGTCGGCCGCGGTGGCCGCGGTGAGTGCCGGCGGGCAGGAGACGGTGAGCTCAGGGTCGATGACGGCGGCGTACGCCTCCAGGTGCGGGCTGGCCACGCCGACCTTCATGCCCTTCTCCCGGTCGAAGACGACCGAGATGCAGGTGACCTCGGCGCCGGTACCGGCGGTGGTCGGTACGGTGATGACCGGAAGCCCGGGGCCCGGGACGAGGAACTCGCCGTAGTAGTCCCGAACGTCGCCGCCGTGTGCGAGGACGGCAGCGGACACCTTCGCCAGGTCGAGGCAGGAGCCGCCGCCGACCGCGAGCAGCGCATCCACGCCGGCGTCGCCGTACCGGTCGACGACGGTGAGTACGTTCTCGCGAGGCAGGTCCGGCTCGGCCTCGGAGAACACCGAGACCGTGATCCCGCGTCCTTCGATGGCAGTGACCATGTCCTTGAACTCGGTCACCTGTGCCATACGGGCGTCAGTGACGACGAGGACGTGCCGTCCGATCTCGGCAAGGAGATGGGGCAGGTGGCGCCGCTCGCCGGGACCGAAGAGAACGGTCTTGGGCTGGCGCAGGACGCCGATGGAGGCGACGCAGGGGGTCACAGGCCTGCCTCCGTCTCGTTCACGGTGATGGCGAGGTACTTGGGCTCGAGGAACTCGTAGATCGCCTCGTGTCCGCCTTCGCGGCCCAGGCCGGAGGCCTTGATGCCGCCGAACGCCGCCGCGGGGTCGGCCATGATGCCGCGGTTGATGCCGACCATGCCGAAATCGAGGCGCTCGCTCACGGCAATGGCGCGGTCCACGTTGCGGGTGAACACGTACGCGGCAAGCCCGTAGGTCGTGTCGTTGGCGACCTTGACCGCCTCGGCGACCGAGTCGGCGGTGTAGATCGTCGCGATGGGGGCGAACAGCTCCTGGTGGCAAAGGTCGTCATCCGCCTCCGTCACCGAGAAGACGGTCGGCTCGAAGAAGAATCCGTCGCCCGGTATCTCCTTGCCCCCGGTCAGCAGGGTCGCGCCGATCTCGGAGAAGCCGTTGACGAGCTCCTTGACGGTGTCGCGCTGCCGGGCCGAGATGATCGGGCCGACCTCCGTGTCCGGGTCGAATCCGTCGCCGACCTTCAGCTTCTCGGTCAACGCGACGAACTTGGCCGTGAACTCTTCCGCGACGCGGCTGTCGACGATGATCCGGTTGGCCGCCACACACGCCTGACCGGCGTTGCGGAACTTGCACACGATCGCCTGCTCGGCCGCCAGGTCGAGGTCGGCGTCATCGAGCACGATGAACGGACCGTCGCCGCCGAGTTCCATCGAGGCATTGGTGATGTTCGGAGCCGCCTGGCTCAGCAGGGTACTGCCCACACCGGTCGATCCGGTGAAGCTCACCTTGCGCAGACGGCTGTCCGCCATGAGCGCCGCCGACACCTTGGACGAGGTCGTCGTGTGGACGAGGTTGACCACACCCGCCGGGAAACCGGCATCGTGCAGCGTCTGCACGAACAGTGCACAGGTCAGCGGGGTCTCCTTCGCGGACTTCACCACGACCGTGCATCCGGCAGCGAGCGCCGCTCCGGCCTTGCGGGCGATCATCAGCAACGGGAAGTTCCACGGAGTGATGAGAAGGCACGGGCCGACCGGCTGGTGGGTGGTGACGATGCGGTAGGCGCCTCGGGAGCCATGCGCATAGGTGCCGTGGAGGTGGGCGATCTGCTCGGCGTACCAGAGGAAGAAGTCAGCCGAGAGCTGGAACTCACCCCGGGCCTCGCCCAACGGCTTGCCGCTCTCCAGCGTCATGGTCTCGACGATCTCGTCGGCACGCTGCAGGAGCAGCCGGTGCGCGCGGTGGAACAGGTCGGCACGCTCACGCGGAAGCACGTGACGCCAGGCGTCCTGAGCGGCGACGGCCGCATCGAGCGCGGCGAGTGCCTGGTCGACGGTGCCGTCGGCGACCTCGGCGATCGTCTGACCGTTTGCGGGGTTGACGACCGAGAATGTCTCGGCGGCGTGTGTCCACGCACCGCCGATGTACAGATCGACGGGGATCTCCCGTCCGCGGACCTGTGCTGTGACCGGCGCGGTCGGTGTCGTCATGGAAGGGGTCCTCCTCGTTCGGCGGGAGCGGTGCGGCGGCAACCAGGCGGCTCGGGTAGAGCTGCCGCCGGTGCCACACGTGCACGTTCAGGGGTGACGTATTACCGTCATCTCGTAATACGCTACGGCCGAAAGCCCGGGATACGGTCCGGTGCATCGATTTGAGACAGTGCCTCACGAGCCCCAAGAACCTCTGGGTCTGGCAGGCGACAGTTGGAGGTTGAGGGATCCATCATGAGCACTTCAAGACTGACGCGACATGCGGCACCGCTGCGGCAGCAGATCACACGCCTGCTACGTGAAGACATCCTGAGTGGGGCCTTCCAGCCCGGCGACGCCCTGCGCGAGAGCGGCCTGTGCGAGGCCTACGAAGTCTCGCGCACCGTGGTCAGAGAAGCGCTGCGCCAACTCGAGGCCGAGCGGCTGGTGACGGTGGTCGCCCACCACGGACCGGTCGTGACCGTGTTGACGCCGCAGGACATCGAGCAGATCTACGAGGTACGGCGCGCACTCGAGGGCCTGGTGGGCGAACTCTTCGTGGCCCGCGCGTCAGAGCAGGTGAAGAGCGAGTTGCAAGCGCTCCTGATCGAGATGGAGACGACCTACCTCAGGGGCACCATCAAGACACGCGAGGAGGCGAACGAGCGGTTCTACGGACTCCTGCTCGAAGGCGCCGGCAACCCGGTCCTCGCCGAGGATGTTGCCCGCGTTCACGCTCGGGTCCAGATCTTTCGTCGCTACGCGTTCATGGACGACCAACGGGCGCGGATCTCCTTTGAGGAATTCGGCCGCATCGTCGAAGCCGCGGCTGTCGTGTGTGACGCCGCCGCGGCGCGAGCCGCGTGCGAGCACCATGTCTTCGGCGCGGCAGCGCTGGCCGTCGATGAGTATCGCCGGCGTCTGGCCTGAGGCCTCGAGCGACTCGCATAGGTCCGGAATCGACGCTCGTCGATTTTTTCCTATTACATGATGATTGCGATCTGGCTGCATACGCGCCATATCGCATTATGCTCCGGCTCTGCAGCAGGAAGGGAAGAGCATGTCGATTTGGCCAGTCCACGAGCACAAAGACGAGTGGTTGACGGGGAGCACCGACCGCATAGATGTCGCGCCTGCGCTGCTGAGGTCCTGGGAGCGTTCCCGGGAGGCGCTCGGTGTGCCGGCCAACGTCCGCGAGGTCCCGCGTGTGGCGGAAGATGAGCTGGATCAGCATCTCCTGGATCTGTTTCAGGCGCCGATGTCACGTTTCTCCGCCGACTTGTCGGGAACGGGTGTCGGCCTTCTGCTGGCGGACGCCCAAGGTCGTGTTCTCGGACGCTGGGCTGCAGACCGTGACGCGTGGCGTCACTTCGACATGGTCGGAACCGACCGCGGAGCCGTCCTGGATGAGTCGCTCGTGGGCACCAACGGCGTCGGCACGGTCTTGGCGACCGGGCAGAGCGTCCAGATCACGGGCGCGGAGCACTACGCGGACATGTACAGCGACGCCGTCTGTACCGGAACGCCGATCCGGCACCCGCTGACCCAGAAGATCGTTGCCGTGGTGACGTTGTCCAGCGGACTCATCGAGGGCCGTTCGCTGCTGCGGCCCATGGTCAAGACGGTCGCCGACCAGTTGCAGCAACATCTCCTCGATGTGGCCTCCCCCAAGGCCCGGGCGGTCTTCCAGGCATTCCTGGACGCCTCGAAGGCCAAGGCCGGCGCCGTGGTCGGGTTCGGTCCGCAGGGACTGATCATGCAGAGCCAGGGCGCTGCCCGCCTGTCCAGCGCAGATGTCGCGGCGCTTGGAGATCTGGCCCAGCGGCAATCCGGTGGCCGGTTCATCATCGAACTCTCCGGCACCCTCACCGAGGTCCGGCTGGCACCGGTCGAGGGAGGCGCCGGAACGATCGTGTCCCTCCAGCGGGGCAGGACCTCGACCACCACTGCACTGGGGCCGGCCCGGGCGCAGTTGATCGGACGCTCGCCGGACTGGATGGCGGCTCTGCACGCGGTCGCACGACGGCGGGAGGCGATGCGGCCGGTGGTGATCGCCGGCGAGGCCGGCGTCGGGAAGACGTCACTCGCCTTGGGGTTCCCGTTCCGTTCCGGCGAGCCCGGGCCAGGTGCTCACATCGTGATCGACACGGTGGAGCGGACCCTGATCGGGGGGAAGCGATGGCTTCGCAGCATCGCGGAGCGGCTGCAAGGCGGAGCGCCCGTGATCGTCAAGGGGATCGACGCCCTCGACCCTGCAGCGAGGCTCGCGCTGGCCGGGTTGTTGGAGATGAGCG
The DNA here is from genome assembly GCF_014647875.1 of Streptomyces brasiliensis. Classification (GTDB taxonomy): domain Bacteria; phylum Actinomycetota; class Actinomycetes; order Streptomycetales; family Streptomycetaceae; genus Streptomyces; species Streptomyces brasiliensis. The sequence goes on along the minus strand of NZ_BMQA01000016.1, from coordinate 90,236 downwards.
TTCCGAAGGGCCCTGTGATGCTCACTGCCACGCTTCGCTCGGCCGCGGAGGCCGAGGAGACGGCGGTGGCTCTCGGGGCGTCACACGTGTGGGTTCCTCCGCTGAGGGAGCGCACCGCCGACTTGTCCGCTTTGTGGCGCTACTTCACGGACCGGGCCATGCCGGGCGTCGGCCTGGAGCCACGTTCGGAGACCCTTGACCTGCTCACCGGATACGAGTGGCCCCGCAACCTCAAGGAGCTCCACAACGTCGTGGAGGGGTTGGCGCTTGCCGGCAAACGCGGATACGTCCTCCCCGGTGACCTGCCGGAGCGGATCCAGGGTGCCCGTACGCTGACCATGATCGAGCGTGCCGAGCTCGAGGCGATCTCCCGGGCGCTGCGGGAAACCGACGGAAACCGTTCCCGCGCAGCGGAGATGCTCGGCCTGTCCCGAGCGACGATCTACCGCAAGATGAAGGCCTACAAGATCACCGACTCGTGATGGGTGATGTCAAAGCGGCCACCGCACGGCCACCTCGAAGGTGCAGCGCGACAGAGTGGTCCGGGAGCAGAGCTCCCGGACCACTCTGTGTATACCTGTGGCTCGGTCGTCAGCCGACCGCAGGCAACGCCCGTTGGCGTCGGCGCTGTGCCAGCCCGCGAAGAGCGGGAGCGGCCTGGCGAAGCAGGACCACCGCGGCGAGGACTGCGGCCTGCGCGATGAGCTGCTGAGCGTCGTTCCAGCCCAACGAGCGAAGCAGCTGTCCGAGCTGTGTCAGGAACAGCGCCGCGACGCCGCTGGCCACGATGCTCGCGATACCGCCGGTCATTGCGGTGCCACCCAGGACCACGGCCGCGACGGTCGGAAGCACGTAGCTGTCCCCGATGAAGAGCCCGGGAGTCCGGGTGTAGCCGGCCAGGAGAACACCGGCGGCGCCGTAGGCGAGGCCTGCGAAACCGTAGGCGACGACCTGGTAACGGGTGACTCGGATGCCCAGGGCCGAGGCGGTGGGAACGCTGACACCGATGTAGGTCAATCGGCGCCCGACCGCGGAGCGCTTGGCGATGATGCCGCCGACGGCGAGCATGACGACCGCGATGATGAAGGTGTTCGGGATTCCGAGGGTCCGGTCGACGGAGAACCGGCTCAGGCCGCCTGGTGCTGTGGCCGGTGAGCCGCCGGAGATCTCCAGGACCGTGCCGAGCAGGACCGCGTTCATGCCGAGCGTCACGACCAGCGGCATGACGCGGGCGACAGCGACCAGGACTCCGTTGACCAGACCGACGAGACCGGGGGCGACCACGGCGACGATGACGGCGAGCCACGCCGGCCAACCGTGGGACTGGACCATGCAGGTGCAGATGGCCGCAGCGAGCGCGATCATGCCTGGCACCGACAGGTCGAGGCCACGTTGCTGCACGACGAGGGTCTGCCCGACGGCTGCCATGGCGAGCACAGCGGCGAAGGGCAGCATGCTGAGCAGCGGGGCTGAGCCGACGCTGCCGTGCGCGATGGCGGGGCTGAGGGCGAAGAGGATGATCGTGGCAATCACGATCCCGACCCAGCTGCCCGAAAGGAGGCGGCGCCAGGTGGCGCCCGCGTCGAAGTTGTTTATGGCGTTCCCCTGATGACTCGGGTTGCGGCGGGAGGCGTTGGTCGTTCGGGTGCTCATGCGTGTGCTCCCGTCCGGCGGGTACGGCGCAGCTGCGCGTACAGCGCCGCGGCGCCGATCGTGATGAGGCCCGGGAGCCAGTAGCCCCAGGCAGGGGAGAGGTTGAGGAACGGGGAGACATTGACCAGCTGCTGAGCGAGGACAGCGGCGGCGATGATCCCGATGAACGAACCGCGGCCACCGAAGATGCTGGCTCCCGCGAGCACGACCACGGTCACTGAGTTGAGGGTGTACGCGAGACCAGGACGACCGTCACCGATACCGATCTGAGCCATCAGGATGATGCTGGCGGGCAGGACCAGTGCCGAGCAGATCACGTACGAGGTGAACTGGATCAGTCGGACCTTCACCCCGAGACGCTCCGCGGCGTCCGGCTCGGACCCGAGAGCCCGAAGCTCGACGCCCCACCTGGTGCGACGCAGTGCCAGCTCGAGGAGCAGAACGAGGAGCACCGCGATGATGGTCACCAGTGGAAGCGCACCGAAGTGGGCCTGGATGTCGGCTGCCACCGACGGGAAGATCGTGCCGCCCGGCGTGTCTCGCAGGGACAGGTAAATGCCCTGGAGGGCCATGTAGACCGCGAGGGTCGCGACGACCGGGTTGATGCGGAACCAGGTCACCATGACGCCGTTGATCACGCCTACCGCGACGGCGCCGAGAGCCATCAGGACCAGACCGAGGACCAGGTTTCCGCCGTCCACGATCCAGTACGACGCGATCACGACCAGGAAGCCCATGAGGGGTCCGACCGAGAGATCGAACCCGGCTCCCATGACGACGACCTGCTGCGCGGCACCGACCAGCAACAGGGGAGCAAGCATGAGCAGGAGGTTGTTGAGGTTGAGCTGACCGAAGTAGTCGCCGTTGTGCAGCCCGGTCCCTAGACCGAGGAGCACCACGATCACGGTGATCACTGCCGCGGGCGACTGGTCGCCCGCCAGCCAGGCCCGCAGTCGGCGACGCTTCTCCGGGCGGGTCTTCTCTTGTCCGCGCACGCTCGTCGAGGTCAGTGCGGCATGAGCGATGGCCGCTTCGGTGATCTCCTCACCGGTGAGCTCCTCGACGACGCTTCCGCGGGACATGATCAGCACGCGGTGGCACAGGCCCTCGAGCTCGACGTTGTCGGACGAGAGCACGATGACGGCGGCACCGTCATCGGCCGCGGTGCGCAGGATCTTGTACAGGTCGACGCGTGCACCGGCGTCGACACCCTGAGTGGGCTCCTCGACCACGAGGACCTTCGGTGCAGCCAACAGCGTGCGGGCCATGACGGCCTTCTGCTGGTTGCCTCCCGAGAGAGAGCTGATCGGCGTCTCGGGGGTCGGGGTCTTGATCGCAAGGTTGCGGATCTGGTCCTTCGCGGTGGCCTGGATCAGCACGTCGCTGACAAGGCCGAGGCGTGAGACCTTGTGCAGGGTGCGCGCCACGATGTTCTCGCTCACGCCGAGCGGGAGGAAGACACCTTCGCCGTGCCGATCCGCAGGCACGTAGACGACACCGGCGTTCGCAGCCGCTGCGTTTCCGCCGCGGACCTGCTGCCCGTCGACGACGATCTTGCCTGAAGTCGAGGCCAGGCCGGCCAGGGCGCGGACGAGCTCGGCTTGGCCATTGCCCTGAACCCCGGCCAGGCCGAGGATCTCACCGGAGCGGACGGTCAGGGAGATGTTCTCGAAGCCGGGACCGGAGAGCCCGTTCACGACGAGTCGCTCGGCCGCGTCCGCAGGTACGGGTTCCTTGGTGGGGAAGACCGTCTCGAGTTTGCGGCCCACGACGCGCTCGACGATCTGCTCCTCGGTAACGGCGTCGGCGTCGAAGGTTCCGCGGGTCTGGCCGTCGCGAAGGACAGTGATCCGGTCGGCGATTTGTTTGACTTCAGGGATGCGGTGGGAGATGTAGACGACACCGGCGCCGGTTGCGACGGTCTCGCGGACCTTCGTGAAGAGACGTTGCACTTCTTCGGCGTTGAGATGCTCGGTGGGCTCGTCGAGGATCAGGACCTTCGGGTTCAGCGCGAGGGCCTTGGCGATCTCGATGATGAACCGCTTCTCCATCGACAGATCGGCGACGCGGGCGCGCGGGTCGATGTTCATCTCCCACGGCGCGAGGGTCTCGCGGGCCCAGGCGACCGCGCGGCGAAGCCCGCCGACGCGCTTGTACCCGACGCCGAGTGCCATGTTCTCCGCCACGGTCAGATCCGGAAGAAGCGCCGGATGCTGACGCACGATGCCGAGGCCGAGGCTGCGAGCCTGCTCGGGTTGCGCATGCGTGAGTTGGTCGCCGCCGATGAGGACCGTGCCGTCGTCTGCCGCCAATGCGCCCGAGGCCACGGCCATCAGGGTGGACTTGCCGGCGCCGTTCTCGCCGACCAGGGCGTGGACTTCGCCGGGGCGGACATCGAAGCTCACCTCGTCCAGCGCGCGCACGCCCGGGAAGGACTTCCCGATGCCCTGCATGGAGAGCACCGATGCGGCACGGCCGGCCGCCTGGCCCGCTGTCTGACTTGCTGCGTGGTTGGACTGGGTGGGGCCGGGGCTCGCACCCTGCTGCGGTGGCCGGACCTGAGTCTCAGGTCCGTTGCTGCCGAAGTTGGTCACGTCGGACTCCTGGAAGATGTTGAGGGGCACAGACCTGAGTGGTCGGGCCGACGCCTCGGCCCGTTGATGGGCCCACTACTGGGCGAGGTAGCCGCCGTCGATGACGAGCTCGGAACCGGTCACGAAGCTGGCCTCGTCGGAGGCGAGGAAGACGACGCCGGCGGCGATCTCCTCCGGTCGTCCGGCGCGGCCCATCGGGGTCTGGGAGATGACGTACTCGTTCACCTCCGGGGCCTGAGCCTCGGTCAGGGGGGTCCAGATGAAACCGGGATGAACCGAGTTCACGCGGACGCGTTCCTTGGCGTAGCTGACGGCGGCGCTCTTCGACATGTTGCGCACCGCGCCCTTGGTCGCGTGGTAGGCGTGCGCACCGGCGACAGCGGCGCTGCCCCAGATCGACGAGACGTTGATGATGCTGCCGCCGCCCTGAGTGATCATCTGCGGGATCACCTCGCGCATCCCGAGCCAGGTGCCGGTCTGGTTGACCGCGACGACCCGATTCCACTCCTCACTGGTGAGTTCGTGGACGGTTTCATAGGCGATGATGCCGGCGTTGTTGACGAGGAAGTCGACGCGCCCGTGGCGGTCGATGACCTCCGCGATCACACGCTGCCAGTCGGCTTCGCTGGCCACGTCGAGGGACGCGTACGTGACGCCGGCGCCGAATGAGTCGTCGGCGGCAGCGCGGCTGGTCGCGATGACGGCCGCACCCTCGGCCGCCATCGCGTCGACGATCGCGTGGCCGATGCCGCGCGAGGCGCCGGTGACGATGCCGACCTTACCGTCGAGTCGGTTCATGGATGCTCCTCGGATATCCGTACGTGGCTGCGTAGTTCGGGTTTCGGACGGGAAACGGTCCGGAAAAGCGATGAGGTGAGCCGCCCGGGCCTTGAAGGAACTCGTGGAGGCCCGGGCACCTGCTGGGAATTGCCGGAGCTGCGGCCGGTTCTGTCCGTGAACGGGGCGGCGGCCTGGCCGAGATGGACTCAAAGCCGACTGGGCCGCTACAGGGCCTACTTGTAGAGGGCCTTGATCTGCTCGGTGGTCAGGCCGGAAGAGAGAATCGCGTCAGCGGGCAGCGACTTGTCGTACTTCGGCATCATCTTCGGGTTGGTCGAGTCCTCGATGATCTCCAGGTTGTACGTCGAGGGCTCCGTGTCGGTGATGCCGTTGTAGGCCGCGAGGCCCTTGTTCAGAGCGGCCTCGACGACCCAGTTGCGGGAAGACTCGGTCGCGATCTGATAGCTCGGGTACCGCTTGTGGTACTGGTACCAGAGCGAGGCGAACTCGTTGGAGTCATTGGCCGACCAGACCGGCAGAGGCTTGTTCGCGGCGATGAACGCGCGAATACCACCGACCGAACCGCCGCCGAAGTCGGAGACGATGCCGTCGATCTTGCCGTACTTCGTGATGAGACCGGCCACGACCTGCTGCGTCTTGCTCACGTCCCAGTCGGTGGCGACGTACCCGTCCGCGTTGAGCAGGTGGACGCCGGGATGCTCCGCGACCGCCTTCTTGACGCCGTCGTAGACGGTCTGGGAGTAGGCGCTGCCGGCGACACCGCCCAGCATGACCAGGTTGCCCTTGCCGTGCATCGCCTTGGCGGTCCAGTCGGCGAGGTTCTTGCCGTACGTCTCGACGTTCTCGGAGACGAAGTCGACGTAGTCCTTGCCCGGTGTACCGCCGATGCCGGAGACAATCGGCACGACCGCCACGCCGGCCGCGGTCGCCTTCTGGACGGTCGGCAGGAGGGCCTGTCCGGCGTCGCCGAAGGTGACGATCACGTTGACGCCCTGGGCGACCATCGAGTTGATGTCCGAGATCGCCTTCTGGGTGTTGTTCTGGGCATCGGTCACCACGACCTGGGTGATGTTCGAACACTTGGCCGCCTGGGCCTTGAAGAGCGCGATCGTGGCCTTGCGCCAGGTGTTGTTGTTGTTGCCGTCGGCGTAGCCCACCTTGATCGGCTTGGTGCCGCAGAACTTGCTGATGTCCGGGATGTCGGCCTGCACGCCGACACCGCCCACCTTCACGGTCGGCCACGGGCCGCCGGAGCCGACCGACGCGCCGGAATCACCGGAGCCACCGGAGCCGGTGGAACTGGTGGACAGACCCCCGCAGGCGCTCAGCGCCATGGCCATGGCTGCTGCGGCGCTGGCCGCCGCGACGGCCCGCTTCTTGATGTGCATGGATTGTCTCCTCGTCGAGAGCTGTGAAGGACCACGCAGGCCCGAGAGCACCAGGTGTGCGCAAGCACCGAGCCCGGAGAGCGCGGTACCTGGTCCGACTCCGAGAGCGGGATCGCCGGCGTGACCGGAGTGATGTGAACGCCTGGGTGATGGAAACGGGCTCGGTGAGGGCCCGGCAGAAGGCTGTCGCGAGCAGGACCGTATGGCGCGAGTCACCCTGAGACGGCGGTGCCTCATTTTGTGACAGCGTCCAGCTTCGACGCCTGGGCGTGGTGATCCTCGACTGGCCGGGTCAGCCGTCTGTCGGCCCGACGAACAGCCAGCACCACCAACCCTGACGTTGAGGAGCACCGATGCCCCTTCCCCGTCCTTCATGCCATCTTGGGAAGATCTACGCCGAGTGGAGCGTGGAGTTCGAGGCCAACCCGGAGATGTCGCTCCAGCTGATGCGCTGGGTCTTCGAGGACTGGCAGCGAGCGACCACTGAGCCCGAAGGGGTCACCTACGCCACGACCACCATCGGTGGCGTACCGGGCGTCCTCGTGACTCCGGTCGACGCGGATCCCTCTCAGGTGATGGTGGTCATGCACGGCGGAGGGTTCGCGCTCGGGTCCTCCGCCAGCCACCGCAAGCTCGCCGGGCACCTGGCCAAGGCCTGCGGAACCCATGCGTTCGTTCTCGACTTCCGGCTCGCGCCGGAGTTCCCGTTCCCGGCGCAGATCGAGGACGGCCTCGCTGTCTACCAGGCCCTCCTGGACCAGGGCATCAAGGCAGACGACGTGTGCTTCGTCGGCGACAGCGCCGGCGGGAACCTCGCGGTCGCGATGACACTCACGCTGCGTCGCGACGGCCGCCCGTTGCCCGGACGTGTCCTGACGATGTCGCCGTGGCTGAACATGGAGAACACCGGTGCCACGATCGAGACCAACAACGACACGGACTTCCTGATCACTCGCGAAGGCCTCGCCGGGAACATCGGCCGGTACCTCTCCGGGGGCGCGGACCCGACGGACCCGTACGTCAACCCGCTCTACGCCACCTATGAGGGGTTCCCGCGGCTCTACGTCTGCGCAGCCGACACCGAATCTCTCTTCGAAGACTCTGAGCGCCTGGTCGACCTGGCCAAGAACGCCGGCGTCGACGTGACGTTCTCCATCGGCAAGGGCATGCAGCACGTCTTCCCGTTCCAGGCCGGGCGCCTCGCGCGCGCCGACGAGGAGATCGCCTCCATGGCCGCCTGGTACCGGTCCTGACCAGGACCTACCGGCGCCCTGGCCCGACCCCTGACCGCGGCTTGTCCGCGTTTCCTCCTGCGCGCTCCCCCAGAAGTGCCCCTCTGTCATCACTCGGTGAAAGGACCGACACACACATGACCAGCAAGCCCGACTACGACGCAATCGTCATCGGCGCCGGCTTCTCCGGCCTGGCGATGCTCCACCACCTGCGCGAGATCGGTCTTTCGACCCTCGTGGTCGACGGCGAGGACGGCATCGGCGGCACCTGGTGGGTCAACCGCTACCCCGGCGTCCGCACCGACAGCGAGTACAGCTACTACTCCTTCTCCTTCTCCAAGGAGGTCCGCGACGAGTGGGGCTGGAGCGAGCGGTACCCGGCCGGCGCGGAGGTCCTGAAGTACCTCAACTTCGTCGCCGACCGGCTCGACCTGCGCAAGGACATCCGCCTGTCCACCCGCGTGAACAAGGCCGTCTACGACGAGGGCGCGAACACGTGGACCGTCCACCTCGGCGACGGCAGCACCCTGACCACGACCTACCTCGTCTCCGGCATGGGCGTCCTCTCGCAGGCGATCTTCCCTGCCATCGACGGCATTGACACGTTCAAGGGCGAGAAGTACCACTCCTCGATGTGGCCCCGCGGCGGCGTGGACCTGACCGGCAAGCGGGTCGGCCTCATCGGGCTGGGTGCCTCCGGCATCCAGATGGTGCCTGAGATCGCCAAGGTCGCCGGTGACTTCCATGTCTTCCAGCGCACGCCGAACTTCATCGTCGAGACCACGAACGACCCGGTGACCGAGCAGGACATGGCCTACCTGCGCGACCACTACGACGAGATCTACGAGAAGGCGGCGAACCACCCCTTCGGCGTCGCGATGGAGCCGGCCGAGCACAGCGCCCTCGAGGTTTCCGCAGAGGAGCGCGACCGGATCTTCGAGAGCAAGTGGACCGAGGGCGGATTCCACTTCGCCAACGAGTGCTTCAACGATCTGGCCACCAGCCATGAGGCCAGCGAGCTCGCCTCGGAGTTCATCCGCAAGAAGATCCACGAGATCGTTGACGACCAGGCCGTCGCCGACCTTCTCTCGCCGACCACCTACTCGTTCAACGGCAAGCGTGTCCCGACCGGCCACAGCTACTACGCGGCGTTCAACAAGCCGAACGTGCACCTCGTCGACGTCGCCTCGCAGTCGATCAGCCGGATCTCCGAGCGCGGCGTGGTGGTCGGCGACACCGAGTACGAGCTCGACGTGCTGATCTTCGCCACTGGCTTCGACGCCATGACCGGGACCCTGACCAACATCGACATCGTGGGTCGCGGTGGCCGCACGCTGCGCGAGAAGTGGCTCGCCGACGGCCTGAAGTCGAACCTCGGCATCAACGCCAACGGGTTCCCGAACTTCTTCATGTCCCTCGGCCCGCAGACGCCGTACTCGAACCTGCCGGTCCCGATCCAGCTCGGTGCCCAGTGGCTTCAGAGGGCCATCGCGTGGGCGCGTGAGAACGACGTGCCGTTCCTCGAGGCCACCCCCGAGTCGGAGACCTGGTGGATGGAGGAGACCGAGCGGGCCGGCAAGGCCACCGTCATGTACTCCGAGGGCAAGAAGGCCAAGGCGTGGTTCCTGGGCGACAACCTCCCCGGTAAGCCTGAGGAGTTCCAGGTCTACATGGGCGGCGGACAGGTGTATCAGCAGTTCTGCCGTGCAGCTGAGGCCGACGGCTACCACTCCTTCCTGGCCAACCAGTCGGCCAAGGCCTGAGAACCGAACGGGACCTGCACGGTCAACGGTGTCGACGTGACTGTCATGGCCGAGGATGTCGAGGATGCTCGCCCGGCCGAGGTGCCCGCGGATCTGCTGGACGATCAGTTGATCGGACAGCTGGCCGACCGGGCCCGGGCTGGCCGGCTGCGGCTGACCGATGAGGGCGGGCTGCTGCAGCAGTTGACGAAGAAGGTCTTGCAGCCCGCCCTGGAGGGCGAGATCACCGACCACCTCGGCCATGAGAAGCACGGCCCGGCCGGTGCCAGGAGCGGGAACTCCCGCACCGGTGTCCGGTCCAAGACCGTGCTGGCCGACGTCGGCCCGGTCGAGGTCGGCGTCCCGAGGGACCGGCCGGGCGCGTTCGAGCCGCAGGTCGTCAACAAGCAGCAGCGCAGACCGTCCGGGATCGATGAGATGGCTCTGTCCCTGTCCGCGCGTGGGATGACCCACAGCGACATCTCCGCACACCTCGCGGAGGTCTACAGGGCCGGTGTGTCCAAGCAGACGATCTCGACCATCAGCTGCGCCGAGTTCGTGCAGTTCCTGGAGTTCGACAGCGCGATATGCCGCGCCGTGTGCTCCACCAACGCCATCGAGAGCGTCAACACCAGGCTGCCGGGCCGTCCGGGCCCGCGGGCACTCCAGGCAGCGGCGCTCAAGTCCGTCTAGTGCTGTGGCCGGGAAGGTTTGCCGGGCGTCGCGAGCCGGTGAACCTTTCCGGTCACAGCACCAGCGGCCGTCATGAGCCTCGACCCCACCGGGCAGGGCCGCAAACGCTCACACCACCCGAGTCACACCACTGGCTGTACAGGCCCACCAAACGCGACGGAAAGGGAATCGTCATGGGACGTCTGGAGAACAAGGTCGCCCTGATCACCGGGGCCGCAATGGGCATGGGCCGAGCGACCGCAGAGCTGTTCGCGGTCGAGGGCGCCAAGGTCGCGGTCACCGACCTGGACGAGGTCAAGGGCAAGGAGGTCGTGGCGGGGATCCGTGCGGCCGGCGGGACCGCGGAGTTCTGGAGCCTGAATGTCGCCCGGGAGGCCGAGGCGAAGTCGGTGATCGACGCAGCAGCAGAGGAGTTCGGTGGTCTCGACATCCTCGTCAACTGCGCCGGCATCATTGGCGTCGACAAGCCGACCCACGAGCTCACCGAGGCCGAGTGGGACGCTCTGTTCGCTGTCGACGTGAAGGGCGTCTTCTTCTGCACCAAGCACGCCATCCCGCACATGATCGAGCGGGGCAAGGGCAGCATCGTCAACTACTCATCCATCTACGGGATGATCGGGAACGACGAGTTCACGGCGTACCACGTTGCCAAGGGCGCGGTCTCGATGCAGACCAAGCAGGACGCTGCCAGCTACGGCAAATACAACATTCGCGTGAACTCGGTGCACCCGAGCACGGTCCTGACCCCGCTGGTCGAGGGCATCGCGGCTGAGTTCCCCGGTGGTCTGTCGGCCTACGAGGAGTACATGACGGGAAACCAGTCTCTGCGTCGCCTGGGTCGTCCGATCGATGTCGCCTACGGGGTCCTTTACCTGGCTTCGGACGAAGCGGACTGGGTGACGGGCGTCAACCTGCCGATCGACGGCGGCTACACGGCGCGCTGACCAGCCCATCGGCGTCGGCCCTTCTCCGAAGCGCTCGGGGAAGGGCCGACGCCGTCGCCTTGTCCCCCTCCGGGAGTCCCGGTGCGAACCGCCCGACATGTACAGGGGTAGCGGCACGCGGTCGGGTTGGCCGCCGCCCGCCGTCTGCGCCGGTGGTCCACCGACAGCACCGACCAGGCCAGCCCCTCGCGGTACAGCGGCACCTGCGACTTCGCCTTCGCCGCATCCGGCACCCGCGACGTCTTCCCGGTCGGCTCCTGAGCGGCCGGCACGGTCCGGTCGTGGTCCTGCCCGGTACCGCCCGCCGGGACCGGCACCTCGCCCACCCGCGAGCGGGCGATGGCCCACTCCTTCCGTTCCCGCTCGGCCACGGCCAACTCGGCCTGGATGCCGTCAGCTTCCTCCCGCAGCTCGTCCACGCGACGGCGAGCACCCGGCTCACGCTGTTCCAGCAGCCCGACCACCGACGGCATCCACAACCTCCCGGGAGCGACAGCACGACAGGCCACTACTCCCACGGAACCTCCGACCCTACGCCCGACCAGCGGAAACGCATCCCTCAAGTCCGGAAGGACAACAGCTTCTCAGGCGCGCAGGACCGACTACTGCACGTCCACGAAGTCGCCCGTCGCGCTCACCGTTGACGTCGTGGCGATGCCCGCGAAGCTGTAGCGGTAGTAGCCGTCGACGGACGCGGTGACCGTCGTCTTCAGGGCGCCCGTGGAGGACGACTTGATCGTCTTGATGGTCGTGTAGGTGGTCGTGCCGTTCTTGCGGAACTGGAGCTTGACCGACTGGCCGCCGAGGGCGACGTACTTCCCGCTCTCCCAGTCGGCCCGGGTCAGCTTGCCGGTGACGGTGATCGTCTTGCCCTTCTTCACCGGCTCCGGAGTCGCGTCGGCGGTGAGCTTGGCCTGGCGGCGGATGGCGATGGTGCCCAGGTCGCCCTGCCACTTCTGGCCGCCGGTCTTGGTGTCGACGGCGAGACCGCCCGCCTTCCAGGTGCCGGCGTCCGAGTTGTACAGCTCGGAGGCGGGGACGGAGATGGTGGCCTTGCAGTTCAGCGTGGTCGTGGACGCGGCGGTGCAGGTGCCCTGGTCGTCGCTGATGATCTCCGTGGAGTAGTCCTGCGGCGAGGTGCCCCGGTAGATCAGCGGGCCGTTCTCGATGGTGCTGAGGTCCAGCCCGGAGGCGTGGGTCACGGTGTACGTGACCGGGAGCTTCACGGTGGTCGTGGCTCCGACGGTGGCCGCCTTGCCGCTGTTGACCTTCATATTGGAGAAGGTGACGGCCGGTGCCGCGGGCGTGGCGGCGTGCGCGGCCGGGACGGCGAAGGCCGAGAGGGCGAGGGCGCCGGAGACGGCGGCCACGGTGGCGCGAATGCGCATGGAGTTCCCCTGGTGGAGAAAGAGGGGCCTGGGGCCCGAGCCGATCGTGGAGTCTGTTGACTCACGCGATCAGATCCGCGACCGGGGGGACTGGTTGTACGGGTGAGGGGATGCGACAGCAGATTTTGATCATGGATTACATGCCCATGACCATGGCTTGCGCTCTCATGACCGAACACGGAGAAAACGCGACGGCCCCGGGTCTCCCCGGGGCCGTGGCCAGGGCCGGAACCCCTGGGCGCTGTTACTTCACGTCGACGTAGTCACCCGCGGCGCTGACCGCCGGGGTGGTCGTGGTGCCCGCGAAGGAGTAGCGGTAGTAGCCGTCGACGGTCGCCTTCGTCGTGGTCTTCAGGTTGCCCGTCGAGTTCGACTTGATGGTCTTCAGCGTGGTGTAGGTGCTGGAGCCCTTCTTGCGGAACTGGAGCTTCACCGGCTGGTTGGTGTACCCGTGGTACTTGTTGTCCTCCCAGTTGGCCCGCGACAGCTTGCCGGTGACGGTGACGGTCGCGCCCTTCTTCACGGGCTCCGGCGAGGCGTTGACCGTCAGCTTCGAGTAGCGCTGCACCAGCGTGCTGCCGAGGCCGCCCTGGTCGGCGTAACCGACCTTGGTGATGTCGAAGGCGTCACTGGTCGGGTCCTGGCCGTTGTACGCGATGGCCAGCGCCCCAGCCTTCCAGGTACCGGCGTCCGAGTTCCAGAGCTCGCCTTCGGCGGGGTAGACGTCGATCTTGCCCGTGCAGCCGGCGGTGGTGCTCGAGGTCACCTTGCAAGTGGCGGGCAGGTCGCCGAGCAGCATGTTGTCCGGGAGGTCGTAGGAGCCCCGGTAGATGTACGGGCCGGTGAGGAAGTCGGCGGCCGTGATGTCGACGCTCGCGTCGTGGGTCAGCGTGTAGGTGACCGTGGTGGAGACGTGGTTGGTGGTGCCGACCTTGACCGCCTTGGCGATCTTGACGTTGGAGAAGGTGACGTTCATGGCGTACGGAGTGTCCTCGGCGTCCGCGGCGGTGCTGAACGCGGTCTTTCCGGACACGGAGTGCGCGGCCTGGAAGATCGTCGCGGCGTCCGTCTTGTAGGAGGCGGCGTCGTCCGCCTGCGCGGCCGGCACGGCGAAGGCGGACAGGGCCAGGGCGCCCGAGACGGCGGCCACGGTGGCAGGAATGCGCATGCGTTCCCCAGTCGGAGAGTGGGGCCCGGCGCCGGTGTCGATCGATACGGCTCCCCGGCGCCGAGGCCCACGTGATCGTGGAGCCTGTTGACTCGGGTGATCAGATCCCCGACCCGGGGGACTGGTTGTACGAGCGAGGGGGCACGGCGGCAGATTTTGATCCTTCATTGCATTCTCATGACCGAATGCAGAGAGAGTGTTACGGCCCCGGCCACTCCGGGGCCGTAACAGAGGCCGAAACGGCCTCGCGTGCCGCTTACTTCACGCCGACGTAGTCACCCGTGGCGGTGACCTGGGCGCTGTACGAGGCACCCGGGAAGTAGAAGCGGTAGTGGCCGTCGACCGACGCGGTGACCGTGGTCCTCAGGTTGCCCGCGGAGTCCGACTTGATCCCCTTCACCGAGCTGTAGGTGGTGGATCCCTTCTTGCGGAACTGCAGTTGCACGCTCTGGCCGGCGTACCCGTGGTACTTGTGGTCGTTCCAGTTGGCCAGGGTCAGCTTGCCCTTGATCGTGATGGTCCTGCCCTTCACCACGGGCTCCGGCGAGCCGTCGGCCGTAGCCTTGGTCAGGCGCTTGAGGCTGGCGGTGGCCACCCCGTCCTGGTCGACGTAACCGACCTTGTTCCAGTCGATGTTGTCGGAGTTCGGGTCCTGGTCGTTCCAGTCGATCGCGTACCCGATGGCCTTCCACTTGGTCGCGTCCGAGTTGGTCAGCTCGATGTCCGCGTAGACGTCGATGGTGCCCTTGCAGCTGTCCTGGGTCGCGGAGACCACGGTGCAGGTCGGCCAGGCGTCGCCGAAAAGGACGTTGACCGGGTTGTCGTACGTGCCGCGGTAGATCTCGACGTCCATCATGAAGTCGGGCGCGTTGACGTCGATGCCCTCGGCGTGCGTGACGGTGTAGGTCACGGGGACCGTCGTGTGGGTGGTGGTGCCACCGTTGATCGACTTACCGTTGTTGATCTTTACGTTGGAGAAAGAGAGGTCCAGCGCGTAGGGCACGCCGGTGTCGGCGGCGGCGGACGTGCTGAACGCGGACTTGCCGGCGCCGTGGTGCGCGGCCTGCGCGGCCTTCACGAGGTCGTCGTGGTCGAACGCGGTTCCGTTGCCGGCGTGTGCGGCCGGCACGACGAAGGCGGAGAGGGCCAGGGCGCCGGAGACGGCGGCCACGGTGGCACGTATGCGCATGCGTTCCCCTGTGGAGAGTGGGGCCCGGGACGGACGTTCGCTACGGCTCGCCGCCTCCGAGGCCCACGTGATCGTGGAGTCTGTTGACTCAGGTGATCAGATCCGCGGCAAGTGGCGATCGTTGTAGGGAAGTTGAAGAATTCATGTGCGCGCCATCCAGGTTACGGGTGAGGAAACCGTCCCGGTACGGAAGGTCTCCGCACCGGGGCGGTCGTGGGCCCGGCCGAGTCGGATCGGCCGCGCCGGCGGCTCAGTCGAACCAGCGGTCGCGGGCCAGTTCCTCCGTGCGGGACGGGTCCTCCAGGAGAGCGGCCACCTCGAAGCGGCGGGGCCACTGGCCGGCCGCCCAGGCGAGACCCGCGGCGACGCCCTCGAGGGTGGCCGCGTGCAGGACGCCGTCCGCCGTCAGGCGCCAGTCGATCTCGACGCCGTCGACGACGAGTTCCTCGTGCTCGACGTAGGTGTCCGGGGTGCGCGGGCCGAGCAGGACCCGCACCGAGTCGGGTACGTCGTGCTCGGTGCCCTCGGAGTCCACCGACCCCGTGACCGACTCGCTCAGTCGCCGGACCTGGAACAGCTCGGCCAACTCGGCGGCTCGCGACGGCCGTACCGGCAGGAGGGGGACGCCCGAGGTGAAGGGCAGCAGGTCGGGCGAGTCGACGACGACCGCGTCCGCCGCGTCGACCACCTCGACCCGCCCGTCGACGACGGCCCGCAGCTCGTCGGGCAGGGTCACCTGCTCGGGATCGAGGTCGGCCAACGCACCGTACAGACCGTGGAGTTGCGCGGGCCCGACCGGGCGCTCCGAGTCCGCCAGACGGTCGAGGAGTTCGGCGGCGCCGCCCGGTTCGCCGAGCAGCGCGGCCACCGAGGTGCGCACACCGAGGGCGCGCAGCACCTGTTCGTCGTCGAATCCGGTGGCGTCGGCCTCGTCGTACAGGCCGCGCAGGAGCGGGTCGCCGCCCGCCGCCAGCAGACCCGCCGGGCGCCGGCCGTCGAGCACCGGGTGCCCGCGCAACCACCAGGCGGTGTACGGCCGTACGACCTCGTGGGTGCCGTCCGGGAGCAGGATCCGCACGGGCTGGGTGAGCGCGTCGCGCAGGGGCGGGCGGGCGAGCAGGGCGAGGGCCTGCAGCCAGTGGTCGTCGTCGACGAGGTCGAGGTCGCGCACGGCGACGAGTTCGGTCGCCACCGGCGGGACGGGGCTGTCCGGGAAGCGGTCGAGGATGTCCTCGCACCACACGTCCACCGCGTCGAGCAGACCCGCGTCGTCGGGTTCGGCGAAGTCGCCTTCGCGCGGCTCCAGTTCGTCGGGGTCGAGGACGACGTCCGTGGCGCGGACCAGGGCGAAGTCGGCGAGGACACCGCAGGCGGCCAGCGGCTGCTCGCCCCACTTCGCGGCCAACTCGGCTTCCACGGCGGCAAGTTCTCCCTCCCGGATGACCTGGGCGAAGGGGCTGCCGGGGAAGACGAGCTCACCGGCGGGGGCGAGTTCGCCGTCCTCGTCGGGCAGGGCGAGCGCGCCGAGCCAGGGTTCGTCGCCGGGTTCGAGGCCCGCGTCGCGCACCAGGGCGAGCACGGTGTCGGCCAACTCCTCGGCGCCCAGGGCGTCTTCCTCCCAGGCCACCGCGCCCTCGTCGTCGAGGGAGGCAGCGACGGCGGCGCGCACCTGCGGGGTGGTGAGCACGGCCCGCGGGGTCGCGGGCAGGGCGCCCAGCTTCTCCAGGAGCGGATGGGCGGCGTCGGGGTGGGCGACCTTGAGACCGAGCCGGGCGAGGACCTCCGGGGCGATGCGAGAGGTGTCCGAGGTGGGCAGGAGGACCTGGCGAGGCCCGATGGTCGTACGTCCTCCCCCGGAGCCGAAAGCCTGTGAGGTACCCCCGGCAAGCGGCACAGGCAGTCCGGAGAGCCGGTCGGGGTCGACCCCGGCGAGGCTGTCGTAGAGCCGGTACCACCAGTCCGGGTCCTTCTCCAGTCCGGCCAGCCGGTCGATCGCGTCCGCGAGCGGGAGGCGGGCGACGCCCAGGGTGCGCAGCTCGACGCGGCGCTCCAGACCGGCGGGCAGCAGGGTGGGCAGCACCTCGGCGAGGACGCGCACGGTGTCGCGGCCCGCGCCCTCGACGACCTCGGCGTCCCGCGGGCGCAGCGCCTCGGGCAGATCGTCGGCGCCGTCCGCCCCGGGCTCGGCGGCCGGGGGCAGGAACGCGGTGCGCGGCAGCCGGTCGAGGATCGCCTGGCGCAACGCCCCGTCCAGCTCGCCCTTGCCGAGCGGACCGGGCACGAGACCGATCACGCCGTCGGTCACCGGCCGCCAGCCGGCGAGGAGTTCGGCGTATGCGTCGGCCGCCCGCTGCACCAGGAAGTCGGTGAGCGGACCGGGCGCGGCGTGCCGCCGGGTGGTGTCCAACGGGAACGAGGCGATGAGCAGGGCGGGCACACCGAGGGGCTCGTCGCTGGGGGTGGGCGCGTGCACGACGGGGGCGGTGCGGGGCGGTGCCGGCCGCTGCTCCTGGTCGACGGGCACGGCCCAGGTGACCGACCAGTGGGGCCGCAGCCGCTCCTCCACGGGCCGGTCGGCGAGGAGGTCGGGGGTGAGCGGGCCGTGCACGGAGGCGGTACGCCAGCGGGTGGTGCCGTCGCGCGAGTCCTCGACGACGGTGATGCCTCCGTCCGTGTGGCGCCGGAGGGTCCGCACTCCGTCGGTCTCGATCACGACCTCTTCCAGGCCGGGCAGGGCGAGGAGGAGGGCGTCGTCGACGCTGTCGAGGAGGCGTTCGGCGAGGTCGGTGGCGGCGGTGTCGCGCAGCGGGAGGATGACGACCGTGTCGTACGGGTCGGGGGCGGTGCCCTCGGCGGCGAACGGGAGGCGCAGGAGCGGTACGTGTCCGTCGCGGCGGCGGATCTCGTCGCCCAGGCCGGGGCTGCGGGTGGCGGTGTCCTCGGCCAGCTGGCGGGCCTCGGCGAGGGACCAGCGGACACCGCCGTGCCGGCCGACGACCGCGGGTTCGTCCGTGACCGAGAGTACGGCGGCGAAGCCGACCCCGAAGCGGCCGACGGTGCCGTGGGCGTCCTGGCCGTCCTCGGCGTCCCGCTTCGCGGAGGCGCGCAGGGTGGCGAGGGACTCGACACCGGCCGCGTCCAGCGGGGCGCCGGTGTTGGCCGCGAACAGGACGCCGTCGCGGAGGGTGAGCCTCAGACGACCGGGCGTACGGGCGCGGGCGGCGGCGTCGGCGGCGTTCTGGGCGAGCTCCACGACGAGGCGGTCGCGGTAGCCGCCGAGGACCAGGTCCTCCTCGGCGTTGGCGTCCTCGCGGAAGCGGGCGGGGCTGGTGGCCCAGGCGTCGAGGACGCCACGGCGGAGCCGGGCCGTGCCGAAGGGATCGGCACCCTCGGGTGCCGGCCGCACGAACTTGCTCACGTTCCCTCTCCTCGTCGACGTGAGGACGAAGGTACCTCCTGGCGGGCTCGGCTGCGGCATGCGGCCGCGGGCGGGCGGGGCCGGGGCGAGGGTCGCTCGTAACAGCCGTGTCTTACGTGTACCGGGCGTGTATTGGCCCGCGGCGGGACGGAACGAAGCCCGCAGCACGGTTGTCTCGTTGGTCAGTGTCAGCCAGTGATCAGCACGACCCGCTCGGACCGGGCGGTCGGCAACTCCGAAGGGGTCCCATGCGCGTTCAGAATCTCTCCCTCCTCGCCATCGCCGTCGTCGCGGGCCTTTCGCTCACCGCGTGCGACGGGAACGGCGGGAACGACGCCTCGGGCGCCGTGAAGGACTCCCCGTCCCCGGTCCGGACCTCCACGGCGCAGGGCTCCAACTCCCAGGCGTCCGGCTCCCAGGCGTCCGGCTCCCGGGCGCCCGACTCCGAGGGCTCCGCCTCCCAGGCTTCCGGTGGCGGTGCCTGCCAGACGTCCCAGCTGGCCTTCAGCACCTCCCCCGGGATGGGCGAGGGGACGCTCATCGTGAACCTCGAGAACACCGGGTCGGCCGTCTGCACGCTCAAGGGCTTCCCCGGTGCCGACCTGCAGAGCAAGGACGGCACCGTGAGCGCGGCCCGCAGCGCCCTCACCCCGCCGAGCGTCGGCGTCAAGCCCGGCGAGGAGACCCGCTTCACCCTGCACTACCCGCCGAACAGCTCGGGCGGCACGGGCGTGACATTCACCAGCCTCGTGGTGACCCCGCCCGACGAGACCCACTCCCACACCCTGCCGGTGAGGATCAACGTCCCGGTCACCGACGGCTCGGGACAGCAGATCACGGTGGACCCGGTGGGCACCGGAAAGTAGCCTTGACCGTCCTGGCATGCCTGAGCCTCGAACTCAGCGACGGGGACGGTGCCAGGCAGTTCGTCGCCCGAGGCGTGACGGTGCCCGAGGAGTGCGCGACCGAACTCGGGGCGGGCTCGGACGGACGCTTCCGCCGCGGCTACGAGTGGCCGAGCTCCGCCGTCTCCTCGTCCCCCGTGACCGTCACCGACCCAGAGTCCGGTGCCGGGCGCAGGGGGAAGGGGTCGATCCGGGTCTCGTCGATCACCGGCGCTGCCGGCTGGGGCGGCTTCGGCATGATCGCCGCCTCCGAGTGGCCGCCGCAGCCGTACGACAGCGACACCACGCGGCCGTCGGCCGGCGAGAACTCGTTCGCGCACACCCCGAAGGCCTGGCCGAGCGAGCCGCCCAGCGGGAGCAGGAAGCCGCAACTCACACAGGCCGCAGGAGCCGCCTGGGCCATCGGCGTCTTGTGGCCGAACGCGTCCTCCCAGCGGTCGGCGGCGACATGCAGGCCGTACCGGGACAGGACCCGGGCGCGGCGCATGCCCAGTTCCTCGGCCACCGCGGCGATCGAGCCCCGGGTGGGTGCGGACGGCAGCGCGGCCGGGGGTCCCGCGGTGACCTCCGCGTCCTCCGCCTCGACCAGTTCCGCCATGTCCTCCGACACCGGGGAGTTGGGGGCGGGAACGTCGTCGCCGGAGTAGCCGGGCTCCAGGCGCAGGTCCTCGGCCTCGGTGGGCAGCAGGTCGCCCGGGCCCATGTCGCCGGGGCGCAGGCGCTCGCTCCACGGCACCCACTCCGGCGCGAGCAGCGCGTCCGGGCCGGGGAGCAGGACGACCTCGTCCAGCGTGACCACCTTGGCGCGGGAGGCGCGGGCGACCGTCACGGCCCAGCGCCAGCCGCGGTACCCGAGCTCCTTGCACTCGAAGTAGTGCGTGACAACGCGGTCGCCCTCGGAGACCAGTCCGGAGTGCTCGCCGACCACACCGGGCGCGGCGGCCTCCTCGGCTGCGGCGCGGGCGAGGTCGATCGCCTCGGCGCACAGGCGGTCGGGGGTGCGGCTTCGCGTTGTCGCTGCGCTCACAGGTATCGCTTCTCTCCTACGCCGTCTCACGGATACGCGTGCCTTGGGCGGTGGGGCGGACGGAGCGGACCCTTGGACCGCATCGACGTTCGCACCCGTTCGCACGGGGGGCGTACCTCTCCATCCATTCTGCGGGATGGCTGGGATATGCACGCTACCTGTTCACCGGCGCTCGGCCTACACCGACGGTCCTTTCGCCGCTGCGCGGCGTCGTTTCCCGTCCGGCCACCCGACTGGCTCGGCCCCAAAGTGCTCTACGAACAGCTTTCTCAGGGCACTATGAACGTCGTGGCAGCCGCGAGGTCGTCCCAGGGCGCCGCCGGGGTCGGTGGGGTCAGGGGGAGCAGTCGAGGTGGCGGTGCGGGCCGAGTGGGTGGTGCCGTCCGCGCGGTCGGGCGTGCCCTGCACTCCCCCTTCACCGGTACCGCCCGCGGCATCCGCAAGGCCACGCACGCGCACGGCGCCGGCGAGTCGGGCCTCGGCAAGCTGATCGAGCTGCACGCCGTGAACGGCGCCGGGGACGTCATGGTCACCGTCGCCCTCGCCTCCACCGTCTTCTTCTCGGTCCCGACGGACGAGGCCCGTGGCCGGGTCGCGCTGTATCTCGCCATCACCATGGCCCCGTTCACGGTCCTGGCGCCCGTGATCGGCCCGCTCCTCGACCGTCTGCCGCACGGCCGCCGCGCCGCGATGGCCGGCGCGATGCTCGCCCGCGCCCTGCTCGCGCTGATCATCTCGGGGGCCGTGGCCAGCGGGAGTCTGGAGCTCTATCCGGCCGCGCTCGGTGTTCTGGTGGCGTCGAAGGCGTACGGGGTCGTACGGAGCGCCGTCGTGCCTCGCTTGCTGCCGCCCCGGTTCTCCCTGGTGAAGGCGAACTCCCGGGTGACCCTCGCCGGGCTGCTGGCCACCGGCGTCGCCGCGCCCGTCGCCGCGGGGCTGCACGCGATCGGCGCGCCCTGGCCGCTCTACGGCGCCTTCGTGATCTTCGTCGCGGGTACGTTCCTGTCGTTCTCCCTGCCGCCGAAGGTCGACTCCGCCAAGGGCGAGGGCACCGCCCTGCTGGCCGCCGACGAGGAGCATCTGCACGGCCCGCGCCTCAAGCAGCTGAAGCGTCCGGCGCTGCGCACGGTCGGTACGGCCGTCACGCACGCCCTCGGCGCCAACGCCTGTCTGCGCTGTCTGTCCGGCTTCCTGATCTTCTTCCTCGCCTTCCTGCTGCGCGAGCACCCGCTGACCGGCGAGAGCGCGGCCGTGTCACTGGGGATCGTCGGCGTCTCGGCGGGCGCGGGCAACGCGCTCGGTACGGCGGTCGGGGCCTGGCTCAGGTCACGGGCGCCCGAGATCATCATCGTGACCGTGGTCGCGGTGGCGCTGGGCACGACCATCGTCGCGGCGATGTTCTTCAGCGCGTTCCTGGTGGCGGGTCTGGCCGCGGTCGCCGGGTTCGCGCAGGCGCTGGCCAAGCTGTCGCTGGACGCGCTGATCCAGCGGGACGTGCCGGAACTGGTGCGCACCTCGGCGTTCGCACGCTCGGAGACGCTGCTGCAGATGGCATGGGTGTTCGGCGGCGCGGTCGGCATCGTGATGCCGCTCAACGGCACGCTCGGCCTGTCGGTGGCCGCCGCGATCGTGGCCACCGGCTGGCTGACCACCCTGCGCGGACTGCTGGCCTCGGCACGCCACGGGGGCAGGCCGGGACCGCGAGTGGCGTAACGAACCGGGCACGCCGCACCCCACGTGGGGAGTCTGTGCCAGGCGCCCGATAGCCTTCGGCCATGACCATGCAATCCGCTCCGCGACGCCGCCGCGCCGTCGCCGCCGCCGGCGCCGTTTCCGCCGGACTGCTCGTCCTGTCGGCCTGCGAAAAGCCGACCCCGACCGCGACGATCACGGTCGGTACGAGTTCGGTCAGCTCCGAAGCCAGTTGCTACAACGACGGCAACGCCCTGGACACGGCCGCCCTCGCCGAGTGCCTCAAGAACACCGACATCAAGTCGATCAAGGTCGACCCGGACGAGACCGTCCGCTTCGGCGTCGACCCGTCCATCGCGGACAGCTCCTGGACGATCCTGCTGAACGGTCAGCCGCTCACCGACTCCAGCACGAAGACGTACCGCACGATCCCGGGCAGCGTGTTCTTCAACGCGCAGTACGGCGCGCAGGGCAACACGACCACGGTCTCCATCAAGGAGGGCGACAAGACGGTCAAGGGCCTGTGGTCCTTCAAGCTGAAGAAGGACGCCTGATCACGTCCGCTCCGCATGTCCTGGTGGCCACCGCGGTCCCCGCAGAGCGGGACGCGGTGGCCCGGGCGTTCCCCGGCACGACGAAAGAGGTACGGCTGCCTGGGGTGACGCTCCACCGCGTCGACAGCAGCGGGTACGACCTCCTCGCCGCCGGTGTCGGCCCCGCCCTCGCCGCCGCCTCCACCGCCGCCGCCCTCACCGCCGCGGCCCTGGCCGGAGCCCCTTACGGCCTCGTCGTCTCCGCCGGGATCGCCGGTGGTTTCCGGCCGGGCGCGCCCGTCGGATCGCTCGTCGTCGCCGACGAGATCACCGCGGCCGATCTGGGCGCCGAGACCGCCGACGGCTTCCTCCCGGTCACCGAGCTGGGCTTCGGGGCCGTCAGTCACCGTCCGCCGGAATCACTCGTACGAGCCGCGTCCGCGGCCACCGGGGCGCGCGCCGGGGCCGTACTGACCGTGTCCACCGTGACGGGGACCGCCACCCGCGCCGACGCGCTGCGCGACCGCCACCCGCGTGCCCTCGCCGAGGCCATGGAGGGCTTCGGGGTGGCCGAGGCGGCCGGCGCGCACGGTGTGCCGGTCCTGGAGATCCGCGCCGTGTCCAATCCCGTCGGCCCGCGCGACCGCGCGGCCTGGCGCATCGGCGACGCCCTCGCGGCCCTCACCGAGGGCTTCGGGAAGCTCGCGCCCGTACTGGAGAGTTGGAACCCACATGACGACTGAGCCCCTGAGGATCGCGTATTCCCCCTGCCCGAACGACACCTTCGTCTTCGAGGCCCTCGCCCACGGCCGCGTCCCCGGCGCGCCCGCGCTGGACGTGACGTTCGCCGACATCGACATCACCAACGGCATGGCCGAGCGCGGTGAGTTCGACGTGCTGAAGGTGTCGTACGCGGTGCTGCCTTACGTCCTCGACGAGTACGCGCTGCTGCCGTGCGGCGGCGCGCTGGGCCGGGGCTGCGGGCCGCTGGTGCTCACGCGGGAGGCGGACGCCGATCTCACCGGCCGCACGGTCGCGGTGCCCAGCGAGAAGTCGACCGCCTATCTGCTGTTCCGGCTGTGGGCCGCGGACACGGTGCCGGGCGGCGTGGGCGAGATCGTGGTCATGCCGTTCCACGAGATCATGCCGGCCGTGCGGGACGGGAAGGTCGACGCGGGACTCGTCATCCACGAGGCGCGCTTCACGTACCAGAACTACGGGCTGCACAAGCTCGCCGACATGGGCGAGCACTGGGAGAGCACGACCGGGCTGCCGATCCCGCTGGGCGCGATCATCGCCAAGCGGTCGCTGGGCGAGGAGACGCTGACACGGCTCGCCGAGTCGGTGCGCGCGTCGGTGCACGCCGCCTGGGACGACCCCGAGGCCTCCCGCCCCTACGTCATGGAGCACGCCCAGGAGATGGACCCGGCCGTCGCGGACCAGCACATCGGGCTGTACGTCAACGAGTTCACGTCGGGCCTCGGCGAGGACGGTTACGCGGCGGTCCGCGGGCTGCTCACACGCGCGGCGGCCGAGGGGCTGCTGCCGCCCCTCGGCCCGGAGGCACTCGAATTCCCCTGACGGTTCAGACGTCCAACTGGTCGGCGACCGCCCGCAGCAGGCCGGCGATCTTCTTGCCGGAGGCCTTCTCGGGATAACGGCCCTTCTCCAGCATCGGCGTGATGTTCTCGAGAAGGGTCGTCAGGTCCTGCACGATGGAGGCAAGCTCGTCCGGCTTCTTGCGCTGCGCGGCGGCGACCGAGGGGGTCGGGTCGAGGATGACGACCGAGAGCGCCTGGTCACCGCGCTGGCCGGCGACCACCCCGAACTCCACGCGCTGTCCCGGCTTGAGCGAATCGACTCCGGCGGGGAGAACCGAGGAATGGACGAAGACGTCACCGCCGTCGTCACGGGAGAGAAAGCCGAAGCCCTTCTCAGTATTGAACCACTTGACCTTGCCGGTAGGCACGTCTGTCCTCGTCCTCGTCTTCGTCGGAAAA
Source organism: Streptomyces brasiliensis (assembly GCF_014647875.1). GTDB lineage: Bacteria > Actinomycetota > Actinomycetes > Streptomycetales > Streptomycetaceae > Streptomyces > Streptomyces brasiliensis. Next base: position 65,869 of record NZ_BMQA01000016.1, on the reverse strand, counting down.
CTGCTGGAAAATGGGCTAAGCGGGCTGACCGCGACCCGCCGGTACCAAGGCTAATGGTCTTCGGGCCGGTGACAAGACGTCACCCGGTTGTTCCTTCGCGCTGGGAACTACCCTGGTCCGGTGCGTGACAAAACCCAAACGAATTCCGCCGGGCCCGGTGACGGACTGATCCGCGCCGGTGCCGTGGTCTTCTTCATCGGCGCCGTGGCCACTCTCGTCACCGTGGCCCCGCTCTTCCTCGGTACGAAGCCTTTTCCGACGTACATGTTCGGCCTCAGCATGCTGATGGGCGTCGGCTTCCTCGTCGCCGGCGCGGGTGTGCTGCGGTCGATCGCGGCGCAGCGGCGTCAGGCGCGCGCCGCGCGGTAGGCGGTCAGCCAGCCGGGGAACGCGGACAGGTCGTCCAGGACGACGTCCGCGCCCGCGGCGTGCAGTTCCTCCGCGGCGCACGGGCCGGTGGCCACGGCGACGGACAGGGCACCGGCGGTCCGCGCGCCCCGGACGTCCCCCACATGGTCGCCGACGTACACGGCCGCGCCGTGCGCGCGCAGGGCCTCCGCCTTCTGCTCGGCCCACAGGTCGCCGATGACCGCGTCCGCGTCGATGCGCAGGTGGTCCAGGTGCAGCTTGGCGTTCGGCTCGTGCTTGGCGGTGACGACGATCGCCTGTCCCCCCGCCTCCCGCACCGCCGTGATCGCCTCCCGGGCGCCGGGCATGGCGAGCGTGCCGGTGATGGCGTACGACGGGTACATCGAGCGGTAAAGGTCGGCCATGGGCGCGATCCGCTCGGCCGGGAACCAGTGGACCAGTTCCTCCGTGAGCGGCGGCCCGAGCCGCGTGACCGCGAGGTCGGCGTCGATGTACGTCCCGGTCCGATCGGCCAGCGCCACATAGGTCGCGTGGATGCCGGGCCGGGAGTCGATCAGGGTCATGTCGAGGTCGAAGCCGACGGTCAGCGCGGGAGAAGTCATATGGGCCATTGTGCCCAGGGGTACGGCGACCAGGCAGGACGGGGCTGTGACCTCGACGGCTCCCGGGTCCGGCCGGGGCCGACCCGGCTACCTCCGTCGTTGCGAGCGCCAGACCAGGAACAGGGCCGAGCCCGCCGCCGCGCCGCGGACCACCCAGGGCCAGGTCTCCGTGAGCGCCGCGTTCATCCGGCCCTCGGCGATGGGGTCGCCCCAGCGGCCGTCGATGCGGCCCCACAGCCAGACGACGCCGGCCGTGAGGGCGAGGCCGGGCATGCCCAGGACGGCCCACTTGGTCTCGGCCGGCGTGAGGCGACGGGAGCCGTAGGCGATGAGCCAGCCGAGGATCAGCGCGAACCAGTTGCCGAGGACCGCGCCGGCGACGAGTGCGGCTGCGGCGAGCAGCAGCAGGGGGTTGGTCCAGCGGGTGGCGGGCCTGGGAAGGAAGAGCCGGCGACGGGGCGCGGCGGGCTCGGCCGCGGCGGGCTCGGGGGTCGCGGGCGCCGCCTCGGCCGGCGGTTCCTTCTCGAGCGGTTCCCGTTCCTTCGGCGGCGGCTTGAGCAGCTCCGGGATCTCCACGCCGCCGACGAAGCCGGGTACTGCGTCACCGGCGTCGAAGGGGCTGCCGTCCACCCGCCACCAGTCGGGCTGCACAGCGGGACCGCCGAGTTCGTGCTCGCCTGCGAGATGCGGTGGGGCGGGGGCGTCCGTCGGCGGCGCGGGTTCGGCCGGGCGCGGCTTCGGTACGACCCGGCGCAGGCCCTTCGGCCGTGACTCGGGCGGTGGGGGCTGTGCGGGTACGGCGGCGGACGGCGGCTGTGGCACACCGGCGCCCGCGCCCGCGGCGGTGACGACCTCGTCCGGGGTGCCGAGGCGCTCCAGGATGCGGCGGACGGCGGCTGGAGAGTCGACGGTGACCTCGGCGCGGCTGCGGTCGATCTCGTTGCGCAGCTCCGACACCAGCCGCATCCGCACGGCCGACGGCAACTGCCGCTGCTGCGCGACGTCGCCGACGCGGCTCAGATACTCGTAGACAACCTGGTCACTCTCGATACCCACGAAGTCCCTCCGGGGGTGTGGCCGTTGAACTCCGGCTGCGACGGTATCGCGTGAGCGCCGACAGCCGACGTCAGCACCGACGGAGGGTGCACCACAAGCAGCCCGCACGTCGTCCGTCGAGCCGCCGGAGGCTACCGTTGGGCAGATGAGCACCGCGGACCGGCCCCGCTCCCTCGCCGAAGCGCTCCGTGCCAGGGACGAAGCCTCCCTGGCCGCGCTGCTGCGCAGCCGCCCCGACCTCATCACCCCCGTCCCCACCGACCTCACGCAGCTGGCCACCCGCGCGGGCACCCGCGCCTCGGTGCTGCGCGCGCTGGAGCGGCTGGACCGGTTCGCGCTGCAGACGGCGGAGGCGCTGGCGGTGGCGGCGGATCCGGCGACGTACGAGGAGCTGCTGCGGCTCATGGCGGGAGACGGCGGTGACGCGGCCGTTTCCGCCGCCCTGCCGCACGCCCTCGGCACGCTGCGCGAGCAGGCCCTGGTGTGGGGCGGCGACGACCGGCTGCGGCTGGTGCGCACCGCCCGCGAGGTGCTCGCGCCCACGCCGCAGCATCCCTCCCCGACGGGCCTGGGCCCGACGGTGCAGGAGGCGACCGCGGGCATGTCGCCGGGCCGCGTCCAGGAGATCGTCACCGCCGCCGGGCTCCCCTCCACGCACGACCCGGTCTCCGCCGCCGCCGCGCTCACGGCCCTGTTCACGGACCGCAAGCGGATGGCCGTACTGCTCGACGGGGCTTCCGAGGAGTCCCGCGAGGTGCTGGACCGGCTGGTGTGGGGTCCTCCGTACGGGCAGGTCACCGCCGACCCCGCGCCCCGTCTGCGCTGGCTCCTGGACCGCGGTCTGCTGCTGCCGACGGCGCCCGGGACGGTCGTACTCCCCCGCGAGGTCGCCCTGCATCTGCGCGAGGGCCGCGCCCACCGCACGACCGAGGCCGTACCGCCGCCGGTCGAACCTGCCGCCACACACGCCCCGCAGATCGTGGACGCCACGGCGGCCGGCCAGGCCTACACCGCTCTGGCGACCGTCGAGGAGCTGCTGAAGGACTGGGACGAGGGCGGGCCTTCGGTGCTGCGGGCGGGCGGGCTCAGCGTGCGGGACCTGAAGCGGACGGCGGTCGCCCTCGACGTGCCCGAGCCGGTCGCCGCGTTCTGGGTGGAACTGGCCTACGCGGCGGGGCTGCTGGCCTCCGACGGCGAGGCCGACGAGCGGTACGCGGCGACCCCGGCCTACGACGAGTGGCTGGAGCAGCCCCCGGCCGAGCGCTGGGCTCGGCTCGCCGAGGCGTGGCTGACGGCGACCCGTACGCCGGGGCTGGTCGGCGGGCGGGACGCGAAGGACCGTGCGCTGTCGGCGCTGGGCCCCGGCCTGGACCGCTCGGCGGCGCCGGAGGTACGGCACCGGGCGCTGAGCCTGCTGGCCACGCTGCCGGAGGGCGCCGCCCCGGACCCCGGCTCGGTCCTGGCCCGGCTGCGCTGGGAGCGCCCGCTGCGCGGCCCCCAGCAGGACGACGACCTGCGCTCCCGGCTGGCCCGCTGGACGCTGTCCGAGGCGGAGCAGCTCGGGGTGACCGGCCGGGGCGCCCTGTCGGTGCAGGGCCGGGCCCTGCTGGGAGCGCCGGCCCCGGTACCCGCTCCGAGCGCCGAGTCCCGTGCTCCCTCCGGCCCTGGCGACAAGCTGCCCGCCCACCACCATCACCGTCCGCACACGCCCCTGCTGCCCCTCTCGCCGCCGGAGCAGGCTGTCGCCTCCGCCTCGGCTGCGCGGCTGCTGGCGCCGTTGCTGCCCGAGCCCCTGGACCACGTGCTGCTGCAGGCCGACCTGACGGCGGTGGCGCCGGGTCCGCTGGAGCGGCCGCTGGCCGACATGCTGGGCGTGCTGGCAGACGTGGAGTCGAAGGGTGGCGCGACGGTCTACCGGTTCACGCCCGCCTCCGTACGCCGCGCCCTGGACGCCGGCCGCAGCGCCTCCGACCTGCACGCCTTCCTCGTGGCGCACGCCCGCACCCCGGTTCCGCAGCCGCTGGCGTATCTGATCGACGACGTGGCGCGCCGGCACGGCCATCTGCGCGTGGGCGCGGCCTCGGCGTACGTCCGCTGCGACGACGACGCCCTCCTGAACGAGATCCTCGCCGACAAGCGGGCCGCCGCCCTGCGCCTGCGGCGCCTCGCGCCGACCGTGGTGGCCACGCAGGCCGACCCGGCGACCCTGCTGGAGGGACTGCGCGCGATGGGGTTCGCCCCGGCCGCCGAGTCGGCGGAGGGCGACGTGCTGATCACCCGCGCCCTCGCGCACCGCACCCCGCCCCGCACGGCACCCGAGCCGGTCCCGGACGGCCCGCCGACGCCGGACGCGACCCTGCTGTCGGCCGCGATCCGGGCGATCCGCGCGGGCGACCTGGCCGCCACGGCCCCGCGCAAGCCCGCCGGTGTCCCGGCGGGCGGCGGCGACCTGCCCCGCACCAGCTCCGCCGAGACCCTCGCCACCATGCAGGCCGCGGTGCTGACCGGGGAGGCCCTGTGGATCGGGTACGTCAACGCCGAGGGCTCGGCGAGCCAGCGCGTCATCGCCCCGATCCGCGTCGAGGGCGGCTTCGTGACGGCGTACGACCACACCGCTGACGAGGTGCGCACGTACCCGCTGCACAGGGTCACGGGAGTCGCCGAGCTCGCGGACGACTGACCGTGATCACCCGGCCGTAGGGCACACTGGACGTTTGGCCGATGACAATGGCCGTACGGAAAGGGTGCCGCGCGTGAATGGTCCGCTGATCGTCCAGTCCGACAAGACCCTGCTCCTCGAGGTCGACCACGAGCGGGCGGACGACTGCCGTCGCGCCATCGCGCCGTTCGCCGAGCTGGAGCGGGCGCCGGAGCACATCCACACCTACCGGGTGACGCCGCTCGGCCTGTGGAACGCGCGTGCCGCCGGACACGACGCCGAGCAGGTCGTCGACGCGCTGGTGCAGTACAGCCGGTATCCGGTGCCGCACGCGCTGCTGGTCGACATCGCCGAGACGATGGACCGTTACGGACGGCTGACCCTGTCCAAGCACCCGGCCCACGGGCTGGTCCTGACCACCACGGACCGGCCGGTCCTCGAGGAGATCCTGCGCTCGAAGCGGATCATCCCGCTGGTCGGCACGCGGATCGACCCGGACACGGTCGTCGTGCACCCCTCCGAGCGCGGGCAGATCAAGCAGGTGCTGCTCAAGCTGGGCTGGCCGGCCGAGGACCTCGCCGGGTACGTGGACGGCGAGGCGCATCCGATCGAACTGGCCGAGGACGGATGGGCGCTGCGGCCGTACCAGAAGCAGGCCGTGGAGAACTTCTGGCACGGCGGCAGCGGTGTCGTCGTGCTGCCGTGCGGCGCGGGCAAGACGCTGGTCGGCGCCGGGTCCATGGCGCAGGCCAAGTCGACGACCCTGATCCTCGTCACCAACACGGTCTCGGCGCGGCAGTGGAAGCACGAGCTGGTGAAGCGGACCTCGCTGACCGAGGACGAGATCGGCGAGTACAGCGGTACGCGGAAGGAGGTCCGGCCGGTCACCATCGCGACGTACCAGGTGCTGACGACGAAGCGGAAGGGCGTCTATCCGCACCTCGAACTCTTCGACTCCCGTGACTGGGGCCTGATCGTCTACGACGAGGTGCATCTGCTCCCGGCGCCCGTCTTCAAGTTCACGGCCGACCTGCAGGCGCGTCGCCGCCTGGGCCTGACGGCGACGCTGGTGCGCGAGGACGGCCGCGAGTCGGACGTGTTCTCGCTGATCGGCCCGAAGCGGTTCGACGCGCCCTGGAAGGAGATCGAGGCGCAGGGTTACATCGCGCCCGCCGACTGCGTCGAGGTCCGCGTGAACCTGACCGACTCCGAGCGGCTGGCGTACGCGACGGCCGAGACGGAGGAGAAGTACCGCTTCTGCGCCACGACGGCGACGAAGCGCAAGGTCACGGAGGCGCTGGTCCGCCGCTTCGAGGGCCAGCAGATCCTGGTGATCGGCCAGTACATCGACCAGCTGGACGAGTTGGGCGAGCACCTCGACGCGCCCGTCATCAAGGGCGAGACGTCCAACGCGCAGCGCGAGAAGCTGTTCGACGCGTTCCGCGAGGGCGAGATCAGCGTGCTGGTGGTGTCGAAGGTCGCGAACTTCTCCATCGACCTGCCGGAGGCCACGGTCGCCATCCAGGTGTCGGGCACGTTCGGCTCCCGCCAGGAGGAGGCACAGCGCCTCGGCCGGGTCCTCCGCCCGAAGGCCGACGGCCACCAGGCCCACTTCTACTCGGTGGTGGCCCGGGACACCATCGACCAGGACTTCGCGGCCCACCGCCAGCGCTTCCTGGCTGAACAGGGCTACGCGTACCGGATCGTGGACGCGGACGAGATCCTCGCGGAGAGCTGAGCCGGGGGCCGTCGTCAGTGCCGGCCTCCCACACCGGTGACCGGCACACCCACGGAGGCGTCCTCGGGCATTCCGGTGACCGAGCGGGCGTGCAGGGCCGCCGTGGTGAGCAGGGCCAGGGCGTAGATCGGGTACGGGGACGCCAACGGCTGTTGCCACCACGGGAAGTGGAGGTCTCGGTCGCCCTCGTGCGGCAGGAGCCACATCGTGCGGGCCGTGAACAGGGCCGCCGTCAGCGCCGCGAGGCGCATGTGACCGTCCGCCAGGAGGACGGCGAGCAGGGGGACGCACCACACCCAGTGGTGGGACCAGCTGATCGGTGAGACGAGGAGGGCGGTGGCGGCCGTCACCAGGATGCCGTGACGGTCGTCCTTCGTGTGTACCGCCAGCCACAGCCCGCCCGCCGCGATCGCCGCCGCCGGGAGTGCCCAGGCAACGCCGGGTGCCGGGTCGCGCAACGCCCTTGCGACCAGGCCCTGGAGGGACTGGTTGTCGATGATCCAGGCCTTGCCGACCCGGCCGGTCTCGTAGAGCCGTCGGGTCCAGAAGTCGGCGCTGGCCGACGGGAGCAGTACGGCTCCCAGGGCCGTCGTCGCGGCGCACGTCGCCATGGCCGTACCCGCCTCCCGGCGGCGGCCCGTCAGGAAGAGGTACACGACGAAGACGACCGGGGTGAGCTTGATCCCCGCCGCCACGCCCAGGGCCACGCCCCGGCCGCGGGCACCCGGTCGCCGGGTGAGGTCCCACAGGACCAGGCAGGCGACGGCCAGGTTGATCTGGCCGAAGAGGAGCGTCTGGAAGACCGGTTCGAGCCAGAGCGCGAGCGCGGTGGCTGTGCACAGGAGGGGTGCTCGGACCGTGCGGCCCGCGAGGCGGGCGGAGAGGGTGGTGAATGCGGCCAGCAGGAGCGCGTTGCCCGCCAGGAACGTCGCTTTGAGGACCGGGACGGGGATCCATGTCGTCGGGACGAACAGGACCGCCGCGAAGGGCGGATACGTTGCCGGGAGCCGCCACTCGGTGACCGTGAAGCCGTACAGATCACCGCCGTGGACGACGGCTTCGCCCTCGGCCCGGTAGACCAGCACGTCGACCATCGGGACGGGTTGCAGGAAACAGAGGGCCGCCAACGAGGAGAAGGACAGGAGAAGGAGAGAGAGGACAACTGGGGTCACCGTCCGTTTTGCCACGGACGTGAACCTATGTGATTACTTTCGGCGTACGCCCGCCTCCTCGCCGTACTCGCCGAGGATGACGACACCGAACGCCGCCTCCGCGAACACCTTCAGGGCCCGCAGGGCGTCGCCCAGGCGGTGCCGACGGACGGTTTCGTCGATGGCCGTCGCGCCCGTGGGGCGGGCGGGGACCGGATGGATGGTTGCTGCGCTCATGTCTCCATGGTCGCTCCAGGGACATAAGGGCGGCATCGGTCTCCAGGGGCAATCTCCGGCATCTCTCCGTCCACCCGTGGAGGGACCCGCGCCCCTGTGCCGGGGAGACGCGTCCCCTAGGGGACGGGGAGCAAGCGGCACGAAACAGTCCGCGGGAAAACGATTGGCCCCCGGCCCCCGCCCTCACTAAAATCTCCGCTCTTGCCCGCCTCCCTCACGGAGTGCAGCCGACCGGACGGAAACCGGCCGGCCCCACAGTCACGGAAGATCAGGAGGCCCTCCCTTGTCCGCGCCCGCCGACAACCCCCTCTCCCGAGAGCGTTCCCACCTCGCCTCCTCCCGCTCCGCCCTGCGCGCCATGCGCGAGGACGTCGAGTCGCTCGACATCAGCGACGTCACCGCGAACTGGGTGAACGCCGAAGTCCTCGCCCGCCAGATCGAGGAGCGCATCAAGGCGCTGGCCGACCTCAGCGACACCCCCCTGTTCTTCGGCCGCCTCGACTATCTGCACGCACCCGGCGCCGAGCAGGCGGAGGGCGCGGAGGGCGAGCGCTTCTACATCGGGCGGCGGCATGTGCACGACGCGGACGGCGACCCGATGGTCATCGACTGGCGCGCGCCCGTCTCGCAGCCGTTCTACCGGGCCTCCAAGAAGGACCCGATGGACATCGCGCTGCGCCGCCGCTTCGGCTACACCGGCGGCGACCTCACGGCGTACGAGGACGAGCACCTTTCCGACCCGGCCGAGGCGGCCCGCACCAGCAAGCTGCTCCAGCAGGAGATCGAGCGCCCGCGCGTCGGCCCGATGCGTGACATCGTCGCCACCATCCAGCCCGAGCAGGACGAGATCGTACGGTCCGGGCTGTCGGGCACCGTGTGTGTGCAGGGAGGCCCCGGTACCGGGAAGACCGCTGTCGGCCTGCACCGGGTCGCCTATCTCCTGTACGCCCACCGCGAGCGACTGGCCCGCACCGGCACGCTGGTGATCGGGCCGAACCGGTCGTTCCTGCACTACATCGAGCAGGTGCTGCCCGCGCTGGGCGAGCTTGCCGTGCGGCAGGCGACGGTCGGCGACCTGGTCGCGCGGGACGTCGAGGTGCGCGGCACGGACGACGCGGCCGCCGCGATCGTCAAGGGCGACGCGAGGATGGCGGAGGTGCTGCGCCGGGCCGTCCAGTCGCATGTGACCATGCCGACGGAGCCGGTCGTGGTCGTGCGCGGGTCACGGCGGTGGCGTGTTCCGGCGTACGAACTCGAGGAGATCGTGCGGGAGTTGCTGGCCCGGGAGATTCGGTACGGCGCCGCCCGCGAGGCCCTGCCGCAGCGCATCGCGCACGCGGTGCTGGTGCAGATGGAAAGGTCCGGGGAGGCGCCGGACGACCGGGTCCAGGACGCGGTGGCCCGGGGCAGCGCGGTGAAGGCGGCGGTCAAGGAGATCTGGCCGCCGGTCGACCCGGCGAAGCTGGTGCTGCGGCTGCTGACGGACGGCGACTTCCTCGCGATGCACGCGGACGGGATCCTCACCGAGGACGAGCAGAAGACGATCCTGTGGGCGAAGCCGGTGCGCAGCGTGAAGTCGGCCAAGTGGTCGGCGGCGGACGCGGTGCTGATCGACGAGGCGACGGACCTGGTCCAGCGCACGCACTCCCTCGGGCACGTCGTCCTGGACGAGGCGCAGGACCTCTCGCCGATGCAGTACCGGGCCGTCGGCCGCCGCTGCACCACCGGCAGCGCGACGGTCCTCGGCGACCTGGCACAGGGCACCACGCCGTGGGCGACCCGGAGCTGGGGCGAGGCGCTGGCCCACCTGGGCAAGAGCGACGGCGTGATCGAGGAGCTGACGGCCGGTTTCCGTGTCCCGACGGACGTCATCACGTACGCCTCCCGGCTGCTCCCGCACATCGCGCCGGGCCTCGCGCCGGTCGCGTCGGTCCGCGAGAACCCGGGCTTCTTCGAGGTCCGGCACGTCAGTGATCCGGCTGAACTGGTCGGCGCCTGCGAGGAGTTGCTGCGCAATGAGGGGTCGACGGGCCTGATCGCCGCGGACGCCCGGATCCCGGCGCTGTCCGAGGCGCTCGCCTCGGCGGGGGTCACGTACCTGTCCCCCGGCGAGGAGACCACCCGCGACACCCGCCTGACCCTGGTCCCGGCCTCCCTCGCCAAGGGCCTGGAGTACGACTACGTCGTCCTGGACGAACCACAGGCGGTGGTCGACGGCGAGCCGGACGAACGGACGGGACTGCGACGGCTGTACGTTGCCCTGACCCGAGCGGTGTCGGGGCTGATCGTGACGCATACGGCGCCGTTGCCGGAGCAGTTGGCCTGAGACCGCGGCGGCGGGTCACCCCTCGTCCAGCACCCGCCGCCACTCCCGCACGGCCGCCGCGGACACCGGCCCCGCCCAGCCCTGGGGCCGGGCCGCGCCTCCGATGTGGAACGCGTCGATCCCGGCGTCCCGAAGGGTCGGCACATGCTCCAGCCGCAGCCCGCCGCCCACGAGGATCGTCGGCTCGTACCCCGGCTCTCCGTCTCTCCGCGCCTCGGCGCACAGCGTGGCGAGACCGTCGTCCACACCGGCCGGTGACCCCGCGGTCAGGTAGTTGTCCAGCCCCGGCAGATCGGCCAGCTGCTTGCGCAGGGCGTCGCGGTCGGCGGCGCGGTCGATCGCACGGTGGAAGGTCCACCGGCAGCCGCCGAGCTCCGCGACGATCCGCTCCACCGTGTCCAGGTCGACCCCGCCGTCCGTGTCCAGGAACCCGAGCACGAACTGATCGGCGCCGGCCCCGCGCAGTTCCCGGGCCACCCGCACGAGCCGGTCCGCCCCGGCAGAGCCGCCCGCCGAGAACCCGTCCGAGAGCCGCAGCATCACGCGCAGGTCGATGTCGACGGCGGCACGGATCCCCGCGAAGGTCTCGGCCGACGGGGTCAGCCCGTCGGCCGCCATGTCGGTGACCAGCTCGAGGCGGTCCGCGCCTCCGGCCTGGGCGGCGACCGCGTCCTCGGCGCCGAGGGCGATCACCTCCAGGACTGCACGCGTGCTCATAGGACCCCTTCCGTCGGTGTTCCCTGGAGCGGCTACAGGTCTAGTCCAATATCAGGGTACGTCGGGAAGGCACGGCACCGCGAGATCACCCCCGTCATGGGGCTCGTCACCCGAAGATGTTCAGCCGTCCCGCCTCCGCTCCGACGAGTTCGTACACCGCCCCGTCGAGCGGTCGTCCCGAGTACAGCCGTACGAGTGTGGCGGCGTCGCCGATGAACCGCGCCGGCGTCCGCGTGCCGCTCGCCGCGCCGAGGAGCAGCGGCTCGTCGACATCGTCGAGGTCGGCATGCAGCGGCGGGTGCCCCTTCTCCCGGGTGGCACGGGCCAGCAGGGTGAGGGCGTACGGCAGACCGTCCCCGGTGTAGGCGCCGGGCTCGCCGAGAGCGTCCCGCACATCACCGGCGTGCACCCACTCGCCGAGCCCGATCAGATCGAGCACACCACCCGCCGCGGCGATCACCGGCCCGGCCTCGGTCATCCCGCGCTCCAGCTCGTCGACGACCTGCCCGTTGGACCACCCGGCCCGCTCGGCGATGTCCCGGTCGTTCGCCGCGGGCGAGAACACGTCCTTCTCGTACCGGCTCTCCACCACCCGCATCAACGCGGCGGAGCAGTGAGCGAGCACGTCCCGCACGGTCCACCCGGGACACGCGGCGGTCTCCCGCGCGAAATCAGCGTCGTCCCGCCCCCGCAACAGGGGCACCAACGCATCCCGCTCGACAGACAACAACCGCCCTGGCAGCTCTGGATCACGCACTTCATGCACGTCAGTCATGCGGCCCACGCTAGGGGCGCGGGCGCGCACGCGCGAGAATGAGGGCATGGTCGATCTCGACGCCCTGCGCAGCCGTTGGACCCGTGCCCTGGAAGGTGTGCGTGGGGATCGCGGTGGGGCCGATCCGTTGCCGTACGCCGAGAATCTGCTCGGCCGGTGGCAGGAGCCGCAGCGGCACTACCACACGCTCACGCATCTCACCGCCGTACTCGATCACGTCGACGTGCTGGAGGCCTACGCGGATGATCCGGACGTCGTTCGGCTCGCCGCCTGGTTCCACGACGCCGTCTATCTGCCCGACCGGTCCGAGAACGAGGAGCGGTCCGCGCGGCTTGCCGAGCGGGCGCTCGCCGAGGCCGGGGTCGGCGAGGCGAAGATCGCCGACGTCGCTCGGCTCGTACGGCTGACCGTCGGGCATGATCCCGCCGGCGACGACCGCGACGGTCAGGTTCTGTGCGACGCCGATCTCGCGATCCTCGCCGCGTCGCCGTCCGCGTACGCCGTCTACACCGCGGCCGTCCGCGAGGAGTACCACTTCGTGCCGAGCGACGCCTTCCGCTCCGGCCGCGCCGAGGTCCTGCGTCAACTCCTCGCCCTGCCACGGCTGTTCCACACTCCTTACGGCGCGGCCGAGTGGGAGGCTACGGCCCGCTACAACATGGAGTCCGAGCTGGAAATGCTGTCGCCTCCGGCCGGCCCGGCCACCTAGGGTGCCGCCCATGCGAACTCTGGGTGGGGATCAGGTGGACGAGGCCGTGGCGAGCTGTCTGGCGACGCTGCGCACGGCGGTGGACCGGGACTGGGAAGAGGTGAAGGCCGGGCGGGTGGAGTGGAGTTGCCACGCGGCGGCGTTCCACATCGCGGAGGACCTGATCGCGTACGCCGCCAATCTGGCCGGCCGCGCCCAGGACGCGTACGTCCCCTTCGACTTCACCCTCGACGACGGCACCGACAACACGGACCTGCTGCACGTCATCGAGACGACCGGCGCCCTGCTCGCCGCCACCGTCCGCACCACCCCGCGTGACGTCCGCGCCTTTCACCCGTACCCGTTCCGCAGCGCGGACCGCGAGGGCTTCGCCGCGATGGGCATCGCCGAAGTGCTGCTGCACACGCATGACATCGCCGAGGGCCTCGGGATCACCTACGCGCCCTCCGAGGAACTCACGGAAGCCGTCCTGGCCTGCATCTTTCCGCATGTCCAGCCCGGACCCGCCGCCTGGCCGACCCTGCTGTGGGCCACCGGCCGCGGCGAGCTTCCCGGCCGCGCCCCCGTCACCGAGTGGCGCTGGCACAACAACCTCGTCGTCCCCGCCGAACGCCTCACCCTCACCGGCGTGCGCCCCGGCGCGGCCCGTGATCTGCGCCTGGGCGGCGACGGTGGACTCGAGTGGATCGACGGCGGGCCCTACCAGGGCACGCGGGAGGCCGCCGGGATGACGGTCAAGGCGTACGAGGCGGGCGTCCTGCGACCCGAGTTCGGGCTGTTCGCGCTGGTCAGGCACGACGACGGCCGCGCGATCGGCGGCATCGGCTTCCACGGCGCCCCGGACGAGGAGGGCCGTGTCGAGATCGGGTACGACCTCGCCGAGGGCGCGCGTGGCCAGGGGTATGCCACGGAGGCGTTGCGCGCGCTGTCGGAATGGGCGCTGGCCCGCGAGGACGTGTCGGTGCTGTGCGCGGCGATCGAACCGGACAACCTGGCCTCACAGCGCGTGGTGTCCCGGGCGGGCTTCACCCCGGCGAGCGTGGCGGAGGAACGGACCGCTCACAAGGACCACAACGCGGCGGACGGCTCATTGCTCCTCTACGTCCGCCGCGCCTGACGAACGCCGCCGGCTTTCACCAGCCCCACCCGCCTCACGTCCGCCGCACCTGACGTCCTTTCGGTCTGCGCAGGCCCGCCTCGTGCAGGAGCCGTACCACCTCGCGGCTCCTGACCTCGACCGCGCCCGCCGCGACGGCGTCCGCGTACCGGTGTGACGGAATGTCGTAATGGTCGCGCTCGAAGGCCCGGCGGGGCAGGCCCAACGCGGCGGCGAAGCAGTGCAGTTCGTCGTACGACACGTCGCTCACCAGGTGCGACCACATCCGCCCGTGGCCGGGCCAGTCGGGCGGGTCGATGTACACGGTCACGGGCGGCGCCTCACGAGGAGACCCCGCCCACGGCCCGCCCCAGCGCCCCCACCGCCGCGACCTTCACACCCGCCTTGTGGCACACCCAGTGCGGATCGGGCCCGAGCTCCGGCTCGACGTCCAGCGCGTGCGGGTCCCCGGAACCGCAGACCGGGCACAGCGGCCAGCGGCCGTACCGCTCCAGCAGCGCGTCCTGGACGTCCTGCGCGACCAGACCGGCCACGAACTCGACTCCGTCCGGCCACTGCTCCACCCACCACCTGCGCTGGGCGACCGAGTCCTCGACCAGCGAGACGACATCCGCCTCGGCGACCTCGCCCGCGACCAGATCGGCGAGCACGAGGGCACGCGCGGCGTGCAACGCCTGTTCCAGTGGGGTAATGGGATCCATGGCCCCATTGTGCGTGGTCTTGACCCCGACACCGAGCCGAAAATATCTTTCATAGGTGACCCAGGACGTGAAGGAAATTTTCGGAGGCTCGGCCGGCGCCGGCAGCGCGCCGCCCGCACCGGCCGCCCTCGCCGCCAAGGTGCGCACGCTCGCGCCCTCCATGACGCGCTCCATGCAGCGCGTCGCCGAGGCCGTCGCGGGCGACCCGGCCGGCTGTGCCGCCCTGACGGTCACCGGCCTCGCCGAACTCACCGGCACCAGCGAGGCCACGGTCGTGCGGACCGCGCGCCTGCTCGGCTATCCGGGCTACCGCGATCTGCGCCTCGCCCTCGCGGGCCTGGCCGCGCAGCAGCAGTCGGGCCGCGCCCCCGCCATCACCACGGACATCGCGGTCGACGACCCGATCGCCGACGTGGTCGCCAAGCTGGCCTACGACGAACAGCAGACACTCGCCGACACGGCTGCCGGGCTCGACACCGCGCAGCTGGGCGCGGCCGTCGACGCGCTGGCCGCGGCGCGGCGGACCGACGTGTACGGGATGGCCGCGTCGGCGCTGGTCGCCCAGGACCTCACCCAGAAGCTGCTGCGCATAGGGCTGATAGCGCACGCGCACAGCGATCCGCACCTCGCCGTCACCAACGCCGTGCAGCTGCGCGCCGGGGACGTGGCGATCGCGATCACGCACTCCGGTTCGACGGGGGACGTCATCGAACCGCTGCGGGTCGCGTTCGAGCACGGGGCGACGACCATCGCCGTCACCGGCCGGCCGGACTCGCCGGTGACGCAGTACGCCGATCACGTGCTCACCACGTCCACCGCCCGGGAGAGCGAGCTGCGGCCCGCCGCGATGTCCTCGCGGACGAGTCAACTGCTCGTGGTGGACTGCCTGTTCGTGGGTGTGGCGCAGCGTACGTACGAGTCGGCCGCGCCCGCGCTGGCCGCGTCGTACGAGGCGCTGGCCCATCGCCACCGGAGTTCGCCGCGCAGCCAGTGAATCCGCAGGGAACCGCACGGAACCGCGTTGGAAAGAGTCGCCTTCTATGAGCCCCATGTCCGAACCCCGTGGTCTCCGCGCCGAGTTGGAGCAGCTGACCACCGAAGCCTTCCGTCCCGAACTCGCCGAGATCGACCGGCTTCCCACGCTCGACATCGCGCAGCTCATGAACGGCGAGGACGCGGGCGTGGCCGACGCCGTCGCCCGGCGGCTGCCTGAGATCGCCGCCGCGATCGACGCGATCGCCGACCGTATGGCGCGCGGCGGGCGGCTGATCTACGCGGGCGCCGGCACCGCGGGCCGCCTCGGTGTGCTGGACGCGTCCGAGTGCCCGCCCACCTTCAACACCGACCCCTCGCAGGTCGTCGGCCTCATCGCGGGCGGGCCGGAGGCGATGGTGACGTCCGTCGAAGGCGCCGAGGACTCCAAGGAGCTGGCCCGGGACGACCTCGACGCGCTGGGGCTGGCACCCCTCGACACGGTGGTCGGCATCTCCGCGTCGGGGCGCACGCCGTACGCGATCGGTGCCGTCGAGCATGCGCGTGCCCTGGGCGCCCTGACCGTCGGACTGGCGTGCAACGACGGCAGCGCGCTCGCGGCTGCCGCCGAGCACGGCGTGGAGATCGTGGTGGGTCCGGAACTGCTCACCGGCTCCACCCGCCTGAAGGCCGGCACGGCGCAGAAGCTGGTCCTCAACATGCTGTCGACGATCACGATGATCCGGCTCGGCAAGACGTACGGCAACCTGATGGTCGACGTACGCGCCTCGAACGACAAGCTCCGCGCCCGCTCCCGCCGCATCGTCGCCCTGGCCACGGGAGCGACGGACGAGGAGATCGAGCGGGCGCTGACGGAAACGGGCGGCGAGGTGAAGAACGCGATCCTGGTCATCCTGGCGCGGGTCGACGGTCCGACGGCGGCACGGCTGCTGGCGGAGTCGGGAGGACACTTGCGGGCGGCGCTGGTGACGGCGGTGGGGTGACGGCGGAACACCTGCGAGCGGCGCCGGTGGTGGCGGGGGACGGTGTCGGGAGGTGGCGGGGGACGGTCCGGCGGCGGGGGCGCGGTTCCGCTGCTCAGCGGCGCCGCCCACCGTGACACCGTGACCGGTCTCTTC
This sequence comes from Streptomyces brasiliensis, assembly GCF_014647875.1. Taxonomy (GTDB): domain Bacteria; phylum Actinomycetota; class Actinomycetes; order Streptomycetales; family Streptomycetaceae; genus Streptomyces; species Streptomyces brasiliensis. Next base: position 49,601 of record NZ_BMQA01000016.1, on the reverse strand, counting down.
GTTGCCCGGGCATGATGAACAAGCTGCTCGCCGTCGTCGCCCTCGCAACCCCCGTCGCCGCCCTGGCCGTTCCCGCTCACGCCTCCGACGAGTGGACCGCCGCCGACACCGCCGCGTGTGTCGGGGATCTGGCCGTCGCTCCGGTGGTCCGGAGTGTCCCGCCCGCGTCTCTGCGGCCCGCACCCGGTGCCGTGCGGTCCTGTGGCGAGGGGAGCCTGATCCACCACGGCCCCGGTACGAATGCACCGCGCGGCTGACACCATGGGCGAGGACATCGTTGACGGAACCTGTTCGCGAACGGAGCCCCGCGCCGTGAACCACGCCCAACTGACCGCCCTCGGCCGTGCGCTGCGGCTCATCGGTGAGCACGGGGAAGCCCTCACCGCCGACTCACCGGACACCAAGCTGCGCGAGGTGCGGGCCGATCTGCAGCGTGCCCTGGACCTGCTGGACGAGAGCGTCACCTCGGGCGCCGTCACCACGCGCTGCCCGGAGCATCCGAGCGGTCCCGTCGACGAGAGCGCCCAGGATCTCTGTCTGCTGTGCGAGACCCGGCGGCGGGCCGCTCGCCGCGCCGAGTTCAACGGGGCCCGGCGTCCCGCGGCCACCGAGCCCGCCCCGTCCCGTTACGGCGGCCGCTCCGACCGGCCGCAGCCCCAGCAGCGCTGGCTGCCGGAGCTGTGGAACGGGCGGGAGTGGCAGTTGTGCGGTACGCCGAGGCGGGACCGGCAGGAGGCCGAGCTCTATCTCGCCGCCCAGCGTCGCGGGCCGCGGCCCGCGACGGCCTACCGGCTCGTGCACGAGTTCACCGACTACGAGGTGCTGCGGGTCTGGGGCACCCCCGTGCACATCGACATCGAGCCGCTCGGCAACCTCTAGCGCTGTGACCGGAAAGGTTCACCGGCTCGCGACGCCCGGCAAACCCTCCCGGCCACAGCACTGGCGCTCCGCAGACGGCTCAGCTCAGCGTCTTCAGCGCCGCCGCGTCGAACGGCGCCAGCTCGTCGAACCGGTCGGCAAGGACCTTCGCCGCCCACTCGGGGTCCTGGAGCAGCGCGCGGCCGACGGCCACCAGGTCGAACTCCTCCGTCTCCAGCCGGTCGAGGAGGTTGTCGATGCCCTTGACCTGTGCGCCCTCGCCCTGGAAGCCCTTGATGAATTCGCCGTCGAGGCCGACCGAGCCGACAGTGACGACGGGCTTGCCGGTCAGCTTCTTCGTCCAGCCCGCGAGGTTGAGGTCGGAGCCCTCGAACTCGGGGAGCCAGTAGCGGCGTGAGACAGCCGTGCGCGCCGTGCAGCTCCACGCCGTCGAAGCCGATGCGTTCCGCGGCGGCCGCGGCCTCGGCGAACGCGCCGATGACGGCGTCCAGATCGGCCCGGGTCATCGCCTTGCCGGTGCCCTCGGTGCCGTCGACGCGCAGCCCGGAGGGTCCGACTGCGGGGGGCGTCGGCGAACGGCGGCCGGCCCTGCTTGCGGACCATACCGATGTGCCACAGCTGCGGCACGATCGTGCCGCAGGCCGCGTGCACGCCCTCGGCGACCTTCGCCCGCCTGCCGGCTGCTCCTCGCCGTGGAACCGCGGGACTCGGTCGCTCTGCCCGGCCGACTCGTGGCCGACGTACGTGCCCTCGGTGACGATCAGACCCACACCCGCGGCGGCACGGCGGGCGTAGTACGACACCACGTCCTCGCCGGGGATGCCGCCCGGCGAGAACTGACGGTGCATCGCGGCCATCACGATCCGGTCGGGGACCGTGAGCCCGTTCAGCGCGATCGGACGGGAGAGGATCTGGGCCGCGCGGGAGGCGTGGTGGCGGTCACGTGGGCGCTCCTCGAGACAACTCGGGCTGTTGACGGGCGGACGGTATGTGCATGCGCATCGACCGCCCTTCCAACGGCAGCCCCGTGTCCCTCTCCCGCATTCCACGCCCCACCCGGCCTCCGTGCTCCCGGACACGCCCGAGGGCGGCACCCCCTGCCGGAACAGGGAGTGCCGCCCTCGGAAAGGACAGGCTGATCCGGGTGGGATCAGAAGTCCATGTCACCGCCCGGCATGCCGCCCGGAGCGGCCGCGGCGGCCTTCTCCGGCTTGTCGGCGATGACGGCCTCGGTGGTGAGGAACAGCGCGGCGATGGAGGCGGCGTTCTGCAGGGCAGAGCGGGTCACCTTCGCCGGGTCGATGATGCCTTCCTTGACCAGGTCGACGTACTCACCGGTCGCGGCGTTCAGGCCGTGGCCCGGGGTCAGGTTGCGCACCTTCTCCACCACGACACCGCCCTCGAGGCCGGCGTTGACGGCGATCTGCTTCAGCGGGGCCTCGAGCGCGAGCTTCACGGCCTGGGCGCCGGTCGCCTCGTCACCCTCGAGCTCCAGCTTCTCGAAGACCTGGGAGGCCTGCAGCAGGGCCACGCCACCACCGGCGACGATGCCCTCCTCGACGGCCGCCTTGGCGTTGCGGACGGCGTCCTCGATGCGGTGCTTGCGCTCCTTGAGCTCGACCTCGGTGGCGGCACCGGCCTTGATGACGGCCACGCCACCGGCCAGCTTCGCCAGACGCTCCTGGAGCTTCTCGCGGTCGTAGTCGGAGTCCGACTGCTCGATCTCGGCGCGGATCTGGTTCACACGGCCCGCGACCTGCTCGGAGGAGCCGGCACCGTCGACGATGGTGGTCTCGTCCTTGGTGATGACGACCTTGCGGGCCTTGCCCAGGAGGTCCAGGGAGGTGTTCTCGAGCTTGAGACCGACCTCCTCGGAGATGACCTCGCCGCCGGTGAGGATGGCGATGTCGTTCAGCATCGCCTTGCGGCGGTCGCCGAAGCCCGGGGCCTTGACCGCGACGGACTTGAAGGTGCCGCGGATCTTGTTGACGACCAGGGTCGACAGGGCCTCGCCCTCGACGTCCTCGGCGATGATCAGCAGCGGCTTGCCCGACTGCATGACCTTCTCGAGGAGCGGGAGCAGGTCCTTGACGGAGCCGATCTTGGAGTTGGCGATGAGGATGTACGGGTCGTCGAGCGACGCCTCCATCCGCTCCATGTCGGTGGCGAAGTAGGCCGAGATGTAGCCCTTGTCGAAGCGCATGCCCTCGGTGAGCTCGAGCTCGAGACCGAAGGTCTGCGACTCCTCGACGGTGATGACGCCTTCCTTGCCGACCTTGTCCATGGCCTCGGCGATGAGCTCGCCGATCTGGGTGTCGGCGGCGGAGATGGAGGCCGTGGAGGCGATCTGCTCCTTGGTCTCGACGTCCTTGGCCTGCTCGAGCAGGGCGGCGGAGACGGCCTCTACGGCCTTCTCGATACCGCGCTTGAGGGCCATCGGGTTGGCGCCGGCGGCGACGTTGCGCAGGCCCTCCTTGACCAGGGCCTGGGCGAGCACGGTCGCGGTGGTCGTACCGTCACCGGCGACGTCGTCCGTCTTCTTGGCGACTTCCTTGACCAGCTCGGCGCCGATCTTCTCGTACGGGTCCTCGAGCTCGATCTCCTTGGCGATGGAGACACCATCGTTGGTGATCGTGGGAGCGCCCCACTTCTTCTCGAGGACGACGTTGCGGCCCTTGGGGCCGAGCGTCACCTTCACGGCGTCCGCGAGCTGGTTCATGCCGCGCTCGAGGCCGCGCCGCGCCTCCTCGTCGAACGCGATGATCTTGGCCATGTGAAGTGGTCCCTCCAGGACTGGGGGTGATTCCTTCGGACCGCGCCCGCGCCCGCGACGGACGGCTCACCAGCCTCGTGGTTCCTTGCCCCACCGGCCGGCGGGCCTCACCGACCCGGTCCTTCATTGTCACTCTCACCTTCAGAGTGCTAACGCCAATGATTAGCACTCGGGCATGCCGAGTGCAAGCGGCTCGAGGGGATCCGCAGGTGAGCAGCGACGTCGCCGGACCCGGGCAGGACGAAGGGCCCGCACCCCTGGAGGTACGGGCCCTTCGAAGACGAACGGTAGTACGTCGCTGTCAGTCGACGCGTGCTTCAGCTGGTCGCCAGCCGGACCATGTCCGCCTGCGGACCCTTCTGGCCCTGCGAGATCTCGAAATCGACCCGCTGCCCCTCCTCCAGGGTGCGGTATCCGTCCATCTGGATCGCGCTGTAGTGGACGAAAACATCCGCACCACCGTCGACCGCGATGAAGCCGTACCCCTTCTCCGCGTTGAACCACTTGACGGTGCCCTGAGCCATGCCTAACTCCCCTATTACTGGCCCTTGCACAGATCCGCACTTCGCGGATCCGGGTCAGACCTCACCCCCCAAGGTGGGGGCGTGCGCCGGAACGCGTCGACCGCGGCTGAATGTATCTGTCCAACTGCCGTCTGCAACAGGTCAATCGGACGAGAAATCTGGACGGCAAGGGTCGGAAATCTGCCAAGAATTCGCCTGAATTCCGGTCAAGTCGGACCCCGCGAAAGGCGCAAAAGCCGCGAATAGCCCACACACTTTGGCTACTTCTTGTCGGGCTCGCGGAATGTTTCCAGGGCTTCCGACCCGCAGATCGGCGGCGCTTTCCCCAACTGTACCTCGCTCAACCCCACTGAATTGCCCCCTCCGCTTCTCTCACGGAGGGGGCAATCGGATGAACAGTCGGTAACCGGGATTACCGAAGGTAATTGTCAGCCGCCGGCGACAGCCGGGATGATCGAGACGCCCGCGCCGTCCGGGGTGACGGTCTCCAGACCCTGCTCGAAGCGCACGTCGTCGTCGTTGACGTACACGTTGACGAACCGGCGCAGCTTGCCCTGGTCGTCCAGCACCCGGGCGGCGATGCCGGTGTGGTTCTTCTCCAGGTCGGCGATGACGTCGCCGAGAGTCGCACCCTCGGCGGCGACTTCGGCCTGACCGCCCGTGTAGGTACGCAGGATGGTGGGGATGCGAACGGTCACGCTCATGCGAGGCCAGCCTCTCGGAAGGAGTCCAGGTTGGGGCGGATGGTCGCGGTCAGGCCGGTGCCGGCCACCGCGTCCAGGGTCTTGAGGCCGTCGCCCGTGTTGAGCACGACGGTCGTCTTCGTCGGGTCCAGTACGCCGTTCTCGATGAGCTTGCGCGTCACGCCCACCGTCACGCCACCCGCCGTCTCCGCGAAGATTCCCTCGGTGCGGGCCAAAAGCTTGATCGCGTCGACGATCTGGTCGTCCGTCACGTCCTCCACGGCCCCGGCGGTGCGGCGCGCGATGTCGAGGACGTACGGGCCGTCGGCCGGGTTGCCGATGGCGAGGGACTTGGCGATGGTGTCCGGCTTCTGCGGCCGGACCACGTCGTGGCCCTCCTTGAAGGCCACCGACACCGGCGAGCAGCCCTCGGCCTGTGCGCCGAAGATCTTGTACGGCTTGTCCTCGACCAGCCCGAGCTGGATCAGCTCCTTCAGGCCCTTGTCGATCTTCGTGAGCTGGGAGCCGGAGGCGATCGGCACCACGATCTGGTCGGGCAGCCGCCAGCCGAGTTGCTCGCAGATCTCGTACGCCAGGGTCTTGGAGCCCTCCGCGTAGTACGGCCGCAGGTTGACGTTGACGAAGCCCCAGCCCTCGCCGGCCGGGTCGCCGATCAGCTCGGAGCAGAAGCGGTTCACGTCGTCGTAGTTGCCCTCGATGCCGACGAGGTCACCGCCGTAGATCGCGGCCATGACGACCTTGCCCTGCTCCAGGTCGTGCGGGATGAACACGCAGGAGCGGAAGCCGGCGCGGGCGGCGGCGGCGCCGACGGCACCGGCCAGGTTGCCCGTCGAGGAGCAGGAGAGGGTGGTGAAGCCGAAGGCGCGGGCGGCCTCGATGGCCTGGGCGACGACGCGGTCCTTGAAGGAGTGCGTCGGGTTGCCGGAGTCGTCCTTCACGTACAGCCCGCCGGTCACGCCGAGTTCGCGGGCGAGGTTGTCGGCCTTGACGAGCTTGGTCCAGCCGGGGTTGATGTTCGGCTTGTCGGCCACGTCGGCGGGGACGGGCAGCAGCGGCGCGTAACGCCAGATGTTCGCGGGACCCGACTCGATCTTCTTGCGCAGTTCCTCGGTTTCGTACGCCGAGAAGTCGTACGCGATCTCGAGCGGGCCGAAACACTCCTCGCAGGCGAACACCGGTCCGAGCGGCACCCGGTGGCCGCACTCCCGGCAGCTCAGGGCGGCTGCGGGGCCGAGGTCCACCGTGGGGTTCGTGGTGCTTTCAACAGTCTGCACAGCCATGTGAGGCGAGGCCCTTTCTCCTCATCTTCCTCACGACGCATCTCGCCGTGAGACGGATTTGGCACCTTCCCTAGCCGGGAGCCTCGCGAGCGATCAGTGATCTACGAGAACCGGCTGGAGGGTTGCCGGGGCTTCATCGGGCCGTGTCCCTCTGCCCCTCTGGATGAGCTGTATGCGGTTGTGGACGCCGGCGACCCCCGACATGCGATGGTCATCGGCGTTGTTCAAGACTGTAACCGAAGGCCAGGACAGTTGAGATAGACGTCCGAACCGCGAGATTGATCACAGGGTCACCAGGGGTGATCGCGAGTGATCACGACAGTGAGGAGCCGCTGACTGTGCTGGAAGAAGTCGAGCGCTGGCTGGCCACCCGCTCCTGGTCCGTGACCGACCGACCGCTCCACAGAATCCTGGCCGCGAAACAGCGCACGGGCCAGTCGGTGTCCGTGGTGCTGCCCGCGCTCAACGAGGAGGAGACGGTCGGCGACATCGTCGCGGTCATCCGTCACGACCTCATGCAAAAGGTCCCGCTGGTGGACGAGATCGTCGTCGTCGACTCGGGCTCCACCGACCGCACCTCCGAGGTGGCCGCCGCCGCGGGCGCCCGGGTCGTCCACCGCGACGAGATCCTGCCGCGCCTGCCCGCCGTCCCCGGCAAGGGCGAGGTCCTGTGGCGCTCGCTGCTGGTCACCACCGGCGACATCGTCTGTTTCGTCGACGCCGACCTGAAGGAGTTCTCCTCCGACTTCGTCTCCGGGATCGTGGGCCCGCTGCTCACCGACCCGGACGTGCACCTGGTCAAGGCGATGTACGACCGCCCGCTCGACGGGGCGGCGGGACAGGGCGGCCGGGTCACCGAGCTGATGGCGCGCCCGCTGCTGAACATGCACTGGCCGCAGCTGGCCGGCTTCGTGCAGCCGCTCGGCGGCGAGTACGCGGCCCGCCGCTCGCTGCTGGAACAGCTGCCGTTCCCGGTCGGGTACGGCGTCGAGCTGGGCATGCTGGTCGACGCGCTGCACCTGGTGGGGCTCGACGCGCTGGCCCAGGTCGACGTCGGTGTGCGCAAGCACCGGCACCAGGACGGGCAGGCGCTGGGCCGGATGGCCGCCGCGATCTACCGCACGGCGCAGCTGAGGCTGGCCCGCGGGCATCTCATCCGGCCCTCCCTCACCCAGTTCGAGCGGGGCGAGGACGGGTTCGAGCCGCGTACGTACTCGGTGGACACCGAGGAGCGGCCACCCATGACGGAGATTGCGGAGTACGTCGCGCGCCGGGTCGCATGACCCGCCGGAGAACGGCTGTACACGGCCCCCTCGTGGGGTGGAGCGTACGTTTGAGCGTTTCCGGGCCGGGCTAGGTTGAGGCTTATGGCTTCCACCCACGGTGCTGAGGTGCTGGTCGCGTCCAACCGCGGCCCGGTTTCGTACGAGGTGCGCGAGGACGGCTCGCTGCATGCCAAGCGGGGTGGCGGCGGGCTGGTCTCCGGGCTGTCGGCCATCGGGCCGCACACGGACGCCGTGTGGGTGTGCGCCGCGCTGAGCGACGCCGACCGGGAGGCCGTGCGCCGCTCGCCCGGCGGCCGGTGCCTGTCCCTGGACGCGACCGGCGGTCAGCAGGTTCGGATGCTGGACATCGACGCGACGGTCCATTCCGACGCCTACAACGGGATCGCCAACTCCGTGCTGTGGTTCGTCCACCACATGCTGTACCAGACCCCGCTGGAGCCGGTCTTCGACGCGGAGTTCCGCCGCCAGTGGGCGTCGTACCAGGCCTACAACCGGGCCTTCGCCGAGGCGCTGGCCGAGGAGGCGGCCGAGGACGCGGCGGTGATGATCCAGGACTACCACCTGGCGCTGGCCCCGCGGATGCTCCGGCAGTTGCGGCCCGACCTGCGCATCGGCCACTTCTCGCACACGCCCTGGGCGCCGCCGGACTACTTCCGGCTGCTGCCTGACGACATCGCGGCCGAGCTGCTCGGCGGGATCCTCGGGGCGGACCGGGCGGCGTTCCTCACCCGGCGCTGGGCGGACGCGTTCACCGACTGCTGTCACGCCGTGCTCGGGCCGGGCATCCCGTCCGGCACGCGCATCGGGGTGCACGGGCTGGGCGCGGACGCGGACTTTCTGCGGGGGCGCTCGCACGAGCCGGACGTCGACGAGCGGATGGCGGCGCTGCGGGCGGAGATCGGTGCCGGCCGGAAGACCGTCGTGCGGGTCGACCGGACCGAGCTGTCGAAGAACATCGTGCGCGGGCTGCTGGCGTACCGGCAGCTGCTCGAGGACCGTCCGGAGTGGCGCGAGCGGGTCGTGCACGTGGCGTTCGCCTATCCCTCGCGGCAGGATCTGGCCGTCTACCGGGAGTACACGACCGAGGTGCAGCAGGTGGCCGACGAGATCAACTCCCGTTACGGAACGGTGGGTTGGACGCCGGTGGTGCTGCACGTCAAGGACGACTTCGCGCGGTCGCTGGCCGCGTACCGCCTCGCGGACGTGGCCCTCGTCAACCCCATCCGGGACGGCATGAACCTCGTCGCCAAGGAGATCCCGGTCGTCTCCGACGAGGGCTGCGTCCTGGTCCTCTCCCGGGAGGCCGGTGCCCACGAGGAGCTGGGCGAGGACGCGATCACGGTCAACCCGTACGACGTCGTCGGCACGGCGAACGCCCTGCACCAGGCGCTGACCATGCCGCAGGACGAGCGCGCCGAACGCACCAAGCGGCTCGTCGCCGCGGCCACGGCGTTGCCTCCGGCGCAGTGGTTCCTGGACCAGCTGCACGCGCTGGACCCTCACTACTCCAGCTGAGCGGCCAGTCCCCTCAGCAGGGCCACGACCCCGGCCGGGCCGTCCACCACGATGTCCGCTCGTTCCGCCAGTTCCGTGACCTCCGTGCTGCCGCTGCACACCAGCAGGCCCGGGATGCCGTCCGAGCGGAGTTTGCCGACCGCCGCGTAGGCGGAGAGGTCGCCCAGGTCGTCGCCGGCGTAGAGCACCGATTCGGCGTCAGTGGCGCGGACGTGGTCCAGGAGCGCCACGCCCTTGTCCATGCCCGGGGGACGGAGTTCCAGGACCAGGCGGCCAGGTTCGACGATCAGGCCGTGACGGGTGGCGAGGTCGGTGAGGGGAGCGCGGAGGGCCTCGAAGGCGGCCTGGGGGTCGTCGGCACGGCGGGTGTGGACGGCGACGGCGCGGCCCTTCTCCTCGATCCAGGTGCCGTGCCAGGCGCCGACGCCGTCGAGGAAGCCGGGCAGTTCGGCGCGTACGGCGGCGACGCCGGGGTGCGGGGCGGGGGCGGTGACGGTGCCGGTGGCCGCGTCCCAGCGTTCGGCGCCGTAGTGGCCGAGGACGACGAGGTGTTCCAGGCCGGGGACGTCGGCGAAGCCGCCGTAGCGGACGGCCACCACGGCCGGGCGGCCGGTGACCACCGCGACCGAGGCCACTTTCGGGGCGAGGGCGGCGAGGGCGGGGACGGCGTCCGGGTGAGCGCGGGCCTGGTCGGGGTCCGGGACGATCGGCGCCAGCGTTCCGTCGAAGTCGAGGCCGATCACGGCGGTGCGGGGCCGGGCGAGCAGGGCCGCGAGGCCCTCACGTCCCGCCGGGGTGGCCGGGGTCGGCAAGGGGTCCATGGGGTCGGTCGAGTCCGTCGTACGGTTGCCCATACGGCGACCCTATCCAGGCGGGCCCGGGAGCACGCGCGGTGACGCAGGCCGGCCGGATCTCGGCGCTCGCCCACAACCCGTCCCACGCACCCGCGCACTCAAGCCCCGCCACCAGCCGCCCAGAACTCAAGCACCCGCCCACGGCAGCGCGTGAACCCGCAGCACACACCACTGCCCAGGCCGGCCCTGCCCTCGGCACCCGCCGCACCGAGCGGGCCGGACGGGCGGCGGCGCGGGCCCGCCGGATCCGGCTCAGCGCTGCGTGCGGCGCGTCTCGCGGACCCGGCGCAGGCGGTTCACCGTCACCGGGTCGTGGGCGAGGGCGCGCTCGTCGTCGAGCAGGGCGTTCAGGAGCTGGTAGTAGCGCACGGGGGCCAGGCCCAACTCCTCGCGTATCGCCCGCTCCTTCGCGCCGGGGCCCGCGAAGCCGCGGCGCTCCAGCGCGAGGATGGCCTGTTCGCGTCGGCCCAGCTCGTCCGGTTCCATGCTCCGAACGGTAGCGCCGAGCGCCGACAGCGGATCAGCTCGAGGCGCTGCTGTCGGCCGTGGTGGCTGTGGCCTGGATACGGCCGAGGACGTCGGCGGGGCTGCCGCCCGGCGCGACGGCCTGGCCGATGGTCTTCTTGATGTCGGCGCTGACCACGGCCCAGGAGGTCTTGCCGACCGGGTACAGCTCGGCGGTGGTGAGCTGGTCGAGGAAGGCGTGCAGGTCCTTGTCCTGGGAGTCCTGGGACATGGCGTCGGAGGCCGAGCCGGTGACCGGCAGGAGGCCGTACTCGTGCGAGAAGGCGAGGACGTTCTTCTCGTCGTAGACGAAGTTCAGGAAGTCGCCGATCTGCTTGGCGTGGCCGTTCTCCTTGAAGGCCATCATCCAGTCGGCGACGCCCATCGCGGCCTTGGCCTCGCCGGTGCGGCCGGGCATCGGCACCATGCCGAACTTCACGCCATTCTTGGCGGCCTGCCGCATCAGCGCGGGGTGCCCGTTGACCATGCCGACCCGGCCGTTCGCGAACGCGGCGAAGGCGTCGGCGCGGTTGAGCTTCCCGGGCGCGACCGGGCCGGTGAGGCCCTTGGTGACGAGGTCGTCCTTGAGCCAGTCGAAGGTCTGGACGTTCTGCGCGGAGTCGATGGTGTAGGTGCCGATGGTGTCGGTGTAGCCGTCGCCGCCGCTGAGCAGCCACTGCATGGTCTCGGCCTGCGCCTCCTCGGAGCCGAGGGGCAGCGCGTACGGGTACTCGACGCCCTGGTCCTTGAGCGCCCTCGCGTCGGCGGCGAGCTGGTCCCAGGTGGTGGGCGGGGTGATGCCGGCCTCGGCGAAGAGGGTCTTGTTGTAGAAGAGGACGCGCGTGGAGGCGGCGAAGGGGATGCCGTACTGGACGTGGTTGACCTGACCCGCCTCGGCGAGCCGGGACAGGAAGTCGGCCTGCACGGGTATGGAGAGCAGGTCGGAGGCCTCGTAGAGCTTGCCCTCGGCCGCGTAGTCGGCGTAGGCGCCGATCTGGGCCAGGTCGGGCGCCTTGCCGGCGTCGACCATCTCCTTGACCTTGCTGTCGACGTCGTTCCATGAGTAGACGCTGACGTCGACCTTCACGTCGGGGTGCGTGTCCTCGTACTGCTCGACCAGCTTGTCCCAGTACTTCTGGGAGCTGCCTGCGGCCGAGTCGCCGTAGTCGGCGGCGACGAGTCTGAGGGTCACGTCCGAGGACCCCGTGCTCCCACAGCCGCCGAGGACCGCCGTCATGCCCAGTGCGGACACCACCGCGATCATTCCTGCCCTACGCCGACCCACCGTGTACCGCCCCGCCCTGTTGTCTTTCGTTCAATCCGTGGACTCGCAAGGTCTACACCACCCTAGTGGACTAGACCTCTTGCGGGTCTGAGGTCCACACTGTTCCCCGTGAGACATGTCATCGCCCTCGACGTGGGCGGCACCGGGATGAAGGCCGCCCTCATCGACGGCGGCGGCGTCCTGCTGCATCAGGGCCGCCGGGCGACCGGGCGGGAACGTGGGCCCGACGCCGTGATCCGGAGCATCGTGGAGTACGCCGTCGAACTGCGCGCGTACGGCGCGGAGCACTTCGGCGAGCCCGCCGCCGCCCTCGGCGTCGCCGTCCCCGGCATCGTCGACGAGACGGACGGCATCGCCGCCTACTCGGCCAACCTGGGCTGGCGCGACGTACCCCTGCGCGACCTGCTCGCCGAGCGGCTCGGCGTCCCGGTCGCGCTCGGCCACGACGTGCGCACCGGCGGGCTGGCGGAGGGCCGGATCGGCGCGGGCCGGGGCGCGGACCGCTTCCTGTTCGTGCCGCTGGGCACCGGGATCGCCGGCGCGATCGGCATCGACGGCCGGGTGGAGGCGGGCGCGCACGGCTTCGCGGGCGAGATCGGCCACATCGTCGTACGGCCCGGCGGCGCCCCGTGTCCGTGCGGGCAGATCGGCTGCCTGGAGCGGTACGCCTCCGCGGCAGCCGTCAGCGAGGCGTGGGCCGCGGCCTCGGGTGACCCGGAGGCCGACGCGGCCGACTGCGCGAAGGCCGTCATGTCCGGGGACCCGAACGCCGTCCGGGTGTGGCAGGAGGCGGTGGACGCACTCGCCGACGGCCTGGTCACCGCGCTCACCCTGCTGGATCCGCGCACGCTCATCATCGGCGGCGGGCTGGCCGAGGCGGGCGACACCCTGTTCGCGCCGCTGCGGGACGCCGTCCGGCGCCGCGTGACCTTCCAGAAACTCCCGACGATCGTCCCCGCCGCCCTCGGGGACACCGCCGGCTGCCTGGGCGCCGGACTGCTCGCCCGGGATCTCCTCGAACCCACTGACGTTCTCGAACCCACTGACCCTTCGGAGGTAACCGCCTGATGGCCCACACCAAGGTTTTCGCCGGTGCCCGGGTGGTACTGCCCACCGGGATCGTGGACGACGGGCGCGTGATCGTCGAGGGGACGCGGATCGCGGGCTCCGCGCCCGAGCATGCCGAGGTCGTCGACGTGCGCGGGCACTGGCTGGTGCCCGGCTTCGTCGACCTGCACAACCACGGCGGCGGCGGCGCGTCCTTCTCCGGCACCGCCGACGAGGTCCAGAAGGCCATCCGCGCGCACCGGCTGCACGGCACCACCACCCTCGTCGCCTCCACCGTCACCGACGACATGGACTTCCTGGTCCAGCAGGCCGGGCTGCTGAGCGAGCTGGCCGAGCAGGGCGACATCGCCGGCATCCACTTCGAGGGCCCGTTCATCTCGCCGTGCCGCAAGGGCGCCCACTCCGAGGAACTGCTGCGCGACCCGGACCCGGCGGAGGTGCGCAAGTTGATCGACGCGGCGCGCGGCCGGGCGAAGATGGTCACCCTCGCCACCGAACTGCCGGGCGGCATCGAGTCCGTACGGCTGCTGGCCGAACACGGGGTCATCGCCGCCGTCGGGCACACGGACGCGACGTACGAGCAGACGGTGGAGGCGATCGACGCGGGCGCGACCGTCGCGACGCACCTCTTCAACGCCATGCCCACCCTCGGCCACCGCTCCCCGGGCCCGGTCGCCGCGCTCCTCGAGGACGAGCGGGTCACGGTCGAGCTGATCAACGACGGCACGCATCTGCACCCGGCCGCCCTGGAGCTGGCGTTCCGGCACGCGGGCGCGGGGCGGGTCGCGCTCATCACCGACGCGATGGACGCGGCCGGCATCGGCGACGGCCGCTACATGCTCGGCCCGCTGGAGGTCGAGGTCAGCGAGGGCGTGGCCCGGCTGGTGCACGGCGGCTCGATCGCGGGCTCGACGCTGACGCTGGACCGCGCGTTCAAGCGGGCGGTGACCGTCGACCGGCTGCCGGTGGAGGACGTGGTGGCGGCCCTGTGCGCCAACCCGGCCCGGCTGCTGGGCATGGCCGACCAGGTCGGCTCCCTGGAGCCCGGCCGGTTCGCCGACCTCGTCCTCCTCGACGAGAACTTCGACCTCAAGGGCGTGATGCGGCACGGCGATTGGGTGGTCGCTCCCCAACTGTCCTGATCCGTCCCCTCAGTAGAGACGCCGCGAAGAGACGGCGACCGACCCGTGGTCTGGGCCGGTCGCCGTCTCTTTGGCATGATCGGGGCGCGAACGCATGGACAGCACACGGACTTTCGAGGGAGGTCGGCCCGGGTGATCCTCACGGTCACACTGAACACCGCTCTCGACCTCACCTATCGCGTACGGTCCCTGCGGCCGCACGCCTCGCACCGCGTCTCCGAGGTCGTCGAACGGCCCGGTGGCAAGGGCGTGAACGTGGCCCGGGTGCTCGCGGCGCTCGGCCACGAGGTGACGGTCACCGGGTTCGCGGGCGGCGGTACCGGACGTGAGGTGCGGGAGCGGCTCGCGGGGACGCCGGGGCTGGTGGACGCGCTGGTTCCGGTGGGCGCCCCGACGCGGCGCACCATCGCCGTGGTGGACGAGCGCACGGGTGACACGACCCAGCTCAACGAGCCCGGTCCGCAGGTGACTTCGGGCGAGTGGGCCACCTTCCAGGGGTCGTACGAGGATCTCCTGGGCGCGGCCTCGGCGGTGGCCCTGTGCGGAAGTCTGCCGCCGGGAGTGCCCGTCGGCGCCTACGCGGGGCTCATACGGACCGCGCGGGCGGCCGGTGTCCCGGTGCTCCTGGACACCAGCGGGGAGCCGCTGCGGCGCGGGATGGCGGCCCGCCCGGACATCGTGAAGCCGAACGCCGAGGAACTCGCCGAACTCACCGGCTCCCACGAGCCGTTGCGCGCGGCCCGGGACGCCCGGCGGCGCGGTGCCCACGCGGTGGTCGCCTCCCTGGGCGCGGAAGGCCTGCTCGCCCACACCCCCGAGGGCCGCTGGCGGGCCGCCCCGCCCGCACCCCTGCACGGCAATCCGACCGGCGCGGGCGACTCGGCGGTCGCGGGCCTGCTGTCGGGGCTGGCGGAGCGGCTGCCCTGGCCCGAGCGGCTGGCACGCGCGGTCGCCCTGTCGGCGGCGACCGTACTGGCGCCCACGGCGGGCGAGTTCGACCGCGCGGCCTACGAGGAGCTGCTGGGCCGGGTCGCGGTGACCGGAGAGGTCAGCGCCGCGTGAGCGCTACTTCTTGACCTGGCCCTGCTTCAGCCACAGCTGGTCGAGCAGGACGTCGCACTTGTCGCCGGCCTCACAGGAGAGCGAGACGACGTTCGTGCCCTTGTTGAGGGTCGGGTAGGCGAAGGTCTGCGTCCAGGCCTTCGCGGGGTCGTCCTGGTGCGTGAAGTTGGCGAGGTTCAGCTTGCTCCCGAACGGCTTGCCGTTGATGCTCAGCGTCATCGACTGGTCCTCGCCGACCGCGCTGTAGCGCACGAAGAGCGTGTACGCGCCGTTCGCGGGGATGTTGTCGACGGTCCAGGTCACCGAGGAACCGACCTGGCCCAGACCGCCCACGTAGGTGCCGCCCGAGGACTGCGCGCCCTGGACGTCCTTGGCCAGCGCCGCGGTGCCGGCCAGCCGGAGCGCCTTGGCGTCTATGGGGGTCGGCAGCTCGGCCGGCGCCTCCGACTCGCCGCTCGACGTGCTGGGCGAGGCGCTCTGCGACTGGGCCGGGGAGGCACCGCCCGCCTGGTCGCCGCCGGACTTGTCGTCGTCCGAGTTGCCGTTGATCATGGCGACGCTGATGCCGATGACGACGGCGGCGACCACCGCGATCGCGCCGATCAGCAGCCCCTTGGTGTTGGGCCCGTTGCTCCCGCGCCCATGGCCACCGCTCTGCGGCAGCGACTGCTGCGTGGTCGGCGCCCCGCCGGGGAAGGTCTCCGGCGCCTGGTAGTGGGCGTTCGGCTGGCCGTAGCCGGTCTGCTGCTGGCCGTACGCGCCCGTCGGCTGGCCGTAGGCGCCCTGCTGCGGGACGGTCGGCTGCTGGCCGCCGTACTGGCGCTCGCCGACGGTGCGCACCCTGCTGACCGAGTTCGGGTAGCCGTAACCACCGGACGGCGGCTGGGCTCCTCTGGCCTGCCCGTCGGCGTACAGGTAGCCGAACGGGTCCTCGTCCTCGGGCGTGCTCGCGCCGTTGTCGCCGGGCGTCATCCCTTGGTACTCCTCAACAGGTGCGACGGATGCGGTACAGCTTCGGAAAGGCGAGCCTACCCGCTCCAGCTGGCCCAAACGGGCGACTCAGCACGCATTGTCCGGCTGACCTGGGGATCAGCCGGCACGCCGGTGCTGTTTGGGACGAGATCGTTTCTCGACGTACATCCGTTCGTCGGCTGATTTCAGCACTTCGTCCGCCGTCATGCCGCAGTGGGCCCAGCCGATGCCGAAACTCGCGCCCACCCGCACGGCCCGTCCCTCGGCCCGGATCGGCTGGATGATCTCGTTGCGCAGCCGTACGGCGAGGTCCTGGGCGTCGGCCCGGCCGAGTCCGTCGGCGAGGATCACGAACTCGTCGCCGCCGAGCCGGGCCACCGTGTCGCCGTCCCGGACCCCGCGCGACAGCCGCCTGGCCACCTCGATGAGGACCGCGTCCCCCGCGTTGTGCCCGAACCGGTCGTTGATCGACTTGAAGCCGTCGAGGTCGCAGAAGAGGACCGCGAGCCCCTTGGTGCCGTCGTCCTGGCCGGCCTCGGGGGCGACGGTGTGCACATGGTGGTCGAAGCCGTCGTACGTCTGCGCGCCCCCGGACGCGAGGTCGAAGCCGTGGCCGTTGACGTCGAAGGCCGGGTGGCCGTAGGCCGCGTCCAGGGACTCGATGACGCCGGCGTGCGTCGGGCGCTGGCAGAGCCGGGAGGACAGGCGGGAGCGCAGCTCGGCGGAGTTCGGCAGGCCGGTGAGGGAGTCGTGGGAGGCGCGGTGGGCGAGCTGCAGCTCGCGGCGCTTGCGCTCCTCTATGTCCTCGACGTGGGTGAGCAGGAAGCGGGGGCCGTCGGCGGCGTCGGCGACGACGGAGTTGCGCAGGGACACCCATACATAGGTGCCGTCGCGGCGGCCGAGACGCAGCTCGGCGCGCCCACCTTCGGCCGAGGTGCGCAGCAGGGTGCCTATGTCCTCGGGGTGGACGAGGTCGGAGAAGGAATAGCGGCGCATCGCGGAGGCGGGGCGGCCCAGCAGTCGGCACAGGGCGTCGTTGGTACGCAGGATGCGGCCGTGCTGGTCGCCGCCCATCTCGGCGATGGCCATGCCGGAGGGGGCGTATTCGAACGCCTGCCGGAAGCTCTCCTCGCTGGCGCGCAGCGCCTGCTGCTCCCGCTCGAGGCGGACCAGGGCACGTTGCATATTTGCACGTAGACGCGCGTTGCTGATCGCGATGGCGGCCTGGAAGGCGTACATCTGCAGGGCCTCGCGGCCCCAGGCACCCGGATGGCGGCCGTTGCGCGGGCGGTCCACGGAGATCACGCCGAGCAGCTCGCCGGAGGAGCCCTGCACGCCGGGCGTGTACATCGGCGCGAAGAGCCGGTCGGAGGGGTGCCACTCGTCCTCGAAGCGGGGCGCCGGGCCGTCGGTGTACCACTGCGGTACGTCGTCCTCGTCGAGGACCCAGCCCTCGGTGTGCGGTATGAACCTGAGGTCGCCCCAGGCCTCGCCCATGGTCAGGCGGCGCTCCCAGGAGGTACGGGAGCCGACACGGCCGGTGATGAGGGCCTCGGCGGCGGAGTTCCCGGCGAAGGCCGCAACGACGAGGTCGCCGTCGGGGCGCACGAGGTTGACGCACGCCATCTCGTACCCGAGGGCGTTGACCACGCCGTCCGCGACGGTCTGCAGTGTGTCCGCCAGGCTCCGTGCCGTGTTCATGTCGGCCATGACCTGGTACAGCTGTCGCAGGGACGCAAGACGGACGTACGGCTCCGACTCGGTCTCCATGCTCGCCCTCCCCCCGAGACCTGGCAGCGAATCAAGGGTTGTCTTCGGCGCTTCTTATCGATGGTGCCCTTGGTGGTGCCCTTGGTGGTGCCCTTGCGGTGCTCTTGCGGTGCTCTTGCAGGTTTCCCCGCCACTGAATCACAGCGCGCTGCCCACTCGGTACACAGGGTCAACAATTCCCGGCTCTTGTGACTCAAGTCACAGAAAAACGTGAGCAATTGAGTGGAGATTCCGCGTTCCGTCGCCCGATTCCGCCCGCTTGCCGAACACAAGCTGTGCAGGCGTGGGGACATCATGCACGACCGTCCCTCCCTGGTCGTTCCCTGGTCCTAGGTCCCGGCTCGGGCGGAGGCCCGATGCGGCCCGCGCGGGGCGGACACTAGCGTTTCCGGAGTGCTGAACAACCCCGCTCCCTCGCCCTCCCCCACTGTCACCGCCGCCCCCGGGCATCCTGTGGGGGTGAGCAACGACGAGTTCCGGGCCGCGATGTCCCGGCTGGCCGCGGGTGTGGTCCTGGTGACCGCGCAGGAGCCGCCGCTCGATCCGGACGACCCGGCGGCACCGTTGGGCGAGGACGTCGGCATGACGGCGACAGCGTTCCTGTCCGTGTCGCTGGACCCGCCGCTGGTGCTGGTCAGCCTGCGTGCGGGCGCCCGCATGGACGATCTGCTCGAGGAGCAGCCCCTGTGGGCGGTCTCGGTCCTCTCGGAGAGCCAGCGGCACATCGCGGGCCGCTTCGCCATGAAGGGCCGCATCAGCGACCGGCTCCTGTTCGAGGACATCGCGTACGTCCGCGGTGAGGTCACCGGCGCTCCTCTGGTGGGCGGCGCCCTGGCGACCCTGGAGTGCCGGACGGAACAGCGGGTGACGGCCGGGGACCACACGCTGGTGATCGGCCGGGTGCTGACGGCACGGGTGCCGAGTGCGGACGGGGGTCCGCTGTTGTATTTCCGCGGCAGGTACCGGCAGTTGAGGTAATGGCACTCGAGTGGGAACACCGGAAAAAATCCGTGGCGATTTCGTGAACTGCCCATCTAGGTTGCGCGGATTACCCCTCGCCTGGAAGAAGTCACCCCGCGGAATTTCGAGTCCGCGATCGGTATTCGGGTCCGGCCCGACCAGGAACACGCGGTGGAACCGGTGGCGCATTCACTGGCCGAGGCGTACATCCGTCCGCCGGGGGTCGCCTGGCCCCGTCTGATCGTCGACGACGGCCGCCCGGTCGGCTTCCTGATGGCCTTTCTCGACATCGACTGGCACGGCGACGGCACCGTGCGCCGCTCGGGCCTGTGGCGCCTGAACATCGCGGCGGAGGAACAGGGCCGGGGGTACGGCGCCTTCGCGGTCGCGGCGGTGGCGGAGGAGATCCTCGGCAGGGGCGGCAAGGAGGTCTACGTCACCTGGCACCCCGGCCCGACGGGTCCCGAGCGGTTCTACCGTGCTCTGGGCTTCCGCGTGACCGCGGAGACGAGTGGGGGGGCAGACGGTGGGGGTGCTGGAGGTGGGCCGGCGGCCCACGGCCCGCCCCTAGACCAGCACGATGTCCAGCCGCGACACCCGCTCCGGGTCCAGCACGATGTCGATCACGGCGATGCGGTCCCGGACGAAGGTGAAGACCAGGGCCCGCTCCGGGCGGCCGTTCTCCAGGACCACCAGGCCCGTCGTGCCGTTCACCAGGGCGGGGACCGCGACCGCGTGGAAGGCCGAGTAGCGCAGCGCGCCGGAGGCGACCGTTGCCGCGCCCGCCGCCACGCCCTCGTCGCTGCGGGCCACCACGTCCGGGTCGAGTACGGCCAGCAGTCCCTCGAAGTCGCCGTCCCGCGAGGCGGCCAGGAAGACGTCCACGATCTCCCGCTGGCGGGCGAGATCGCCGTCCGGAGCCGGCGCACCCTGGACCCGGCGGCGGGCCCGGCTGGCGAGTTGCCGTGCGGCGGCCGGGCTGCGGCCGAGGATCCCCGCGACCTCCTCGAACGGCACCGCGAACAGGTCGTGCAGCACGAACGCGAGGCGCTCGGCGGGCGTGAAGGTGTCCAGGACGACCAGCAGGGCGGAGCCGACCGAGTCGGCCAGCAGGGCGTCCTGTTCGGGGTCGGGGTCCGTCGAGGCGACCGCGGGACCGGACTCCAAGGGCTCCTCGGCGCGGGACTTGCGGGAGCGGAGCATGTCCAGGCAGACCCGGCCGACGACGGTCGTCAGCCAGCCGCCCAGGTTCTCCACCCGGGCGGTGTCGGAGCGGCTCAGCCGGAACCAGGCCTCCTGCACCGCGTCCTCGGCCTCGGCGGTCGAGCCGAGCATGCGGTGGGCGACGGCACTCAGCCGGGGGCGGTGCGCCTCGAAGCTCTGCGCAAGGAACTCGTTCTCGCTCATCCGTGCTCACATCCCTGGTCGCGATCCGTCGTCGGTGGACTGACGGATCTGGAGGCGCGGATGTGACAGGGACTCCGGAGAGGATGTGAAGGCTACGTCCAGTCCCGTCCCGAGCGGCCCCGCTTGGTCTCGGAGCGCTGCTTCTTCTGCCGCAGCCGCCGTTCGTTGATCCCGCGCGGGATGCGGGTGGGCCTGCGCGGCTTGGGCGGGGGCGCGCTCGCCTCGGCCAGCAGCGCGGCCAGCCGTACGGCGGCGGTCTCGCGGTTGCGCCACTGCGACCGGTGCTCGGACGCGCGCACGGTGACGACGCCGTCGACGAGCCGCCCGGCCAGCCGCGCCAGCGCCCGCTCCTTCCACACCTGGGGAAGCGCCTCGGTCCGCGCCAGGTCGAAGCGCAGCTCCACCTGCGAGTCACTGGTGTTGACGTGCTGGCCACCCGGCCCGGACGACCTCGAGAAACGCCACATCAGCTCGGCCTCGGGGAGCGAGACCGAGCCACGGACGACGTAAGGACCGGACATGTCTTCCATGGTCCCGGCTGGGTCCGGTCCACGTCACCCGGTTTTCCCGTTGGTAAAAAAGGTAAAGGCAACCGGAACCGTCGGGACCCCCCTCGACGTTCTCCCGGGTGACGGTAGCTTCGTCCTCAGTACGAAGCCGTACGAAAAAACGAGGGAAGGGACTCCCAAACCATGGCTGTAAGCCTGTCCAAGGGTGGCAACGTCTCGCTCACCAAGGAGGCTCCGGGCCTGACCGCCGTCACCGTGGGCCTCGGCTGGGACGTCCGCACCACCACCGGCACGGACTTCGACCTCGACGCCTCCGCCATCGCGGTCAACCCGCAGGGCAAGGTCTACTCCGACGCCCACTTCGTCTTCTTCAACAACAAGCAGACCCCGGACAACACGATCGTCCACACGGGCGACAACCGCACCGGCGAGGGCGCGGGCGACGACGAGGCCATCAACGTCAACCTGGCCGCCCTCCCGGCCGACGTCGACAAGGTCGTCTTCCCGGTCTCCATCTACGACGCCGAGAACCGCAACCAGAACTTCGGCCAGGTCCGCAACGCGTACATCCGCATCGTCAACCAGGCCGGCGGCGCCGAGATCGCGCGCTACGACCTGTCGGAGGACGCGGCCACCGAGACGGCGATGGTCTTCGGCGAGCTGTACCGCAACGGCGCGGAGTGGAAGTTCCGTGCGGTCGGCCAGGGTTACGCCTCGGGCCTGGTGGGCATCGCCCAGGACTTCGGCGTCAACGTCTGACGGACACCTGTCTCTGCCCGACAGGGCCTCGAGAGCCCCGGCCGCGCCACGTCGCGTCCGGGGCTCCGGCGTCTGCAGGACGTCCCGCGCCTGCCGCGGGGACGCCGCGATACGTTGCCCCGATGATCCTCGACCCCCTGCACCTCACCCCCGACAACGACATCCCGGCCCCCGTCCTCACCGAACTCACCGCGCTGTACGCCTCCAACCGTGAATTCCACGCCCTCAGCGGCGACTTCCCGGACCCGGACGGCATCACGACCGAACAGGTGGCGACCGCGCTGGCCGACGAGCTGGCGCATCCGGACGCGGAGGTGCTGCTGGCACGCAGCGAGGGGCGGCTGGTCGGGGTCGCAGCGACCCTCGCCCACCACCCGGACCCGGCAGAACCGGATCCGTGGATCGGCCTGTTGATGGTGGACGCGGCTGTGCAGGGCCGGGGTCACGGGCGGCGGATCGCGCAACTGGTCGAGGACCGCTTCCGCGCCAGTGGCCGTACGGCCGTGCGCCTCGCCGTGCTCGACAACAACCCCAAGGGACTGGCCTTCTGGACGGCCCTGGGCTACGAGGTGGTCGACCGCCGCCCGGACCGCGCGCTCGGCCGCCCCTGCGCCGTCCTGCGCAAGGTGCTGCGCACTCCACGGCAGGCGGCCCGGGTCGCCGTGGTGGACGCCGAGGGCTCGGTGTTCCTGCTCCGGTACGACAACGTCGAGGTCGGCGTGCACTGGGCGCTGCCCGGCGGCGGCCTCGAGGCGGGCGAGGGACCGCGCGAGGGCGCCCTGCGGGAGCTGCGTGAGGAGACCGGCTGGACGGATCTGGAGCCGGGTTCGCTGCTGTGCACCTGGGAGCACGACTTCACACTCCCCCAATCTCGGCTTCGCTCGGGCGGGGGGATCCCCATGGGCATCCCGGTCCACCAGCACGAGCACATCTACGTCACCCACGGCCCGCACCGCGAGCCCACCGGCCCCCGTCTGGCCGCCGCGCACGCCGAGGACGGCATACTCGCCTGGCGCTGGTGGACCCGGAAGGAACTCGCGGAGGAGCCGGAGCCGGTGTGGCCACCCCGACTCGCCCGGCTGCTGGACGAGTGGGAGGCGAGGACTCCGGAGGTCTGACCCAGCGGCGGCCGGCCTGTGCCGCGGCCCAGCCCTGGACGATGTCGCAGAAGTGCTGCCGTGAGGGCCCGTCGCCGCGGCGGTCCCGCCGCCGTGACACCATCGCACCCGTGCTCGACATCGGCTATGCCCTCTCCAACCGCTTCCCGGACCCTCCGCAGACCGACTACCGGCGTGCGGACGTCCACGCGCTGCGGCACGACCTGTTCTGCGGGGACGTCTATCTCGCGGACACCAAGTCGGACCGGGAGCTGTCCACAGCCTGGGGATGGGTACCGGTGCTCGACTTCGCATGGGCGCTGTGCGACATCGTGGAGCGGCTGGACCGGGACCCGGCGGGTTCGCGTGCCTCCCGTCCGCAGCGGGCGGAACTGGACTTCACCGAGTCGACCGATCGCATGCTCTTCGAGCGCCGCTTCGGCTGGGTGGACGTGGAGGCCGACTGGATGCCCGCGGAGGAGGCCCCGCTCACCTTCTCGCACACCGAACTGCGGCGGGAGGCACGGGACTTCCTGCACGACCTGATCGCGGACCTGACCGATCTGCACGAGGACCTGGCGGAGAACCCGGCGATCTGGACTTTGCAGGCCCGGTTCCCGCGGGTGCCGTAGGCAGCTCCCTCACTCCACCCGGATCCCCAGCTCCGCCGCCAGCACCGGTGCCAGATCCAGCAGTTGCCCCGTGCTGATCACCGCCCCCGCCAGCCGCTCCACCCCTCTCGCGATCTCCAGCGAAGCGGCCCCGCGCAGGTCCACGTCCTTCAGTGTCGCCCCGCCGAGGTCGACGCCCTTGAGGGCACAGTCCACGAACTCGACGCGCTCCAGGTGGGCGCCGCCGAAGTCGGGCTCGACCAGGACGCAGCCCTCGAAGACGACGTCCTTGAGCCTGGCCTTGCGCAGGTTGAGGTAGTCGATCTTGCCGCCTCGGACGACGACCCGCTCCAGGACGGCACCGTGGAGCTGTGTGCCGCCCAGTCGCGGCTCGGTCAGTTCGACGTCGCGGAGGGTGGTCTCGGCGAGGTCGGTGCCCACACCCCGGACCGCCGTGAGGGCCGTATCGAAAATGCGGGCGTGGCGCAGTCTCGTCTCGTCGAGCGCGCAGCCCGTCAGGGCGCAGTCCATGAAGCGGGCGCCGGCCCCGTCCTGGCCGGCGAAGTCCAGCTCCTGGAACGCCAGTCCGTCGTAGTCACCGTCCGGCTCCAACTCCGCTCCGCCGTACGGCTCCAGCGGCGGCAGCCGCAGCTCCGGGCGCCGGGCCGCACGCACGCCGCTCCCGCCCGTCCCGCCCGTTCCTGCACTCGCTCTCCTCGCCATGCCCCCATGCTGCACCCCGCGACTGACAATCCCCCCGACCTGCGCGAACCCTTCTCCCCGTCGGCCGATGTCACATTCCCGGGCGCTCCGCCCGTCATATCCACGGAAAGGCGACCCGAGCAGAGGGAGACCCCCAGTCATGCACCGCATCACCGTCGTCGGCGGCGGCTTCGCCGGTCTCACCGCGGCCATCACCGCCGCCGAGGCGGGCGCCAAGGTCACCGTGTACGAGGCCCACCACACCCTGGGCGGACGCGCGCGGACCGCCGAGGGGCCGTACCGGACCAACGAAGGCCCGCACACCCTGTACAGCGGCGGCCCGCACTGGGCCTGGCTCAAGCAACGCAACCTCATCGGGCCGCTGGCGCCGGTCCCGCCCCTGGAGGCGGCCCGGCTCAGACTCCGGCACCACGGAGTCCTGCGCCGCACCCCGCCGTTCGCGATGCTCAAGCTGCTGCGGCGCAGCGCCCGGCAGGCGCCCGTCGACAGCGACTTCCTGAGCTGGGCGACCGAGGAGGCGGGCGAGGAGGGCGCCCGGGCCGCCGCGCACTACTCGGCCGTGGCCCTCTTCCACCACGACCCGGGCGCCCTGTCGGCCGCGTTCGTGCAGGAGCGGCTGCGCCGGGCGGCCAAGTTGCCGCCCGAGGCGCACTATCCGCGCGGTGGCTGGGCGACCGTCGTCGACCGGATGGCCGCGCGGGCCTGGAACCTGGGCGTGCGGCTGGAGACCCTGTCCCGGGTCGACATCCTGCCGACGGACACGCCGGTCGTCGTCGCCACCTCCCTGGAAGCGGCCCGCGGGCTCCTCGGCGACGGCTCGCTGACCTGGACCGGCGGCCGTACGGCGCTCATCGACCTGGCCGTGCGGTCGCGGCGCGGTGACGCCTTCGCCGTGTCCGACCTGGACGCGCCGGGCCGGCTGGAAAGGTTCACCGCGCAGGACCGCACGCTCGCACCGGCCGGTGAGCAGCTGATCCAGGGGCAGATCCCGATCGCCCCGCACGAGTCCCGCGCCGACGGCGTCGCCCGTGCCGAACACCTCCTGGACCTGGCCTTCGAGGGCTGGCGGGAGCGGGTGACCTGGCGCCGCGAGTCCGTCGCGAACGGCCGGACCGGCGCGGTCGACCTGCCCGGCACCAGCTGGCGCGACCGGCCCGCGATCGACCGGGGCGGCGGTGTGTATCTCGCCGGTGACCAGGTCGCCGCGCCGGGCGTGCTGTCGGAGGTGTCGTTCAACAGCGCGCTGACCGCCGTGTCCCTGGCCCTCGGCCGGAACGCCCTTGACCTCAAGCGCGCTTGAGGCCGAAGAGTGAGGCCCACACCGGACATCTCAGGACACACAACTGGGGGAACCCTCATGCACGCCATCCGTCTGCACGCCTTCGGCCCGGCCGACAACCTCACGTACGAGAAGGTCGAGGACCCCGTCCCCGGTCCGGGACAGGTCCGGATCGCCGTGGCCGCCGCGGGGGTCCATCTCCTCGACACCGCCCTGCGGCAGGGAACCCGCGGCCCGCTGCCCGAGCTGCCCGCCCTCCCGACCGTGCCGGGGCGCGAGGTGGCCGGCGTCGTCGACACGCTCGGCGAGGGGGTCGCCGAGCTGTGGCTCGGGCGGCGCGTGGTCACTCATCTCGGGTTCGCGCCGGGCGGGTACGCCGAACTGGCGGTCACCGATGTCGAACGACTCCACGAGGTCCCGCAGCGCGTGGACTTCGCCAAGGCCGTCGCCATGATCGGCACGGGGCGTACGGCGATGGGGATCGTGCAGTTCGCCGAGCCGGGCCCGGAGTCGGTGGTCGTCGTCCCGGCGGCCGCGGGCGGCCTGGGCACGCTGCTCGTGCAGTACGCCCGCAACGCCGGCGCCACCGTCGTCGGCCTCGCGGGCGGCTCCGCCAAGGTCGCGCGGGTGCGGGCGAACGGCGCCGATCTCGCCGTCGACTACACCGAGCCCGGCTGGCCGGAGAAGGTCCGCGCCTATCTGGGCGGCCGGCCGGCCGGCGTCGTGTTCGACGGGGTGGGCGGGGAGGCCGCCCGCGAGGCGGTCGCGCTGCTCGGCGAGGGCGGCCGGCACCTGGTCTTCGGCTGGTCGGCGGCAGGGCTCGCCGACGGGCGGCCGTATCTCGTCGAAGGGGTCTCCGAGCAGGTGCTCGGCCCCGCCATGCTGGCGCGCGCGGGCGGCCCCGACCCGCTGCGCACCCTCGAACTCCGCGCCCTCGCCGAGGCCGCGGAAGGACGTCTGAGGCCCGCCGTCACCCGCTTCCCACTGGCACAGGCGGCGGACGCGCACCGGGCGCTGGAAACACGAGGAACGATCGGAAAGGTGGTCCTGGAACCGTGACCAGGAACAGCACATCCCGGGATGCGACGCCTCCCGTTTCATGGTCTTCCGACCAGGTGAGCATCGCTCGGAATGGTGACTCCTCCGGGGGAGCGGACGGCACCGACCCCCGCCGCTGGTGGGCGCTGGTGATCATCGCCCTCGCCCAGCTGATGGTGGTGCTCGACGCGACCATCGTGAACATCGCGCTCCCCTCCGCGCAGCACGACCTGCACATGTCCGACGGCAACCGGCAGTGGGTGATCACCGCCTACACACTGGCGTTCGGCGGGCTGCTCCTGCTGGGCGGCCGGATAGCCGACCTGGCCGGCCGCAAGCGCACGTTCGTCGTCGGGCTGATAGGTTTCGCGGCCGCCTCGGCGCTGGGCGGTGCGGCCACCGGCCCGGGCATGCTGTTCGGTGCCCGCGCGCTGCAGGGCGCTTTCGCTGCGGTCCTCGCGCCGTCCGCGCTCAGTCTGCTGACGACGACGTTCACCGATCCGCGGGAGCGCGGCAAGGCGTTCGGCATCTACGGCGCGCTCGCGGGCAGCGGTTCGGCGATCGGGTTCATCGTCGGCGGCCTGCTCACCCAGTACCTGAACTGGCGCTGGTGCCTGTACGTCAACGTGCCCATCGCCGTCGTCGCGGTGGTCGGTGCGTTCGCCCTGCTGCGGGACCGCCCCGGCACCCCGGGCGCCCGGCTCGACGTACCCGGTGTGGTGCTGGGCTGCGGCGGACTGGTCGCGATCGTCTACGGCTTCAGCGAGGCCGAGCCGCGCGGCTGGACCGACCCGCTGGTGCTGGCCCTTTTCGTGGGTGGCGTCGTCCTGCTCGCGGCCTTCGTGTGGTGGCAGAACCGGGCTTCCGTGCCTCTGCTGCCGCTGCGCGTGGTCAGGGACCGCAACCGCGCCGGCTCTTTCCTGACGATGGCGCTGGCCGTGATCGGCATGTTCGGCCTGTTCCTGTTCATGACCTACTACCTCCAGGTCGTCCTCGGCTACTCGCCCCTGAAGACCGGCCTGGCCTTCCTCCCGCTCACCGCCGCGATCGTCGTCGGCTCCACGCAGATATCCGCGCGGCTGCTGCAGCGGGCGGCCCCGCGCATGCTCATGGTCCCCGGCATGGTCCTGGCGGCGTGCGGCATGCTGCTGCTGACCCGGATGACCGTCGACTCCTCCTACACCTCCGAGATCCTGCCCGCCCTGATCCTGATGGGCCTGGGCATGGGCCTCACCTTCATGCCGGTGTTCGCGACAGCCACCGCGGGCGTCGCCCCGCAGGACTCCGGCGTCACCTCGGCGACCGTCAACACCGCGCAGCAGGTGGGCGGTTCGATCGGTACGGCCCTGCTCAACACGATCGCCACCACCAGCAGCACCGCCTACATCACCGCCCATCTGCACAACCCCGCCCAGAAGGCGACGGTGGTCCCGGCGGGCGTCGTCCACGGCTACACGGTCGCGATCTGGTGGGCGGCCGGCGTGATGCTCCTGGCGGGCCTGGTCGCGGGCCTGATGGTCACGCAGAAGGCACCACGACAGGGGGTACCGGAACAGGCGCCCGTGCCCGAGTCAGTGGCCTGAGCCGCCCAGCGCCGCGAGCGCCCCGTCGGTCAGCCGGTATCCGGTCCAGCCGTCCTGCGGGCGGGCGCCCAGCGCCTCGTAGAAGCCGATCGCGGGCTCGTTCCAGTCCAGAACCGACCACTCCAGCCGTTCGTAGCCGCGCTCCACACAGATCCAGGCCAGCCCAGTGAGCAGGGCGCGGCCATGGCCGCCGCCACGGGCCCCCGGACTGACGTAGAGGTCTTCCAGGTAGATGCCGTGGACACCGCGCCAGGTGGAGAAGTTGAGGAACCACAGGGCGAAGCCGACCGTCTCCCCGCTCACGTCGTCCACGGCGACGTGCGCGAAGACGGCCGGACGCTCACCGAAGAGCGCCTCCCGCAGCTGCTCCTCGGTGGCCCTCGCCTCCTGCGGGGCCTTCTCGTAGGCGGCGAGTTCGCGGATCAGGGCGTGGACGGCGGGGACGTCGGCGGGGGTCGCGGTGCGAATCATGAGGCGAGGTTAATCGCCGCGGTCGTGCCTGGTCAGTGCCGTCCCGCCACCCGGTCCGCGAGCCGGGCCAGCCGGGACGACTCGGCGCTGTGTGTGCGGCGCTCGCGGTCGTCGGCGGCGCGGTAGGTGGCGTACATGCCCTGGACGCCCAGCCAGCGCAGCGGCTCCGGCTCCCACTTGCGGACCTTGTGGTCGACCCACGGCAGGTCGGTCAGCCCGGTGCGGCCGCCCTGCCCGGAGTCCTGCTGGACCAGGTCGCGCAGGGTGCGGGCGGCGAGGTTGGTGGTGGCGACGCCCGAGCCGACATAGCCGCCCGCCCAGCCGAGGCCCGTCGAGCGGTCCAGGGTGACGGTCGCGCACCAGTCGCGCGGCACGCCGAGGACACCGGACCAGGCGTGCTCGACGCGCAGCCCCGCGAGGGCGGGGAAGAAGCGGACCAGGATCTCGCGGAGGGCATCGATCGTCGCGTCCTGGGTGCGGCCGTCGTTGTCGGTCCGCGAGCCGTAGCGGTACGGCACTCCGCGCCCGCCGAGCGCGATCCGGCCGTCGGCGGTGCGCTGCGCGTACATGTAGGCGTGCGCCATGTCGCCCAGGGTCTCCCGGCCGTCCCAGCCGATCGCGGCCCACTGCTCGTCGGTGAGCGGCTCGGTGGCGATCATCGAGGAGTTCATGGGCAGCCAGGTGCGCTTCTGGCCCTTGAGCGAGGCCGTGAAGCCCTCGGTGCAGCGCAGCACGTAGGAGGCGCGGACGGTGCCGTAGGGGGTGACGGCGTGCTTGGGCCGGATCTCGGTCACCGGCGTCGACTCGTGGATGGTGACGCCGAGCGCCTCCACGGCCGCCGCGAGCCCCTTGACCAGCTTCACCGGGTGCAGCCGGGCGCCGTGTGGGGTCCAGCTCGAGCCGACCGCGTCGGCCACCCGGATCCGCTCGCGCGTCTCACGGGCGCCGTACAGCTCGCGGTCCTTCTCGCCGTACGACAGCTCGTGCTCGTGGAACGCCTTCAGCCGCGCCAACTGGGCCGGGGTGGTGGCCACTTCGAGGACGCCGCCGCGGTGGACGTCGGCGTCGATGCCCTCGGCCTCGGTCACGGCGACGACTTCGCCGACGGTGTCGTTCATCGCCTTCTGGAGGCGTACGGCGGCCTCGTGGCCGTGCAGTTTCGCGTACCGGTCGCGGCCCGCGACGCCGTTGTAGAGCCAGCCGCCGTTGCGCCCGGAGGCGCCGTAGCCGCAGAACTTCTGCTCCAGGACGGTGATGCGCAGGAAGGGCGCGGCCTTTTTGAGGTAGTACGCGGTCCACAGTCCCGTGTACCCGCCGCCGACGATCACGACATCGGCGGACGCGTCGCCGTCGAGGGGCTCCCGCATCGCCGGAAGGCCGTCATCCGCGTACCAGAAGGAGATGCCGCCGTTGACGGCACCGCTCACCGAGCTGCTCATGGGCGGGACGTTAACCCCTGAGGGCGGCCAGTGTCTCCTTCGGATTCCATGCTTTTCCGCGGCCTCTGACCAGCGGGTAGCAGGCGAAGCCGATCAGTATCGAGACGAAGTGCCCGAAGTCGGTGAAGGTGCGGCCGGTGACGAGCGGGATACCGTACAGGGCGAGGACGACCAGTACGTACAGGTACCGCCAGGGCGCGGCGATGCGGTAGGCGAGCACGGCGATGACGCCGGCGAGCGCGTAACTCACGCCGATGTCGAGGGTGTTGACCGCCGAATGCGGTGCCATGCCGTCCCGGATCGCCTTCAGCAGCGCGCCCTCGCTCAGGAGCGTCGCGAAGACGTGCGCTGACCCGCACACCAGCAGCCAGCGCCAGGTGCCCAGCCAGCGTTCGACCTGGGCGTGGAAGACGGTGTACAGGAAGGCGTACGGCAGCCAGTGGCCGCCGTCGATCCACATGGCACTGGAGATCAGCACCCGCACCGGGTTCTCCGACAGCTCCCGGATGTTGGTGGAGCGCTGCCGCAGGAACTGCTGCTCGAACGCGGGCGACATGTGGTGCAGGGCGACGGTCGTCACGAAAAGGATCAGCAGCCAGACGTACGTCCCCGGGGCGCCGCGGACGTAGCCGGCCGCCGCCCCGAGCCCACGCCGAAACCGGATGACCCCGTTCACACACGTCAGTATCGTCAAGAAAGTGATCGAGGTGCCTGGTGAGCTGGCCGCTTCACAGGAGAGGTCCAACGGGGCGGCGGGGCGCGCGTTCGTGGCGGAGCTGCCGCGGCGGGCGCGGGAGTTCGCCGAGCGGTGGGGGCTGCGGATCGACGGGCCCGCGATGTACGGCGTGTGCGCGCTGGTCCTTCCGGTGGTCCGCGCTGGGGGTCCCCCCGGACTCGAAGAGTTTGGGGGAGGCAGCCGGGCCGTACTGAAGCTGCAGCCGGTGGATGAGGAGACCGTGGGTGAGCCGCTCGCCCTGCGCGTCTGGGACGGCGAGGGCGCCGTACGTCTCCTGGAGCACGACGAGCCCACCGGCACGCTGCTGCTCGAGCGCCTCGACGCGAGCCGCACACTGTCCGGCGTGCCGGACAGCCGGGAGGCGGTGCGGGTCATCGGCGCGCTGCTGGCCCGGCTGACCGCCGTACCGGCCCCGCCGGGGCTGCGGACGCTGAACTCCCTCACGCGGGCGATGCTGGACCGCGTCCCCCGGGTGCTGGAGCGGGTGCCCGACCCCGAGGACCGGCGGCTGCTGCGGGACTGCGCGGCCGCCGTGCGCGAGGTGGCATCCGAGCCCGGCGACCGGTTGCTGCACTGGGACCTGCACTACGGCAACGTCCTCGCCGCCGGCCGTGCCGACTGGCTGGCCATCGACCCCAAGCCGCTGGCGGGCGACCCCGGCTTCGAACTGCTCCCGGCGCTCCGCAACCGCTACGACCCCGCCGAGACCCGGTGGCGTTTCGACGCCCTGACGGACGCGCTGGACCTGGACCGCGAGCGGGCCTGGGCCTGGACGCTGGGACGGGTGCTGCAGAACTCCCTGTGGGAGGCGGCGGAGGGCCGGCCCCTCACCGCCGTCGCGGTGGCGCGTGACCTGATGTGACGGCGGTGACGGTCGCCGGCCCGCTCACTCCTCGGCGAGGAAGAGCCGCGCCACCGCGACGAACCTCTCGGCCTGCCCGACCTGGATCCAGTGCCCGGCGTGCGGCAGCACGTGGAGCCGGGCGTCCGGCTTCGACGGCACCTTCCTCGCCCTGCAGGCGGACCCGAACACGTCCTGGGAGTCGCTCATGGCCCAGTTCGCCGAGTCGCTGACCGATCTGGGCCGTCGCGTGCTCGCCGGCGAGCCGCCTACGCTGGCCCCATGACATCCACTCCGAGTGACGAGGCCGGCGCCGGCGGCACCGCGACCCGGGAGGCCGCCTCGCGCAAGCAGGGCTCCCAGACGCTGGCCCGCGGCCTGCGCGCCCTGGAACTCGTGGCGGGCTCCGAGACCGGGCTCACGGTGCAGGAGATCGCCGCCGAACTCGGAGTGCACCGCACCATCGCCTACCGCCTGCTCGCGACCCTGGACGACTTCCGGCTCGTGGCGCGGAACGGCGACGGCCGCTTCCACGCCGGCGCCGGGCTCTCCGCACTGGCCCACCAGGTGCAACGGGGACTGCGCGAGGCCACGGAACCGCATCTGCGCACACTCGCCCGCGAACTCCAGTCGACGATCTCGCTCGTCGCGCTGGAGGGCGACGAGGCGGTGGCGATCAGCGTGATCGAGCCGCCCAACGCGACCTACCACATCAGTTTCCGGGCCGGCAGCCGTCATCCGCTCGACCGCGGTGCCGCCGGTCTGGCGCTGCGGGCCGCCTTCGCCGCCGCACCCGGCGAGCCGGCCGCGGTCGCCGAGGTGCGCGCGAGGGGATTCGCCCGGACCCGGGGCGAGGTCGAGCCCGAGGCGTACGGCGTGGCCGTTCCGCTGCGCACGCCTCCCGGGATGCCCGTGGCGTGCATCAACCTCATCACCTATCGCGCCGAGCTGGCCGAGCGGTCGGCCCCGCTGCTGCTGGAGTGCGCCGCGCTGATCGACGCCGATCTGGCCTGACCCGCTTCCCCCGGCCTGACCCGGCAATCCTTGACAGGTTTGCCGTGGGGGTGTTCCCATGCCCACACTGGTGCAGATATCGATCTGTATAGTGTAGATAGCGCACAAGGAGGCCGTCGATGTCGCAACGTCCGTACACCAGCGTCTGGGCCGATCTCAACCAGGTCGAGTTCAGCCAGGGCTTTCTGCAGGCGGGGCCGTACCGCACCCGTTACCTGCACGCCGGCTCCGGCGACAAGCCGCTCCTGCTGATGCTCCACGGCGTCACCGGCCACGCCGAGGCCTATGTGCGCAACCTGGCCGCGCACGCCGAGCACTTCGACGTCTACGCGATCGACTTCATCGGGCACGGCTATTCCTCGAAGCCCGAACATCCGCTGGAGATCCCCCACTACCTCGACCAGGTGCTGGAGGTGCTGAAGGCGCTCGGCCGCGAGAAGGCGTCCTTCACCGGTGAGTCGCTCGGCGGCTGGGTGACCGCGCGTTTCGCGCAGCTGTACCCCGAGAAGGTCGACCGGATCGTGCTCAACACCATGGGCGGCACGATGGCCAACCCGAAGGTCATGGAGCGGCTCTACACGCTGTCGATGGAGGCGGCGAAGGACCCGAGCTGGGAGCGGGTCAAGGCGCGCCTGGAGTGGCTGATGGCGGACCCGGCCATGGTCACCGACGACCTGATCCGCACCCGCCAGATGATCTTCCAGCAGCCGGACTGGCCGATGGCCTGCGAGATGAACATGGCGCTCCAGGACCTGGAGATCCGCAGGCGCAACATGCTCTCCGACGACGACCTGCGCGCGATCCAGGCGCCGGCGCTGGTCGTGTGGACCACGAAGGACCCCTCCGGCCCCGTCGACGAGGGCCGCCGCATCGCCGACCTGATCCCGAACGGCCGGCTCGCGGTGATCGAGAACGCGGGCCACTGGCCGCAGTACGAGCAGACCGCGGCCTTCGACCAGGTCCACCTCGACTTCCTGCTGGAGAAGTGATGCCCGGCCCCACGTCCGAGCCCGCGGTCGACACCGAGGTACTCGTCATCGGCGCCGGCCCGGTCGGGCTGACGCTGGCCAACCTCCTCGGCGTCCGCGGCCGCCGCTCGATCGTGCTCGAGCAGCGCACCGAGCTGATCGACTACCCCCGCGGAGTCGGTCTGGACGACGAATCGGTCCGCACCCTCCAGACGGCGGGACTGTGGGACGCCGTACGTCCCTACACCGTGCCGCACCACGTCGTCCGGTTCGTCAACGGCAAGGGGCAGGTGCTCGCCACCAACGACCCGCGCACGGACGAGTTCGGCCACCCGCGCAAGCACGGCTTCGTCCAGCCGCTCGTCGACCGTGAACTCGCCGCCGGTCTGGGCCGCTTCGAGACCTCCGAACTCCGCTTCGGACACAAGGTCGTCGGCCTGGACGACGGGGGCGACCACGTCGTGGCCACCGTCGAGCTGGTCGACGCGGCGGGCGCCGTCACCGGCACCACGACCCTCACCGCGTCGTACGTCGTCGGCGCCGAGGGCGGCAGCTCCTTCACCCGCAAGTGGATGGGCGTCGGCTTCGAGGGCAAGTCACCCTCGACCCGCTGGCTGGTCGTCGACGTGGACAACGACCCGATCGGTACGCCGTCGGTCTACCTCGGCGCCGACCCGCGCCGCCCGTACGTCTCCATCGGCCTCCCGCACGGCATCCGGCGCTGGGAGTTCATGCTCTTCGACGAGGAGCCGACCGAACTGGTGGAGACCGCCGCCTTCATGCACCGCCTGCTGGCCCCGCACGTGCCCGACCCGTCCGCCCTGAACGTGATCAACCAGCGCGTCTTCACCCACCACGGCCGGATCGCGGCCGGCTTCCGCAAGGGCCGGGTGCTCATCGCCGGCGACGCCGCCCACCTGATGCCGGTCTGGCTCGGGCAGGGCTGGAACTCCGGCATCCGCGACGCCACCAACCTCGCCTGGAAGCTCACGGCCGTGCTGCGCGGGGAGTGCGACGACGCCCTCCTCGACACCTACACCGCCGAACGGCACAAGCACGCGTCCGACATGATCGACGTGAACATGGCCGCGGGCGCCATCATGAAGTGCGGCCCCGTCAAGGGCTGGCTGCGCGACCGTGCCGCCTCCGCCCTCAACCTCGCGCCGTCGGTGAAGAGTTACTTCTCCGAGCTGCGGTTCAAGCCCATGCCGCGGTACGCCACCGGCGTCGTCGTCGATCAGGCGACCCTCGAACCGGGCCGCTCCGACGTCCGCTTCAAGGACGGTGGGCTGCACCCCTTCACCGACAGCGCCGGCGCGGTGTCCCCGGTCGGCCTGCAGTTCGTCCAGCCGCGCGTCAACACCGCCGAGCACCGGGACGTCCTCCTCGACGACGTCACCGGCGACTGGTGGACGCTGGCCGCGTGGGGCAACAACCCCGCCCGGCTCCTGGGGCCGGCGGAGCTGGAGCTGGTCCGCGGGCTCGGCATCTCGCTGGTCTGCTTCACGCCCGAGACCCAGCGCCCCTGGGCGGAGAAGCAGTACGCCGACTCGCCCGTCCCGGTGACCGTCGTGGGTGACGTGACCGGGCGGCTGAAGAACTGGTTCGACACCCGGGCCTGCGGGGTCGTCGTCCTGCGGCCCGACCGCTTCGTGGCGGCCGCCTGTCTGGCGCAGCAGACCCCGCGGGCGCTGCGCGCGGTGCTGCGGTCGGCGTCGTACCGCAGCCGGGAAGGAGCCCCCGCATGAGCGTCGCACTTGTGACCATGTCGCACAGTCCGCTGCTGGAGTACGCCGAACCGCCCGCCGAGGTCTCCACGGCCGTGCAGTCGGCCTTCGACCAGGCCCGTGCGTTCGTGCGGGACTACGACCCGACCCTGGTCGTCTCGTTCGCCCCGGACCACTACAACGGCTTCTTCTACGACCTCATGCCGCCGTTCTGCATCGGCTACGAGGCGCTGGGCGTGGGCGACTACCGGACCGCGGAGGGCCCTTTGGACGTACCGACCCGGGTGGCCGAGCGGATGGCCGAGTGGGTCGCGGAGCGCGACATCGACGTGGCGATCTCACGGCGTATGGAGGTCGACCACGGAGCCGTCCAGCCGCTCGAGATCCTCTTCGGCGGCATCGCCACCGTCCCGACGATCCCGGTCTTCGTCAACGGCGTCGCGAAGCCCTTCACTCGCATGAGCCGAGTACGCCGGCTCGGCGAGGCGATCGGCTCCTTCCTCGCCGGCCTCGACGAGCGGGTCCTCGTCATCGGCTCCGGCGGCCTCTCCCACGACCCGCCGGTCCCGCAGTGGGCAACCGCCAACGAGGAGCAGCGGGCGCTGCTCCTGAACGGCCGTCACCCCACCGCCGCCGCCCGCGACGCCCGCCAGCGGCGCGTCATCGACACCGCCAAGTCCTTCGCCGCCGGCACGGCCACGATCCGGGACCTCAACCCGGAGTGGGACCAGGCCCTGATGGCGGTCCTCGCCTCGGGCGACCTCACCCCGATCGACGGCATGACCGCGCCTCAGATGGCGAAGGACGCCGGGAACTCCGCCCACGAGGTACGCACCTGGGTCGCCGCCTTCAGCGCCCTGGCCGCCGCCGGACCCTACGCCGTCGAGTTCTCCTTCTACCGTCCCATCAGGGAGTTCATCGCGGGCTTCGGCGTGATGACCGCGCGGACGGTGTGACACGCCGCCGGACGGCCCCATCCAACTGACCTTGGAGCTAATCGGACTTACGGTACGTGATATGAAGAAATACCATATCGCGTACCTGGCGTGCACTGCCGTGCTCATCGGTACGGGGCTCGGCGCCGCCCCGGCGACCGCCGCCCGCACGACCCTGGTGGTCCACCCCGGAGAATCGATCCAGAAGGCGGTCGATGCCGCCCGGCCCGGAGACACCGTCGTGGTGAGCCCGGGCACCTACCGTCAGAGCGTCACGGTCTCCACGCCCTGGGTGACCCTGCGCGGCATGGGGCCGCGGACCGTGATCCAGCCGGCCGCCAAGAAGGCCGCCGGCAAGAAGGGCGCCACCAAGGAGGGCGCCGCCAAGAAGGTTCCCAAGAGCTGTGCCGAGGCCGGCAACGGCATCTGCGTGATCGGCACGAAGAAGCGGGACGTCGAGGGCGTCACCGTCGCCGACCTGACCGTGACCGGCTTCGCCCAGGCCGGCGTGTTCGGCATGGCCACCGACAAGATGGTCGTGCGCGGTGTGAACGCCGCGAAGAACGGGGCGTGGGGCATCGCCCAGGAGCGCTCCGTCCGCGGCGTGTTCCAGGGCAACTACGCCCGGGAGAACGGCGCTGCGGGCCTGTTCCTCGCCAACACCATCACGGAGGAGGCCGGCGCCCTGGACACCAGGGGCGCGGTGATCCGAGGCAACTGGCTGGAGAACAACCGGATCGGCGTGACCGCCCGGCGGGTGCGCAACCTCACCGTCGCGGACAACTACGCGACCGGCAACTGCGCGGGCGTCTTCGTGGTCGGCGACGAGAACAAGCCGCGGGCCGGCGCCCTGACCGTGCGGGGCAACCGCGTCACGAAGAACAACAAGTCGTGCCCCAAGACCGACCGGCTGCCCGTCCTGCAGGGCGCCGGCATCGTCCTGACCGGCGCCGAGGACACCCTGGTGACCCGGAACCTGATCACGGGCAACGCGGGCAAGTCGCCGTTCGCGGGCGGCGTCGTCCTGTTCAAGAGCATGGTGGGCACCGCCAACACCCGGAACCGGATCAGCTACAACACGCTGAAGAACAACTCCCCGGCCGACCTGGTCAACACCGAGACCACCAAGAGCAACGGCAACGGCAACGTCTTCACTCACAACTCGTGCCGGGTCTCCAAGCCGTCCGGAATGTGCTGACGGTCCCTCCTCCCCAGGAAAGATCAGGAAAGAAGGCGGCACATGACGACGACCGCACCCTCCGCACCGCCACCGTCCATGCGGCTGAGAGAGCTCGTGTTCGGCGCGGCCTGTGCCGCCGCCGTCCGCGCGGCAGCCCGGCTCGGCGTCGCCGACGCCCTCGGCGAGGCCCCCACGACCGTGGAGGACCTCGCGGCCGCGGTGAAGACCGAGCCGAAGCCGCTGCGCCGACTGCTGCGGGCCCTGTCCTGCTACGGCGTCTTCACCGAGCGGCCCGACGGCACGATCGCGCACACCGACATGTCCCGGCTGCTGCGCGAGGACGACCCCCACAGCCTGCGCTACATCTCCCTGTGGTGCACCGAGCCCTGGACCTGGGACGCCTGGCCCAAGCTGGACGAGGCCGTGCGCACCGGCAGGAACGTCGTACAGGACCTGTACGGCAAGGAGTTCTTCACCTACCTCAACGAGGACGCCCCCGAGTCGGCCGACGTCTTCAACCGGGCGATGACCACGTCCAGCGAGCAGTCGGCGCGGGACGTGGCGGCCCTGCTCGACCTGTCCGGCGCCGCGTCCGTCGCGGACATCGGCGGCGGTCAGGGGCACGTGGTGGCGAGCCTGCTCGACAAGTACCCGTCGATGCACGGCAGTCTGCTCGATCTGCCCCGCGTCGTGGAGAACGCCGTACCCAGGCTGCGGCCCGGCGGCGACCTCGCCGGCCGCGCCCGGATCGTGCCCGGCGACGCCCGGGTGTCCGTGCCGGTCAAGGCCGACGTCTACGTCATCAAGAACATCCTCGAGTGGGACGACGAGTCCACCGCGCAACTGCTGCGCAACGTCATCGAGGCCGGCGGTCCCGGCGCGCGGGTCGTCGTCATCGAGAACCTCGTCGACGACACCCCCTCGATGCGCTTCAGCACGGCCATGGACCTGCTGCTGCTCCTCAACGTCGGCGGCGCCAAGCACACCACCGACAGCATGACCGGCAGGCTCACCGCGGCGGGCCTGTCCATCGACGGCATCGCGCCCGTCAACCCGTATCTGCACGCGTTCGACTGCCACGTCCCGGGCTGACCCGGACGCACCCGCACAGGCCACCGGCCGCCTGCCCGCAGCGTTGCGGGCAGGCGGCCGGTGGCGGTGGGGGGCTACGACGCGTCAGCCGCGCTCCCAGAG
This sequence comes from Streptomyces brasiliensis, assembly GCF_014647875.1. GTDB lineage: Bacteria > Actinomycetota > Actinomycetes > Streptomycetales > Streptomycetaceae > Streptomyces > Streptomyces brasiliensis. The sequence continues at coordinate 11,512 of NZ_BMQA01000016.1, read as the reverse complement.
GTAGAAGCGTTTCGCCATCGCGTCCTTCGGGGAACGCCAGGTCTCGGGGTCGTACGCGCTGACGTACGCCGACAGACGCTCGCTGATGCCGCGGAACTCGGGGTGGTCGGTGACCTTGGCGATGGCCGGTCCGGGTTCGCGCTCCGACTCGACGAGGTGCATGTACACATCGCCGAACTGGAAGAGGCTGCGCCGCACGACCCCGACGAGGTGCGGCAGCTCACCGCGGTCCGACTCCTCGAAGATCTTGGCGATGTCCGGGGCCGAACCCGGGGCCATGCGGGCGACGATCAGGGCCTGGTGCATCCGTGGGGTCTCCGTCCCGCTCAGTCGGCCAGGGCGGCCGCGGACCGGCGTCCGGCGGCGGCCTTCTCGATCTTGTCCCGGATGAGGGACATCTGGACCTTGGAGTTCTTGTTGATGTTGTCGGTCATCCAGTCGTCGTCGACCGGGGCGTCCGGCTTCATCTGGAAGTCCTGCGTCCACACCATCCGGGTGCCGGCGGGCACCTCCTCGTAGTCCCACCGGATGTTCATGTAGGCGAAGGGGCCGGTCTCGACGCGGCGCGCCGTGACGACGAGCGCCTCACGGTCCGGCTCCCGCTCGGAGACCCAGCTCCAGACGGTGCCGTTCTCGTCGGGGTGCATGGTCAGCCGGAACCTCGTCTTCCGGCCCTCGCGGGAGAGGACCTCGACGGAGGCGTACTCGCTGAACAGCTGCGGCCAGTTCTCCAGGTCGTTGGTCATGTCCCAGACGAGGTCGAGCGGCGCGCCGACGGTGATCTCGTTCTGCGTGTGTCCGGCCATCTCAGGCTCCTGCCATCAGGGTGCTGTTGACGAGGTCGAGGAACTGCCGGGGCGTCTTGCAGCGCTCCGCGTCCGGCGGCATCGACGTGCCGTGCCGGTTCTCCAGTTCGCCGACGATGCCGAGCAGACCCAGCGAGTCGATGCCGAGGGCGTCGAAACCGGAGTCGTACTGCTGCTGCAGATCCTGCGGGGCGACGCTGACCCCGGCGGCCTGCTTCATGAGCCCGGCCAGCTCTTCCACGGTGATCGGAGACATATGGCTTCCTCTCTTTTGCTCAGGACGGTTGCTCGGGCGGTGTGTGTGGGCGCACGGCCTTCGGTGGGGCGACGGGTTCGTCAGGCTCGGTCGGTGGCGGCGTGCCGCAGCACCAGCGCCGAGTTCGACCCCATGAGCCCCCTGCTGAGGACCAGCGCCGTGCGCAGCTCGGCGGGGCGGGCCCGGCCGGTCACCAGATCGAGGTCGTGGACGGTGTCGTGGACGTTGGGGGTGGGTGGGATCAGGCCGTGCTCCATCGCGAGCACCGCCGCCGCGGTGTCCAGGACGGGCGCGGCGCAGTAGCCCCGGCCGGTGCCGGTCTTCGGCGCGGTGACGGGCACCCGCCTGCCGTGCGCGCCCAGCACGTCGGCGATGGCGAGCGCCTCGGCGCGGTCCGCCTCCGGCACCCCGAGGGCGTCGGCGAAGACCACGTCGACTTCCTCGGGGGCACAGCCGGCGTCGTCCAGGGCGGCGCGGACCGCCTGGGCGAGGCCCTCGCGGGACTCGGCCCAGCGCGAGGCGCCGGTGAACGTCGCCGCGTGCCCGGCGACGAAGCCGCGCACCTCCGCGCCGCGCGCCCGGGCCGCGTCGTCCGCCTCGACGACGACCATGGCGCCGCCCTCCGCCGGCACGAACCCGCAGGCCGCGTCGGTGAACGGGCGGTAGGCGCGGTCCGGTTCGGCGACTGTGCTCAGCTCCTCGTAGCCGAGCTGGCAGACCATCGAGTACGGAGCCAGCGGCGCCTCCGTCGACCCGGCCACGATCGCGTCGGTGCCGCGCTTGACCGCCCGCGCCGCATGGGCGAGGGCGTCCAGACCGCCGGCCTCGTCGGCGGCGACCACCGAGCACGGCCCCTTGAAGCCGCGGCGGATGGAGATCTGGCCGGTGGAGGCGGCGTAGAACCAGGCGATGGACTGGTACGGGCCGACGAAGCGGCTGCCCTTGCCCCACAGCCGCTGCAGTTCACGCTGCCCGAACTCACCGCCGCCGGACCCGGCGGCGGTGACCACGCCGATCGAGTACGGAGCGGTCTCGCTGTCGGCCTTGCCCAGCCGGGCGTCGTCCAGCGCGAGGTCGGCCGCGGCCATCGCGTAGTGCGTGAACCGGTCGGTCTGGACGAGGAAGCGCTCCTCGATCACCGCGGCCGGCTCGAAGTCGCGGACCTCGCCCGCCACCTTCAGCGGCAGGTGCTCACAACCCTCGCGGGTGATCCGGTCGAGGGCGCTGAGCCCCTCCTGGGTGGCCTTCCAGAAGGTGTCCGTGCTGGTTCCGTTGGGCGCGACCACACCGATGCCGGTGATGGCCGCGCGCCGTTCGTGGGCTGCGCTCATCGTGTCCTCTCCCTACTCCCTGGAACGGGTCAGGATCACCGCGGACTGGAACCCGCCGAACCCGCTGCCCACGGAGAGCACGCTGTTCAGCCTGCGCTCGCGGGCGACGCGCGGGACGTAGTCCAGGTCGCACTCGGGGTCGGGGATCTCGTAGTTGGCGGTCGGCGGTACGGCCTGCTCGGCCAGAGCCAGCACGCAGGCCACGACCTCGATCGCGCCGATCGCGCCGAGCGAGTGCCCCACCATGGACTTGATGGAGCTCATGGGCGTGTCGTAGGCGTGCTGTCCGAGGGCCCGCTTCACGGCGGCCGTCTCGTGTCGGTCGTTCTGCCGTGTGCCGGAACCGTGGGCGTTGACGTAGTCGATGGCCGTCGGGTCGAGCCGGGAGTGGTCCAGCGCGACCTCGATCGCCCGGGCCATCTCAAGGCCCTCACTGGTCAGGCCGGTCATGTGGTAGGCGTTGCCGTAGGTGGCGTAGCCGCTGAGTTCGCAGTAGACGTGAGCGCCTCGGGCTCGCGCGTGCTCGAGCTCCTCCAGGACGAGCACCGCGCCACCCTCGCCCATGACGAACCCGTCACGGTTGTTGTCGAAGGGCCGGGAGGCGTGCGCGGGATCGTCGTTGTTGGGGGACGTGGCCTTGATCGCGTCGAAGCACGCCATGGTGATCGGGGAGATCGGCGAGTCCGAGGCCCCGGCTATGCAGATGTCGGCCCGGCCCTCCTCGACGGTGTGGAAGGCGTAGCCGACCGCGTCGAGCCCGGAGGTGCAGCCGGTGGAGACGGTCTGCACCGGGCCCTGCGCGCCGAAACGTTCCGCCATCGCGGAGGCGAGCGTGCTCGGCGAGAACGCCCGATGCAGCTGGGTGTCCGCCCGCTCGTGGTCCACGTCCCAGCGCTGACCTCCATGGCTGACCAGGACGTAGTCGTGCTCGAGCCGGGTGGTGCCGCCCACCGCGCTGCCCAGCGACACCCCGACCCGCCAGGAATTCTCGGCGGCCAGGTCCAGCCCCGAGTCCCGGACCGCCTCGTCCCCGGCGACCAGGGCGAACTGGATGTACCGGTCCGCCCGTTCGACCTGCTCCGCGTCCAGCCCGTACGCCGCCGGATCGAAGTCGCACTCCGCCGCGATCCGCGACCTGAGCCCGACCGGATCGAAGAGCGTGATGCCTCTCGTCGCCGTACGACCGCTCGAGAGCAGGTCCCAGAACGCCCGCGCGCCGATGCCGCCCGGCGCGACGATGCCTATGCCGGTGACCGCCACCCGCCGGGTCATGAAGAGACCCGGCTTCGCTCGGCGGCCTCGGCCGGCTCCGTGACGACGGCGGCGGCGCCGATGACCTCCGTCTCCTCCGTGTCCACGTGCCCCAGCTGCGGCCGCGGGGCCAGCGGACCCAGGTGGAAGACGATCCGCGCCTCCTCGTCACCCACGTTGCGGAAACGGTGGCGGACGTAAGACGGGATCATCAGACCCTGCTCCGGCCGCAGCGGATGCGCCTCGCCGTCCAGGTCAACCTCGAGCCGGCCGCAGACGACGTACACGAACTCCTCGGAGTACGGGTGGTAGTGCTCACCGATGCGGTCACCGGGCTGCACGATGGCCACGCCCATGAAACCGCTGGTGGAGCCCACCGTGGCCGGGGTGAGCATGGCGCGCAGATCGCCGCCGCGCCTGACGTTGGGCTCGACCTCGCTCAGGTCGACGATTCTCGGACGGGGTTTGATCACGACGTTCCTCCGTTGGTGTGCTGCGTCCAGGCGATGGACAGAGCCGCCGAAGCCCGCTCAGGCGTCGGGCGATCGACGGTCGGTGATGAGCTCCATGCGCACGGCGCCCCCGTACAGGAGCGACTTCAGCTCCGCCGCCGAGCCGGACTGCGGCAGAACCTCCGCGGCGTGCCCCTCGCGCATGTCCACCAGCCGTACGACCACGTCGTCCCGCTGGAAGACCGTGCTGCGCAGGACCGGACCGGCCGGGTCCTCCAACGCCGCCTCGTCGTGCTGGGCGAGCAGCTCGGCCAGCCGCATCCCCTGCCCCGGCTTGGCCGGGTAGTACTGCGCGTACCGCTCGCCCTCCGGCAGCTCGTGCACCGTCATGTGGTGCACGGCCGGCAGTGCCGCCCGGGTGAAGAACACCCGCGCCGACTCCGGGTCGTTGAGGTCCCGGTCCTCCTCCAGATACGGGTTGACGGCCTCCTCGACCGCGCGGATCTCCGGCTGCCGGGCCACGTGGCGCAGCGCCGCGAGCAGGTCGCCGCGCACCTCGATGGCCCGTACGACCCGGTTGCCGTGCATGAACAGCGACGTCCGGCACAGCCGGGTGGTGTCGTCGACCTGCGCCTGGGGCGACGAGTAGTCCTCGAGGATCTTCGCGACCTGCTGCTCACTGCCCGGCTTGACCGTGAACGTCAGCGCGTGCCGGATGACACCGTCACCGATCCGCGGCGACGTCTGCAGCCGGCGCTTCGACGAGTCGGCGACCCCGCTGCCGGTCTCCCGGACGATGTGGAAGCGCAGCGACCGGGTGTCCCGGACGCAGCTGTGCAGCGGCTGCACCATCCGCACGTGCTCCTCGCTGTTCACCCAGGCGAGGAACGGCGGCGCGCTCTCCCACTCGCTCGTGATGAGCCATTGGGATGGATTCTCGATGGACTGGCAGAGTTGATCGCTGACATGACCCGGAACCGATGCAACCTGGCTGCCCAGTTGCTCGTACGCCTCCAGGAACTGCTGCTGGGCTCCCTCGTACACGTCGACCAGCAGCACGACCCGGAGGCTCGAGCCGTCGAACACGGACTGGGAGACTTTCGACACCTGTCGGGTCAGCGCTTCTGAAACACGTTCAGACGTAGTGGTCATCCTGCGGACATCTCCTTCGCGGGGCAGAGGCGGACGCCGGCCGCGAGTGACGCGACGTCAGCGTTCCTTGATCCTGTGCCGCTCCCCACCGGTGCGCGACTCGTATGAACCACGTGGGTGATTGGGCCCGCGGGACCGCCCGCACAGGGCAAGGAAAGTCACAGGCCCCCCATACACGCACCCCCTGCACTGGAGGCTTCGATGCATCAAAAGGCCGTCCACCGGGTTCCCGTCCTCATCGTGGGAGGCTCTCTGGTGGGCCTGTCCACCTCCGTCTTCCTCGGCCGGCTGGGCGTACCTCACCTGCTGGTCGAACGGCACTCCGGGACCTCGCGTCACCCGCGCGGGCGTGGCAACAACGTCCGAACGATGGAACTCTTCCGGGTGGCCGGCATCGAGCCGGACATCAAGGAGGCCGCCTCACTCCTCGCCGGCAACCACGGCATCCTGCAGGCCCCGACCCTGGTCGGCGACGCCGGCGAATGGCTCTTCAAACACATCGACCCGGGCGGCGGACTCGCCCGGCTCAGCCCCACGGGCTGGTGCCTGTGCAGCCAGAACGACCTCGAACCCGTCCTGCTCGAAGGCGCCCGCAGGCTCGGCGGGGACCTGCGCTACTCCCACCAGCTCGAGTCCTTCGAGCAGGACGCCGACGGGGTGAGGGCGCTCGTCCTGGACCGCGGCGCCGACAAGCACTACACCGTCCGGGCCGACTACCTCGTCGCCGCCGACGGCCCGCGCAGCCCGGTCCGCACCCGGCTCGGCATCACCCAGAGCGGACCCGGCGCACTCTTCGCCAACGTCAGCGTCACCTTCCGCTCCAAGCTGCTCGCCGACGTCGTCGGCGACCGCCGCTTCATCTGCTGCTACCTCACCGACGAGAACGCCGACGGCGCCCTGCTGCCGGTCGACAACCAGGAACACTGGGTCTTCCACGTCCCCTGGCACCCCGAGAACGGCGAGACGCTGGACGAGTTCACCGAGGAGCGCCTCCAGCGCCACATCCGCCGCGCGGTGGGCGTCCCCGACCTCGACGTGGAGGTCACCGGCAAGGCGTCCTGGATCGCGGCCGAACGCGTCGCCGACCAGTACTCCCGGGGCCGGGTCTTCCTCGTCGGCGACTCCGCCCACGAGATGTCCCCCACCGGCGCGTTCGGCTCCAACACCGGCATCCAGGACGCCCACAACCTCGCCTGGAAACTGGCCGCCGTCCTCGACGGCCGGGCCGGCACCGGGCTCCTCGACAGCTACCACGCCGAGCGCCGCCCCGTCGCCCTCGCCACCAGCGCCCGCGCCTCGGCCCGCTCCGTCGAGCACAGCCACCCCGGCTTCGCCCCGGCGCCCGGCGTGGGCAGCGGCCGCCGCGGCGGCATCCTCAACGTCGTCCTCGGCTACCGCTACACCGAGGGCGCCGTCCTCGGCACCGACGCGGAACAGCCCGTGATCCCCGACGGCCTGAAGCTGACCGGCGCCCCCGGCACCCGGGCCCCCCACATGTGGCTACGACGCGGCAGCGAGCGCCTGTCCACCCTCGACCTGTACGAACGCTCCCTCGTCCTGCTCAGCGACGCCCGGACCACCACGAACTGGCACGAGGCGGCCCTCCGCATCGCCGAAGCGCAGGGAGTACGGCTCGACGCGCACCGCATCGGCGCCGACCTCACGCCCGACGACACCGCCGCCGACTGGACCGAGGTCCACGGCACGACCCGGGACGGCGCGATCCTGATCCGCCCCGACGGCTTCGTCGCCTGGCGCTCCCCGGAGGCCGTACCGGACCCGGACACGACACTCCGCAAGACGGTCGGAACGCTCCTGCACACCGTCTGAAGTCCCGGACGACGGAGGGCCGCCCGGGCCGGCCCGGGCGGCCCTCCGTCGGTCTAACGACCCAGCGCCGCAAGCTCCTTGGCCGCCTCCGTCAGGTCCTTCGCAGTGTCGATGGCCCGCCAGTACGCCCCCTGCGGGATCGGGAACCCGGCCAGCCGCCGCTCGCGCGCCAGGTGCGGGAACGTGGTCCGCTCGTGGTCGCCCCGCTCGGGAAGCAGGTCGGCGAACCCGGGCGAGAAGACGTACACACCCGCGTTGATCTCGAAGGTCGACGGCGGCGCCTCGATGAAGTCGGTGACGTGGCCGAAACCGTCCGTCTGCACAGCGCCCCACGGAAGGCGCGGACGCGCCAGAGCGAGGGTGGCGACCGCGTCGCGCTCTGCGTGGAAGTCCGCCATGTCGCGCAGCGAGAAGCGTGTCCAGATGTCGCCGTTGGTGGCGTACCAGGGCCGGTCCGGACGGGGCAGGCGGGAGGCCGCGTACTTCAGGCCGCCACCACGGCCGAGGGGCTCCGTCTCCACCGCGGTGGTGACACGGACCGGCAGGTCGGCCGTCTCCAGCCACTTCTGCAGGACCTCCGCGAGGTGGCCGCAGGAGACCACCACGTCCGTCACGCCCTCCTCGGCGAGCCACGTCAGCTGGTGGCCGATGATCGGGGTGCCCGTACCGGGGATCTCGACCATCGGCTTGGGACGGTCGTCGGTGTACGGGCGCAGCCGCGAGCCCTGGCCGCCGGCCAGGACCACGGCTTGAGTGGGGCGCGACGCGGCGTTCGGATCGGTCATGACCGAACTGTACGTGGCGCCCCCTCACGGTCAGCTGTGGCCGGCCAGGACGCCCGAGGCGAAGGAGGTGTCGCAGACGGGGCGGGCGTACGACTGCGCGCGCGAGGCGCCGTACAGACGGACCGCGGCACGGCCGAGGGACCGGGCGATGGAGGCGCAGTGCTTCGCGAGCACCGGGTGGCCGTTGACCGCCTGCTGGAGGTGGGTGAGGACCACGCCCGGGTTCTTCTCCTGGAGCTCCGCCATCAACTGGTCGCGCAGCACGTCCTGCGGGGTGCGGGTGACCGGCCGTGAGGAGACGGCCGCCGAGGAGACGTCCGAGGCGGCGAGCACCGAGTTCGCGGGGCTCCCCGACCAGTTGACCCGGGTGACCGCGAGGGTTCCGGAGAGCACCAGGACGACGGGCAGGACGAGGGCGAGGGTGCGGCCGATCCGGCGGGCAGGGCCCCGGCGGCCGCGTCGCGTCTGTTGGGTGGTGGAGTGCTTCACGCGAGTGAGGGTAGCGCCCGGTAATGTTTTGGCGACATTTAGTCACCGTTTCGAGGGATGAGACAGCGCGATTTATTGGGTACGGCGTTGACGTACGGCGCTCGAAATGACCCGACTTGCCGAGGTATTTGTCGACAACGAAACGGGCCCCGCAGCAGCCTGCGGGGCCCGTTTCGTCAGCCTGGGTGAATTACCCGGGTTGTTCCACGCGCTGTGGATCAGTCGCTTCAGTCGCGTCAGTCGGAGAGACGCTCGCCCGTGGAGGTCGAGAACACGTGGGTCTCGCCCGGTCGCGGCACGACGTGCAGCTGAGCGCCCTTCTCCGGCACCTGACGGCCGTTGACACGGACGACCAGGTCCTTGGTCTGACCGCTGACCTCGGCGGCGCCGTAGACGTACCCGTCGGCGCCCAGCTCCTCCACCACGTTGACGGAGACGGCCAGACCGGCCGGGGCGTCCTCGGTGTCCTTCGACAGGGAGGAGCTGGCACCGCCGTTGTGCTCGACCACGTCGAAGTGCTCCGGGCGGACGCCGACCGTGACGGTCTTGTCACCCTTGTCGGTGGCGGCCTTGAGCGCCTCGCGGTTGACCGGGACCACGCTGTTGCCGAACTTCACACCGCCGTCGGTGATCGGGACCTCGACCAGGTTCATGGCCGGGGAGCCGATGAAGCCGGCGACGAAGAGGTTGGCCGGGCGGTCGTACATGTTCCGCGGCGAGTCGATCTGCTGGAGGAGGCCGTCCTTCAGGACCGCCACACGGTCGCCCATCGTCATGGCCTCGACCTGGTCGTGGGTGACGTACACGGTGGTGATGCCGAGACGGCGCTGCAGCGACGCGATCTGCGTACGGGTGGAGACACGGAGCTTGGCGTCCAGGTTGGACAGCGGCTCGTCCATGAGGAAGACCTGCGGCTCACGCACGATGGCGCGGCCCATGGCGACACGCTGGCGCTGACCACCGGACAGGGCCTTCGGCTTGCGGTCCAGGTACTCGGTGAGGTCGAGGATCTTCGCGGCCTCTTCGACCTTCTGCCGGATCTCCGCCTTGTTGACGCCGGCGATCTTGAGCGCGAAGCCCATGTTGTCGGCGACCGTCATGTGCGGGTAGAGCGCGTAGTTCTGGAACACCATGGCGATGTCCCGGTCCTTGGGCGGCAGGTGGGTGACGTCACGGTCACCGATGTGGATGGTGCCGGAGTTGACGTCCTCGAGCCCCGCGAGCATCCGGAGCGAGGTGGACTTTCCGCAACCCGACGGGCCGACCAGGACGAGGAACTCGCCGTCCTCGATCTGGATGTCGAGCGCGTCGACGGCGGGCTTCGTGGAGCCCGGGTAGACCCGGGTCGCCTTGTCGAACGAGACAGTGGCCATAGTGATGGGCCCCCTTCTACCGGCAGGAACGTGCCGGACGATCCGTTGTAGGAAGGTGGTTGGTGTAGTCCACACGAGTGAACTGGATCAGGACAGTACCTGGCGTTTCCCCGCCTGTCAGCACTCCGGGGTTGTGAGCTTCGCGGGAATTTTCGACAGGGGTCGCCCAGGACCTGGGTACACTGCTCAGGCGCGCCTGCGCACGCCTCCTTAGCTCAGCTGGTCAGAGCACCGCTCTTGTAAAGCGAAGGTCGTCGGTTCGAATCCGACAGGGGGCTCTTGGCACTATCTGGGACAACGCCCTCACGATCCTAGATCGTGAGGGCGTTGACGGTAGCGATTGACGGCAGTCGCCGCTCAGCGCCGGATGATCGACTCATCGCCTTGGCTCTGTGACGTGTCCCACGCCGGGGTCAGAGGAGCGGCCCGCTGCCCAGGAGCGGCAGCTGCGGCTTCTGCGTGGGCTCCGTCGAGGGCTGCGGTGACGGGGCCGGCGGTTGTGGCTTCTGAGCGGGCTCCGTCGAGGGCTGCGCAGACGGGCCGGGTGCCGGGTTTACCGGGGTCTCTGTGAGCCGACGGACGGTGTCACGGACCGTCTGTGCCGGCTTCAGCACCTCTGGAGCCGGTGTCACCGGCTGCGGGACCGCTGCCCGCGGCACATCCGCCCGCACCCGTGGTGCCTTGGTGCTACCGTAGTCCGGTACGCGCTTCACCATCCCGTTTCCGGTGATGAAGATGTTGCTGATCCACCCGCCATAGGCAGGGAGGTATGACCAGCCGTCGTTGTCGTACTGGCCGTAGATGACACGCTGCCCGTGGACCTGGCACTGCACGTGGATCGTCGACGGCTGCTTGAGCACGTCGACTACCTGGGCGTCAGTGGTCGCGTAGCGCCGGATGTTGACGTTGTGGCCCCAGGTCTGCTTCTGGTACACGGTGGGCCCCGGGTCACCCGGCTCGGGCGGCGCCGGTGGCACAGAACCGGGGGGAGTCGGCGAGGGGGCGGGAGGCGCCGGATTGGCCGGCGGCGGAGTCGGTTGCGTCGGCGGAGTCGGCTGCGTCGGCTGCGTCGGCTGCGTCGGCTGCGTCGGCTGCGTCGGCGGGGCCGGATCGGCCGGCGGTGCTGGGATGGGCAGCGGAATGCTCGGGTCGGTGTTCGCCGGCGGGGGCGGGGGCGGGTCGGACGGGAGCGGCGGCCTATTGTCGCGTGGCGGGGTCGTCGGGAACGGATAGTAGGAGTCGTACAGGCGGTCGGACGGGTCCGGTTCGACGGTTATGGGCTGGGTGAAGTCGGTCGGCGGCGGGGAGTAGGTGACGCTGATGTTCGGCCCGGAGACGATGATTGAGATCTTTGCGTCGAAGTTCTGACACAGCGGTCCGTGGGGTATCGCCGCGCACTCCTGGATCCCCATCGTGCCGTCGTACTTGACTCCGGTGGGGTTCGAGGACTGCTGCACAATGTCGTCCCGGCCTGTGGCCTGGCCCACGAAGTGCCCCATCCAGCCCTTGGGGACGTAGTTCGATTTGACGTCGACGGTGTTGTACAGCAAATTGCCACTGCTGTCGGCGCAGCGCCGCACGTGGATGGTGTCGTCGCCCAGACGGTTATAGTCGCCTTCATAGAGCGACGAGTACCAGTGGAATACAAAGTCGTGGTTGTCGCAGAACTGTCCGTGCGGCACATCCGCGTGAGCGGCGGCGGCCGGCAAGGTCACAACTGAGACGGACTTGACTTGCTCCTCGGGCTGAAGCCCGAGGATTCTGGCCTTCCCTGGTGTTGCTGCGCC
>NZ_BMQA01000015.1 GCF_014647875.1 Streptomyces brasiliensis | reverse complement strand
TCTCCTCTTCGGGACTTTCACCCTTAAGCTGCCGCCCATGCTGGGCGTACTGACTCCTCCCCCTCCTGAAGGAGGGGGGCTTCTCGCTATGCCGGGTTGGCGTCGCGACGGACCAGCCCGGCCCGTAGAACGTTCAGGGCGCCCACCGTGTCAGCGTGCGCCTGGTGGTCGCACTCCTGACAGTGGAACTTCTCCTGTGTGGGCCGGTTCTCCTTGGCGGTGTGCCCGCATTCGGGGCACCGCCGGGAGGTGTTGCGGGGGTCCACCGCCATCACTTCCCGCCCGGCGCCTTCCGCCTTGGCTGCGAGGATCGCGAGGAACACCCCCCATCCGGCATCAGCTATCGAGCGGTTGAGTCCGGCCTTCGCGCTCGCCCCGTTCGGGAGGAACGCGCCGGGCCGCTCGGCGTCCGGCTTCGGTGCCGGCGCCTTGCTCATGTTGCGGATCTTGAGGTCTTCGTGCGCGATGAAGTCATTGCCACGCACGAGGTCAAGCGCGGTCTTGTGCGCGTGGTCCAGGCGTTGACGCCGGACCTTACGGTGCAGCCGCGCCACCACCTCTACGGCCTTGCGGCGTCGCTTGCTGCCACGCTTGCACCGGCTCAGGGCCTGCTGTGGGGCTTCCAGCTTGGCGGCGGCCTTCGCGCCGTGGCGCGGGTTGGGCACGAATTCGCCGTTGGAGTCGGCGAGGAAGTTGGCTATGCCCATGTCGATGCCGACCACAGCGCCCGTCGCGGGGAGGGGCTCAGGTTGGGCCTGGTCGGCGGTGAGGACGACGTACCAGCGGCGGCCTTCCCGCTTCACGCTGATCGTCTTGACCTTGCCGACCACGGGCCGGTGCTGGTGCACCTTGACATGCCCCACGCCTTGGAGGCGCACGCGGGTGACGGGATCGTGCGGGGTGGCATCCCAGCGGCAGCCATCGCCGTCTTTAGGGAAGTCCACCGTGTCGAACCGCTTGTTCGAGCGGAAACGGGGATAGCCAGGCTTCTCGCCGGACTTCACACGCCGGAAGAACGCGGCGAACGCCTTGTCCAGGCGGCGCAAGGTCGCCTGCTGCGAGCTGAACGACCAGCGGGCCTGATCAGGATCGTAGGTCCGGATGTCCTTGAGTTGGGCGGACTGTTGCCCGTAGCGGATCGTCGTCTTCGAGGCGTGCCGGTAGGCGTCGCGGCGTTCCTGCAACGCCGCGTTGTAGAGGGTGCAGTGATCGCGGAGCATCGCCGTCAAGGCTCCTTCCTGGCCCACGGTGGGGCGCATGAGGAACTTGTAGGCGCGGATCACTGGTTCACCCCCTTTTCCCGGTCGGCTTCCAAGATCATACTACGCTTGGCGTATGTCACCCCGCTGGAACCCAAATTCCGACGTACGTACCGGACGTCACGTCGCCTACAACCTGCACGCACACTTGGTGTTCGTCACGAAGTACCGGCGTGGCGTTTTCGATGACGCCATGCTCAAGCGGTGCGAGGAGATCATGCGGGAGGTGTGCGCCAGCTTCGAGGCCGAGCTTCGCGAGTTCAACGGTGACACCGATCACGTACACCTGCTCGTGCACTACCCGCCGAAGGTCGCCCTGTCCAAGCTGATCAACAGCCTCAAGGGCGTCAGCTCCCGCTACCTGCGGGCCGAGTACACCGGCCGGATCAACCGCATTGGGATGGGTTCCGTCTCCTGGTCCCGCTCCTACTTCGCCGGATCCTGCGGCGGCGCACCGCTGACCGTGATCCGTCAGTACATCGAAGGCCAGAGGCGGCCCGTCTGACCGTCACGGCAGTCGCGCAGCGAACTCCGCCGCTGTGCGGCTCCGGCCCGAGGATGCGTTTCCCTCCCCGGCTGAAGCCGGGGATACCCACGCAAGATGGGATGGTGGACGGCCTGAGCCTGGTGACGTCCACCATGTGCTGAGAACCGGGCACTTCCACGACCTTCGTGGTGCCGCGATATACCTCGTACACCCGGACGCCGGGACCGTCGGTCAGCGCGTTCCACATGACGTGCACGCTGGTGGCGCTCCCGGCCGCGGCCGTGACACCAGTCGGCGCGCCGGGCATCCGCCCGTTCCCGCCGTCCGTGGCCCCGCCCGGGCCGCAGGCGGCGACCAGTACCAGGGCCGCGAGAGACGGCAGATGGGACAACCGAACGCGTCGCACGGCTCTGCCTCCCCGGGACATCCCGTCGGCAATGGTCCGGACCAATATGGCGCGGACGGTGCGATCGCATCAAGAGGGCCGCATTGGTGACCATCGGGCAGAGTTACGTATGCTGAGTGTCCTCACGGCTGAACTCCTTGCGAAGGCAGGGGAGTTCAGCCCTGTCGCGCGGAACGCTGTCGTCGCTGATCCCGCGCCGACGAGGCGGCCGGGGACCTGAGCCGACACGCACTCAGGTCCCCGGCCCTCTTGCATCCGCCGGGCGTGCCTCACACCTTCCGGTACGTGTACGCCTCCGCGGCCGCCGCCTCGACCGCGTCGAGGTCGGCTCCCGTGGACGCCGTGACCACCGCCGCCACCGCCCCCTCGACGAACGGGGCGTCCACCAGGCGTGTGCCGTCCGGGAGTTCGTCGCCCTCGGCGAGCAGCGCCTTCACCGTGAGCACCGCGCTGCCCAGATCGGTGAGAACGGCGACCCCTCGGCCCCGGTCCACGGCCGCGGCCGCGGCGGAGATCAGCTCGGCGCTCGTACCGAGCCCACCGCCCTCCGTACCCCCGGCCGGCGCGACGGGCACCGCCGTTGCGCCGCCCGCCAGCCCCTTCGCCAGCTCGGCGACCGACGCGGCCACCTCGGCGCTGTGCGACACCAGCACGATCCCGACCAGCTTCTCGTCACTCACCTGAGGCCTCCGCGAGTCCGGCGATCAGCAGCGCGGACGAGGTCGCGCCCGGGTCCTGGTGGCCGATGCTGCGCTCGCCGAGATAACTGGCCCGGCCCTTGCGAGCCTGCAGCGGGACCGTCGCCAGGGCGCCCTCCTCCGCCGCGGTCCGTGCCGCGGCGAATCCGTCGCCGAGAGCGTCGACGGCCGGGACCAGCGCGTCGACCATGGTCTTGTCGCCGGGCGCTGCTCCGCCGAGCACCATGACCCCCTCCACGCCCGCCCTGAGGGCCTCGGCCAGTTGCGCCTCGGTGACCTCGGCCGCGTCACCGAGCGCCTTGCCCGTGCGGCGCAGCAGCGTGCCGTACAGCGGCCCGGACGCACCGCCGACCGTCGAGATGAGCTGCCGTCCGGCGAGCATCAGGATGGCCCCCGGCGTCTCGGGCGCCTCCTTCTCCAGTGCGGCCGTCACGGCCTTGAACCCGCGTTGCATGTTGCTGCCGTGGTCGGCGTCCCCGATGGCCGAGTCGAGGGCGGTGAGGCGCTCGGCCTCACGGTCCACGGACGCCGCGGTCGCGGCCACCCAGCGGCGGAAGAAGTCGGCGTCGAGCACTGGAACTCCCTGCGTGGTAGGTACGTTGATCACTTCTGTCGCCGTGTCACATCCCCCAGCGCAGGCCCGGCGTCCTCACCGGCGCGTCCCACAGGCGCAGCAGTTCCTCGTCCACCTGGCACAGCGTCACCGAGGCACCCGCCATGTCGAGCGAGGTGACGTAGTTGCCGACGAGGGTGCGGGCGACGGTCACACCGCGCTCCCCGAGCACCCGCTGCACCTCGGCGTTGAAGCCGTACAGCTCCAGCAGCGGGGTGGCGCCCATGCCGTTGACCAGGACCAGGACCGGGTTGCGTGCGGGCATGTCGTCCAGGATGGCACTCACCGCGAAGTCGGCGATCTCGCCGGAGGTCATCATCGCCCGCCGCTCGCGCCCCGGCTCGCCGTGGATGCCGATGCCCAACTCCAGCTCGCCGGGCGGCAGATCGAAGGTGGGGCTGCCCTTGGCCGGGGTGGTGACGGCGCTGAGCGCGACGCCGAAGCTGCGGGAGCTCTCGTTGACCTGCCGCCCGATCGCCTCCACCCGCTCCAGAGGCTGTCCCTCGGCCGCGGCGGCTCCGGCGATCTTCTCCACGAAGAGCGTGGCGCCCGTGCCGCGCCGCCCGGCCGTGTAGAGGCTGTCGGTGACCGCGACGTCGTCGTTGACGAGGACCTTGGCGATCTGGATGCCCTCGTCCTCGGCGAGTTCGGCGGCCATGTCGAAGTTCAGGACGTCGCCGGTGTAGTTCTTCACGATGAACAGCACGCCCGCCCCGCTGTCCACGGCGGCCGCGGCGCGTGCCATCTGGTCGGGCACCGGCGAGGTGAACACCTCACCCGGACAGGCGGCCGACAGCATCCCGGGCCCCACGAAGCCGCCGTGCAGCGGCTCGTGTCCCGATCCGCCTCCGGAGACGAGCGCGACCTGCCCCGCCACGGGCGCGTCCCGGCGTACGATCACCCGGTTCTCGACGTCGACGTTCAGCTCGGGATGAGCCGCCGCCATACCGCGCAGCGCGTCTGCCACCACGGTCTCCGGGACGTTGATGAGCATTTTCATGGGTACCTCCTGGCCGGCCTGGCCGGTTTACCTGAGTCGCCCGACGTGCGCTGGTGAACGTTCTCGAAACTCACTCTCGGAAGTATCGGCGCTGGAGCAGCAGTGGTCACGTGGGCGGACGTTCCGGGATCCGTGCGGGAGCGCTCCCATGGACCGGCCGCCGAGGTGGGCCGGCTCGTGGGAGGAGCGGTGTGACAGTTGCTCAGGCCTGCACGGCCGCCTGCGCGCGCGGCCTGCGGACCGGGTGCCCGCTCATCACGGAGAGGCGGTTGAAGGCATTGATCGTGATCGCCACCCAGATCACCGCGGAGATCTCGTCGTCGTCGAACACCGCGCGGGCGGCGTCGTAGGCGGTGTCCTGGGCGGCGCCGTGGGTGGGAGCCGTGGTCGCCTCGGCCAGTTCGAGGGCCGCGCGCTCCCGTGGGGTGAACACGTCCGTGTCCCGCCAGGCCGGCAGGACGCCGAGGCGCTGCGTGGTCTCGCCGCCGCGGAGCGCCGCCCTGGTGTGGACATCGAGACAGAAGGCGCAGCCGTTGATCTGCGAGACGCGGAGGTTGACCAGTTCGACGAGTGTGCGGTCGAGACCGGCCTCCGCTGCCGTCGCGCGGACCGCCTCGGAGGTCTGGAGCAGGGCGTCGTAGGCCTTGGGGCTCTGCTTGTCGATGTAGACCCGTCGCTTGCTCGGGTCCGTCGTCGCGTCGCTCACTCCGGTCTCCTCGTGGTGGGGTGATGTCCGTCTCGCCGTGCGGTTCGGGCGGTGGTGGCCTATGATCCAGGCATGATAGTTGATGCATCAACCACACGTCGCGCGGGGGGTGGGCCACGATGAGCAACGTCGAGACGGAACCGGCCGAGGTGCGCTGCCCGGTGCCGGCGGACGACGGCCACGGGGGAGCCGTACCGGACGTGGAGGTGCTGTCAGCCCGGGACGTCCCGTTGGGCGGCCCGCGCGCGATGACGGTACGGCGCACCCTGCCGCAGCGGCAGCGCTCTCTGATCGGTGCCTGGTGCTTCGCCGATCACTACGGCCCGGACGACGTGGCTGCGACGGGCGGCATGCACGTCCCGCCGCACCCGCACACGGGACTGCAGACGGTGTCCTGGCTGTTCAGCGGGGAGATCGAGCACCGCGACAGCCTGGGCAGCCACGCGTATGTGCGGCCGGGCGCGATCAACCTCATGACGGGCGGGTACGGCATCAGCCACTCGGAGGTGTCGACCCCGGGCACCACTGTGCTGCACGGGGCGCAGCTGTGGGTCGCGCTGCCCGAGGAGCATCGCGACGCGCCGCGCGACTTCCAGTCCTATGTACCCGAGCCGGTCCGCGTGGACGGCGCCGGGATCAGGGTCTTCCTGGGCACGCTCGCCGGGGACACCTCCCCGGTGCGGACCTTCACGCCTCTCCTCGGCGCGGAACTCGTCCTCGACCCGGGCGCCACCGTGACCCTCGACGTGGACCCGGCCTTCGAGCACGGCGTCCTCGTCGACCAGGGCGCCGTGCGCCTCGCTGAAACGCCGCTGCGGCGTGCGGAGATGGGGTACGTCGCCCCCGGGCACCGCAGTCTGACGCTCGTCAACGAGTCCGCGGAGACGGGCCGGGTCCTGCTGCTCGGCGGAACGCCGTTCGGCGAGGAGATCGTGATGTGGTGGAACTTCATCGGCCGCAGCCACGACGACATCGTCCGCGCGCGGGAGGAGTGGGCGGCCGCCTCCGACCGCTTCGGCGTCGTCGAGGGGTACGACGGTGAGCGCCTCCCGGCCCCGGCGCTGCCGAACGCCCAGATCCGGCCGCGCCGCAACCCGCCCGTCCGCTGAGCGTCCCGACGCCGATCAACGAAAGGTACGTCATGACAGAGAACGCCCCCGCTCCGGTCGTGGAGCGCGTCGACGCCCGGCACCGGTACACCATCGCCGTCGACGGCAGGGCGGCCGGCCTCACCGCCTACCGTGACCGGGGTGACCAGCGCGTCTTCTACCACACCGAGATCGACGACGCCTTCGCCGGTCAGGGACTGGCCTCGATCCTCGTCACCCGGGCCCTCACGGACGTGCGCGCGAGCGGCAAGCGGATCGTTCCCGTCTGCCCCTACGTGGCCAAGTACCTCACGAAGCACCACGAGTTCGGCGACATCACCGACCCGGTGACGCCCGAGGTCCTGCAGTGGCTGGAGACCGAGCTCGGGGCCTGAGCGGTGACCTGCGAGTCCGGTCCCGACCCCGGGGCCGGACGGTCGCCCTCTCTTCGTTGATTTGTCCACCAATTGATTAAACTTGTGGTCATGGAAGAGATCCCACGCTGGCTCAGCGCCGAGGAGGAACAGGCCTGGCGCGGCTTCGTGCGCATGCACGACCGGCTGCGCTTCCGGCTGGGCCGCGAGCTGCAGGCGGAGTCGGGTCTCTCCTTCGCGGACTACGCGGTTCTCGTCGAACTCACCGACGTGCCCGAAGGGCGCCGGCGCTTCCTGGAACTGGCCCGGGCGGTCGAGTGGGAGAAGAGCCGGACGTCCCATCACATCGCCCGGATGGCCAAGCGCGGTCTGGTGGTCCGCGAGGAGTGCCCGGAGGACGGACGTGGGGCTTTCGTGGTCATCACGCCCGTCGGCCGTGCGGCGCTGGAGGCCGCGGCACCCCGTCATGTCGCGGCCGTACGCCGGGCGTTCATCGACCGGCTGAGTCCGCAGGAGGTCCGCGTGCTGGCGGACCTCTCGCGGCGTGTGCTCGGCGATCTGGACGAACAGGACGACGGCTGCGGATGACTGGCCCGGCGTGGGACGCGATGCTGGTGGAAGAGGCACACCACCCGTCACTCCGGTGAGGAGAGCGATGACGAAGACGCAGGGCGACGGACAGCCGGACCGCACGGCCATCGAGGCGGAGCGCCGCCGTATCCGGGAGAAGCATCTGCGGCCGAGTGGCGAGCGACCCGCCTCGTCCGCACGGGGTTTGCACCACACCGCGCTGATCAGCAGCGACGTGGAGCGCACCATCGAGTTCTACCAGGGGGTGCTGGAGTTCCCGCTGACCGAGCTGATCGAGAACCGCGACTACCCGGGGTCCTCGCACTTCTTCTTCGACCTCGGCAACGGCAATCTGCTCGCCTTCTTCGACTTCCCCGGGCTCGACGTGGGCCCCTACGCCGAGGTCCTGGGCGGCCTGCACCACGTGGCGATCTCGGTCGAACCGGAGCGCTGGCGCGATCTGGTCGGCAGACTGGAGCAGGCCGGCGTCGACCACACGGTGCACAGCGAGGTCTCGGTCTACTTCCGGGACCCCGACGGCGCCCGGATCGAACTCATCGCCGACCCGCTCGGTGAGATGTACGGCAACCAGGTGCTCTGAGTGCCCGGCATGTTCCGGGAAGCACGACTGCCCCCCTGCCGGGAGACGGCGGGAGGCAGCCGGTCGCACGGGGTGCGCGTCAGGCGGCGAAGCCGGCCTTGAGCGCCGCGGCCACCTGCACCACGCGCTCGGCCTGGTGCCGGGCGGCGTTGCGGGTCGTCTCGCCGACCGGGTTGTTGCCCTGGGCGTCGACGTGCGAGGTGCCGTAGGGGTTGCCGTCGACGAACTTGACCGGGTCGGTGTAGCCGGGGGACACGATCAGGCCGCCGAAGTGGTGGATGGAGTTGTAGAGGGCGAGGATGGTGGACTCCTGGCCGCCGTGGGCGGTGGCGCTGGTGGCGAAGCCGCTGTAGACCTTGTTGGCCAGCTTGCCCTGCGCCCACAGGCCACCGAGCGTGTCGATGAACTGCTTGAGCTGCGACGAGATGTTGCCGAAACGGGTCGGGGAGCCGAAGATCACCGCGTCGGCCCACTCCACGTCGGCCGGGGTGGCGACCGGGACACCAGCGCTCGCGGCGGCGTGCGCGGCCCAGGCCTCGTTGGAGGCGACGGCGGCCTCGGGCGCGAGTTCGGCGGCCTTCAGCAGGCGCACCTCGGCACCCGCCTTCTCGGCGGCCTCGGAGATCTCCTTGGCGATCTCCGCGCTGAAGCCGGTGGACGAGTAGTAGATGACAGCCAGCTTGACGGACGTGCTCATGTCTCGAATCTCCGTTGAGAGTGCGGTGGGGCGGGGGAGACCGACGGGTCGTGCCCCCGCGCGCCGACGACGTTGTTGAACGCTAAACCGAATAAGTTGATGAGTCAACTAGATTCAGGTGAAGGTGAGCTGTCGTGAGCTGGATCCGGCCGGCGCGGGCTGTCGTGCGCTGGACGGGCTGTCGTCGTCGGCCGGGCCGCGGCACCGGTTAGGCTCCGGGCATGCGGATCTCCGTCTCCTCGGACATGGACGAACCCGTCGCCCGCTCCCTCGTGGAGGAATTGCGCCGACGCGGTCACGAGGTGTGTGTGTACGGGGCGCTGGAGCCCGGGGCGGACCCACAGTGGGCGTTCTGTTCGGAGGCGGCGGCCCGTGACGTCCCCTCCGGGGCGGCCGACCTGGCGGTCGTGTGCTGCTGGACCGGCACGGGCGCCTCGATCGCCGCGAACAAGGTGCCGGGTGTACGGGCGGCCCTGTGCACGGACGCGTACACCGCCGAGGGCGCGCGCCGCTGGAACGACGCCAACGTCCTGGCCCTCAGCCTGCGTCTGACCTCCGAGGCGGTCCTCAAGGAGATCCTGGACGCCTGGTTCGCGGCCGCACCCAGCGAGGACACAGAGGACCGGCAGAACGTGGCGCACCTCGGCATGCTGGATGCCGGCCGGGCACCGCGGTCGCGGGGCTGAGCCGGTGGGGGAGTGTGAAGTTCGACGGTGTGTGCGGCGGCGTCAGTGGGCGCCGAGTCCCCCGCCGCCGAACGAGCCGCTCGAGCCCTTGCTCCAGCGCGGGCGGTCCTTCGACGTGCTGGGGCGGGTCTGCTGGTTGCTCAACTCGTACGGCGTGAGCGGGCGCTCGCCCTTGGGGATCCAGGGCACCTCTTCGGACTCCCGGTTCTCCCGGATCTCGTGAACCGGTCCCTCGGCGGGCAGGTGCGGCTGTTCCTCGGGGCGCGGCCGGGGAGGCTCGCGGAACTTGATGCGGGATCCCAGCCAGAAGCTGCCGGCCAGCATGGTCAGGACGGCCACTGCCACCAGGAAGAGCACGAGGCTCATCAGTCCGCTCGCCGCAGCGAGCTGCATGGATGCGGTACTCATAGCAATGGGATACCCCACCTAGAACGGGGTGAACCGGACACCGTCCGTTACCGTCCGTCGACCACCGGCAACCCCGGAACCGGGTTTGGGTCGCCCGCACCCGGCTACTCGGTCTCCGTGACGTCGACGACCTCCCAACAGGATCTGTACCGGTTCCTGGAGGACCGTTTCGCGTGCGCCCAGGCGTGCGCCGAGTGCGCCCGCGTGTGTGTGCTGCGCGCGAGCCTCCTGGAACCGGACGGCACCGACGAGCAGGAGCGGGTACGGCGGCAGGGGATCATGTGCGCCGAGGTGTGCGACGTGACCTGCCGGCTGCTGTCCGAGCAGAACTGCCAGGACGAGGCCGGCGTCCGCGTCCAGCTGGAGTGGTGCCGCACGGTCTGCCTCGACTGTGCCCGCGGCTACGACGGCCGGCCCGGCACCGACGAACTCCTGGCGGCGTGCCGGTCCTGCGCGCGCGCCTGCGTCGACTTCCTCGAGTCGCTCGACTGACGTTCTTCGCCCCGCTCCGCCGGCGTCCACCGACGTCCTCGCGGTGACTTCCCGGCCGCACGCCATTCCCTATTTCTGAAACACGTTCTACCGTGTGCGCTGTCAGGACCGGGAACCGGGAGCCTGGAGGCGCCGTGCACCTCGACCACACGCCTGAGCAGCAGCGGCTGCGCACCGAACTGCGCGCCTACTTCGCCGAGTTGGTACCGGACAACGCCTACGCCCGGTACGCCGACCCGGCCGCGCAGAAGCGGTTCTGCCGGGACACCGTCCGGCGGCTCGGCGCGGACGGCAGGCTCGGCGTCGGCTGGCCCGAGGAGTACGGCGGGCGCGGCCTGACGGCGATGGAGCAGTTCATCTTCTTCGACGAGGCCGCCCAGGCCGGCGTACCGCTGCCGCTGATGGCCCTCAATACGGTGGGCCCGACTCTCATGCGGTTCGGCACCGACGAGCAGAAGGCGTACTTCCTGCCGCGGATCCTCTCCGGCGAGATCGACTTCGCGATCGGCTACAGCGAGCCCGACGCGGGCACCGACCTGGCCTCGCTGAAGACCCGGGCCGTACGGGACGGCGACGCATACGTCGTCAACGGGCAGAAGATCTGGACCACCAACGGCGACACCGCGGACTGGGTGTGGCTGGCGGTGCGCACCGACCCCGAGGCCCCGCCGCACAAGGGCATCACCATGCTCCTGGTGCCGACCTCCGACCCCGGCTACTCCTGCACGGTCATCACCACCCTCGCCTCGCACGACACCACGGCCAGCTACTACGAGAACGTCCCCGTCTCCCACCGCGTCGGTGCCGAGAACCAGGGCTGGCGGCTGATCACGAACCAGCTCAACCACGAGCGCGTCACGCTGGCGGCCCACGGCACCACGGCGATCCGCGCCCTGCACGACGTGCAGCGCTGGGCGATGGAGACGAAACTCGCCGACGGACGCCGGGCCGTCGACCTGTCCTGGGTGCGCCGTCGTCTCGCCCGGACCCACGCCAGGCTCGACGCGATGAAACTCCTCAACTGGCAGATGGTGAGCGCCGTCCAGGAGGGCACGCTCACCCCGCAGGACGCCTCGGCCGTCAAGGTGTACGGCTCCGAGGCCCGCCGGGACGCCTACGCATGGCTCATGGAGATCGTCGCGGCCGCGGGCCCGCTCAAGGAGGGTTCGGCGGGCGCGGTGCTCCACGGCGAACTGGAGCGCGGCTACCGGTCGGCGGTGATCTTCACCTTCGGCGGCGGCAACAACGAGATCCAGCGCGAGATCGTCTCGTGGATCGGACTGGGGATGCCGCGCGTACGGCGGTGACCCGCTGTTGTGACTAGGCCTTTTGGTTGGCACAAAAGAGGGATAGTTGGCACCAAGACCACCGGTTGCACTCGTGGGGGCGTGCGACCCCAAGGTGCATGCCGTCCTCCGTCACGCGGTGGCGCGAAGAGACGGCCACTTGGGCGCGAAACGTCTTCCACCCGGACAGATGACGCGACTCGATTGCTTGACCGAGTTGCCGAACTGTTGTGGCCATAGTTGGGGCTGCCCATGTATGGACGGATCTGCGTCAACTACTCCGTGACGCGACTGGAAGCCAGGGTGACCTGGACTGGTCGCGACACGCCATCGATGCCGTGAGCACGCGAGCAGGCAAGAGAGAGCGCGGACGGCGCTGAATCTCCGGATTTCCACCAAACTGAACCTTTGTCAACTTGCTGCCGAGGGTGGATAGTCGGGCTGGCGCACGAGCGAAGCCCCGGGTAGACGGTCGACCAAGATCCCCTCGCCCCACCAGAGGCTTCGTGTGCTTGTCCACCCGTCCGGACCGGCTGGACGTGTCCAGCCGGTCCCTGCGTTTCCTCACTGCTCGGCTGCGTGAACACCGCTGCCGGATCGGCAGCCCGGCGCCGACGCAGGCCGCACTCGCACCCGCCCTCGCCGAGGCTGTCCGAGCCGCATCGCGGAGGGCCCCTCGGTCAAGCGATCCTCACGCTCCACCTCAACGCCTCAAGTTGAGGTGGGCAAAGGCTCAGGAGCTACCCGGCCTTGGGTCACGGCCCAGTCCCGACGCCGGAACGGCGTCCGATGCTCGTTCGGAGCATCAGGCGCCGACGCGTATGCCGGACTGTCGTGTCCGCATCTGGCAGCGAACCGTCATTGCCGCCACCGAGTCACGCGGGTCAGGATGGCCCCATGTCCAGCACCCGCCGCGTCGTCATCGCGGTCTTCCCCGGCGTCGACCTCCTCGACGTCACCGGCCCGGCCGAGGTCTTCGCCCTGGCCGACCAGGAGACCGGGGGCGCCGCGGGCTACCAGGTCGAACTCGCGGGGCCGACACGCGGCGAGGTGGTCACGTCGGCGGGGCTGCGGCTGGTCGCGGACCTGTCGTTCGACGAGGTGGACGGCGTGCTGGACACGCTGCTGGTCCCCGGGGCGGTCGATGCGGGCCCCGGCGGCCAGGTCGCCCGCGTGGACGGCGACGTGGTGGCGTGGGTCGCCCGGGTCACGCCGCTGGCCCGGCGGGTCGTGTCGGTGTGCGTGGGCGCGCACCTGCTGGCCGCCGCCGGGCTGCTCGATGGCAAGACGGCGACGACGCACTGGTCGACCGCGGCGCAGTTGGCGGCCGAGCATCCCGAGGTCACCGTCGACCCCGACCCGATCTTCGTGCGCTGCGGCAGTGTGTGGACCGGCGCCGGGATCAGCTCCTGCATGGACCTGGCCTTGGCGCTGGTCGCCGAGGACCTGGGGGAGGAGGTCGCCCTGACGGTGGCCCGGCAGCTGGTCATGTACCTCAAGCGCCAGGGCGGCCAGAGCCAGTTCTCGGTCCCGCTGAGTCGGCCGCCCGCGACGCGCCGCGACATCGACGATCTGCGGATGTTCATCGTCGACCACCTGGACGGCGACCTGTCCGCCGCCGCCCTCGCGGCACGGATGTGCCTGAGCGAGCGCCACTTCGCGCGGGTCTTTCGCCAGGAGACCGGGACCACTCCGGGCGCCTACGTTGAGTCCGCGCGCGTGGAAGCGGCCCGCCGCCTCCTGGAGGGGACAGACCGGCCCTTGGACCAGGTCGCCGCCGCGTGTGGGCTCGGCTCGGTGGAGACGCTCCACCGCGCGCTGCGCAAGCAGATCGGCACGACGCCCGCAGCCTACCGGCGGCGGTTCCGCATGACCTCCTGACGCTTTTCTCTCCGATCCCGAGCGACACACGCGGGACGGCGATGCCCCCTGACCAGAAACAACGCACGAAGCAGAACCACCATGACTGCCTCACGGACCCTCCGCGACGTGGTCGGCCTGGACAACCGGCTGCCTCGCATCGCCGACGCCACCCTCGTCGTCATCGACTTCCAGAACACCTACCGGACCGGTGTCATGGCGCTGCACGGCGACGAGCCCGCCCTCGCGTCCGGTGCCCGCTTCCTGGCAGCCGCGCGCCGGCGCCCGGGTCGTCCACGTCGTTGACGGCGGCGGTGAGGGCACGCCCGGTGACATCCGCGCGGAGATCGACGCGATCCGCACCGAGGCCGCCCTGATCGAGGGCGAACCGGTCGTCGTCAAGCAGTTCCCGAAAGTTGCGGTCGAGTGGCGTTCTTGAGGGCCAGGGCCCGCGAACACTTCGAGGCCGGGCGGCCCGTGGACATGGTGCCTGCGCAGTAAGCCAACAACCTGGAGACGAAGACGCCGGAGGTGGGGAATGGCATGTCGGTCGACGGCATCGGCGTGTGGTTTCTCCGCGAGCCCTTGGCAGTTCCGCGAAACCCTATTACTCAGAAAGGAGGGCCGCCCATGCCCTTGCCGAAATCCTTGAGCGCGCTGCGGGAGCGCCCCTATCGACTCCTGTGGACCGCGCGCAGCATCTCCGCCACGGGAAATGCCCTGATACCAGTGACAGTGGTTTTCGCCATCTTGCGCTCAGGTGGCAGCACACTGAATGTCGGCACGGTGCTGACCTGCCATGCGGTCGGCCAGGTGGCGATGCTGCCGGTCGGCGGGGTGTGGGCGGACCGGCTGTCCCGCAAGCTGGTACTGATGGCGACCGACGCTATCCAGGCGGTCTGTTACGGCCTGCTCGCCGTGATGATATTCCTGCATCAGGCGGCGGTTTGGCAGTTCGCCGTCACCTACACGATCGCCGGTATGGCCATGGCCTTCTTCACCCCGGCATCCAGGGCCGTCATACCCGAGCTCGTCGGCACTGAGCACCTGCAACCGGCGAACGCCCTGCTCGGCCTGACCGACAGCACCACCAAGGTCCTCGGCCCGGCTCTCGCCGCGCTGCTGCTGGCGATCTCCAGTCCAGGCACCGCGATCCTCATCAATTCCATCAGCTTCCTGCTGAGCTTCGCGCTGGTCTCCCGAATGCACCTGCGCAGGCAGGCGCAGCGGTCCGAGAAACAGCACTTCTTCGCAGACCTGCGCGACGGCTGGCTGGCGGTGGCGAAGCGCCCCTGGTATCTGGCCAACCTGCTCTGCTGGGGCGTGTGGAACTTCGCGATAGCGTTCTTCTTCGTCCTGGGCCCGGTCGTGATGCAGCACGGCCACGGCGGAGCCACCGCCTGGAGCGTGATCATGATCACCGGTTCCGTGGGTTCCATCGTCGGTGGTCTGGCGGCGCTGCACTACCGGCCGCGCCGCCCATTGGTCGCCACAAACGCGGCCGCGGTGCTCGGCATCGGCCCGCTGGCTCTGCTCGCTCCCCCCGCCCCGCTCTTTGCCATCGCTCTCGGCGTGGCCGTGGCCTTCACCATGACCTCGCTTGTCGGCGAGGTTCTGGCGACCACGCAGCAGCAACTCTTCCCCGAGGAGATGCTGGCCCGCGTCAGCTCGCTGGACTGGATGATCTCGTTGATCGCCATGCCTGCCGGCTACGCCGCCGCGGCTCCGGTCGCCCAGTTTCTCGGGATGCGCACGACCCTGCTGGCTGCCGCGGCCCTCATCGGCACACCTTGCCTGCTGCTGAACCTGCTGCCCGGCGTGCGCTCGGTCCAGCGCTTCCCCGACGGCACTGTCGGCATCGCCGGCGAGCGGGATGCCGCTGCTACCCTCCCCCAAGCCACATCGGTTCCCTCTCTGCCAGTCTCGACCGAGACACCCGGCTCATCGGGTCAGTGAGCCTTTGCCCACTTCAGCTTGAGGCGTTGAGGCGGAGCGTGAGGATCGCTTGGACGGGGGTGGTGATGCGGGTGGTCAAGCATCTCAGCTTGCGCAGAAGTCGCCAGGCTTTGAGAGTGGCCATGGCTTGCTCGACGAGGCCTCGGATCTTGGCCTGGGACCGGTTCAGGGTCTGCTGTCCTGCGGAAAGCGCCTCCCACCGGCCGCGATAGGGGACCCGGACGGTGCCGCAAGCGCCTTGGTAGCCCTTGTCCGCCCAGCAATCGATGCCGGCTTGCTCGAGCGCATGGATGATGCGGTGCTCGCGGGCCGCGCGAATGCCGTGGACGGCACCGGGAAGGGCAGGTGAAGCCCACAGCAGCCGTCCGAACGGATCGGCGATGACTTGGACGTTCATCCCGTGCTTCTTGTGTTTGCCGGGGCAGAAGGGCCGGTCGGCGGCGATGCGGTCGATCGGAAGGAGGGTCTCGTCGAGGAGGACGAACGCCTTCCGCGATGCGGCTCGGACAGCCTCGGCGAGGGTGGGTGCGAGTGTGGCCGGCAGGTCGACGGCCTCGCGGATGTAGCGGTAGACGGTACTCGTCCCGATCCGGAAACCGGCCGCGAGCTGGGCGTACGCCGCCCCGTTCCGCAGATGTGCCAGGGCCGGCAGGGCTTGACGGCCGGCGGACAGTCGGCGCCGGCGGCTGCCGATCCGGCAGCGGTGTTCACGCAGGCGAGCAGTGAGGAAACGCAGGGACCGGCTGGACACGACGCGCTGCCGGTGTCCGCGATCGAGCGGCGCAGAGTCGACCAGCGCTTCATCGGTTCCTGTGCCAACGGCCGGCTGGAGCACCTCGGCATCGCCGCCGTAACCGTACGCGGCCGCAAAGTCGCCTCGTCGTACGGCTGTTGGTGACCCCGGCCGCTCAGCAGGTCCACCGGGACGCGAGGCGCGCCGGATGCCTCCAGGACCTCGCCGACGGCGACTCGTCGAGGGAGGCCCAGGCGGACTGCGCGTGATCCACACCCCGGGACACAGCCCCGGGCACATCGCGCTGCTCCACGGGCCCGGCCGGACGCTCCTGATGGGCGACGCCGTCTTCCACCGAGGTGGCCTCGACCTCGGCCGGGCCGCCCTCGCCGCGCCCTGCGCCCCCTGCGCGCGGGCAGCCTCGCGAACCTGCCCGAGGACGTCCGTGCGGTCGGCTTCGCCCACGGCGACCCGCTCGCCGGGGCCGGCACCGAGACGTTCCGGAGGTTCGTCGCGACCCTGTGACCCGCGCTGTCGCTCCGCCCGGCGGCCGTGGCATCGTGGTCGCAGGGCGGAGGTGACCGTATGACCGATGCCGACCCGGGGCTGTTCGGCCCGCGCTCGGTGACGTGGCAGATGCACGGCGACCCGATGATGTGGATCGCCGGCATCCGCGCGCTCTACCTCCAGGCGCTGCACCCGCGCGCGGTGCGCGGCGTCATGCAGAACTCCGACTTCAGGCGCGACGCCTGGGGCCGGCTGATGCGCACGGCCCATTTCGTCGGCACGACGACATACGGCACGACGGAGGCCGCCGAACGGGCCGGCGCCCGCGTCCGGAAGATCCACAGCATGCTCCGGGCGACGGACCCGGACACGGGGGAGCGGTACGGCGTCGACGAACCCGGCCTGCTGCTGTGGGTGCACTGCGCCGAGATCGACTCCTACCTCCACGTCCTGCGCCGCTCCGGCTTCCCCCTCACCGACGCCCAGGCCGACCGGTACATCGCCGAACACCGTGAGAGCGCCCGCCTGGTGGGCCTCGATCCCGCCGCCGTTCCCGGAGACCAGGAGGAGATGGCCGCGTACTTCGAGAAGGTACGGCCCGAACTCGCCGCGGGAGCCGAGGCACGCACGGTGGACGACTTCCTGCTCCACCCGCCGACGCACCCCTTGCTGGTCCCGGCGCGCGGACTGCTGTGGCGGCGCGTGGCGCACCTGGCGTACAACTCCCTGCCGCCGTACGCCCACCTGCTGTACGGCAGACCGGCCCCCGCACCCGATACGATCACCAGGCGGCTGCGCGCCACGGGCAGCCTGCTGCGCTGCGTTCCCGCACGTGTGCGATGGCAACTTCCGCCCAAACACATCCTGCGGGCCATGGCCAGACTCGGCCCGGGCTCTCGTCCGGCACCGTACAAAGTCGGGCTATAGACCGCCATACTGGACGCGCAGGGGGGTGTGTCACGGATCGGGCCGGCTCGGCGCGGCCGTACCTTGACGCGATCCTCCCGGGGGAGGCCGCGGCGAGAGGCGACGGGGGAGACGGCGCGCGATGGCGGACACCAGGCTGATCCAGGGCCGGTACCGGCTGCTCGATCTGATCGGGCGGGGCGGGATGGGCGAGGTGTGGCGGGCCCGCGACGAGTCCCTCGGGCGGCACGTCGCCGTCAAGTGCCTCAAGCCGCACGGCCCGCACCACGACCCGGACTTCACCCGCGTCCTGCGGGAGCGGTTCCGCCGCGAGGCCCGGGTGGCCGCCGCCCTCTCCCATCGCGGGGTGACCGTCGTCCACGACTTCGGCGAGTCCGACGGCGTCCACTACCTCGTGATGGAACTGCTCGAGGGCCGCAACCTCAGCCAGCTCCTGGAGGACAACAAGCGCCACCCGCTGCCGGTCGGCGACGTCGTCGACATCGCCGGCCAGGTCGCCGACGCCCTCGACTACACCCACCGGCAGGGCATCGTGCACCGGGACCTGAAACCGGCGAACATCATGCGGCTGACCGACGGCACCGTGAAGATCTGCGACTTCGGCATCGCCCGCCTGGGCCACGACATCGGCTTCACCTCCCGCCTCACCGGCACCGGCATCGCCATGGGGACTCCGCACTACATGTCGCCGGAGCAGATCAGCGGCATCGAGGTCGACCAGCGCAGCGACCTGTACTCGCTGGGCTGCGTGCTGTACGAGATCGCCACCGGGGCACCGCCGTTCGACCTGGACGATGCCTGGGCGATCCTCGTCGGCCACCGTGACACCCCGCCCACGCCTCCGCGCAGTCATCGCGCCGAACTGCCCGAATACATCGAGACCATTATCCTCGACCTGCTGGCCAAACAGCCCGGCCAACGGCCGCACGACGCACGGGAAGTGAGCCGTCGTATCGCCACGGGCCGTACGTCACCGGCCTACGTGCCGACCGTGGTGACACCAGGGCCCCAACCGCGGCCCGCCGAACCGGAGTCCCGCGCGCCGCTTCTGCCCTCCTGGACACGCGGCATGACCACCGGCCACAAGGCGACCGGCGCCGTCCTGCGCACCACACCGCACGACGCGTCGGCAGGCCTCACCGCCGAGTGGACCGCCCGACCGGCCGCCGGACCCGTCCCGCCGCCGGACGCGGTGACCGCGCTCGCCGGACGGCACCACGAGGGCCTGCGCCTGGGGCGGCTCGGCCGCTGGGCCGAGGCCGGAGACGTGCACCGGGAGGTCGCCGCCGAGCGCGCGAAGCTGCTCGGGCCCGACCACCCTGACACCCTCGCCAGCCGCTACGAGATCGCCTTCACCCTCGGCCGCACCGGCCGCGCCGCCGACGCCCTGCGCGAGTACACCGACGTCGCCCGGGAGAGAAGCCGGGTGCTCGGCGCCGACCACGCCGACACGCTTGCCGCCCGCCAGGAAATGGCGTACGTCCTCGGGCAGCTGGGCCGCCACTTCGATGCCCACCAGGTGTACACGTCGGTACTGGCCGCCCGGGAGCGCACCGTCGGCCCGGACCACCCCGACACCCTCCGCTGCCGCCACAACCTCGCCTTCAACCTCAGCAGACTCGGCCGGCTCGACGACTCGTACCGCATGGCCCGCGACGTGGCCGCCGCCCGCGCCCGCGTGCTCGGACCCGATCATCCGGACACTCTCGTCACCCGCTACGAAGTCGCTTACGCACTCGGCCAGTTGGGCCGCCGGGAGGAAGCCCTGCGCATATACCGCGAGGTCGTCGAGGCCCGCGCGCGCACCCTCGGCCCCGACCACGCCGACACCCTCGCCGCGCGCTACGAAGTAGGCATCAGCCTCGGCCGGCTCGGCCGCAGTGCCGACGCGCTCACCCTCTACCGCGACCTGATAGACGACCGCACCCGCGTTCATGGCCCCGCTCACCCCGAGACCCTGCGCGCCCGCCACGGCCTCGGCGTCAACCTCGGCCGCCTGGGCCGCTGGGAGGAAGCGCTCACCGAGTCCCGGGACGTGTGCGCCCTGCGCGAGCAGGCCCTCGGCCCCGACCACCCCGACACGCTGGTCAGCCGCCGCGAGGTCGCCGTCGGCCTCGGCTGGCTCGGCCGCTGGGCCGACGCGCTGGCCGAGTACCGGCGCGTCGCCGCGGCCCGCGAACGCGTCCTGGGCCCCGACCACCCCGACACCCTCGCCAGCCGCAACGACGAGGCCCACTGCCTGGAACAGCTCGGCCGGGGCGCGGAGGCGGTCGAGCTGTACCGCAGAGTTGCGGTGCTGCGGCAGCAGCGGGCGTCGGGCGGACACTGAAGCCTCCGGCGTTCTGCGACTGCTGAAAAGCCGGCGTCCCGCGGACGCGAGCCGGTGACGTCCGGCGGACGCCGGGCGGGTCGCGGGCTCGTGACCGGCATGCCTCTGGCTGTCGTAGATCATCACGTGTTACGAAGAACCATGGCTGCACACGAAGGACCTGGGACGACCCGCACCTACGACGCCGTCATCATCGGCGGCGGCCACAACGGGCTGGTCGCCGCCGCCTATCTGGCCCGCGCCGGCCGGACCGTACTGGTCCTGGAGCGCCTGGACCACACCGGCGGCGCCGCCGTCTCCACGCGCCCCTTCGCCGGCGTCGACGCACGTCTGTCGCGCTACTCCTACCTGGTCAGCCTGCTGCCCCGGAAGATCGTCCGGGACCTGGGCCTCGACTTCCGGGTCCGCGGGCGCACCATCTCCTCGTACACCCCCGTAGAACGGGCCGGACGCGTCACCGGACTGCTGGTCGGAGGCGGCGAGCGGCGCACCCGGGACGCCTTCGCGCGGCTGACCGGCGGCGGCAGCGAGTACGAGTCCTGGCGGCGCTTCTACGGCATGACGACCAAGGTCGCCGAGCGCGTCTTCCCCACCCTCACCGAACCGCTCCCCACCCGTGAGGAACTGCGCGGCCGCATCGACGACGAGACCGCCTGGCGGGCGCTGTTCGAGGAGCCCATCGGCGCCGCGATCGAGGAGAACTTCGCGGACGACCTGGTGCGCGGTGTCGTCCTCACCGACGCGCTCATCGGCACCTTCGCCGACGCCCACGACCCCTCCCTGCGGCAGAACCGCTGTTTCCTCTACCACGTCATCGGCGGCGGCACCGGCGCCTGGGACGTCCCCGTCGGCGGCATGGGCGCCCTGACCGACGCCCTCGCCACCACCGCGCGGACCGCGGGCGCGGTGATCGCCACCGGGCACGAGGCCGTACGCATCGAGACCGACGGACAGTCCGCCGAGATCACCTATGTCACCCCCGACGGCGAAGGCGTCGTCACCGCCCGGCACGTCCTGGTCAACGCCTCGCCGCAGGAACTCGCCACCCTCACCGGCGCCCCGGCGCCCACGCCCGCCGAGGGCGCCCAGCTCAAGGTGAACATGCTGCTCAAGCGGCTGCCGAGGCTCAAGGACAGCTCCGTCGACCCGAGGGAGGCCTTCGCCGGCACCTTCCACGTCGCCGAGGGCTACGAGCAGCTCGCCACCGCCCACGCCCAGGCCGCCGGCGGCGAACTCCCCACGGCGCCGCCCTCCGAGATCTACTGCCACTCCCTCGCCGACCCCACGATCCTCGGCCGGCAACTGGTCGAACGCGGCTACCAGACCCTCACCCTGTTCGGCCTGCACACCCCCGCCCGGCTCTTCGCCGGGGACAACGAGGCCGTACGCGACGAACTCCTCGAGTCGACGCTCGCGCAGCTCGACGCCCACCTCGCCGAACCGATCGCCGGCGTCCTCGCGACCGACGCGGACGGCCGGCCCTGCATCGAGGCGAAGACCCCGCTGGACCTCGAACGGGATCTGCGCCTGCCCGGTGGCAACATCTTCCACCGCGAACTCGCCTGGCCCTACGCCCAGGAGGACACCGGCCGCTGGGGCGTGGAGACCCGGCACGCCAACGTCCTGCTGTGCGGGGCGGGCGCGGTGCGCGGCGGCGGGGTCAGCGGGGTACCCGGGCACAACGCGGCCATGGCGGTCCTGGAACAGGAGTGACCGGGATGTCCGACGCGCCGGACCCAGTCCGCGACTGCTACGACCGGCCGGCCCCCGACCACCACCTGATCTTCCCGGACTCGGGCACCAGCATGGCCCGCCAAGCCGCCGCACGGGACGGCCTGTTGCGGGCGCGGCTCGGCGCGGGCCCGTGCCGGATGCTGGACTGCGCCTGCGGGATCGGCACCCAGGCGGTCGGGCTCGCCCTGACGGGACACCACGTCACCGGCACCGACCTGAGCCCGGACGCCGTCTCCCGGGCCGCCGCCGAGGCCGAGGCCGCGGCCCGGGCCGCCGCCGTTGCGGACATGCGGGCCCTGCCCTTCCGTCCCGCGGCCTTCGACGCGGTCGTGTGCACCGACAACTCCCTGCCGCACCTGCTACCGACGCGGACCTGGAGACCACCCTGCGCGGCGTGCGGCGCGTCCTGCGCGACGACGGGATGCTGCTCGTCACCGTCCGGGACTACGACGTGCCCCGCCGCGAACGCCCGGCGTCGACATCGCCCCAGGTTTCCGGGACAGGGGCGGCCGCGTGGTCACCTTTCGGCTGTGGCACCGGCGCGACGACGGCTCGCGCTACGACCTCGAGCACTTCCAGCTCGTGCCCGCCGGTACGGGCTGGGAGGTCCGCGCCCGCCGTACCGCCTACCGGGCTCTGACCCGGGGCGAGTTGAAGCCCGCGGCGACGCCGCGGGCTTCACCGACGTCACGTGGCACGAGCCGCCCGACAGCGGCTCCTGTCTGCCGCTGTTCACCGCACGGACTCGGCCGGCTCGTGCCCGGTCGGCTCCGGCCTAGTCTGCCGACGGCGTCCAGCCCACCGCCGTGATCCGTGCCGCGTCCACCGGCCTCGCCCCGTCGAACACGACGTCACCGCCCGCCTCGACGCGCACGGCGTCGACATAGGCGCCACGGCCGACATAGAGCCGGTCGGTGGTGTACCGCCAGCGCAGGGCGATTTGCCTGCCGGCCGGGAGGGGAGCGGTCAGCCGGTGCCAGACGCGTCCCGACCAGCCCGTGGCCGTACCGGCCGGGTGGTCCTGGGGGTCCGCGCCGTGCCGGACCGTCGTGAACGGGACCCGCTGCCATGTGGTGCCGCCGTCGGCCGAGGACTCCAGCACCAGCACGTCCGCCTCCGGCTCGGTGTCCCACCACAGGGCGCAGCGCAGACGTGCGTCGCCGGAGGTGGTGTCCAGCGCCGGCAGCGCGAGCGTGGCGGTCGTGGAACCGGCCATACCGGAGAACCAGGCCGTACGGCCCTGCGCCGGGCGGACCGGCACCGCGCGGGCGAGGTTGTTGCCCGCGGCGACCCGGGGAGCGGAGCCGGATCGCCAGTTGCGCACCGGGTGGACGGAGTTGCCCAGTACGACGAGGAAGGAGTCGGTCGTCGGGTCGAGGACCAGGGAGGTCCCCGTGAAGCCGGTGTGACCGGCGGTCCTCGGTGTGGCCAGGGCGCCCATGTACCAGTGCTGGTAGAGCTCGAAGCCGAGACCGTGATTGTCGCCGGGGAAGGCGGTGTTGAAGTCGGTGAACATCAGGTCCACCGACTCCGGCTCGAGGATGCGGGCGTGGCCGTAGACGCCACCGTTGAGCAGGGTGCGGCCGAGGACCGCGAGATCCCAGGCGCAGGAGAACACCCCCGCGTGCCCGGCGACGCCGCCCAGGCTGTACGCGTTCTCGTCGTGCACCTCGCCCCACACCAGCCCCCGGTTCAGCCCCGACCAGGGCTTGCGGGCGTCCTCCGTCGCCGCGATCTTCGGCTTCCAGGAGGCGGGCGGGTTGTAGCGGGTGCGGTGCAGGCCGAGTGGGGCGGTGATCTCGTCGTGCAGCAGGACGTCCAGGGTGCGGCCGGTGATCCGCTCGAGGACCAGCTGCAGGGAGATCAGGTTCAGGTCGGAGTAGAGGTAGGTGGAGCCCGGCGGGTTGAGCGGCGCCTCGTTCCAGAGGAGCTGGAGCTTCCCCTCGTATGTCGGCGCGTCGTAGAGGGGAATCCAGGCGCGGAAACCCGAGGTGTGGGTGAGGAGTTGACGGATCGTGATGTCCTGCTTGCCCGCCGTGCCGAACTCCGGGAGGTAGGAGGCGACGGTGGCCTCCAGTTCGAGCCTGCCGCGCTCCATCTGCTGCACGGCGAGCAGCGAGGTGAACAGCTTGGACACGGACGCGAGGTCGAAGACCGTGTCCTCGGCCATGGGAATCTGCTGGCCGGCCGGGAACTCGATCCCGGTGTCCGTCTTTTCGTCGTACGCCGCGTAGCGCACCGCCATGCCGATCGGGTGGTGCAGGGCCACCGTGCCGCCGCGCCCGGCGAGCAGGACCGCTCCCGCGTACCAGGGGTGTGTGGGAGAGGGGCCGAGGAACGTCTCGGCGTCGGTGACGAGTTGACGCAGATGCTCGGGCAGCAGCCCGGCGTGTTCCGGGGTGCCGTGGCTCAGGGTGGGGCGGCGGCCGGCCGCCGGGGCCGCTGCCGCCGGGCCCGCGGGAAGAGAGGCGAGGGCGAGTGCGCCGCCCAACGCCAGAGTGCTAGCGCCCAGTTGTCGGCGGGTCAGCCCGCCGGCTCGTCTGCCTGCCACGTCGTCGGTCATCGTGAGACTCCCGCCTGAAAGTATTTTTCGGGGCTTGTCTTGCGCGGTGAAACTTTCCTGTCAGAAAGGGGATCGTGTCAACGGTGCGTGCCGTAGGTGGCGGTGCCGGTGCGGTCCGCCTGCGAACGATCTGACGGACTATCAGAAAAGGCCTTCCGTCGTCCGGGGGACTGCGGCATCCTGCGCCCATGCAGACGGAGCTGAGCAAGAGACTGGGACTCGAGCACGCAGTCTTCGGCTTCACGCCGTTCCCCG
The DNA here is from genome assembly GCF_014647875.1 of Streptomyces brasiliensis. Classification (GTDB taxonomy): domain Bacteria; phylum Actinomycetota; class Actinomycetes; order Streptomycetales; family Streptomycetaceae; genus Streptomyces; species Streptomyces brasiliensis. The sequence continues at coordinate 152,558 of NZ_BMQA01000015.1, read as the reverse complement.
CCGTCGCCGCGGCCATCAGCCGGGCCGGCGGCTTCGGAGTGCTCGGCGCGGTCCGCTACACCGCCCCCGACGACCTCAAGCGCGACCTCGACTGGATCGAGGCCCACGCCGAGGGCCGGCCGTACGGACTGGACGTCGTCATGCCCGCGAAGAGGGTCGAGGGCGTGACCGAGGCCGACGTCGAGGCGGTGATCCCGGCGGGGCACCGGGAGTTCGTCCGTGAGACCCTCGCCAAGTACGGCGTGCCCGAACTCGCCGAGGGCGAGGCGTCCGGGTGGCGGATCACCGGCTGGATGGAACAGGTCGCCCGCACCCAGCTGGACGTCGCCTTCGACTACCCGATCCGGCTGCTCGCCAACGCGCTCGGCTCCCCGCCCGCCGACGTCGTGGCCCGCGCCCACGACCGGGATCTCCTCGTCGCCGCCCTGGCGGGCAGCGCCCGGCACGCCCGCAAGCACCAGGAGGCGGGCATCGACGTCGTCGTCGCGCAGGGCTACGAGGCGGGCGGCCACACAGGTGAGATCGCCTCCATGGTGCTCACGCCGGAGGTCGTCGACGCCGTGGACCCGCTGCCCGTGCTCGCGGCGGGCGGCATCGGCAGCGGGCAGCAGGTGGCAGCCGCGCTGGCGCTCGGCGCCCAGGGCGTGTGGCTGGGCTCCATATGGCTGACCACCACAGAGGCCGACCTCCATTCGCCCGCGCTGACCCGCAAACTGCTCGCCGCCGGCTCCGGCGACACCGTCCGCTCCCGCGCCCTGACGGGGAAGCCCGCACGGCAGCTGCGCACCGAGTGGACGGACGCCTGGGACGACCCGGCCGGGCCCGGCACCCTTCCGATGCCCCTGCAGGGTCTGCTGGTTGCCGACGCGGTCTCCCGCATCCGGAAATACGAGGTCGACCCGCTGCTCGGCACGCCCGTCGGCCAGATCGTCGGCCGGATGACCGGCGAACGCAGCGTGCAGGCCGTGTTCGACGACCTCACGCGCGGCTTCGAGCGGGCCGTCGAGCGCGTCAACCGCATCGCCGGAAGGAGCGGCGCGTCGTGAGCACGCCCCCCACCGGCTTCTGGCCCAGGCCGCGCAGGACCCCGACCGCCGCATCCTCGTCGCCCCGACGGCGAATGGACCGCCGGCCGTCTGCACGCCGCCGCCAACCGCCTCGCCCACGGACTGCGCGCCGCCGGTATGGAACGCGGCGACGCCTTCGCGGTCGTCCTGCCCAACGGCGTCGAGTTCTTCACCGCGTACCTGGCCGCCAGCCAGGCCGGGTTCTATCTCGTCCCCGTCAACCACCACCTCGTCGGCCCCGAGATCGCCTGGATCGTCTCCGACTCGGGCGCCAAGGTACTCATCGCCCACGAACGGTTCGCCGTCACCGCCCGGCAGGCCGCCGACGAGGCGGACCTCCCCGCGGCCCACCGGTACGCGGTCGGCGCAATCGACGGCTTCCGGCCGTACGCCGAACTCCTCGACGGACATCCCGAGTCGGCGCCTCCCGACCGCACGCTCGGCTGGGTCATGAACTACACCTCGGGCACGACCGGCCGCCCGCGCGGCATTCGACGCCCCCTGCCCGGCAAGCCCTCCGAGCAGGCCTACCTCGGCGGCTTCCTCGGCATCTTCGGCATCAAGCCGTTCGACGACAACGTTCACCTCGCGTGCTCGCCGCTCTACCACACCGCGGTGCTCCAGTTCGCGGGTGCGTCGCTGCACATCGGCCACCGCCTGGTCCTGATGGACAAGTGGACACCGGAGGAGATGCTGCGCCTCATCGACGCACACCGGTGCACACACACCCATATGGTCCCGACCCAGTTCCACCGGCTGCTGGCGTTGCCGGAGCACATACGGCGGTCGTACGACGTCTCGTCCATGCGGCATGCCATCCATGGCGCCGCGCCCTGCCCGGACCATGTGAAACGGGCCATGATCGACTGGTGGGGGCACTGCGTCGAGGAGTACTACGCGGCCAGCGAGGGCGGCGGTGCCTTCGCGACCGCGGAGGACTGGCTGAAGAAGCCCGGCACGGTCGGCAGAGCCTGGCCCATCAGTGAACTCGCCGTCTTCGACGACGACGGCAACCGGCTCCCGCCCGGGCAACTCGGCACCGTCTACCTGAAGATGAACACGGGCGGCTTCGCGTACCACAAGGACGAGGCCAAGACCCGGAAGAACCGTATCGGCGACTTCTTCACCGTCGGCGACCTCGGCTACCTCGACGAGGACGGCTGTCTCTTCCTCCGCGACCGCAAGACCGACGTGATCATCTCGGGCCGCGTCAACATCTACCCCGCCGAGATCGAGTCCGCCCTGCTCGCCCACCCGGCGGTCGCCGACGCCGCCACCTTCGGCATCCCGCACGACGACTGGGGCGAGGAGGTCAAGGCGGTCGTCGAACCGGCCCCGGGCCACGAGCCGGGGCCCACCCTCGCCACCAGCCTCCTCGCCCACTGCGCACCGTCTCGCCGGCTACAGACGGCCCAGGAGCATCGACTTCATCACGGAGATGCCCCGCGACCCCAACGGCAAGCTCTACAAGCGACGCCTGCGTGACCCGTACTGGGAGGGCCGCACGCCCCCGGTGTGACACCCCTGAAGGGTGTGGCCCCGCACCATGTGGTGCGGGGTCACACCCTTCAGCGCGAGGACACCCGCAGCACCCGCAGCGAAGGCGACCTCATGATGTCCTTCTCGCAGAAGCGCGAGGTCACCCAGCGTTCCTGGGAGAACAGGCGGGTCTGGTCGCTGTAGTGGGGCGAGTTCGGGTTCGAGGACTGGGAGTACGTCAGCAGGGTGTGGGCGTCCGGGCAGGGGCCGCGGTCCCAGCCCACGGCCTGGATGTAGCTGGAGCCCGTCGTGACCTCCGTGTACCCGCCGTGCGCCGCGTCCCAGACCTGCTCGACCTTGTTCCACACGCCCAGGGACTCCGTTCCGCCCGGGACGGGGATGCGCCGGCCGTGGCGTACGACGAACTGGTGCTCGCCGAGCGGGGAGTCGAGTGCGATCCCGGCCGCGCGCGCCAGGTTCTTGACCTCCGTGTGCGGCGGACCCAGGATCACTGTCATGACCCAGGGAAACGGCAGCACGGTCGACGGGGTGCTGCGGCGCAGCGCCCGACGCACCCCGGCGCGGGTCGCGCTTGAGTACGGCGAGCGCGTGTGGACGTACGACGAACTCGACGACGCCGTCTCCCGGGCGGCGGGCGCGCTCCTCGCGCAGGGGCTCGCGCCCGGCGACCGTGTGGGCGCCTACGGCCACAACTCCGACGCCTATCTGATCGCGTTCCTGGCCTGTGCCCGCGCGGGCCTGGTCCACGTTCCGGTCAACCAGAACCTCACCGGCGACGACCTCGCCTACATCGTCGGCCAGTCCGGCAGCTCCCTGGTCCTCGCCGACCCGGACCTGGCCGGCCGACTGCCCGACGGCACAAGGGTGCTGCCGCTGCGCGACGCCGACGACTCGCTCCTCGCGCGCCTCGGCACGACGTCGCCGTACGACGGTCCCGAGCCCCGCGGCGAGGACCTGGTGCAACTGCTGTACACCTCGGGCACCACCGCGCTCCCCAAGGGCGCGATGATGTCCCACCGGGCCCTGGTGCACGAGTACTTGAGCGCCATCACCGCCCTCGACCTGAGCGCCGGCGACCGGCCGGTGCACGCGCTCCCGCTGTACCACTCGGCCCAGATGCATGTGTTCCTGCTGCCGTACCTCGCGGTCGGCGCGACGAACATCCTCCTCGACGCGCCCGACGGGGACCGGCTGTTCGACCTGATCGAGACCGGGCGCGCCGACAGCCTGTTCGCGCCGCCCACCGTGTGGATCGCCCTGTCGAACCGGCCCGACTTCGACACCCGGGACCTGGACGGCCTGCGCAAGGCGTACTACGGCGCGTCGATCATGCCGGTGCCCGTCCTGGAGCGGCTGCGCGCACGGCTGCCCGAGCTGGCCTTCTACAACTGCTTCGGGCAGAGCGAGATCGGGCCCCTCGCCACGGTGCTCGGCCCCGACGAGCACGAGGGCAGGCTCGACTCCTGCGGCCGGACCGTGTTGTTCGTGGACGCGCGCGTGGTGGACGAGAAGGGCGAGGAGGTGCCCGCCGACACACCCGGTGAGGTCGTCTACCGCTCACCGCAGTTGTGCGAGGGCTACTGGGACAAGCCCGAGGAGACCGCCGAGTCCTTCCGCGACGGCTGGTTCCACTCGGGCGACCTCGCCGTCCGGGACGCCGACGGCTACTTCACCATCGTCGACCGGGTGAAGGACGTCATCAACTCCGGTGGCGTGGTGATCGCTTCGCGGCAGGTCGAGGACGCGCTGTACACGCACGAGGGCGTTGCCGAGGCCGCGGTCGTCGGTCTCCCCGACGAGCGGTGGATCGAGGCCGTCACGGCCGTCGTCGTGCCGCGCGGCGAGGTCACGGAGGCCGAACTCATCGCCCACGCACGGGAGAGGCTCACACCCTTCAAGGCGCCGAAGCGGGTGGTGTTCGTGGCCGAGCTGCCGCGCAACGCCAGCGGCAAGATCCTCAAGCGCGAGCTGCGGGACCGGTTCGGCGCCGCGACCTGACGCCTCACATGGTGGCCCGCCGGGTGACGCGACAAAGGGTCTCGCGACGAATGGTCTCGCCCCATACCTGGCACGGCCGCCGGTACCACGACCGCCGTTCACACCGGGCGGGCACACACGAGGCATGGCCAGCCGCTTCCCCGCTCCCTTCACAGCCCTCGCGGCCCTGCCCGGCCCCTGCGAGGTGCTCCGCTCCGCTGTGCTCCTCGCCCCCGCGCTCCTGCGGTCCCCCTCCGCGCCCTCGCTCCGGACACGTCCCCGTCACCCCCACGCCATAGCCGCCCTGCACCTCGAACTGGTCACCCTGACCGAGGACAGCGCCGTCATCACCTGGTACACGGCCGTCCCCGGCGCCGACGACGGTCTGCCCCGGCTGGTGCCCGCCGTCACGGAGGGCGAGGTCGTCTACGGCACTCACCCGGCCCGCCTCAACCGCACCACGGGCGAGGACTGGCCCACAGCACACCATCATGTCGAACTCACCGGCCTGGAGCCGGGCCAGACCTACTACTACCAAGCCCGGTCGCAGGGCGTGGCCGCCACACCCACACCGCTGGACCTGGTGCGCGGCCACGCGGCGGGTACCTCCCGGCACGGCATCGGCTCGCACGGCGGCCCGTACTCCTTCACCACGCCCAAGCCCCCGCCGGGCCGTCTCCTCATGTCGCTCGCGCTCTGCAACGACCTGCACCTCGGCGAGACCACCGCCGGTCTGGTGGCCGGCCTCCCGCTCGCGCGCGGGGTGTCGCAGCGGCCGGGACTCGCACCGTACCCGGAGATCCTGTCCCGGGCTCTGGTCGAGGAGGCCCAGCGACGCGGGGCGGACCTGCTGCTGGCCGCGGGCGACATCTCGGCCGGCGGCTCACCGCGCGACCTGGCGCAGGCCAGAAGCATCCTGGACGGCTTCGGAACCCACGGACGGGACTACTTCGTCGTACGCGGCAACCACGACCGGCCCCGGCCCGGATCCGGGCACGCCGACGGCCGTGGCAACGGCGGCGACGCGTTCCGCCGGGCGTTCGACGGGGAGCACGGGCGCGGATACTTCGCCCGCGACATGGGCGGGCTGCGGATCATCGGGCTCGACACGTACCGGAGGCAGGACAACGGCGCCGGCGCGGGCGGGCTCGGCGCCGAGCAACTGTCCTGGCTCCGGCATCGGTTGCGCGAGAACGCGGAACAACCCACCGTCGTCTTCGGCCACCATCCGCTGACCGTAAGAGACTCCGTCTTCCCCGTGAGCCCAGGCCAGCGCCTCGGCCGCCGCCACGCCCGCGCGGTCCTCGAGGCCTACGCCGCCGCCCCGGGCGTCTTCCTCCACCACGCGGGCCACACCCACCGCAACAAACGCACCGTGCTGCCGCTCGCCCCGCACGTCACCCTGCAGGAGGTCGGCGCCGCCAAGGAGTATCCCGGCGGTTTCTGTCTGCTGCGGATCCACACCGGCGGCTACGCCCTCAACTTCTACCGGGCGCGCGGCGCCGAGGCCCTGGAGTGGAGCGAACGCACACGTCGGCTGGCCGGGGGACTGTGGCCGCACCACGCGTTCGGCCGCTCGGTCGCCGACCGGAACAGTGTGGCCGCCCATGACCTGTCCGGAATCACCCCGCCGACGAGCACATCCTCACCGGGTGACTCCTCCCAGGGGATGACGCCTGCCGCGAACCACTGACCGGCCCTGGCCCACCGGCGGGCACGTCCGTAGCCTCGGGGTAGGGCGACCCTGTGGGACCTCATGCACGACTGCATCCCCGACGACCACGCCCGCCAGGTCACGTCGCGCTATTACCTGGACCAGGCCATGCGGCTGCCCGGGGCACCCGACCGCGTCGTCGACCTCGGATGCGGGCGGGGCACGTCGGCGGGGCTCTTCCGCCGGCACGATCCGAACGTACAGTGGCTGGGCGTCGACATCCGCGAGTCTCCGGAGGCCGCACAGCGTCTGGCCGGAGGCGACTCGGTGGTGTACTTCGACGGCGTCCGCCTGCCGTTCCGCTCCGACGCGCTGCCGCTGATCTACTCGCACCAGGTCTTCGAGCACGTCGCACGCCCAGGGAACTGCTGGCGGAGGTCGGGCGGGTGCTGCGCCCGGGCGGGCTGTTCATCGGCAGCACGTCCCGGTTCGAGCCCTACCACTCCTTCAGTCTGTGGAACCACACGCCGTACGGATTCCGGGTCCTGGTCGAGGAGGCCGGGCTCGCCCTGGAGGAGATCCGGCCCTCGCTCGACGGAGTGACGCTGATGATGCGCGCCTACCACGACAAGCGGAAGGAATGCGGCCGCTACTGGAACGAGGAGTCCCCGCTCAACACGGGGATCGACGCGTGGGCGCGCAAGAGGCGCCGCCGCACGGCTCTGGTGAACCTGCGCAAGCTGACCTTCTGCGGCCAGTTCGCATTCCGGGTGACCGAACCGGCCACCCGCGCCTGACGGCCGAGGCGCACGGTCACCGACGCGGTCGCAGGTCCACGATCCGCCGGATCTTGCCCACCGAGCGCTCCAGGGACTCCGGCTCGACGATCTCGACGGCGACGGACACACCGACGCCGTCCTTCACGCCGGCGGCGATGGCCCGGGCCGCCGCCTCCCGCGCCTCGGGTGCGGCGCCGGGACGTGCCTCGGCCCGTACGGTCAGGGCGTCGAGGCGGCCCTCGCGGGTCAGACGCAGCTGGAAGTGCGGGGCGACCCCGGGGGTGCGCAGCACGATCTCCTCGATCTGCGTCGGGAACAGATTGACCCCGCGCAGGATCACCATGTCGTCGCTGCGGCCGGTGATCTTCTCCATCCGCCGGAACACCCGGGCCGTGCCCGGCAGCAGCCGCGTCAGATCGCGGGTGCGGTAACGGATCACCGGCATGGCCTCCTTGGTGAGCGAGGTGAACACCAGCTCACCCTCCGCGCCCTCCGGAAGCACCTCGCCGGTACTCGGATCGACCACCTCCGGGAAGAAGTGGTCCTCCCAGATGTGCAGGCCGTCCTTGGTCTCCACGCACTCCTGGGCGACACCCGGACCGATCACCTCGGACAGCCCGTAGATGTCGACGGCGTCGATCCCGAAGCGCTCCTCGATCTCGCGTCGCATCTCCTGGGTCCACGGCTCGGCACCGAAGATGCCGACCCGCAGGGAGGTCCCACGCGGGTCCACGCCCTGGCGCTCGAACTCGTCGAGCAGCGTGAGCATGTACGACGGGGTGACCATGATGATCCCGGGCTCGAGGTCCTGGATGAGCTGGACCTGGCGGGCCGTCATGCCGCCGGACGCGGGGATGACCGTACAGCCGAGTCGTTCGGCACCGTAGTGGGCGCCCAGGCCACCGGTGAACAGCCCATAGCCGTACGCCACATGGATCCGGTCGCCGGGTCGGCCGCCCGCCGCGCGGATCGAACGGGCCACCATGTCGGCCCACATGGAAAGGTCGTTCTGGGTGTAGCCGACCACCGTGGGGCGTCCGGTGGTGCCGCTCGACGCGTGGATACGGCGGATGCGCTCGCGCGGCACGGCGAACATCCCGTACGGGTAGTTCTCCCGCAGGTCGGCCTTGGTGGTGAAGGGGAACCGGGACAGATCGGCCAGGGAACGGCAGTCCTCCGGACGGACGCCGGCCTTGTCGAAGGACTCGCGGTAGAAGGGCACGTCGTCGTAGGCGTGCTTGAGTGAGGTCCGCAGTCGCTCCAGCTGCAGGGCCCGCAGCGCCGCCGCGTCGAGCCGTTCCCCGGAGTCGAGAAGCTTCGTGGCCTCGTCCGCCATAGGGGCACCTCTCCCTAGCCGATCGCGTCAATTCGGACGACCGATCATTCGGTCGCTCTGCGGGGATCAGTAATCCAGGGGATCGCGGTGGAGGCAAGAGGGGGGACGCATTTCTCTTCGGGACCGGAGCGCAGGTGAGGAGTTGGACTGGGCGGGGGAGGCTTTGCGGGCTGCGGGCTGCGGGCTGCGGGCTGCGGGGGGCTGATGGCGGCCGGTCGGCAGCAGGCCGGGAGGGGGCGAGGGCGCGGCCGGCGAGCTGGGTGGCCTACTCGGCGATGCCACGAGCCGCCCGGGCCAGGGGCGTCCCTGACGGGCGGATCATCGGCGCCGTACGGTGCGTGTCGTCGGTGTGGTCCGTGTGGCTGTGTGACGTAAGTGGTCGTACCGGGGCCGCGTCGTTGCCCCCGCGGCGCAGCCCGTGTCCTGTCGGACCCCGGCGCCGCCGCGGAACTGCGTTGCGATACCCCGCCGCGCCCCCGATGATCGGCGGCATGCCGACGTTCACCGCGCCCGACGGGACCCGGCTCGCGTTTCATGTCCGTGGCGAGGGTGAGCCCCTCGTCGTGCTGCCCGGCGGGCCCATGCGGGCTTCCGCCTACCTCGGTGACCTGGGCGGGCTGAGCGCGCACCGGCGGCTGGTTCTGCTCGACCTGCGCGGCACCGGCGACTCCGCGGTGCCGGCGGATCCGGGGACGTACCGCTGCGATCGGCTGGTCGACGACGTGGAGGCGTTGCGGGCTCACATGGGGCTCCACCACATGGATCTGGTCGCGCACTCCGCGGCCGTGTCCAGTCGTCCCCCATGTTGTGGGACCCCATCCGCTACTCGGAGACCTGCCCGTCCTCCGACGGCGCCTGCGCCATGGTCCTCACCGACCGGGCCGGAGCCACCCGCGCGCCCGGTCCGCCCGACTGGATGCTCGGCGGGGCCATGCGCAGCGAGCCCACACTGTTCGCCGGGAAGGACTTCGTCTCCCCGCGGGCCGGGAAGGACTGCGCCGCCGACGTCTACCGGCAGGCCGGCGTCACCGACCCGCGCCGCGACATCGACGCCGTCGAGATGTATGTGCCGTTCTCGTGGTACGAGCCCATGTGGCTGGAGAACCTGGGCTTCGCGGCGGAGGGAGGGGGCTGGAAGCTCACCGAGTCCGGGGTCACCGAACTCGACGGGGACCTCCCCGTCAACATGTCGGGCGGTGTCCTGTCGACCAACCCGATCGGCGCATCCGGCATGATCCGGTTCGCGGAGGCGGCGCTGCAGGTGCGCGGACAGGCCGGAGAACACCAGGCGGAACGGGCCCGGAAGGTCCTCGGACATGCCTACGGCGGCGGCTCGCAGTTCTTCTCCATGTGGCTCGTGGGGTCCGAACCCCCGGACTCCTGAAAGGTACGCCTCACGTGGCCTGTTGGCCGTCGGGACCGATCGCTAGGCTGGCCCGCGGACGACGAATCGGGAGGAGCACGGACGTGGCCGAGAGCACCACCCAGCAGCAGCCGCTCATGGGCTGGGACAAGCCGGAACTGGACCTGAGCAGGGCCGATTGGCAGTCCAGCAGCCGAGGCCTTGGGGATGTCCAGATCGCCTTTGTCGAGGGATTCATCGCGATGCGCAACAGCGGCCGCCCGGAGGGCCCGTCTCTGATTTTCACACCCGCTGAATGGGGCGCGTTCGTCTCCGGGGCGCGGGAAGGCGAGTTCGACCTGACCTGAGGCCCGGCGCCCGCACGGCCGCGGCGACACCGGCCCGGAGCCACCCGCACTCAGGAGCCGAACCGGGGGTGTTCCGCCCCGATTTCCGGACACGCGAACGGCAGCGCCCTGCCGGGACCGATGCCTGAGCGAGGCTGGCCCCGGAGACAGGGAAGGTCGTATTCCGGAGACGAGGAACCATGAGCACTCCGCCGGTCATCGCCGCGGTCGACGGGTCGGACGACAGCCTGCGCGCCCTGGAGTGGGCGCTCGACGACGCCCGCAGGAGGGCGGCGCCGCTGCGCGTCGTGCACGTACGGCAGTACGCCCCCTGGGCGCAGCCCGAGGTCCTGGTCGCCGGGCCGCCCGTCCCGGACGACGACCCGGTGCTCGACCGGATGAGGGCGTTCGTGCGGGAGCGGGCGGAGGGACTGTCCGTCCAGTACACGGCGCCGGTGGGCGCACCGCCTGTGCTGCTGCCGGAAGTGGCCTCCGCCGCCCAGCTGTTGGTGCTCGGCTCCCGGGGCCGCGGCGGCTTCGCCAGCCTGCTGCTCGGCTCCAGCAGCCTCGCCGCCGCCCGCGACGCCCCGTGCCCGGTCGTCGTGGTGCCCCGGCCAGGCCGCAAGGTGGACGAGGAGCCGCTGGTCGAGTCCGGGACCGGGCCCCGGGTGGTCGTCGGTGTCCAGGTGGACCACCCCGACGAGGTCACGCTCGCGTTCGCCTTCACCGAGGCGGCCCTGCGCGGCGCCCGCCTCCAGGTGATCGCCGGCTACCCGTGGCCCGTGCAGAACTGGGCGGCCGCCGGCACCCTGGTGCCGTCCGTCATCGACCAGGACGCCATCGAGAACGAGACCAGGACCCTCGCCGACGAAGCCCTGGCCCCGCACCGTGCCGAGCACCCGGGCGTCCGCTGCGACACCTACGCGCTGCCGGGCGACGCGGCCGGACTGCTCGTCGGTGCCTCGAAGGACGCGGACCTCGTCGTGGTCGGCCGCCACCGGCGCCGCCTGCTCGCGCCGGCCCGCATGCTGGGCTCCGTCACCCACGCGGTCCTGCTGCACGCGGCAAGCCCGATCGCGGTGGTGCCGCCGGCGCCGGAGGAGGAGTGAGGCGGACGGAGCGGCGGCTGGGGGCGGTGCCGCCGAAATGACGCGGACGGGCCGAGCGGCGGCTCGTGGTGGTGGCGCGGGTGGGCCGAGCAGCGGCTAATGGAGGGGTGCGTGCCTATCATTAGCTGTATGCAGGACACGCTCAGCAGGGACGCCCGGCTCGCCCTCGACCTCGCCCTGACGATCCGCCACGACGGCAACGGGGGCGTCGCCGACGATCTCGCCGACCCGGCCGGACTCACCGCCTGGGTGCACGCGCACCCCGACACCGTGCCGTACGCCGCGCACTACGTCGCCGACGGCGCGGACCTGGCCGCCGTACGGGAGCTGCGCGCCGCCGTCCGTGCCCTGTTCGCCCGCAGCGTACGACCCGGCGCGCCCAGCTCGGCCGACGCCGCACGGCTGCCGCCCGCGCGCGAGGCCGTCGAACGACTCAACGCCGCGGCTGCCCGCACGGCCACCGTGCCCGTCCTGCACTGGGCCGACGGCGTCGAACCCGCCGTACAGCAAAGGCCGGTGGACGGGGAGGCCGACCTCACGGCCGCCCTCGCGCGCGCCGCCATCGCGTTCCTCGCCGGCCCCGACCGGCAGCGGCTGCGGGCCTGTCACGCGCCGCGCTGCGTACGGTACTTCCTCAGGGAGCACCCACGGCAGGAGTGGTGCAAGCCGTCCTGCGGCAACCGGGCCCGCGTCGCGCGCCATCACGAACGGCACCGCAGGGCAGCTTGAATCAGACGCATAAATCTATCGGGCAGTAACGGTCGAGCAGGTTCGCAGGCGCCCCGCGGGGCGTAGTCTGAGGTGCCTGACAGTCACGGCGTGCGCCCTCTCCCCGCGCGGGTGTACCACCGTGGCGGGGGGTGAGCCATGGGACAGCTGATCGTGCGGAGCCGCCGGACGCTCCTCGAGCGTGAGAGTGAACTCGCCGCCGTCGACGAGGCGTTGGGCGACCTCACCGGCTTGCACGCGGACGGCCTCGAGCCGTTGGCGAGCCCGCACGGGGCCCTGCTCGCCATCGCGGGGCGCGCCGGGATCGGCAAGACCACCCTCCTCGCCGAGGTCCGCAGGCGCGCCTCGGCCCAGGGCTGCACCGTCCTGTCCGCGCGCGGCGGCGACCAGGAACAGCGCGTCGCCTTCCACGTCGCCCGCCAGCTCCTGCAGCCCCAGCTCGCCGGTGTGCCCGAGGCCGAGCTCCGCTCGTCACTGGGCAGTTGGTACGACATCGTCGGCCCCGCCCTCGGCCTGTGCGCCCCCACCCACGGCGCGCCGCCCGACCAGCAGGGCCTGCGCGACGGCCTCGACTGGGTCCTCACCCATCTTGCCGTGCGCCGCGCTCCCATGGTCCTCGTCCTCGACGACGCCCACTGGGCCGACGCCGAATCCCTGCGCTGGCTGGCCGCGTTCGCGCCCCGCGCCGAGGAACTCCCGCTGCTGGTGGTCGTCGCCTACCGACCGGACGAACTCCCCGACCACGCCGAGTCGTTCCGCGGACTGCCAGGTCGCGCGGGCGGACGGCCCCTCGACCTCGAACCACTGAGCGCCGCCGCCGTCGCCCGCCTCGTCCGTGAGACCGTCGGCCCGCACGCCGACGATGCCTTCTGCCGCGAGTGCTGGGCCGTCACCGCAGGCAACCCCTTCGAGGCCGTCGAGCTGGCCGCCAAGGTGCTCGACCGCGGACTCACCCCGAACGAGGGAGGCGCGCATCTGCTGCGCGACCTCGTCGCCGCCGTCAAGGGCAGCGGCCTGATCGCCCGCCTGGAACGCCTCGGCTCTTCCACCGTCCGCTACGCCTACGCCTGCGCCGTCCTCGGCACCGAGATCCCGCTGCTGCTCGCCGCCGCCGTTGCCGGACTCGGCCAGGAGGAGGCCGCCGACGCCGCCGACGCCCTGCGCGGCGCCCGTATCCTCACCGGCACCGAGACCCTCGAGTTCGTGCACCCGCTCATCGCGACGGCCGTCTACCGTGCCATCCCGCCCGGCTTCCGCGTCGCCCTGCACGGCCAGGCCGCCTGGTGTGTCGTCGACGAGGGACAAGGCCCCTCAGCCGCCGCACGTCACCTCCTCGAGACCCACCCCGAAGGCGACCCCTGGGTCGTACAGCAACTGCGTGCCGCCGCGGGCGAGACCCTCAGGGCGGGCGCCCCTGATACCGCCCGCAGCTACCTCGCCCGCGCCCTGCGCGAACCCCCGACCGCCGAGGACCGCGCCGCCGTCCTCTACGAACTCGGCAGCGCCTCCCTGCTCACCGAACCCGCCACCACCGTCAACCATCTGAGCGCGGCCCTCGAGGAGCCCATCGCCGACCCCGAACTGCGGCACAACATCGTCTACCGGCTCTCCCAGGTCCTCGCCCACAGCGACCACCTCGCCGAGGCCTCCGACACCCTCGCCCGGGAGGTCCGCCTCACCGGGGACGCGCGGGTCAGGCTGCGCATGGTCGCCGAACAGTTCATGTGGGACGCCTTCCGGGCCGACGAACCCGACCACCCCTCCCGCTCGCGGCGGCTCGCCCGGCTCGCCGACCGGGTCAAGGGCCGCGACCTCACCGAGCGGTACATCATCGGGCTGCGCGCCTGGGACGCCGTCCAGCGCGGCGAACCGGCCCCCGTCGCCCTCCGGCACGCCGAGCGCGCCCTGGCCGGGGGCCTCGGCTGGGCCGAGCCCGACCGCGGCTTCGAGGTGCCCGTCCTGGTGGCGATGGCGTTCATGTACGCCGACCGGCCCGGCCGCACCGAGGAACTGTTCACCACCGGGATCGCCGACTACGAGCGGCAGGGCTGGCGCGGCGCCCATCTGTCCTTCGCGTACACCCTGCTCGGCTACCTCCGCTACCGGCGCGGCAGGCTCGCCGAAGCCGAGGACTTCGTCCGCGCCGGGCTCCGCCTCGCCGACCGGGTCGGCCGGGGCGTGCCCGCCGTCTGGTACGCCGTCGGCGCTCTCATCGAGGTGCTGCTGGCGCGCGGCCGGGTAGCCGAGGCCGCGCAGACGGCCGACGAGTACTGCTTCGGGGAGCCCTTCCCGGCAGCCGTCGTGTTCCCCGACGCCCAGACCGTGCACGGCGAACTGCTCCTCGCACGCGGCTTCGTCGAGGAGGCCGCGGCCGAGCTCTCCGCAGCCGGGCGCCGGCTCGACCCGCGCGGCATCCGCAACCCCGCGTGGTGCCCCTGGCAGCTCCACCTCGCCCGCGCCGAGAGCCACGTCGCCCCCGGACGTGCCCTCGCGACCGCGCTGGAAGCGGTGGAGCGGGCCCGTCTGTTCGGCGCCCCGTCCACGATCGGGCACGCGCTGCGCACGGCGGCGGAGGTGTCCTCCGGGGCGGCCCGCCTCAAGTACCTCGAGGAGTCCGTCAGCCATCTGGAACGCTCCCCGGCCGGGTACGAGCTGGCCCGCTCACTGGTCGCCCTGGGCACGGAGCTGCGCCGCACCGGGCGTGCCAAGGAGGCGGGCGAACACCTCTACCGGGGCCTGGACGCGGCCGTGCAGTGCGGCGCCGACGGACTCGTCGAGACGGCCCGCGACGAACTCGCCGCGGCCGGCTTCCGCCCCCGCCGGCTGCACAGCACGGAGACGGACACGCTCACGGTCCGCGAGAGCACCGCCGCCACGCTCACTGTGGACGGCCGCACGGAGGCGGAGATCGCGGCGGAACTCCACACCGACCAGCAGGCGGTCGTACGCCTCCTGTCGGCGGTGTACCGAAAGCTGGGCACCGACCGGACGGGGCTGGAGGCGGCACTGGGGGAGAAGGAGGAGGGCTAGGGGGCGAGGTTCGGACCCGCGTCGCCGGTCCCGGCGAGACGCCGCCCAACCTCACCCAGCGCGCTCGGGCACGTACCATGGCCGCATGTCGTTCCTCCGCCGCCGTAGCGCTACCCCCGCCGGGCCCGACTTCGACGTACTGGCCATGGACCCGGGTGACTGGCCCGGCAATCTCGGTGCGGGTCTGCTGCCCGCTCCCGACGGCACCTGCCAGGGCGTCTTCCTGCGCTACGACCTGTTCGGCGGCCGCGGCCCCGCCATGATCATCGGCAACCTTCCGGAGGGCTCGCCGGCCCGCGAGGTCGCCGAGGGCGAGGTCCCCTTCGAGGTGGCTCAGCTGCTGCTGGCGCTGGACAACGACGAGGAGGTCCTGGTCACCGGCACCGAGGACATGCCGGTGCTCCAGGGCGACAACCTGCTGATCGTGCGGCGCCTCAAGCTCTCCGAGGGCCGTATCTCGTGTGTCCAGTTCGACCGCAGCGACGGCGTCCTGGTCACCATCGCCGCCTGGGACCGCCCCATCACCGACGACCTGTACGCCCTCCTCAAGCCCCTGCCCGCGGAGCTCTTCCAGCAGGGTTGACGGCCCGGTCCGCAGGCCAGGAGCGGCCAACCGGCCCTGTCACGGGCGGTGGGCCGCCCTCGAGCGCCGGCACGGCTCCAGCTCCTGGTGCGCAACAGCACCGGGCACGGCCAGGCGGTGCGGACGATGGCCGTTCAGGCGGCGAAGGCGGCGAGACACTCCGGCCGGACATCGCCCGGGAGCTGCCCCAGGACCTGCTCGGACCGGTGGTGGAGCAGCCGGCGCTGGTCTGCCCCGTCACCCGGGTGGAGGTCCGGTGTCCGCCGACCGCGGCGCAGAGGACCGCGCCGCAAGGCCGGAGAGCTCGACGGGGGGCTGCTGTGCGACCGCCCCGGTGGTTCGGGGTTCGGCGCGATGCTGGTCGTCAGGGAGCGGTTCGGCGTTCTCCTCGCGGCCGAACGGGCGGCCGAGCTCACCGGTCCCGACGGCATCCGGCCGGACGCGTTCGGCGGTCTGCGGTGGACCGGCTTCCCCCGCACCGGCAGCGGCCCGGTACGAGGAGGTGACGGCGATCCTCCGCAGTCACGGCCTGGGCCCCGGCCTCGACGACACCCACGGCGAGTCGGTGATCGCCGAGGAGGTCGCGCCCCTTCTCGGCTGAGTCAGGCCCGCCTGCGTCCTCGCACGCGTGCGGGCCGGGACGCCCTTCGTCGGGCGCCCGTCCCGCACCCCACTGCTACGCCTGCGACGGGACCGCCTTCACGTCCGCCGCGCGCACCCACGCGACCCGGTGGCCGTACTGGATCTCGTAGTACAGGTCCTCGCCGATCACGACCTTGTGCGAGTCCGCGGTGTAGGTGACGGCGTAGTAGTACTCGCCGGGCACCTTGTCACCGACCGCGTATTCCTGGCCCGCGGGGATCGTGTACGGCAGCGGGGACACCGCCTGCGCGGGCACGCCCGTCGGGTAGGCCTCCTTCTCCGGGTAGGCGCGGCCGAACACCGGGATGCTCGTCACGCCGTCCTTGGGCGTGATCACGAGGCCGGACGCGTTCACCGCGGTCGGCTGCTTCTTCGGGTTCAGGAACCAGGCCTTCTGGCCCAGGAACCAGATCGCCGTCCAGTCGCCCCACCGGTCCGCGACCGCGAACTGCTGTCCGGTCGAGACCCGCGAGGCCAGGTCGTTGACATCGGTGGTGGGGGTCGTGCCGAGGCCGATGTCCTTGATCAGGGCCGAGTTCTCGTCGTGGTCGGAATACAGCCGCACCTCGCTGGAGCCGTGCGTGGCGCACGGCTGCCCACTGGTGGTGCAGCCCGTGTACACCGGCTGGTTGGCCGCGTAGTCGGGCAGGATCGTGACCAGCCCGCCCTTCTTGTTCGCGGTCTTCTCGAAGGGGTGGTCCAGCAGCTCGAAGTAGTGCCGCCAGTCCCAGTAGGGGCCGGGGTCGGTGTGCATGCCCGCGATCGTGGAGGTCGTCGGGCCCGGCACGTTGTCGTGGCCGAGGATGTGCTGCCGGTCCAGCGGGATGTCGTACTTCGCGGCGAGGTACTTCACCAGCCGGGTCGACGCGCGGTACATGGCCTCCGTGTACCAGGCGTCCGGCGACGTGAGGAAGCCCTCGTGCTCGATGCCTACCGACTTCGCGTTGACGTACCAGTTGCCCGCGTGCCAGGCCACGTCCTTCGCCTTGACGTGCTGGGCGATCAGACCGTCCGTCGAGCGGATGGTGTAGTTCCAGGACACATAGGTCGGGTCGTTGATCAGGTTCATCACCCCGTCCCAGGCGCCCTCCGTGTCATGGATGACGATGAACTTGATGCTCTGCGCCGCAGGCCGGTCACCGAGGTCGTGGTTGCCGTAGTCGCCGTCGCCGAACTCCTCGTACGGCGCCGGGATCCACTCGCACGACACACCCTTCGGGCACTCCGTGCCGTCCGCCGAGAGCGTGCGCAGACCGGTCCGGCTCAGCTGCGCGGTGTCCGCGGACACGTCCGGCTGCGCGGCCAGCGTCACCGGCTGGCCCTGGTCAGTGACGCGCTCCTCGCCGGAACGCAGCACGTCGTACACGTCGTTCGCGTACGCCGCCGCGGTCGCCGTGTCCTCGGCGCCGGAGAAGCGGGCCACCGCGCCGTACCAGTCGGCCGGGTCCGCGCTGAGCGGCTCGCCGAGGTCCTGCTGCGCGGCGGCGAGCAGCGCGGCACCACCGGCCACGTTCGCCGCCGCGTCCGTACGCAGTTCTTCGGCCGGAATCCCGGTCAGATCGGCGGCCTTCGGCAGGGTCTCGAGGCGGGCCGGGAGAGCGGTCTCCCCGGGCACCTTCGTCTCGGGGAGCAGGGCGGGGCGGGCGCTGTCACCGCGCGCATCCTCCGTGCCGTCGCTGTGGTGCGCGACCGACGTCAGCGCGGTGTGCGCGTCGGTGAGGTGCATCGGTCCGTAGCCGCCGGTCACGCTCGGCGCGCCGGCGTGCGTGTCCCAGCGGGACTGGAGGTAGGAGACGGCCAGCAGGACGCTCTGCGGCACGTGGTACTCCGCGGACGCGCTCGCGAACGCGCGCTGGAGGGAGCCCGCCGTGGTGCCGGTGGCGCCCTGGGACGGGGCCGCGCCGAGCAGCGGGAGCAGCAGAGCCGCGGCGGCGACGGCGCCGGCCGCCCTGCGTGTGCGTCTGCCGCCGGGAGCGGACGTGGGGTCGGTGACGGATCCTCGCAATGCGGGCCTCCTGGCACGGGTGAGCGCGGCGGGGTGTGCGGGGCTGAGCGTGGCTCAGTGGTACCGGCTTGCCGACGATCCGTCAATCATGCCCAGGAAGAGAAGATTTGCCACGTCAGGCGGGGGACACGGGAGTTTCGTGGCGGAAGCGCGCGGGCCTGCGGGGCGTCAGTGGCGTACACCACTGGCCCCCGTCCCACGGCCCGGATACGAAGTTCCGCAGTCCGTGGGGCGCCCCGGCTGGACGCAGGGAGAAGCGTGAGGCGCGAGGGTACGGCTGGACGCATGGAGATCGGAGGAGGGTGAGGTGTACGGCCGCCCGGCGCCGGGAGACCCGCGGGCCGCCGGCCGTTCGGCCCGGCGCACGAAGGTCCGCGGTGCGCCGCTGCCCAGGGCGCACCGCGGATCCGTCGTCCCGTCAGCGAGTGCCGACCGCCGCGCGTACGGCCCGGCGGGCCAGCTGGCAGTCGTCGTGCAGTCGCCTGAGCAGCAGCCGCTGTTCCTCGCCGGACGGCGCGGCACCCGGGTGGGCCGAACCCGGTGCCGCCGGGGCCGCGTCGTGCATCGACCGCTGCACGGCCGTCTCGTAGGTGCGGATCTCACGGGTGAGGACGAGCATCAGGTTCACCAGGAAGGCGTCCCGCGAAGCGGGGCCCGCCGACTGGGCGATCTGACTGATCTGCCGCCGCGCCACCGGAGCGTCTCCGAGGACCGACCACAGCGTCGCCAGGTCGTAGCCCGGCAGGTACCAGCCCGCGTGCTCCCAGTCCACCAGTACCGGACCGGCCGGGGACAGCAGGATGTTGGAGAGCAGCGCGTCGCCGTGGCAGAACTGGCCCATGCCCTGCCGGCCCGCCGCGTGCGCGATGCCGTGCAGCAGCTTCTGCAGGTCGCCCATGTCCCGGTCGGTGAGCAGGCCCAGCTCGTGGTAGCGGGAGATACGGGCCGCGTAGTCCAGCGGCGCGTCGAACGTGCCCGCCGGAGGCCGCCAGGCGTTCAGCCGGCAGATCGCGCCGAGCGCCGCCCGGATGTCCGCGCGGGGCGGTGCCTCCGCGGGATGCCGGTGGAGCGCCGCCACCCGGCCGGGCATGCGCTCGATGACCAGGGTGCAGTTGTCCGGGTCCGCCGCGATCAGCCGAGGCACCCGGATCGGCGGCCGGTGCCTGACGAACGAGCGGTAGGCCGCTATTTCGTGGTGGATCCGCTCGGACCAGGCGGGAGAGTGGTCGAGTAAGCACTTGGCGACGGCCGTGCTGCGTCCTGTCGTCCCGACGAGGAGCACCGAGCGTCCGCTGCGGCGCAGCACCTGCACCGGAGCGAACTCCGGGCAGATCCGGTGCACCGAGGCGATCGCGGTGCGCAGCTGCGCGCCCTGGGGGCCGGACAAGTCGAGTCTCCCGCTGAGCGGTTGGGTGCCGGGCCCAGCGCCGCGCCGCGGCCGGCCCGCGCCCAGCACGGGGGCGCCCTGCCGCGCGGGCTCGAGATAGGGGCCGCTGCCCGCCGGACGGGGACGCAGCGGCCGGGGCGGGGCGGACACGGAAGACGATGCTGCGTACATGGGAGATACAGATCCCTTCGTGTGCCTGCGGTGCCTGCCATGGAGCTCACGCGCCCACCCGGCCCGGTCGCCCGGGTGCACCCTGGGGAATGTCCCTCGGCGGACCGGGTCGGGGTGGCGCGTTCCTACCTGACACCCGAGGTCCAGTGGCACACCATCTGGCGCACCCTGGCGAACCGTGGCGAATAGTCGCCCGGCAACCGTCAGCGGGCTACTGTCAACTCAGCCGAGAACCTGGGGGCTTGACGTGACCGGACAACCCAACACCCGCCTCGCGGACCTGTTCGGCCTGGCCGGCTGGTCCAAGGGCGAACTCGCGAGGCTGGTCAACCGGCAGGCGGCGGCCATGGGCCACCCCCAGCTGGCGACCGACACCTCCCGGGTCCGGCGTTGGATCGACACGGGAGAGATCCCGCGCGATCCGGTGCCGCGGGTGCTGGCGGCTCTGTTCACCGAGCGTCTCGGCCGTGTCGTGACCATCGAGGACCTCGGTCTGGTGCGGCACGGGCGTACGGGAAAACGGCCGGGCGACGGGAATGCGGAACATCCCGACGGCATGCCGTGGGCGCCCGAACGGACTGCCGCGGTCCTCACCGAATTCACGGGAATGGACCTCATGCTCAACCGACGCGGCTTGGTGGGCGCGGGTGCCGCGCTCGCCGCGGGATCCGCACTCAGCAGTGCCATGCACGACTGGCTGCACACCGACCCGGCACTCCGGGCCGACGCCCCTGTTCTCGACGACCCCCTGCACGCCGACCCCGCTGGGTTCGACCGTTACGAGGCCGCCCCCATCGGGTCGCAGGAGATCGAGGAACTGGAGCGCTCGGTCGAGGTGTTCCGGGCCTGGGACGCGGCCCGCGGCGGCGGGCTGCAACGCAAGGCTGTGGTGGGTCAGCTCAACGAGGTGGGCGGCATGCTCGCCTACCGCCAACCCGACCATCTCCAGCGGCGCCTGTGGGGCGTCGCCGCCAACCTGGCCGTCCTCGCGGGCTGGATGTCGCACGACGTCGGCCTGGAGCCCACGGCCCAGAAGTACTTCGTCATCGCCGCCCATTCGGCTCGTGAAGGCGGTGACCGGCCCCGCGCCGGGGAGGCGCTCTCCCGAGCGGCTCGCCAGATGGTGCACCTGGGCCGGCCCGACGACGCACTGGATCTGATGAAGCTCGCCCAGTCCGGCTCGGGCGACGAGGTGCTGCCACGCACCAAGGCGATGCTCTGCACCATCGAGGCCTGGGCACAGGCGTCGATGGGCAAGGGGCAGGCGATGCGCCGCACCCTCGGCCAGGCGGAGGACCTCTTCGTCTCCGACCGGGGCAACGTGCCGCCGCCGAGCTGGATGCAGATGTTCAAGGAGGAGGATCTGTACGGCATGCAGGCCCTGGCCTACCGCACGCTGGCCGAGCACGAGCCGTCAGCGGCCGCGCACGCCCAGCACTACGCGGAGAAGGCCCTGGCCCTGCGGGTCGACGGGCGGCAGCGCTCGAAAATCTTCGACTATCTGTCCATGGCGTCCGCCTGCTTCATCGCGGACGACCCCGAACAGGCGGACCGGTACGCGCGGTTGGCCCTGATGTCGATGGGATCGAACTCCTCCCACCGCACCTGGGACCGGCTGCGCGAGATGTACCGGCTCACCGCCGAGTACGCCGGCTACCCGAGGATCCACGAGCTGCGGGAGGAGATCGAACAGGCCCTGCCGAAGGCCAGGAGCAAGGGAGGCACCAGCGCGCAGGCATAGGGGGTCTGTGGCGCTGTTCCGTCACGACGCCTGGTGCAGCACCTGCGTCATGCCGGTGTGTCGCGACGTCGTCCTGCTCTTCAGGACGTCACCTTGGCGATGAGCACACAGGCCTCGTCCTTGCGCTCGCAGTCGCCGAACTCCTCCACGACCGTCCGCACACAGTCCTGTGCGGTGCGCGCCGCACCGAAGCGCGGGGCCAGGTCGAGGAGGCGCCGCACGGTGTGGGCGCCGTTCTGGCCGGGCACCAGCCCGTCGGTGTGCAGCAGGAGCAGGTCGCCCGGTTCGAGGGTCACTTCGGCCTGGCCGTAGTCGGCCCTCGGAGTGGCGCCGAGCAGGACGCCGTCCGGAACGGTCAGCGCGCACCCCGTCCCGCCGCGGAACAGCAGCGGGGCGGGGTGTCCTGCCTGCGCCCACTCGAGGGTGCGGGTCTCGGGCCGGTAGCGGCAGCACATCGCGCTGCCCAGGGCCGGCTGGACCGTGGCGTCGAGTAACTGGTTGAGCCAGGACAGGAGTTGACCGGGCCCAGTGCCCGCCATCGCCATGCCGCGGACGGCACCCAGCAGCATGGCCATGCCGGACGTGACGGTGACGCCCTGTCCGGTGAGGTCGCCGACGCTGAGCAGGGTGTCCCCGTCGGACAGTTCGAGGGCGTCGTACCAGTCGCCACCGAGCAACGTGTCGGTGCCGGAGGGCAGATGGCGGGCCGCGAGGTCGAGAGCCCGCGGTCCCCGGCGCGGGAGCCGCAGGGAGCCGCGCCACGGGGGGAGCACGGCTTCCTGCAGCTCGACCGCGAGCCGGCGCTCGGTCTGGGCCTGCTGCCGGTGACGCTGCAACGAGTCACGGGTCTCGTGCACCGTCCGCCGGTGGCGGCGCAGTTCACTGACGTCGCGCAGCACGGCCCACATCGAGGCGGTACTGCCGTCGGCGTCGAGCACGGGCTCGCCCATCATGTGCACGGTCCGGACGGATCCGTCGGGCCGTACGACGCGGAACTCGCCGTCGATCGGCTTGGCGTCGACCAGGCAGTCCGTCACCATGGCCGTCAGCCTCGGCCGGTCCTCGTCCAGGATCAGGGACGGCAGTTCGTCGAGGGTGAGGGCGGGCGCGGACGGGTCGCGGCCGAGGATCCGGTACAGCTCACCGGACCAACTGGCCTCGTCCGTCAGGAAGTTCCACTCGGCACTGCCCACCCGGGTGAGCAGCGAACCGCTCTCCGCCGGGTCTGCCTCAGCGGTGACGGACGCGGGAACCGGCTCCGCGGGAGCGGGCGGCACCGGCGGCGGGCCGTCCCGCAGCTGGGCCAAGTGTTCGTCCAGGTCGTTGAGTTGATGCAACGCCAGGTCGTACAGCGCGCGCTGCCAGCGGTCCTCCGGGTCCGTTCCGTCACTGTGCGCGTCCCGCCGTACGGCGTCCATGTCCCCCTTGAGCCGCCGCGCCTGCCTTATCAACGCGTCGACCGACCCGGGGCCCGGTGGCCGGCCGGCTGGGCGGTCCGCGGAGAGATGGGACGGCATGACGCACTCCGATGGGGGACGGTACGGACAGTCGGGACGGAGGGACCGCTACGACTGTTGCACAGCCCGCCACGGCCTGTAAGGGATTTGGCAACACACGATACGGTGGTGCCCACGGCATATGCCAGAGTCTTCACGGCGTGCTTGGGGGGTGCGCATGGCGTATGTGTTCGTATGTCGCAAGTCGTAGACTGCGTACGCGACTTGACGTGTCGTGAGGGCTTTCGGTGTCGCGTTCGGGCGGGCGTTCGAGGGTCATGTGTTCCCCGTCAGGCGCACTCATTCCCGAGTGACGCAGGTCACATCAGATAGTTGCCGCTCAGGTGTCACGTATGCGGTTCTGCGGACTCGTAAGAGCATGGACATCACCATCCGGCAGCCCGCCCACGCCCAGTTGATCACCGCCGCGGACCGCGAGGTCCCGGTGGCCGCCGCGCTTCGGTACACGGCCGAGGATCCACTCGCGGTGTTCATCGACTTCCCGTCGGAGGTCACGCTCGACGGCGAGGACGTCACCTGGACCTTCGCCCGATCGCTGCTCGACGAGGGTCTCGACGCCCCGGCCGGGCGCGGGGATGTGCAGATATGGCCGTGCGGCCGGGCGCGTACGGTCCTGGAGTTCCACTCGGTCTGCGGGCTCGCGCTGCTCCAGTTCGACACGGCTGCGCTGCGTCGCTTCCTGCTGCGCACCTACGCGGTGGTGGCGCCCGGGCGGGAGGACCTGGGGGAGGTCGTCGAACGCGGACTGACCGCCCTCTTCGACGGCGTCTGAGCTGTGGCGGCGGCGACGAGGCCGCGTCCGGCTGCTCAGCATCGGCTCGGGCTACGGCAGCGGCTCGTACGACCTCACCATGGCCGGCCCCGACCGCTTCCTGCGCCGCTTCCGGGGCGACGCGACGAAGGCGGGCAAGTCGGCCGAGGTGAGCACTCGTTACGCCGTCGAACCGGGCACCGGCAAGCTCGCGATCTGGTTCAGGACGGCCAACTCGGGCTCGCCGTCGGTGAAGTTGACGATCACCTCGAACCACTACCGCGGCGACGGTCCCTGGACGTACACGGTCGCCGCGGGTGCGCCGACGGAGGACCACTTCAACGCCGTGGCGTACCAGAACGGCTGGTACGACTTCCCGATCACCGTCGACTCCGACGCGACATGGTCGCGTCGGAGTCGACGGCCACCTCGAGACGGGCGGGGCGAGCGTCAGCGGCTGACCTCGGCGTAGAGGTCCGGGCGCGGGGCGAGCTCGACGGTCGTGCGGCCGCCGGTCTCCAGCGCCCGGACCCCCGCCTCGGCGACGACGGACGCCGCGTAGCCGTCCCACACGCTCGGGCCGGAGACCCGGCCCTGCCGGGTGGCGTCCACCCACGCCTGCACCTCGCGGTCGTAGGCGTCGGCGAACCGTACGAGGTAGTCCTGCGCCACCTCCTCGCGGGCCCCGCCCCGCGCAGTGACCACCATGGTGTGCTCGTCGCCGATCCGGGCGCTGCCCCGCTCGCACACGGCTTCGCAGCGCACCTGGTAGCCGAAGCCGCAGTTGACGAAGACCTCCACGTCCACCAGGGCGCCGCGCTCGGTCTCGAAGAGCACGAACTGCGGGTCGATCAGCCCCTCGGGCGCGCCCGCCGAGGACGCCGGGCGCAGCACGGTCACCGCCGTCAGCTCCTGGCCGAGCAGCCAGCGGGCGGCGTCGATCTCGTGCGACACCGAGCTGTTGATCAGCATCGCGCTGGTGAAGTGGGGCGGCGAGGAGACGTTGCGGTGGGTGCAGTGCAGCATCAGCGGGCGCCCGAGACCGCCGTCGTCCAGCAGTGACTTCAGGCGCCGGTACTCGGCGTCGTAGCGGCGCATGAAGCCGATCTGCGCCAGCCGGCGCCCCAGCCTGGCCTCGGCCTCCACGACCCGCAGCGCTCCTGTGGAGTCGGGCACCATGGGCTTCTCGCACAGCACCGGCAGCCCGCGCGCGAAGGCGGCGAGCAGGGCGTCCTCGTGCGCGGGACCAGGTGAGGCGACGAGGACGGCCTGCACACCGGGGGCCGCCAGCGCGGACACCGGATCGGTGTGCACCGAGACCCCGTCGAGCCCGGCCACCGCCTCCTTGGCGCGGTCGGTGTCGGGATCGGCCACAGCGGCGACCCTGGCACCACTCACCACGCCATCCAGACGCCGTATGTGGTCGGCACCCATGTGCCCGGCACCCAGAACCGCTACGCCCAGCAGGTCACCCACGTGCGCACTTCCTCTCGGCCGACGATCACGCCGTAGCGTACGCCGCCGGGAGAAGGCGTCGTCAGTAGCGCAGCACGCCCGCGATGCCGTTGGCGTCGTCAAGGCTGCCGTCGGGCACGAAGCGGACGTCGGCTCCGGTCTCCAGGCACTGCTCGACGATCTCGTCCACGATGTCCTCGCGGGCATCGAGGTCGCCGCTCTCGGCCGGGACCAGGTGGTCGCCGTCGTCGCGGACCGTCACGCGGTAGTTCTCCTCGACGGCCAGCAGCCGGATGCGGCCCTCCCGGGCGCTCTGCCAGACCTCGTCGACACCGGCGGCGAACTCCTTGCGGCCGCGTGCCGTGTCCAGCTCGCGGGCCACGGAATCCGCGTCCTTGCGGGCCTCGGCGTCGACCACGGGCCGTACGGCCTGCCACACGGCCTCGGGGGTGCCGTGCGCGAGCCCGCCGTGCGGGACCTGCACGGCCTGGCGTGTGATGCCGGCGAACTCGTCGAGGAGCGAGAGCGCGGCCGGTTCGCCCGTGATGATCAGCGGCCGCGGGTCGTCCCGCAGGAGCTTGGTCATCGCCGTGTCCGCCGCGCGCAGGAAGTGCTTCGTGTCCTCGTCGCGGTAGGCGCTGGGCGTGTCGCCGATCTGCTCACGGCGCTCGGCGTCGAAGTTCTCGAAGCTCCGCTCCATCGGGAAACCGCGGGTCCGGTCCTCGGTGACACGGTCGACGCCGCCGTTCCACAGCGTGACCCGGTCGGAGGAGACCGAGAGCACCCAGAACGGCCGCTCGGCGACCTGCGCGGAGACGAGGTTGCGGGTCAGGAAGGTGTCCGAGAGCACCACCCGCTCGGGCACCGTGCGGGCCAGCGACCACACCTGGTGCTCACCCGGCGCGGCGAAGATCACCAGCCCGTCCTCGGTATGCGCCAGGTCCACCTCGGCGAGCGCCCGGTCGAGCTGGTCGACGACGTCGATGCGCCGCTCCCGGGTGACCGAGGGGTCGGACTCCAGCTGCTTCCTGGCCTCGGCCACGACATTGCGCAGCCGGACCGGATCCTGGGCATTGTCGGGCTCGCGGCGGTGCGTCGGGGTCAGCACGGACACCGCGGGGTAGAGGCGCGGGCGCCGCAGCTCGGACAGGGTCGCGGGACTGAGTGCGTGCTCCATATCAGAACGATAGGACTGATTCACGGATCGGGCATTTGGGGTACAGGTCCGGCTCGCCCGGTCGGCCGGGCCGGGCGAGAATCGGCGCAGGTCGCGGCAGGAAGGAACGGGAGCAGGCCGCGGCAGGAGGTGATCCCGGTGGCCCGGCTGGTCGTCGACGGGACGGACCTGGTGGTCCGGCTGACCCCGGCGGAGATGCTCGTCGCCAGGCGCCGGGAGGTACGGGTCCCGCGCACGGACGTGCGGCACGTGGTGGTCGAGCCCGACCGGTGGCGCGGGCTGCGCGGGGTGCGCCGCTCCGGCCGGTGGTTACCCGACCGCTTCTGCGTGGGCGAGTGGCGCCACCCCGACGGCCGGGACTTCGGCGCGGTGCGCGGACGCGGTCCCGTCGTCGTGGCCGGCCTGGCACCGTCCGCGCCCTTCGAGCGCCTCACCGTCTCCGTGCCCGATGCCGAGAGTGTCGTACGGGCCATCCGGCAGGAGCGGTAGGCGAGTTGATACGTAAGGCCGGTTGTCAGGGAAGGTCGGCCAGGTCAACTCCCTTGAGTGTGAGGCGTTTACGATCCTCCAGGATTTCGATCAGCCGGACTTGCTAGGGTGCTACTTGCCGGTAGAAAGCTGCTGCGGGGGAATCATTGTGGTGTCGCTCGACCTGCGGCTCCGTCAGCGGGGGGTTC
This sequence comes from Streptomyces brasiliensis, assembly GCF_014647875.1. Classification (GTDB taxonomy): domain Bacteria; phylum Actinomycetota; class Actinomycetes; order Streptomycetales; family Streptomycetaceae; genus Streptomyces; species Streptomyces brasiliensis. The sequence goes on along the minus strand of NZ_BMQA01000015.1, from coordinate 125,582 downwards.
GGCCGAACGGCCTGGCAAGGGGGCCAGGCGCGTCTCGGCTTCCGTGCGTACGTGTGACGCGGCCCTCGATCTCGGGTTCCTCGCCCACTTCGTCAGACAGGTGAGAGTCGTCCCATGGCACGTTCACTGGTCGAACTGCTGACCACGCACGCCGAGAACCATCCCGACCGGACCGCCTATCGCCATCTCGTCACCGGCGACAGTGACGGCGAGATCCAGCACCTCACGTACGCGCGCCTCCTCACCCGCTCGCGGGCCGTCGCCGCCTGGCTCCAGGAGCGCGGTCTCGCCGGCTCCCGCGCGATGCTGCTGCACCCGCCCGGCCTCGAGTTCATCTGCGCCTACCTGGGCTGCCTCGCGGCCGGCGTCGTCGCCGTACCGGCCGTGCCCCCGCAGGGCCGCTCCCAGAACCACCGTGCCCTGCTCCGCACGAAGCGCCTGCTGGCCGACGCCGACGCCAAGGTGATCCTGGGCGGCCGCGAGGTGATCGCCGCCCTGGGCGCCATGGCGGATCACCTGCCAGAACTGGACGGTGTCACCCGCGTCGCCACCGAGGAGATACCCGACGAGGCGGCCGGCGCCTGGCGCGACCCCGGCCTCGCCCCCGACTCGGTCGCCTTCCTCCAGTACACCTCCGGCTCCACCTCCGTCCCGCGCGGCGTGATGGTGACCCACGGAAACCTCCTCCACAACGAACGCCTCATCACCGAGCGGATGGGTCACACCCCGGACACGATCGAGGAGTACGGCCACGAGCTGTTCGTGAGCTGGCTGCCCGTCTACCACGACATGGGACTCATCGGCCCCGTCCTCAACACCCTTTACCTGGGCGCCACCGCCACCCTCTTCTCGCCGCTGCACTTCCTGCAGCGCCCCGCCCGCTGGCTGACCGCCGTCAGCCGCTTCCGCCCGCACAGCAGCGGCGGCCCCAACTTCGCGTACGAACTCTGCCTGAAGCACGCCACCCCGCAGCTGCTCGACCAACTCGACCTGAGCAGCTGGAAAGTCGCCTTCAACGGCGCCGAACCGGTGCGTGCCGCCACCCTGCGGCGCTTCACCGACACCTTCGCCGAGGCCGGCTTCCGCCGCACGGCCCCCTACCCCTGCTACGGCCTGGCCGAGGCCACGCTGATGGTCACCGGCGGCTCGGCGGACACCCCGCCGAGCCTGCTCGCCGCCGACGGCGACGGCCCGCACGGCGGAGAGGCGGACGCCGCGGCCGTCGGCTGCGGCCGGCCAGGCCCCGGCCTGACCGTCGTCATCGCCGACCCCGAACGGCAGAAGGAACGGCCCGAGGGCGGGGTCGGCGAGATCTGGGTCGGCGGCGCGAGCGTTGCCAAGGGCTACTGGCGCAACGCCCTCGCCACCCGCGAGACCTTCCGCGCCACGCTCCCCGGCCGCACCGGCCGCTTCCTGCGCACCGGCGACCTCGGGTTCCTGCGCGACGGCGAACTCTTCGTCACGGGCCGCCTGAAGGACCTGATCGTCATCGACGGCCGGAACCACTATCCCCAGGACCTGGAGCTGTCCGCCGAGCTGTCCCATCCCGCACTGCGGCCCGGCTGCACCGCCGCGTTCGCGGTGGACGGCGGCACCGAGGGGGAACAGCCCGTCATGGTCGCCGAGTTGACCCCGGACGCGGCCGGCGAGACCGAGAAGATCGGCGACCTGATCCGCAGCGCCATCGGCGAGGCGCACGGCCTTTCGGTGCGTGCGGTCGTCCTGGTCCACCCCGGCACGATCCCGAAGACGTCCAGCGGGAAGATCCAGCGCCGGGCGACCCGTGCGGCGTACCTGGACGGCACGCTTGCCGTGGTGGGTGGGTCCGACACGGGACAAACCGGCGAGGGACGGCCCGTCACGGGGTGACAACGCCCGCCGCCGGCACGCCCGTTCGCGCCGACGGGCCCCCGTTCCGCCGTACGGCCGCCCGTCGTGCCCGTACGCCGTCCCCACCGCCGTGGCGCGTGACGCCGTACGGAATCCGCCTGAGCCCGAGTTCACGAGGACACCTGCCCAGATGCCTGTTCACGAGTCCCCGCAGCAGTTCACCGAGACGTCCACGGCGACCCCCGGGGACGTACGGGCCTGGCTGGCGTCGGCCGTCGCCGAGGCCGCCGGGATCGAGCTCTCCGCCGTCGACCCGGACCGGCCCCTCGCCGAATACGGCATCGGCTCGCGCCGTTTGGTGACCCTGGCCGCCGGACTCTCCGCGCGGATCGGCCGGACGCTGGAACCCTCCCTCGTGTTCAACCACCCCACGATCGCCGCGCTCGCCGACGCCGTGTCCGCCGAGCCGCGTACGGTCGCGGTACCGGCGGACCCTCCGCACGTTCGGCCGGACGACGACGTGGCGATCATCTCCATGGCGTGCCGCTACCCCGGCGGCGCCGACGACCCCGAAGCCCTGTGGCGGCTGCTGGACGCGGGCGTCGACGCCATCTCTGAGGCACCGATGGGACGTTGGGACACCGAGGGGCTCCTCGACCCCGACCCGGAGGCCATCGGGAAGGCCTACAGCCTGCACGGCGGCTACCTCGACGAGATCGACCGCTTCGACGCGTCCTTCTTCGGGATCTCGCCGCGCGAGGCCGCCGCCATGGATCCCCAGCAGCGGTTGCTGCTCCAGACCGGCTGGGAGGCGATCGAGCGCGCGGGGATCGTCCCGGCGTCCCTGAACGGCAGTGCCACCGGGGTCTATCTCGGCCTGTACGACAGCGGATACCTGGCCTCGGCCTCGCTCGGCCAACTCGACGGACACGTCGGCACCGGCACCGCGGCCGGCGTGGCCTCCGGGCGTATCGCCTACACCCTCGGCCTCCAGGGCCCTGCCGTCACCGTCGACACCGCGTGCTCGTCCTCGCTGGTCGCGCTCCATCTGGCGGCGCGGGCGCTGGCGGGCGGCGAGTGCGACCTGGCGCTGGCGGGCGGCGCCACGCTGCTCGTCACACCACGCGGTCACGTCGAGTTCAGCAGGCTGCGCGGGCTGTCGCCGTCCGGGCGGTGCAGCCCGTTCTCGGCCGACGCGGATGGCGTGGTGTGGGCCGAGGGCTGCGGCCTCGTGCTGCTGAAACGGCTCACGGACGCCCGCCGCGACGGGGACCGGATCCTGGCCGTCGTCAAGGGCTCGGCCATCAACCAGGACGGCCGCAGCCAGGGCCTGAGCGCTCCCAACGGCCCGGCCCAGGAACGCGTGGTGCGCGCCGCCCTGGCCGCCGCCGGGCTGACCCCGGACGACCTGGACCACGTCGAGGCGCACGGCACCGGCACCCGGCTCGGCGACCCGATCGAACTGCGGGCGCTGGCCGACGTGTTCGGGCCGGGCCGCGCCGCCGACCGGCCGCTCGGCGTCGGCTCCCTGAAGTCCAACATCGGCCACACCCAGGCCGCCGCGGGTATCGGCGGCGTCATCAAGACCGTGCTGGCGCTCGGCCACGAACGGATACCGGCGTCCCTGCACGCCGAGACCGTCACCGAGCACATCGACTGGACCGACAGCGGCCTGCGCGTGGCGAGCGCCGCCGAGGCCTGGCCCCGGGAGGCCGGCCGGATGCGACGGGCCGGGGTGAGCGCCTTCGGGATCAGCGGCACCAACGCGCACATCGTCCTGGAGGAGGCCCCGGAGATGCGGCTGCCGGAGCCCTCCGGAGAACCGACGGCCACCCTCTTCCCGCTCTCCGCCCGCAGCCACCCGGCCCTCTGGGGACAGGCCACACGTCTCCTCGAACTCCTTGAGGCGCGGCGTGAATTGGCCCTGCCCGCCGTGGCCACGACCCTCACTCACCACCGTACCCACTTCGACCACCGGGCCGTGGTCCTGGCGCACCACCGCGACGACCTGCTCGCCGCCCTGCGCGCGCTCGCCGAGGACAGGCCCGACCCCGGCCTGACCGTCGGCCCCCAACAGGCCTACCCCGCAGGCAAGGTGGCGTTCGTCTTCCCCGGCCAAGGCGCCCAGTGGACCGGAATGGCCCGCGACCTGCTGGAGTGCGATCCGGCGTTCGCCGACGAACTCGACCGCTGCGACGCCGCCCTGCGCCCCTTCACCGGCTGGTCGGTGACCTCGGTGCTGCGCGGCGACCCGGGCACCCCCTCGCCCGCCCGCGTGGACGTCGTCCAGCCCGTGCTGTTCGCGGTGATGGTGTCACTGGCCGCCGTGTGGCGGGCGCGGGGTGTCCGGCCCGACGCGGTGATCGGGCACAGCCAGGGCGAGGTGGCCGCCGCCTGTGTCGCCGGGGCGCTCAGCCTCAACGACGCGGCGGCGGTCGTCGCCCTGCGCAGCCAGGCGCTGACCGAGCTGTCCGGCACCGGCGCCATGGCCGTCGTCGCCCTGCCCCGCGCCGAGGTCGAGGACCGACTTCCCGACGGCGTCCGCGTCGCGGCGGTCAACAGCGGGCGGTCCACGGTGATCGCCGGCGAACCGTCGCCGCTGGAAGCGCTTCTCGCCGAACTGGAGCGCCGGCAGGTCTTCGTCCGCCGTCTCGACGTCGACTACGCCTCCCACAGCGCCCAGGTGGAACCCGTCCGCGCGACGATCCTCGACGAACTCGACGGCGTCACCAGCCTCCCGACGTCCGTCACCTGGTACTCCACCGTCACCACCGAACCGGTCACCGAGGAACTGGCGGCCGACTACTGGTACACCAACCTCCGCGAACCGGTCCGCTTCGCGCCCACCGTCGAGCGCATGCTGGCCGACGGCTACCGCCACTTCGTAGAACTGAGCCCGCACCCCTCCCTGCTCACCGCCCTGCGCACCATCGGCGAGGACGCCGGCGACGCGGCCGACGACCTGCTCGCCGTCGGCTCACTGCGCCGCGACGAGGACGGCCCCGCGTGCCTGCACCGGGCCACCGCCGAACTCCACGTCCACGGACGGAGGATCGACTGGCGCCGAGTGGTACCGGACGCTGTGCCGGTCGACCTGCCGACGTATGCCTGGGAAGCGCAACGCCACTGGATCGAAACCGAGTCGGCCACCGGTGGGGCCGGCCCGTTCGACCGCGCCGCGCATCCCGTGCTCGGCGTCCAGCTCCAGTCGGCGGACGAGACCCGCTGGACCTTCCGCAACGAGTGGTCGCCGGTCACCGCCGACTGGCTGCCCGACCACGCCGTGTTCGGCCGGACCGTGGTCTCCGGGACGACCCTCATGGAACTCTGCCGCGCTGCACTGGAAGTGGCCCGTCCGGACAGCCCCGCCGACGTCACCGACCTGCTCCTCCTCAGCCCCCTCGTGCTCCCCGCGTCCGGCACCGTCGAGGTCTCCGTGGAGGTGGTCACCGCCGGTCCGGTACCGGAGATCACCGTGCACGGCCGCCGGCGTGGCCGGGAGACGAGCGGCTGGACCCTGCACGCCACCGCGTCGGCGGCAGAATCGGCCCCCGTGGCGGCGGGATCGGCACCTGTGTGGCCGGAGAACGGCGAGGAGACGTGGGCCCCCGACACCTACGAGCGGCTGAACGGGCTCGGCCTCGGCTACGGTCCGGCCTTCCAGGGCGTACGGTCCGCGGTAGCGACCGGCGACGGCGAGCTCCTCGCGAGGCTGTCGCTGCCGCCGGTGGCCCGTGACGTGGCCGACCCGTACCCGATCCATCCGGCGCTGCTGGACGCCGCGTTGCAGGCGGCCGTGGCCCTCGACGCGTCCGACGGCCGCGTGCTGCTGCCCGTCGCGGTGCGCCGGTGCGTCCTCCCGCCGGGCGGCGCCACGGAGCTGACGGCGTCCGTGCGGCGCACGGGAGGCACGGTCACCGACCTCACGCTCGACGTCACTCTGTGGGACACCGACGGACTTCCGGCGGGCCGCTTGGAGTCGGTACGGCTCAGGGCCGCCGACCCGGCCGATCTCGAGGAGGGCTCGGAGAACGCCCGGCACCTCTACGAGGTCGCCTGGACCGCCGTGAGAGGGGCACCGGCTGACACGCCCGGCGCCGCATGGACGGTCGTCGGCGACCCCGCCGATCCGCAGGTCGCGGCGGCCTTGCGGGGTCTCGCGGCGGCCGGGGTCGAGGCCCGCGACACGGACGCCGACGTCGTCGTACGCTTCTGGCCGCGTCCGGCGCCGGATGCCGAACCCGCGGAGACGGCACAGGAGCTGGCGGCCGCTGCTCTCGCCGAGCTGCAGGCGCTGATCGCCCTGCCCCAGGACCAGGCGCCGGTACGGACCGTCTGGGTGACCCGGGGTGCGATCGCGGCGGGCGACGCGGACGATGTCCCCGGGTTCGCGCAGGCGGTGCTGTGGGGCCTGGTCCGCAGCGCCCGCGCCGAGCACCCGGATCTCGGGCTGACACTGCTCGACCTCGACGGCTCGGACACCGAGAACGTCCTGCCCGCCGCCCTCGGACTCGAGGACGAACCCGAACTCGCCCTCCGCGCAGGCGCGTTGGTCGTGCCCCGGCTGGTGCGTGCCCGTGCCGACGTGCTCCGCATTCCGGCCGGTGACGACTACGAGCTGAGCGGCAGCGAACCATTTCTGCGGCCGATCCGGCCCACGGACCTTGCCCCGGGGCAGGTGCGCCTCCAGGTCCATGCCGGCGCCGTCCCGGAGCCCGGCGCCGACACCGTGTGCGCCGGTGTGGTGACGGAGGTGGCGGACGGCGTCGAGGGGCTGGTTCCCGGTCGGCGCGCGGTGACGGCCGTCTCGGCGCCGAGGTCCACGGCGGTGGCCGACGCGTCGCAGGTCACCGCACTCGCGGACGACACGTCGTACACGGCGGCGGTGGCCGGCCATGACCACCCCCGCGTCTTCCCCGTCACCGCGGCCCGCGAGGTGCTGCGGGTGGGTGCCACGGGCGGCCGCTCGACCGTGCTCGACCTGGCCGGTACACCCGCGCTGGTCCCCACCGATGGCACCGTCCTGATCACCGGCGGCCTCGGAGCGGTCGGCCGGCACATCGCTCGGCTGCTCGCCGAACACGGGGTCCCACGGCTGCTCTTGACGTCACGTCAGGGATCAGGAGATCCCGGCGCCGCCCAGGTGCGCGCCGAGCTGGCCGCGCTCGGCGCCGAGGTCGAGGTGGTGGCCTGTGACGTCGCCGATCCGGCTGCCCTGGCCGACGTACTCGCCGGCGTCGGTGAGGAGTTGCCGCTGCGCGGTGTCGTGCACTGTGCCGGGATCCTGGACGACGGGGTGGTGGCCGAGCTGACACCCGAGCGGCTGGCACGGGTGCTGCGGCCGAAGGTGGACGGCGCCGCCCATCTGCACCACCTCACCGCCGACACGCCACTCGACCTGTTCCTGCTGGTCTCCTCGGCCGCCGGGGTCATAGGCAACGCCGGGCAGGGCAACTACGCGGCGGCCAACGTCTTCCTCGACCAACTGGCGCACCACCGGCACGCCTTGGGGCTGCCCGCCGTCTCCGTGTCCTTCGGCGCCTGGGCGGGCGAGGGCCTCGCCGCCGCCCATGCGGACCTCGACCGCATGGCCCGCCTCGGCCATCGTGCCCTCGAACCGGACCAGGGCCGCGACCTCGTCGTACTCGCCCTGCGCCGGAACACGCCGCACCTCGTCGCCTCGGTCCTCGACCTGCCCCGGCTGCGCGAGGCCGGTGCCACCCGGGTACCGCTGTGGCGCTCGTTGCTGCCCGCGCCGCGCACCGCCCTGAGCTCCGGGGACAGCCTCGCCGACCGCCTGGCCCGGCTGCCGGAGGCCGAACGCGCGGAACGCGTCCTCGCCCTGGTCCGCGACGAGATCTCCCGCGCCCTGGGCCTGCGCTCGGCCGAGTCCGTCCGCCCCGATCAGCCGCTGCGCGACCTCGGCATGGACTCGGTGACCGCGGTCGAACTCCGCAACCGGATCGGCGCCCGCATCGGTGCACGGCTCCCCGCCACCCTGCTGTTCGACCACCCGACGGCGGACCGCCTGGCGGGCCATCTGCTCACCCACGTCCTGGTGACGGACGGCCGTACGAGCCGACCGGATGCGACAGCAATCGTCAGCTCTTCCACGACCGATGAACCGATCGCCGTCGTGGCCATGGCCTGCCGCTTGCCCGGTGGAGTGAACGACCCCGAAGGACTGTGGCGGCTGATCGCCGAGGCCCGGGACGCGGTGGGCCCCTTCCCCGCGGGGCGCTGGGACGTCGAGTCCCTGTACGACCCCGACCCGGACGCCCCGGGCAAGTCGTACGCCCGCGAAGGCGGATTCCTCGACGACATCGAGTCCTTCGACCCGGGCTTCTTCGGTATCACCCCGAAGGAGGCCGCCGCCATGGACCCGCAGCAGCGGCTGCTCCTCGAGACGGCCTGGGAGGCACTGGAACGCGCCGGAATCGTGCCCGCCCGGCTGGCGGGCAGCACCACCGGGGTGTACGTCGGCATGTTCGGCAGCGACTACCTGGCCGGGTCGCGGCTCGACCAACTGGACGGGTACGTCGGCACGGGCTCGGCGCTCAGCGTGGCCTCGGGCCGGCTCGCGTACGCGCTCGGCCTGCACGGACCGGCGATGACCGTGGACACGGCGTGCTCGTCGTCGCTGGTGGCCACGCATCTGGCGGCGCAGGCGCTGCGCAGCGGCGAGTGCGACCTGGCACTGGCCGGTGGCGTGACGCTGATGGTGACACCGCAGACCTTCGTCGAGTTCAGCCGTCTGCGCGGACTGTCCCCGACCGGTCGCTGCCGCTCCTTCTCCGACGACGCCGACGGTGCGATCTGGGCCGAGGGCGCCGGCATGCTCGTCCTCAAGCGGCTCGGCGACGCCCGCCGCGACGGGGACGAGGTGCTGGCGGTGCTGCGCGGCACGGCCGTCAACCAGGACGGCCGCAGCCAGGGACTCTCCGCCCAACGGTCCCGCGCAGGTGCAGGTGATCCGGCGGGCTCTGGAGGTGGCCGGGCTCGAACCCGCCGACATCGACTACGTGGAGGCCCACGGCACGGGTACCACCCTCGGCGACCCGATCGAGGCGAACGCCCTGTCCGAGGTGTTCGCGGACTCCCGTCCGCACGGCCGCCCGCTGTATCTGGGCTCGCTGAAGTCCAATATCGGGCATGTGCAGGCTGCTTCGGGCGTGGTCGGGCTGATCAAGGTGGTGGAGTCGCTGCGGAACCGGACCCTGCCGCGCACCCTGCACGCCGACACGCCCAGCCGGCACGTCGAATGGGAGGACAGCGGGCTGCGGCTGCTGCAGGAGGCCGTGGACTGGCCGTCGACGCGGGAGAGGGTCCGGCGGGCCGGCGTCAGCGCCTTCGGTATCAGCGGCACGAACGCCCATGTGATCGTCGAGGAGGCCCCCGCCGCGCAGGAGCCGAGCACGCGCGAACTACCCTCCGGTAAACGGATGTTCGTTCTCTCCGGGCGGAGCGAGACGTCCCTGCGCGGGCAGGCCGCGCGGCTGGCCCGGTACGTCACCGGCGACACCTCCCTGCCGGACGTCGCCCACACCCTCGCCCGCCACCGCAGTCACTTCGAGTGGCGTACGGCGGTCGTCGCGGGCGACCGGGACGAGTTGCTGTCCTCCCTGAAGGCGCTGGGGAACGGGCGCAGGCCCGTGGTTCCACCCCGTGCGGAGCAGGCCGGGAAGGTGGCGTTCGTGTTCGCCGGGCACGGCGGCCAATGGACCGGCATGGGGCTGGAGTTCATGGCCCACTCGACCGCGTTCCGCGACAGGCTGACCCGCATCGACGCGGCGGTACGGGCACGCGTCGGCTGGTCCGTGCTCAACGTGCTGCGCGCCCCCGAGGAGTTCTCCCCGCTCGACCGCACCGAATATCTCCAGCCCGTGCTGTTCGCGGTCAACGCGGCGCTCGCCGCGGCCTGGCGGGAACTCGGCGTCACCCCCGACGCGGTGGTCGGGCACAGCCTGGGCGAGATCGCCGCCGCGTACAGCGCGGGCGCTCTGACTCTGGAGGAGGCCGTGACCGTGGTGACCGGGCGGGCCCACGCGGTCGTCCCGCTCGTCGGACACGGCGGCATGCTGTCCGTCGACCTGCCGTACACCGAGGTCGAGAAGCTGCTGGAGCCGTACCCGGACCGGCTGTTCCTCGGCGCGGTCAACAGCGCGGGATCCACAGCCGTTTCGGGCGAGTCGGACGCCCTGGCCGAACTGCAGCACCGGCTCGACGAGCGGGGCGTGACGGCCCGCGTCCTGTCGACGCCGTTCGCCTCGCACACGCCACTGATGGAACCGCTCCGCGCCGAACTCCTCGGCCACTTCGCCGACGTGCGCGGGGCGCGCACAGCGACTCCGCTCTACTCGTCGGTGCGGGCCGAACCCCTGCCCGGCGACGGGCTGGACGCCGCGTACTGGTTCGCCAATCTCCGGCAGCCCGTCCGGTTCGCCGACACGATCCGCCGGATGCTGGACGACGGCTATCGCTATTTCGTCGAACTCAGCCCGCACCCCTCGCTCCTGGCCTCCGTCGAGGCGGTCGCGACCGAGGCCGGGATCGATGCGGTCGGTGTCGGGTCGCTGCGCCGGGGGCGGGACGGGCAGGACGTACTGCTCGGCAGGCTGGGCGAGTTGTACACCGCCGGACGCACGCCCGACTGGCCGGCGCTGTTCCCGCACGGACGCCGACTCGATCTGCCCACCTACGCGTTCGACCGCGAACGCCACTGGCTGGCACCCGTCCAGTCCGGCCCGGCCGGTGGCTCGCCGCTTCTCGCTACCCATGTCGAGGCCAGCGACCAGCCCGACAAGGACATCTTCCAGACCGAGATCGACCTGCACGACAGCCGCTTCACCTATCTGACGGACCATCAGATAACCGGCGAGGTCTGGTTGCCCGGCTCCGCCCTCCTCGGCATGGCGATCGAAGCCGCGTCCACGCTGACCCGCGGCGGCCAAGTGCAGCTGACCGACGTCGCGTTCGTACAGCCTCTGCGCCTGAACGAGGACCAGCCGGTGCGGCTGCAACTCGTGCTGCTGCCCGCCCGGGACGGCCACCGGGACTTCACCGTCTCCTCCACCGCCGTGAGCGGGTCCTGGCAGCGGCATGCCACCGGCCGGATCGCCGTCACCGCCGAGCCCGCCGACGAGTCGGGCGAGGGCGTGGCCGAGCTGCGCGAGCGGTGTGCAGAGCGGGTCGACATGTCGTCCGTGTACAGGGGACTCGCTGCCCTCGGCATCGAGTACGGCCCCTTCTTCAGGGGCCTGGAGGAGGGCTACCGCTCCGGCTCCGCCGCCCTCGGCCGGCTCGCCGCCCGCCCCGCCGCCGGACATCTGCTCCACCCCGCAGTCCTCGACGCCGCCTTCCACTCGGCCGCGCTGCCCGGGAACGCCCCCGAAGGCCGGGCGTTCGTGCCCGCCGGGGCCGGAAAGGTGCGGTTCACCGGGCTGCGCACCACGCCCGCCTCAGTGACCTGCGAACTGCGTTCCGTGGACGGCGACACCGCGACCCTGGACCTGCGACTGTGGGACACGGACGATCAACTCGTTCTGGAAGCACGCGAGTTCCGACTCGCCGCGCTCTCCCCGCTGGACGGCGCCCTCTTCGAGACCCGCTGGCAACCGCGCCCCGAACCCCAGGAACCGCCGGTCGACGGCAGCTGGCTGATCCTGGCCGACAAGACCGGAGTGGCCGACGAACTCGCCGCGCGGCTCGCCGACATGGCGCCGTACGTGATCGCACGCAGGGGAGCGGAGTACGGCACCGAAGGACCCGGCCGGTACGTCCTCGACCCGGCCGACCCCCGGCACCTGGCCCGGCTGCTGGACGAGGCCTTCGCCGACGGCCCGCCCGCGCGGGTGGTCCAGCTGACCGCCCTCGACGCCCCCGCGATCGGCGACCCCCGTACGGCCGAGGACGCGGCCCGGCTGTGCTGTCTGACCACCCTCCACCTGGTGCGGGCCCTCACCGACCGGCCGCGGGGCCGGGCTCCGCGCCTGTTCGTCGTCGTCCGCGGCAGTCAGGCGGCCGGGGACAGCACCCGGGTGGTGCACCCGGAGCAGGCGCCGGCCTGGGGCTTCGGGCTCGCCGTGGCGCAGGAGCACCCGGAGCTGGCGACCACCCTCGTCGACCTGCCGCCGGGTGACGGCGCAGGTGACCTCTGGACGCACCTGTGGCACGCCGACGACGAACGGCTGGTCGCGCTGCGCGGCGCGGGCCGTCTCGTCCCGCGCCTGGCCCGCACCCGACCCGACGAGGGAGACCGGCCCGGGACGGAAGGCGTACAGCTGATCACCGGCGGCCTCGGCGGCCTCGGGCGGGTCGTCGCCGAGCGGCTGGCCCGTGGCGGCGCCCGCAGCCTCGCGCTGCTGAGCCGCGGTACACCCGACGCCGAGACCGCTGCCTGGATCACGGGCCTGGAACACCGCGGTGTCACCGTGCACCTGGCCCGCGCCGACGTCGCCGACCGCACCGCGCTCACGGCCGCCCTGGACGCCGTACGCCACGCGGCCGGCCCCATCGGCACCGTCGTGCACGCGGCCGGTGTCCTCGACGACGCCACCGTGGCGAACCTGACCGACGACCGCGTCCTGCGCGTCCTCGCCCCCAAGGTCCTCGGCACCGCCCTCCTCACCGAACTCGTCCCGGAGGCCCAGAGCTTGATCCTCTTCGCCTCCGCCGCCGGCCTGTTCGGCTCCGCCGGACAGAGCGCGTACTGCGCGGCCAACGCCTTCCTCGACGCCTGGGCCCACCACCTCTCCCGCACCGGACGCCGGGCGCTCAGCCTGGACTGGGGCACCTGGTCCGGCGTCGGCATGGTCGCCGCGTCCGGCACCCGGGTCGCCGAGACGGGCCGCTCCGGCCTGGTCGCCTTCTCCCCCCAGGACGGCGGCGAGCTCTTCGAACGCGTACTGCCCACCACCAGACGCCAGCTCGCACCCCTCGCCCTCGACCGGGACCTGCTGGCCCTGGACCCCGAGGCGGTACGCAACCGTCCCCTCCTCGGCGACCTCGTCACGGTCTCGACGGGTGGCGCGGACACGGACGACCTCGTCAGAAAGGTGTTCGCGGCGGCCACGGACCAGGACCGCGCCCAGTGGCTGGAGGCATATGTACGGGCCCGGGTCGGTGAGGTGTCCGGCGGCGCGGTGGACGTGTTCGCCACCACCGCGCTGAAGGAACTCGGCCTGGATTCCCTGATGTTGGTCCGGCTGCGCAACTCCTTCGCCCGCGAACTGGGTGTGGAGCTCCCGGCCGCCGACGTCTTCTCCGCCTCTGACATCCGCGGCCTCGCCGGCGCGCTCGCAGCTGCCCTGCCCGAAAGAGCGGCCGTGGCAGCGCAGGAGCAGGTGGCCGCCGTGCAGGAGGTGCCGGAGACCGAACTGCGCCCCGCCACCCGGGATGTCGTACGACTCCTGCGCAGCGCCCAGCCAGGCATGCCCGCCGCGGCCCACGGCGTCGGCCTCGCCGTACGCCTCACCGAACCGGTCACCCACGAGACCCTCGCCGGCATCCTCGACCGGCTCGCCCGACGCCACGCCGCCCTGCGCACCGCGATCGTCACCGGGCCCGACGGCGCCCGACAACTGCGTGTGGAACGGGACGTGACGCGACCGCTGCTGCGGAGGACGACCGTCGGCGACGAGATCGACCCCGCCGGACGGCTGCGGCAGCTGCTGGAGCCGCCGTTCGACCTGGCGAGTGCGCCGCTCTGGCGGTTCGAACTCATCGACGGCGGCCGGGCCGGACAGATCCTGGTGTACGGCGCGCACCACGCGGTGAGCGACCTGCAGTCGCTGCTCCTCGTGGCCGCCGAGATCGACGCCGAGCTGTCCGGCACCCCGCTCGACGACACCACCACCAATCGCGACATCGACCTGCTCATCGAGGCCCAGCAGGGCGGCGAGGGCGCCGGCACCGAATGGCACGACTCCTTCCACGGCAGTGAGCGGCTCGACCTGACGCTCGCCCGGCCGCGCCCCGAGACCCGCTCGTACCGGGCGGGCACCGTGACCGTCACCGTCCCCGACGGGCTCATGGAGCGGATCGCGACGGCCGCGAGCGGCCTCGGGGTCACACCCGCCGCCTTCTGCCTGGGCACCCTGACGGTGCTGCTGGCGAGGAAACGGGAGCGCGAACGGTTCGTCCTCGCCGTGCCGGTGGACACCCGCATACACGCCGACGCGTTCGGTGCGGTCGGCTTCTTCGGCGTACCGGTGCCGTTCCCGGCCGAGGCCAGGGCGGGCGAACCGGTCGCGGAGGTGCTGCGCCGCACCGACGGCCGACTGGAGAAGGTCCTGGCGAAGGGCGCGATGTTCTCGGACGCCCTTGCCACGCTCGCCCGGCAGGGCCTGTACCGGCCGAACGCGCCGCTCGTCGAGGTGTACTTCAACTACGTCCGTTTCTCCGGCGAGTTGACCGGACTGGAGGTGCTGCCGGCCGGGACCGGACACACCGACCTGGACCTGATGATCACCATGACCCCGGACGCGGGCACGGTCCGGCTCGACCACAACCTGGACATCCTGGACGCCGCGACCGCCACCGGACTGGGCGAGGAGTTCCTGCGGCTGCTCGCGGAGACGACCGAGGACGCGGCCGCGCCGGTGCGCACCCCGGCGAAGCCGGTGGCCGCGCGGCTCGCCCTTGCCGCCACCTTCGCCCTCGGTGACCTCCCGCTCCTGTGCGAGGCGGCGCTGGAGGAGGACGGGGTGACGGTCGCGGAAGCGCCGTACCATCAGGTGCTCGCAAGCCTCCAGGACCCGGCCGGGGTGCTCGCCGACCCGGCCACGGCGGTCGGCGTGGTGCTGCTGCGCGCGGCCGACCTGGAACGGTTCGGTCCCATGGACGACGCCCTGCTCGACGAGCTGCGCACCGCCTATCCGGCCGCGCTCAAGGCGCTCGTCGAGCGCACCCGCAAGCCCCTGCTCGTCGGCTTCCCGCCGACCGCCCACGCGGAGGACCGGTTGGCCCGGTGGGAGCGCCGAATCGCCGCCGAACTCGCCGAACAGCCCGGCATCGCGGTCCTCGGACCCGACGACTGGACCCGGCACCACCCGGTGGACGAGCGCTTCGACGCGCGGACCGAGCGGCTCGCCCATCTGCCCTTCACCCCGCACTTCCAGGCGGCCGTGGCCCTGACCCTCGCCGATGTCGTACGGGCCGTACGGCGCCCCGCGCCCAAGGTGATCGCCGTCGACGGGGACGAGACCCTGTGGGGCGGGGTGGCCGGCGAGGCGGGGCCGGAGGCGGTGGACCTCACCGGACCGCGTGCCCTGCTCGCACGCAGGCTGCTGCGGTGGCGGGCTGCCGGCGCCCTGCTGGTGCTGGTCAGCAACAACGACGAGGCCACGGTCCGGGCCGTGCTCGACCGCCCCGACAGCCTCCTCAGGACCGAGCACTTCAGCGTGCTCTCCGCCGGGTGGGGTCCGAAACCGGACCGCCTGGCGAGCGCCGCCCGGACGCTCGGCCTCGGGCCGGACAGCTTCCTCTTCCTCGACGACAACCCGGCCGAGATCGCCAGGATGCGTGCGGCCCTGCCGCAGGTGCTCTCGGTGACCTGCCCGCCCATGGCTGGACTCGGCGCGTTCCTCGATCGCTTGTGGCCGTTGGTACCGGTCGCGGCGACGGCCGAGGACACCCTGCGTGCACGCTTCTACGAACAGGAACGGGAGCGGGACGCGGTCCGTGAGCAGGGCGGGTTCGAGGAGTTCCTGGCCCGGCTGGAGCTGGAGGTCGACATCCGCGCCCTGGCCGAGGACGATGTACCCCGGGCCGAGCAACTCGTCCGCCGAACCAATCAGTTCACCCTGCGCGCCCGCTCCGCCGACGGCGGCGACCTCGGCCGGTGGCGGGAGCGCGGTGAGGTGTGGACGGCGG
The DNA here is from genome assembly GCF_014647875.1 of Streptomyces brasiliensis. GTDB lineage: Bacteria > Actinomycetota > Actinomycetes > Streptomycetales > Streptomycetaceae > Streptomyces > Streptomyces brasiliensis. Next base: position 109,880 of record NZ_BMQA01000015.1, on the reverse strand, counting down.
CCGCCCGCGACCGCTTCGGGGACTACGGCCAGATCGCCCTGCTCGCCGTCCGTGCCGACGGAGGTCGACTCGACGTCCTGGCCTGGCTGATGAGCTGCCGTGCACTGGGCAGAGGCGTCGAGGAACGGCTGCTGGCGTGGCTCGCCGAGCGCGCCGGGGAACTGGGCTGCGCCAAGGTCCGGCTGACGGCGGAGCGCACCCCGCGCAACGCACCCGCGCGACGGCTCCTGGCCGCGCTCGGCGGCGGCGACCCCGACGACGAACGGCTGGACGTCGTGGTCACGCCGGAACACCTGCGGGCGTTCCGGTCGTGGGAGCAGTGAGGAACGGCGTGAGCGACAAGACCGTGCACAACGCGAAGGACTGGCATGCGTGATCTGAACGACGACCCCGGGCGACGCGCCGTCGCCGAGTCCATCGAACGGGGTGGCGGGGGGCTCGGAGTGAGTGAGCTGCTGGCGAAGGTGCGGGCGGCGCGGGGCGCGGGGGCGGTCACAGGGACTGGTCCGGGCGCGGGTGGCGGGGGCGGGCTTGGCTCGGGTGGGCTTGCCTCGGAGGTACCGGGCCCGGACGCGCCTGCCGCAGAGGCGTCTGGCGTGGAGGCGCCTGCTGCGGACGTGCCTGATCAGGACCCTGGCCCCGACGCGCCTGCTGTGGACGTGCCTGATCAGGGCCCGCTCGGCCCGGATGCGCCGGTCCCGAACGCGCCCTTCCGGCACGCTCCCGCCCTCGACGTGGCCGGTCTGGCCGTAGTCATCGCCGCTGCGGCGGGCCGTCACCTTCCCGCCGGACACCTCGCCGTCGACGCCGACTTCTTCGACGCGGGAGGTACGTCCGTCCACGCGGTGGAACTCGTCGCCGAGTTGGAGGGCGAGTTCGGCATCGAGGTCGATCTGGACGAGGTCTTCGCCGACGCGAGGCCCATGACCTTGGCCCGGCGCTGGTTGCCACGACTCGACCCCACACACCACCGCCCGGACATCGCCGGGTCCGTGCCGACCCGGGACGGGACGCTTCCGGATCCGGCATCGGCCTCCGTGACCACGGTCCCCCTGCCCCCGACCCCGCTTCCCGCCTCCGCCGAGAACACCGCTCCCGCCTCCGCCCCGATCACTGCCCTTGCCTCCGCCAAGGGCAGTGCCCTCCCCATCCCCGCTCCCCGCACCCCACCCGCCGCACCGACCGGCCACGAAGGCCCCCACACCCGAGCCCGCCAGGAAGACCTCGACCGGATCCTCGCCGACCTGGCCCTCGCCGACCGCCTGCCGTTCGCCGACGCACCCGAACCTCTGCCGCCCCGCCGGCTCCTGCTCACCGGCGCGACCGGGTTCCTCGGCAGTCACATGCTGCTCGACCTCCTGCGCCACAGCGACGCCCACGTCTACTGCCTGGTCCGCGCGGATGACGAGGAGGCGGCCACCGCACGGCTCGGAGAGCAGCTGCGCGGCTACCGGCTGCCCTGGTCGTCGGAGGTCCGCCGTCGCGTGACCGTGCTGCCCGGCGACATCCGCCGGCCCCACCTCGGCCTCTCCGACGAGCTGTGGCACCGGCTCGCCCACGAACTCGACAGCGTCGTGGGTGTCGCGGCGGCCGTCGACTTCCTGCGCGGCTACCAGTCGCTGCGGAGCAGCAACGTGCTCGGCGCCCTCACGCTCGCCGAACTCGCCGCCGCCGGCCGCCCCAAGCCACTGCACCACATCTCCTCGATCGCCGTGTTCAACGAGGTCGGCATCACCTCGATGGGGGAGGACGACCCCCTCGCGCACGTGGACCGGCTCATCTCCGGTTACGACCAGTCCAAATGGGCCGCGGAGGTCGCCCTGCGCCGCGCCCGCGACCACGGCCTCGTCGTCACCGCCCTGCGCCCCGGCGGTATCGGCGGCCACACCAGGACCGGCGCCCACAACCCGCTCGACCTCAGCAGCGGCCTGATCTCGGCCTTCGGCCGCTTCCGCACCGTACCGGCGTTCCACTGCCTCAACGCCGCCCCCGTCGACTGGGTGAGCAGGGTCGCCGTGGCCGCGATCTGCGAGCCCGACGCCTGGGGCTTCGACTACAACCTGACCGGCGTGCCCAACACCCTCGACGACGTCGTCCGGGACATGGCGTTGGGCGGTATGCACGTCCGGGTCCGGGACTGGGACGAGTGGCGCACCGACACCCTGGCCCGTCTGGACGCCGATCCGGTCCCCGAACTTGCCTTCCTCGGAAGGGTGTTGCGCAACCCCACCGCGCTCAAGCTGGTCGAGGCCACCCTCAAGGGTCCCGCGGCCGGCGGCGAGCGCACCGACGCCCTCGTCGCGGCCCTCGGCCTGCCGTCCGCGGCCCGCTACGACGCCCGCGCCCAGCTGAAGACCTTCGAGAAGCTCGCGGACGACGGTCTGGCCCGTCTCCCGCAGAAGGACGACCAGCCCTATCTGTGGTTCAGCGAGACGACCGAGGGCACCGTCGGCCCGGTCGGCGCCGCTGCGGAAACCCCCTGCTCGATGGCGCTCACCCTCTCCATCGCGGGCATGTACCAGCTGGTCAAGGAGCGTCGTGTGGACGTCACCGGCGAGGTCAGCTGCACCGCGATCCACCCCGAGCCGCTGACCGTCGAACGCGGCGACATCTGGATCCGCCCCGAGGAGGGCATCCCGCAGCAGCACGGTCTCAGACACCAACTCCTCCGCTACCGGCTGCGGTTGGCCGATGCCGACGGCGGCCGGTGGTGGCTGGAGGGGCGTAAGTACGCCCGCGCCCGCCGGGACCTGTGGCGTCAGACACGCGCCCTGACCGTCGAGATCGGCCGCGAGGGCGAAGCGGCGAGCCTGCTCGGCGAGGTGGTCGTACCCGCCGACTCCTACGTCCGTGACCAGATCGACGGCATCAAGGTCGACCCCAGACTGACCGGCCAGGAGAAGCGTGCCGCCAAGCTGACCTGGCTCGCCTGGTTCGGCCTGGAGATGGGCCGCGGCCTCGTCGCCCCGTTCGCCCGGGCCGCCGCGGACCTGCTCGACCTGCGCCGCACCCCCACCCTCTCGGAGCACCACCGATGATCTTCAGGACCACTTCCTTCAGGACCACCCCGGCCAGGACGACCCGGCCGGCGCTCCGCAAGGTCCGCAGCACCGCCGCCCTGCGCCCCCTGCGTCACCGCCTCGACCCGGCGGCCGTCGAGGAGATCCCGCTGCGCACCAGCGACGGCGTCCTCCTCGGCCTCACCCGCGTCGGCACCGGCCACAGCGACCGGCCCGCCGTCCTGGTCCTGCACGGGCACACCGCCTCCGCCGACATGTTCCTGCTGCCCGAGACCCGCAACCTCGTCGACGTCCTCCTCGACGAGGGCTACGAACCCTGGCTGCTCGACTGGCGCGGCAGTTGCCGGCTGCCGTACAACGAGACCGGCCGCCGGTACACGTACGACGACGTGGCGCTCTACGACATCCCCGAGGCCGTCTGCCGGATACGTCAACGCATCGGCGACCGGCCGCTGTTCGTGATCGCGCACTGCATCGGCTCCCTGAGCCTGTCGCTGAGCCTGACGGCGGGACTGGTGCCGGGCCTCGCCGGAGTCGTCTCCCAAGGGGTGTTCCTGACACCGAAGTTGGCGGGCCGCACCTCGCTGCGGATCTCCGTGATGGGGGAGTTGCTCAAGTCGCGGATCGACTACATACCCGTCGACTTCCGCAAGGTGGGCCTGTGGTCGAAGTACACGCCGCTGTTCGCCCTGGCCTCCCGCGGGGCGAGCTGCCCGGACCCGACCTGTCAGATCCTGCACAACTCGGCCTGGGGCTCGGGCGCTTCGCTCTTCGTGCACGAGAACCTGTCCGAGGCCACTCACGAACGGCTCGCCGAACTCCTCGGGCCCGCGCCGTTGTGGATCCTGCCGCATCTGCGCCGCATCGAACTGGCCCGCAGCGTCGTCCGCTGGCACGACACCGACCACCGCTACCGCGCCCTGCCGCCCAACGCACTGGACGCGGCCGGCCGCATCGACACCCCGGTCCTGCTCCTCGCGGGCAGCGAGAACGGGCTCTGGCAGGACTCGCAGAAGCTCTGCCACGAGGTGCTCGCGCACCGGCAGCCACAGCTCGACGTGCGGTACACCGAGATCCCGGGGTACGGCCACCTCGACACCTTCCTGGGCCGGGGCGCCGCCCTCGACGTGTACGGGCACATCCTCGATTTCCTCGGCGAACGACGGTGACGGCGAGTGGTGCGGCCGGTTACCGTACCGGTCAGTAACCGGACCGCACCCCAGGAGGCCCCATGCCCCAGCTCGAACTCGACGGCGCGGTACTGGCGTACGACGACGAGGGCCCCCGTGACGGCGACGGCGTGCCCCTCGTCTTCGTCCACGGCTGGACGGCGAACCGGCACCGCTGGGACCACCAGATGGCGCACTTCTCCGCCACGCGCCGGGTGATCCGCCTCGACCTGCGCGGGCACGGCGAGAGCGGCGGGGCGGGCGTCCGTACCATCGCGGAGCTGGCCGAGGACGTCCTCGCGCTGCTCGGCCATCTGAAGGTCGACCGCTTCGTCCTGATCGGGCACTCGATGGGCGGGATGATCTCCCAGACCATCGCCCTGGCCCACCCCGACCGTGTCGAGCGCATGGTCCTCGTCGACTCGATCGCGAAGATGACGTACAGCCGGGGCCGGGGCCTGCTGATGGCGGCGTCCACGCTCGTGCCCTTCAAGCTGTTCGTCGCCGCCAACATCCAGCGCGCCTTCGCCCCCGGCCACCCGCGCGAGGAGATCCGCGAGTACATCCGCGCCTCCGCCGAGACGCCCCGCGAGGTGGTGATGACGCTGTACGGCGCGATGCGCGCCTTCGACGTCCTCGACCGGGTCGGCGAGATCCGTACGCCCACCCTGATCGTGCATGGCTACCACGACATCCAGCTGCCGCTGCGCCAGATGTTGCGGATGGCGAAGGCGTACCCGGACGCGGTGGTCCGCGTCATCGACGCGGGCCACGAGCTGCCGGTGGAGAAGCCCGAGGAGCTGACCACGGCGGTCGAGCGGTTCGTCGGCTCCGCGGCCGTGTGACAGAGGTGCACTATCGGGCTGCTTGACCGTTTTGTCTTATTTTTGAGAAGCCTTTGCCGGTGGCCGGATCGGGGAGGGCGGGGCCCGGCAGTGCTGGGGCGCGGTTCCCGCGCGGGTAAAGCGCGGCCGAAAGGGTGACGTGATGCGGGCCGATCGTGTCATGGCGGCGTTGACCGGGCCGGTGGGTCGGACGCACGCTCGTTATATAGGTGCTCAATACATCTGATTCGGCCGTCGTCGGAACCCGCCCCGGAGGGCGCAGGTGAGCGTGGTGCCGCCACACGGCCGGAGGCAGGAGGCAAGGCATGTGCGGCATCACCGGCTGGGTTTCCTTCGACCGCGACCTGAGTACCGAGGCCGTCGTACTGGATGCGATGACCGAGACGATGGCCTGCCGCGGCCCGGACGACCGCGGTACCTGGGCCGAGGGTCCCGCCGCACTGGGCCACCGCAGGCTCGCGATCATCGACCTGCCCGGCGGCCGCCAGCCGATGACCGCCGGCACACCGGAGGGCACCGTCGCGCTGGTGTACTCGGGCGAGGCCTACAACTTCACCGGACTCCGCCGCGAACTCATCGGCCGCGGCCACCGGTTCACCACCGACTCCGACACCGAGGTCGTCCTGCGCGGATACCTCGAATGGGGCGACCGGATCGCCGAGCGGCTCAACGGCATGTACGCCTTCGCCGTCTGGGACGGTCGCCGCGACCAGCTCGTCATGATCCGCGACCGCATGGGCATCAAGCCCTTCTACTTCCACCCGACCGCCGACGGCGTCCTGTTCGGCTCCGAGCCCAAGGCGATCATCGCCAACCCGCTCGTCCGGCCCCGCGTCGCCCTGGACGGACTGCGCGAGTTGTTCACCATGGTGATGACGCCCGGACACGCCGTGTGGGACGGCATGCGCGAGGTCGAGCCCGGCACGGTCGTCACCGTCGACCGTTCGGGGCTGCGCACGCGTGCCTACTGGCGCCTCGAGACCCGCCCGCACACCGACGACCGCGACACCACCGTCGCCCGCGTCCGCACCCTCCTCGACGACATCGTGTGCCGCCAGCTCGTGGCCGACGTGCCCCGCTGCACGCTGCTCTCCGGCGGCCTCGACTCCTCCGCCATGACCGCGCTGGCCGCCAGGCAGCTCGCCGAACAGGGTGAGAAGGTGCGCAGCTTCGCCGTCGACTTCGTCGGCCAGACCGACCACTTCGTCGCCGACGAGCTGCGGGGCACCCCGGACACGCCCTTCGTGCACGACGTGGCCCGCCTCGCCCGCACCGACCACCAGGACATCGTCCTCGACGCGCAGACCCTCGCCGACCCGGCCGTACGCGAGCGGGTGCTGCGCGCCCGCGACCTGCCGGTCGGCCTCGGGGACCTCGACTCCTCGCTCTTTCTGCTGTTCCGTGCCGTGCGTGAGCACTCCACGGTCGCCCTGTCCGGCGAGTCCGCCGACGAGGTTTTCGGCGGCTACCTGCAGTTCTTCGACGAGGAGGCACGCAGCGCCGAGACCTTCCCATGGCTGCCGATGGCCGGCCGGTACTTCGGGGACCGCGCCGACGTCCTGCGCGCCGACGTGGCCAAGAGCCTCGACCTGGACGCGTACATCGCCGACGCCTACCGCAGCGCCGTCGCGGGCATCCACCGCCTCGACGGCGAGAGCGACTTCGAGTACCGGATGCGGCGGATGTCCCACCTGCACCTGACCCGTTTCGTCCGGGCCCTGCTCGACCGCAAGGACCGTATGAGCATGGCCGTCGGCCTGGAGGTCCGCGTGCCGTACTGCGACCACCGGCTCGTCGAGTACGTCTACAACACGCCCTGGTCGCTGAAGTCCTTCGACGGCCGGGAGAAGACCCTGCTCAGGGAGGCCACCGCGGACGTCCTCCCGAAGTCCGTCTACGACCGGGTCAAGAGCCCCTACCCGTCCACCCAGGATCCGCGCTACGGCCGCGCCCTCCAGGACCAGGTCAAGGAACTCCTCGCCCGGCCCGACCACCCGGTGTTCGACGTCGTCGACCGGGAGAAGATCCACCAGGCCGCCCACCGCGACACCCCGGCGAGCACGCAGGGGGCCCGGTACGGCCTGGAACGCACCCTCGACCTGGCCCTCTGGCTCGACCTCTACGAGCCCGAGCTGACCCTCAGCTGAGCCCCAGGGCCCGGTCCGCGGCCGCCCGCGACGGCTGCCACCACGTCGTCACCGGCTCCCACACCCGTACGGCGTCCCCGGCGCCCAGCTCGGCCGCCGAGAAGGTGCGGCCCAGGTGGGACGGGTCGGCGGCCACGGTGATCGTGTCCACCGTGCGGGCCTCGGGGTCCGCCGGGTCGTCGATCGTCCGCACCGCCGCGTAGGCGGTCCGGCCGGCTCCGATCCGGTACGGGCCGCTGTTCCCCTCCGGCACCGGCAGGGCAGCGCCGTCCAGGTCCCCGAACGTGACCGTCGGATGCGGTCGACGGTGCAGGCGCGGGCGCCGCGGTTGGTCGCGCTGATCCGCACCACGGACGGGTCGGCGGACGCCGCCCTCGCCCGGACGGTCAGCGCCTGCTCCGCGCAGGGCGTGACCGGGGCGGCGGCCTCGCTCGGAGCGGCGGCGAGCAGCAGGCCGGCGGCGGCCGAGAGGGCCGGTACGGCGACGGCGGGACGGATGCGCATGAGGAGTTCCCCCTGTTCCGGTCGTGTGCGGTACGGCGGGTCGAGCCGCACCTGCCCACTGTGACCACCACGGCCGGCGAGAGGTTGTGCCGCTTTCACGCCGGTCGCCTGCTTGCGCCTTCTGTCAGCCCCTGGTCGATTTCGCGACGGAGTCCCAGTGGCTCCCGTCCGGCCCGCAGGAGCTGCCGTTCGCCGGCAGGGAGCCGTACAGCAGGAAGTCGTCGACCTTGCGGTGCACGCACTTCGAGGACATGTAGCCGGTGTGGCCCTCGCCCTTGTTGTCGAGCACCACGGCCGACGGGCCGAGCCGCTTCGCCGTCTCCTCGGCCCAGCGGTACGGCGTGGCCGGATCCCCGCGCGTGCCCACGAGGAGGATCTTCGCCGAGTGGAGGTCCTTGACCCTGTCGCGGATGAAGTCGGTGCCCTTCGGGCGGCCGTAGCACATCAGGACCTCGCTGAGGCGGTGCCGGCCGAAGACCGGTGAGGCCCGCTCGTAGTCGGCACGCAGCCGGCCGATCTCCTTCTTGATCTGACCGGCGTCGAGCCGGTCGGGGTCGTCCGCGCAGTTGATCGCCATCAGCGCAGCCGTCAGATTGTCGACGGGGACGTCCTCCTCGTTCACCAGCCCGCCGCCGGCACGCCACGGTGCCATGCCGCCGGACGCGAAGGCCGCCACCTTGCTCGTGTCGCCGTCCTCCATCAGCATGGCCAGGGCACGTTCCAGAGAGGGCCACATCTCCTGGCTGTAGAGGCCCTGCCCGATGGCGCCCACCAGGTCCTGGTCCGAGAACTCGCCGCCGACGTTCTTCGGCACCGGGTTCGCGTCGAGCGAGTGCACCAGCTGGACCACCTGTTCACCGGCCTTGCGCCGGTCCTGACCGAACGGGCAGCCGACGTCCTGCACACACCAGTCCAGGAAGCCGTCCAGCGCCGTCTGCTGCCCCGCGGCGCTCGCCAGCCCCTGCTCGGACAGCGGTTCGGTCAAGGTGTCCACCCCGTCCAGGACCATCCGCCCCACCTTGCCGGGGAACTGGGCCGCGTACACCGCGCCCAGCCGGGTGCCGTAGGAGAAGCCCAGGTAGTTGAGCTTCTTGTCGCCGAGGGCCTGGCGTATGACGTCCAGGTCGCGGGAAGCGTTCACGGTGCCTATGTGGGGCAGGACCGGCCCGGAGTGGGCGGCGCACAGGGCGGCCGCCTTCTGCAGCAGTTCGAGGATCGCCTGCGGATCGCTCGCGTCCGGCGTCACCTCGGCAGTCTGCGAGGAATCCTCGTCGCCGCCCTCGCCGCAGCTGACGGGGGAGGAGCGGCCGACGCCGCGCGGATCGAAGGTGACCACGTCGTAGCCGTTGGTCAGCCCCATGTAGTCCTTGCCGGCGGCGGCCAGCGTGCTGATGCCGGGGCCGCCCGGGCCGCCGAAGTTCAGCAGTACGGAACCCTGCGACTTCCCCGTGGCCCGGTAGCGGGCCAGGGCGATGTCGATGGTGCCGGCGCCGGGCCGTGCGTAGTCGAGCGGGACAGTCACCTTGCCGCACTGCATGTCCTTGGGCGCGGCCCTGCCGGTGCACGCCGACCAGGTGACCTTCTGGCGGTAGAAGCGGGTCAGATCGGGCTCGGGCGGCTCGGCCGCGCCGGCCGCGGGCAACCCGGCCCCGAGCAGCGCCAGGGCGAGGACTCCGGAGCCCGCGCAGCGCCGGACGGCGGGCCGTGTGGACAGCTTGGCCAGCATCGATGCCTCCAGGGACGCCCTGCTGCGGACCGGGGCAGTGCCCTCGCTCACCATATGCGGGCCCTGCGGGGCCCGCCTCCAGAGGCGGGCAGTGCCAGAGGCCGTCCCCGTGCGATCGGTGCGTATCCGATGGTTTTACGACTGGTTCGATAACACTGTCGCCCGATGGGGTGAAATGCCGATCGGCCATAACCCGGATGGCTCAGAGGCGTTTTATCCGGTGCGGGCGAGTGCCCGTGACCATGTCTGGAAGGCAGGGAACCTATGAAACGGGTTACCCGTAACGGTGTGATCGCCGTCGCCGCCGCTTCGGGGGCGATGGCCGTTGCCGGGACGGCGTTCGCCGATTCGGCCGCGGACGGCTCCGCGGCCGACTCGCCCGGGCTGATCTCCGGCAACTCCATCCAGCTCCCGGTGCACGTTCCGGTGAACGTGTGCGGGAACACCGTGAACGTGGTGGGGCTCCTCAATCCGGCCGCGGGCAACAGCTGCGCCAACGAGGGTGGCCGGTCCGGCGGCGGGGGATCCTCCTGGTCGGGCGGAGCGACGGCGCACAGCGCCGGAAAGGATTCTCCCGGTGTGCTCTCCGGCAACGGTATCCAGCTGCCGGTGGATGTCCCGGTGAACGTGAGCGGCAACGGCCTGAACGTGGCGGGCATCGGCAACCCGGCGCACGGCAACACCTCGGTCGACCACTCCGGCGGCCACCCGGCGACTCCCACCCCGACGCCGACCGCCCCGCCGAGGGCACCGGCCTCGCCGGTGACCCGCACGGTCCCGCCGCAGGCCACGTCCGTGCTCGCCCACACGGGAACGGACGCGACCGTCCCCGCCGTGGCCGCGGGTGCCGCGTTCCTGCTCACCGGGACGGCCCTCTACCGGCGTTTCCGCCCCCGCCCGGAGCACTGAGCCGGCCCCGGCACCCCGTACGGCCCCACCGGGCTGCCCGACCGGTGGGGTCTCCGTCTGCCCGGGAGCGGCCGGCCGTGCGGAGCCACAACTGGCTCGTGAAGAAGGCTTGTCCGCGTTCTCCGACGGCTCGATCCAGGCGTGCCGGGTCCCCGGTGATCGGCAAGGATGCTGCGGAAACCGCCGACGACGCGCACGCCCTCTTCGCCGCCCTCAAGCGCGAGTTCGCCGGGAGCGACGTCGCCATCGACGTGCCCGAGACGAACCGGGCGGGCGTGCCCTCGCCGAAGACGCGGGATTCACCGCCTTGTTCGAGACGGCCCGCCTGTACACGGGCCCGGTGCGTGCCTACGCAGCGCGTGTACGGCGTCACCACCCTCGAACTCGGCTGACGTTCAGTCCGTCGCCCCGTGCCAGCGCCGGACCAGCGCGTGCACGTCCTCGATCAGCTCCGGCACCGGGCCCTCGACAAGCACCCCGGGCGCGACCTCGTTCACCGGCAGCGCCCGCACCGGCGGCGCGGGCACCCCCAACTCGGCGATCCACCCGGTGAGTTGCTCGGACGAGGCGACGAACACGATGCGGCCCAGCCCCACCCAGGCGTGCGCGGCCGCGCACATCGGGCAGTGCTCTCCGGAGGTGTAGACGGTCGCCGCCGCCCGCTCGTCCGCGGTCAGACGGGCGGCGGCCCACCTGGCCAGCTCGAACTCCGGGTGGCGTGTGCCGTCCCCCGAAGCCACCCGGTTGTGGTCCTCGGCGAGCACGGTGCCGTCCCCGGCGACCAGCACCGACCCGAACGGCTCGTCACCCGCCTCGAGCGCCTCGGCCGCCAGCTCCACGCAGCGGCGCAGATACCGCAGTTCGGTCTCCTTCACCATGGCGTACGCCCCTCACTTCCGGCACGGTTCCGGGCGCACGCTACGGGCCGCGGAGCCGCCGCGGCCAGGGCACGCCGCGTCCGCCCCGAACGGCGTACGGCCGGAAAGGCGTACCGGCGCCCCACCGCCACCGTGACGAGCCCGACGGTGACCAACGGCAGCGCGGTCCAGGGCAGGGCGGCCGGTCCCGGACCGCCCAGCGCCAGACCGCCCACCAGCGATCCGCCGGCGATGCCCGCGTTGTACACCGTCGTCTGCAGCGATGTCGCCACATCCGCGTCGGCCGGTCCCGAGACGTCGACCAGCGCGGTCTGGATCAGCGTCGGCGCCCAGCCGAATGCCACGCCCCACAGGGCGACCGCGCCGAGCAGCACGGCGGGCGTGCCGGCCGCGAGGCCGAGCGCCACCAGCACGGCCGCGAAGAGCGTCAGTGCGGCGAGCAGCGTGCCGCGCAGCCACCGGTCGACCAGCTCCCCGGTCAGCCAGATCCCGGCGACCGTGGCGGTACCGAACACCGCGAGCAGCGGTCCCGTACGGCCGAAGCCGGCGTGCGCCGCGAACGGGACGGCGTACGTGTACATCACCTGGTGCCCCAGCAGCAGGAACAGCGTCACGGACAGCACCGGACGGATCCCCGGCCGCAGGGCGACCCGGACGAACGGCACGCGCCCGTGCGGCGGTTCACCCGGGAATGCCGGCACCCGCCACCGCACCCAGCCCGCCAGCAGCAGGGCGAGAGCGGCCAGGGACGCGAAGGCCGCTCGCCAGCCGAGCGCACCGGCCAGCACCGTCCCGGCGGGCACACCCGCCGCGAGTGCGAGGGTGATCCCGGCCAGCACGATCGCGATCGCCCGGCCGCGTCGCTCGGCCGGCACCATCCGGGCCGCGTACCCGACGAGCATCGCCCACAATGTGCCGCCCGTCGCCCCGGCGACGAGCCGAGCCCCGAAGGTGAGCACGTACGACGACGACAGCGCGACCAGCGCGTCGGCGCACGCGAACCCCAACAGCGCGCCGACGAGCACCGGCCGCCGGGGCAGGCCGCGCAGGGCCGCGGTGACCGGGACGGCGGCCAGGAAAGAGGCGGCCGCGTAGCCGGTCACCAGAAAGCCGACCCGGGACTCGGGGACGCCCAGCGCCGGCGCCATCGAGGGCAGCAGGCCGGCCGGGAGCAGTTCGGTCATGACGGCGGTGAAGGCGGAAGCGGACAGGGCGAGGAGCCCCGGCCACGGCAGCCGCGCGGACGCGGGTGCGCCCTTGACCAGGGAAACGGTGGACATGCGACCATGCTCGGACCCTCACATCAGTGTGAAGGTCAAGGCGGCAGGGAGGTACTCATGAGGATCGGCGAACTCTCGCGCCGTACCGGCGTCCCCACCCGCCTGCTGCGCTACTACGAGGAACAGGACCTGCTGCACCCCGGACGCGCCGACAACGGCTACCGCTCCTACGCGGAGACGGCCGTCCGGGACGTCCAGCAGATCCGCGGCCTTCTCGACGCCGGCCTCACCACCGAGATGATCCGCGCCGTTCTGCCGTACCTCTCGGGCCCCGACGAGATCCATCCGCCCGCCGCGTGCGTGACCCCGGAGACGGCCGCGCTGCTGCACGCCCACCTCGAGCGCATTCAGGCCCGCATCGACTGCCTGGCCCGCAACCGCGACCGGCTCAGCGCCTATCTGGCGGCCGTGGAGGAGGGGCCGGCCGACAGGGGTCCGACGACCGGATCGAACGGTAAACCCGTTGCCCGGTACGGTCCGTGATGCTGGAGTGGGCGCATGGAACATGCCACTGTGCTCGCCCTCTACGACCGTGACATACGCGAGGGCGCCCGGCCCGACGGCCCCCGGGCCCGGGTCGAACGCACTGGGGACGTGGTGCGCCAGGTCGCCGGCGCCCACGGCTGGAACGGCGTCGTCTGGTCCGCACTGGACGAGTCGACCGCGGACGCGGCGATCGCCGACCAGATGGCCCACTTCACCGGCCTCGGCCTGGACTTCGAGTGGAAGCTCTACGGCCACGACCGCCCGGTCGACCTCGGCAAGCGGCTCACCGCCGCCGGCTTCACGGCCGAGCCCGAGGAGACGCTGCTCGTCGGTGAGGTCGCCGCGCTGACCCTCGACGCCGAACCACCCGCCGGCGTCCGCATCGTGACCGCCACCGATGCGGCGGGTGTCGACCTCGTGGTGGATGTGCACGAGAAGGCCTTCAGCACGGACGGGACGCGGCTGCGCCATCAACTGCTCGCCGGGCTCACCGCCGACCCGGTCACCGTCGTCGCGGTGGTGGCGCTTGCCGGCGACGAGCCGGTCAGCGCCGCCCGCATGGAGCTGGTGCCCGGCACGCGGTTCGCCGGGCTGTGGGGCGGCGGCACCGTCGAGGGCTGGCGGGGCCGGGGCCTCTACCGTGCCCTGGTCGCCCATCGCGCACGCGCCGCCGCGGCCCGCGGCTACCGCTACCTCCAGGTCGACGCCATGCCCCAGAGCCGCCCCATTCTGGAACGCCTGGGTTTCCAGCCGCTGAGCACCACGACGCCGTACGTCCACACGGTCTGACGATCGGTTCGGGACGCCGTACCGCACACCCTGCGCCGGTGTGGGCCGATCGGACCGGCGCCGAGGGCCGGTTGGCCCCGGGCGCGCGCCGGGAGTTCGCTGCGATGCTGGTGGCGTGGGGCGCACCGCGCAGCGCGCCCTCGGGGGGAGCCGCCTCCCGCGGTGTCCATACTCTCCGGCACCAGGACACCCGGTCGAGGCACCGGGCCCGCCGCACGCAGCGGGGAGCCGCGTGCGGCGGGCCCGCGACGGCGAGTGGGCTCCACCTCAGGGAAGTCGGGCGAGCAACCAGGGGAGACAGGCGCCGAGTGGATCGTGGGCGGAGGCCCTGTGAGGGAGGCGGACGCCGCTCCACGGCCGGCAGCCGCCGTCCAGGGCACGTCGGCGCCGCTCCGGAGCAGGTGGGCGCCGAGCCCGCCGCCCGCTCCTCAGCGCCGCGACCGCGCCCGATCCAGCACGCTGACTCCCACCGCCGCCAGCCCGATCTGGATGAACCACTCGATCCAGTCCGGCCCCTTGGTTTCGGCGACCCCGAACCCGGCGGCGATCGCCGAGCCGAGCAGCGCTGCGACGATGCCCACGACGATCGTCAGCAGGAAGCCGATGCGCTGCCGCCCGGGTACGACCAGGCGTCCGAGCACACCGATGACGATGCCGATGACGACGGCACTGACGATGCCTGAGATCTCCATCTGCGCCCCCTCCAGGACGAGTTCCCCGCTGTCGTCCCTTCTGCCCGCTGTAACCGGATGCACTCCGTTCCGGGTATTGCCCGGTCTTTCTGTTCACCGGCCAGTCATGCCATGTACCTTTCAATCTATCGACGCGTGTAGAACCCTCAACCCGGTTCTACGCGCGCAGACTTGGCGCCCGCACCGCCTCGACCCCACTCACGGAGGTTCGCCGGATGCTCGGATCCAGAAGGTTCCGTCGCAGACTCACCACTGCCCTCGCCGGTTTCGGACTGCTCGCCACGGGAGCTGCCCTCCAGGTCGGCACGAGTGCCACCCCAGCCCACGCCGCCACCACCCACCGCATCCTGTTCGACAACGCCCACGCCGAGACGGCCGGCAACGCCGACTGGATCATCTCCACCAGCCAGCCCGACCCGCTCGGTCAGGACTCCACGCCGAACGCCGAGACGGACTGGACCGGCGCCCTCTCGTCCTGGGGCGTCGCCCTGCAGAAGGCCGGCGGTTACAGCCTGAAGACACTGCCCTCGGGCTCGAGCCTGAGCTACGGCGGCTCGGCATCGACCGACCTGTCGAACTTCGACACGCTGGTGCTGCCCGAGCCGAACACGCTGTTCACGTCGGCCGAGAAGACGGCCATCATGAACTTCGTGAAGAACGGCGGCGGCCTCTTCATGATCTCCGACCACACCGGTGCCGACCGCAACAACGACGGCAAGGACGCGGTCGCGATCCTGAACGACCTGATGTCGAACAACAGCGTCGACTCCACCGACCCGTTCGGCTTCTCGATCGACGCGCTGAACATCACGTCCGGCTACCCGGCCGCCATCAGCGACAGCACCAACCCGGTGCTGCACGGCTCCTTCGGCAACGTCACCAAGAGCCTCATCGCCAACGGCACCACGGCCACCCTCAAGCCGGCCGACAACGCCGGCGTCAAGGGCCTGGTCTACCGCTCCGGTTACTCCGGCAACACCGGCGCGTTCTTCGCCACCAGCACCTTCGGCAGCGGCCGTGTCGCCTTCTGGGGCGACAGCTCGCCGATCGACGACGGCACCGGCCAGTCCGGCAACACCCTGTACGACGGCTGGAACGACACCGGCGCCACCAACGCGGCCCTGGCCCTCAACGCCACTGCCTGGCTGGCCGGTTCGGGCACCGGTGACGGAGGCGGTGGAGGTGGCGGCACCTGCACCGCGGCCCAGCTCCTCGGCAACAGCGGATTCGAGTCGGGCAACAGCACATGGAGCGCCAGCAGCGGCGTGATCACCAACACCAGTGGTGAGTCGCCCCGCAGCGGTTCCTACTACGCCTGGCTGGACGGCTACGCCAGCGCACACACCGACACGCTCTCCCAGTCGGTGACCATCCCGTCCGGGTGCACGTCCGCCAACCTGAGCTTCTATCTGCACATCGACACGGACGAGACCACCACCAGCACCGCGTACGACAAGCTGACGGTGCAGGTTCTCAACGGCTCCGGCTCCGTCCTGAGCACCCTGGCGACCTACTCCAACCTCGACGCCGCCAGTGGTTACACCCAGCGCAGCTTCAACCTCGCGAGCTACGCCGGGCAGACCGTGACCATCAAGTTCACCGGCACCGAGGGCTCCCAGATCCAGACGTCGTTCGTCATCGACGACACGGCGCTCAACGTGAGCTGACCGTACGGGGGTGAGCCGATGCGCGGCCCACCCCCTCGCCGGTCATCGCGCCGGCACCGTGTGTGATGTGGACGGTGATGATCGCGTCGGTGCTCCTCGTGATCGTCGCCGCGGCCACCGATTTCAGCCCACACCTGGCCTTCACCTACCCGGCGCACGCCTTCGACCTGACGAGCGACCACTTCTGGCTCGGCTTCGCCGCGGGCCTGACGATCGGCATCTACGACTACCTCGGCTACAACACGACGGCCTACATGGGTGCCGGGATCAAGGAACCCGGCCGTACGCTGCCGCGCTCCATCCTCTTCTCGATCCTCGGCATCATGGCGATCTGTCTGCTGCTGCAGATCGGCACGCTCGGCGTCGTCGACTGGCACCGCATGACGGACCCGGGCGACATCGCCTCGACCTCCGTCGCTTCGGCGGTCCTCGAGGAGACCTGGGGGAAGGGCGCCGCCGACACGGTCACCGTGCTGATCCTGATCACGGCGTTCGCCTCGGTGTTCGCGGGGCTGCTCGGCGGCTCGCGGGTACCGTACGACGCGGCCCCGCGACCATGTCTTCTTCCGGCCGTACGAGAAGCTGCACCCGAAGCACCGCTTCCCGATGCTGGGCCTCGCCACGATGGGCGTGATCACCGCGATCGGCTTCCTCATCGGCCGTCACACGGACCTCGCGACCCTGATCCAGCTGCTCACCACGGTGATGGTGATCGTCCAGGCGCTGGCCCAGATCGTGGCCCTGTCGGTCCTGCGCCGGCGGCAGCCGACGCTACGGCGACCGTACCGGATGTGGCTCTACCCGCTGCCCAGCATCGTCGCCTTCGTCGGCTGGTGCGTGATCTACGGGTACGCCGACAAGAACTCCCCGGGCCGCCACCCCATCGAGTGGTCCCTGGCATGGCTGGCCCTGGGCTGCGTGGCGTTCGTGATCTGGGCCCGGCTGGAGAAGGTGTGGCCGTTCGGGGAGCGGGAGATCAGCGAGGAGTACGTCACCGTGCCGACGCCGGACGCGGAGCCGGCGGGGGCCTGAGCGTCGCCGACGGTCCGGGCGGCGCTACCCGTGAAGTGCAGCCGGACAGCCGTACCGCACGGTGGCGCTCCGCCCTTGGCCCACGGACGTCTCTGCCGAGCGCCTCGTGGCCGTCCTGAGCGGGCACCCGGCGACACGGCTCTTGTCCAGCGGGACAGGCCGCCCGGGTTGCCCCGGCCTCCGGTCGCATGCACGCAAGCGCCTGCGCAACCCCCTCTGCCGGGTCGCCCCGGCGCACGGCGGGGCCGGCCCGCATCCTGCGGCCGGCCCCGCGTCCTCCCTTCCAGGAGCGGGGTCCTCAGGCCGTGGGTGCGCTCTTGGCCGCCGTACCGGCGCAGATCAGACCGAGGATCACGGCCAGCGCGCCGATGACGACGTTGTTGATCACGACCCCGGCGTCGGGGCTGCTGCCCACGATCCACGGCGCGATGATCATCCAGACACCCATCGCGCACATGGCCCAGCTGAGGCCGTACATCCTCTCGGGGGCCCTCGTGAATCCCAGGGCCAGCAGCCCTATCGCTATGCCCACGATCAGGTTGTGGGTCACGAGCGCGGGCTGGCTCGTCGTGTAGTGCACGATCCACGGGGATGCCGCGCAGTAGAGACCGAGCAGGAACACCGGTCCGTCCAACAGCGACACATCACGACCGCCGAGCATGCGGGCGTAGCGTTCCCGCATTTCGGAGACATCAGGGTGGCTCGATATGTCACCTCTGGTGTGTGAGACGTTGGCCATATCTCGTCTCCTTCGACTTGCAGGCCTGACCGCGTCTGGTGCGGTATGCGGTAAGAGCCGCGTAGGCCCATTCTGCGCTTATTTCATCTTTATGTGTAGTGGCCCGTGCTGTACGGCCCGACATGGACCGGCCGAATCCGGGCAGGCGGACGGTGAGTCGAGGCCGACCGTGCGTGACTCGGAAGGAGTCCACGTCGATGCGTACGAAGGTGTTGGAGCGGTTTCCGGCGGGGGCGCCGCGCGGGTCCTGGCCGGCGGAGGAGTACGCGGCGCGCTGCCGGGCCGAGGGCGAACCGGCGACGGTCGTGATGGACCTGAGGTCCGACGCGTTCCTCGTCGTGGTGGACACCGCTCAGGAGGAGGCCGCGTAACGTCACGCGGGCAGCGTGCCGCCGAAGTGGCGCGCCCGGCGCACGAACGCCTCGTGCAGGTCACGCGCCGCCCGCGGCACCGAATCGGTCCGGCGGCGCTGCAGCACGGGCGCCCTCTTCGCGGACTGGATCCCGGTCCTGGCCCGCGCCGTGGACGACAGGCTGCACGTCGCATACGTGCCCCGCGACGCCCCCGGCGTCACCGTGATCGACGACTGGGACGGCATGGGCCGGCGCACGACCGCCAGCGGCACCGTCCGCCTCGACGCGGCCCCGGTGCCGGCCGACCGGGTCCTGCCGCATCACCTCACCTTCGATGGCCCCCAACTCCATTGCACCGTCGCCCAGTTGCTGCAGGCGGCCAACGACGCCGGAATCGCCCGGGGAGCGCTCGCGGCAACCGCCGAGTTCGTGCGGACCAAGAGCCGCCCCTGGTTCGAGAGCGGCTGCGAGGCCGCTGCCGAGGACCCCCTGCCGATCCGGCGCTTCGGTGAACTCGCCCTCCGGGCAAGGGCGTCGGACGCGCTCCTGCGGGCTGCACCCCGCCCGGCCGTTCGACGCCGCGCGGGGACTGGGCCTCGCTGCGGCGGCCACGGTCGGCTCGCACCTGGTCGCACGCCGGATCCTGGGCAGGCGCTGATCGCCGAGCAGGCTCAACCGGTCCGGCCGACAAGGGAGTTCATATGCGCCTCGCGCGACTCCGCGGTCTGGCCCTGCACCAGCAGGAACAGGCCCTCGCGCGCCAGCCGCTGGGCCCGGCTCGTCAGGGCCATCGAGCGCCCGCCCCCGGCCACCACCGCCGCGGTGGTGGCGGTCCGCATGACGTCGTACGCCTGTGCCCTGAGCGCCAGTCGCTCCTCGGCGTGTTCGTGCGGGACCGGATGGTCGGCCAGGGTGTAGGCCGCCTTGCGAACCTCTGACAGACGGGTGCGCAGCGGTTCGGCCGTGGCATCGTCCAGCAGGGCGAGTGCTGCTCGGGCGACGCCGAAGACCGCCGGATTGGCGTTGCGGGTCTTGGGACGGTCGGAGGCGGCCCACCGCTCGATGGGCATGCGCAGCGCCACCGCCTCCTGAGGCAGCCACAGCCCGTCCAGCTCCAGCGACACCGTGCGGGACGCGGTGAGCGCCGCCAGCCGCATCGGCTCCGACGCCCGCAGGCCGGGCTGTTCCCGTGCCTCCGTGAAGGCGAACAGGGCCTCGTCGGCCTCGGTCACCCCGGCCAGCAGCATGACGTCGTTCAGGCCCCACCCGGTGTACCAGGGCACGGTCCCGTCGAACCGCCATCCGCCCCGCTCCCGGCGGACCCGTACCGGGGTGCGCGGATGGGAACGCAGATGCGCGTAGGCCACCCCGGACAGCAGCTCGCCCCGCGCCAGCGGGCCCAACAGGCGCTCCCGCACGGGAAGTTCGCCGGCCGCCAGGGTCTGCACCGGTGTGTGGTGCTGCGTCTGCACGAACCAGGTCGAGCAGCACGCCCCACGTCCGATCGCCTCGAGGTGGCTTGCGGGGACGCCCTCCTGGTCGACGCGTTCGGCATCGGGGGCGAGGAGGTCGTCGGCGAGCTGCCGGGCACGGATGACGAGGGGGTGTGCGGAGAGGGTCACGCGGAAGATTCTTCCGATCCGCCGGGGCGGGATGTCGATCCGGGGGTGTGTCCTTCGTGTAGGAGGTGAGAGAACGCAGCGACGCCAGGGAGGACGTCATGAAGCACTACCTGCTCAGCGTGGTCCATCCGGCGGGCGGCCGCCCGCCCGCGCCCGACGAGCTCGCGGCGATCATGCGCGACGTCGAGGCCTTCGGCCAGGAGTTGCGCGACGCGGGGGCGTGGGTCTTCGCGGGCGGGCTGCACGACCCGGAGACCGCGAGCGTGCTGCGTCCGAAGGGCGGCGACGTGCTGATCACCGACGGGCCGTTCGCCGAGGGCAAGGAGTACCTCGGCGGCCTGTGCCTCATCCAGGCGCCCGACCTGGACGCCGCCCTGGAGTGGGGGCGGAAGGCCGCGCTGGCCACCACCCTGCCCGTCGAGGTGCGGCCGTTCGTGGACCAGCACTGATGCCCGACGTCACCGACGTCGAGGCCGCCTTCCGCGCCGAGTACGGGCGCGCGGTCTCCGTCCTGGTCCGCTTCCTCAGCGACATCGACCTCGCCGAGGAAGCGGTGCAGGACGCCTTCACCACGGCCGTCCGGACCTGGCCGGAGACCGGTGTGCCGCCCAGCCAGGCCGGCTGGATCATCACCACCGCCCGCAACAGCGCGATCGACCGGCTGCGCCGCGAGTCCACCCGGGACGCGCGGCACGCCGAGGCCGCCCGGCTGTACGCGCCCGACGCCTCGGCCGAGGAGGGCCCCGTGCGCGACGACCGGCTCCGTCTGATCTTCACCTGCTGCCACCCCGCACTCGCCCTCCAGGCCCGCGTGGCCCTGACCCTGCGCCTGCTCGGCGGGCTCGGCACGGCACAGATCGCCCGCGCCTTCCTGGTGCCCGAGCCCACCCTGGCCCAGCGGATCGTCCGCGCGAAGGCCAAGATCCGCGACGCGGGCATCCCGTACCGGGTGCCGCGCGACGCCGACCTGCCCGACCGGCTCAACGGCGTCCTCGCGGTCGTCTACCTGATCTTCAACGAGGGCTACACCGGCGACCCCGGCCTGTGCACCGAAGCCGTCCGGCTCGGCTGTCTGCTCGCCGACCTGATGCCGGACGAACCCGAGGTCACCGGCCTGCTCGCGCTCATGCTCCTCGTGGAGGCACGCCGTCCCGCGCGCACCGACGAGGACGGCACCCTCGTGCCCCTGCCCGAGCAGGACCGCACCCGCTGGGACCGCGCCCTGATCACCGAGGGACAGCAGCTCGTCCGGCGCTGCCTGCGTCGCGGCCGGCCCGGCCCGTACCAGATCCAGGCCGCGATCAACGCCGTCCACAGCGACGCGCCGACGGCGGACGCCACGGACTGGGGACAGATCCTGCGGCTGTACGACCAGCTCATGGCCGTCGCCCCGAGCCCGGTCGTCGCCCTCAACCGGGCGGTCGCGGTCGCCGAGGCCGACGGCCCGAAGGAAGCCCTCGCCCTCGTGGACGAGCTGGACCTCGACCGCTACCACGTCTTCCACGCCGTACGCGCCGACCTGCTGCGGCGCCTCGGACAGGACACCGAGGCCGTACGGGCGTACGACGCGGCCATCGTGCTCGCCGAGAGCCCCGCCGAACGCGCCCACCTCGCACGCCGCCGACGGGACCTCATACGCTGAGCGCCCCTCACACGGAGAGCTCGGCGTCGCGCCCGCGCTCCTCGGCCGACGTGACTCGCCCCGCCTCCGCTGCGCCGCCGGCACGGCGAAGCCGACGTGCTGGTCTCTCACGCGGCCCAACTGTCTTGGTTCCGCCCGCAATTGGACTGGCCTACACTCTTGACTGGTACAGACCAAAGGAGTTGAGTGTGGCTTCACACCCCCCACCACGGCCGCCCCCACCGCCGTGACCGGGATTCCCGGTGCGTGCGCGCAAGGGTCGGCTCCGCTCTGCCCTTGTCGGGAGCGGCCGTGCTCCGCAGAGGAGTTGATCCCTGTGAAGCGCCGTACAGCCGCGCTCCTGGCCTCGCTCGCCCTCGGAGGCACCGCCCTGGTGTTCCAGGCAGCCCCCACCGCCTCCGCCGCGGGCTTCGTCGTCACCGAGTCACAGTTCAACCAGATGTTCCCGAACAGGAATTCCTTCTACACCTACAGCGGCCTCACCGCCGCGCTCAGCGCCTACCGGCTTCGCGAACACCGGCAGCGACACGGTGAAGAAGCAGGAGGCGGCGGCCTTCCTCGCCAACGTCAGCCATGAGACGGGCGGGTTGGTGTACGTGGTCGAGCAGAAAACGGCCAACTACCCGACGTACTGCGACTGGAGCCAGCCGTACGGCTGCCCGGCCGGACAGGCGGCGTACTACGGGCGCGGCCCGATCCAGCTCAGCTGGAACTTCAACTACAAGGCGGCGGACGATGCGTTGGGCATCGATCTGCTCAACAACCCCAACCAGGTGCAGAACGACGCGTCCGTCGCCTGGAAGACCGGCCTGTGGTACTGGAACACCCAGTCCGGCCCCGGCACCATGACCGGTCACGGCGCCATGGTCGACGGCGCGGGCTTCGGACAGACGGTCCGCTCCATCAACGGCTCCCTGGAGTGCGACGGCAAGAACCCCGCCCAGGTGCAGAGCCGCGTCGACGCCTACCAGCGGTTCTCGGGAATCCTCGGGGTCTCACCGGGCGGCAACCTCTACTGCTGACGTCGAGCCGCTCGTGTGCGAGACTCCGCCGATGACCTCCGGAGCGATCACCGCGGACGCCGCGGGCAGCTGGAAACTCGGCGACCTGACCGTCAACCGCGTCGGCTTCGGCGCGATGCGGCTGACGGGCAGTGCCGCCTTCCACCACGGGACGCCGAGCGACCGGGAACGTTCGATCGCCGTGCTGCGCAGGGCGGTCGAGCTCGGCGTCAACCACATCGACACGGCCGCCTTCTACTTCTCGTCCCTGCGCTCGGCCAACGAGATCATCAACAGCGCGCTCGGTCCGTACCCCGACGACCTGGTCATCGTCACGAAGGTCGGCCCCTACCGCGACTACCGCGGCGAGTGGGGCGCCTCGGCCCGGCCCGACGAGCTGCGCGGCCACGTCGAGGAGAACCTGCGCCAGCTCGGCCGCGACCACCTCGACGTCGTCAACCTGCGCAGGATGCGCCAGGACTCCATCGCCGAGCACTTCGGCGCCCTCGCCGAACTGCGGGAGGCGGGCCTGGTCCGGCACCTCGGCATCTCCGCCGTCCAGCCGCGCCACCTCGAGGAGGCGCTGGAGATCGCCCCGGTGGTGTGCGTGCAGAACCGGTACGTGCTCGACCTGTCCCTGCCCGGCGACGACGAGATGCTGCGCATCTGCGGCGAACGGGGCATCGCGTTCGTGCCCTTCTACTCCGTGGCCGGTGAGGGCGGGGACCACGGTGCCGCCGACCACGCCGACGACGAGGTGCGGGCCGTCGCCCAAGCACACGGGGCGACCCCGGCCCAGGTCAGGATCGCCTGGACACTGCACCGGGGCGCCCATGTGCTCGCCATCCCCGGCACCGGGAACCCCGACCACCTCGTCGAGAACGTCGCCGCGGGCGCGCTGCGGCTCACCGAGGGCGAGCTGGCCCGGCTGAACACGCTGCGTACGCAGAGCGGCTGACCGGCCGGACCGGCCGGCTTCGGTGGCAGTACGGCGGTGACGTCGGCCAGGGCCAGGAACCCTCCCGTACGGCCTCTCCCATAATGGGCGTGCGGGCACCGCCGTACGGCGGCGACCCGTTTGACTACAATCGCGTAGACGGTCCACCGGACGATGGACGAAGACGGGTGAGGAACGTTCCCATGGCCGACTCGAAGGACGAACGCCGGCCGGCCGGCGAGCTCGAGGCGAGCGTCATGGCCGCCCTCTGGGCCGCCGGAGTGCCGCAGACGCCCGGCCAGGTGCAGCAGAGCCTCGGCGCGGACCTCGCGCGCACCACGGTGACCACGATCCTGACCCGGCTGTACGACAAGGGCGTGGTGGGCCGGTGCCGCCAGGGCCGCGGCTTCGCCTACTTCCCGGTCCAGGACGCCCAGGGCCTCACCGCCCGCCGGATGCACACCGAGCTCGACCGCGACAACGACCGGGAGACGGTGCTCGCCCGCTTCGTCGCCCAGCTCAGCCCGGACGACGAGCGCGTGCTGCGCGACCTGCTCGAACCCGGTGAACGATGACGGCACTGCTGCTCCTGCCCCTCCTGCTGCCGTACGCCCTGCCGGCGCTGGCTCGGCGCGCCCTGGACCGGCTCGCGCCCATGACGGCACTGTGGGCGATCATCGCCGTCGCGGTCGTCCTCGCGGTCTGCTCGCTGGCCGCGCTGGGCGCGTTCGTCCTCACCGGGCTGCTCGAACTGCCCGTCTTCGCGGCCCTCGGTGAGCTGGTCCACCCACTCCACACCGCGTCGGACGTCCTCGTCGTCCCGGCCGCCGTGACCTCCGTCGGTGTGCTCGCCGTGTGCGCGGCGACCCTGGTGCGCTCGGTGCTGCGCCAGACCCGGGCCTTCCGCGCGGCGCGTACGGAGGCCGGGCGCGCGCCCGCCGCGGGCGACCTGTGCGTGGTCGACTCACCGCGGGCCGACGCATACGCGCTGCCCGGGCGGCCGCATCGCATCGTCGTCACGACCGCGATGCTGCGCAGTCTGGACGCGGCCGAACGCGAGGCGCTGTTCGCGCACGAGCGCGCTCACAACGACGGCGGCCACCACTACTTCCTCGCCGCCGCGGAGCTGGCCGCCCACTGTCACCCGGCGCTGCGCCGCGTCCGCGCGACCGTCCGGCTCGCCGCCGAACGGGCCGCCGACGAGGCCGCCGCCACCGCGGTCGGCGACCGGCGCCTGACCGCACGGGCCATCGCCCGCGCGGCCCTCGCCGGGCAGGCGGGCGGCATGGAGCGCCCCGACTTCGTCCCCGGCGCGGCGACGGGTCCTGTCCCGCGCCGAGTCCAGGCTCTCCTGTCCACCCCCCGCGTCCCGCCCCGTGCCGCCCCCTGGATCGCCGCGCTCCTGATCGCCTGCACAGGCGTCTCCTGCCTCGCCTCGACGACCGGGATGCTCGACTTCCACCACCGGGTGGAGGTCGCACAGGGCGAAGAAAGCGGCTGACGGGAATCCCCCTCGGCGCCGGCCCGAAGGGAACTGGCGTCCGCTACGTTTTACGTATAACCTCACGCGCTGTCGATTCTCACCGAAAGGCCCCGATGCGACGCGTAGCCCTGGTCACCCTTGTCGTCGGTGACTACGACGAGGCGATCCGCTTCTACACCGAAGCCCTCGGATTCCGGCTCGCCGAGGACACGCCCCGGCCGGACGGCTCGCGCTGGGTCGTCGTCGAGCCCGGTCCCGAGAGCACCGGCACCGGACTGCTGCTCGCCCGGGCCAAGGACGTGGACCAGCGCGCCCGGGTCGGTGACCAGACCGGCGGGCGGGTCGGCTTCTTCCTGCACACCGACGACTTCGCCCGCGAGCACGCCCGGATGCTCGCCGCCGGCGTGGCCTTCCTGGAGGAGCCGCGTCACGAGCCGTACGGCACTGTCGCCGTCTTCCAGGACCTCTACGGCAACCGCTGGGACCTCCTCCAGCCCGCAGCCCACTGATCCACCCACACCCACCGCACCATCGCCCGAGGAACCACGCCCATGACCGCGCCCAGCATCGGCACCGACACGCTCCGCCGGCTTCCCAAGGCCGTCCTGCACGACCATCTCGACGGCGGCCTGCGCCCCGCCACCGTCGTCGAACTTGCGGCCGCGGTCGGCCACACCCTGCCCACCACCGACCCCGACGAGCTGGCCGCCTGGTACTTCGACGCCGCCAACTCCGGCGATCTGGTCCGCTACATAGCCACCTTCGAGCACACCCTCGCCGTGATGCAGTCCCGCGAGGGCCTGCTGCGCACGGCTGAGGAGTACGTCCTCGACCTCGCCGCCGACGGCGTCGTCTACGCCGAGGTGCGCTACGCCCCCGAGCTGAACACGAAGGGCGGGCTGTCGTTGAGCGAGGTCGTGGAGACCGTGCAGGAGGGCCTCGCCGCCGGCGTGGCCAAGGCGGCCGCCGCGGGCACGCCGGTCCGCGTCGGCACCCTGCTGTGCGGCATGCGTATGTTCGACCGCGTCCGCGAGGCCGCCGACCTGGCCGTCGCCTACCGTGACGCCGGCGTGGTCGGCTTCGACATCGCCGGTGCCGAGGACGGCTTCCCGGCCGCCGACCACCTGGACGCCTTTGAACATCTGCGTCGCGAGAGCGTGCCCTTCACCATCCACGCCGGCGAGGCGCACGGCCTGCCCAGCATCCACCAGGCCGTCCGGCTGTGCGGCGCCCAGCGCATCGGCCACGGTGTGCGTCTCACCGAGGACATCGTCGACGGCAAGCTCGGCCGTCTCGCGGGCTGGGTCCGCGACCGCCGTATCGCGCTGGAGATGTGTCCGACGTCCAACCTGCAGACCGGGTGCGCGACCTCCGTCGCCGAGCACCCGATCACGGCCCTGAAGGACCTCGGCTTCCGGGTCACCCTCAACACCGACAACCGGCTGGTGTCCGGCACGACGATGACCCGGGAGATGTCCCTGCTGGTCGAGGAGGCCGGCTGGAGTCTCGAGGACCTGCGCACGGTCACGGTGAACGCCGTCAAGAGCGCGTTCATCCCGTTCGACGAGCGCAGGGCCCTCATCGAGGACGTGATCCTGCCGGGTTACGCCGCCGCGCTCTGCAGCAGCCCCCGCAGGTAGGCGGCCTGTCCGACGTGCTGAAGGTCGTCGGACAGGACGCTGACCAGCCGCACGCCCAGGCTGACCGGCGGATCCCAGCGCTCGTCCACGATGCGTTCGAGATCCTTGGCGGCCAACTCGCGCAGTACCCCGAGCGTCTGCTCGTGCACGGCGTCGTAGTACCCGGTCAGCAGCTCGGCGGAGTCGACCCGTACCTTGGCGACCTTCGCCGCGCTGTGCCCGTACCCGATGTCGTGCCGCGGCAGGCCGAGCCCGAACCGCTTCTCCCAGTCCTGCGCCAGCCACACCTGGTCGAGTCCGAAGGCGTCGGCTACGTGGTCGTCCTGGACCCGCGCGAGATGCCAGACGAGCCAGGCGATGGAGTTGGCGTCGGGGGCGGGCCGGGTGTTGAGGTCGTCGGGGCCCAGGCCGTCGACGACCGCGTGGACTTCTTCCTGGATACGGCCGTAGCCGTCGATGAGGATGTCCTTTGCATGCATGACGTCCACCATCGCGCATCGACGCCGCTCACGCGTCCGGAATCCAGCTCCCGTGGAAGCCGAGCGGCACCCTCCCCGGCAGATGCACCCGGGCCACCGGTTCGCCGGTGAAGTCCAGCGCGGAGAGGATCACCAGGTCGGCGGCTCCGCGGTCCGGGTTGTGGACGTACGCGACGGCGTATCCGTCGTCCTCGGCCGCACGCCGGTCCGCCGGGTCGCGTGGCACGAACACCGCCTCGCCCGCCGCCGCGCCCTTCGGCAGCCGGTGCACCTGGGTGCTGTCGCGCAGCAGGTCGTGCTTGATGAGCGCGTTGGAGAAGGCGCGGTCGGGCGGGTTGCCGTCCGCCGTCGTCAGATACGCGACCGACATGTCGGCGGCTGCGGCCGAGTAGCCGTACCGGTGGCGCCGGGAGACCAACGCCTCGTTCACGCGCGGGAATTCCTGCGGCCGGTCGTCCAGTGTCCGTTGCCGTACACGTCCGTGACGCAGGTCCACCGTCCAGCGTTCGAGCCTGCCGGTGCCGTTCGCGGACGGTCCGTCCGTGCCACGGCCGGCCGCGTAGAAGGGCGCCGGGTACGTCGTGACGTCCACGACCACGGACGACCCCTCGTCGTACGCGTTGAGGGTGTGCGAGTAGAAGACCGGATCCACCTCGAACCAGCGCACCGCACCCCCGGTCCGGGGCATCACGCCCACCCGCGAGGGGTGTTGGCGGTTCCAGACGTACGGCACCGGGTCGCCGCGCTCGGCCGCCGCCGGATCGAAGGTGATCGGGATGTCGAAGACGACGACGTGCTTCGCGGTGAGCGCGAAGTCGTGCATCATCGGCGCGTCCGGCACCGGGATCCGGGTCGTGCGCGCCACCCGGCCCGAGGGGTCCACGACGAGGTGCCGGACGTGGTCCCAGGTCGGGTAGTAGGCGAGGGCGTGCAGCTCACCGGCCTCGGCGTCGTACTTCGTGTGCGCCGTGAACGCGCCCTCCAGGGTGCCCCGGAAGTCGTACGTGCCCACGGTGTTCAGCTCGCCGTCGAGCTCGTACGGCAGCGGTCCGCTCTCCTGGAGCGCGAGGATCCTCCCCCGGTAGGGGATCACATGTGTGTTGCAGGCGAAGTCGTCCGGCGGGACGGGGCCCGGGTAGAACTCGCCGAGCTTCTTCGCCACCTGGGAGGAGCGCACCCAGCGGTTGCGGTACCACTCGGCCCGCCCGTCGCGCAGCCGCACCCCGTGCACCATGCCGTCACCGAGCATCCAGTGGTGGGCGCGGGGATCCTCGAGTCCCAGCACGTTGGGGCCGTTGCGCAGGAGCCGGCCGTTCAGCTCGCGCGGGATACGGCCGGTGACCGGCAGGTCGAAGGCCGTCAGTTCTTCGGTGACGGGCATGAACGCGCCCTCCAGAAAGGGACAGTGACGATCCGTCGATTCCCGGGTCCGGGCCGCCGCCGGAAGGTTCGTCGTGCCGACGAGAGCGCCCGCCGCCGCGATCCCCGCCGCGCCGCGCAGCACGCTCCGTCGTGTGTGTTCCGCCATCTTCCGTACTCCAGACCGTGGTCGTCATCGGGACGGTCACGAGTCTGCGGCGGCCGGACGGCGAGGTCAGGAGGGGTGGGCCCCGCCCTGGGGTGTTGCCAGGTCCCCTGTTTCGAGCAGCATGATCAGCGCCCGTGCCGCCGGGCTGGTGGACCGCTCCGGAGGCAGCAGGGCGACCGTCTCGTACTCCGCCTCGCCCATGCCCTTCAGCGGGAGCGCCGTGAGCGAGGGCCGCTTGTGCCGGAAATGCCGGGGTACGGCGGCGATGCCGAGGTTCTCGTCGATCAGGTCCAGGAGGCTGTGCACGTCGTTCACCTCCAGCGCGACCGTACGGCGCACTCCCGCCGCGGCGAACGCGGCGTCCGTGGTGCGGCGCGGGCCCCAGTCCGGATGGAAGTCGACGAACACCTCGCCGGCCACGTCCTGCGGCGTGAGCGCCGCCCCCGCGGCGGCGAGCGGGTGGTCCGGGTGGCACAGCACGGTCGCCGGCTCGCTCGTCAGCGCCACCGACCGCAGCTGGTCCGTGTCGTCCTGGGTGCGGTAGGCGAAGGCCAGGTCGAGCCGTCCGGCCGCGACCTCCTCGGCCAGCGCGCCCGAGCCTTCCTGCCGCAGCCGGATCTCCACGTCCGGATGCCGCCGCCGGAACGCGGCCAGCAACCCCGCCACATGCACCCCGGCGATGCACTGTTCCGTGCCCAGCGCCAGCGTGCCCCGCAGCACGCCCTGCACCGCCGCCACCGCCTCGTGGGCCGTCCGCACCTGGGCCAGGATCCGCTCCGCCTCGGCCAGCAGCGCCCGCCCGGCCTCGGTGAGCGTCACCCGACGGGTGGTGCGCACGAACAGCGGGGCCCGCAGCTCCCGCTCGAGCGCCCGGATCGAGGCCGACAGCCCCGACTGGGAGACCATCAGCCGCTCCGCGGCCCGGGTGAAATGCTGGTCCTCGGCGACCGCGACGAAGTGCTGGAGGTGGCGCAGTTCCATGATTGAGAAGCCTATCCGCTGAATTCCATCGGATTCTCCTGTTGGACCTCTGCACCCGCCTCGCGAAAGAGTGGCACCGGTAGTTCGTGTGCCAACCCCTCTGGAGTCGCGTTGTACACCGCACACCCCGACCGCTACGCCGACATGCCCTACCGGCGCACCGGCCGCAGCGGCCTCAAGCTTCCCGCGCTGTCGCTCGGCCTGTGGCACAACTTCGGCCCCGACCGGCCCGCGGAGACCCAGCGGGCCATCCTGCGCCGCGCCTTCGACCTCGGCGTCACCCACTTCGACCTGGCCAACAACTACGGCCCGCCGCCGGGCGCCGCCGAGCTGGCCCTCGGTGAGGCGATCGCGGCCGACTTCGCGCCGTACCGGGACGAGCTGATCATCTCCACCAAGGCCGGCTACCTGATGTGGCCCGGCCCGTACGGCGAATGGGGCTCGCGCAAGTACCTGCTCTCCTCGCTCGACCAGAGCCTGACCCGGATGGGCCTGGACTACGTCGACGTCTTCTACTCGCACCGCTTCGACCCGGAGACTCCGCTCGAGGAGACGATGGGCGCGCTGCACTCGGCGGTCCAGCAGGGCAAGGCGCTCTACGTCGGCGTCTCCAACTACTCGGCGGAGCAGACCCGCGAGGCCGCCCGCATCCTCGGCGAGCTGGGCACCCCGCTGCTCATCCACCAGCCCCGCTACTCGATGCTGGACCGCCGTCCCGAGGACGAGGGCCTCCTTGACGCCCTCGACGAGCTCCAGGTCGGCTCCATCGCCTACTCCCCGCTGGAGCAGGGCCTGCTCACCACCCGCTACCTCGACGGCATCCCCGAGGGCTCCCGCGCCGCGAGCGACAGCCCCTTCCTGAACTCGGACGCCGTTACCGAGGAGCTGGTCGGCCGGCTGCGGGCGCTCGACGAGGTCGCCAAGGGCCGCGGCCAGACCCTGGCCCAGCTCGCCCTCGCCTGGGTGCTGCGCGACGGCCGGGTGACGTCCGCCCTGGTCGGCGCGAGCAGCCCGCAGCAGATCGAGGACAGCGTCGCGACCGTCCGCAACCTGGACTTCGACGCCGAGGAACTGGCGCGGATCGACGCGATCGTCAAGCAGTAGGACTTGGCACGACGGTCGAGCCGTAAGTCTCGACGTGATGGTCGCGCCGTAACACTCGACGTGATCGTCATGCCGTAAGACGTTCGCTGACTTCCCAGAGGCGGGCCGCCGCCTCTGGGTCCACCGCATACTCGAGCACGCCGGCGGTCTCCGTGCCGGCGCGCCAGCCGGCCTCCCCGGACGCGGGCACCAGTGGGCTGATGTCGCTGTTCTCGCAGTACACGCCGCCCAGTCCGGCCAGTTGGGGGCTCGCCGCGCACCAGACGCCGGTGGCCGCGCCCTGCGGGATCGTCTTGAACTGGCGTGCGGGGTCGCGGACCGGGCGGCCCTCGTCGTCGACGGCACCGGCGGCACGGACCACGTCTGCCGAGACGTGCTTGGCAAGGCCCGTATCGATGATCGTGCCCGGGTGCACGGCGAAGGCCCGCACGCCGTCGACCCGCCCGCGCCGGTCCAGCTCCACGGCGAACAGTGCGTTGGCCGTCTTCGACTGGCCGTAGGCGGCGAACGGCTCGTACGGCCGGTGCTCGAAGTGCAGGTCGTCGAAGACCACGGGTGAGAAGCGGAAGCCCCGCGAGGACACCGCGACCACCCGCGCCCCGCCGGCTGCGACCAGCGCCGGCCACAGCCGCGCGACCAGCTGGAAGTGCCCCAGGTGGTTCGTCGCGAACTGCGACTCGTCACCGCGCGCGTCCCGGGCGAGCGGGGTGGCCATGATCCCGGCGCTGTTGACGAGGATGTGCAGCGGGCGGCCGGTGGCCAGGAACGTCGCCGCGAAGTCGTCGATCGAGGCCGGGTCCATCAGGTCCAGGTGCTCGATCTCGACCCCGGGCATGTCCTTCAGCGCGGCCTTCGCCCGCTCCAGGTCGCGTGCCGGTACGACGACCTCGGCGCCCGCGGCCCGCAGGACACGTGCCGTCTCCAGGCCGATGCCCGAGTAGCCCCCGGTCACGATCGCGACCTTGCCGGTCAGGTCGATGCCCGTGATCACGTCCTCGGCGGTGGACGCGGGGCCGAATCCGGAGGGGAGGGGCCGTTGTGCGGTGGTCATGGTGCGTGTCTCCTCGACGTGATCGAGCTGAGCTGTCCCGGCCACCGTAGATCCACAGATCCGTACGATGAATGCTTGATAGTGCGCACTACTTGCGCGATAGTTCGGAACATGTCCGCGGATCCCCTGTCCGACGCCCTCACCGTCGCCGACGCCCGCGGTGTGTTCTCCGGCGGCTTCACGGCCGGCGGCGACTGGGCCGTCCGGCTGCGCGGGCGCGACAAGCTGAAGGTGAACGCCGTCGTGCGCGGCGGCTGCCTGCTGGTCTGCGAGGACGGCGGGGAGCCCGTGCGGCTGGTGCAGGGCGACCTCGTGGTCTCCGACGGCAGTCGCCCGTACGTGCTGTGCAGCGCTCCCGGCCTCGAGCCGCTGGAGTCGCCGGATGTCGCCGTCGACCCCCGCACCCGCATGGCCCGCCTGGGCGACGGGCCGGACGACGAGATCGAGTGCGTCTCCGGGCACATCGACCTCAGCCGGGACAGCGGCGACCTGCTGCGCCAGGCGCTGCCGGAGTTCGTGCACGTCCGGTCCGACGTGGCCGAGGCGCCGGTGCTGCGCTGGCTCATCGACCAGCTCGCGGGGGAGATGCGGGCGGGCCGGGCCGGTGGCGAGTTCGCCTCGGACCAGCTCGCCCAGCTGATGTTCGTCCAGGTGCTGCGGGTCTGCCTCGCCCAGGCCGACGGGCTGCCGCCCGGCTGGCTGCGCGCCCTCGGTGACGAAGGGCTGGCCCCGGCCCTGCGGCTGATGCACGGCGACCCGGGCCACCCCTGGCAGCTGGAGGAACTCGCCCGCGCGGCCGCGATGTCCCGGACCACCTTCGCCGTGCGCTTCAAGGAGGCGGCCGGTGTGCCGCCGCTGACGTACCTGCTGAACTGGCGCATGAGCCTGGCCGCCCGGGCCCTCCGGCTGGACACCACTCCGGTCGCGGCACTCGCCCGCTCGGTCGGCTATACCTCCGAGAGCGCCTTCAGCAACGCATTCAAGCGAACGGTCGGCGTCGCACCCCGCCGCTACCGTGACGCCGTCAGGAAGTGATCCATTTCCCTGTACACCGTTGACGCATACCGGCGGTCCTGTTTTCCGGTGCTCTTCGGGGGCGCCGCGGTGAATTCCGTGAACGCCCCCTTTCCCGGCCCGGAGTTCCCCGGAAAACCTCTCGCCGGTACCGAGCGTCAGGCCGTGGGTGGAACTCGGTCGAGGAAGCCCAAAACCTTCTGGATACGGCCGTCTTCGGCCAGCGTGACCACATCAAAACCGGCCACCGGAGCCGATCCTCCCCCAGAGGGGGTACCCCCAGCCTCGTTCACCAGCTCCCAGGCGAAGCGGGCCGTGTCGTGGTGCCCGTCCACGGCGCCCAGCGGACGGAAGACGAAGCCCGGGAACTGCTCGTGCACGCCCGTGATCAGGGCCGCGAGCTGCTCGTGGCCGGCGACGTCGGCGAGCGGGTCGGTGTAGGCGCCGTCCGCCGTCCAGGCCGCAGCGACCGCCTTGGTCAGGGCCTCGCGGTCGGTGGCGTTCCAGGCCTCGAAGTAGCGGGTGGCGGCGCTCTGGTAACGGTCGGTGTTCACGGACATGGCGAATCAGCCTCCATCGAGGTGGTCGTCTCTGGTCGGGAACCGAATCTCGGGATTCGTCGATCCGGTGCGACCACCATGCCCGGGTGCGCCGGGAGGGTCGATTACCCCGCGGGTAATGACGGCGGTGGACCGGTCGTCGCATTCCGGCCAACAAAGACCTTGGCGCATATGCCAGGAGACTGGCCGGAATGGCGTGGTGACAGTGTTTCGGAAGTGAAGATACTCGAACGTCAGGGACTGTTCTGGGGAGGACCAGAACCGTTCCGCGTACACGAGCCGCGGGGAAAGCGAGGCCGGACCGGCACACAAGAGGGACGCGACGGGGGAGTGAACGTGCACGACGAATTCCTGTGCCATGTCACCGCCTACGGCACCTGCGACGGGCAGCGCATCGGCGTACCGCTCGGCACCTACCGGGCACCGACCCTGGCACTGGCCCTGTGGTGGCTGCGCGACCGGGCGAGCTGGATCGCCGAGCGGCTCGATCCGCTCCCCGACAATCCGCGCTTCCCGTCCGGCTCGCTCGTCCCCGTGGCCGATACGGTGGCCGACGTGCCCGGCCTGCTGCGTGCCTGGTGCGCGGACGTGGGGCAGCAGGAGCTCGTGGGCGAGGAACTGGCGGGCGGACGGCTGGTGCGGATCGCCGCGAGCGACGACACCACGGAGTACGAACTGCTCGCCGAGTCCGTCGACGCCCTGCGCATGCAGCGCACCCTCCCGGCCCTGGTGCTGCCGGTGGCCTGACACGTGACAACCGATCGACGTCCGGTGCCGTGCACGGTCCGCCGACGTGAGAGCCGCCTCCCGGCGGCGCGCGGCCCACGTCCGACGCCACTCCTCACCCGGCGCGCATACGGGTGAATCGGTAGAATTCTGGGCATGGCGGAGCGGTCGGTCGCCCCGGCGGCGCCCGAACTCGTCGTGGAGACCGACACGGGCTCCACGGTGATGAGCCCGTGTCGCGACTACCACGTCGGGCGCGACCCGTTGAGCGACATCGTCCTCGACGATGCCCGGGTCTCGTGGCACCACGCGGTGCTGCGGCCCGAGGACGGCCACTGGACGCTGGCGGACGAGCACAGCACCAACGGCACCTACGCCGACGGTCGCCGTATCGAGGAGTCGGACGTCGGGCCGGGCAGCGTGCTGCGGTTCGGCAACCCCGCCGACGGCCCCCGCGCGGTCCTGACGGGCCGCCCCCTGCCCGCCACGGACCGCCCGTCCGCCGTCTCGATGCCGGCCCTGACCGGCACCTACCGGCAGCCGACCAGCGTACGGCCGCTGCCCGAGCGGGCCATCCGCATCGGCCGCGCCGCGGGCAATGACCTGGTCGTCGACGACCTGGTCGTCTCGCGCCGCCATGCCGAGCTGCGCGCGCGGCCGGACGGCACGTACGAGATCGTCGACCTCGGCAGCCACAACGGCACGTTCCTCAACGGCCGGCCCGTCCGCCGGGCCCCGGTCGGCCCCGGCGACATCGTCGGCATCGGCCACTCCGCCTTCTGTCTCGTCGGCGACGAACTGCAGGAGTACGTCGACACCGGCGAGGTCTCCCTCGACGTCCAGGACCTCACGGTCGCCGTCGACGGCGGCCGCAAGGTCCTCCTCGACCACGTCTCCTTCCCGGTGGGGGAGAAGTGCCTGCTCGCGGTGGTCGGCCCCAGCGGCGCCGGCAAGTCCACCCTGCTGGGCGCCCTGACCGGACAGCGGCCCGCCGAACAGGGCACCGTCCTCTACGACGGCCGCGACCTCTACCGCGACTACGCCGAGCTGCGCCAGCGCATCGGCCTGGTCCCGCAGGACGACATCCTGCACGTCCAGCTCACCGTGCGCAGCGCCCTCACCTACGCCGCCGAACTGCGCTTCCCGCAGGACACCGCGAAGGCCGAGCGCCTCGGCCGGATCGACGAGGTGGTGCGCGAACTCGGGCTGGCGGAGCGGACCGGCCAGCCCGTGCACAGCCTGTCGGGCGGCCAGCGCAAGCGGGTCAGCGTGGCCCTGGAACTGCTCACCAAGCCGTCCCTGCTCTTCCTCGACGAACCGACCTCCGGCCTCGACCCCGGCATGGAGCACTCGGTGATGCGCATGCTGCGCGGCCTCGCCGACGACGGCCGCACCGTCGTCGTCGTGACCCACAGCGTGCTCAGCCTCGACGTCTGCGACCGCCTGCTCGTGCTCGCCCCCGGCGGCCGGGTCGCCTACTACGGGCGGCCCGGCGACGCCCTCGCCTTCTTCGGCTTCGAACACTGGCCGGAGGCCTTCGATGCGTTCGAAGGCCTCCGCGACCGCGACTGGGCGGGCGAGTACCGGGCCTCGCGGTTCCACCCGCAGTACGTCGTGAACTCCAGCTCCCAGCCGCACACGGCGCGCGCCGGCCCCGTCGCCGTGGGCCCGCCGCCCGAACCGCGCAGCTGGGCCGCCCAGTTCGGCACTCTGGTGCGCCGCTACACCGCCGCCCTCTGCGCCGACCGCGTCTTCCTCGCGACCATGATCGGGCTGCCGTTCGTCATGGGCGCGATGGCCCGCGCGGTCGTCGGCAGCGGCCTGACCCTGGACAGCGCGATGAACGCGCTGCTCATCCTGTGTGTGGGTGGCGTGCTGACCGGGGCGGCCAACGCCGTGCGGGAACTCGTGAAGGAGCGCGTGATCTACCGGCGCGAGCGGGCCGTGGGCCTGTCCAGATCGGCGTACCTGATGTCGAAGGTCTTCGTCCTCGGCACGATCACCGTCCTCCAGGCGATCGTCCTCACCCAGGTGGGCCTGTTCGGCGTGAAACTCAACGCACCGGGCGGCAAGGGCGTGTTGATGCCGCCGCTGCTCGAACTCACCGTCGCCGTGGCCCTGCTCGCCTTCACCTCGATGCTGCTCGGCCTGGTGGTCTCGGCGGTGGTGCGCAAGGAGGAGGTGACGATGCCGCTGCTGGTGCTGCTGGCCATCGTCCAGGTCGTCTTCGGCGGGGCCCTGCTGCGGCTGCACGGTGTGCCCGGCCTCGAACAGCTGGCCTGGCTGGTGCCCACGCGGTGGGGGCTGGGCGCGATGGCCGGCACCGTAGGACTGTCCCGGATCATGCCCGGCGACCTCACCGCCGACCCGCTGTTCCGGCACGCGGTCGGTGTGTGGCTGCGCAACATGGGCATGCTCGTCGTGCTGTCGGCCCTCTACTGCTTCCTGGTCTCCCGGCTGCTGCGCCTGCAAGAGCCCGCCGTGATGCGGAAGTAGGCGGTACGGATGACGACCTACGGCTTCCGGCCCACCCACGTCGTCCCCGGATCGGGGCTGCCCGCCTGGGAGGCCCCGGACCCGGAGCGGCCCACCGTGCCCCTCGATCCGCTCCTGCCGGTGCAGCTCGTCCAGCGGCGCGGCGACTGGGGGCAGATCCGGTGCGCCAACGGCTGGTCCGCCTGGGTCGACGGCCGCTACCTCGTCGCCGTACCCCAGGACCCGCCCGGGGGCGGCGGCGCACCCGGTGAGGTCCCCGACCCGCGCCCGCTGCTCGCCCGCGCCGAGCAGGCCCTGGCCGACTACCGGAGCGCCGTCGAGGACCTGGCACGCGGCGGCCTCGACGGGGAGTCCTTCCGCGGCCGTACGCACGGACTGCGGATCGGGGTGGTCGTCGACGGGGAGTCCGTGTGGCTGTACGACGCCGACGAGGGGCGGTGGCTCTACGGTGACGGGCGGCGGCTGAGCACCTATGCCACCGACCGCGAGGAGCCCGAGGCCGCGGTCGGCGACCATGCGCCGACCCGGGTCGTCACACCCGACAGTGAACCGTGATGGCACGCGAGACGAGCCTGTTCTCCGGCCGGCCCTCCGAGCTGATCGGCAAGCGGATCGCGGGCTACCGCCTCGAGAGCGAGGTCGGCCGCGGCGGTATGGCCGTCGTCTACCGCGCCCACGACCTGCGCCTGGACCGCACGGTCGCGCTCAAGCTGCTCGCGCCGGAGCTCGCCCGCAACGACATCTTCCGGCAGCGCTTCACCCACGAGTCCCTGGTGGCCGCGGCGATCGACCACCCGCACATCGTGCCGATCTACGAGGCCGGCGAGACGGACGGCGTCCTGTACATCGCGATGCGCTTCGTCTCCGGCAGCGATCTGCGCCATCTCCT
Organism: Streptomyces brasiliensis; assembly: GCF_014647875.1. GTDB lineage: Bacteria > Actinomycetota > Actinomycetes > Streptomycetales > Streptomycetaceae > Streptomyces > Streptomyces brasiliensis. Next base: position 72,491 of record NZ_BMQA01000015.1, on the reverse strand, counting down.
GGACGGACAGGGCCCGATGCCGCTCGCCACCGCCGTGCGGATCGGCGCCCAGGTGGCGTCGGCCCTCGACGCCGCCCATGCGCACGGCCTGGTGCACCGGGACGTCAAGCCCGGCAACATCCTGCTGGCCCGGGGCACCGACAGTGACCACCCCGAGCACGTCTACCTCACCGACTTCGGCCTGACGAAGAAGTCGCTGTCCCTGACCGGTTTCACCACGGTCGGACAGTTCGTCGGCACCCTCGACTACGTCGCACCGGAGCAGATCTCCGGCCGCCCGGTCGACGGACGCTGCGACGTGTACGGCCTCGCCTGTGTCGTCCACGAGACCCTCACCGGCCGCCCGCCCTTCCGGCGCGACGACGACATGGCCCTGCTGTGGGCGCACCAGTACGACGACCCGCCCCCGCCGACCGAGGCACGCCCCGACCTGCCGCCGGCCGTCGACGCCGTGTTCGCCAGGGCACTGGCCAAGAGGCCCGATGCCCGCTACGACTCCTGCCTGGACTTCGTGGCCGCACTCCGAGCCGCCGCCGCGTCGGCCCCGGACACAGGCCACCCGGCGACCGAGGTGGACCTGAGCGTGCGGGGCACGGCCCGCGCCCTGCCCCGTTGGGCCGCTCCGGTCCTTCGTCAGACCTGACTCGGGACCGCGCCACGCCGGTGCACCGGCCGTGCCAGCAGCGCGCCCAGGAAACCGGCGACGAGGCCCCACAGCACACCGAGGCCGATCGCCGACCACGTCTCGGGACGCAGGAACAGCTCGCCCGACAGACCGCCGCCCAGGTTGCCGATGCCGAGCAGGGACAGGCCGTAGTGCGCCGAGATCCGGCCGACCAGGCAGATCATGAGCACGGCGAGCGCGAGAGCGACGGCGAAGCGCAGGGCGTGCCGCCACGCCGGGACCCGTACCGGTGTCCGCGCCGCCATCAGGAACGCGGTGGCCAGGAGCAGCACCGCGTCCACCACGACGAGCCACCACACCCTGCCGTCGTGCTCGGCGAGGGTCCGCAGGTTCAGCGTGGCTACGTCGGGCGTGCGCAGCACCTGGTCCAGGACGTGCGGCATGGGCAGTCCGAAGGGGCCGTCGACCCGGCCGTGCCAGGTGGCGCCCAGGCCGAGGGTCAGCGCGAGCCACGCCAGGTTGGGCAGGCCGAGCAGGACGACGGCGAAGGTGTCCGCCGGGTGCCCGCGCGTGGCCGCCGTGACCAGGGCGACGACGACACCGAGGGCGACACAGGCGAGCAGCAGCACGACCATGGCGTACGCCGCCGGACGCACCGACTCCTGGAACCCGACGAGCCGCGCGGGCAGCGGCGCCCCGCGCGACACCAGCAGCGCCAGCACCAGCACACCGGCCAGCCAGAGCAGTCCGTACAGCACGGTCTGCGCGACGTCCGTGGTGAAACCGAGCGTCGGTGTGGCGTCGATCAGGTGGGTGAGGTCGCCGAGCGTGCCGTTGCCGATGTCGACGGTGAACGTCTGACGGGCCAGCAGGGCCAGACCGATCAGCGCGAGGAGCCACAACACCGCGATGCGGCCCGCCCAGCCGGCCAGCTCCCCGGCTCCGGTGACCGCCCGGTGCCGCAGCGGACGCAGGAAGCCCGCGGCCAGCACGAGCGCCCCCGTCAGCGTGACCGACAGCGGCATCACCGTCAGCCCGGCCCGGGTCTCGGCGAGCGGACCGGCGTCACCGGTGAGCCGGATCGTGCCGCCGACGGCCGACGCCACGGTCGCCGCGACGACCCGGCCGAAGGCGTCGTCCGGTAGTTCCGCCGCTCCGGCCGCCCACAAGCCCAGCGCGGCCACCGCGGCCATGGCGGCCAGCGTGCGCAGTACGGCCGTCACGGCCTGCACCCAGCCATGACGGGCAGGGACCGGGGCCGGGGCGGTTCGAGGGCTCACCCTGTCACGCTAAGCAGCCTCCCGGTGGGCCGCCCGCCGGGAGGGCCGTCCGCGTCGGCTTGCACGGTGCGCCCGCACCGAGCACACAATGGATCATTGCGGCAAAGCAGCCATATCCCCGAAGGGTTGCCGACCGTGTCGGGAGGAAGAGCCCGTGAGCGCTGAACAGCCGTCCTCCGGCCATCCGACGGGACCGCCGTCCGGTCCCTTGTCGGGCCCCTCCCGGCCATCCCACGGCCCGCCACCGGAGCCCCCCGGAGGCGGTCCCGGGAGCGCCGGAGGCCGTGGCCCCGGTGGCGCTGGAGAGGGTGGCCGCGGGAGTGCCGGAGGCGGTGGTCCTGGTGGCACCGGGGGCGGTGGCCCCGCGGAGCCGAAGCCGGAACCGCACCGGCCGTGGTGGCGGTCCGCTCCGCGCATCGGGGTGCTCAGCGCCCTGGTCGTGGCCGCCGTGGTCGTGGCCGTCGTCCTGACCAACTCGGGCGGAGGCGGCTCGGGGCAGGCCGGCGAGGTCTTCCTCCAGGCGGCGAACGAGACCGGCCAGGATCCCTTCACCGAGTCGACGGCCAACGAGAGCTCCGTGCCGCCGTCGACCACGCCCCCGGCCGAGGCCACGGGCCGGGCCAACGCGGTGCGCGGCGTGGACGGGGCGGCGCCCGGCCTCTACGCGGGCACCCGCAACACCCCCGCCTGCGACGTCGAGAAGCAGATCCGCTTCCTGCGGGCGGATCAGGCCAAGAACAAGGCGTTCGCCTCGGTCGTCGGGGTCCAGCCCTCGGGCGTCCCCGCCTATCTGCGCTCGCTCACACCCGTGCAGCTGCGCGCGGACACCCGTGTCACCGGCCACGGCTACCGCGACGGCGCCGCCACCAGCTACCAGGCCGTCCTGCAGACGGGCACCGCCGTCCTGGTCGACAGCCACGGTGTGCCCCGGGTGCGCTGCGCCTGTACGAACCCGATGACGCCGCCGGTCGCACAGCGCAGCACGCCCAAGCCGGTGGGGAAGTCCTGGCCGGCGTACCGGCCCTCGAACGTCGTCGTGGTCGCTCCCGCGGCGCGTGACGTCGAGGCCTTCGTTCTCTACGACGCCCGGCACGACGACTGGTTCCACCGGGAGCGCGGTGATGACAAGGGCAGCCGGGACCAGCGCATGAAGCCGCCGGCGCACTGGGTCGACCCGGTGGAGCCACCGAGCCGCTCGCCGTCCAGTCCGTCGGCCCCGTCCTCCTCTTCGCCCGGTTCGTCGACCTCGTCGCCGCCGTCGGAGAAACCGTCGTCCGGGAAGCCGTCCACGGAGAAGCCGTCCTCCGAATCCCCGGCCTCGAAGCCGCCGTCGTCGGAGAAGCCGTCGTCCGGGAAGCCCTCCACGGAGAAGCCGTCCAGCGAGAAACCGGCGTCGGAGCCGCCACCCGCGTCCGAGCGGGCCACCTAGGCACCGGCCACGCCCGAGACCAGGCCGTCGGGCCCCGGCGTCACGGAATTGGTGGTCACGTCCGGCGCCGGCGTGCCGTCCGTCACAGGTTCCCCGGCGGTGTGAGCGTCCGGGGCGGGTGTCCTGACCGGATATCCTCCGGATGGCCCGGAGCGGCACGACGACGACCGATGTGCGCCGTCAGCGAACGCCTCACCGGGACTGCGTCGCCCCGCTCGGGGTACGAGCACTGGTGCAGCAGGGGACCGATGAGTCCGGCATTCGAGAGAGACAAGCATGTTCGAGCACCTGGACGGGGCAGTGATACCGACTGGTTTCGACGTGCCCGTGGAACCGCTCAGAAGGGCGGCGCACTACACGGGCGAGCAGGGGTGCATCGCCGAGGCACGTTCCTTCGCCGCGCTCTTCCTCGAGCAGCTCAGGACCGAGTGGTGCGCCGCCATCGACCCCAGGGCCGACGGCGAACTGCTCCTCGTGGTGAGCGAATTGGTCACCAACGCGGACCGGCACAGCAACGGCCCGTACATCCTGGAACTGGAGGGCACGGACAGCGAGGTCACCGTGTCCGTCTACGACAGCAGCGTCTCGCTGCCCCGTCCCTTTCCGCGCGACCCCGAGCGCGTCGGCCGGCACGGCCTGGAGATCGTCTGTGCGCTGGCCTCCGAGGTGACGGCCGAGCGCGTACCGGTCGGCAAGCGGGTCCGCGCGCTGCTGACCCTCGCGCACTGAGCCCGGGCGGCCGATGCCCTCGCGCCCACCGGCCCGGGCCGACGCCATCGAAGCCCGATGACACCACCCGCCGCCCGTGAACCGTGTCGTCAGGCGCAGCCCAGCTCGCCCAGCATGCCCTGGCGCAGGCGCGTGATGATGCGCTTTATCAGGCGTGAGACATGCATCTGCGAGCAGCCGAGCCGTTCACCGATCTCGGCCTGGGTGGCCTCCTCCACGAACCGCAGCCGGATGATCTCCCGGTCCCGGTCGCTGAGTTCGGCCATCAGCGGAGCGAGGGCGTGGAAGTCCTCGACGAGCCGCAGTCCCTCCTCCTCCACGCCCAGGAAGTCCGCGAGGATCGCCTCGCCGTCCTCGGGCCCGTCACCGCCGAGCGCGGCGTCCAGCGACGCCGACGTGTACCCGTTGGCGGCCAGCTGCGCCTCGACCACCTCGTCCTCGGGGATGTTCATCAGCGTGGCCAGCTCCGCGACCGTCGGCTCGCGGTCCAGCCGTCCGGCCAGCTCCTCGCGGGCCTTGGCCAGCTCGACGCGCAGCTCCTGCAGGCGTCGCGGCACATGGACGGCCCAGGTGGTGTCCCGGAAGAAGCGCTTCATCTCCCCGACGATGTAGGGCACCGCGAACGAGGTGAACTCCACCTCCCGCGACAACTCGAACCGGTCGATCGCCTTGATCAGGCCGATCATCCCGGTCTGGACGATGTCCTCCATCTCGTCGCCGCGGCTGCGGAACCGTCCGGCCGCGAAGCGCACCAGCGACATGTTCATCTCGATGAGGGTGTTGCGCGCGTACTGGTACTCCGGCGTGCCCTCGGTCAGTTCGGCCAGGCGCCGGAAGAAGTCCCGGGACAGCTCCCGTGCGTCGAGCGGCGCGACGGCCGTCGGGTCTTCGATGCCCGGCAGCGAGCCCGCCCCCGTCCCGCCCATGGCGGTCCTCTCGACGTCCACTGCTCCCGACCGGATCCCGGCGGCGCTCATTGCCTCTCCTTACGCAGTCACGGTGTTCTCGGCATGCTTCAGCAAGGCGCGTACCCGAAGTGCCCCGGCGCATGCGCCTCATGACGGGTCCTGGCGGAAATTGGCCCTCGTGCGTAGCCCGGTCTCAGCTCGCGCCGCGCCGCGCCGTGATCAGCTCGTGCAGATACCGCTTGGTGACTCTGCTGCCGAAACTCGTCTCCACCAGCTCCCGTACGCAGGTCAGCAGCCCCCGGCGGGCGGCCGGGTCCAGAGCGCGGTGGTTGGAGTAGGTGAGCAGCACGTCGACGTACGCGTCGGCGGTGTACGTGATCTCCTGTACGTGGCGGCTCACGGTGACGTCCCCGAAGTACGGCGAGTGGTCCAACTCGCCGGTGTGGGTGGCCATGTCGGTCTCGGGAGGGAGGCGCAGTCCGGGCGGCGTGGCCGGGTCCCAGCGCTCGTAGCACGCCTGGACGCGGTCGAAGAACTCCTGGGTGCCGCCCGCCACATGCAGCGTGGTGACGAGCGCCAGCGTCCCGCCGGGGCGCAGCGCCCGTGCGGTCCTGACCAGGCGCAGCGCCGGATCGAGCCAGTGGAAGGCGGTCGCGCTCACCACCACGTCGAACGGCTCGGGCGGTAGCTCCCAGCGCTCGAAGTCGGCGACCACCACGTCCGCCGCCGGAAAGTTCCGCAGCCGTCGCCGGGCCACGGCCGCCAGCGCGGGCCCGAGTTCCACCGCGGTGACCCGGCAGCCGAATCCGGCGAGGGGGACGGTGAGTTGGCCGGTCCCGGGACCGATCTCCAGCATGCGGCTGTCCGGCCCGATCCCGGTCACGCCAGCCAACTCCTCCACCAGGGACCGCGGATAGCGGGGCCGCGCCCGCTCGTACAGCTCCGCGGCCTCGTCGAACGTGTCCCGCAGCACCACTGCCACTCCCTCCGACCGCCCGATTCACCCAGAGCGGAATGCCTGCCCCTTCCCAGGGCGTCCAGGACTCCTAGGCTGAAGCGGTGAGCAACCGTGCGCCCCACCGAGCCCGTGTGATTCCACTGCGTCCCGGGGCCGACCGCCCCGAAGCCCCGGTCGCCGAACCCAGGGAGCCCCTCTGGCGCGACCTGGTCGGTGACGTCCTGCGCCGTGAACGCCATGTGCAGGAGCGTACGCTCCAGGACGTCGCCGACGCCGCCAGGATCTCGATGCCGTACCTCTCGGAGATCGAGCGAGGCCGCAAGGAGGCCTCCTCGGAGGTCCTCGCGGCCGCCGCCCACGCCCTCGGCCTGGGCCTCGGCGACCTGCTGTCCCGGGCGCAGGGCGAGCTGTCCCGCCGGCTCAGCGGGGACCGCGGCATGTCCAGGCCGCCGTACAACGGGCTGTGCCTGGCCGCCTGACGAGCCGTCGCGCCTCGGCCCGCTGCCCGCAGGGGAGTCGCTCTCCGCCCGGTCGCGCGACGCCCCGTCAGCCGATCCCGTCCTTCTCGCGCAGCTGCCGGAAGAAGGCCCGGACATCACCGACCAGCAGGTCCGGCTCCTCCATCGCCGCGAAGTGGCCGCCGCGGTCGAACTCCGTCCAGCGCACGAGGTTCTCGGTGCGTTCGGCCCTGTGCCGCAGCGGGACCTGGATCTCGGCCGGGAAGACGGCGACCGCGGTCGGTGCGGTCGACGGTTCGGCGGGCTCGGCGGTGCGGCCCGTGGCGTGGGCGCGCTCGTAGTAGATCCGGGCGGACGAACCCGCCGTCCCGGTCAGCCAGTACAGCATCACGTTCGTCAGCAGCAGGTCGCGGTCGACCGCCTCCTCCGGTACCTCCTCGGAGTCGGTCCACTCCCGGAACTTCTCGACGATCCAGGCCAGCTGGCCCACGGGTGAGTCCGTCAGGGCGTACGCCAGGGTGTGCGGCCGGGTGGACTGCAGGGCGGCGTACCCCGTACCCTCCCGCGACCACTCGGCCCACCGCCGCCACGAGGCGAGTGTGCGTTCCCGCTCCTCGGGAGCCAGCTCCGCCAGCTCCTCGGCCGTCGGCTCCGTCGCCGCCTGCGCGCCTGGCAGCAGGTTGAGATGCACGCCGATCACCCGGTCGGGATGCGCGCGGCCCAGCTCCCGCGAGATCCCGGCCCCCCAGTCGCCACCCTGTGCGCCGAACCGGTCGTAGCCCAGCCGCCGCATCAGCTCGACCCAGGCGTCCGCGATCCGGCCCGCCTCCCAGCCCGGTTCCGTGGTGGGCCCGGACAGTCCGAACCCCGGGATGCTCGGTACGACGACATGGAAGGCGTCGGCCGGCTCGCCCCCGTGCGCCGCCGGGTCCGTGAGCGGACCGACGACGTCGAGGAACTCCACGATCGAGCCGGGCCAGCCGTGCGTGATGATCAGCGGTGTGGCGTCCGGTTCCGGGGAGCGGATGTGCGCGAAGTGGACGTTCGTCCCGTCGATGGTGGTGGTGAACTGCGGCCACTCGTTCAGCCTCGCTTCGGCGGCACGCCAGTCGTACTCGTGCCGCCAGTAGCGCACCAGCTCCCACAGATAGTCCGCCGGGACGCCGTACGCCCAGCCCGCGCCGGGCATCTCGGCCGGCCGGCGGGCGCGGTCGATGCGGTCGTGCAGATCGTCGAGGTCGGACCGGGGGATCGCGATACGGAAGGGACGGATGCTCTCGGCGGGCGACTCCGCGGGCGAAGAGGTCATGGCCCGGATGCTAGCCCGCGGGTCCCGGCCACCCGTCCGGAATATTGGGCCGTCCGGCCGATGAGTTTCCCGGGGAGGATCGGTCGACACAGATGACCGCGTTCCACGCTCCAGGAGGTGTCCATGACCACCGACGGATTCACCACGTGTCTCTGGTTCGACGGCCAGGCAGAGGAGGCCGCGCACTACTACGTCTCGATCTTCAAGAACTCCAGCATCGGCCGGGTGGGCCGGTACAGCGAGGCCGGGCCCGGCCCCGCCGGCTCCGTGCTGGCCGTCGAGTTCACCGCCAACGGCCAGAAGTTCGTCGCGCTCAACGGCGGCCCGCAGTTCAAGTTCAGCGAGGCGATCTCCTTCCAGATCTTCTGCGCGGACCAGGAGGAGATCGACTACTACTGGACCAAGCTCACCGACAACGGCGGCGAGGGCGGGCCCTGCGGCTGGCTCAAGGACCGGTACGGCGTGTCCTGGCAGGTCGTCCCCGACCGGCTGATCGACATGATCGGCGACCCCGACCCGGAGAAGGCCGTGCGCACGACCCAGGCCATGTACGCGATGGGCAAGCTCGACATCGCCGCGCTGGACCGGGCGTACGCGGGTGAATGAACCGCGCGGCGCGAGGGGCGGTGCCGCGTGACACCGCCCCTCGCCCCTCGACCCGTCAGACCCGGTCGGCCGCGATCAGCAGATACTGGAAGCTGCCGTTGCAGTAGGCGGACAGGAACGTGTCCTCGATGCCCGTGACCAGATGGTCGGCCCGCTTGCGCAGCTCCCAGTAGGGGACGGCGGCCTCGGTGAGGTCCTCGACATGGACCGGCACCAGCCGGTTGGCGGCCAGCGCCCGGAAGTACGCCGACCGCGGATGGATGTCGCAGATGTAGTGCGCGTTGATCAGCGACACCTCGCGCGAGGCCCGTCCGTACGTGTCGTTGTAGCAGCCGGTGATCACCACGTAGCGCCCGCCGCGGCGCAGCAGCCGGGCGTGCTCGGCGAACAGCAGCTCCAGCTCGACGTACATCGTGGACTCGTTGTTCCACGACGCCGCGTACGCGCCGGACTCGAAGCCGGTGTCCAGCATGTTGCGGTGGTGGTAGCGGACCTTGTCGTCGATGCCCCGCTTGCGGGCCTGCTCGCCCGCGAACGCGGCCTGCTTGGCGGAGATCGTGACGCCGTCCGCGTGGCAGCCGTAGCGCAGGTTCGCTGTGACACTGCCCCCGCCGCGCCCGCAGCCGGCGTCGAAGACCCGGTCGTCCGGGGTGAGCGGGCCGAGGTGGGAGGCGAGCAGCTCGGCCTGGGTGTGTTCCAGGCGGTGCAGTTCGGCGGTGATCCGCTCCCGGCGCAGCCCCGGGTCGGGTTCGTCGAGCACCGTCCAGTCGGCGTCACCGACGCCGTAGTGGTGGTGGTAGAGGTCGTCGATCTTTCCGAGTTCGAGGTTGACCGGGTTCTCCTCGGCGTTCCAGTAGTCCGCGACGCGGGTCTGGTACGTGGACTGGGCCGGCACCGGTGCCGTGGTGGTCCGGGCGACGGGGGCGGTGGTCAACAGTGACTCCTCGTGGCGCGACTGACGGTGTTTCGGTGGTGCGGTCGATCTGCCGGTCCGGCCGGGCTACCAGTAGTCGGGCAGGTGGTAGCGGTGGGTGTTGGTGGCGTGCCACTCGTGGTTGCCGGACACCCAGGCGGCGAGTGACCGGGCATAGCGTTCGACGAGCGGTGAGCCGGCGGACAGGAGGGCGGACTCCTCCTCGAACGCCGTCATGATCCGGTTGTGGATCTCGACGGACTCCAGATAGGCGGTCTTCAGCCCGCACCGCTCGTTGGCCGCCACGACCTGCGGCAGGTTGAGGTGCGTCGGATCGCTCGCCAGCTCCTTCGTGAACGAGTACAGGTCGTTGACGATCGTGGTGGCGTTGCAGGCCAGCGCCGTGATCCGCTGGATCTCGGGCCGGGCGTAGACCTGTTCGGGCAGTTCATAGCCGTCCACGGCGTCGACGATCGACAGACAGGGCCGGAAGTTGTTGAACTGCCGCATCACCAGGTACTCCCAGACCCGCGGCACGTACCGGGTCTCCGCCCAGGCGGCCTCGGCCAGATAACCCAGGTGCAGCCGGGCGATGTCGTGCACGAACCGGTCGGTCTGGCTGGGTGTGGCGAACAGGGAGAAGTCCTCCAGCGCGCAGTGGTACGAACGCAAGGGACCGTCCGCACGCATGCCCCGGCCCCACTCCTCCTCAAGCTCGGGGACGCCGTGGTACGGGTCGACCGCGGACTGGGCCATGATCAGTCGCCCGCCCAGCCCGCGCCGCGCGCCGCCGCGGCCCTCGTCCTCCTCGCAGTAGCAGGAGTCGACGACGTTCTCGGCCAGCAGCAGTTTTCCGGCGGCGGTCAGTCGTTCCAGGCCGACCGCACCCGGGTGCTGGAGCACCACCGCCCGGCCGAACTGGAATCCCGTGAAGTCCCCCTTCCAGGCGGCCGGGAAGAGGTCGAGGCCGGCGGCCCAGGTCTCCAGTCTCCGGTCGACCTCCGCGGCCTTCTCCGGGTCGGCGGGGACGGCGGGCCGGTACAGGAGTCCGGGAATCGCCCCGGTACGGCGCCTCGACTTCAGGCTCGCGGCGAGGTTCGGCGGTCCGGGCAGGGCGAGGGCCTGGCCGGCCGTTCCGGTCGGATCGGACCGTGGCGTCACGGGGACACCTCCCGCGCGAGCCCGGCCGGGTGTGGGGGAGCCGTGCCTGGCAGGACGGCGAGTCGCCCTCGTCCCGGACGTGCCCGGGCGTGCCCGACAACGCGGCGAGGTGCGGTGCCCGGCGGCACCTCCCGGCGGTGGCCGGGGAAGCGTGGCGGGCCGGTCGGGAACTGCCGGACAGGCCCCGGCGAATCGGTGGACGTGCTCATCGGAGTGCTCCACACCGTCATTCGGCGCTCCGGCCGATCTGGACGTTCTCGAGGATCCCGGCCGCGTCCGGGACCAGGATTGCCAGGGAGTAGTAGGCGGTGACGAGATAGCTGATGATCGCGGCGGTGTCGATGCCCATGAACCGGACGTTCAGACCGGGCTGGTGCTCCTCCGGGATACCGGTCTGGTAGAGCCCGACGACGCCCTGGTCGGCCTCGCCGGTGCGCAGTGCGATGATGCTGCTCGTGTGGTCCCGGCCGACCGGGATCTTGCCGCACGGGAAGATCGGGACACCGCGCCAGGCCGGCACCTCGTGGCCGTCCACGTTCGTGGTGCCGGGCACCAGACCGCGCTTGTTGCACTGCCGGAAGAAGGCCGCGATCGCCTTCGGATGGGCCAGGAACACCTTGGTGCTGCGGCGCATGGAGAGCAGTTCGTCCATGTCGTCCGGGGTCGGCGGACCGGTGTAGGTGCTGATGCGCTGGCCGTGGTCGACGTTGTGCAGCAGCCCGAACTCCCGGTTGTTGACCAGCTCCCACTCCTGGCGCTCGCGGATCTCCTCGATGGTCAGCCGGAGTTGCTGCTGCGTCTGGTTCATCGGGTCGTTGTAGAGGTCGGCGACCCTTGAGTGCACCCGCAGCACGGTCTGCGTGAGGGACAACTCGTATTCCCGCGGGGCGAGTTCGTAGTCGACGAAACCGCCGGGCAGCGTCGGCTCGCCCACATGGCCGGCCTGGACCGGGACGTCCGCCTCACCCTTGCGGTTCATCGGCCTGCGCTGCCGCTCGACGTAGTCCGCCAGATGCGCCGCCAGGGACGGCACCCGCTCGGTCAACTCCTCGACGACGGACCAGGGCAGCACCAGCACGACGCCCGAGGTCTCAGCCCGCACCGAGCTGAGCCACAGGGGGTCGGACTGGCCGACCGCCTCGTCGCCCATCTGGTCGCCGTCGGTGACGACCCCGATGACCTCCTCCTCGCCGTACTTTCCGGCGGTGAACCGGGTGAACCGGCCGTGCGCGACGAGATACGCCTCCGTCACGGGCTGCCCGGCCTCGAACAGGACCTGCCCGGCGCGCACGTCACGGGCCTGGAACCGGCCGGCCAGCTCGCGCAGCACGTCCGTGTCGGGATAGCCGCGCAGTACCGGCAGTTCGGTCAGCGTCTCGGCGACGACCCGGATGCCGTCCGCGCCGTTCTGCCCGAAGTGCACCCGGCCGCGGCCGGTGCTCACCTGCAGGCGCCGGTTCACCCGGTAGGCGCCGCCCTTGACGTCGACCCACGGCAGCGTCTTCAGCAGCCAACGCGAGGTGATGGCCTGCATCTGCGGTTCGGACTTGGTGGTCGTGGTGAGCTGACGGGCCGCCCGGGTGCTGAGACTGGTGAGCTGCGCGTCGGCCGGCGGGCCGGGGGCGGGTTCGTCTGCTGCGGACACGCTGGGGCTGTCCGGTGTGGACACATTCCCTCCAGGGAGGTGAACGGGGCTGACCGGGAACAAGCCAAACAGCCGGGACGAAGATCCGGTACGGCGCGAAGAGGGCGTCTTCCGGCGAGACATGAGCAAACCCGTGATACGGGGCGCGGAACGCCGTACCGCGTGATCGCGCGCCGGTCGAACGCTCCCGCACCGGGTGACACCAGGGGTTTCGGACTCAGGAAAGATCGTTCACCAGCACCGCGGCCCCGTCGAAACGGCCCGCCTTGAGGTCCTTCAGCGCCTGCGCCGCATCCGACAGCGGATAGGTGTGCGTCGTCGCGCGCACCCCGTGCCGTGCCGCCAGTCCGAGGAACTCGCGGCCGTCCGCCCGGGTGTTGGAGGTGACGCTGCGCAGCTCCTTCTCGTAGAAGAGGTCGGTCTCGTAGTGCAGCGCGGGGACGTCGCTCAGATGGATGCCGGCGACAGCGAGGATCCCGCCGCGGTCGAGCGCCCGCAGCGCGACCGGCACCAGGTCGCCGACCGGCGCGAACATGATCGCGCCGTCCAGGGGTTCCGGCGGCACGTCGTAGGCGTCGCGCACCGAGGCGGCGCCCAGATCGAGCGCCAGCCGCCGGGCCGCCGCGTCCCGCGTCAGGACGTGCACGGTCGCACCCTCGGCGAGCGCCACCTGCGCGCACAGATGGGCGCTGCCCCCGAACCCGTACAGCCCGAGCCGGCCGCCCGTCGGCAGCGAGGTCCGCCGCAGCGCGCGATAGCCGATGATCCCGGCGCACAGCAGCGGGGCCAGGGCCACGTCCTCGACGCCCTCCGGCAGCCGGTACGCGAAGCCCGCCGGGACGGTCGTGTACTCCGCGTAACCGCCGTCGGCGTTCCAGCCGGTGTACTCGGAGCGCGGGCACAGGTTCTCCGCGCCCCGCAGACAGTAGGCGCAGGTGCCGTCCGTGCGCCGCAGCCAGGCCACGCCGACCCGGTCGCCCACCGCGAAGTCCGTGACCGCCGCCCCGGTGCCGGCGACCACGCCGACCACCTCGTGTCCCGGGGTCACCCCGGGCCGGCGCACCGGCAGGTCTCCCTCGGCGACGTGCAGGTCGGTGCGGCACACCCCGCACGCCCGCACATGTACCAGCAGCTCGTCGTCCGCCGGCACGGGCACCGGCCGCTCGACGAACCGGAGGGGATCGTCCTCGACCGGCGCGGGCGCGCTCACCGACCACGCGCGCATCGTCCCTGCCGTCATCGAGTCCGCCATGCCGTGCCCCGTCCCACCGGATCCGCCCACTCCCTCCCCAGTGTCCGCCGGAACCGCCGGTTCGGCGCGCGGGCAACCCGGCCGATGGCTAGCGTGAGAATCCGGACAGTCCGTCGCACGGAAGAGGGCCACGCCATGGCCGTAGGAACAGAAGGAACCCCCTGTTGGGCCGATGCGATGTTCAGTGACGTCGAGGGAGCCAAGGGCTTCTACGGCGACGTCCTCGGCTGGACCTTCGGCGAGTCGTCGTCGGAGTACGGCAACTACACCCAGGCCTATGCGAACGGCAAGGCGGTCGCGGCCGTCGTACCTCCGATGCCCGGCCAGGAGGGCCAGTCGCAGTGGTGTCTGTATTTCGCGTCCCCGGACGCCGCCGCGACCGCCGCGACGATCCGTGACAACGGCGGCGAGGTGCTGATGGAGCCGATGCAGGTCGGCGACTTCGGCACCATGTGCCTGGCCCGTGAGCCCGGCGGCGCCGTGTTCGGCGTCTGGCAGGCCGGCGTCCACGAGGGCTTCGAGGCGACCGGGGCGCCCGGCGCCTACTGCTGGGCGGAGGTCTTCACCCGTGAGCCCGGCCGGACGGACACGTTCCTGCCCGCCGTCTTCCCGTACACGGCCCAGCAGACCCAGGACGACGCGGTCGACTTCCGGATCTTCAGCCTCGGAGGACAGCCCGTCCTCGGCCGGATGAGGATGACGGACGACTTCCCGCCCGAGGTCCCGTCGTACATCAACGTGTACTTCGGCGTCGACGACTGCGACGGCGCGGTCGCGCGGGCCACCAAGCTCGGCGCGATCCTGCGGTTCGGGCCGATGACCAGCCCCTTCGGCCGGTTCGCGGCGCTCACCGACCCGCAGGGCGCCAACTTCTCGGTGATCGACCTCACGACCACCGAGGGCCAGATGCCCGAGACCGTCGACGTCTGACCGGCCCCGGCCGGGCGGCCCTCGCGGCCGTGGCATGATCGAGCCCATGCGTGAACGAGTTGTGGCCGCGTGCGACGGGGCTTCGAAGGGAAACCCCGGACCGGCGGGCTGGGCCTGGGTGGTGTCCGACGACACGGAGAGCCCGGCTCACTGGGAGGCGGGGCCGCTAGGCAGGGCCACCAACAACGTCGCCGAACTGACCGCGCTGGAGCGGCTGTTGACGGCGACCGACCCCGGCGTGCCGCTCGAGATCCGGATGGACTCGCAGTACGCGATGAAGGCCGTCACCACCTGGCTGCCCGGCTGGAAGCGCAACGGCTGGAAGACCTCCGCCGGCAAGCCCGTCGCCAACCAGGACCTGGTCGTGCGCATCGACGAGCTGCTCGACGGCCGCACTGTGGAGTTCCGGTACGTCGCCGCCCACCAGGTCGACGGCGACCGGCTGAACGACTTCGCCGACCGGGCGGCCAGCCAGGCGGCCTCGGTCCAGGAACCGGCCGGCAGCGCCCTCGGCTCACCGGAACCCCCACCGTCACCCACCACCCCCGCCTCGGCCACCCCGCGCCGCAAGGCGGCGCCTCGCAAGCAGGCCGGCGGCGCGTCCGCCCGCACGATCAAGGCCAAGTTCCCCGGTCGCTGCCTGTGCGGCCGCGCCTACGCGGCCGGCGAGTCCATCGCCAAGAACGCGCAGGGCTGGGGCCACCCGGAGTGCCGTACCGCCGAGGCCTGATCAGACGTCGGACGTGTGGAACGCCGTGTGGTCCAGCAGACCCGCCGGACGCACGTCGTTCCACGGATTCATCGGCACTCCGGGGCGTTGGGGGAGACCCCGGTGGTCGTCGGCCCGCCGACCCGGCCGTGTACCCGAAGCTACGGCGAAGTGGCAAGTGGCTCGGCCACCCTGGTCTTCAACAATCGAGCGGACAACGCCTTTTGAGGAGATCATCGGCATGAACGCGCCTATGGAGCCATCCGAACTCCGCACGCCCTGCCCGCGATTCCCGCCGACATCTGGATCGGGTATGCCCGGGTCTGGACCGGCAAAAGTCGATCTTGAGCGTTGGTGTTCTGCCGGGAAGGTTCGGTGCAGGGAGGGGGCCCATGAACGCCCAGGTACGGACCCGCATATCGGCGTACGCGATCGCTGCCGAGGACGATCGGCTGCTGTTGGTTCGGCTGTCGGACGCTTCACCGGTCTTCATGCCGGGTCTGTTTCACCTGCCCGGCGGGGGGATCGACCCTGGCGAACAGCCCGTCGAGGCCCTGGCTCGTGAACTGCTGGAAGAAACGGGGCTTGAACTTACCGAGGCTCGGCTGCTCGACGCGCGGACATACGCGGTCCAGCGGAACGACGTGAGTTGGAGCCTGACCGCGCTGTTTTATGCCGTGACTCTCAAGGGCGGAGCGCTGACGGTGACCGAGATCGATGGTTCCACCGAGGCGGCGGTATGGATCCCTCTGGCCGACTTGCAGGACGACACCATGCTGTCTCCAGCGGCTGCCGACGCTCTCCGCATGCTTGTCAGTGGCAGGGCGTCGGTCACAATCACTCGTTGAGGACAGCGATCAGCGCGGTCGCCTGGTAGCGGACGGCGGCGTTGATGCCTCTGAAACGAGGAGAGCGAACGGCTCCGCAACGAACTCGCCGTCGCCCTCGGACAGCTCCGCGACCCTCGCCGAGGTATACCCGCCCCACCGTCGTCAACGAGACCTCGTCCGCGCGGCCCGCGACATGCTGCCCACCCCGACCGACAGTGTCACCACCTTCGCCAAGATCCTCGGCGTCTCCCTCGGCACGCTCTACAACGACATCCCGGAGCTGAAAGAGGTCCGGAACTCCCGCGTCCTGCGCCAGTTGGAGGGAAGCAGCCCACCGCTCCTTGCGGTGGGGGTCCAAGGCATGAGCTCTGAACCTGACCTGCTATTCGGTGTGCAGGGCCGCGGCGGTTCGGGCCCTGGCGGCCCAGCCGGCGGGCAGGAGCGCACCCAGGGTGGCGATGAGCAGGCCGCCGAGTGCGAGCGGGAGCAGTTCGGCCCCGTGGTAGACGGCGATGACGGAACCAGGGAGGCGGAGCCCCACACTGTCACCCATCGCGGGGATGACCCAACTGTGCAGGGCTACGCCGAGCGGCACGCCCAGAGCGCCCGCGACCAGTCCGGTCACGACGACCGAGGTGAGGACCATGGCGACGGTCTGCCGGGGGGTCATGCCGAGCGCCTTGTGGACACCGATCTCCCGGACGCGCTCGCGGGTGTCGAGCAGCACGCCGTTCAGCACGCCGAGCGCGGCAACGGCGACGAGCATCAGCGTGAGGATCGCGGACAGCGCGTTGAGCGTGACGACCATGTCGCCGCCGGCGTCGAGCCCGCCGGCCCGGGCGGTGACCCCCAGCGGTGCCAGGTCCTTGTTCAGTGCGTCGACGTAGTCGGAGACGGCGGTGCCTGACGTGACCGCGATGTGATGGCTCGTCTCCGTCAGGTCGGGATGTGCAACCGTGAGGGTCGAGGCGTCGGTGAAGACCTGCATGCCGTCCTTGCGGGGGTCGAGGACCTCGCCGACGATTCGGACCGTGACCGGCTCGGCCAGGCCGTTCAGGGTGACGGTGTCGCCGATGCGGGTGTCGGTGGCAGTCAGGAAGGGGGTCGGGACCACGGCCTCGCCGGGCCTGTCGATCCAGCGGCCCGAGACCATCGTGTAGCCGCCCCAGGAAGCATCGCCGGTGAAGGCGATCACGTCGATGGTGCCGGTCAGGCCGGACACGGTCGCCCCCACCGTCGCGGAGCTGTAGTACTTCCCGGTTCCGGCGCTGGCCTCGATGGCCGCGGCGACTGCAGCCGGATCGGCCGTGGGCTGCTTCTCGGGGCCAGGGGCTTGGGGGCCGAAGTCCGGCAAGGGCGCGGGCACGACGACATCGGCGGCGGCGTGGGCCTTGGCTTTCATCACCTGGCCGAGCGAGGCGCCCATCCCCACGGTGAACGTGACGGCGATGGCGCCGAACAGGATCGCCGTACCCATGGCCAGCGCGCGGGCGGGCCGCGCGAAGGGCCGGGCCAGGCCCAGGGCGACCGGCTGCGGCAACGGCAGCCGTCCGGCCAGGCGGGCCGCCCACCGGCCGCGCCCCGCCGAAGCCGTACGCCCGACGGCGAGCGCATCGACCGTACGCAGCCGCCCGGCCCGCCAGGCACTCGCACACCCGGTCACCGCCACCAGGCCGAGCACCCCGGCGATCACCGCCAGGTCGACCCAGGGGGCGACGGCCAGGGACGAGGTGCCGTAGACCTCCTCGGTCTCGGCCAGTACCGGGACGGCGAGCACGTGGCCGACGAGAACACCGAGGGCCGTGCCGACGACGGCCGGGATCAGCGCCTGGCCCACGTAGGCCCGCACGACCTGGGCCGGGGTGAAGCCGACGGCCTTGAGGATGCCGATGCGGCGCGTTCCCGTGCCCACGGCCGACGCAACGACGTTGCCGACGATGAGCACCGACATGACCAGGCCCAGAGCGCCGAACGCGATGAGGAAGGGGACGTAGAGGGCGGTGTCGCGCTCGGCGGTCTTCCTGACGGTGAGCCAGGAATGTTCGCCGACGGCCGCTCCCGGCGGCAGGGAATCCGTCACAGCCTTGCCGCCCGCGGTGATCTGCGCGGCGGTGCCCGCGTCGGTGAAGCGGTAGAGCATCTGGTAGCCGCCGCTGCCGGGCGCGGTGAGCGCCGGCATCTGGGACGGAACCACCCAGGCGTCAGCGGTCTGCGTGACCGAGCGAGCCACACCGACCACCGTCAGTGTCGGACTGCCGGACAGATCCGGGAAGGTGATCTTCATGCCCATGGTCGGGAAGAGCGAGGAGTCGGCGGACAGCACGATCTCGCCGGACTGCGTGGGCCACCGCCCGTCGAGCAGTGCCACCTCGTCCACGTCCCGGCCGGGATCGCCCCGGCCGACCACGGTCATCGGCCACCCGGGGCCGCCCGCCCCGTCCGACCGCGGGGTGACCGTCGCCGTACGGAACGGCCCGGCCGCACTGCTCACTCCTTCTGTGTCCTTGGACTTCGACAGCTGCCCGGCACTCACCGTGCCCGCGTCGAACTGCACGGACAGATGCGCGCCGTGCTGCCTGGCGAAGGCGTCGTCGAAGGGCGCGCCGGAAACCACGAGCAGCGATCCGCCGAGGACGGAGGCGGCCACCGCCATCATCGTGGCGAGCCCGATCACCAGCGTCTGCACCCGGCGTCGCCCCACCCCCGAGCGCACCACCTTGCCGAGCGCGCTCATCGGACGGCCTCCGGGGCGACGGCCTGCGACCGTACGTCTTCGGTGATCCGGCCGTCGGCGATCCGGACCGTACGGTTCGTGCAGGACCGGGCCAAAGCCAGGTCGTGGGTGACCACGACGATGGTCTGGCCCTCGGCGTTGAGGCCGGTGAGCAGCCTGCTGACGTCCTGTCCGGCGGCCGTGTCCAGGGCCCCGGTCGGCTCGTCGGCCAGGAGCAGCGCCGGCCGGTTCATCAGCGCCCGGGCCACCGCGGTCGTGGTGGCGACCGCCCGTCGGGCGCCCCTGCATCCGGCGGTTCCGGTGACCCGTCGCCGCGCGAGAGTTCCGGCATGCGGGGCCTCATGGGACGATCGGTTGCCGACTTCGCATGCCCATTTCCGGTGATCTTTCGCCGGTGGCGCCCGTCCGGGTGGCGTGGCTCACCGCCGCGTACTGACGCGACCGAACGGCTCGACCGCCCTGCTACTGTGCGTCCGGATCGGCTACGTTCAGCGACTTCCAGGGGTGAGCGCGTGAAGGTCGTCTGTGTCGGAGGCGGGCCCGCCGGCCTGTACCTCTCGATCCTGCTCAAGCTGCGGAACCCCGACCACGACGTCACCGTCCACGAACGCGACCCCGAGGGCTCGACCTATGGCTGGGGCGTCACCTACTGGCGCGGGCTGCTCGACCGACTCGCCGCGCACGACCCCGAGTCTGTCCGCGCGATCGAGGAGCACTCCGTCCGCTGGAGCGAAGGCATCGCCCACGTACGGGACCTGACGATCCGTCACAACGGTGACCCCGGGTTCGCCATCGGCCGCCACCGGCTGCTCGAGGTCCTCGCGGCACGGGCCCGCTCCCTGGACGTACGGCTGGAGTTCGCGAGCCAGGTCACCGCCCCGCCCTGCGACGCCGACCTGGTCGTCGCCGCCGACGGCATCCGCAGCGCCCTGCGTGCCCGGCACGACGGCCACTTCGGCACGCGGATCACGACCGGGCGCAACCACTACGTCTGGCTCGGCACCACCAAGGTCTTCGACGCCTTCACCTTCGCCTTCGTCGAGACCGACCACGGCTGGATCTGGTGCTACGGCTACAGCTACAGCCACGAACACAGCACCTGCGTCGTCGAATGCTCACCCGAGACCTTCGCCGGCCTCCGCCTGGACCGGCTGGGCGACGCCGACGGCCTGGCCCTGCTGGAGAAGCTGTTCGCCGACGTGCTCGACGGCCACCCCCTGATCCGCCGCCCGGGCGGTGGCAGTCCATGGCAGACCTTTCCCACCCTCACCAACCGCACCTGGTACCGCGACAACCTCGTCCTCGTCGGCGACGCCGCCCACACCACGCACTACTCCATCGGCGCCGGCACCACCCTCGCCCTGGAGGACGCGATGTGCCTCGCCACGGCCCTGCACGAGTACGCCGCCCTCCCCGACGCACTCGCCGCCTACGAACGGCAGCGCGCCTCGGACCTGCTCTCCGTGCAGAGTGCGGCCCGCCACAGCGCCGAGTGGTACGAGAACCTGCCCCGTTACATCCACCTGCCCCCGCACCGGATGTTCGCCCTGCTCGGCCGGCGCCACTCACCCCTGCTGCCGTACGTCCCGCCGCAGCTGTACTACGGCATCGACAAGGCGGCCGGACAGCTGGAGGTGCTGCGCAGGCTCAAGCGCCGGCTCGGCCCACGGGCCGCGCGGGCCCTGCACGCAGGGTCCTCGGGCTCCCGTCCGTGAGGACCGGGCAACTTTGGTGAATATCAATTCACTCGATAGGGTGAATTGGCATTCACCTCATGCTTTCCGCGACCTCATGGAGCGCCGATGGACCAGCCTGCCCCGATATCCCAGCCGCCCGGTGACCGCACCGGGGCGACGCGCATACGGGACCGGCTGACCATCCCCGTGCTGGCCTTCGGCGGCATCCTCATGGCCGTCATGCAGACCGTCGTCGTGCCGCTGCTCCCGGATCTGCCCCGGCTGACCGGCTCCTCGGCGGGCGCCGTCTCCTGGATGGTCACCGCGACCCTGCTGTCCGGCGCCGGCCTCACTCCGGTGCTCGGCCGGGCCGGCGACATGTACGGCAAGCGCAGGGTGCTGACGTCGGCGCTCGCCCTGATGACCGTCGGCTCCGTGATGTGCGCCCTGACCTCCGACATCGGTCTGCTGATCGCCGCCCGCGCGCTGCAGGGCGCCGCCGCCTCCGTCGTCCCGCTGTCGATCAGCATCCTGCGCGACGAACTGCCGCCCGAGCGGCGGGGTTCCGCGGTCGCGCTGATGAGTTCCACCGTCGGTATCGGCGCGGCCCTGGGCCTGCCGCTGGCCGCGCTCGTCGTGCAGTACGCCGACTGGCACACCATGTTCTGGCTGACCAGCGCGCTCGGGGCGCTCGGTGTGGCCGCGGTGTCCTGGGCGGTCAAGGAGTCGCCGGTGCGGGAGCCGGGGCGCTTCGACGTCCTCGGCACGCTCGGCCTGGCCGTCGGCCTGACCTGTCTGCTGCTCGGGGTGTCACAGGGCGGGCAGTGGGGCTGGGGCAGCCCGCCCGTCCTGGGGCTCTTCCTCGGCGCGGCCGTCGTCCTCGCCCTGTGGTGGTGGCAGCAGCTGCGCACCGGACAGCCGCTGGTCGACCTGCGTCTCGTCTCGCGGCCGAGGGTCGGTCTGTCCCATGTGGCCGCCCTGCTGACCGGATTCGCCTTCTACGCCAACTCCCTGGTCACCGCCCAGCTGGTGCAGGCGCCCGAGGCCACCGGCTACGGGCTCGGACTGTCCATCGTCGCCACGGGCCTGTGCCTGTTGCCCGGCGGCGTCACCATGTTGCTGATCTCGCCCCTGTCCGCCCGCATCTCGACCGCACGCGGGCCGCGCATCACCCTCGCCCTGGGCGCCGCCGTCATCGCCTGCGGGTACGTGCTGCGTATCGTCGACAGCCGCGACCTGTGGATGATCATCCTCGGTGCCACGGTGGTGGCTACGGGCACCACCCTCGCCTACTCGGCCCTGCCCACCCTGATCCTCCGGGCCGTACCGGCCGGGCAGACCGCGTCCGCCAACGGAGTCAACGTCCTGATGCGCACCATCGGCCAGGCAGTCTCCAGCGCGGCCGTCGCCACCGTCCTGGTGCACCACAGCAGCCCCCTCGGTGGCGTCCCGGTGCCGACGCTGCACGGCTACCTGCTGGCGTTCGCCATGGCCGGCGCCGTCGCGCTCGCCGCCTGCGCGGCCGCCCTGTCCATCCCCGGTGACCGCGCCCGCGCCGACTCCCCGCGTGCGCGCGCCGCCGCTCCGGACGCCCGCGACGAGGCGATGGAGAGAGCATGAGTGCCGTGAGTACCCGCACCGCCACGCCCGCCCGCCGGGACGCCGAGGCGACCAAGGCGGCCATCCTCGGGGCCGCCCGCCATCTCCTGGCCCGGCACGCGCACGCCGACATCACCCTCAAGGCCGTCGCCGAACGCGCCGGGGTGAGCCCGCCGCTCATCCTCAAGTACTTCGGCAACAAGGACGCGTTGTTCGCCCGTGTGATGTCCTTCGAGACCGACGCGGACGCGCTGCTGGACGCGCCCCTGGCGGACCTCGGCGCCCACATGGTCCGCTGCGTGGTGGAGAGCCAGCGCGAGCGCGGCGCCGACCCGCTGCTGCGCATCGCCTTCGCGCCCCTGCACGGCGACCACGGCGAGGTCCTGCGCGCCAACTTCCGCGCCCAGGTCACCGAACGCCTCGCCGGGCGTCTCCCCGGCCCCGACGCCCGCCTGCGCGCGGAACTCGCCGTCAGCGCCCTGGTCGGACTCGGCGTGATGTACGGCATCGCCCGCAGCCCCCATCTGCGCGCGGCCACCGCCGACGACATCGCCGAGCGTTACGGCCCCGTCGTACAGGATCAGTTGACGCCCGCGTCCTGAATCACCCGTGTGGGCGAAGGATGCGCAGGTGAGCGCCCGGAGCAGTCCGTTCCGCGGGTGTCGGTGACGGATGACAGACTGTCGCCATGGACGAACGCGTAATCGACAGGTCGGGACAGCGGGCATCGGTCGTCGGCCTCGGCACATGGCAGCTCGGCGCCGACTGGGGCGACGTCGACGACAAGGAGGCGCTCGCCGTACTGGAGGCGGCCGCCGAGGCGGGTGTGACCTTCTTCGACACGGCCGACGTGTACGGCGACGGGCGCAGCGAGCAGACCATCGCCACCTTCCTGCGCGGCAGGCCGGATCTGCATGTGATGGTGGCCACGAAGATGGGCCGCCGGGTCGACCAGATCCCCGAGAACTACGTCCTCGACAACTTCCGCGCCTGGAACGACCGCTCCCGCCGCAACCTCGGCGTCGACCGCATCGACCTGGTGCAGCTGCACTGCCCGCCGACCCCCGTCTACTCCACGGACGCCGTGTTCGACGCGCTAGACACCCTGGTCGAGGAGGAGCGCATCGCGGCGTACGGCGTCAGCGTGGAGACCTGCCAGGAGGCACTGACGGCGATCGCCCGGCCGGGCGTGGCGAGCGTGCAGATCATCCTCAACCCGTTCCGCATGAAGCCCCTGCGCGAGGTGCTGCCGGCCGCCCGGGAGGCGGGCGTCGGCATCATCGCGCGCGTGCCGCTGGCCTCCGGCCTGCTGTCGGGCAAGTACACCAAGGACACCGTCTTCGCGGCCAACGACCACCGCACCTTCAACCGGCACGGCGAGGCCTTCGACCAGGGCGAGACGTTCTCCGGCGTCGACTACGGGACCGGGGTCGAGGCGGCCGCCGAGTTCGCCGCCCTCGCCCCCGAGGGCTACACCCCGGCCCAGCTCGCCCTGCGCTGGATCATCGAGCAGCCCGGCGTCACCACGGTGATCCCCGGCGCCCGCAACCCGGAGCAGGCCCGCGCCAACGCGGCCGCCGCCAAGCTGCCGGACCTGCCCGCCGAGACGCTCACCGAGATCCGGGACCTCTACGACCACCGGATCAAGGACCAGGTCGAGAACCGCTGGTAGCTCACGCACCGGCAGGGGCGGCCGGTTCGGACCGCCCCTGTCACGCGTCCAGCGCCGCCAACTGCCGGTCGGCACACGGCTGAGCAGCAGCAGCGAGACGACCGACCCGGTCAGGGCGCAGAACATGTCCCACTGGGTGTCCCACACATCGCCCTGGGTGGCGAGGAACGCGTCGGCACCGTGGCCGCCGATCTCGGCCGCCGCCCACTCCAGCAGCTCGAAGCACGCGCTGAAGGCCAGGCAGGCGCACACCGTGAGCGGGGCCCCGCGCGGCCACTCACCCCGCGCAGCGCGTCGAGGCAGGTGCCGATCGCGCGCTGGAGGTCCTCCAGGCGCTGGACCATGTCCACGCGTTTCTGCCTGTTGTTCAACTGCCAGCCGTGGCCTGCGCGTTCAGAGCAGTCCGAACTGCTCCGCCCAGCCCAGGATCTCGCGGGTCGTCGTATTGCCCCCGCACACCACCAGTCCGAGCCGCGCGTCGTCGCCCACACGCTTCCGTACCTGACGGGCCGCGGGCAGCAGACAGCCGGCTGCCGGTTCCGTCCACAACTTGGCGTGCTCGGCCAGGTCCAGACAGCCCTCCACCGCCTCCTGGTCGGGGACCACGAGGACCTCGGAGACCAGGGTCGACACATGGTCGTACGTCAGCTGGGACACGGACGGAGCGCTCAGCGTGGTGACGACCGACGACAGCGCGACCGGCAGGGGGCCACCGGCCGCCAGTGCCTCGGACATGGCCTCGGCGCCCGCCGTCTCCACGCCCCAGACCCGGACGTCCGGGCGGCGGGCCCGGAGCGCGGCCGCCACACCGGCGATCAGACCACCACCGCCGACGCTGACGAGCACATCCGTCAGCTCGTCGGCGTCGTCCGCGAACTCCAGCCCCACCGTGCCCTGCCCGGCGATCACCACCGGGTCGTCGAAGGGGTGGACCAGCGTGAGCCCCTCATCGCGCAGCCGATCGACCAGCTGGAACGCCTCGGCCATGCCGTCCGTGAGCCGCAGCGAGGCACCGGCCTCCTCAGCGAGGGCGATGGACCGCGCCGGCGCGGTACGTGGCATGACGACGGTCGCCTTCACATCGAGCGCGGCGGCCATCACCGCGACGGCGACCCCGTGGTTGCCGCCACTCATCGCTACCACGCCCGCCGCCCGCTCGGCTTCGGTCAGCGACAACAGTTTCGCCGTCGCGCCGCGCGCCTTGAACGAGCCGGTGCGCTGCAGCAGTTCCAACTTCACGGTGACCGGGACACCGAGGAGCGTGGACAGGCCGGGGCTCGGCACGGTCGGGGTGCGTACGACATGGCCGGCGATGCGCTGCGCCGCGGCTTCGATGTCCGAGATGCCGATCAAGGCTGTCACCCTTTCCGGCGCGGTGGGGTGAGAGACCGCGCCGATTCGCACCCTTCCTCGCGAGGGCCGTGCAGGTCAAGCAGGATTCAGACCTCGCGGCGCAGCAGGAACTCCAGGAGCGCCCGCAGATCGCCGTGCACGGACTTGTCCGTGACGGCCGGGTCGCCCCAGATCCCCAGCACGTCGTCGATGTGCTGGTGCCTTTCGCCACACGGCGTGCAGGGGAGTGCCCCGGCCGTGAAGGCCGGGGTGTCGCATCGTTGTGGATCAAGACGTCGGTACGGCCGGAGGGGTCGCGTCCGGGACCCGGATCACGGTGCGGCGCGTCAGTGCTGCTGGGCCTTCTGCGGGGTCGCCTCGCTCGGCCGCACCACCACGTATCCTTCGCCCTGCAGCATCAGCTGCACCGCCTCCCCGGAGCCACCGCGCAGCATCGAGCCGATGGACTGCGACCGGTGCAGCGAGGTCTGCAGATGCGCGGTCCAGCCCACCACTGCGTCCGTGTCGACGTACACCGGATACTGCGCGGAGACAGGTATCACCAGCGGGTTGCCCTCGCAGACCAGACCGAGCCGGCCGTACCCCGTGAAGACGCTGTTGAACAGCCCGCCGCCGGCGATCCCCGCGCCCTTGACGTCTTGATCTCGTACGCCAACGATGCGTCGAAACACAGCACGTTGCGGCCGTTGACCGTGAACAGGTCGCCGGGCTCGATCTCGACGATGAAGCAGTTCTGGGCCTCGTGCGCGAACCACGCCTCGCCGTGTCCCCGCACCGTCATCAGGGGCAGGCCCTCACCGGTGACCGCGCGCTTCAGCATGCCGCCCACGCCCTGGCCCTTGCGCTCGAACCGGAGGTCGCCGCGGTAGGCGATCATCGCGCCCTGGCGGGCGAGCATCTCGCCGTTCACCGCGTACTTGACGCATTTGGCGTTCTCGACGGACATGCCCGCCTCGACGGACGGCTGCACCACGTGCTCACTGGAAAAGAGATCACCCTTCATGCGGGCATGGTGGCCCGGAGGGCGTCGTTCCGCCAAGATCACGGTGTGTGCCGGTCTCGTCCGGCCCTCCGGCCCTCGCCCTCAGGCGCCGAAGAGTTGGGTCCAGTACGTCCCCGCCCGGCCGCCCCCGGCGAAGCCGATGCCGATGTGGGTGAAGTCGCGTTTGAGGATGTTGGCGCGGTGACCCGGGCTGTTCATCCAGCCCTTCACCACCTCGGCCGGCGAACGCTGGCCGCAGGCGATGTTCTCGCCGATCGTGCGCCGCCGGGACCTCGCCGCTGCCGCCCGGTCCCAGGGCTGGGAGCCCTCGGGCGAGGTGTGGGAGTAGAAGTCCCGGGTCACCATGTCCGCGCTGTGCGCCTGCGCGGCGGCCTGGAGCAGCGGATCGACGGCCAGCGGCGGCAGGCCCGCCCGCCGCCGCTCGCGGTTGGTGAGCTCGACGACCTCGGCACACGTGCGGACCAACTCGCCCGGCGTGAGGGGCCTGGCCCACAGGGCGGTCCAGTAGGTGTCTCCGGTGCGGCCGCGGACGTAGGCCAGCCCCGCGTGGGTGAACGCCGGGTCCTGGAGCGTGCGCCGGGCCTGCTCGGTGCGCAGGCAGTACGCGACGAACTCGGCGGGGGTGCGCGGACCGGAGACGAGGTGCTCGCCGACGGTGACGTACGTGTAGCCGGTGGCGCTGATCCGTTGGTGCACGGACGTGCCGTCCTGGCTCTCGGTGTCGAGGCGCCCGGCGGCGGCCAGCGCGGCGGCGTGGGCGCGAGCGGCGGAGGTCAGACGGGCGTCCAGGTCTATGGGAGGTGAACCGGCCTGTGCGCGGGCGGAATTGACGAGGCCGAGAAATCCGTCGGGGTCGGGTGCGGGGGGCGCAGTGGGCCGGGGCGGACGGGCGGCGTCGGTGACCGCGGCCCCGGTGGGGCTGCGCCGCTGAGCGGGTACGACGGCTCGGTTCGCGGGGGTCACCGGCTCGTCCACGACCTGCACGCCGAAGTCCCGTGCCAGCCCGGCGAGTCCGTCGGCGTAGCCCTGCCCGATCGCCCGCAGCTTCCAGCCCGTGCCGCGCCGGTACAGCTCGGCGAGCAGCAGCACCGTCTCCCGCTGCGGGCGCGGCGGCACGAACCGGGCGACGCTGCGGCCCTGTCGGTCGCTGACCCGGAGTGTCGGCGCGGGCAGCGTACCGAGCGGCGTGCCGGGGTCGGCGGCGCTGACGGTCACGGTGACACGCGAGGCCCCGGCCCGCAGCGCCGCCGGATCGACGGTGAGCGTGTCACCTCGGAGCCGGACACCGGGAGCGGCGGGCTGGTTGTAGAACACGAAGTCCGCGTCGCCGCTCACCTTGCCGCTGTCACCGGTGACGAGCGCCGACACGTCGAAGGGACCGGGCACGCGCAACGTGAGCGCGCCACCCGGAAGAGGCACATTGCCCCCGGCAACCAGCTCGCTCATCGCACCGCCCGCAGCAGGTGAGGCTTCGTGCGGACAACGTGCGGGACGGCGAGATGGTTTCCGGGGGCGAGGACGAACGGGGAGTGGCTCTGCTTCGGCTCAGTCCCGTGCCGAGCCCGGTGCCATGTCCTCGTGCCGCTCCACCACCGAGCCCCACCGCGACTTCGCCTTCTTGCCGCAGAACGCCGATTCCAGCGTGCGCGCCATCGTGTCCTGCACGGTCGTGTTGGCGGACGTGTTCGCGACGGCGGTGATGCTGCGCTTTCCGTCCTTCGAGGCGAAGGCGTACGTGTAGTAGCCCTGGACGGTGCCCGTGTGGCCGTACACCGAGACGCCGCAGGACAGGTCGCGGCGGCGCAGGCCGAGGCCGTAGGCCATGGTGCTGTTCACCTTCGTCATGCGCTCCATCTCCACGAGCCGCGCCGACGACATCAGCCGCCCGCCGAGCAGCGCGGACAGAAACGTGTTGAGGTCGCGCGTGCTGGAGATGATGGCGCCCGCGCTCTGTGCCCAGGAGACGGTCTGCCGGGTGGCGTCGACGTAGGCTCCGTTCGCACCGGCGGTGAGGTAGCCGCGCGTGTACCGGCCGGGCAGGTTGGTGTCGGGGTGCACGTAGAACGTGTCGTTCAGCTTCAGCGGCTGGAAGATGCGGTTCTGGTACTCGGTCCGCACGGAGTGGCCGGTCAGCTTCTCGATGAGCAGGCCGGCGACCACGAAGTTGGCGTTCGAGTACGAGTAGGCGGCGCCGGGCGCGTTGGTGCGCTTCCCCTTCAGGGAGAGGGCGATCAGCTGACGGTAGGTGAAGACCTTGTTGCGCACCGCCTCGAAGCCGGAGACGGAGTTGGCGAACATGTCGTTCGTGTAGTCGTACAGGCCGCTGCGGTGGCTCAGGATGTGGCGCACCGTGATGCGGTCGTCCGGGAGCAGTTTTGGCAGATACCGGTTGACCGGTGCGTCCAGGGAGAGCCGGTGCTCGTCGACCAGCTGCAGCAGGACGACGGTCGAGAAGGTCTTGGTGACGCTGCCGATGCGGAAGCGGTCTTCCGTGGCGATGGCCCGCCCGGTGCTCCGGTCCGCGACGCCCTGCGTCATCGTGTGGACCGTGCCGTGGTCGTCGATCCGTGCCATCGCGCCGGGCGCGCCCTGGCTCACCGCCGTGCGCAGCACACCGCGCAGACCCGTCGTGTCGGGCGCAGGCAGTCCGTTCGGTGCCCCGGCCCGCGCCTCGCCGGTCGCGGCCTGTGCCGGTACCGCAAGGAGCGAGAGCACGACCGCTCCGAGCACCGCGCCGCTGCCCACCGTTCCTGAGACCATGCGGTCTCCTCCCATCTCTGCTGTTTTCGGTGCGATTCAGGTCACATTCCGGCGAGGAAACTTAGTCGCGCTCCGTCACATCTCCTGCGACGACACACAGTTGATCGTCAGACGATCACCCTGTGGCATTGATGTGTAAAGAAATGTCATATAAGCCTGAAAAGCGGCCATTGGGATCCCGGACGCCTTCGGGCGAAGGAAGTGCCCACGCGTCCGCGTACTCCGATGCGTCAGGCGTGGGAGCCGCGCGCCGCGGCCCGGACCGGCCCTCGCCACTCGGGATCAACTGCCGCCTCGACAACCCCTGTTTCTTTTATTGACAGCGGAAAATAATGGCCCTAGGTTCCCGGCCATGGGCTCGACCTCCCGCACCGAGACGTTCCCGGCACACACCCCGGCGGCCTCGCAGATCTTCACCACGGTGCTGTCCCATGGCCCCCTCACGCGGCTCGACGCGGCCCGGCGGGCGGGGCTGTCCGCGGCCGCCGTGACCAAGGCGGTCCGCCCGCTGCTGGAGGCCGGTTACCTGGTGGAGGACGCCGACGAGGCCGCCCGCCCCGCGCTGGGCCGGCCCGCGAATCTGGTCCGCGTCGACGGCGGCCGGGCGCTGTTCGTCGGCGTCAAGGTCACCGGCGACGAGATCATCGGTGTCCTGACCGACCTGTGCTGCCGTATCCGCCTCGCCCGGCGCGTCCCGCTCACCGACCGCGCCACCAGGGCGGTGCTGGCCTCGGCCGCCGGCCTGGTGCAGGAACTGCGCGCCGGCGCCGACGACCTGGGCGTGGCCGTGCTCGGCCTCGGCATCGCCGTCTCCGGTGACGTCGACCGCGCCGAGGGCGTCGTCCGCTACTCGCCCTTCCTGGAGTGGCGGGACGTACCGCTCGCCGAACTCGCCGCCATGACCACCGGGTTGCCCGTCACCCTCGACAACGACGTGCGCGCCCTGACGATCGCCGAGCAGTGGTTCGGCGCCGGAGTGGGGCTTTCGGACTTCGCCGTGGTGACGGTCGGCGCGGGCATCGGCTGCGCGCTCGTCGTCCACGGCCAGGTGGTCGCGGGCGCGCACGGGGTCGCGGGGGAGATCGGTCATGTGGCCATCGACCCGGCCGGGCCGCCCTGCCACTGCGGCAACCGGGGTTGTGTGGAGGCGATCGCCGGGGACGCCGCGATCGTCGCCCGGATGCGGGAGGTGACGGGACGTCCGGTGGCGGACACCGCCGAGGCCGTAGCCCTCGCTCACCAGGGTGTCGCCGGAGCCCGTGAGGTGTATGCGAGGGCGGGGGAGGCGATCGGCCGCGGTATCGCGACCGTGGCCAACCTCCTCGGCCCGGAACGAGTGATCATCTCCGGGGAGGGCCTGACCGCCTACGACCTGTTCGCCGAGCAGATCCGTGACTCGTTCGGCGCGGCCGCCTTCGGTTCCGCCGCGCAGTGCGACGTACAGACTCGCCCGCTCCCCTTCGAGGAGTGGGCGCGCGGGGCCGCGGCCGCCGCGATCCAGTCCTTCATCACCTCGACTCCCACCCACAGGCCGGGCAAGGGCTGAGCCGCCCCGACCCGAAACCCACTGGAGGTACGGCCCATGCGGTCACCCTCGTACTCCGTCCTGCCCGCGCGCGGGCTCAGAGCCGTCTTCGTCCTGGCCCTCACCGCGGGCCTCGCCACCGCCGTCCCGGCCGCCCACGCCGTCCCGGCCGCCACCCCGGCGTCGACCGTCGCCGCCAAGCCCTACATGGGCTGGTCGAGTTGGAGCATGCAGTCGTCGAAGTACCCGGGCCTCAACCCGGACGGCGACTACAGCTATCTCACCGAGGCCAACGTCCTCAAGCAGACCGACGCCCTCGCGGCCAAGCTGAAGAACTTCGGCTACGAGTACGTCAACATCGACGCGGGCTGGTGGCGCGACAACGCCTGGAAGCCCGAGTTCGACCAGTACGCGCGCCAGACCGCCGACCCGGTCCGCTTCCCGCACGGCATGAAGGCGGTCGCCGACCACATCCACGCCAAGGGCCTCAAGGCCGGCATCTACCTGCCCGTCGGCCTGGAGAAGGAGGCGTACAACAACGGCAACTCGCCGATCTGGAACGCCCCCGGCTGCACCACCGCCGACATCGTCTACCCCGACCTGCGCACCACCAACGGCTGGGACAGCGCGTACAAACTGGACTTCTCGCGTCCCTGCGCGGAGAAGTACATCGACTCCCAGGCCCAGGCGATCGCCGACTGGGGTTACGACTTCCTCAAGTTCGACGGCGTCGGCCCCGGTTCCTTCAAGAGCGGCGACCAGTACAACAACGTCGCCGACGTGGCCGCATGGCAGAAGGCGATAGCCGCCACCGGGCGCCCCATCCACCTGGAGCTGTCCTGGTCGCTGGACATCGGCCATGTGGACGACTGGAAGAAGTACTCCAACGGCTGGCGCGTCGACACCGACGTCGAGTGCTACTGCAACACCCTGGTCAGCTGGGAGAACTCCGTCAACGACCGCTGGGACGACACCCCCGGCTGGACCCGGCACGCGGGCCCCGGCGGCTGGAACGACCTCGACTCCCTCGACGTCGGCAACGGCGAGATGGACGGCCTGACCAAGGCCGAGCGGCAGAGCTACGCCACCCTGTGGGCCATCGCCAAGTCCCCGCTGTACACCGGCGACGACCTGACCAAGCTGGACGACTACGGCGTGAAGCTCCTCACCAACCGCGAGGTCATCGCCGTCAACCAGGGCAACACGCCGCCCGCGCGGCCGGTCACCCCCTCCGACGCCCAGCAGGTGTGGGCCGCGAAGAACCCCGACGGCACCTACACCGTCGCCCTGTTCAACCTCGCCGACGCCCCCGCCGCCGTCACCGCCGACTTCTCCACCCTCGGCTTCACCGGCAAGGCGGCCGTGCGTGACCTGTGGAACCACGAGAACCTCGGCACCTACCAGAACAAGATCACCGAGGCTCTGCCCGCCCACGGCTCCCGGCTGTTCACCGTCACCCCGCGCGGCTCCGCCCTCACCACGACCGGCTACGAGGCCGAGTCCACCACCAACACCCTGGCCGGGAACGCGTCCGTCGCCGGCTGCTCCGCCTGCTCCGGCGGGAACAAGGTCGGCAACCTCTACCTCGGTGGCAAGCTCACCTTCAACAACGTTGTCGTCGACAAGCCCGGTACCTACCTGGTGAAGGTCGCCTACGTCAGCGGTGACGCCCGCTCGGCCGACGTGTCCGCCAACGGCGGCGGCGCCACCAGCCACAAGTTCCCGTCCACCGGTGACTGGGGAACCGTGGAGACGGTGAGCGTGCCGGTGTCGCTGAAGGCCGGCGCCAACACGATCACCTTCGACAGCGCCAATTGGTACGCGCCGGACATCGACCGCATCGACGTCCCCAAGTCCCCCCGCTAGAGCGACCGAGCCTTCGGAGCCCGCCATGGAACACGTTCCCAGCAGACGCGGCTTCCTCGCCCTAGCCGCGGCGACCGGAGCCCTCGCCTCACTGCCCGCCTTCACCGCCACCGCCGCACCCCAGCGACCTGACTCCCTTGCGGAGAGCGGCACTTCGCGCAACACGCTGTGGTGGCAGGCGCCGGCCGACGAGCACTCGATGATCGAGCAGGGCCTGCCCGTCGGCAACGGTCGTCTCGGCGCCCTCGCGAGCAACGACTCCGGTCGCGAACTCCTCCTGGTCACCGACGCCACGATGTGGACCGGCGGCCTCAACGACACCCTCGACGCCGACGGCCAGTTCCCCTACGGCCGTACCGACTTCGGCTCCTTCACCCTCCTCGCCCGCCTCACCGTCGACCTCCCCGACCACGACCTGTCCGCCGTGTCCGGTTACCGGCGCACCCTCGACCTGGACCGGGGCGTCGTGACCACGTCGTACGTCCGCTCGGGAGTGACGTACCGGCGCGAGCTGTTCGCCAGCCGCCCCGACGACGTGATCGTCCTGCACCTCACCCAGAGCGGTGGCGGCCGTTACTTTGGCACCCTCACCTTGGAGGGAACCCACGGCGAGGACAGCTCGCGCGCGGAGTCCTTCGCCGGGTCCTTCCCGAACGGGCTGCGCTACGGTGCCGCGGTCGCCGCGTACGGCAGCGGCGGCAGCGTTGAGGTGACCGGCTCGCAGGTCGCGTTCTCCGGATGCCGGGAGCTGACCGTGGTGGTGAGCGGCGGCACGAACTACGCACCGGACGCCGCCGCAGACTACCGTGACCCGTCCCTCGATCCGGAGGCGCTGGCCCGCACCAAGGTGCGCGCCGCCGCCCGCCACTCGGCGGACACGCTGCTGCACACCCATGTCGCCGACCACCGGGACCTGTTCGGCCGGTTCGGCCTCTCCCTCGGCACCTCGACACCCGAGCAGCGCGCGCTCGACACCTGGGAACGGATCCAGGCCCGTGCCCGCGACGGCGCCCCCGACCCTGAACTCGAGGCCGCCTACCTGCAGTTCGGTCGCTACCTGATGGTCTCCGGCTCCCGAAGGAGCCTGCCGCTCGGTCTCCAGGGACTGTGGCTCGACGGCAACGACCCCGACTGGATGGGTGACTACCACACCGACATCAACATCCAGATGAACTACTGGATGGCCGACCGCGCCGGCCTGTCGTCGTGCTTCGACGCGCTCACCGACTACTGCCTCGCCCAGCTCCCGTCCTGGACGGACCTCACCCGCCGGCTGTTCAACGACTCACGCAACCGGTACCGCAACTCCTCCGGCAAGAACGCCGGCTGGACCGTCGCCATCTCCACCAACCCCTACGGCGGAGGCGGCTGGTGGTGGCACCCGGCGGGCAACGCCTGGCTGTGCAACACCCTGTTCGAGCACTACGAGTTCACCGGCTCCCGCAGCCACCTCGAGCGGATCTACCCGCTGCTCAAGGGCGCCTGCGAATTCTGGGAGGCCCGGCTGCTCACCACCACCCTGCCGGGCACCTCGCAGGACATGCTCATCGCCGACAGCGACTGGTCGCCCGAACAGGGCCCGCTGGACGCCAAGGGCATCACCTACGCCCAGGAACTGGTGTGGGCGCTGTTCGGCAACTACTGCGTCGCCTCCGCCGAGTTGAAGAAGGACTCCGGCTACTCGGGCACGATCGCCGCGCTGCGCCAGAAGCTGTACCTGCCCCGGGTCAGCCCCACCACAGGCTGGCTGGAGGAGTGGATGTCCCCGGACAACCTGGGCGAGACCACCCACCGCCATCTCTCCCCGCTCGTCGGTCTGTTCCCCGGCGACCGCATCCGCCCCGACGGCTCCACCCCGAAGGACATCGTGGACGGCGCCACCGCGCTGCTCACCGCCCGCGGGATGGAGAGCTTCGGCTGGGCCAACGCCTGGCGCAGCCTGTGCTGGGCGCGGCTGAAGAACGCCGACAACGCCTACCAGCTGATCGTGAACAACCTCCGCCCCTCGACCGGCGGCAGCAACGGCACGGCACCCAACCTCTTCGACATCTACCAGGTCGAACAGGGCCGGGGCATCTTCCAGATCGACGCCAACTTCGGCACCCCGGCCGCGATGAGCGAGATGCTGCTGTACTCCCGGCCCGGCCACCTGGAACTGCTGCCGGCCCTTCCGGACGCCTGGGCGGCCTCCGGCTCCGTCACCGGGGCCGCCGCCCGCGGCGGCTTCGTCGTCGACCTGCGATGGCAGGACGGCCGGCCGACCGAGGCGTGCATCCGCAGCGGCGGCGGCCGTACGACGACGGTGGCGTTCGGCGGGACGTCCCGGAAGGTCAGCCTGAGCCCCGGGCAGTCCGTCACGCTGAAGGACTTCGCCCGGTGACCGGCCGGCTGGCGCGTGCCGTCCGGCTGGCCGCCGTTCTGGTGGCGGCCGTCGCCTGCCAGACCCTTCCCGCCGGGGCGGCCGACGCCCCGCACGACGTCGTCACCTGGGCGGCGAGCGCCGACCGCCTGGGCGACGGCGTCGCCGGCCGCGGCTACCGGCTCGTGGTGCACACCAGCGTTGCCGGCAGCGATCTGCGCATCCGCCTGTCCAACGCCTTCGGCGACCGGCCGCTCACCCTCGACAGCGTCTACGCCGGTCTCCAGGACCAGGGAGCCGCGCTGCAGAGGGGCAGCAACCGTCCGCTGACCTTCGCGGGCGCCCACACGGTCACCGTTGCGGCGGGTGCCACCGTGTGGAGCGACCCGCTGCCCGGGAAGCTGCCGGCCGGGACCAACCTGGTCGTCAGCCTCCACAGCCCGGACGCGGCCGGCCCCGCCACCGGGCACGGGATGGCCATGCAGACGTCGTACGTCACCGACGGCGACCACACCGGCGAGGAGGCCGCCACCCACTGGACCGGCACGACCGGCTCCTGGCTCTACCTCGATGCCGTCTCCGTCCGCCCGCGGAGCGCGACCACCGCCGCCGTGGTCGCGCTCGGCGACTCCATCACCGACGGCTGGCAGTCCACCTCCGACATGAACCGCCGCTGGCCCGACTACCTCGCCCGCCGGCTCCAGACCGCCGGCACCGACGTCCAGGGCGTGGCCAACGAAGGGATCTCCGGCAACAAGGTCCTGGCCGACGGCGCCGGACAGAGCGCCCTCAACCGGCTGGACCGCGACGTCCTGTCCCAGCCGGGCGTCCGCACCGTCTTCGTCTTCGAGGGCGTCAACGACCTCAAGGCCCACACCGGCGTCACCGCACAAGACCTGATCGCCGGGTACCGCGAGATCGCCGCCCGGGCCCGTGCGGCCGGCAAATGCGTCGTCGGCGCGACCGTCGCCCCGTTCAAGGGCTGGTCGGAGTGGGACCCGGACGCCGAGTCCGTACGCCAGGAGGTGAACGAATTCGTCCGCACCAGCGGGGAGTTCGACGCCGTCACCGACTTCGACCACGTCCTGCGCAGCCCCTACGACCCCGAACGCATCCTGCCCTTCCTGGACGGGGGCGACCACCTCCACCCCAACGACAAGGGCATGCAGGCCATGGCCGATGCCGTCGACCTCGCCGCGCTCGACTGCGACCACAGCACCTCGTGAACCGCACCCCGCGAGGGGCGTGTCAGGCCGGTGCCGTCGGCTCCGGCTCGATCAGCCCCTCGCGGTAGGCGATCGCCACCGCCTCCGTACGGCTCGCCGCGCCCAGCTTGGCGAGGATGTTGGAGACGTGGACGCTCGCCGTCTTGCCGGTGATGAACAGCTCCTCGCCGATCTGCCGGTTGCTGCGGCCGAGGGCGAGGAGCCGCAGCACGTCCTGCTCGCGCGCCGTCAGCGGTGACGGGCGCCCGGCGCCGGACGGGGGGTCCGCGAGGCGGCCCCGGCGTATCAGCGTGTCGATCCGCTCCAGCAACGGCGCGGCACCCAGCCGGGCGGCCGCATCGCGGGCCTCGCCGGCCTGGACGGCCGCCTCCGCCCGGCGCTCGGCCACCAGCAGGGCCTCGGCCAACCGCAGTCGGCACCGCGCCTGTTCGTACACGTCGCCGTACGAGAACGCGTCGACCGTCGTCTCCCAGGCCGCCGCGTCCGGACCGGACACGGTCCGCGTCCACTCGGCCTCGGCGCGGGCCAGCCAGGCGACGCCCTCCGGCCCCTGGGGGCTACCGCGCCCGGCCAGGTCCCGTGCGTCCCGTACGAGTTCGGCGGCCGTGTCCGTCCAGCGGCGCACCCCCGCCTCGTCGCCGGTCAGGCGCAGCTCGGCGACGCGGTCGGCGACCGCGGCGAGGCAGAGCGTGGCCAGCCGGAGCGTGACGTCGGGGCGGTTGCCCGCATCGTCGGTGAGCGCCGCGTCCGTGGTCCGCATCCGCTCGACGGCCCCCTCCGGATCACCGCGCAGCCCGGCGGCGTCCGTGAGCGCGATGCCCGCGACCAGCGTCGCCAGCCAGTCGAACGGCCCCTTCAGCAGCGCCCGCGCCCGCTCCTCGGCCTCCAGGTCACCGCGGGCCAGCGCCACGTACAGGGCGGGCCCGGCCGCGAACCTGGCCGCCCCCGGCACCTCGTCGGCCTCGGCCGCCGCCTTCAGACACTCGTCCCAGTGACCCAGCGTGTACAGCACCAGCAGCCGCAGATAGCGCATCTCCAGCGGATAGGGCGCCGACAGCAGCCCGGCGCGGCGCGCCCGCTCCAGGCCGTCCTCCAGCAGGGGCAGGCACTCCTGGAGCTCGCCGGACTCGAAGCAGCCCACGGCGAGGTTGTACAGCGCCCGCATCTCCACGGTCGTGTGCCCGGCGGCGCGGGCCAGATCCCGGGCCTGTCTCAGCCGCTCGCGCCCCTCCCGGGTGCGGCGCCCGCCCTCTTCGAGCGCGGCCAGGGAGATCAGCAGGTCGGCCTGGGCGTCGGGCAACCGCAACTCCTCGGCCACCCGCAGCGCCTGGCGCGCGACCCGCAGGGCGGTCTCGTCCGCCCCGACCTGACGCGCCGCGATGACATGCGTGGCCGCCGCCCACACCCAGGTCCGGGACGGAGGCTCGGCGGGGATCATCGCCAGCGCCTCGCTGCTGTAGGTGAACGCGGCCGTCAGACTGTCGACGCTCAGCAGGTTCCCCGCGAGCGTGTAGCGCACCCGGGCGGCGAGTTCGGCGTCGGTGTCCTGGCCGACGCCGGCGAGCGCGGACCGGGTGAGGGACACCGCCCGGTGTCCCTCACCCGCGTGCGCGGCCGCCGCCGAGGCGCGCAGCGTGAGCGTGACCCGGTCCACGCCCTCGCCCGACGGCCGTCCGGCCGGAGCCACCGACGGCCACAGGTCGAGCGCGCTCTCCAGATGCCGTAGCTCCTCGGCGGGGGCGCCCACCCGGTGGGCATGGGCCGCCGCCTCCAGGGACGCGGCGAGCGCCTCGGGCAGATCGTGGCTCTCGCGGTAGTGGTGCGCGCGTTCCGCCGCGCTCTCCTCCGTACGGCCACCGGCGGAAAGCAGCCGGGCGAACGCGCCGTGCAGCCGCGACCGTTCGCCGGGCAGCAGATCGGCGTAGACGGCCTCCCGCGCGAGGGCGTGCCGGAAGGAGTACGTGTCCCCGTCGCCGGGGACGAGCAGTTGGCGGCCGACGGCCTCGCGCAGCGCCGACTCCAGCTCGTCCTCGGGCAGCCCGACGGCGTTCCGCAGCAGGAAGTGCCCGACCCGACGCCCGGCGACGGCCGCCGTGCGCAGCACCTCCTGGGCCGTCTCCGACAGCTGCTCGACCCGGATGAGCAGCAGGTCGGCGAGCCCGCTGGGCACCCCGCCCGCGTCCGCGTCGGTGGCCGCGACCAGTTCCTCCGTGTAGAAGGCGTTGCCCTCGGCGCGCTCCACGATGCTGCGGACGGCGGCCTCCGGCAGCGGACGGTCCTCGAGCGCCCGCACCAGCCGGGTGACCTCCCGGTCCGCCAGGGGCCGCAGTTCGAGGCGCTCGACGGAAGGCAGCCGC
Organism: Streptomyces brasiliensis; assembly: GCF_014647875.1. Lineage (GTDB taxonomy): Bacteria > Actinomycetota > Actinomycetes > Streptomycetales > Streptomycetaceae > Streptomyces > Streptomyces brasiliensis. The sequence goes on along the minus strand of NZ_BMQA01000015.1, from coordinate 34,619 downwards.
ACCAGCTCGGCGAGCAACGGGCGCAGGGGATGACGACGGTGCAGATCGTCCGCGCGGTACGAGGCGAACACCGCGAGCCGGTGCGCGGGCGCACCGCGTTGCAGGACGCCGCGGCTGAGCAGGAACCGGAGCAGGTCCCGCGAGGACTGGTCCGCCCAGTGCAGGTCCTCCAGGACGACGAGGAGCGGCGCCGGTTCGGCGAGGTCGGCCAGCAGGGCCGCCACGCCCTCGAAGAGCCGCAGCCGGCCGTCAGGATCGCGCTCGCCGCCCGGCCCGCCGCCGAGCAGCCGGTCCACCACCGGATGCGCGGCGAGGACGGGCGCGAACCGTTCGTCGGCGGCGAGCACTCCGAGGATCTCGGTGAACGGCAGATACGGCAGACCGACGTCACCGAGGTCCACACAGTGTCCGGTGACCACCGTCGTCCCGGCGTCCGCCGCCCGCCCGGCCACCTCGTCGAGCAGCCGCGTCTTGCCGACCCCGGCGTCCCCGGCGACCAGCACCGCGCGTGCCTCACCGCCCCGGGCACGCTCCAGCACACCGGCGAGCCGGGCGACTTCCTCGTCCCGGCCGATCAGCGGCGGCGTACTGAAGGCGATCTGCGACACGCCCCCATCCTGACACGCACCACCGACAACGCGGCCGGGAGATCGGGAGAGATCGACGCGCCTTCGGCAGGGACCGTTGCGCCCTCGGGGGAGGCCAACACGCTCTCGGGGAAGACCCAGGCGCCCTCGGCAGGGATCAGCGCAGCGTCTGCGCCCAGTCCGCGGGCACCCGTCCCTCCGGTCCCGGGGCGGGCTGGTCCGCCGGGTGGGCGATCGGGGGAGCCAGCTCGGGCCCGGATTCGTACAGTTCGTTGGTCTCGTAGTTCCAGAACCACGCCTCGCCCGGCTCGAAGCTGCGGATCAGCGGATGCCCGGTGGCGTGGAAGTGGGCGGTGGCGTGCTTGGCGGGGGAGTCGTCGCAGCAGCCGATGTGCCCGCACTGCGTGCACCGCCGTAGATGGAACCACCAGCCGCCGGCCTCGTCGCACTCCACACAGCCGATGCCGCTCGGCGGGACGCTGGGATCGATCACGGCGTCACTCATGCCGACTCCTCCTCGGGGGTTGGTGCGGTCAGCGGGAGCAGGACCTGGAAGCGGGTGTCGCCCGGCACCGAGTCGAACTGCAGCGTGCCGTGGTGCTTGGTGACGACGATCCGCCAGGAGATGTCCAGACCGAGCCCGGTACCCTCGCCGACCGGCTTGGTGGTGAAGAACGGGTCGAAGACACGGCCCCGGATCTCCGGTGCGATCCCTGGCCCCGTGTCGCGGAACTCGACCAGCAGGCGTTCGTGGTCGAGCGCGGTCCGGACGGTCAACGTGCCTTGTCCGCCTGCGCTGTTCATGGCCGAGACGGCGTTGTCGATCAGGTTGGTCCACACCTGGTTGAGCTCCGCCGGGTACGCCGGAACCTCCGGGAGCGAACGGTCGTACTCCTTGACGACGTCGATGCTCGGGCCGATCTTGCCCGAGAGCATCAGGAGCGTGCTGTCGAGGAGTTCGTGCACGTCGACGACCCGGTGGGGCGCCCGGTCCAGCTGCGAGTACTGCTTGGCCGCGTCGACGAGATGCGAGACGCGGGTCGTCGAGTCCTCGATCTCGTTCATCAGCACCTCGGTCTCGACGGTGTAGTTGAGCCAGCCGACGGCGCCGGGCAGGATCTCCTCGTCCACCGCCGCCGCGACCTGCTCCAGCCAGTCCACGTCGAGTCCGGCCTGTACGAACGTGGGCGCGAGCTGCCAGCCGTGCTCGATGCCGTGGTCCTCCAGCCAGTCGGTGAGGATGTCCTCCCGGTCGCTGGCCTCCAGCGGGCTGAGCGAGGGCGCCTTGGCGACCCGCTCGGCGGTGCGCTCCTGGATCTCGATGAGGCCGGCCAACGCCTCCCGGGAGAAGGGGCCTTCGGCGATCACGGCGAGCTTGTGCCGCATCTTCGCCACGCGCTCCCGCAGCGTCGCGGTCGCCCGGACGGCCGCCGCCGCGGGGTTGTTGAGCTCGTGGGTGAGCCCGGCCGACAACGAGCCCAGCGCCAGGAGCCGTTCGCGCTGCCCGATGGCCGCCTGCGTGTTCTTCGAGCCGAAGAACAGGCCCTCCAGCAGATGCACGGCCATGGGGAACCACTCCCGCATGATCGCGGCGAACGTGTCGGCGGGCAGCACGAAGAACCGTGTCGGCTCCGTCACCCGCATCGAGTTGTTGTAAGCCTGCCGCACCCGGTCGCCGAGGTAGGCCTGCATCGCCCCGCCGTACACCCCGCGCTGCGAGGTCCGGCTGACCTCGACGTCGTCGGCGCCGACGCGGCGCGACAGGACGACCGTGCCCTCGAGCATCACATAGAAGCAGGTCGCCGGATCGCCCTCGAGGTAGACGGGCCCGGGCTGGAACAGCTCCACCCGACCCTCACGGCACAACCGGCCCAGCTGCCCGGGCTCGAGTTTCTCGAACAGGAACAGCGTGCTGATCTCGCCCGGGTTGCACGGCATCACCGGCCCGCTCATGACTGCTCCAGATACCGGTGGACGAGCATCACGGCCATGGCTCCCTCTCCGACGGCGGACGCGACGCGTTTGGCGGACTCGGCGCGTGCGTCGCCCGCCACGAACACGCCGGGAATGCTGGTCTCCAGGTGGTACGGCGGCCGGTCCAGCTCCCAGCCGGCCGGCGGCCGCCCGTCGGCGGTCAGATCGGGCCCGGCCAGGATGAACCCGCGCTCGTCGCGCAGCACCGTCTCCCCGAGCCAATCGGTGAGCGGGGCCGCGCCGATGAACACGAACATCCACTGGGCGTCGACGCACTCGCTCTCGCCGGTCACCGCGTGACGCAGCGTCAGCTGCTCCAGGTGGTCAGAGCCGTGCGCGGCGTCGACGACCGTGTGACAGCGCACCGAGATGTTCGGCGCCTCGTTGATCTGCTGGATCAGGTAGTACGACATCGACGCCGACAGGTCGGGACCGCGCACCAGCAGCGTCACCGACTTGGCCCTTCGGGACAGGTACATCGCTGCCTGACCCGCCGAGTTGGCGCCGCCGACGATGTACACGTCCTGTCCCTGGCAGGCGTCCGCCTCGGTCAGCGCCGAGCCGTAGAACACCCCGCAGCCGTTCAGGTCGTCGGCGCCCGGCGACGTCAGCTGCCGGTACTGCACACCGGTGGCCAGGATCACGCTGTGCGCGGCCACCGCCGTACCGTCCGCGAACCGCACGATGCGGGCCGCCCCGTTGGCCTCCAGGCCCGTGACTTCACGCGCGGTGAGGATCTCCGCGCCGAACCTGGCCGCCTGCCGCCGCGCCCGGTCGGTGAGCTGCGCGCCGGACACGCCGTCGGGGAAGCCCAGGTAGTTCTCGATCCGCGAGCTCTGCCCGGCCTGCCCGCCGGTCGCCGACCGCTCCACGAGCACGGTGCGCAGCCCCTCCGACGCCCCGTACACGGCCGCGCCCAGCCCGGCCGGGCCGCCGCCGATGACCACGAGGTCGTAGAAGTCCGCCGTCGGCGTGGTCGCCAGGCCCACCTTCGCGGCCAGCTCGGGCGCCTCCGGTTCGACGAGCACCGAACCGTCCGGGGTGATCACCAGCGGCAGCCGCTGCCCGTCCTGCCCGGCAGCCGTGAGCAGCCGCTGCCCCTCGGGCTCCTCCACCGAGTACCAGCGGTAGGGCACCTGATTGCGGGCCAGGAACTCGCGCACGTCCGAGGAGCGCGCCGACCAGCGGTGCCCGACCACCTTGGTGCTGGGCACCGGGCGGTAGTCGCTGCTGCGCCAGGCCTCCAGCAGGTCGTCGAGGACCGGGTAGAGCTTCTCCTCCGGCGGGTCCCACGGCTTGAGCAGATAGTGGTCCAGGTCGACGACGTTGATCGCGTCGATCGCCGCGCTCGTGTCCGCGTACGCCGTCAGCAGCACGCGTCGGGCACCCGGATACACGTCCAGGGCCTGTTCCAGGAACTCGATGCCGTTCATCTGCGGCATCCGGTAGTCGGCCAGGATCACGGCCACCAGATCCCCGCGCAGCTTCAGCTCGCGCAGCGCCTCCAGCGCGGACGTGCCGGACTCCGCGCGCACGATCCGGTACGACTCGCCGTAGCGCCGTCTCAGGTCCCGGGCGACGGCGCGGGACACACCCGGGTCGTCGTCCACGGTCATGATGACGGTGCGCGCTGCGTCGGCGGCCTGTGCCATACGTCTCCCACCCCGAGCCGTTGGTCCACGGGGCGGCGGACCCTCCGGGGAGCGCGGCCACCGCACCGGTTCCCGCCCATCGTATGTTCGATCGTCCGGGTTCGCTCCGGTAACCGTGAGCCCGCCCCGACCAGGGGCACGCGCTCAGCACGCACAACTCGTTGCCCTCGGGATCCTCGAGCACCACCCACGGCTGCTCGCCCTGTCCGACGTCCGCGGGCCGGGCCCCGAGGGAGAGCAGCCGGGCGGCCTCGGCGCGCCGGTCCTCGGGCCGGAAGTCGAGGTGCAGCCGGTTCTTCACCGTCCTCTTCTCGGGCACCGGCACGAACAGCAGTCCGGGGAGCCGGTCCGGCTCCGGCCGGATCTCGTACTCGTCGGCCGGGTCGTCCACCACGGTCCAGCCGAGCGCCTCGGCCCACCAGCGGCCGAGAGCCACCGGGTCGGCCGCGTCCACGTTCACCTGTTCCCATTGCAGGACCACGACGGTGAGCCTGGTGAAGACTGTCCGGGAAACCCGGGGAACACCGGGGACGGTGAACGACGAGGAGGCCCGAGCATGGCACGCCCGATCACGGCAGGGATCGACGGTACGGAGGAGAGCCTGGCCGCGCTGGCGTGGGCGGCCCGGGAGGCCGTACGCCGGGATCTGCCCCTGCGTGTGGTGCACGCCTGGCGGTTCCAGTCGTACGAATCGATCGGCGTGGGCGACCGGGACACGCAGCACGGGTGGGTGCGGGACGCGATGACCGAGGCCATGCGCACGGTCATCGAGCGCCACCCGGAACTCCGGGTGTCCGTGGACGTCGTCGAGGGGCACGCCACCCGGACGCTGCTCGACGCCGCGGACGGGTCGGAGATGCTGGTGCTCGGCTCGCACGGCCACGGGCCGGTCGTCGGCTTCCTGCTCGGCTCCGTCGGACAGCAGGTCATCGCCGAGTCCACCCGCCCGGTGGTCCTCGTGCGCGCCGGCGACAAGCCCGCGGCCGAGGCGGATGGACGTGACGTGGTCGTCGGGCAGTACGGCGCACCGGAGGACAGTGCCGCCACACTGCGGTTCGCGTTCGAGACGGCCGCCGCCCGTGGCGCGATGGTCCGGGCCGTACGCGCCTGGACCCTGCCGCCCGTCTTCGCCTACAGCCCGGGCTCGCTGAAGCTCCTGGACGAGGCCGGGGGTCTGGAGCCGTACGAGAAGAAGGCGCTCGCCGACGCCCTCCAGCCGTGGCGCGAGCGCTTCCCGGACGTCCGCGTGTCCGAGCACGTGGAGATGGGCAGCGCGGGACAGGTCCTGCTGTCCGTGGCCGGACGGGCCCAGCTGATGGTCGTCGGGCGGCGCGCGCACCGCACCGCGGTCGGCGCCCGTATCGGCTCCGTGGCCCACGGGGTGCTGCACCACGCGGACTGCCCGGTGGCCGTGGTGCCGCACGACTGACTCACTCCGGGCCCGTAGGCTCCAGCGACTCCCGGACCTTGGGCAGGATGTTCGTTATGTACTCCTGGACCGCCGTGTCCAGGCCTATGTCGTGCTGCGCGCGCTCCGACAGATACCAGCGGTGTTCCAGCAGTTCGTGGTAGATCTCCGCCGGGTCCATGGAGCCGCGCAGCTCGACGGGCACGGCCCGTACGGTCGGCCGGAACACGTCCCGCACCCAGCGGTGCGCGAGCACCTCGGGGCGTGCGGCGAGGGGGTCGCCCGGGGCGTAGTCGTCCTGGGTGGCCATCCAGCTCTCCAGGTCGTTCAGCAGCCGCCGCGCCTGGTTCTCCTCGGTGTCCAGGCCGGTCAGTCGCAGCAGCTGGCGCTGGTGGTGGCCGGCGTCGACGACCTTGGGCACGAAGGTGACCGAATCGCCGTTGGAGGAGTGCTCGATCTGCATCTCGGCGACGTCGAAGCCGAGGTCGTTGAGGCGCCGAATCCGGCGCTCTATGTAGTGGTACTTGCCCGCCGGGTACACCGAGGTGCGGGTCAGTTCCTCCCACAGACCGTGGTAGCGGGTGCGGATCTCGTGGCCGAACTCGATCGCGTCCACGGAAGGGTGCAGCGCCCCGGACGCCTCCAGGTCCAGCAGCTCGCCGCTGATGTTCACGCGCGCGAGGTCCAGGTCGTACTCCCGCTGTCCCTCGCTGAGCCGCGGGTGCAGCTCGCCGGTCTCCGCGTCCACCAGATAGGCGGCGTACGCCCCCGCGTCGCGCCGGAACAGTGTGTTGGACAGCGAGCAGTCGCCCCAGGCGAAGCCGGCCAGATGCAACCGGACCAGCAGCACGGCGAGGGCGTCCATCAGCCGGTGCATGGTCGCCGGGCGCATGGTCGTCTCGAACATCGAGCGGTACGGCATCGAGCCGCCGAGATGCCGGGTGACCAGCACCGGCTCCAGCGGAGCGCCCTTGGCGTCGGTGCGGCCCGTGAGTACGGCCAGCGGGTCGACCGAGGGGATGCCGAGCCGGTCCAGGTCGCGCAGCAGCTCGTACTCGCGCAGCGCGGGCCGCTCCGCGAGCTCCTTGACGGCGATCACCTCGTCGCCGGCGCGGGCGTAGCGCACCACGTGCCGCGAGATGCCGCGGGGGAGCGGGACGAGGTAGTCCTCGGGCCACTCCTCCAGCGGTACGTCCCAGGGGAGTTCGAGCAGGAGCGCGGGATGTTCCGCGTGGGTGGCGTTGATCTGCAAGGCCATGGCAGAAACCTTAAGGCAGCGGGCGCGAGCTCAGACCGCCCGGTCGCGGGCCTGCTCGGCGGCCCGGCGCACGGAGCCCCGGTGGACCGGCCCGTGCCCGGGCAGCAGGATGTCGCCGTCGAGCGCGGCGAACACGTCCAGCGAGCCCAGCGCGCGGGTGCGGTCGTGGTGGAACATGTCCAGGAGCAGCTGCGGGCCCTCGATCCGGGACGTGCGGTGGCCGCTGACCAGGGCGTCGCCGGAGATGACGACGCCGAGGTCGGGCAGCTGGAAGGCGGTGTGTCCGTCCGTGTGGCCGGGCGTGTGCACCGGGACGGGCCGGCCCGGCAGATCGAGCGGGCTTTCGCCGGAGAACGCCGTGGGATCAGTGACCGGATGCTGCTCGGTGCCCCTGACTCGCAGGACATGCGCCAGCCACGGTACGACGCCCGGCCGCCAGGCGTTGCCCAGCACTGCGCCGACGGACACCTGCTGCAGGAACTCCCGCCGCGCGTGCGGGACTTCGGCCGGATGGAGCTGGACGGGCGTGCCGTGGGTGCGGTGCAGGTACTCGGCCGAGCCGAGATGGTCGTTGTGCGCGTGGGTGATCAGCACGGCCGCCACCGCCTCCGGCGAACTGCCTACGGCGGCAAGCGAGTCGAGGACCTGCCGGCGGTCCCCGGGGTATCCGGTGTCCACCAGCGTCGCGGCGTCCCCGTCCGTGAGGATCACCCAGTTGGTGTGGCTGCCGTGCACCAGATAGGTACCGTCGGCGACCTGGTGTATCTCCGCAGTCATGATCTCCCCGAGTCGTGAGCGTCCGGCCCGACGCGACACAGCCAACCAGACGCCGGGGGCGGCGTGCTGACCAGGTCCCGTCCGCTCACCGCACACCCTGCGGGCGGAACTGCACGGAGATGCGCGGTCCCGCGGCGCGCGAGGTCTTGGGCACGCAGTGCTCCCAGGTCCGCTGGCAGGAGCCGCCCATCACGATCAGGTCGCCGTGCCCCAGGGGACGCCGTACCGTGTCACCGCCGCGCACCGGGCGCAGCAGCAGATCGCGGGGCGCGCCCACGGAGAGGATCGCGACCATCGTGTCCTCCCGCGCACCCCGCCCGATCCGGTCCCCGTGCCAGGCGACACTGTCCCGGCCGTCGCGGTAGAAGCACAGCCCGGCGGTGGTGAACGGCTCGCCCAGTTCACCGGCGTAGTACCGGGAGAGCGTGTCGCGCGCCTCGGCCAGCACCGGGTGCGGCAGGGGGTCGCCTGCGCCGTAGAAGGCGAGCAGGCGCGGCACGTCCACGACGTTGTCGTACATCTTGCGCCGCTCCGCGCGCCACGGGACCTCCGCGGCGAGTTGCCCGAACAGGGCGCCGGCGCCGCTCAGCCAGCCGGGGAGCACGTCGATCCAGGCGCCGGAGCCCAGCTCGGTCCGGCGGATCCCGTCGAGCGGGCCGAGCCTCAGTTCGTCGGTCTGGTCGAACAGTGAGCCCTGGAGGTGCGTGGCCATGGGCCCAGCGTACCCCTAATTCGAAAATGTGTTCACTTCTGTCTCCGGCTCCGAGCTTCTCCGTCCGGGACCTTTTGATACGTCGATGTATCCGATACATTCGCGCATCGAACGGAGGTCGGAGGTCGGTGGAGACGCGGGAGACGGGCAGGCGCGTGACCCGGCGCCGGGCACGGACGCGGGCCCGGCTGCTCGACGCCGCGTTCACCGTGTTCGCCGCCAAGGGCTTCGGCCGGGTGTCCATCGAGGAGGTCTGCGAGGCCGCCGGCTTCAGCCGGGGCGCCTTCTACTCCAACTTCGCCACCCTGGACGAGTTGTTCTTCGCCCTCTACCAGGAGCGGGCCGACCTCATCGCCGAGCAGGTGACCGAGGCGCTCGCACTCGACGGGGACGGCCTCGACGTGCCCGCCACCGTGGCACGCGTCACCGAGGTGCTCCTCCTGGACGTGGACTGGCTCCTGGTCAAGACGGACTTCCTGGTCCACGCCGCCCGTGACCCGGGCGTCGCCCAGGCGCTCCTCGACCACCGGGCACGCCTCAGGAACGCGATCGCCGACCGGCTCTCCCGCGCCAAGGGTCACACCCGGCTCCCCGCCGTCCTCGGGGACGTCGACAGCGCCGCCCACGCCGTGGTCGCCGCGTACGACGGAGTCACCACCCAACTGCTCCTGGACCGGGACGTCGAGCGTGCTCGCGCCTGGCTGGGGCAACTGCTCACCGCGCTGCTGACCGACGGCGGCGCCCCCGAACGAGCCGACTAGGGAAGGAAAACGGACGTATGGACGCGGACGTCATCGTCGTCGGAGCGGGCCTCGCCGGCCTGGTCGCCGCGCACGAACTCACCAGCCGGGGCAGGCGCGTCGCCCTGGTCGACCAGGAGAACGCCGCCAACCTCGGCGGCCAGGCGTTCTGGTCCTTCGGCGGGCTGTTCCTCGTCGGCTCCCCGGAGCAGCGCCGCCTCGGCATCAAGGACTCCTTCGAACTCGCCTGGAACGACTGGCAGGGCAGCGCCCGCTTCGACCGGACCGAGGACGAGGACTCCTGGGCGGTGCGCTGGGCGCGTGCCTACGTCGAGTGGGCGGCCGGCGAGAAGCGGTCCTGGCTGGCCGGGCACGGCATCGACCTGTTGCCCACCGTCGGCTGGGCCGAGCGCGGTGACCTGCGCGCGGGCGGGCACGGCAACTCCGTACCGCGCTTCCACATCGCCTGGGGCACCGGCACCGGCGTCGTGGAACCCTTCGTGAACCATGCCCGGCAGGCCGCGCGTGACGGGCTGCTCACCTTCCACCACCGCCACCAGGTGGACGAACTGATCGTCGAGGACGGCGAGGCGCGCGGGGTGCGCGGCACCGTCCTGGCCCCCGACGACGCACCGCGCGGCGCCGCCTCCAACCGTGACCGCACCGGCGACTTCGAACTCACCGCCCAGGCAGTGATCGTGACCAGTGGCGGCATCGGCGCCAACCACGACATCGTCCGCCGCCACTGGCCCGAACGGCTCGGCACCCCGCCCGCCGAGATGGTCACCGGCGTCCCCGCCTACGTCGACGGCCGGATGCTGGACATCAGCGCCGAGGCGGGCGTACGGCTGGTCAACCGGGACCGCATGTGGCACTACACCGAGGGCCTGCAGAACTGGAACCCCGTCTGGCCAGGCCACGGCATCCGCATCCTGCCCGGTCCCTCCTCGATGTGGCTCGACGCGCTCGGCCGCCGGCTGCCCGACCCCTGCCTGCCGGGGTACGACACCCTCAACACGCTCAAGTACCTGCGCACCACCGAGGACCTCACGGGCCACGACCACTCCTGGTTCATCCTCACCCGGAAGATCATCGAGAAGGAGTTCGCGCTGTCCGGCTCCGAGCAGAACCCGGACATCACCGCCAAGGACCGCAAGGCGGTGCTGCGCGACCGGCTGCTCGGCAAGGGCGCGCCCGGACCGGTACAGGACTTCGTGCGGCACGGCGCCGACTTCGTGACCGCCGGCACCCTGGAACGGCTCGTCGAGAAGATGAACGCGCTGACCGACAAGCCGCTCCTCGACGCGGCCGAGGTGCGCCGTCAGATCGAGGCCCGCGATCTGCAGCTCGCCAACCCCTACAGCAAGGACTCCCAGATCCAGGGCATCCGCAACGCCCGCCGCTACATCGGCGACCGTCTCGGCCGCGTGGCCACTCCGCACCGCATCCTCGACCCGGCGGCCGGCCCGCTCATCGGCGTCAAGCTGCACGTCCTCACCCGCAAGACCCTCGGCGGCATCCAGACCGACCTGGACTCCCGCGCCCTCGCCGCCGACGGGCAGCCCGTCGGCGGCCTGTACGCGGCGGGCGAGGTGGCGGGCTTCGGCGGCGGCGGCGTCCACGGCTACAACGCCCTGGAGGGCACGTTCCTGGGCGGCTGCCTGTTCTCGGGACGGGCTGCGGGCAGGGCGGCGGCGCAGCAGACGGGGTGAGCCGTCGGCTCACGCCAGGGCCGGGGACGGCACAGTGCGGGAGACAGCGGTGCCCTCGGCCGTGCCCTCAGTCCCGCACCAGCCCTTCCAGCACCGACGCGTGGCTCTCCGCCGGTCTCTTGGACGCGGTCAGCAGAGTGACCGGGCCCTTGCGCGCCGACTCCCGCAGGCGGGCGAGGAGTTCGGCGGCCTCGGGGGCCGTCAGCTCCGCCTCGTACCGGCGCCGGAACTCCTCGTAGGAGCCGTCGCCCGCGTGGTACCAGTGGCGCAGTTCCGTGGACGGGGTGAGGCCCTTCGGCCACTCGTCCACGTGCACCGCGTCCTTGGCGACGCCGCGCGGCCAGAGCCGGTCGACCAGGACGCGCAGGCCGTCGTCGGGTTCGGGCTCGTCGTAGATCCGGCGTACGCGGACGGTCACGGTGGGTCCCCTCTCGGGTCGTGGACGGTGCCGCGAGCGTACTGCCGCGAAGCCGCCCGGCCGGTCGGCGACGCGGGGTGACTCGACCGGAACGTGGGCGGCGCGCGGACCGGGTCGGAGCCTAGGCTGAGGAAGGTCTGCCGTCGGCCGTCTCCCGAGGACCCAGCAGGACCCGGATGACCCGGAAAGCCCCCGACGACCCAGGGAGCCCATGTGACGCGTAACGGAGCACAGGCCACAGGACCACGACGACACAGCACCGTCCTGCGCCGCGAGGCGGTCCGCGCCGCCGTCCCGGTCGCCGTCGCCGCACTGCTCGCCGCCGGACCGGCAACCGCCGGAACCATCGGCTCGGCCGGGGCGGGGGACCCGTACTTCCCGCTCTCCGGCAACGGCGGCTACCACGTCCGGCACTACGGCCTCACGCTCCGCTACGACACCGCCTCCCGCCACCTCGACGGCACGGCGGTGCTCACGGCCCGCGCCCTCCAGCGCCTGACCCGTTTCGACCTCGACCTCAAGGGCCTCGAGGTCACCGGCCTCACCGTCGACAACGCCGCGGCCGGCCACCGCCGAAACGGCCAGGAACTCCTCGTCACCCCACGCCGCGCCCTGCGCCAGGGCCAGGAGTTCCGGGTCACGGTCACCTACCGGGGCACCCCCAGACCGGTCACCGATCCGGACGGCTCGGCGGACGGGTGGAGCCCCACCGACGACGGAGCGTTCGTCGCGGGTGAGCCGCAGGGTGCGATGACCTGGTTCCCGGCGAACAGCCACCCCGGGGACAAGTCCTCGTACGACGTCACGATCACCGTCCCCCAGGGCCGTACCGCCGTGGCCAACGGCGTCCTCCTCGGACAGCACACCGCGCACGGCCGTACCACCTTCCGCTGGCGGCAGACCGAGCCGATGGCCGCCTGCCTGGCCACCGCCACCGTCGGAAAGTTCGACGTCGAGCGGTACACCACCCGCGACGGCATCCAGGTCTACAACGCGGTCGACCCGCGCGAGGCGAAGGCCGCCGCGCCGGTGCTGAAGAAGCTCCCGTCCGTCCTGGAGTGGGAGAGCGGGCTCTTCGGCCCCTATCCGTTCCGCGCCGCGGGCTCGATCGTCGACCGGGCCCCGGACATCGGCTACGCCCTGGAGACCCAGACCCGGCCCGTCTACGCCTCGGCACCCAGCCTGTCCACCCTCGTCCATGAGAGCGCCCACCAGTGGTTCGGCGACTCCGTCTCCCTCAGCACCTGGAAGGACATCTGGCTCAACGAGGGCTTCGCCACGTACGCCGAGTGGCTCTACAGCGAGCAGCACGGCGGCGCGAGCGCCCAGAAGGCCTTCGACGCGCTGTACGCCCGTCCGGTGAGCGACGGTCTGTGGGAGTTCCCGCCCGGCGACCCCGGTACCGGCGCGAACATCTTCGGCACACCCGTCTACGACCGGGGCGCCATGGTCCTGCACGAGCTGCGCAAGGCCGTCGGGGACCCGGCGTTCTTCCGGATCCTGCGCGCCTGGGCCGCCGAGCACCACAACGCGCACGGTACGACCGCACAGTTCACGCACCTGGCCGAGCGGGTGTCCGGGAAGAACTTGCAGTCTCTGTTCAGGATTTGGCTGTACGAGCGCGGGAAGCCGAACAGAGCCTAGAACCTGACCGGTTCCAAACAACTGTCGGCGAAGGTCGACGTATGATCACTCGCAGAACCGCGGTCACGCTGTTGGCGGGACCCTTCCTGCTCAGCGGTTGTGGCGGCGTGGAAGCGACCACGCGCGGGGCGGGCCCGGCGGCGGCACCGCACCCGGCACCCACCACACACGCGTCGGCGCCCCCGGCACCGGAACTCTCCGCGGAGGCGGCACCCGAGCGAATACCCGGCCTGGGCCCCAGAACGGCGGCAGCCATACCCGGCAGCGCCCGACAGGTCGTCGTGGTCGCCGGGCGCGGCAAGGACTCCTCGCGCTCCACGGTCGTCCTGTACGAGCGCACCGCACTCGGCTGGCGGGCCGGCCCCGACTGGCCCGCGCACACCGCCCTGCGTGGCTGGAGCGACCACCACATGGGCGGTGACCTGCGCACGCCGAACGGGATCTACACCCTCAGCGACGCAGGCGGACTGCTCCGCGACCCCGGCAGCCGGCTGCCGTACCACCACTCCGGCGGGTTCTACTCGCCCGGCACCGGCTTCGAGGGCGAGCCGCTCGCCGGGTCGTTCGACTACGTCATCGCCATCGACTACAACCGCAAGCCCGGAACCTCGCCGCTCGACTGGACCCGCCCCCTCGGCGCGAAGCGGGGCGGCGGCATCTGGCTGCACGTCGACCACGGCGGCCCCACCCACGGCTGCGTCAGCCTCGCCAAGGCGCACATGAAACAGCTGCTGCGCACCCTCGACCCGGACCGGCATCCGGTCGTCGTCTTGGGGTACGCCGACCTGCTCGCCGACCGAGCGGCTTAGGATCCGCCGCGTGTGTGCACATGTGCTGGTCGCCGAGGACGACGAGATGCAGGCCGAACTCATACGCCGCTCGCTGCTGGCGGAGGGCCATACCGCCACCGTGGTCCACGACGGTGCGGCGGCGCTGGACGCCGCCCGTAGACTGCGGCCCGACCTCGTCGTCCTCGATCTGATGCTCCCGGTGATCGACGGCTTCGGCGTGTGCCGGGTGCTGCGCGGCGGCGCCGAGGGGCAGGTCGACATCCCCGTGCTGATGCTGACCGCCCGCTCCGACGAGGACGACGTGCTGCTCGGCCTGGAACTGGGCGCCGACGACTACATGACCAAGCCGTACAGCCCGCGCGAGCTGATGGCCCGCATCCGCACCGTCCTGCGCCGCAGCGGACGCACCGCCGCCGACACGCCCGACGATCCCGCGGTACGCGCCGCCGGGATATCCGTCGACCCGGTCCGGCACGAGGTGCGCTGCGACGGTGTGCCGGTGGAGTGCACCCCGGCCGAGTTCCAGATCCTGCTGTCCATGGCCGGGGAGCCGGACCGGGTGTTCTCCCGGCGGCAGTTGCTCCAGTGCACCCGCGGCTTCGACCGGTCCTCCACCGAACGGGCCGTCGACGTCCACATCATGAACCTCCGCCGCAAGATAGAGGCCGACCCGCGCAAGCCGGCGCGGCTCCTCACCGTGTTCGGGGTCGGCTACAAGCTCAGCGGCGGTCGGCCGTGAAGCCCCGGATACCGCTGCGCAAGCGGCTGTTGGTCCGGATGCTCATCACCTCGGTGCTCATAGCGGTGTGCTCCGTCGCGGCGACCGCCTGGCTGGCCGTCACCACGACCACCAGTGCCCTGCGTGAGGAACAGGGCCAGGACCTGGCCGCCGACAACAGCATCCTCGCCCGGCTCAGCGGGTACGCGGCCACGCACCGCGACTGGACGGGCGTCCAGCACACCGTCAGCGTCCTGGCCGCGCAGACCGGCCGGCGCGTCGCCCTGACCACCGGCGACCGCGTGCCCCTCGCCGACTCCGCGCCGCGCGGCACCTCCCTGCCACCACGTCCCGCCGCCACCGTCGACCCTCTGCACACCGACACCTACACCGAGTCCGGCGCCCAGCTCAGCGGCATCGACCCCCGGGCGGTGGGCCCGTACCGGCTCACCGCGAAGGAACGCGAGCGACTGGACGCGGTCGCCAGGAAGCGCCGGGTCTGCTACGACCGCTCCGGCCTCGAGACGAAGATCGCGCACACCCCGGCAGGTCGCCCCTATCTCACCGACCCCGACGGTGAACAGCCCACGGGCTACTTCCCGACGGAGTGCGGCTACGAGCTGAACAACCCGACACCCATCGAGCAGAAGGCCCTCGACGGGCTGACCGAGGGCACCCGCTCCTGTCTGAACCGCAAGGGACTCGACGGCGACGCACCGCTCTTCCTCGCGTTCGACCCGAAGGGCCACACCGACGCGAGCCGCTTCGCCGCCAAATACGCCAAGGCCGGTGACGCCGCCGACATGCGGACCGTACAGAGCTGCATCGACAGCGCGCACCGCACCCAACTCGACCCGTACGTCGCCCCCGTGGCCGAGTTGTTCCTCGGCATCGGCGACCAGCCCAGTGCCCGGTTCGACATGTCACCGGCCAACAAGGCCAAGGTCGTCGGCGCGGCTGGTCTCGTCCTCGCGGTCACCGTCGTCGTCACGGCCCTGGTCGCCACGCGCCTCGTGCGCCCCCTGCGGGCCCTCACCGCCGCCGCCCAGCAGCCACCCGAACTCCATGTGCGGGTGCCGGTCACCACACGGGACGAGACCGGGATCCTGGCCGAGGCGTTCAACGACCTGGCCGAGCGCCGTGAACGCCTGGAGGCCCAGCGCAAGGCGATGGTCAGCGACATCGCCCACGAACTGCGCAGTCCCCTCACCAACATCCGCGGCTGGCTCGAGGTCACCCGCGACGGCCTCGTCGAACCCGACCCCGCACTGCTCGACTCCCTGCACGACGAGGCGCTGGTGCTCCAGCGGGTCATCGACGACCTCCAGGACCTGGCCGCCGCCGACGCGGGCACCCTGCGCCTGCACCGCGAGCCGGTCCGCGCCGACGAACTGCTCGACCAGGTCGCCGCCGCCCACCGCGTGGCCGCCGACGCGGCCGGGGTCACCCTGCATACTCGGTCCGAGGACACCCCCTGGCTGGACGCCGATCCGGTACGGATGCGGCAGGCGCTCGGCAACCTCGTCTCCAACGCCCTGCGGCACACGCCCGCCGACGGCACCGTCACCCTGGCCGCCCACCCGGACGGCGGCCAGGTGGTGTTCACGGTCACCGACACCGGCACCGGTATCGCGCCCGACGATCTGCCGCGCGTCTTCGACCGGTTCTGGCGCGCCGAGAAGTCCCGCAGCCGCCGCACCGGCGGCAGCGGACTCGGCCTGCCCATCGTCCGCCACCTGGTCGCCGCCCACGGTGGTACGGCCGAGGCGGCGAGCGAGCCGGGAGAGGGCGCCGTGTTCACGCTACGACTGCCGGGCGCGCCCGCACCGGAGGACGGGTGACGGTCCGCCACTCCCGTTCGTTCAGCCGGTGGACTGCCGTGAGAACACCCGCCGTTCCGCCTCCGTCGTGCCACCCCAGATGCCCGCGGCCTGCCCGGTCCGCAGTGCCCATCGCAGACACGGCTCCCGGACGGGACATCGGTGGCAGACCGACTTCGCCCGCCGTGTCTGCGCCAGCGACCGGCCCGTGTCGCTGATCGGGAAGAAGAGGTCAGGGTCCTCGTCGCGGCACGCCGCGAGGTCGCGCCAGTCGTCCATCAGAGTCCTTTCGAGTGGCGCACCGGCTTCAGCCGGTGGGGGATTCGATTCGGGGATGGCGTTGCGGAAGAACGCCGCGACGCCTACCGGCATCCGTCGAAGACGAGCGTCAAGTACGGGGATCAGTCCGGGCAGTTGAAGGAGATCCGGGCGTTCGACCCCGAGCGTCGGGGCCGCTGGTCGTTCGCCTTCCAGCAGGCGGCCCTGCGCCGCCTGGACAAGGCGTTCACCGCGTTCTTCCAGCGCGTCAAGGCACGGCAGACGCCGGGTTATCCCCGTTTCACGGGCAGCGGGCACTTCGACACCGTGGTGTTCCCCAGGGACGGCGACGGCTGCCGCTGGGACTCCACCCCGCACGACACGCAGACCCGGCTGCGTCTGCAGGGCGTGGGGCATGTGCGGGTCCACCAGCACCGGCCCGTCCAGGGCCGCGTCAAGACGATCGCGGTGAAACGCGAAGGCAGGCGCTGGTACGTCATCCTCGCCTGCGACGAGGTGCCTGCCGAGGAGCTGCCGCCCACCGACGCGGTCATCGGCATCGACATGGGCACCACGCACTTCCTGACCGCCTCCGAAGGCGAGCACGAGCCGAACCCGCGCTTTCTCGGCACGGTGGCGCAGGAGCTGGCTGAGGCGCAGCGGCACCTCGCGACGTTCCCCCAACGCACCCGCCGCCGGACCAAGGCGCACCGGGCCGCCGCGCGGAAGGTCGCCAACGTGTACGCCAAGGCCCGCAGGAAGCGTCTCGACTTCCACCACAAGACCGCTCGCGCGCTGATCCGCGACCACGACGTGATCGCGCACGAGCGACTGAACACGGCGGGCATGACCAAGACGGCTGCGCCCAAGCCCGACCCGGACCAGGACGGCGCGTTCCGCCCGAACGGCGCCGCCGCCAAGGCCGGCCTGAACAAGAGCATCCTGGACGCGGGTTGGGGGCAGTTCCTGGTGATCCTGGCGGACAAGGCTGAGAGTGCCGGTCGCCGCGTGATCCCGGTGGACCCCCGCAACACCTCCCGCACGTGCCCGCCCAGCCTCGGAGGATGCGGGCACGTAGCCAAGGAGAACCGCGTCACTCAGGCGAGGTTCCAGTGCACGGCGTGCGGTTTCACCGCGAACGCGGACCACGTCGGCGCATCGAACGTACTCGACAGGGCCGGGCCGGCCCTCTGCGCGGCGGCCTAGCCACCGACACAGGAAGCCCTCGACTTCTTCAGTCCTGGGTGGAGTCACCGAAGTCACCTGCGATCCGTCCGTGTCGACTCTGCCGTCCGATGGGCGCCGCCCGCGTCCGGGTCACCGGTGTGCGGGCGGGTCAAACGGCGAAGCTGCGGGGGATCCGAGTACGGGTCAGTGCTCGCGCAGGCCCCACGGCGAGCCGTACGCCGTCAGCAGGTCCAGGAACGGGCGGGCCGGGAACGCCTCCGGGCCGAGCACGCCCGAGCCGGACCACGCGCCGGTGGCGAGGAGTTCGAGCGCGACGACGGGGTTGACCGCCGTCTGCCACACCACAGCCTGGCAGCCGTACTCGGCCATCGACCACTGGTTGTCGACAACGTGGTACAGATACACCTCGCGCGGCCGGCCGTCCTTGCTGCCGTGCACCCATGTCCCCGCGCAGGTCTTGCCGTGCATCCGCTCGCCCAGCGTCGCCGGGTCCGGCAGACAAGCGGCGACGACGTCCCGGGGCGACACCGCGACCTTGCCGTCGGGGCCCGGCACGGTCACCGGATCGGTGCGGTCCAGGCCCAGCAGATGCAGCGTCTTCAGCGTCTCGATGAACTCGCGTCCGAGGCCGTACTTGAAGGTGACGCGCCGCGCGTCGACCCAGCGGGGGACGAGCAGCACCTCCTCGTGCTCCACGTTCACGCACTCCACCGGACCGATGCCCTCCGGGAAGTCGAACACCTCCGGCTCGCTGAACGGCGCCGTGGTGAACCAGCCCCGCCCGGCCTCGTACACGACCGGCGGGTTCAGGCACTCCTCGATGGTGGTCCAGATGCTGAAGGACGGGGCGAAGTCGTAGCCGTCGACGGTGAGGTTCGCGCCGTCGCGGACGCCGATCTCCTCGATCTCGTCGAAGAGTTCGTCGGCCGCGTACCGTGCGAACACGTCCGACAGACCGGGCTCCACACCCATCCCGACGAGCGCGAGCGCGCCCGCCTTCTCCCAGTCGGCGGCCAGCGCGAACTGCTCGTCGCCCAGCTTCACCCCGCACTCCTCGTACGGCCGCTCGGCGTGCGCCCGCGACAGCGACATCGCCATGTCGAGATAGGTGGCGTCGGCCGTCCGGGCGGCCCGGAACAGGGGCATGACGAAGCGCGGGTCGGTGGCGTTGACGAGGACGTCGCAGCGGTGCTCGGCGAGCATCCGGGCCACGGCCGCCTCGTCGCCCGCGTCCACCCGCGCGGCGCGGAACCGCGACGCGTCGGGACCGAGCGCGGCGACGGCGGCCTCGGCCCGGGCGGGGTCGTAGTCGGCGACCACCATCAGGTCGAAGAACGGACGCCGGGCGGCGATCCGGGTGATGGCGGTGCCGACACCGCCCGCTCCCACGAGCAGCACACGCATGGCGAAACTCCTTCTCGTACGACAGCGAGGTACGGGGGCGCCCTGCCCGGCATACAACGCCCCGCCCTCACGTAAGGTCAATGGTGTTGGCGTAAGGCTCCATCGGGCCTACGGGAGGGAGACGGACCGTGCCGAAACCGGTGGTACCCGAGGAGAAGCGGCGTCGGCGCCGTCCCACCAGGAGCGGCACCGTGCTGTCCGAGCGTCTGATCGTCGACACCGCGCTGCGCCTGTTGCGCGAGCACGGCAGCGCCGGACTGAGCGCGCGCCGTCTCGGCCTGGCCCTCGACTGCGACCCGAGCACCCTGTACCGGTACTTCCGGGGCATGGACGACCTGACCCTGGCCATCGGGGACGCGCTGATCGGGCAGGCGCTGGCCGGCTGGGCGCCGACGGGACAGTGGCGGGCGGACCTGCGCGCTATCGGCTTGCGCATCCACGCCGCGTACGTCGCCCACCCCCAGGCGGCCCTGCTCACCACCAGCCGCGTCACGGGCCGGGCCCATGAACTGGCCGCCGACGAGGCCGTGTTGGACGTCCTGCGCACGGCGGGTTTCCCGCTGCCCGACACCGTGCGCGTCTACCACGCGTTCATCGACCAGACCCTCGCCTTCGCCGCCCTCGACGCCGCGTCCCTGGCCCTGCCGAGCGCATCGTTGCGCGCCGACGAGGCGAAATGGAGTTCGACCTACGCCCACCTCCCGCGCAGCACCCACCCGCGCATCGCCGAAGCGGCCCCCCACCTGACGACGCGCATGCTCACCAGCGCGTATCCGACGGCCCTGGAGATGCTCCTGGACAGCGCGGAGGGGCAGCTGGCCGCACTGGAGACGAACAGGGACCGAAACGCGTCCGGCGGATCGGGGCAGGACGACACGGCGGCCCCGGACCGGCCCGGGTCCCAGGCGCGCAGCCTCTCGTACGGCGAAGCGACGGTACCGGACCGGCCCGAGTCCCAGCCGTGCACCGTCTCGCACGGCGATGCAACGGCCCCGGACCGGCCCAGCCCCTAACCGCGCAGCGTTTCCCGGGCCGCACCCGCCACGGCCTCCGCCACTGTCACCAGTGCCGGGGAGTCGAGCTTCCACTGCTGCCAGTACAGCGGGACGTCGACCCAGTGCTCCGGAGCGAAGTGGACGAGCCGGCCGGCGTGCAGCAGCGGCTCGGCCTGGGCCTCCGGCACCATGCCCCAGCCCAGACCCACGGTGACCGCCTCGACGAAGCCCTCCGAGGTGGGCACGTAGTGGCGCAGCGCGCCGGCGGCACCCTGCCCGCGCCGCAGCCGTTGCACGAAGGCGTCCTGGAAGTCGTCGCGCCGGTCGAAGACCACCACCGGCGCCTCGGTCAGCGCGTCCCGCAGCGGCCCGGTGAGGTGGCTTGCGGTGAACTCCGGGGCGGCCACGGGGAGATAGCGCATCCGGCCCAGGGCGCGCACCGAGCAGCCCGGCACCGGGTCGGGGGACGAGGTCACCGCGGCCATCACCTGGCCCTCGCGCAGCAGCGCCGCCGTGTGGTCCTCGTCCTCGCGCCGCAGCTCGAAACAGATCACCGGCTCGGGCGGCACGCGCCGCAGCGCCCGGAGGAACCAGGTGGCCAGGGAGTCCGCGTTCACGGCGACCGACACCCGCGTCGGCTCGCCGGTTCCATTCATCCCCAGCTCACCACGCGCGTCGCTCTCCAGCCGGGCCAGCTGCCGGGCGAACCGCACGAGCACCTCACCGGACTCCGTCGGCCGCACCGGTTTGGTGCGCTGGAGCAGCACCCGGCCCGTGCGCTGCTCCAGGGCCTTGACGCGCTGGCTCACCGCCGACGGCGTCACATGCAGGGCGGCGGCCGCCGCGTCGAAGGTGCCCTCGTCGATCACCGCGAGCAGCGTACGGACCTGGTCGAGCGGAAGTTCCGGCATCACGAGCGCTAATGATACGTAAAAATCTTTAGCTGTACCTACGGTGATTCCCCGCCTAGCGTCGAGGACATGTCCAACGCCCTGACCGCCGCAGCCGCAGGATTCGGCACCGGCCTCTCGCTCATCGTCGCCATCGGCGCCCAGAACGCCTTCGTCCTGCGCCAAGGGATCCGCCGTGACGCGGTCCTCACCGTCGTCGGCATCTGCGCGCTGTCCGATGCACTGCTCATCTCCCTGGGCGTCGGCGGCGTGGGCGCGGTCGTGGTGGCGTGGCCGGGCGCGCTGAGGGCGGTCGGTCTGATCGGCGGCGCCTTTCTGCTCTGCTACGGCGTCCTCGCCGCCCGCCGGGTCCTGAAGCCCGGCACCGGCCTCCGGACCGAGGGCGAGGCGACGGGCTCGCGCCGGCGCGCGGTGCTCACCTGCCTGGCGATGACCTGGCTCAATCCGCACGTCTATCTGGACACCGTGTTCCTGCTCGGATCCCTCGCCGCCGACCGCGGACCGCTGCGTTGGACGTTCGGCCTCGGTGCCGCCCTCGCGAGCCTGTGCTGGTTCGCGGCTCTCGGCTTCGGCGCCCGCCTGCTCAGCCGCTTCCTGGCGAGGCCGACCGCCTGGCGCGTCCTGGACGGACTGGTCGCCACGACCATGATCGGGCTCGGCGTCGCGCTCATAGCCGGATCCTGAGACAACCGTTTCAGCTGCCACAGGAGTTGCTGGGATAGTGAACCCGGATCGAAGGATGTAGCAGCCAACCAGGAACGGCGACCAGGACCCCGTGGACACCAGCGAGAGCAGCACCGAACCCCACAGCGCCACCCCCGCCCTCGCGCCTTCGCCGCCGCGGCGCGGCTGGCGCCGCTGGGCGATGGACACGCGCCCCCTGCGCCGCCCCGCCTTCCGCCGGCTGTGGTCCTCGACCATCGTCACCGCGGTCGGCAGCCAGCTCACCGCCGTCGCCGTGCCCAAGCAGATCTACGACATCACGCACTCCTCGGCCTGGGTGGGCTACGCGAGCCTCGCCGGACTCGTGCCCATGGTCGTGTTCGCGCTGTGGGGCGGAGCCGTCGCCGACACCGTGGACCGCCGCAAGCTGCTCCTGGTCACCAACATCGGCATCGCCGTGACCTCCCTGCTGTTCTGGGTCCAGGCCGTCAGCGGGCTCGAATCGGTCGTGGTCCTGATGGTCCTGCTCGCGCTGCAGCAGGCGTTCTTCGGCCTCAACTCCCCGGCCCGCAACGCCTCCATCGCCCGCCTGGTCCCCACGGAGGAACTGCCCGCCGCCAACGCCCTCGGCTCGACCGTCATGCAGACCGGACTGGTGGCCGGACCGCTCCTCGCCGGAGTGCTGATCCCGGTCATCGGCCTGCCCGCGCTGTATCTCATCGACGCGCTGGCCCTGTGCGTCACCGTGTGGGCCGTGTTCCGCCTGCCCGCGCTGCCGCCGCTCGGCGAGCAGGTCAGCCGTCGCGCCGGATGGCGGGAGATCGCGGCCGGCTTCCGCTACATCTCTCTGCACAAGGTGCTGCTGCTCTCCTTCGTCGCCGACATCATCGCCATGGTCCTCGGCATGCCCCGCGCCCTGTTCCCGCAGCTGGCCGCCGAGACGTACGCCTCCTACGGCGAAGGGCTCGCGCTCGGCGTGCTGTTCGCGGGCATTCCCGTCGGTGCGGTGATCGGCGGCCTGTTCTCCGGGACGTTCTCGCGGGCCCGGCGGCACGGCTGGATGGTCATCTGGGCGGTGGTCGGCTGGGGCCTGGCCGTCGCCGCCTTCGGACTCAGCCGCAACCTCTGGGTCGCCCTGGGCTTCCTCGCCGCCGCGGGCATCGCCGACATGGTCTCCATGGTCTTCCGCGGGGCGATCCTGCTGTCCGCGGCCACCGACGAGATGCGCGGCCGGCTGCAGGGCGTGTTCACCGTCGTCGTCGCGGGCGGCCCGCGCCTGGCCGACGTCCTGCACGGCACGGCGGGCTCGATCTTCGGCCCGCGCGCCGCGGTCGCGGGCGGCGGCCTCCTCGTCGTCGCGGTCATGCTGGCCCTGGCCGCCACGGTCCCGGCCCTGCGCCGCTACCGGATCTGACGAACCGGTCCGGTGCCGGATCCGGGGCGCTGGTGCTGTGACCGGAAAGGTTTCACCGGCTCGCGACGCCAGACCTTCCCGGCCACAGCACTAGAGGAGGCTGCGTCGGTGGAGCGTGTACTGCTCCATCAGCCGGCCGCGGGTCGTCTCCAGGCGGTGTGCGAGGATCTCGGCGACGCTGCGCACCAGCGACAGCCCCAGCAGCGGATCCTCCACGCACAGGGCGAGAACCGCCGAGGCGTCGAACTCGTAGGCGCGCACCTGGCTGAAGGCCACCGCGCCGAAGTCCCAGGTGTACGGCGGGAAGAGCCACGACCAGCCGAGCAGGTCGCCGGCGCCCAGGCTGGCCACCGTCACCCGCTGCTGGGGTGTGACCTGCTGGTCGAGATTGACCGCGCCCGACCGGATCACCCAGAAGCGGTCGGCGGTGCCGCCCGCCTCGAAGATGCGGGCGTCCTCCGGGAAGGAGACCTCGTGCGCCAGCTCCATCAGACGCTCGCGCTGCGCTTGCGGAAGGGCGGTCAGCAGTTTTATCGCTTTGGTCATGGCGCAGGGCTCCTTGCCGGCGGGGGATTCCGGTGTTTTCCCTACGCCCATTTCAGCCGCTGCCGCCGCCCCGGGCACCTCGGGCGGGTGAACAATTCGCGGAAGATCTGTTCGCAGACATGAAAGAGCCCTGGCTGGACGGGGGAAACCAGCCAGGGCAGTCAACGGTGGCGCAGGAGGACATGCACGGTCCACTCCATGACCACGTATGGATGAACGGTAAACCATTTCGAATGGTTTCGCGTACTCGCGAGCCGGTCACGTGACCTGTTTCACTCCGCTCTCCCTCGTGCGCCGGGGGACCGGCACCCCCAGCGGCCGGGCCAGTCCCATCACCGCTTCGTCCAGCCGCTGCAGATGCCGTAGCACCCGGTCGGTCACATGGCCGTAGCGCGGGGTGGCCAGGGTGCCAGGTTGCAGCAGGGAGGCGATACTCGGCCCGGTCACCAGCTCTGCCGCGGCCTGCGGGTCGGCCACGTGCTCACGGATCGCCTCGATGTTGTGCACGATGCGGCTGCCGACCCCGCTCAGCCGCGGATCCGCCGCGATCGACGGCTTCGAGGGCAGGAGTTCGGCCGTGGCCGCCAGCGAACGCGCGTGATACGCACAGGTCTCCAGCAGCGCCACGACATAGCGGGCCGTGTCCCGCCGGGCCCGCATCGGGGTGATCGGATGTGTCAGCGGCTGTGTGGAGGCCCGCAGGTCGGCCAGCGCCTGGTCCAGCTCGCGCGCCTTCTCGAGCAGATCCACCGGCGGCGCGCCGCTCAACTGGTCGGCCGCGGCCCGTGTCACCTCGCCCAGCCGGTCGAGGACGGCCCCCAGGAGTTCGTTGGTACGGCGGTTCGTGTCCACCGGCAGGACCAGCACCGCCGCGATGACACCGCAGGCCGCCCCGAGCGCCGTCTCCTCCACCCGAAGCACCAGCACGGACAGGCTGTAGGTGCTGAGCAGCGTGTAGAGCAGGCCCAGCATCGCGGTGACGAAGAACGACATGAGCGTGTAGGACAGCGGCGCGGTGTAGAACATCGCGAAGATGAACAGCAGGACCAGCGCGAACGCCGTCCATGTGTGATGGCCCACCAGCCCCGCGAGCCCGATTCCGGCCACGACTCCGAGGACCGTGCCCAGCAGCCGCCGATAGCCCTTGACCAGGATCTCGCCGGTCGACGCGGTGTTGATGAACACGATCCAGCAGGTCAGCACCGCCCAGTACCAGCGATGGCTGGACAGCAGTTCGCCGCCGACGATGGCCAGCGCCGACCCGACGGCCACCTGCACGGCCGCGCGCGTCGTGGGGCGCCGCAGGCCCGTGGGCTTCTCCTCCTCCTGGTCCGCGCTCTCGTCGCCGCCGATCGCGGCGTCCTCCGCGTCCAGTTCCTCGCGCGAGCGGGTCGTCGCGGGCGTGTCGTCCGACTCGTCCTGCGGCCCGTCGAGGGCGATCCGCAGCCCCAGCACCGCGCGCGCCGCCTCGCCGAGCCCGCGGAAGACGTCCTGCACGGCGCCCGAGCCTGGCGGCAGGTTCTCCTCCTCGCGGTAGCCGAGCAGCCGGTTGCGCAGCTCCGCCGTCCCTGTCCCGTGGCTCTCGGTGACCGGCTGCAGCACGAGCAGCCGCAGCGCCTCCAGGTCCCGGCGCAGCGCGGCCGTCTCCTCGTCGCGCACCCGCACTTCGCCACCGGAGGGGACGGGCGCCCCCGGCAGATGCATGGTCAGCGTGTCCGCGCGCTTGGCGCTGCGCGCGGTCAGCAGCATCAGCCCGAGGCGCTCGGCGGCGATCTCCGCGTCCGCGATGCGCCGCTGCACCAGCCGTGCCACCGCCTCGTCCGAGGTGCCGTCCTCCAGCCGGCCCTGGATCATCAGCGCGGTCTCGTGCAGCCGGGCGGTCCTGACCCGCACCAGCTCAAGGACCTTGTCCATGTCGTCCGGGTCGGCGTCGAGCAACTCGATCTGTGCCGCGATCAGTTGGGCGAGTCGGGCCCGGAACGCGCGGCGCAGCCGGTCGAGGGTGCCCGCGGGCGTCTGCGTCACGAGGACGAAGCGGGCCAGCGCGCTGCACACGAACGCCACGACGATCGCGCCGTACAGGCCGGGCAACGCCGACGTGGTCGCCCGCACGAACAGGGACAGGAAGTAGACCTGGAAGCCGATCAGCCCCAGCGCCGTGCCGCGTTCGCCGAACCGGCGGCCGTACACGGCGCAGAAGATGAGCACGACGAAGAACAGGTCACCGGCCACGACCCGCGCGTTCAGCAGCGCGCCGAGGGACACCGACGCCAGCGCGACCGGCAGGCCCAGCGCCAGCGTGACCGCCTGCCGGTCCCGCTGCTTCTCCCGGATCGCGAACGTGGAGACCATCGCCGCCATGGCCCCGGCGACCAGATGCGTCACATCGGCCCGCATCAGGGCCATCACGAACAGGGCGAGCGCGATCGAGGTCACGGTGCGCAGCCCCGCCGACAGCCGGAGCAGCCCAGGGTCGGACGCCGAGACCCGGTCCCACAGCTCCGCCCGTACCGACCGTCCTGCTCGCCTCACGCCGCCGCGCTCTCTCCTGTGTCACATCGTGATCTTTGACCCAGCATGGCACGGGACCGCCGGCCGCAGACCCCGTGGCTGCCGGCGACCGGGGCGGCTCGCGTCAGCCGGTCAGTCCGGCAGGCCGTCGGTGCCGTGCGACGCGACGTGCGCCCGCACCTGCTCCGGTGTCAGATACGCGTTGGTGAACTCGAAATCCCTGAGTTTCGCTGGTTTGCGCGCCTGGAAGCCGGTGCGCACGAAATCGTCGCCCGCGACCGCGTTCAGCAGCCAGTTGGTCAGGACGCGGGTCTTGGCGACATTGGTGCGCAGCGCCGACCAGTGGTAGCCGCGGGCCACGGCCTGGGCGAGCAGACCGCGCAGCTCGACGCCGAGCGGCTTGGACACGGCGTCCTTGCCGCCGAGGTCGACGACGAGGCCCAGGTCCTTGTGCCTGTACGGCCGCAGCGGCTCGCGCCGCATAGTCGCGATGACGTTGTCGGCGACGGACTTGCCCTGGCGAGTGGCGTGCTGGGCGGTGGGCGGGCAGATGGCGCCTTCGCCCTTGGCGATGTCCGGGACGGCGGCCGCGTCACCGAGCGCGAACACCCCGTCCTGGCCGGGCACGACCATCTCCGGGGTCACCGCGAGCCGTCCCCGCACGGTCTCGGTGTCCAGGGTGGCGATCAGCGGGCTGGCGACCACGCCGGCCGTCCAGATCAGCGTGCGGGTGGGCACCACCCGGCCGTCGGTGAACGTGACCTCCTCGGGTCCCGCCTTGTCGATCGACACACCGAGCGAGATGTCGATCCCGCGCCGGCGCAGGATCTCCTGGGCGCTGCGCCCGAGCTTGTCGCCGAGCTCGGGCATCAGCTTCGGCGCGATGTCGATCAGATGCCACTTGATCAGAGCCGGGTCGATTCGCGGGTAGCGCTGTACGGCGGCGTGCGTCAGCCGTTGCAGACAGGCCGCGGTCTCGGTGCCGGCGTACCCGCCGCCGACCACCACGAACTGCAGCCGCGAGGCCTTCTCCGCCGGGTCGTCGCTGGCGTCGGCCAGGTCGAGCTGCGAGATGACGTGGTCGCGCACATAGGCGGCCTCGGCGAGGGTCTTCATCCCGTAGGCGTGCTCGGTGAGCCCGGGGATGTCGAAGGTGCGGGTCACGCTGCCCGGCGCCAGCACGATGTAGTCGTACGGCTCGTCGACGACCTTGTCGGTGATCGTCTGGATGACACAGACCTTGGACCGCAGGTCCACGCCGATCGCGCCGCCAGGGATGATCCGGGTGCGGTACCGCTTGCTGCGGCGCAGCGAGACGGCGATCGACTGCGGGGTCAGCACTCCGGCGGCGACCTGGGGCAGCAGGGGGAGATAGAGCTGGTAGGCGGACGGAGTCACCAGCGTGACGTCGGCCTCTTCAGGGGCGAGTTTCCGCTCGAGGCGGCGGACGCAGCCCACACCGGCGAAGCCTGCGCCAACCACCAGGATCCTGGGTCGTGTCACGGTGCTCATCCCTTTCTGCGGCTCCAGGCGGTCCGACTCGACGCCGTCCGCGTGCCCCGGAACGCTGCGCTTCGCACCACACCGATCCCACCGTGCGCCGGGCCGTTCCGCCAGCGGGGCGCGGCAGGCAGACGTACGCCAGGGCACCAGCATGCCCCCACATGGTCCGGAGTGACCCGCGTGCCGTCCGGATATGTCCGGTACTCCCGGGCCCGCGGCGGTTTCGAGGGCCGCCGCCGTCGGATGCGCGGCGGTCCCGGCGGACCGGAGCGACCGGGTCGCCCGGAGTCGGCCCCCCGAACGCCGTCCGGGCCGTAGAGTGCGGGCCATGGCGGAGGCACGACACGGTTCGGCCTTCCAGACGCGCAACATCGACACCGACGACCCCGGCACCACGGCACGGCTGGTGGGCGCCCTCGACGTCCAGGACGCCAATCCCGGTGTACGGCGGCTGCGCGACCGGGCCCACCAGGCGCTCGGTCTCCGCGCCGGCGAGCGGGCGCCCGACGTCGGCTCCGGGACCGGATCGCAGACCCGGGTCCTGGCCGACGCCGTCGGACCGGAGGGCTCCGCCCTGGGCGTCGAACCCAACCCCGCGCTGCGCACCGTCGCCGAGGAGCGTGCCGCGGGCGGCCGGGCGCTGTTCACCGACGGCGACGCCCTCGCCCTGCCGCTGCCCGACGGCTCGGTGGACGTCGTGTGGTGCGAACGCGTCCTCCAGCACCTCACGGAGCCGGAGCGGGCGGTCGCCGAGATGGTCCGGGTGCTGCGTCTCGGCGGCCGTATCGCGCTGCTCGACACCGACTGGGCGACCACGATCCTGCACCCCGGTGACCCGGTGATCACCCGGGCGCTCACCTCCGGCGCGCTCGCCGGCGCCGCGAACCCCTACTCGGGCCGACGGCTCGTCGGACAGGCCAGCGCGGCCGGGCTGGTCGTCGACGACCGCGGTTCCCAGGCGCTGCTCCAGGACCACCGCTCGGTCGCCTGGCCGATCATCCGCCTGCTCGGCGAGTCGGCGGTACGCCGAGGCCTGCTCACCGAGTCCCAGCGCGACACCGCGTACGCGAACCTGGCCGAGGCGGCCGAACGAGGCGGCCTGCACATGTCGGTGACGATGTTCGGGGTGATCGCCCACCGACCCCGTTGACCGGGCCTCAGCGGAACACGCTGTCCGAGTCGTCCCAGTCGGCGGGTTCCGTCACGGGCAGTCTCCGCGGGACGCGGGTCCTGGCCTCGTACATCGCGTCGATCTCGCCGGCGTAGTGCCGCACTATGGCGTCCCGGCGCAGCTTCATCGACGGCGTCAGCAGACCGTTGGCCGGGTCGAAGGGCTCCGGCAGGACCCGCCAGACGCGGATGGACTCGGCGCGCGACACGACGCTGTTGGCGGCGGCGACCGCCCGCGCGATCTCGTCCCGCAGCGCGTTCTCCTCCCGCGCCTCCCGCCCGGGCACGTCCCGCGGCAGCCCCAGCCTGCCGCGCCAGTGCGCGAGGAAATCCGGATCCAGCGTGATCAGTGCCCCCACACAGGGCCGGTCGTCACCGATGACCACCGCCTGGTGGACGAGCGGATGCATCCGCAGCCGCTGCTCCAGCGGCGCCGGCGCCACCGTTTTTCCGGTGCTCGTGATGATGACGTCCTTCTTGCGGCCCGTGATCGACAGATACCCCTCGGAGTCCAGCCGCCCGATGTCCCCGGTGGCCAGCCAGCCCCCGTGCAGCGCGGCCCGCGTCGCGGACTCGTCGTTGACGTACCCCTGGAACACCGACGGACCGCGCACCAGGATCTCCCCGTCGCCGGCCACCTGGATCTCGATGCCTGGCAGCGCCTGGCCCACCGTCCCGGCCTTCTCCCGGCCGAGCGGCTGCATGGTGACCCCGCCGCCGGTCTCCGTCAGCCCGTAGCCGTCGTGCAGGTACAGGCCGATGCCCTCGTAGAAGTACGAGAGTTCTGGGTCGAGCGCCGAGCCGCCGGACGTCGCCCGCACCACGCGCCCGCCCAGCGTGGCCCGCAGTCTGCGGTACACCGTCCGCTCGTACAGCGCGTGCTGCAGCCGCAGGTCGAACCCGGCCCCCGGCCCCGTGCCGAGCCGGCGCCGCTCCTCGGCCAGGGCGAAGTCCCGCGCGGTCTGCGCCGCCCGCTCGAACAGCGCACCCCGGCCCGCCTGCTGGGCCGTGCGCAGGAACGTCTTGTACAGCTTCTCGAAGACGGAGGGGACGCCGTAGAGATACGTCGGCCGGAACGTGAGCAGCGCCGACGCCAGCGCCGCCGTGGTCATCTCCGGTTCGTGGCCCATCAGCAGTCCGCCGCGCAGGCACACCGTCTGGATCATGAGCCCGTAGACATGGGAGAACGGCAGGAAGACCAGCACGGCCGGCTGTTCACCGGGTGGTGCCGCCGTGTGCCCCCAGCCGGCGAGCAGCGTGTCGCAGGCGAATGCCAGGCCGCGATGGCTCAGCGCGCAGCCGAGCGGGCGGCCCGACGTGCCGGAGGTGTAGGCGACGGCCGCGGTCGAGTCCGGCAGGACGATACGGCGCAGCGAGTCGACCGTGGTGACCGGGATGAACCGGCCCCGTTCCGTGAGCTGGTTCAGCGCACCGGCGTCCAGCTGCCACACGTGCCGCAGCCGGGGCAGGCTCGCGCACACGGTGCCCACCGTCATCACGCCCTGCTCGTCCTCCACCAGGACGGCCACGCACCCGGCGTCCCGCAGGATGGACGCCACCTGTTCGCGCGCCGACGCCGGATGGATCGGGACGACCTCGGCGCCCACGGTCCACAGCGCGTAGCAGAGCACCGTCCACTCGTACCGCGTGCGCGACATCACGGCGACCCGATGGCCCGGCGAGATGCCCGAGGCGACCAGCCCCTTGGCCACGTCGGTCACTTCGTCCCGCAGTTCCACGGCCGTCACCTCCTCCCAGGCGGAGGAGACACCCTCGAGACGGCGTGCAAGCACGGGCAGGGTCGGATTGCGGGCCGCCGTGTCGAAGACGCTGTCGGCGAGCCCGCAGGTCAGGGCCGGGGCGATGGCTGGAGCGAGGGCGAAGTCGCGCATGCGCTGCTCCCGGGATGTGCGGAGGGTGACCCTGCCGATCGGTACCGTTGTCGACGGTGCAGAATCTAGCCCAGATGAGCGCGGTTGGTGTCGCGAACCCCGAACTACTCCTGGCCGGTGGGGGACTGCGGCGTCAGCCACACGGTGGCCAGGGGCGGGAGCGTGAGCCGGACGCTTCCCTCCTCGGCCGGGATCGGCCCGGAGTTGGTCACGTCGCTGCCTCCGTACCGCGCGCTGTCGGTGTTGAGCACCTCCCGCCACACGGTCGCGCCCTTCGGGACGGCGAGCCCGTAGTCGTGGCGGACGACGGGGGAGAAGTTGCAGACCGCGAGCAGCGGGTTCGCCTCGGCGTCGAAACGCAGGAAGGCGAACACGTTGTCCTCGGCCGCGTCACCGATCACCCACTGGAAGCCGGTCGGATCGGTGTCCCGCTGCCACAGGGCCGGGCAATCCAGATACACGGAGTTGAGGTCGCGGACCAGGTCGCGCACGCCCCGGTGATCGGCCTCGGCGCAGTACCCGGAGTCGAGGAGCCACCACTCGGGACCGTGTGCCTCCGACCACTCCGCGCCCTGGGCGAACTCCTGGCCCATGAACAGGAGCTGCTTGCCCGGGTGCGCCCACATGAAGCCCAGGTAGGCACGGTGGTTCGCGCGCCGCTGCCACCAGTCGCCGGGCATCTTGGAGACGAGCGCCTGCTTGCCGTGGACGACCTCGTCGTGCGAGATGGGCAGGACGTAGTTCTCGCTGTACGCGTACACCATCGAGAAGGTCATCTCGTTGTGGTGGTACTTGCGGTGCACGGGCTCGTGCTTGACGTACTCCAGAGAGTCGTGCATCCAGCCCATGTTCCACTTCAGGCCGAACCCCAGGCCGCCGCTGTCCGTGGGCCGGGTCACGCCGTCCCAGGCGGTCGACTCCTCGGCGATGGTCACCACGCCCGGTGCCCGCCGGTAGACGGTGGCGTTCATCTCCTGGAGGAAGGCGACCGCGTCCAGGTCCTCCCGCCCGCCGAACACGTTCGGGGTCCACTGGCCGGAGTCACGCGAGTAGTCGAGGTAGAGCATCGAGGCGACCGCGTCGACGCGCAGGCCGTCGATGTGGAACTCCTCGCACCAGTACACGGCGTTCGCCACGAGGAAGTTGCGCACCTCGGTCCGCCCGAAGTCGAACTCGTACGTCCCCCAGTCCGGATGCTCGGCCCGCCGTGAGTCCCCGGGCTCGTACAGCGGATCCCCGTCGAAGCGCGCCAACGCCCAGTCGTCCTTGGGGAAGTGGGCCGGGACCCAGTCCATGATCACGCCGATACCGGCCCGGTGCAGGGCGTCGACGAGGTACTTGAAGTCGTCGGGGGTACCGAGGCGGGCCATCGGCGCGTAGTACGACGTGACCTGGTAACCCCAGGAGCCACTGAAGGGATGCTGGGCGACCGGCATCAGCTCGACGTGCGTGAAACCCATGTCCCTGACGTAGGGCGGGAGTTCCTCGGCCAGTTGACGGTAGGTCAGTCCCGGTCGCCAGGAGGGGAGATGGATCTCGTACACCGAGAACGGCGCCTCGTGCACGGGCGTGTCCGCGCGGTGCGCCAGCCACTCCGCGTCGCCCCACTCGTGGTGCGAGGCCGTCACGACGGACGCCGTGTCGGGCGGGACCTCCGTCCGGCGCGCCATCGGGTCGGCCTTCAGGAACCGGCCGCCGTACCGTGACGTGATCTCGAATTTGTACCGGGCGCCCTCGCCGATCCCCGGCAGGAACAGCTCCCACACTCCGGACGCGCCCAGCGAGCGCATGGGGTACTGCGTGCCGTCCCAGCAGGTGAAGTCCCCGGCGACCCGCACTCCTTGGGCGTTCGGCGCCCACACGGTGAAGCGGGTGCCGGTGACGTCCTGGTGCGTCATCGGCTCGGCGCCCAGCGCCTTCCACAGCTGCTCGTGCCGGCCTTCACGGATCAGATGCAGGTCCAGTTCGCCGAGGGCGGGCAGGAAGCGGTACGGGTCGTGCACCTCGTGCTCGCCCGCCCCGTCGTCGTACTCCACCAGCAGTGCGTACGCGGGGATCGCGTCGTACGGCAGGACGGCCGAGAAGAGGCCGCCGCCCTCCGAGACCAGCCTGCTGCGCATCCCGTCGGCCAGCACGCTCACCGAACGGGCGAACGGGCGCAGCGCCCGGAACAGGGTCCCGCCCGCCACCGCGTGGGCGCCCAGCAGGGCGTGCGGATCGTGATGCGTGCCGGACAGCAGACGCTCACGGTCGGCGCGGTCCAGGGGGACGGCCGAGCGCGGCAGCGGTCCTGACGGCTCCGGGAGCGAGGTGTCGCGCAGTGCCATGAAGTCATCCTCCCCTGACGGCGAGCCGCTCGATCGCGGCCATCGGAACGGGCAGCCAGTCCGGGCGGTGCCTGGCTTCGTACAGCACCTCGTACACCGCCCGGTCCGTCTCATGGGCGCGCAGCAGCGCGTGTTTCGTACGCGGGTCCCAGCCCGCCCGTGCGGCGTACCCCGCGCAGAAGGCCTCCCGGCACAGACGGGCCCAATCCGGGCGCCAGGGGCGGCGCTGCCGGGCCGCGTAGTCGAACGACCGCAGCATGCCGGCGATGTCCCGCACCGGGGACTGCGCGCTGCACCGCTCACTGAGGGGGCGCGACGGCTCGCCCTCGAAGTCGATGACGAACCAGTCCTCGCCTGCCCGCAGCACCTGCCCGAGGTGCACGTCACCGTGGATGCGCTGGGCGGGCGGCCCGGCGTCGCAGGTGGCGAGCGCGGCGAACGCGGTGCGCAGCCCCGGCACGAACGGCGCCAGGGCGGGCACGCAGCGTGCCGCGGCGTCGAGGCGCGCGGTCATCGCCGCCACCGTACGGCTGGTCTCGCCGTGCACGCCGGGCGGGAAGGCTGTGGCCAGCGCGAGGTGCACCTCGGCCACGGCCCGCCCCAACTCGTGTGCCTCGGTGGTGAAGTCGTCGCCCGCGACGAGCGCGCGCAGGGCCAGCGTCCAGCCGTCGGCGGCGTCGGGCAGGAACGGCTGGAGCACCCCGAGCGTCGCGGGCCACGGCTCCTCCGTGCGGAACCAGGCCACCGGCGCGGGCACCCGCGCACAGCCTTGTGCGGCCAGCGCCCCCGGCACCTCGAGGTCCGGGTTGACGCCGGGCTGGATGCGTCGGAAGACCTTGAGGATGTACGCGTCGCCGTACACCAGCGAGGAGTTGGACTGCTCCGCGTCGAGCAGCCGCGGCGCGAGACCGCCGGGCACCCGTGCGGCCGCGTCGGACTCGAACCGCAGCGGGCCGGCCGTGCCGGGCCGGCGCAGCCGCTCCAGGAGCAGCTGGGCAGCGCGCGGGTCGTACAGGGCGTCGTACACGGCGAGTCCGGCCAGCGAACCCTCCTCGGCCCGGCCGATGAACGCCCGGTCCAGGCGCGGCGCGAGCTGTTTGCGCACGCTGAGCAGCAACTGGTAGCAGTCGCCGGCCGGGGGAGTGCCGCCGGGAGCGGGGACGCCACCGCCGGTGTGGACCAGCAGATGCAGACAACCGGGGAACAGCTCGGTCAGGGAGAGCACGGAGAGGTCGGTGACGGGCCGGTCCTTGCCCGCGAACCAGCGCTGCCTCGGCAGCCAGTCGCGCAGCAGCCCGGCCAGCGAGGCCAGGGGCCGGCCGGAGCCGGTCGTGCTTCCCGGTCTGTGCGAAACGGCTTTCGACATGGTGACGCGTCCTTTCCTCGGTGCCGGGCGGTCAGCGGCGGCGTCCGATGCGGGATGCGACTCGGGAGAGCCGGAACCAGTAGAAGCCGTGGCCCGCGAGGGTCAGGAGGTAGGGCAGTTCACCGATGGCGGGGAAGCGCACCCCGCCGATCAGTTCGACGGGATGCCGCCCGTCGTACTCCCGCAGGTCCAGTTCGGTGGGCTGTGCGAACCGGGAGAAGTTGTGGACGCACAGCACCAGGTCGTCCTGGTACTCGCGC
>NZ_BMQA01000014.1 GCF_014647875.1 Streptomyces brasiliensis | reverse complement strand
TCCGGTCGCGTCCTGCTCGACGGCGGCGATCGCCGGGACGCCGCGGCCCTCCTCGTACTGACGGCGCACCAGGTGCCCCGGGCCCTTCGGTTGTAGACCAGCGGGTCGTGGTTGCCCACGCCCTTCTTCTGGGACAGCCCCGGCAGGGCGTCGTACTCGGCGTTGAGGCCGATGACGGGACCCTCGGTGCCGTAGGTGGCGACGAAGGCGGTCGGGAAGCCCGCCGCGCCCCACTCGATGGTGAAGCCGTTGTCCTTCAGCAGAGTGGCGTGGGCTAGGGAGGACCTCCACTCGCGCAGCGACAGCTCGGCGTGCTGCCACACCTCGTCGCTCAGCTTCGTGATCGCGGCCTCGTTGGCCGTGATCCAGTCGAGCGCCGTCTGTTTGGCGGCGGTGGTCTGCGCCAGACCCTTGGGAGCCCGCTAGGAGGTGGGGGAGACACCGGTCTTCTCGTCGTACCCGAGAGTCGCGGCGAGCACCGGGTCGGCCTGGAGGATGGCCGCCGTGGTCGCGGTGGCGCCCAGTCCGAACATCTTCAGCAGGCGTCTGCGGCCCGGGTGGAAGTCGTTCACGTCAGTCTCGTCCTCGCAGTGTGAGGGAAGGGCCGGACAACCGGCCCCGTGACATGTGATCGTGACATGTCGTCAGGGATCATATGTGTCTGCTTGGAGGCAGTCATTCCTCTGCCGGATTCCAACTCGGGGTTGGGCGTGACTCGTTCGGACGGAAAACCCTGCGAGCGAGGAGGTCCAGGGTGACATGTCTCTCGACGCCGGGCTGGGTGTGAACCTTTGAGGCCTTGGGCACGTCATCATGTGGAGCCCCCGTCGCACGGTCGAGGTGCGACGGGACACGGCGGCCGTCCCGTCCCCCGTGGGGACGGCCGCTTTCCCCTGCTTGTGTATCTGATCCTCGTCTCTCGTCTCGTCCGACGGCGTCTGTGCCCTGGAACACCGGCGGGACCGTACGGCCGCCCTGCGTGACCGGCTCCACCGGCCTGGCCTGAGGCACGTCGGCATTCCCGGCGACGACGCCGTGTCCCCCCCCGGCGATTGGATCGGGACCGCCTGGCACACGTATTGAAATTCGTACCGGTGGACGGGAATCGCGGGATGAATCGAGGTGTTCAACACGTGTGAGCGAAGGGTCGCCTCGTTATGCCCCGTTCGCTAGATTCCTCCCTCGCAGAGAGGCACCACGCCATGAACGCCGTGACCGGAACCCTCGTGGACATCGCCACCGCGGACGGCACCGCCGACGCGTATCTCGTCCACCCGGACGACGGGAGAGCACACCCGGGTGTTCTGATGTACCAGGACGCCTTCGGGCTGCGCCCGCACCTGAAGGCGATGGCCGACCGGCTGGCGGCCTCCGGCTACACCGTGCTCGTCCCGAACGTCTTCTACCGGCACGGTCACGCCCCGGTCGTGGAGCTGCCCGAGTTCATCGACATGGAGGCCCGTCCCGACATCGTGGGGAAGGTGGTCCCGCTGATGCAGGCGCTCACCCCGGAGCTGTCGGAGCGCGACGCCGGTGCCTACCTGGGGTGGCTCGCGGAGTCGCCGCTTGCCACGGACGGGCCGGTGGGCATCACCGGCTACTGCATGGGTGCCCGGCTCGCGCTGTACACGGCGGGCACCCACCCGGACCGGGTCGCCGCGGTGGCCGGTTTCCACGGCGGCGATCTGGCGAGCGAGGCGCCCCACAGCCCGCACCTGCTCGCCGACCGGATCAGCGCCGAGCTGTACTTCGCACACGCCGACGAGGACCCGTCGATGCCCGAGGAGCAGGTCCGCCGCCTGGAGGACGCGCTCACCGAGGCCGGCGTCAAGCACCGTTGCGAGGTCTACGCGGGCGCCCACCACGGCTACACCCAGTCCGACACCGCCGCCCACAACCCCGAGGCGGCCGAGCGGCACTGGTCGGAGCTACTCGTCCTCTTCGCCCGCGCTCTTTAGGTCGGCGCGCTGAGTCAAGGTTCCAGTCCCTTCGGTCCCTGCGGGAACGCCGGGGCGCGGGCCCCGAGGCATGCACCGGGGACCTGCGCCCCGCTGAACCGTCGTCTTCGACTACGCGGCGTGCTACGGCGAGGCCCGCGCCGAACTCGCGGACTGGCTGCGCTGCGGGCGGCCGGAGGAACGCACCCATGTTGATCAGCGACAACGATGAATCGGGTCCTCGGACGTTGATCACGCACTGTAGCGACGGGATCGCATGGCGGTCGGCACTGCGGTCGGTCCCTCGGCGAGGGGAGCGCGTTCTGCCATATGCCAGATGCCGAGTTCCCCGCAGACGACTTCGCGTATCTCGGCGGTGGCCTCCTCGATGTCGAGGCCGCCCCGCAGAGCCCGTTCGCCGGGAGTGCGGGCTCTGTGCAGGGCTGCCTCAAGGGCGACCTGGGCATCGGGCGCCTCGTGCACCAGGTAGAAGTGCTGAACCGGTCGGCCCTGGTGGGAACGGAATGGGAATCCGACGAGCCAGACACTCTTGGTGACCATGAAGTACGCCCTTCAAGCACTGTGCGGGAGCCCGACTGGGCTTACGGCGCGGCGGCGTGCTGCTGCCGGGTGGTAACAGTGATGTCACTCATCCACCCCTCAGTGTTCATGTGAGGCAGCTGCCGTGGCATCCGTCACATGACTGTTGCTGTGAAGTGGTTCGCGTCGCACGTGTCGTTCCGGCTCTCCGGCACGGGGCAGGTCGTGGCCTTCTGGTGTGTGCCGGCGCCTCCGAGCGGGGTGTTCGAGACGGATGTGAGCGCGGCGCCCGTCACCCCCAGGGGGGCGACGGTCTCCGGCTGTTCCGTACGGCGCGGGTCGCCCGTTTCCGCTTTGCTTTAATGTCCGTTCCAGAACGGAGGGACAGATCCCCCAGCAGGGAGGCGATCTGGTCCTTTTCCCGCACGCGCCCGACCAGGCCGGTGTCGTGGTCCAGAGCAGAGTCGTCCGGGTCGTGCGCGATCACTTGGCGCCCTCCCGCACTTCCGCAGCGGACCGCCGGTGCGTCAGTCGGCGGTCGTACGCTCGCAGCCTCGAACCCCCCCGGTGCGCCGGACGCTCGCACTGCCGTCTGTCGGCATACGTGTTCACATACATCGCGTATGTGTGCCAGTCGTCCGCGAGCGCGCTCATCCGTGTGTTCCCTCGTCCGTGGCGCTGTTCTGCGCGGCGGCCGTCGCGTAGAGGGCGCGGATGCTGATATCGGTTCCGGACGTCAGACGGCGGAAGACCCAGTCGATCGGGTGGCACTCCCGGGCGTCGGGTAGCTCCACGACGAGGGATGCGGTGGTGGGGTGCGCGGCCTGGGCGGGCCGCCAGGCCCCGCCGACGTGCCGGGTCAGGATCTCGCCGACGTAGCAGCCGAAGGCGACGAGGGCTTCCGCCATCTCCTCACCGGTGACACCCTCGTCCCGGAAGCCGTCGATGATGTCCTCGACCAGGCCGATGCTCTCGGGGCTGTAGTCCAGTTCGGTGCCGCTGATGTCGGCCGCCGTCGCGACGATGGCAGCGGCGTGCCGGGGCGCGTTTCCGGGCTCCAGTAGGGGGTTCAGGTGCACCTGCATGTCGGTCCTCGGGCCGTTGCCGTCAATGTCGTCGAGGCTAACCCCACAGCGCCGGGTCGAGCATGTTTTCGTTCGTATCGAAACGGAACCCGGTCGGCCGTGGGCGAGACGAAGAGCACCTGGGTCTTACGGTGTGAAAGGGTGTGTACTCGTGCGCGCAGTCGACGAACTCATGCCCGCGGCGCGGCCGGTTGCCCAGAATGCGGAGAGTGCACCGTTTCCCACCCACGGCACCTCCGTCGACGCCGCACGGTGACCGCCGTCCCGCAGTGTTCGGGGTTTTGCGACGAAAGGATCCCGGTGTGGCACGCCCTCGTGAATTCGACACCGACGTGGCAGTGGAGCGAGCCATGCGCGTGTTCTGGAAGCAGGGTTACCACGCCACGACGATGCCGCGGCTCACGGCGGTGCTGGGTATCGGCAGCGGCAGCCTGTACGCGGCGTTCGGTTCGAAGGACGGCCTCTACGCCCAGGCCCTGAAACGCTACTGCGACGCTCTGGTGGCGGTACTCGAACGGGACCTGCGGGCCGGTGCCGACATCCGTACGGCCTTGCAAGAGATGCTGCTCGCGATGGTCGCGGCCGGTGTGGCGGACCCGGAGCGCGGCTGTCTGCTGGTGAACGCGACCACCGAACGCGCGGGCCACGAGGCCACGGTGCAGCAGGCGCGTACGACCATGGCCGCCGTGGAGTCCGTGCTGACCGGGGTGCTGGAGCGCGCCCGGGCGCGGGGTGAGCTGAACGCCGAGCGCAGTCCGGTGGAACTGGCCCGCTTCCTGACCACGTTCATCCAGGGCGTGCGTGTCGT
Organism: Streptomyces brasiliensis; assembly: GCF_014647875.1. Lineage (GTDB taxonomy): Bacteria > Actinomycetota > Actinomycetes > Streptomycetales > Streptomycetaceae > Streptomyces > Streptomyces brasiliensis. Next base: position 173,631 of record NZ_BMQA01000014.1, on the reverse strand, counting down.
GGGGCAGACGCGCGCCGACCAGGCGTTCCTGGAATCCGCCGTCGCCGGGGCGGTGCGGGCGCTGGACTGAGATCTCCGCGTACGGTGTCCCACGGCATTCGGTCATACAACTGAATCGCGGTCCCTTGAGTCCCTCATACTTTATGACAAACCATATATTTGCGGCTCTTCTGGCGGCCTGACTGACAGTCATGCGACTGATCCTGCACCTTCAGCTCGACGAGGTGGTCACCACCGCGCGTTGCTACGCCGACACGGTGGCCCGGGTCCGTGTGCAGGAGCGGGCGCATGGCGAGGGCTCTCGGACACCGGGTGCTCACGTTCGGCGGCGGGCCCGCAGTGCGGCTGCCTTGACGCGGTTCCCGCAGGTCCGCATCGCGCACCATTCGCGTCGACGGCCTCGTGACCGGTCGAGGTAGACCTGCGTGCAGTCGGGGCGCCCGCACTCGCGCAGCAGCACCGCGTCCTCGCCCGTGACGATCTCGACGGCCTCGCGGGCGAGTTCGCTCAGAGCCTGGGAGGCCGTGCCGAGACGGCTCGCGCCTCCGGGGCCCAGGCACATCACCACCGGCGCTCCCTCCGCCCACAGGTTCACCGCGGTGACCGCTGCGGCGGGGAACGGGCGGCCCACGAGTCGGGCCTGGACCAGGAGGTAGATCGCCTCCCGGAGTTCCCGGGCCGCCCGCAGATCAGGCTCGCCGGATCCGGGTCTGTCGTCGAGCAGCCCGGCCTCCACGAACCACGAGTCGAGCAGCCCGGGGGTGCCGATCCGCTCGATCGGAACCGGCGCACGCCGCTCCTGCAAGGTGCCCACGAAGTCGAGGGTGGGCGTTCCGCAGAGAAACACATGTCTCACATGACCCTCCTGACAGGTGACATGAGACCCAGGGTAACCGCCTTGACAGGTGACGGAAATCCATGGGAGTCTTCCGTCACCGGCCAGAACAGTTACTTCTTGGTGAGGAAATCCCATGGCAGTCGTACGGTTCCACCTCGTCTCCACGCTCAGCCCGAAGGACGTGCTGGGAGTTCTGACCGACTTCGGTCCCTCCCGCGCCGAGGCCTGGCCCACGATCGACGCCGAACACTTCGAGGTCCACGATCGCGGAGACACCTGGGCCGAGGTCACCGAGGGCACAGCCGCCGCCTGGGAGCGCACGCGCTACGAGTGGGAGCCGGACGGCGACAAGGTCACCATCAGCACCCTCGACTCCAAGCTCTTCGGAGCCGGCGGCGGCTGGACCTTCAAGATGACCCCCGAGGGCGACGGCACCCGGGTCGACGTCCAGCTGACCCGGGTGCCCGGCACCGTCAAGGGCAAGGTGCTCGCCTCCCTGCTTCCGCTCGCCACCGGGTCCCTGCGCAACTCCTTCGCCGGTCCCCTCCACGCCAAGTGACCCACCCGTGGGTCAACCGCGGCGACGCACACAGCCCCGAGGGACCGGCAACGCAGGCTGTCGGTCCCTCGGGGCTGTTGTCGTCCGCCGGTCAGGCGAATCCGCTGGGGCGGGATGTTGGGCGCGGCCGTGATCGTACGGAGCTGCCGGAATATACGTATGTAGAACGCCGCCGACCTTGACACATGTGAAAGGTGTGCCGAGCCGGACGGTCCGGCGCGCGGGTGGTCCGGCCGGCCATGGCACCCGCGCGCCCGCGAACCGGTGCGATCAGTCCTTGACGCGCAGGACGATCGGGTTGGTCAGCGCCGCCATCGGGCCCCACTGGAGGTCCGGGCCCATGGTGTTGCCCTTGCCGGGGGTGCCGTCCGCCTTCGGGTGACGGACCTCGGCGCGTACATACGCGGCCAGCGAGGCGGTGGTGCGCCACACGACCGTGCCCGTGCCGGAGGTGTTCAGCGATTCCTGGTGCATCTGGCCCTCGTCGGTGATGAACCGCACCGTGCCGCCGGGCACCCCGGAGACCTCCAGGCGCACGTCGACGGGCGTGTCCGCGGCCACCTGGAGCGTCTCGGCGATACCGGCCTGACGCCCGCCGCCGGTCGCGGTGAAGGCGACGGTGACGGCGGAGGACTCGGCGACGTAGGTACGGCCCTCACGGATGCCCTGGATGATCGCGGGCCGGGACAGGTCGTCGGCGTACACGACCGTCTGCGGCAGCCCGATGACCTGCGGCACGCTGTGCGCGTCGCTGTTGGCCATGGCCGGCAGCCAGTCCCTGCCGGAGCGCATCGCGGTGCCGAGCATCGCGTCCCAGGTGTCGACGGCGGACTCGTCGTCGTAGGTCCACGGGCCGTTCCACACCTCGACGGCGTCCGCGTCCTCGTAGCCGAACTTCCACTGGGAGGCGATGTACGGGCAGTAGGGGTGTGCCGGGACGACCAGGCCGCCCTGGCGGCGGACCTGGCGGGCGAAGCGCGGGAAGGCGTCGTCCCGCGAGCGGTAGCGCCAGTCGATCCACGAACCGGAGTCCAGGCCCAGCGCCAGCCAGTGGCCGTTGCGGGTGGTGATCTCCTCGCCGTTGATGATCAGCAGGTCGGGGCCGTCGTACGCGCCCCACACCGCGTGCGCCGAGGAGGTGTTGTGGTCGGTGGAGACGATGAAGTCCAGGCCCGCCTCGCGGGCGCCGGCCGCGACCTCGGAGGGCAGGCGCTTGCCGTCGGAGTGCACGGTGTGCAGATGGCAGTCGCCGCGGTACCAGGCCCGGCCGCGCCCCTTGGCACGCTCGCTCGGGTAGTCCGGCTCGAAGGGGGCGCCGGCCGGGCCGTAGCGCAGGGTGACGGTGACCGAGTAGTCCATGCCCTGCGGTGCCACCTGGTAGGGGCCGAGGATGATGTGCCAGGTGCCGGGGTTGACCGGGCCGGGGAGGTAACCCGGCGTCGTGTCTTCGCTGTTGACGACGAACGAGGTGCGCGCGCCGCCGGACCAGCCACGGAAGCCCCGGCCGCCCAGCGCGGTGCCGCGCTCGTCGAAGATACCGATGTCGCAGGAGTTGCCGGGCGTGCCACTGGGCACCGACGGCTTGTCGTACGTGTAGGAGACGGCGATCTGGTTGACGCCCCGGGGGACTTCGACCGGCAGGTGGACGAAGTCGGCGGCGCCCGTGTCCAGGTGGCCGGTGACGGTGCGCGTCACCTCGGTGCCGTCGGCGGGCGTGCCGGGCGCGGTGGCCCCCGCCTCGTCGGCCGCCGCGAAGCCGACGGGCGCCAGGGTCAGCACGCCGGCCGCGCCGAGCACCCCGCCCGCCATCAGCAGGGCTCGGCGGTCCACGCCCGCGTTGCTCTCAGCAGCCGGTCTTGCACCGTGTTCACAGGTTCCGGACTGGCACATGGCGATTCCTCCTGAGTGCTCTGAGTACGTGCTGTGTCGTGCGACCCCGGAACAGTCGTCGCCCTGGGTGAAACGACACGCACTCCACGGGGAACCCTTCGCCACGGCTGGTTGAAGCCGGGGCGACGGACGGCTGCCGTATCGACCGCTGTGTGCCTCTCTGGCACGTATGTCGCTGTGATTGACACGTGTCAGAAGATCGGAGTCCGGGTGTGATGTGACGCCAGACACGCCACCCAGTCGGATTCGACAAGAGGCCAGTGGACCTTTATTGTGGAGCATGTAAGGTTCCAGTGGCCTCTTATGGAGGTCGCTGGTCGAGTTGAATGAGGGCAGGGTTGGTCCAGGCGATGAACGAGGACACCGCACGATTCGCGCGCACACCGTTGGGCGGCTCGGGCATCTCGGTGCGGCCCGTCGGCCTCGGGCTCATGGGGATGTCGCAGTTCTACGGCGCGGCGGACCCGGAGGCCTCGGTCACCACCATCCAGGAAGCGATCGACCTGGGCGTCGAACTGTTCGACACCTCGGACTACTACGGGGCGGGCAGCGCCGTGCCGGGAAGTCCGGTGGCCGGCTTCGGGCACAACGAGGAACTGCTGGGCCGTGCCCTGCGCGGACGCCGGGACCGGGCGGTCGTGGCGACCAAGTTCTCTGCGCGCCCCTCCGCCGAGGGCGGCAGCTTCTTCGACGGCCGCCCCGAGTACGTCAGGGCCGCCTGCGAGGCCAGCCTGAAGCGGCTGGGCACCGACCGGATCGACCTGTACTACTACCACCGGCTGGACCCGGCCGTGCCGGTCGAGGACACCGTGGGCGCCATGGCCGGCCTGGTCGCCGAGGGCAAGGTCCGGGCGATCGGCCTGAGCGAGGTCACCCCGGAGATCCTGCGGCGGGCCCACGCGGTCCACCCCGTCGCCGCCCTCCAGAGCGAGTACTCGCTGTGGGAGCGCGGCATCGAGGCCGAGGTGCTGCCGGAGTGCCGCCGCCTGGGCGTCACCCTGGTGCCCTACAGCCCGCTGGGCCGCGGCATGCTCACCGGCACCCTCCGCCGCAGCGCCGAGTTCGGCACCGAGGATTTCCGGTCCACCCTGCCCAAGTTCCAGGGCGACAACTTCGAGCACAACCTCCGACTGGTTGACGCGCTGGAGGAGTTCGCCGCGAGCACGGGCGACGCTCCCGGCCAGATCGCCCTCGCCTGGCTGCTTGCGCAGCCGCACGACGTGGTCCCGATCCCCGGTGCCCGGCGCCTCGCCCGCGTCGTCCAGAACCTCGAGGCGACCTCCGTTCGGCTCAGCGCCGACGACGTCGCCCGCCTCGGCGCCCTCTTCGACCCCGCGCGGGTCAGGGGCGGCCGGTACGGCGCGCTCCACACCGTTGCGCGCGACACCCGTGCGTAAGTGCCCATGGCATCCCGCCCCGGAGGCCATGGCCGCAAACCACCGCCACACGAAAAGAAATCGAGGCATCGTCATGAGCAAGACCTGGCTGATCACCGGCAGTTCCCGCGGTCTGGGCCGCACGCTCGCTGAGTCGGTCCTGGCGGCCGGCCACACCCTGGTCGCCACCGCCCGGCACACGGAGTCCCTCAACGATCTCGCCGACACCTACGGCGACCGGGTGCGGCTGGTCCCCCTGGACGTGACCGACGCGGCCGCCGCCGACAACGCGGTGCGGACGGCGGTGGAGGCCTTCGGCCGTCTGGACGTGGTCGTCAACAACGCCGGCTACGCCGACATGGCCGCCATCGAGGACATGTCCGAGCAGGCCTTCCGCGACCAGATCGAGGCCAACCTCTTCGGCGTCGTCAACGTCACCCGGGCCGCCCTGCCCGTCCTGCGCGAGCAGGGCTCCGGGCACATCATCCAGATCTCCTCCGTCGGCGGACGCGTGGGCGTGCCGGGCCTGTCCGCCTACCAGGCCGCCAAGTGGGCGGTCGGCGGCTTCTCCGAGGTCCTGGCCCAGGAGGTCGCCCCCCTCGGCATCAAGGTCACCGTCGCCGAGCCCGGCGGAATGCGCACCAACTGGGCCGGTTCCTCCATGGACACCCCGCTGGTCAGCGCCCCCTACCAGGCCGTCGTCGGCGGAGCCATCGCCGCCATCCGCGGCGCCGACGGCAATCAGCCCGGCGACCCGGGCCGCATCTCGCAGATCCTGCTCGACATCACCGAGACCGACGAGCCGCCGCTGCGGCTGCTGCTCGGCAAGGACGCCGTCGCCGTCGCCCAGGCCATGGCCGACCGAATCGCCGCCCAGGACGCCGCCTGGCGCGACGTCAGCGAATCCGCGTGACAGCCGGCACACGCAACGCCCAGGCCCCGGCTGCGTCGGCGCCGACGGGACATAGGGTTACCGCGGGCGGCGCCGGATGCCGGCCGTGAGTGAACTCTCGGGGAAGCGACGATGACAGACGACCGGCCGACGGACTTTCAGCGCGCGCGCAGCGCCGAGCAGCGCGAGATCCGCAAGCGGGTCATCCTCGAGGCCGCGGCCCAGCTCCTGACGGAGATGCCGGTCAGCGAGATCAGCCTGCGGGAGCTGAGCCGACGGGTCGGGCTGTCCAAGACCAACGTCGTGCGCTACTTCGAGACCCGGGAAGCGGTGTTCTTCGCCCTGCTCAACCGGTCGTTGGAGCAGTGGATCGAGGAACTGCCCGCTGACCTGGCGCCCGCCCGGGCGGCCGGTGCGGCCTCGCTCGAGGCCCTGACGGCCGCACTGGCGGGGTCCCTGGCCGGCCGGTCCTCGCTGTGCGAACTGCTCAGCTCGCTCGGATCCGAACTGGAACGGAACATCTCCAGCGAGTCGGCGCGCGACTTCAAGCTCGCCCACGTCCGGCTGCTGAGCGAGCTGGCGGATCTGCTGCGGCGGTACATCCCCGAGCTGACCCCGTCGGCCGCCCGTGAGCTGGTCTCCCTGACCGTCGTGTGCACGGCAGGGCTCTGGCCCTTCGCCCATCCCTCGGCGGCCGTCGCCGAGGCTCAGCGAGACCCCGAACTCGCCGACACGAGGGTCGACTTCGCCGAACGGCTCGGCCGCACCCTGCACGTCGTCGCCACCGGACTGCTGAGCCTGGGCTGACGACCGCGGCGGGTCGGGGACGGCGGCACTACGGCCCTGCGAGCCGGGTCACTCCGCCGTTGACGTGAATGTTCCGGTCGCTGACCCACCGCGAATCCGGACCGGTGAGGAAGGCGATCACGTCGGCGACGTCGGCCGGGTCGTCCAGTCTGCCGAACGGCGACGACTGAGCCGCCTTCCGCAGCGTGTCCTCGCTGTTCACGGCCCGCAGCAGGCCGGTGTCGGTGAAACCGGGCGAGACCGTGTCGGCGGTGATGCCGCGTGCCCCGAGCTCGTGCGCCGCCACGGCCGTGAACCACTCGACGCACCCTCGCTGCCCACGTGGACGGTGGCGCATCGCGCATGTGCCGGACCGCGTCCTGGAGGGCGAGGAATGCGGCATTCGCGTTGACGGCCATGACCTGGTCGTAGTCCTCCTCGGTGACCTCCGAGATCGGCGAGGGAACCGAGGCGGCCTTCGAGGGGTGTTCACGAGTGGGTGTGACGTGCGACGACAAGAGTGCCTGGAGATCGTTCCCCGCGGCATCGAAGATCGTTCCCCCGCAGCAAGGGGAACGGGATCGGACGCCCGTCGATCGGCCACTCGCGAGGTGTGCGCGATCGGTCCGCTGCTCTGCACCCCTCTTCTGGGTGATGGCATCCAGGAAAGTTTCGAAGTAGTTTCAAAGTTATGGGTACTGAGAGCGCGGCCGTGAACTTCTCCGAACTGGTGAACAAGAACAAGCAGACGCTTGCCCGGCTTCAGGAATCACCGAGACTGCTCCTGCACCGCAGAGACGGCGAGGATCTGGTCCTCACCACCGCGGCGCGGGCGGAGCAGGACCAGAGGGTGGTGTCGGCGGCCACCCGGATGCTGGCCGCGATGGCGCGCCGGGAGCCCGGCAGCATGGAACTGCTTCTCGACATACTGCCGGACGCGTTCCCGTGGGTCCGTTTCCTGCCCGAAGCCGATCTCCACGCTTTCGCCGTCGAACTGGTGGACACCATGCGTGCCGCCGACTCGATCGGCAACAGCGCGTCCGTCGCCCAGTTGCTCATCGCTTGGCAGCACACCGCCGAGGTCTACTCCGACCCCGAACTGCTGGCCGCACTGACCCAGGACCACGGCGAAGACTACGGCCCGGTACCGGACCCGGGGCGCGCCGCATGACCGCGGGCCGCAGCGACCGCGCCGCGCCACCGGCACCAGACGGTCAATGGGAAGTCCGCTTCGCTGACGCGGCCTCGGCCAAAGGCTGGGACAGCCTCGCCCAACAGGCCCGGGAGAACACCTACCGCGCCTGGATCACCATGCGCACGAATCCCAGGCCAGCCACCGAGACGCCCCGGCACCACCGGCTCAAGGGCAGTCTGGCGCACGGCACCCACCGCGGACAGACCTGCGAGCAATGGCAGATCGAGGTGACCAGCGGCGGACGCGTCTGGTATCTCCTGGACACCGCCCGCGACACCTGCTGGATCACCTTCGCAGGCACCGGGCATCCGCGAGCCACAGACCGACATTGAGCCGACCCCGGAAACGACAAGGATTTCGTCGCGGGCTACTCCGCGGAGATGGACCGCTTCCTGGAGTCCAACCCCGGACTGGCTTCCCGTTTCTCCCGGCACGTGGTGTTCGAGAGCTACTCCACCGACGAACTGCTGTCCATCATGGCGGAGCAGGCGACGACGGCGGGATACGTGTGCGCGCCGCCGACCGTCGAGGCGCTGCGCGTCCACCTCGACGGTCTGCCCCGCACCAAGAGTTTCGGCAACGCGCGTCTGGCCCGCCAACTGCTCGAGACCATGATGACCCGTCAGGCGGGCCGGCTGGCGGCGATGGCCGCACCCGACCTGGAGGCGCTTACCACGCTGCTTCCGGACGATCTGCCGGAGGGGGCGCCGGCCGTACCGCCCGGCGCGGCACGATGACACCGGGGCACCGGCCGACCTGGTCGGCCGGTGCCCGTCCGGTCAACGGCCGGAGAGGCGTCAGCGCGCGTCCGGTGGGTGCAGGGCGTCCCGCAGTGCTACCCGGGAGGCGATGCCGAGCTTCGGATAGATCTGGTACAGGTGGGCGCCGACGGTCCGGTGCGAGATGAACAGCCGCTCGGCGATCTGCTTGTTCGTCAGTCCGGTCGCGGCCAGCTCCGCGATCTCGCGTTCCTGCGAGGTGAGGGCCGACGCGGCTCCGCCGTCCGGTTCGGCCACCACCCGCCCGGCTGCCCGCAGTTCCTTGCGCGCGCGCTCGGCCCAGGCCACGGAGCCCAGCTGCTGGAAGGCCTCCAGCGCGGCCGTCAGGGGGGCCTTGGACTCGGACAGGGCCCTGGACCTGCGCAGCCGTTCGCCCTGGGCGAGGCGCACCCTGGCCAGGGCGAACGGCCACCGGTCCGCGTCCGGGGTGGCCAGCGCCCCGGCGAACAGGCGGGCCGCCTCGGCGTCGTCCTCCGCGACGAGGGCCTCGGCTCCGGCGGCCATCAGGGCGAGCCGCGGCGAGAGCTCGGCGACGTTCGTCGTTTCGCGCAGCGCCCGCACATGTGCGACCGCCTGCGCCCGCCGGTCCGTGCGCACGGCGGCCTCCACCAGCTCGAAGAACACCCATGACGCGTGCGCGACGTACGGCGGGAAGCTCCCGGCCGGGCTGATGGCGGTGATCCGGCCGAACGCCGCGTCGAAGTCCCCGTCGGCGATGTCCGCGAGGGCGTGCACATGCAGGGCGCAGTGGACGGCCTCGCGGATGCCGCGCGGCGCCGCCCAGTTCGTCATCGCGTCGGCGAGCGCGTGCGCGGTCGCGGTGTCGCCCTGGGACGCGGTGACCAGGCCCTTGGTGTACTGGGAGAACCAGGTGCAGACGGAGTACCCGGACCTCTCGCACAGCATCAGACCCTCCTCCGACAGCTCCAGGACCTCGGTCCACTTGCCGCGGTGGTAGTCGTCCAGGCACAGGTGCAGCAGGGCACCGATGTGCCGGCGCACCGGGCCGCCGTCGCGCCCCTGCCGCACCTGGTGCCAGGCCGCTTCGCGCACCGCCGCCAGCCGGTCCGGGTATATTGCGGCGGTTCCCACCCGGACGACCCGGGCGGGGTCCGTCTCCTTCGTCGTGCTGTCGATGATCTCGTCCAGCTCCCGCAGCGTCGCCGCGTCGGCGTGGGCCGGGTCGCCCCAGGTCCTGGCGGCGACCATCAGCAGCCTCGGAGCAGTGGGTTGCAGCCGGGCCATGGCCGCGTAATAGGGCACCCACAGCTCCTCGCGGGCCCCGTAGTTGCACAGCAGCAGCAGGAAGTACAGCGCGTCGATGAGTGCCGGGTCCTCGGCGTCGTAGCCGTGGCTGCCCTCCTCGATGGCGCCGACGAGCAGACGGTGAGCCGTCGTGAGGTCCCCGTCACTGTTCAGCACCAGCTGTACGGCGGCGTTCGCGGAGCTCAGCGAGGCGTTGTGCCCGGGATCCGCTCGCGACGCGTCCTCCAGCAGCTCCGACGCGCTGCGCAGCGCGCCGATCGCCTCGGCGCCCACATAGGCGGCCTCCGACAGCCGGCGCGCGCGGTCGGAGGCCAGCGGGCTGAGGTCCGCGGCCCGGGTGAGCGCGGCGATCGCGGTCACGGCGTCGCCGCGCTCCAGGATGCGTCGCGCGGTCCGCTCCAGCAGGAGGGCCACCTCCTCGTCGGGCTGGAGCGTCGCCTCGCCCAGGTGCCAGGCCCGTCGTTCGGGCTTGTCGGCGAGCACCTGTGCCAGGGCCCGGTGTGCCAGGCGTCGTGCACTGCTGGTGGCCGCCGCGACGACGGCCGACATGATCAGGGGGTGCCGGAACACCAGGCGGCGCGGGGAGTCCGTCACGTGGACCAGCCCGTCCTGCTCCGCGGGGTCCAAGTCGCGCAGGTCGGCGTCGCCGTGGGTCTCCCGCGCGGCGGCGGACAGCACACCGAGGTCGCCGGTGCCGTCCAGCGTGGCGAGCAGCAGCAGGGTACGGGTCCCGGCGGGCAGGGAGCGGACCCGGGACGCGAACACGGACTGCAGGCGCGCGCCCAGCGGCAGGACGGCCGGCAGCACCTCCCGGGCCCGGCGCTGGTCCGCGCGCAGCGCGTCGGGGAGTTCGAGCAGGGCCAGCGGGTTGCCCTGCGCGGCGTCCAGCAGCCGCCGGCGCACCGGATGCGCCAGATCGGGGAAGCGCAGGTCGACCAGGCGGGCGGCGGCGTCAGCCTCCAGGGCGGGCAGCTCGTACGCGGGCAGCCCGGTGCCGTCGAAGAAGCTGCTCACGCCGGTGCGGGAGGCCGCGAGGAACCGGATGCGGGTGCCGGACAGCCGCCGGGCGAGGAAGCCGAAGACGGCGGCGCTCGCCCGGTCCACCCAAGGCAGGTCGTCCACGATCAGGAAGACGGGGGCGTCCTCGGCCGCCGACCGCAGCAGGGCCAGCGCGGCGTTGCAGACGACCAGGCGGTCGGGGAGCGGGCCGGCGCCGAATCCCAGGGCGATCCTCATGGCCTGCCGGCTGGGGGTCTCGAGCCGGTCGAGGATGCCGTGCAGCGGCAGCAGGATCTGGTTCAGCGCCGAGTAGCCGACGTCCGCCTCGAACTCGGCGCCGGCCGCGCGCAGGACGCGGATCCCGTTCTCGGTGGCTGCCCTGGCCACGGCGTCCAGCAGCGCGGACTTGCCGACGCCGGGCTCCCCGGACAGCAGCAGGGCGCCGCTCGTGTGTTGCCCGAACATGCCGGAGACCTGGTCCAGATCGCGTTCGCGTCCCACCAGGAGGTGGGCGGTGGCGGCCCCCAGCGCGTCAGAGGACGTCACCGGCCACCGCCTTTCCCCGGCCGTGCCCCGCGCGTCGCGACGGGACCGCCGTACGGCGCACCGCATCCGGCGCCAGGGGCCCGCACGGCATGCAGACGGCCCCGCGCCGTGACGGGTGTGTCGTCCGCGTCCCCGCGAAGCGTGCCATGCGCCTTCCTCCCACGATGCCCGGCCGCCCATTTTAGGAGTACGCGACCATTCGCCGCGTACCCGCCCCTGGCGGCGTCACCACGTGGTCACCGACCATGACCTGCGGATTCGCCTGCCGGCGGGCGGGCGGGAGTCCCGGCGGAGCGCCGCATCGGGCGTGATCACGGCCTGCCGGAGCCAGGAGACCGTGCCGGGCGCGTAGCCGGTCAGATCAGTCCGCGGGCGGCGGCGCGGACGCCCGCCTGGAAGCGTGTGTCGGCGCCCAGCTTGGCCAGGACGGCGGCGACGCGCCGGGTCGCGGTACGGGTGCTGCACCCCAACTGGCGGGCGATGGCGTGGTCCTTCAGCCCGGCGTTGAGCATGCCGAGCAGGACGACGTCGTCCGCGTCGAGACCTTCGTCCCCGGCGGGCGCCGGTCCGGTGAGCGGCTCGGCGCGGGCCCAGTAGGCCTCGTAGAGCTCCATCAGGGCGTCGAGCACGGCGGAGCGATGGATGACGACGAGGTCGCTGTAGTCCGGTCCGGACAGGGGGACCAGGGCGATCCGTTTGTCGATGATGTGGAGTTTGAACGGCAGGGACGGCAACATCCTTGACCGTTCGCCCAGTTCGGCGAGCCTGAGCAGCGTTGCGAACCGCCCGGGCCGTTCCATGGACTGCGGGCAGTAGATCGACCGCACGTCGATGCCCTGCCGGAGCCACTTCGTGGTGATGCCCAGCTCGTCCTCGTTGCTGTGGTGCCGGCCGTTCGGGCGGCCCACGTAAGGCGGTCGGTCCAGGGCCCAGACGTGGCTGGTCGCACAGGCGCCGATCCCCTCGATTCGCTCCAGGATCAGCTCATGGTCCGACAGGACCTCCACCAGGTTGCCCGGATCGGAGCGCAGCCACCCCGCCCGGTAGCGCTCGGCGATCCGGTCGATCTCCGTGCGCGCCGAGGCCAGCGCGGTCTCCGCCTCCCACTGCCGTCTGGCCAGCAGGGGCAGCAGTGCGCTCTGCGGGTTCGTCGCCCGGTAGTGGCCTCGGTCGGTGACGTGCAGGAGCCCGAGGTCCTTCAGACGGGTCAGGCACTGCAGGACGTGGTGCTCCGGCGTCCCCAGGGAGGCGGCTATGTCCGCGACGGTCACCCGGCCGTGGTCCACACAGCAGCGATAGACCTGCTCATCGGTTTCGGCTATGCCCAGGGCCGCGAGCACGTATGCGCACCTCCGTCTATCGGCACATGTCATTTGTGGCGCGGTTGGTCATCCGTCCGAACCCGCCATCAGAGTATCTGGACACCTATCCGAAGAACAGCGTTCACTGTGCTCGCTGTGACGGCCCCCCGCCTGGAGAAACCCTCCGGCTCGGTCCATTCCTGGAGGAACGTGTGAGACCCCCGCTCCGCGGAAGATCCTTGGCAGGCGTGTTCGGGTGGCCCTGTGGCCGGGGCAGGGTGAACATGCCGGGTTCGGTCGGCTGAGGGAGGCGGGCGTCGGTGAGACGGGCCAACATCGATGCCGGTCGACTTCCAGCGCTTTCCCTGCCGCGGTTCGTCGGGCGGGACCGGGAGGTCGCCGTGCTCGGCGAGGCGCTCGGGCAAGCGCCTGCCGTGGTCCTGATCGATGGTGCGGCGGGCATCGGCAAGACCCGACTGCTGCGGGAGTTCCTGGTGTCCCAGGGCGAGCGTGGCCGTCGCGTCCTGGTCGGCTCCTGCCCCGAGCTGCGCGTGCCGTACACGCTCGGCGCGGTCGTGGACGCGGTGCGCGACGGCGTCGGCAGCGTCTCCGGGCTGGGGCTGAGCGGACTGTGCGGGGCGCTGCGGCCGTTGTTTCCCGAGTGGGCCGCTGACCTGCCTCCGGCGCCGGAGCCGCTGGAAGACGCGACCGCGGCCCGGCACCGGCTGTTCCACGCGTTCGTCGAGGTGCTCAGCCGACTCGACGTAGCGGTGCTGGCACTCGAGGACGTGCACTGGGCGGACGAGGCGACTCTGGAGTTCCTGCTGTTCCTGGTCTCGCGCCGACTCCAGCCGGTGAGCGTGGTGGTGACGTACCGGCGGGAGGAAGTGACCCCCGGTTCACTGCTGTTGAGGCTGTCCTCACGGCTGCCTGCCGACGCACACCTGGTCAGACTGGCACTGAAGCCGCTGGGAATCGGCGAGACAGCCGCGATCGTCTCCTCGATGCTGGCCGACGAGCCTGTTTCGGCCGAGTTCGCGGCCTTCCTGCACGCACGAACGGAAGGCATACCGCTGGCGGTCGAGGAGTCGGTGCGGTTGATGCACGACCGGGCCGACCTGATCCGTCAGGGCGGCGGTTGGGCGCGCCGTCGGCTGGACCGCATCGAGGTGCCGCCCACGATCCGCGACGCCATGCTGGAACGCGTGGGGCGGCTACACCCCGATGCCCAGGCGGTCCTGTACGCCGTGTCGGTGCTCTCCGGCCCGGCCGACTACGCGAACCTGAACGCGGTGACCGGTCTGTCCGAAGACCGGTTCGCCGCGCAGGCGGCCGACGCGCTGGGGTGCGGTCTGCTGCGTGAGGACGGACGTGGGCATTGGTCGTTCCACCACGCCCTGGCGCGTCAAGCCGTGTACGAGGCCATCCCGGCCCAGGAACGGCGTGTCCTGCATGTGCGCGCCGGCCGGGCGTTGGAGGATTCGCCGCTGCCGTCGGTGGCGCAGCTGGCCCGGCACTTCCGGCTGGCCGGCGATGCCGAGGCAGCGTGCCGGTACACCGAGCAGGCGGCTGACCTCTCCATTCAGACGGGTGATGTGGCCACCGCGGCACTGCTGCTGTACAACCTGGTCACCACCCTCGCTCTGCCGGTGGAGCCACTGGCACGGCTGGTGATGAAGATCCAGTTTCATTCGCTGCTGCCCGACTCCGACCCGCACTCGAAGATCATTGAATCGTTGCAGTCGGCCCTCCGGACCCGGGCTCTGACGCTGGGACAGCAGGCACTGCTCCGTTTCCATATCGGCCGGGTGCTCATGATGGCTGGTGCCATGGAGGCGGGCCGGCACGACATATTGAGAGCGGTGCCCGACCTCGCGCCGGACTCGCTGGAGGCGGCACGAGCCCGAACCCTCCTTGCCCTGCCCCTCGGGAACGCGCAACCGGCATCGGAGTATCTGCGGTGGCTGGGCGAGGCACCCGCCGTGGCACCGTCGCTCCCGCCCCACGAGCGACTGCGCCTGGTGCAGGAACGCGCCTTCGCGCTGCTGATGCTCGGTGAGGTGGTCGGGTGGGCGGAGGCCCGGCGGATCCCGGACGACACCGCCAATCCGCGGGAGGCGGCGACCGTCGTGGTGGGTCACACGAATGTCGGCGAGGCGGCGATGAGGTGGGGGCGGATCGACGAGGCCGAAGCACGACTGGCCAAGGCCCAGACGCTCGCCGAACGCCACGAGCTCCTGTCCTACCTTGACAGCATTGCCTCCAGCCGGGCCCACCTCGACTGGTTCACCGGCGCCTGGACGGGCCTCGCCGAGCGGGCGGCCCGGCTGATCGACGACGAGGACAGAGTGAGGCTGAAGGACCGTTGCGAGGCGGCCCTCGTGGCGGGCCTGCTCCAAGCCGCCGCCGGAGACCGGGCAGAGGCTGTGGAGCGTCTGCGGTTCGCCGCGCAGGACGACCAGCAACGCATCGAGGCCACGGCCGCGCTGGCCCAGCTGAGTCTGCGGGACGGCGACATCGAGCAGGCGCTCCGCCTCACCGAGGAACCGGCCGAGATCAGCGTCGGCAGCGGAATCTGGCCCCGGGCCGTCGAGATTGCCCCGGTACGGGTCGCGGCCCTGGTGGCCGCCGGCCGGCTCGGCGACGCGGCCGACCTGGTGACCGCATTTGAACGGGCCCTGGGCGGCACGGATGCTCCGGCGCCGCAGGCGTCCCTGGAGCTGTGCCGCGGGATGCTGGCCGAAGCCGACGGCCGACTCGCCGACGCTGCACGGTTGTTCGCCCAGGCGGCCGACGCATGGCAGGCGCTGCCGCGTCCGTACGACGCCCTGCTCGCCCGGGAGCGCCACGCCCGCTGCCTGCTCGCCGCCGACCGGACCGAGGGCGGCCTGCTGATCCTGTCCGAGGTCTCGCGGGCGTTGGCGGACCTCGGCGCCCACAACGACGCCGAGCGGGTGGCACAGACCCTGAATGAGCGAGGGTGGGACACCCGGGTGGCGCGGGGCCGGGGCCGCCCCGGCTACGGCAACCGGCTCTCCCCGCGCGAGCTGGAGGTGGCTCGTCTGCTGGTCGGCGGCCGGACGAACCGGCAGATCGCCGAGGCGCTGGGGGTGTCGACGCAGACCGTGGCCAGCCAGTTGAAGTCGGCCATGCGCAAACTGTCTGCGACGTCGCGCACCGTACTCGCGCTCAGGGTCGTGGAGTTGGGTCTCGTCGGCGAGCACGGGCAGCCGCCGGCGGGTGACGAGTAAATTCCACCCTCCTCGCCCGGACGCGAAGAAAAGCGCGTGAGCCGGCGACGGCTTTAAATCCCGCATCTGACCAATCGAGTTGGGGCCGGTCCCGGCTGCACACTCATCGCCATGGTGCCCGCAGAACCGCCTGCACCGGAGCCGGCAGGTGACCCAGCCGTGCCGGTACGCCGGGCGAACGACGAACCAGTACCGGCAGGACCGCCGGCCGAGCCGGCAGACGCCCCCGCCACCCGCAGTGAGGGCGATGCCGACGACGAGTACGAACCGCTCTAGCAAGGAGGCTCCCGGCCGGACCGTGCTCGACCGGGCGAGAGGCGCCGTCAGTCCGGGCGACGACCTCGTGCCCTGACGCAGTCTTCCCTCGCCAGATGTTCCTCGTGAATCCAACAGGAGATCGATAGATGAAGCGAAGTCCGACAACCCGGCGTCTCAGAACGCGCTCGGGCGCGGTGACCGTTGGTCTGGCCCTCTTCGGGGCGATCATGTCGCCCACGGTGGTACACGCCACCGAGCCGGCCAGACAGACGCCGCTGCCCGGTGTCGTACAGACCAAGAGCACGACGGTGACCGCCGACGACGACCTGGCGCGGATCGTCTCCGCGTCCGGCGGCTCCGTCCCGGTGACGCTGATCACCGGGGACAAGGTGCACGTCGGCGTCGACGCGGACGGCAAGCCGGTCGTCCGCGACATCGAGAGCGCGGCGCGGCCCGATGGACCCCCAGTCGTGATCCACACCATCACCCGTCAGGGCAAGGTGTACGTCGTGCCGGACGACGCCCTCGCACTGGTTGGCAAGGGACTGCTCGACTGGGGGCTCTTCGACCTGACCCAGCTGGTGACGCTCGTCGCGTCAGGCAAGACCGACGCGGTGCCGGTGCTCGTCAGCTACACCAACACGGCGGGGGCCGACAAGACGCGGAAGGTCGCCGGGGCATCCGGTGGCAGGGCGCTCCCGAGCATCAACGGCCGCTCGACGAACATCGCCGACAACGGGCGATGGTGGCAGGGGGTGCGGGGCAAGACGGCCTCCACGTCCGCCGCCGCCCGGTCCGCCGGTTCCCTGGCCGGAGTCAAGAAGGTCTGGCTCAACGGCCTGTCCCGGGTCGACCTCGAGCAGTCGGTACCGCAGATCGGCGCGCCCGTCGCCTGGGAACGCGGCTACGACGGCACCGGCGTGACCGTGGCGGTGCTGGACACCGGCATCGACGCCACTCACCCGGACGTGTCCGGAAGCATCGCCGGGCAGGTCGACTTCACCGGCAGTCCCACGGGCACCAAGGACGGGCACGGACACGGCACCCACGTGGCGTCCACGATCCTCGGCAGCGGCGCCGCGTCCAAGGGGCTGCGCAAGGGCGTCGCCCCCGGCGCCAAGCTGCTGGTCGGCAAGGTCTGCGACGACAAGGGGGAGTGTCCGGACGACGGGATCATCGCGGCCATGGACTGGGCCGCCCACTCGGGGGCCAAGGTCGTCAACATGAGCCTCGGCGGTGAACCCACCGACGGGACCGACCCGATGAGCCAGGCGCTCAACGAGCTCAGCCGCAGCACCGGGACCCTGTTCGTGGTCGCGGCCGGCAACTCCGCCCTCATCCACAAGAAGGTCGTCGCTCCGGGTTCCGCCGACGACGCCCTGACCGTGGCGGCTGTCGACAAGAACGGCGAGATGGCCGACTTCTCCAACCGCGGACCGCGGATCGGCGACGGCGCCGCCAAGCCCGACATCGCGGCTCCGGGCGTCGACATCGTCGCGGCACGCGCCGCCGGCACGGCCATGGGCACGCCGGTGGACCAGTACTACACCACGGCCAGTGGCACCTCGATGGCCACACCCCACGTGGCCGGCGCCGCCGCCATCGTCGCCCAGCAGCACCCGGAGTTGTCCGGTCAGCAGATCAAGGCGCTGCTGATGGACACCGCCAGCGACCTGGGGCACGACATGTACGCCCAGGGCACCGGCCAAGTGAACCTCGCGGTCGCTACCGACCCGCGGATCGTCCCGAAGGGGAACCTGAACTTCGGCAGCCTGGCCTCCCCGCAATCGCCGGTGACGAAGACGATCACGTACACCAACCGCGGTGACGAGGCGACCACGTTGCATCTCACGATGCCGGTCTCCTACGGCGACGGCCGGCCCGCCGCGGCAGGCCTGTTCACCCTCAGCACGGACAAGGTGGTCGTCCCCGCCGGCGGGTCCGCCGAGGTGTCGGTGACGGTCGACGGCAGGGGGCTCGGCACCGACGGGGCCTACGGCAGCTACAACGGGCTGCTGAGAGCCCAGGATGACTCGGGCACGATACGGCTGAGCTCGAGAATCCGCACCTTCCTCGAGCCCAAGAAGTTGCCGCTGACCCTGAACGTCGTCCCCCCGGCGGGGGCCACCGACGTCCGCTACGGCACCGCCACCTTCATGCCGGTCGACGACCAGGTATATCTGCACGCGGGCGAGGCTCACGAAACCGGCGCGGCCACCATGACCGAGCAGCTCTTCCGCGGCACTTATGCGGTGCAGGTGCCGGTGAGCTGGCGGAACGCGGCCGGTGAGTGGCAGCAAGCCACCCCGATCGCACCGGAGGTGAGCCTCACCGAGGCGACCTCGGTCACGCTGGACCTGCGCAAGGCGCAGCCGCTGAGCGCGCAGTATCCGGAGTTCACCGAAACCTACCAGGCGTACGACGTCACCAACCGGGTCTCGGCGACCGGGGCATGGGCGATGAGCACGGCGGTCACGGCCGACTACAAGGCCGGTGAACCGAACTGGTGGGTGCTGCCTACCGGCAAGGCGAGCATGGGCACCTTCACCCACGACTTCTACAGCTCGCGGACAACTCCCGTCGTCACCATGCGCGCCACCGGCGGCGGTGCCCCCTCCAGCCTGTCCCCCCGCTATGTGACCCCGGACGCCACGCTGCTCGAGACGCAGGGGTGGCTGCGCGACAACGGGGACCCGACCAAGCGCGATGCCGCGGTCCCGGTTCCCCGACTGCCGGTCAAGGGACACCTGCCGGTGGTCCACGCGGGCACCGGGTCCGCCGCCGAACTCGCAGACGTCGACGCCCGGGGCAAGCTCGTACTCCTGACACCGACCGACATCTGTCAGGACACCTGCGACTACCCGAAGCTCCGGGACGAGCGGGTGGCAGCCGCTGCTGCCGCCGGCGCCGTCGGCGTGCTGGTCGCGGCACCGCACCTCACCTCGCTGGGACGCCCCTCGACGCTCGACCAGTGCGTGCTCGGGCCGCAGAGCTGCCCCGCGATCCAGCCGTACGGCGCACTGCCCATCGTGGCCGTGCCCTACGCCGAGGCCGAAGACCTGATCAAGCGGATCAAGGCAGACCCGTCGCACGTCCGGATCAGTCTCGGCGGCAGTGCCGTGCCGACGGCGTATGCCGCCAACTTCCACGACGACGGACAGATCCGGCCGAACGACTACAGGGTCGAGAAGGACGATCTCGACCGGGTCGACCTCTACTTCCACGCGGCACGGCCGGGAGAGGTCTACCAGCTGGGCTGGACGCAGTTCTCCCAGGCCGCCACGGCATCGGTGTCGCTGCCGCGCCCGTCCACGCAGCAGACCCTGACCACCTTCGTCAAGCGGCAGGACAACGCGATCAACCGGTTCGCCGCCTCCTGGGCCGACCACGGAGCGGACTCCTTCCTGGTGCACAGCCACTCCGAGGCGAACAACGTGGTCCTCACCGGTAGGAACGACATCCACTGGAATGCGGGGCCGGCCGTACCAGGGGCAGCACAGCAGGTGCGGACCAAGTCCGGCTTCTCGGTCGGGGTCGGACCGTGCTCGGGCTGCCGACAGGGCAACACCTTCTACCCCACCGTCTACCTGACGGGCAGCGGCGGCGGCCGCCAGGCACTGATCGGCATCGTCGGCGACGAGGTCCTCTCTCACGAATTCGCCTCCGACATCACCACTTGCGGATCGGTTCCTTCGCCCACCGTGCCGAGCCTCGACTCCACCTGCGACTTCAAGCTGCTGGACGCGTCCGGTCACGAAGTCGAGCGTCGCACGGAGAGCCTCCCCGATGTCAGCTACTAGACCCTGTGATGACACTCGAGCCGCTAGGGAGACCAACGCGATGAACAGCAGTGTGCCGTCGGCACGGCGGCGCAGAGGGGCCCTCATGGTGCTCGCAGCCGCGGTGATGCTGGCGCTCTCCGGCTGCAAAGGCGGTGACCTCGTCTCGTACGACCTGCCGGCGAAGTCGGCCCGGTACACGTTCGAGACGAAGACCAACGACGTCCAGACGGTGTGGGAGTACACCTCCGCCGAGCCGGCCAAGGATGACGCCCCGGAGCTGAGCCCGTGCATGGGCGACGTGCGCGGCAACAACAAGGCGGCCTGTAGGCCGGAGCCGCTGATCTTCCTGCGCTACGACTTCGATCTGGCCCTGGACAACACCGTGAAGGCAGGGGAAGCTCACGAGATCACCGTCGTCGGCTACTACCAGGAACGCCTCACCGCTCTGCCCAAGGTGAAGTCCCTGAAAGCGGAGACCAGCTTCGACGGGGGCAAGACCTGGCGCCCGGTGACCACCAAGGGCATCGGAAAGAACACCTTCGCCACGACGATCGAGAACCCACGGCGGGACCAGGCGCCCGAGGGCGTCGGGCTGCGGATCAGCGCGACCGACAGCGAGGGCAACACCGTCAGGCAGACCCTTCCCACGGCGTACACGCTGCGCTGAGGGGTACTGCCGCCGCGAATCGTGAACTGACCGGAAGTTCACAGGCCGGGGCGAGACCGAACTCTCGCTCCGGCCGTCCGCGGTCCCTCGACGACGCCTCGGTCAGGTACGCGGAACGACGGCCGTTGACGGCAGCCGACGCCCCGCAGTGGCACAGGAGCACTGGACCACCACGGTTGCGGCCGCCACGACGGCTCGGCCTTCGGCGGCGGCAGTGTGACAGCGCGGCCGGTTGTCGGGCCGAAACCCCTGATGCGCACAGCATCGGCGGCTGACCGCACCTCCGGCGGGTTGCCCGGTGTGCCACCGGTCGAGGCACCCCGCCCGCTCGTCCGCGGCGGCCCCGAAGCTCAGACAAGGACCAGGCTGTGCTGTGACCGGCCGCAGGCCCGCCCGTAATTCGCTTGCCCTGGCCACGGGTCAACACTGCACTGTGACCAGACACCACGCGTCGTGGTGCCGGTATTTCGAGGAGGCAGCGGCAGCAATGGAGATTCGCTCTACAGCCGATGGGGACCTCGACGTCTTCGTCGACACAGTCCATGCCGCGTTCGGGCGCTTCCCGGAAGCCCCGATAGAGGGCGGCGGGCTCTGGTGGTCGGCGCTCGAAATAGACCGCTGCCTGCTCGCCCTGACGGCGGACGGGCGCCCCGTCGGGACCGCCGCCGCGTACTCCTTCGAGCTCACCCTGCCCGGTGAGACCCTCGTCCCGGCCGCCGGGGTGACCGCCGTCGGCGTCCTGCCCTCGCACCGGCGCCAGGGCATACTCAGCGCGATGATGCGGCATCAGCTCGCCGAGTTGCGGGCCCGAGGGGAGTTCCTCTCCGTGCTGCTGGCCTCGGAGGCCCAGATCTACGGCAGGTTCGGCTACGGACCGGCGACCTACACGGCGCGGCTGACGGTGCCACGCCACGAGGCCGCCCTCGCCGTTCCCCGGGCGCGCGGAGTGGCCGACGCACCAGCGACCGGCTCGGCCAACGGCTCGGTCGAGGTGCTGCGGCGTGCCGAGTGCGGCGAGATCCTGGAAGAGGTCTACGACCGGTATCGCCGCACACAGCCCGGCGCGCTGTCCCGGCCGCACCGCTGGTGGGCCTTGCGCGCGGGGCAGCCCCCGATCTCGCCGGCGCCGCGCTACGTCGCCGTCCACCGGGGCGCCGACGGCGTCCCGGACGGGTACGCCAGCTACTCGATCGGCGAGCCCGGGACCTTGACGGTCGACGAGACCATCGCCACCGACGACGCCGTCTTCACGGCCCTGGCCCGGTTCGTACTCGGACACGACCTGGTCTCTCAGGTCGTGTTCAAGCATGTCCCGCCCGAGCACCCGCTGCGCTGGCAGCTGGCGGACTTCCGTGCCGGCGAGGTGAGCGGCGACACCGACTGGCTCTGGGTGCGGCTGCTGGACGTCCCGCGTGCGCTGACCGCGCGCGGCTGGTTCATGGACGGCGAGCTCGTCCTCGACGTCGAGGACCCGTTCCTCGGCGAGCACGGCCGCTACCTGCTGACCGTCCGGGACAGCAAGGCCGACTGCGTCCCGACGGACCGGGAGCCGGACCTGTCCCTGGACATGAGGGACCTGGGCTCGGTCTACCTCGGCGGCACCGCCCCGAGCACGCTCGTGCGTGCCGGACACATCCGGGCCCACCGCCCGGGCGCGGCCGCCCTCGCTGACGCCCTCTTCCGCGCCGAGCGCTCCCCGCACTGCCTGCACTGGTTCTGACCGCGCGTTCGCCGCCCCTGCGCAAGTCTCGTCAGCCGGGCTACAAACTGGTCGCCCTCCAGCCGCGAGGCGCTCGACAATCGCGGTGCGGTCCCGGCGGCGTAGGCGCGCAGCAGATCGAGTGCCCGCCACGCGGCCTCGTTCATGCGCGGGTCAGATGACTGCGGGCAACGTGAGATTCTGACCCTCGACGCGTACACCTGGCCGGATCATGCAGGTGGTCGGTTTCGCACTCACCCGTAGGCAGCTTTCTCTAGGTTGTGCATCAGGGAAGTCCACTGATCGTCCCGGAGGCGTCATGCCCTTGCAGATGAAGTTGAGCGCGATAACCCTCGACTGCCCGGATCCGCTGGCTTTGGCGGCGTTCTATCAGCAGGCCACCGGTCTGGAACTCCATCCCAGGTCGAACGCTGACTTCGCCGGCCTCGACTGTGAGGACGAAGTCTTCATCGGCTTTCAACGGGTCGATGGCTACCGGGCTCCGCGCTGGCCTGAACAGACCGTTCCTCAGCAACTTCACATGTGCTTCAAGGTCGAGCAGGACCTGGACGAGGTCGAAGTCCGGCTGCTGGAGCTGGGTGCGGGCAAACCGGATCATCAGCCTCATGGGGCCAGAGCCCGCGTTCTCACCGATCCGGTCGGGCACCCCTTTTGCATCGTCGAGGAGGCTGACTGAGGAGTTCACGACGGCTGTGGGCTCCAGCCATGCATGCCTACGGAAGAAGAGCGCGACCATCGCGCGGACAGGCTCAGGTTGGTGATGCTCTGTCACGCTGACAAGACTCGCTTGCGGAGAAATTCGAATCCCGCGCGGCCGGACATCTGCCGCTTGAGCATCTTGATCCGGTCGACATGACCCTCGGCCACACCGGAGTTCCACGGTCGTGTGAGGCCGGCGATGACGGCGTCGAGGTCGCCGGCTGCCCGGTTCTGGGGATCAACTGGGACAGCGGCGACCACGCCATGGGACATCGCGGCGAACGCCGCTCCGGACAGGTCTATACCGTGACGCTTCAGTCTGGCCTCGGTGGCCGGACAACGATGCGTTGGACAATCCCGCCCTGCGCTCCCGGACGGCGCTGAGCAAACCGATCGGCAGAGCGCCAACGACTCACTGTGACCAGAGCCGGCGGCCACCGGAGAATACGCGCCACCTCAACATGCGAACCTCACCGGTCCAGGACCGTTCTCAGTCCGTGGACCACTTCTGGTTGACACCACCGGAGCAGGACCACAGCTGGAGCCGAGTGCCGTTCGCCGTCCGGTTGTCGCGCACGTCCGTGCACTTGTCGGCGAGTGTGCTGGTCAGGTCATGGCTGGAGTTCAGCACGAACTGCTGGGCCGAACTCCCGTTGCAGGACGCGAGTTCGAGGTCCGTCCCGTCGGCGGTCGAGCCGCCCGCGAGCTGTACGCACATGCCGAGCGCGCGCATGGTTCCGCCCGTGAACGTCCAATGCTGCGAGACGGACTGCGAGCAGTCCCAGATCATCAGTTTCGCGCCCTGCACGGCCTGGCCGCCCACGATGTCTATGCAGCGCTGCGAGGCATGGCTGAACACGTTCACACCCGGCGCCGCGGCCGGAGGGGTCGTCCTGGCCTCGGTCCTGTCCTTCGCGGAGGCCGTGGCGTGGTTGCCGGGAGACGCGGAGCCCTTGCTCGACGCACTGCTGCTGGGCGAGGCGGTCCCGGGCTTCTCGGAAGCGTCGGTCTTCTTGCCGGCCCCGGTGGCGGACGGGCTCACCGAAGGTGCCGGCACCCCACCGAACCCGTCGAGGACGTCTGTGTCGCGGCCACCGGAGTCGACGGAAACCGACGCTCCGTCACGCTGGTCGTCGCCGTGACCGTTGACCAGGTTCAGGGTCAGCAGGGCACCGCCCGCCGCCAGCAGCCCCACTACGCACACGACGCCGAGAGCGCCACGGAATCCCTCGCGCCGGGACTTGTCACCGCTGCGTCGGCCGGCCGGTTCGAGTTGTCCGACCTTGTCCGCGGCGGGGCTCCAGCCTGTCTCACCGCGACGCGTGAGGCCATCGCGGGGCTTGTCTCCGGCGGAGCCGCCCACCGAGGCGTTGGCCGGCGAGGACGACGCCCCGGCGCCGCGGCCGGGGTTCCCGCGCGACCTGAGCGAGGAGATCTGGGCGAGCCGGGGCAGGGAGGTGCCTCTCCCGGCCGCGTCGGACGCCCGGTCACCGTTGCCCGGCGCGGTCGGCTCCGCGTCGCCGGCCGTGATGCCGTCCTGGGCCGGCCCGGAACCGGAACTGACGGATCTGGCGCTGCCCGGGACTCTCTTGGGGAGGTCTCGCGCAGACCGGGGCGTGTGAGGGGGCTTCATGGGGTCCTTTCCAGCGGAGCCGGGCATGGGCAGCAGTGTTGCGAGGGCCCGACCGGTCTCCCGGGCGGTCCGCCCTGTCACACATGTAGCGGATCCGCCGTCGTTTCGGTTCACCCCTACGACATGTGACATGTGACTCATACAGGTCGGCGCGTGCGGACTCAAACCGGCGCCTCACGGCGCTGCCGACGACCACTACCGGTTGGTGCGAGGTGTGCCAGTCCGCCCGCGCTCGCGGTGACGGCGGACACAGGGTCCCGGGGGAGCGGGCGCGGACGGTGCGGTGCGCACACGAGCTTGGTCTACCGGCGTGTGCCCGGTGCGGGCACACGCCGGTGGTGCGGCAGGTCCCCGCCGACCCCGCATCGGGGCCATACGCTCTGAGCCGGGGCGAAAGACGTAAAGGGAGAAGGCCGTGTCTGAGGACCGTCAAGGCTGGCAGGAGTTGATCACCTGGTCACGGGACCACAATCTGCTGGCCAAGACGCTCTATCTGGTGCTGTCCGAGCCCACCGGCGGGCTGGGACCGGTCCTGGAGAATCTCGAGGATCACGTTGCCTTCCAGACCAGGCTCGAGAACGAGGGCGTCATGTTCGCTGCGGGGCCTTTGTCCAATGACGAGGAGACGGAGTGGTTCGGTGACGGCGCTTTCGTCTATCGGGCGGAGAGCCGTGCCGAGGCGGTTGCGGTTGCCGAGTCCGATCCGATGCATGCCCGTGGTGCCCGCAGCTTCGTGATCCGGCCCTGGCTGCTGAATGAAGGAACCTTCGGTGTCCGTCTGTTCTTCTCCGGCGGCCGCCCGCAGATCCAGTAAGCCTGCGGACCTTCAAAGGGTGTTGCAGAAGGCTGGTCTGTGAACAGGGCATGAGCAAGGCGCTGACCCGCTCGCGCCTGTCCCGTGTCGGCCAGAACTACGTGTGCGCCGACACCATCGTCGCAGCGAACGCCGCGCTCATCACCGCCCAGTCCCGTGTCGAGTTGGCCCGGATGTGGGGTGGCGGGCTGCTCGCCTCCGTCGACGGCCTGCGGTTCGTCGTTCCCGTCAGGAGCATCAACACCGGTCCCTCGCCCGAGCGTTACGGCTACAAACGCGGCGTGACCCGGCTCAATGCAGTCAACGACCAGGTCACCGGGATCGACAACTGAACCCCACGTACCAGAGCCTGTCGGGCGGGCCGCCCCGTCAACCCGCGAGTCGGTCAGCCTGTCGGGTGGGAGCCCGGTGTGTGGCCGAAGGTCCGTCGGAAGACTTCGATGAACGCGCTGGCCGACGACCAGCCGCACCGGTGTGCCACCGCGGTCACCGGTTGCTTCTCGGCCAGCAGGACCAGGGCGTGTTGGAGCCGCAGCTGGGTGCGCCACTGGGGGAAGGTCATGCCGAGGTCACTGCGGAAGAGCCGCGACAGGGTGCGCTCGCTCGCGCCGACCTGGCGGCCCAGTTCGGCGAGGGTGCGGTTGTCGGCCGGATCGGCTTGCAGGATCTCGCACAGTGCGCGCAGCGGGGGAGAGGCCGACACGGGGAGGTGCAGTGGCTCCTGGGGGGAGGCCTGCAGCTGGTCGAGCAGCACCGCGCGCAACCGTGTCCGCTCGGGGCTGTCGTCGTCCGGGGTGCGGGTGTAGGCGATGATCAGTTCACGCAGCAGCGGGCCCACGGCGAGCACGGTGGGGGCGTCCAGGTCGAGCGGGTTGTCAGTGGCGGGCAGTCCCACCAGGTGCAGTTCGAGTTCCCCGTGGGCCTGGTGGGCGTGGACGGTGTCGGCCGGTACCCAGATGGCGCGCGTGGCCGGGGCCACCCAGGAGCCCGCGCTGGTGATGACGACCAGTACGCCCCGGCCGGCGTAGACGATCTGGTGGTCGTCGTGCCGGTGGGCGCCGATCTCACCGCCGGACGCCAGCAGTTGGGTGCGCGTCGGGGCGACCGGCGTATGGCGGATATTCGTCATTGTTCGGCAGTTTATCGAAAGCGCGACATGCGGGCGGCTTTGGACCATGGAGGGGTGCGAAGGAAAACCTCGATCACTCTGCTGTCCGTCGGACACGCTTGCGTCGACGTCTACCAAGGCGCAGTGGCGTCCTTGGTCCCGTTCTTCGTCGCTGAGCGCGCCTACGGCTACGCCACCGTCTCCGGCATGGTGCTGGCCGCCTCTGTGCTGTCGTCGGTGGTGCAGCCGGTGTTCGGTGTGCTGACCGACCGCTGGGCGATGCCCTGGCTGCTGCCGGTCAGCACGCTGCTGGGCGGTGCGGGCATCGCGCTGAGCGGGGTGAGCGGCTCGTACTGTCTCCTCCTGCTGTTCGTGGCGATTTCCGGGGTCGGGGTGGCCGCTTACCACCCCGAGTCCGCGCGGGTCGCCCGGATCGCCAGTCAGGGCAGCCACAGCGCCATGGGCTGGTTCTCGACCGGGGGCAACATCGGCTTCGCGGTGGCCCCGCTCATGGTCGGCGCGGTGGTGGGGGCCCACGGGCTGGGTTTGACGCCGCTGCTGGTGCTGCCGGCGCTCGCGGGCAGCGTGCTCTGTCTGCCGGTGCTGCGCGCGCTGGGGCAGCGGCAAGCCGCAGGGAGCAATGCGGCGGCGCCGCCCAGTGCGGACGACAAGGCGTCGTTCTTGAAACTGTCGCTGGCCGTGGCGTGCCGGTCGGTCGTCTTCATGGGGCTGAGCGCGTTCATCTCGCTGTACGCCACGCAGCGCATGGGCGACAGCACCGTGGCGGGCACCGTGGCCCTGTTCGTGCTCTACCTCGGCGGCGCGGTCGGCTCCGTCCTCGGTGGCGCACTGGCGGGCCGGTGGGGCCGGGTCACGGTCGCCCGCTGGGCATACCTCATCTCGATCGGAGCAGTCGCGGGCGTGGTGTTCGTACCTGGTCCGTCCCTGTATCCGTTCGTGGCCCTCACCTCAGCCGGCCTGTACGTCCCCTTCTCGCTCCAGGTCACGCTCGGCCAGGACTACCTGCCCTCGCGGGTCGGCACCGCCAGCGGGATCACGCTCGGTCTGGCCGTCAGCGTCGGGGGTCTGATCAGTCCCGTCATCGGCAGCCTCGCCGACGCAAGGTCCCTGCGGACCGCCCTGGCACCGCTGATTCTGATGCCGGCACTGTGCTGGCTGCTGTTCCGCGCTCTGCCTGAACCCGCCACGCCGCAGCACGGAACTGCTCCGGATCCGGAGCGGGAAGACACGGCTGCACCGCACTCCGGCAGAGGTCTGCGCTGACCTCCTGAACAGCGGTGATGCGCTGACCGCTTGAGCCCGCCTTCGCCGCACTCGCCGAGTTCATCCGCGAACTCGTCATCATCGGCACCAAGGAGGGCCTCGCCGCAGCGCGCGCCCGCGGCCGGTTCGGCGGACGCCCCACGGTCGTCACAGAGGAGATCGTCCGTGCCGCCCGCGACCTGCCGCCGACCCGGTTCGCTCCATCCCCTCGATCGCCAAGGTGCTCGAAGTCTCCCCGAGCAGGCTCAACAACCACATCCCGGACCTGCGCGAGCTGCGCAGCACCGCCCCGGGCGGCTGCTGAAGCCGGTGCGGGAACGCGGTGGGGCTCGCGGAAGGGGATGTGTCCGTAACGTCGCGTCACGCGTCCAGTTGTGCGCGGATGAGCGTGTCGATTCGCTGCCATGCCGGGGACGCGGCGTTGACCGTGCACTGGATGAGCGCGGGGATCTCGGAGGCTGCATCCAGCTCGGGCCGTTCGCCGGGTCCGTAGCGTTCCCGGGTCGCGTCGGCGATCCGGCGGGCGAGGTCGTCGACGCGGGGATCGTCGGCGTCGAGGTCGTGAGCGCGGTCGTAATCGAGGAAAAGCTGCCGCGACGCGGGGTCGGCGAGGATCTCGGCCTGCTCCTGAAACAGTGTGACCGCTTGGTCTGGGTGAGTGGCGAACACGAGGATCCACAGGTCGCGTTGCAGATTCACCCAACGAGGCGTGAATCCCCGGTGGACCAGGTGCTCCAGGTAGGTGCCCACCTCGGCGGGCAGCGGTGCCAGGTGCCCGGCGGCGAGCCGGCGCAAGCGCCCTTGCGAGGCCCGCAGGCCACGGATACGGGCGGTGAGCTCGTCGTCGATCTCTCGCAGCGCCTGCTGGAATTCTGTGTCGGTCGCTGATCTCAGGTCCCTGATCCGGGCCAGGGGGACGCCGGCCTCGGCAAGGGTGCGGATCTTGATCAGATCGATGACGTCGTTCGCGCCGTACCGCCTGTAGCCGGACGCATCGCGGTCGGGTTCGGGAAGCAGCCCCTTGTCGTGATAGACGCGAACGGTCTTGGTCGACACCCCGACGTACCTGGCCAGCTGCCCGATGGTGATCACCCGGCCATCGTCCCACTTGACCTTTCCCCAAGGGCAGGGTTGCACCATGCCGCCATGGCGAACACGAACATCGATCGGGAGCCCCTGCGCGAGCTGGCCGACGAGGGCAACGAAACCGCTTTGGACCGGCTGGCCGACCTCGCCGACGCAGCCGGCGACCTCGAGGAGCTGAGCGAATTGCTGGACGAGGGATCCATGCGAGCCGGGTTCCTTCTCACCCGACGCGCGGCCGTGACCGGCGACGTGCGCGAGCTGCAGCGCATCTCCGACGCCGGGTACGACGACGCCGGGAACGAACTCAACCGACTGCTGAAGGAACCGGCCGGCGGGCAGGGGGATTGAGCCCACCCGGTCGCAACTGCCGTCCAGGCCGGGCCTCATCGAGGTTCGGCCCATGGCGGGCACGCTCGGCTGGACAACTTCACCATGATCCGCCGCTGCATCGTCCGGCGGAACAAGCATGCCGCCGACGAACGGCTATGCGAGGTGGTCGACAGGGCGAACCTTGCTGATTGCGGCGCCAGGAGTCACGACAGCAGGAGACACACGGACGAGGTGTGCTGCCGAAGCGACCTGCGCCCCGTACCCCGGTGTCATTGCTGTCAGCGCAATTCCCTGCATCGACAGCCCACACGTGCGGACCATGACTGGAAGTCGGCCAAGGTGCATGTGCGCTCTGGCTTCTCCGGGTTTGGCGTCGTCCGCGCTGATATAACGTTCGACGGGGCCCCGGTCCGCCGCCGGGGCCCTCACAGACAGAGAGTCGCACCGGCCCACGGGTTGCCAGGACCGGGTCAGAATCCCCTGAAGACGCCGTCCTGCTCGGCGGCGTCCACGAACTCTCCCAATCCATGTTGGCAAGCGTGATGTTGTTCTCGATGGAGAACAACTGCATTGCGATGACTCGGAGTTCGTCGAAGCCCTGCTCCGTATCGTTGCTCTCCTGGTCGGCCCGCATGACTGCCAGCAGCGGCATCTCCGGTCCGGTCAGGGCCTTGTGATCCGCCACGATCAGCAGGTCGTCCTCGGCGGGGGCGAGCGCGAGGACCTGCTCGGTGGTCAGATCGCGGTAGGCGGGGTCGTCCACGATGTGTAGGTCCGCAAGGAACTCGTCCTCTTCTGTCGGGGTGGTGACCACCGTGCGCAGGGCCTGCCAGGCCGCCTCGTCGGAGAAGTCGGTGCGGATGAGCAGGGTGGCGTCGGTCTGCGGCAGGCTCGTCATGCTGGGGCTCCCAAAGGAGATGGGTCACGACCGGGACATGCGGCGCCCGGCACACATAGCTCGCGTATGTTTCCGATCCCGCAGCTCACACGTCTCGAGGCGTCACCGTCTTGACAGGTGATGATCTGGGGTGCAAGCTGACAGTGGTCCCGCCGGCCGACGGGATCGGTCCACGACCGACGAAGTGGAGGCTGGTCATGAACCAGGAAGCCAGGATGGACGCCGCCGCGGCGGTACGACATGCACGTTTCGGCAAGCTGCCCGAGCGCATCCGGTTCGAGGACATGACCGAGGTGGTGGAGTCCGGGCCGCATGACGGGGCGAAGACGTCGCACGAGGACGTGGGCGTGGGGCACACCTTCACGTGTCTGGCCCTCGACCTTGGGCTGTAGCACTCAGGCGCAGCCCGCGTCGCTCGAGCATGCACCGTCGACAGGGGCAGACCATGAACACGTACGAGTACCCGCTCTTCCCGGGCCGCCTGGGCAAGGAGCAGGAGGCTCTCGAGGAGCTTCTCCGCAGAGTGAACTGCAACGACCGGCGGGAACCGGACCGGGAGGCAGAGGAGTACACCAGAAAGACGCGCCGGCTGGCGGCCGTCACGTTCCTCGGTGTCGTTCTGTGACTCCATGTCCGTAGTGCAGCAAAGGGAGGATCTCGACACCCCGAGCAGCGGGGCGAGCTGCCGCAGCGTCAGGTTCGTCCGCCAGTATGCGGGACCAGCAGGACCCGGTCCCCCAGCGGCAGGCTTCACGGTTGCCGCCGCGGACCGGGTCCGCACCTTCACGCCGCAATGCGGTGATCAACTTGCTGATCACTCACTGGGGAGCCTCAAGAGCAAGATCCACTTGCCCGCCTTCGGGCCGAAATCCCTTTGCCGGACCTCGCCGCGCGACCCGACACTGAAGGCATGCTCGGATTCGCGAGGACCGACAACGAAGCTCTCGTCTCGTGCTTGGGCGACCCTCAGCGCAAGGTTGCGGCCTACCGCGAACTGCTGCGACGCGGGCAGAACGCACTGAGCGCCATTCGTGCCGGCCTCCGCGACGAGAATCCGGTCGTCCGCGAGGGCTGCTGCCGCCTCCTCGACCACCTCGTCGACACCGAGTCCATGGGCGAACTCATTTGCATGGCCGACGACCCCGACGCCCGGGTCAGGATCGCCGCATTCCACGCTCTGGCGTGCGACCGGTGCAAGGGCGACAGCTGCGTACCGGGCCCGGACCGGGTCCTCGAACCCGCGTTGCACCACTTGGCCTCGGACCCGGACCCGCACGTCCGGGCCAGGGCTGCCGAGCTCGTCGGCAAGTTCGCCCACGCTGATGCACGCGCCGTTGCCGCCTTGAAGACCGCCCACGCCAAGGACCCGAGCCCTGCCGTGCGGAAGAAAGCAGGCTGGTTCACACCAGGAGGGGCCATCTACGAACGGACCGCCCCACCCGCCCCCTGATCAACGGGATGCCATTCAGACAGCCAGGTCGCGCTCCGACCTTGCCGTGACAGCCTGATGGCCACGCACTCCAGCCACCGAGCGTCATCGGACCTCATGACCTGCCAGGGCAGGGCTCCTGGCAATGTTCGAGGCGCACTTCTGCTCACCGGTCACATTCCAGCCCTTGGTTGACACGTATTTCCGCGGGCGCGCCGGGCTCCGCCAGTCGTCCGACCGAGATGCCGACGGCGCGCCGGCGCCGGTGCCGCAGTCATTCGACGGATGTGTGTGCAATGCCGGTCCAAGGAGACTGAGCAGGCGCTCGTCGACAGCGGCGAGCCCCGGTGCGGGCGGCGCCTGTCCACGCGGCCGCCCTTGCGTACCGGACGCGCTCACGACCGACGAAAGGCAACCCGCATGCCCACCCCCACCTTCGCCGACCACGTCGTCTCCTCGCTCAAGGCCTCCGGTGTGCGCCGCCTGTACGGTCTGCCCGGTGACTCGCTCAACGGTCTGACAGACGCCATACGCCGGGACGACGGCGTCGAATGGGTACATGTGCGGCACGAGGAGAGCGCCGCCTTCGCGGCGGCGGCCGAGGCCGGGCTGACCGGAGAACTCAACGTCTGCGTCGGCAGCTGCGGTCCGGGCAACCTGCACCTGATCAACGGACTCTTCGACGCCCAGCGCAGCCGGGTGCCGGTTCTCGCCATCGCCGCCCAGATCCCGGGCAGCGAGATCGGCTCCGGCTACTTCCAGGAGACCCGCCCGCAGGAGCTGTTCGCCGACTGCAGCGTCTACGCGGAGGTTGTCACCAGCCCCGAGCACGGGCCCCGCGTGCTGGAGATGGCGATGCGGGCTGCCGTTGAACGCAGGGGAGTGGCGGTCGTGGTCGTACCCGGCGAGATATTCCTCGCCAAGACCGGCCGCGACCTGACCCCCACCGTGGTACGCCCGGCCAGGTCCGTCGTCCGCCCGGACGACGACGCCTTGGGTGAGGCCGCCGCGCTGCTGAACGAGGCCCAGCGCGTGACGATCCTGGCGGGCGCGGGTGCGGCCGGTGCCCACGACGACCTGGTCCGGCTCGCCGAAACCCTCAAGGCCCCGATTGTGCACGCCCTGCGCGGCAAGGAGTACGTGGAGTACGACAACCCGTACGACGTCGGGCTCACCGGCCTGCTCGGCTTCGCCTCCGGCTACAAGGCGATCGAGGAGGCCGACACCTTGCTCATGCTGGGCACCGACTTCCCCTACCGGCAGTTCTACCCGCGCGGCGCGAAGGTGATCCAGCTCGACATCCGCGGCGAGCAGATCGGCCGGCGCACCACGGCACGATGGCCTGCGCCCTGCCGCACGCGGTGGGCGCGCAGGCGGCGTATCCGGGCCGCCAGGTGGTCTCGCTGTCGGGCGACGGCGGGCTCACCATGCTCCTCGGTGAGTTGTTCACCCTCCGGCAGAACCGCCTGCCCGCCAAGATCGTCGTCTTCAACAACGGTTCGCTGAATTTCGTCGAGCTGGAGATGAAGGCGGCGGGCATTGTCAACTACGCGACCGAGCTGGACAATCCGCAGCTCGCCGAAGTCGCTGCCGCGATCGGGCTGTGGGCGCGTCGGGTCGAGCGGCCCGGTGACCTGGAGGACGCGCTGAAGAGTGCCTTCGCCCATGAAGGTCCGGCGCTGGTCGAAGTCATGACGGCACGTCAGGAGCTGTCGGTGCCACCCGCGATCACGGTGGAGCAGGCCAAGGGCTTCACCCTCTATGCGATCCGCACCATCCTGTCCGGCCGGGGCGAGGAGCTGCTCGACCTGGTGACCACGAATGTCGCCCGGCGGATCCTGCACTGACGTGCCGAACCGGAATACGTATCTCCGCGAAATATGTGCCGTATGGCACACCTGAAACCCTTGCCTGAGACAACCGAGAAACATCATGGTTGCCTTAAGCAATAATATGGAGGCACGTGTGGCCGAGAAAGCCCAGTACGAGGAGCTGATGCGTCAGCTGAGCGCCGTCACTTCCGTACGACGGCAGCTGGACCGGACCCTTCCGCAGAGCTGCTCCAGCGGATCCGCCACGGTACTGGCGCTGCTCGGCCGCGACGGCGACATGCGCATCGGCAGGCTCTCGGAGCTGCTCGCCGTCGACATGTCGGTCACCAGCCGCCACGTCGCGCACTTGGCCGCGCGGGGCTGGATCGACCGCAGCCCCGATCCCGCTGACCGGCGTTCGCGCATCCTGCGGCTGACCCCCGAAGGCCGGACCCGGCTCGCCGAAATGTCCGAACGCACCGCCCAGTTGCTCGCCCAGCGGCTGACCGGCTGGAGCGACGAGGACGTCCGCCGGCTGACGTGGCTCCTGTCCCGGCTTCGGGCGAGCTTCGGCGACGTGTGGACCGAACAGGATCCGTCCGCCGAGCCGCCCGAGAACGCCCGGACCCCCCGTACACCCGCTGTCACCACGTAAGGAAAGAAAACCTCATGACAACCACCCCGAGGGCCGGTGTGCGACCTCATGCCCACCACGGCGAAGGCTCTCCCCCCGCGCCGATGACACACGCGCAGATCATGCGGGCGCTGTCGGGACTGCTGCTCGGCCTGTTCGCCGCCATTCTGTCCTCGACCGTCGTCACCAACGCGCTGCCCAGGATCATCAGCGACCTCGGCGGCGGCCAGAGCGCCTACACCTGGGTCGTCACCGCCTCCCTGCTGACGGTGACCGCGTCGACTCCGCTGTGGGGCAAGCTCTCGGACCAGTTCAGCAAGAAGATCCTGGTCCAGTCGGCATTGATCATCTACGCCGCAGGTTCCCTGGTGGCCGGTCTGGCGCAGAACCCCGCCACCCTGATCAGCGCCCGCGTCATCCAGGGCCTGGGCGGCGGCGGCCTGTCCGCGCTGGCACAGGTCGTCCTGGCCGCGATGATCTCCCCGCGTGAGCGCGGCCGCTACTCCGGTTACCTGGGCGCGACCTTCGCCGTCGCCACCGTCGGCGGCCCGCTGCTCGGCGGCGTCATCACCGACACCAGCTGGCTCGGCTGGCGCTGGTGCCTGTTCGTCGGCATCCCCGTCGCGCTCGTCGCGCTGGTCGTGCTCCAGAAGACCCTGAACCTGCCGGTGGCCAAACGCGAGGCCAAGGTCGACTGGGCCGGCGCCTTCTTCGTCACCGCGGCCGTCTGCGTCCTGCTGATCTGGGTCACCTTCGCCGACGACAAGTACGACTGGCTGTCCTGGCAGACCTATACGCTGCTCGGCGCATCGATCGTACTGGCGCTGATCTTCCTGTTCGTCGAGACCAGGGCCAGCGAGCCGATCATCCCGCTGCGGCTGTTCCGCAACCCCACCACCACCCTCGCCTCGATCGCCTCCCTGTTCGTCGGCATCGCGCTGTTCGCGGGCACCGTCTTCTTCAGCCAGTACTTCCAACTGGCACGCGGCGACTCCCCGACGAAGTCCGGCATCATGACGATCCCGTTCATCGCCGGCCTGTTCGTCTCCTCCACGGTCTCCGGCCGGATCATCACCCGCACCGGCAAGTGGAAGGGCTGGCTGCTGACCGGCGGTGCCTTCTTGACGGCGGGCCTGGCCCTGCTGGGCATGCTGCGCTACGACACCTCCTACGTGTTCATCGCGCTGTGCATGGCCCTGATGGGCCTCGGCGTCGGCATGACACTGCAGAACCTGGTGCTGTGCACCCAGAACCAGGTCGCCCCGAGCGACCTCGGTGCCGCGTCCTCCACGGTGACCTTCTTCCGCTCCCTCGGCGGCGCGGTGGGCGTCTCGGTGCTCGGCTCGATCCTCACCACCCGCATCGGCCACTACGCGCGCGAGACCATCACCCAGCTCACCCCGCAGGACCAGGCCACGGCCGCACAAGCCTCCGGCGGCGGCGAACTGCCCGACCTGGGGATGCTGCCCGCTCCGGTGCGCACGTGGCTGGAGAACGCCTACGGGCACGGCATCGGCGACATCTTCATCTACGTCGCCCCCATCGCCCTGATCGCCTTCCTGGTGACGCTGTTCATCAAGGAGGTCCCGCTGCGCGCCACCAGCGGCCTGGCACAAGCAGCGCAGACCACCGACTCCGCCCCCGACCCGACCACGACACCGGCACCGGCCACCACGACAACCGCACCGACACAGACCAACCCACCGTCCGGAACCGCGGGGACGGCCACAACGTCCGCCGCACCGGAGTAGCCACCGTCTCTGCCGTCGCCCCCCTGAGCTGACCGGCCACTACCCCGACCTGAGCCCGCCCGGCCCGGCACTGTTGAGCCGGGCCGGGCACCGGGAAACAGCACAAGGGCCTCCCGAGTACGAACCGGCGCAGACGGGCCCCGGCCGGCATCGCACGCCGGAGACATCGCCCGCGATACCGGCGCCGAACATGGCTGACGCGATCAGCCATCCCGGGGCCTCGGCGCTGAGCGGAGCGATCGGCACGGCGGCCGGAAACGTACACAGCACGGCCACCGGAACGGGACGGTCCACCCGCACTCGGGCGGCTCGCTGCCGGTGCCGGCCTGTTTGGAAGGGCGGGGCGGGCGGCCGGAGGGCTCCGATTCCGGTGTAGGGAACCCTCTCGGGCCGCGGCCCGAGAGGGCGTTCGAACGGTTGGCGGTGGCCGCGAGCCCGGTCCTCCCGGATCGAAGGCACGGCTGCGCGGGCGCCGGACGGATGCTTTGAGTGGCTACTGGCGGTGCACGTCCCGTGGCAGAGCAGCGGCGTCCGACGTCTCCGTGGCCGTGCCTGCTGGAGCAGGGAGATCTCACGAACGAGGAGTGGGCCCGGCTGAAGCCGCATCTGCCGAAGTCCAGCGAGCGGGGCGGCCGTTGGGCGAGCCATCGCAGGATCATCGACGGGATCCTGTACCGGCAGCGCACACGGGTGCCATGGCTCGATCTACCTGGCGTTTCGGCCTCTGGAGGACCGCATACGAGCGGCACAGACGCTGGCCGGCGGACGGCACATGGGACAAGGCCTTCGCGGCCGTCCTGACCGACGCCGACGCCAGGGCCGCATCGCCTGGTCGATGGTGAGCCGATGGTGAGCGTGGACTCCACCTCCTGCGGGGCCCACCAGCACGCCGCCGGGGTCCGCAATCGACGCCCGCGGGTGCCGGGGAAAAGAACAACGCCCCGCAACCACCGCCCCGACGAGGGACTCGGATGCTCCCGGGGTGGCCTCACCAGCAAGAACCACTCGTCGGAGAAGGCGGATGCCGCCCCCTGGCCCTGCTGATCACGCCGGGCCAATGCGGCGACGCATCCGCGGTGGCCGACGAGACGGTGGACGCCCGCGCACCCGCCCGGACCACCTTGGCGGCGACAAGGCGTATTGCTCTCGCCGCAACTGCCGCTGCCTGCGCCGACGCCAGATCAAGCACACCGTTCCCGAACCGAAAAACCAGCGGGCCAACCGCCGGAACCGGGGCAGCAAAGGCGGACGGCCCACCAGGTTCGACACCACGATCTACCTCTGATCTTGCGCAGTGCTCCCCTGTTTACGGGGGAGGTGAAGCGCATCTCAAAACTGCTCTGACCTCAGCTGTGGGCGTGGATCTGCACTGCTGTCCCCGGCGAGGTCACACGGGGCGCTGCTGGTTCTCGATGTACTGGCGTACAACGGTCAGCGGTGACCCGCCGCATGAGCCGGCGAAGTACGAGCCGGACCAGAAGTGTCCGCCCCACAGATACCGGCGGACGTGCGCGTCGTACTCCTTGCGCAGCAACCGCGCCGAGACCCCCTTAAGGCTGTTGACCAGCTTGGAAAGCTGAACCTTCGGCGGATAGTGCACCAACAGGTGCACGTGGTCCTCCTCACCGTTGAACTGCTTCAGCTCCGCCTCGAAGTCCGCGCAGACCTCGCGCATGATCTCCTCGCAGCGCGTCAGCATCTCGCCCGTGAACGCCTTACGCCGGTACTTGGTGACGAAAACCAAGTGAACGTGAAGGTTGCAGACGACGTGACGACCCCTGCGTACATCGGGGTCTGGATTCCAGCGTGGCGACATAAACCGAATGGTACAGTGATCGCAATGAGTGGTGAACTCGCATGGAACAAACGGCAGTTCGGACATCGTGCCCGGATGGCGCTGGGTCCTGCCGAGGTCCGGCTCATGGATGACCAGGCGCACGCGGCCCGCACGATGTGGAACCTGCTGCACGACTGGTGGACGATGCTCCCCAAGGACAAGCGTTCGCTGGCTGCCGCCGACGCTGCGATACGGCAGGCCCGCAAGGAGATCGACTGGCTCGCCGTGCTTCCCGCCCAGGCCGCGCAGGCGGTGCTGAAGACGTACTTCCAGGCGTGGAAGAACTGCTGGGAGGGCCGGGCCGACGAGCCGAGCTTCAAGGCCCGCTTCCGCACGGCGATGTCGGTGGACATCCCACAGGGCCGGGACCTGAACATCACCCGCGTGCACCGCCGATGGGGCATGGTCAACATTCCCAGGGTGGGCCGGGTCAGGTTCCGCTGGACCAAGAACCTGCCCGTGGGCAAGCGCGCCAACAAGGACAACCGCATCACCGGCGCCCGCCTGGTCAAGGACGCGCTCGGCTGGCACATCGCCTTCCGCGTCCAGACCCTTGCACCTGTCTTTGAGCCTCACGCCGGGCCCGAGGTCGGCATCGACGTGGGCGTCACCGTTCCCCTCGCCCTGTCCGACGGGGACACCAAGGACCACGCTGAGTGGAAGTCGTCCAAGGACAAGCCGAATGCATGGCTGACCGAGGGCGAGCAGGCCAAGCTGCTCCGACTGGAGCGGCGGGCCGCGCACCGCAAGAGTTTCCGCAAGCGGGGAGAGCGCACCTCGAACCGCCTGCGGGCCACCTATGACCAGATCCAAGGGCTTCGTGCGAGAGCCAAGCGCAGGCACCAGGACTGGCAGCACCAGACCACCACCGAGATCGCGGCGAAGTACAGTGTGATCGTGGTGGAAGACCTGGCCATCACGAACATGGTCAGGAGCGCCAAGGGCACCATCGAGGAGCCGGGGAAGAACGTCAAGCAGAAGGCGGGCCTGAACCGCAGCATCAGCCAGGAGGCATGGGGCCGGACCGTAACGATGCTTGCGTACAAGACCGCCCGCTACGGCGGGACCCTGGTCAAGGTTCCCGCCCCCGGCACCTCCCAGCGCTGCTCAGCCTGCGGGTTCACCACGCCGGGCAGCCGGGAGAACCAGGCCACGTTCGTGTGCAAGAACCCCGACTGCGGCTGGTCGGCGAACGCCGACTGGAACGCGGCCCGGAACGTCTTGCACCTGTACCGGATGAGCCTCGCGCTCATCCCGGCTGCCGGGAGGGCAGTCGTCAGGCGCACTCGTGGCGTCAAGCCCGCCACCGCAAGGTAGGTAGGAATCTCCTTCCCGAGGCTTGCCGAGGGGAGGAGAGCACTTCAAAAAAGAAGGAACGAAGTCGAGCGGACGACGATCAACGCCCTCAAGAACTCCCGCGCCGTGGCCACCAGGTACGACAAGAGGGCCTAGATCTTCCACGGCACCCTCACGCTCGCCGCCATCCGACTCTGGCTCCGCCCAGACAGTCGACTCGGAACGTCGGCGATCGACGGCAACGCCGCAGAGGGGGCTGAACGGACCTGCGATCTCGGCCGTAGCTGCCGGACTGCGTCCGGCGGGTCAGTCGACGGGGCGGTCCAGCGGGTTCGCCCGGACGCGCTCGGCGAGGCCACCCTGGACGGACGCGGCCGGTGAGCTTTGCGGCTTGCGGGCGGCCTGGTCGTGGAAGCAGGCCAGGAACTCGTCTGAGAGTCCCGCGCGCGGGTAGCGTGCCAGCACCTTCGCCTGGAATCCGGCGGTGAAATCGTCCAGGTTCCGCCCCGAGATGTCCACGCCGGTGGCCCGCTCCAGCAGGTGGCCCTCCGGGTCCTCCCGCACGTCCACCGCGTCCCACATGTGCCGGACGATGACCTCCGACAGCCGCTGTCGGCGCTCCGTCGGCCACCCGGCACCCGCCGCGAACACCCAGGCCACGTGCCCGCCGGCCACGTCGAAGTCGATCGTGTGGCTGTCGAACTCTGCCACCAGGCCGATGTCGTGGAGCAGCGCGGACACGTACAGCAGCTCGGCGTCGTGCTCGATGCCGCGCTGCGCGGCATACGCGGAGGCCCACACGTAGGACCGCACCGAGTGGTTCAGCAGCGCGGGGGAGCAGTAGGCAGTGGCGACTTCGAGAGCGGCGGCGCAAGCGGCCGTGTCGGGGGCGGCGGGTACGGTCAGGGCTCTGTGGGCGCTGTTAAGGGTCATGCCGCCGAGTATGCCTCCGCGCGCCGATCACCCTCCGGCCGCCTCCATCGGCGACTTCCGGACGCTCGGGGGACGCTCTCCACCGCTGTGCGCGCCCGGTGCGGGCATGCCAAGATCGCGTGTCCCAGACAGCCGAGGAAAGTTCCTGGTGATCCTGGCGAACAAGGCTGAGAGTGCCGGTCGCCGCGTGATCCCGGTGGACCCCCGCAACACCTCCCGCACGTGCCCGCCCAGCCTCGGAGGATGCGGGCACGTAGCGAAAGAGAACCGCGTCACCCAGGCGAAGTTGGACGTCGTCACTCATCGAGAGCACTCCGAGGGCTGACCGGATCTGACAATGGCACCGAGCCGGTCGTACGCCTCAACAGCGTGGTCGCCTGGGCCTGTTCAGCAGCGCCGCCCTGCGAAGCCGGGCTCGGATCCGTCTCTCACCCTCTCTTCCACCGGCCTTCCCCAGCGATGAAGGCGGCATGCTCGTTGACCCGCCGAATCGTGGCAAGAGCGGCGGCGGTCGCACCTGTCGCTGGTGTCAGTCGGCGCTCTCGGGTGGAACGAGCTACCTCCCCTATGAAGATGGCAGCAACTCACACGCCTACATCGTCTGCCCGTCCTGCAAGCAGGAGAACATCCGGTACGGCTTCGGCGAGGACGACTAGGACGTATCACCGGGAGGTGATCGACGCGATCGCTTTCAAGTTCCGGACCGGAACGCAGTGGGTGCACCTGCCGGAGAAGTACGGAAACTGTCGGGGCGTCTACAACCGGCTGCGGATGTGGGCCGTCGACGGCACGTGGGAGCGGGTGGTTCACCGCGCTGACGGCCCAGGCGGACGCCGACGAGGACCTGGCTTGGGCGGTGTCGGTGGACTCCACGATCGTGTGGGCCCACCAACATGCGGCGGGGGCCCGCAAAGGGGGCCCCGGCCGGCGAGCCCGACCACGGCCACCTGGCGTCGGGCCAGGAGAAACCGCAGTCGCTGACGGCACCAGCCGTCCGTTGCACACGTACGGCGCTCAGCCACGCGCGCCCCTCGTCAGGAGCTCTTAGCCTTGGTTCATGGCGGAAGCCACATCCGACAGCGGGCCGGACAACAGCCACAAAAAGGGTGACGTCTCCGGGCGAACCCCTTCCTCCGGCTCGGCGCTCACGGCCCCTGCGGCCGAGAGCGGCGCCGGAGCCATCCAGCTCCCCGCATGGACCAAAGCCCTCGGCTGGTGCGGTGTCGCTGGGCTGATCTACCTGCTGATCTGTGCCGTGAGCATCATCAGTCGCGGCTTTGCGGGGCTGGGCAGCGACGCGGCGCACACCATGTTCGCCTTCGCCGCGCACCCGTGGGTCGGGCTGAGCGTCGGCGTTCTCGGTACGGTCCTGATCCAGTCGTCGACCACGACGACGGCCATCGCTGTCACCGCCGTGGGGTCGGGCGCGTTGCCCATCCAGGGCGCGATCCCCATCATTCTGGGCGCGAACGTCGGCACCACCGTGACGACGAGCCTGGTCGCGCTGACCTTCATCGGCGACCGCACAGAGTTCCGCAGGGCGCTGGGCGCCTCGACCGTCCATGACTTCTACAACTGGCTCGCGCTGCTGATCTTCTTCCCGATTGAGCTGATCTGGCATCCGCTGAAACACATCAGCGGGATGTTGACCAATGCGCTGTACGGCACGGACTGGCTGCCGAACCCGGCCCACTTCAACTTCATCCGGGCGGCCACCAGACCGGTGGAACACGGAGTGATCCACGCGACCTCGCACGTCAGCAGCACGCTCGGTCCGCTGTTCACCATCGTGATCGGCGCCGCGCTGATCCTGGTCGCCGTCCGCTACCTGGGAAAGCTGCTCAAACTGCTCATGGTCGGCAGGGCCCGCGACATTCTGATCAAGGCCGTCGGCCGCAACGCCTACCTCGCCATGGCGTCAGGCATGGGAGTAACCGTCGTCACCCAGTCCTCGACCATCACCACGTCCGTGCTGGTCCCCTTCGCCGGAGCAGGCATCCTGACACCGGCGCAGGTGTATCCGGTCGTCGTCGGCTCCAACCTCGGCACAACGTTCACGGTGGTCTTCGCGGCGTTCGCAGGCGTCGGACAGGACGCGAAGATCGGCCTGCAGGCAGCCTTCGTGCATCTGATCTACAACCTCTTCGCGATCGTCGTGATCTACGTGATACCGCTCCTGCGCCCCGTGCCGCTGTTCTGCGCCGAGAACCTCGCCCGCATCGCCTCCGCGCACCGGTGGGTCCTCGCCGTCTACCTCGGCACCGTCTTCATCGCACTGCCCGCCCTGGTCATCGTGCTGGTGGGCGTGCTCTGAGTACGGCGGCGTCCGACGGCGGAACCCGTCAGGGCTCAGTGCCCTAGGGTGATCCACTCGTCCAGATGAGCGGCCTCCGCACCCACCATGGTCGGATCGCCGTGACCCGTGAGGACCCTCGTCTCCGGTGGGAGGCCGAGCAGGCGGTCGCGGAAGGAGTCGGTGACCGTCGGGAAGTGGGAGTACGAGCGCCCGGTCGCGCCGGGTCCGCCCTGGAAGAGGGTGTCGCTGGTGAAGACCGCGGCCAGGGCAGGTCGTAGTGGCAGACCGACCCGACGCGTGGCCCGGGGTCTGCAGCCCCGTGAGGTCGACAGCGGCCGCCTCGATGACCTGGCCGTCGGCCAGATGGGCGTCACGATGCAGCCAGATCGTGGCGCCCGTGCGGTCGGCCAGGGCAGGCGCCGCGTCGATGTGGTCGTTGTGGGCGTGGGCGCACACGATGGCCGTCAGACGGCGGTCCCCGATCGCCTCAGCAATGGCGTCGGCGTGCTGCACCTGGCCGTCGAACAGAGGCAGAAGCCCAAGTCCATCGTGATCACGGCCGGGCAGCGCGGGGATTCCCCGCAGCTCGAGGTCGTGCTGGGCCGCATCCGGGTGCCCCGACTGGGGTGCGGCAGGCCCCGCGCCTGGCGGCGTCGGGACCGGTCAGGCGGCGTCAGACCCGGGCAACAGAGCCTCTTGCAGGTGCTGGATTCCGGGGAAGACACGGATCTGCTCATACGGAACACCGCGACGGTCGACTGTGCGCTCGCGC
This sequence comes from Streptomyces brasiliensis, assembly GCF_014647875.1. GTDB lineage: Bacteria > Actinomycetota > Actinomycetes > Streptomycetales > Streptomycetaceae > Streptomyces > Streptomyces brasiliensis. The sequence goes on along the minus strand of NZ_BMQA01000014.1, from coordinate 130,915 downwards.
ACACCCCACGGCGCGTCGGGCAGCGTCACCTTCTCGGTGCCGGTTCCGTCGAGGCCCTGGCCGACCTGCTGCCGCCGGTCGTGGATCGCACGGCGTTCGGGGTCGTGCGTGCCGTGCCGCTGGGTCAGGGTTTCCAGGTGCGCAGCATCTCGGCGATCCGGACGGCCGTACAGCGCGGGGTGTACAGCTCGTGGGCAAGCGCGGTGAGCTGTTCGCGGGTCGGGCTGACGGGGATGTTGCTGGCTTCGAGGTACATGACAGCGACTGTGCAGGCCACGGTCAGATTGGAACGCGCGAGCCAGCGGCAGCGGCCCAGGCTGTGGACAAGAGCAGCCGCTCGCGCGTAGGGGCCGTCATAGACGGGCGTGTCGAGGAGCTCGCCACGGTGGCGGGCAACGGCGGCGACGGGCACGCCGTAGTCGTCGACGCCAGGGTCCCGGTGGCCGGCCCGCTCCGCGACCTCCAGGATCCAGGATTCGTCGATGTGCAGGATCATGCCGCAGAGTCCGGCTGCGGCTGGGCGTAGGGCTGGTCGAGCTGCCGCTCCAGGTCGTCGAGGAAGCCGCCGTGCTCGTCGATCAGGCGCTGCGCGGCCGCCATGCCCGCGGCCCGGACACCGGTGGTGTCCTCGATGATGAGCCGCTCCACATACCGGTTGAAGTCGAGGCGGCGGGCGGCCGCAGCCGCCTTGCCCGCTTCGAGGATCTGGGGCTCCAGACGGACCTGTGTCTGCTTCTTCGGAGAGGACATACATCAAAGGTAGCAGGGTGGTAGCAGGCGCGGTGTCGCAGCTGGTGAGGTCGCTGTTCGTGACCAGGTGCATACCTGCCCGGCTCGGGAGCACAGCCGGGCGGCCATCCATGAACCATGCAGCACCCAGCCCGGTCACCCGGCTGGATCGGGCCCGGCCGAGACGGGCGGCCTCAACCAGCAGCCCCGGCCTGGATCAGTCGGCGGCCCCCTGCCTATCGGCGGGTTACTCGTTCCGGGGCGTCCGGGCAGGGACTCCGGGGCCGGGACCAACTGCCGCCTCCCCAGGGCGGCATGGAGGCCGACCACCGTGCTGCACGTCGCAACCGTCCGACCCTGCTCAGCGGGCCCTGGACGTCCTCGACCGTAACGCGGTCACGAGTGACGGAAACCGCGATCGGGGTCGCGGGCCTGATCGGGGTCGAAGGCGGCGAACCAGTCCTGCGGTGCGAGATTGACCATGCCCAGTGACTGATGGATGTCGCCTTCGGCGTCCTCGATGCCGTCGAGGGAGTGGTCGAACAGCATCAGCACGTCGTGATCCTGGAAGAGACTGTCGGAGCAGGCGCTCCAATCGAAGTCCGCTCGATCTTCGGGCAGGTCCGCCACGGTGTCACGCAGAAGTCGCGGCCGGTTGCGCGTCAGGTCCTGGGCGCAGGCGATGCCGAGGTGCAGGGCCATCTCCTCGCCGGTGCTGCGGGGTTCGACCTCGGCGTTGGACGCGCAGTCGGCGGCCGGGTCGTCGAAGGCCCGGGCCATCTGCCGCCGCCAGGAACCGTCTTGGTGCCAGGTCACCCGCGGCAGCGAGCCGAACAGCCCGTCGGCGCTCCGCCGGGTCGGTTGATCCCCCAGCGTGGACACCTCCTGCCATGCCTGGTCCGACAGTTCCTGAAGGGCCAGGTGCAGTACCGCTCGCGTGCGCGCGGTGAGGACCTCCCCCCTTCGTCGTCTCCGTCCCAGTCCTCGCTCAGAGAGTCGGCTCCGCCGTAGCGGGCGCGGGAGCGCAGGTGCTCGCGCACACGGTGCGCGGCAGCCGGCGCGTGTCGTCGATGTTGCCGCCGCGTCGGCTCTGCCCTATTCGGCAGCTGAGGCGCGTGAGGAGCCGCATGCGCGGTGTAGCGCCCTGCGAGCGTGTTCGCGGAGCCACGCGTGTGCGGGGTCGTTGTCGTAGCGCTGATGCCAGGCGAGATGGATCGGGATGTCGGGCATGGCCAACGGCAGGGGCCGGGCGTGCAGGCCGAGGGCGTTCAGGTGGGGGCGGCTGATGAATTCGGGGACGGCTGCGAGCAGGTCGTGGTGGCTGATGAACTGCAGTGCTGTCGCGGTGGTGGGGGTGGCGGCGACGACCTGGCGGGGTTGGCCGTGGGCTTCCAATTCGTCGTCGATGGGGTCCCGCAGCCGCCCGCGCCGCGAGACCGTGATGTGTTCGGCCGCTGCATAGTCGGCCAGTGTCATCTCACCTGTCGCCAGGGGGTGTTCGGGTCGCATGGCGAGGATGAGCCGGTCGTGGCCGACGATCTCGTGCCGGAGTTCGGGGGTGGAGGGTGTGCTGGACCCCGCTTCCAGGTCGATGTCTCCGCGCCGTGGGTCGTGGATGTCGCTGGTGGCTTCGGCGAGGAAGCGCAGACGGATTCCCGGGGCTTCGGCTCGCGTCGACTGCAGTAGTGCCGGGCCGGCGGCAGCGGCCAGGGCGTCGTGCCATTTCAGGATGAAGGTGCGTGTCAGGGACGTCGGGTCGATTTCCGCGCTGGGGGAGAGCAGTTGGTGGGCCTGCTGCACGAGGTCGTGCACCGACTCGCGCAGGGCGATGGCCCGCGGGGTGGGTGTCATGGTGCGACCGGTGCGCACCAGGATCTGGTCGCCGGTGGCCTTGCGGATGCGGCCCAGAGTCCGGCTCATGGCCGGAGTCGATACGTGCAGGCGGCTTGCGGCGGCTGTCACGCTGCCCTCTTCCAGCAGCGCATCCAGTGCTACCAGCAGATTCAGATCCAATTGCATATGGGTAAACCCACCTTTAACTAGATTGCATTTGAAGTTAATGATGCCCGCTCGTAGTGTCGAAAGCGAGCAGCCGAAAGGCTGCGAAATCCCCCTCTTCGTATGGGAGCTTTCCGATGAGCGCGATTCCTGCCCCGAACAGTGCCGATTCCTCCGAGCTTGCTGCCGTCCTCGACGGCGCCGTCGCCGCAGTGAAGGCGGGCGGTGAGCACCTGCGCAAGCGCTACAACCTCACGGCCCGCCCCGGCGACCTCGAAGAGATCGTCCACGACATATACGCGAACGACGAGGCCGTCCTCGCGGTCATCAAGGAGCCGCTGCTCGCAGTGCGACCGGGTTCGCAGTGGGCGGAGGACGAACTGGCCGGCGGCGCGCTGCCCGCAGGCGAGTGGTGGGTCGTCGACACGGCCGAAGGCAACATCAACCACATTCACGGCATGAGCGAGTGGTCAGTGACGGCCACCCTGGTGCGGGACAACACTCCCGTCCTGACAGCTGTCTACGTACCGCTGACCGGTGACCTGTACGCCGCCGTCCAGGGCCAGGGCGCCTTCCTCAACGGCCAGCGACTGCAGGTCTCCGCCAAGAGCGACCTCAAGGCCGCGCTGGTGGGCACCGGCCAGGCCAAGCCCGGCGAGACCGAGGAGGCGCTGCGACGCATGGGTGCCTCGGTCACCGCCATGCTGCTCAGCGCGCTGGTCGTGCGCGCCTCAGTGCCCGCCACGATGCAGCTCATCCATGTCGCCGCGGGGCGCATGGACGCTTTCTGGCAGTTCTCCGACGTGCGCTCCGGTCTCCTGCCCGGCGCCCTGCTTGTCGCCGAGGCCGGCGGCACGGTGACCGACACCCGCGGCGAGCAGTGGACCCTGTCCAGCCAGGACTTCCTGGCCTCGGCCCCCGGCATCCACACGCGGGCGGTCGATGTACTGACCAGCCAGAGCTGACGGCCGCACCTCGCCTCTGCTCCGCCGCCGGGGCCACCGCACGCGCCCCACCCCCACAGCACTGCCACCCTTCGGAGACACGATGAAGATCGCCGTACTCGGTTCTACCGGCCAGACCGGCCGCCTGATAGTTGCCCGCGCACTGGGGCGCGGACACGACGTCATAGCCCTCGCTCGCCGACCGGAACAGGTCGACACCTCGGTCACCGGGAACCTGAGCGTGGTGCAGGCCGATGTCACCCACCCCGAAAGTGTCATGAACGCCGTCGCAGGAGCCGACGTGATCATCAGCGGCCTGGGCATCACCAAGAAGCAGGACGCCGCCATCCTTTCCGACGGCGCCCGACTGATCGCCTCGGCAGCACCGCGTGTCATTTGGCTCACCTCACTGGGCATGGGCGCCACCGAGGGAGCGCTCGGCAGCCTCAACGGCGCGCTCCTCAAGCGCATCCTGCGCCACGAGTGGGACGCCAAGGACGTCGCCGGACGCGCCGTGCGTAGCGCGGGCGGCACCACCGTCTACGCCGGGCCCCTGACCAACAAGCCGTATGAGGACAACGGACGCCTCATCCGGGCCGAGGACTACGTGCCGCGCATGATGCCCCCCGTGGCGCCGCGCGCCGGCATCGCCGCTCTCATGGTCGCGGAAGCCGAAGCTCCTCACTTCGCTGGCACCGACACCATCGCCCTGTTCAACGGCGGCTGAGGCGCCGATTCTTGCTTGTCGGTCGTCAGTGGTCTGACCACCCGACACCCCCATATGGCACCCGTACGGTGCTCCCCGCCCGCCGTGGAGCACCGACAGTGTTTCAGCCTCCACACCACCACAGAGGTCTTCTTGTCCCACCCCAATGCCCGGATGACCGTCCATGGTCGGCGGTTTCTCGTAGACCGGGTCCGGGCCGGCAGGCCCGTCGCACACGTAGCCGACGAGATGGGCATCTCCCGCACCACGGCCCACAAGTGGGTCCGCGACAGGCCCCACGGCCGACCTTTGCGGACCGCGTCCGCACCCTTACGCCGCAGCACCGTCACCAGCTTCCCGAAGGCACGCGAGCTGAGCCCGGTGAACGGGGCTGTCCAGGACGGTTCCGACGCCGTGATCACACCAGCCACGCCGAGATCATCGCACCATAGCGTGCCTGGCCAGCAGGCCTCCCCGCCTCAGCGGAACTCGTGGATCACCTGGATCTCGCCGACAATGTGGGCGTTGAAGTCGTCCAGCTGCTCAGCCGGAACCCATAGCTCGAGGATCGTCTGCCCGCCGGCCTGTTGGATGGGATACCGGCTCAAGAACTCCGACTCGACCTCAAAACGAGTGACGAAGCCGGCGCCATCGTGCTTCACGTTCCAGTCCCGCGCGATCCTGACTGCGTAGTCCTCGTTGAGGACCGGGTAGAAGATCGGCTGCTCGGGCAGCCGGGGTGGCCAGGCACGCCAGTTCAACTCCCGCACCAGATCCAGCTCCTTGGGGCCGGTGGGGCGCCACAGGGTCGTCGTTGCTTGCTGGCTGGTCATCTGCATCGCTCTCTGAACGTAGGCCGCCGGTACAGCGGGTCGGGAGAACCGGACGATACCGGCGCCACTAACCCAGCAGCTACGCAGTTTCCGTCCCTTGGCCAACTCCGTCACCAGCAGTTACGGGACAGCCCTTGGTCCTCGCCGACATCGACCTGGCGGAGTGCCCGTGCCGAGAATGAGTCAGTGGCGGTTGAGCAGGGCCTTGGCTACCTCGATGTCGGTGATGAGGACATTGATCCAGCCTCCGCGAACGGCCCCTCGGATGGCTGCCAGTTTCGACATTCCGCCAGCAACGCCGATTCGGCGATCTACTTTGCGCAGTTGCTCCGGAGTGATGCCGATGATTCGATCGTTGAAGGGGGCGTCGACGGCGCGGCCTTCGGCGTCGAAATATCGAGTACAGACATCGCCGACAGCCCCCAGTTCTTCGAGCTGGCGCTGCTCCTCGGCCGCGATCGCGTTGCCGGAACGGCGCAGCAGCGGGGAAGGCTCCAGTGTTCCGATGCCGACCAGTGCCAGGGTGAGGCGGGACCATGCCTTCATCACGGCTGCCACGGCCGGCTCCTGCGAGAGCAGGTCGCGCAGCTCACGGCTGCCGACAAGGGCGGCTGAAGGGGCGAATACCGGACGTGCTCCAGTGAGTTCGGCCAGGCGGCTGGTGAGGCGAGTGGCGTGGAGTTGGACTTCCGGGCTTCCTGAGCCGCCGACGATCTGGACCACGTCCTCGGCGACGGGCGGGGTCTTGGCGTGCATGACGTTGACCGCTTCGAGCAGCGTCGCGCTCCACGATGAGATGCCGATGACGTCGCCGCCCTTGAGAGTCGCGTCCAGGTAGGTGGCAGTCGCCGCGGCGAGCGCGGGAATGACATCGGGGCCCGTACCTTCGGTGTCCACGACGACCGCATCACGAAGTTCGTACCGATCCGCCAGTGCTTCTTCGATTTCGGCGTGAACGCCGTCGGGAGACACAACGACCGTGCGGACTACATTGCGGTCTACAGCTTCTTTCAGAAGGCGGGAGACTCGAGGTTGGGACATATTGAGATGCGCGGCGATCTCGGGCTGCCGCAGCCCACGCTCGTGGTACATGCGGGCTACTTTGACCAGCAGTCGCAGGTGATCCGGGCTTGGTGTAGAAGCGATCACCACTGGTGAATCCTGTCTCCTCTGATACGCGTAGGCGTGGTCGAAGCGTCTGAGGGTTTACATGGTAAGGTCCGGCGGCTACGGGGCGAAGCTGGATTCGTTATTTTCGCCCCGTGCCATTGAGCGACTTACTTCTTCGCGAAGACGCCGAAGTCGTTGGCGTTCGCCTTGGTGACCAGCTCGCAGTCGATGGACTGCTTCTCCGGCTGTCCGGTCTTGCCGGTCTTGATGAACTGGTCGGCCTGCTCCACCGCCTCCTGAGCACCCAGCGCGGCCGGCTGAAGAGCGGTGGCCTGCATGGTGCCAGCCTTGATCTTGGCGATGGCGTCAGGGCTTCCGTCGAAGCCGACCACGACGACGCCGGTCTTCTTGGCGGACTTCAGGGCGGCGAGTGCACCGAGCGCCATGGTGTCGTTGCCTGCGATGACGCCCTGGACGTTCGGGTTGCGCTGGAGGATGGTCTCCATCTTGTCGAACGCCTGCTGCTGGTCCCAGTTGGCTGCCTGCTGCGCGACCTTCTTCAAGCCCGGGTATTGCGAGATAACGTCGTTGAACCCCTTGGAGCGGACACCGGCGTTGGTGTCGGAGGCCAGGCCGGTGAGTTCGACGTAGTTGCCCTTCTCCTTCATGGCCTTGACGAATTCCTGAGCGGCGATCTGGGCGCCCTGGGAGTTGTTGGAGACGATCTGAGCCTTGGCGACGCCGGTCTTGTTGATCTCGCGGTCGATGAGGAAGACGGGGATCCCCGCGTTGGTGGCCTTCTGGACGGGTCCGATCGAGGCATCCGCCCCGGCGTTGTCGAGGATGATCGCTGCCGCGTGGCGGGAAATGGCGGCGTCAATCAGTTCACTCTGCTTGTTCGGGTCGTCGTCGTGCGAGGCCACCGAGGTCTTGTAGCCCATGCTCTCGGCCTTGGCCTTGGCCGCGTCCCCTTCGGCCTTGAAGAAGGGATTGTCCGGCGACGGGGTGATGATCGCGATCAGGTTGCTTTTCTTCGAGGAGCTCGAAGCCTTGGTGCCCTGCGCCTTGCCGGAGTCATCCGACGAACCGCACGCGCTGAGAGTGAGGAGCAGCCCGGCGGTGACGGTGGCAGTGGCCGTGGTGAGCAGGTGACGTCGGGAAAATGGCACGGTAGGCCTCCTGAGGATGCGTCGACACTGACGCGGTAGGGCAGGGACAAGGCGGAGAGAGCAAGTACAGGGGGAAGGAGGTGGGGGGTGGGGGACCCGTTAACGGGAAGCGCCTGGGGACGTGGTCGCATGGTCCGGACGGGTTTCGGCCAGTTCCGTGTCGGGTTGGGCGGTGGCGACGGCGACAGCTGAGGCGGCGGCGCCTCGTCGCTGGAACCGCTGCTGGCTCTGGTCGAGGATGACGGCGATGATGATGACGGCGCCCTTGATGAAGGTCTGCCAGAAGGTCGAGACGCCGAGGATGACCAGACCGTCGGCCAAGAAGCCGATGACGAAGGCGCCGACCAAGGTGCCGCGCACATTGCCTCGTCCTCCGGACAGGGCGGCGCCGCCGATGACGACAGCTGCGATGGCGTTGAGTTCGAAGCTGTCGCCGGCCTGGGGGGCTGCCGAGGTGAGCTCGGAGGCAATGATGACTCCGGACAGAGCGGCGCAGGCGCCCGAGATCACATAGACGATCATTTTGACGCGCTTGACGGGGACACCGGTGAGTTCGGTAGCCCGCTCGTTGCCGCCCGTGGCGTACAGCCAGCGTCCGAAGGCCGTGGAGCGCAGCAGCACGGCTACGATGATGGCCAGCGCGATCATCATCCAGATTGCCACTGGCAGGCCGAGCGGACGGTCGGCGCCTATCCAGCCGAATCCCGTGTTGTGGGTGCTGGGGTCACCACCCAGGTTGGGGTAGGTCGTACCGCCGGAGATCAGCAAGGCGGCGCCGCGGGCGACGTAGAGCATGCCGAGCGTGGCGATGAAGGGGGCGACGTTGAGGCGGGTGATGAGGATGCCGTTGATGGTGCCGATGACGGCTCCCACCATGAGGCACAGGACGACCACCGCCCACACCGGCGGGTAGGCGACGACGCCGAAGATGCTGACGTGCAGCCCCTTGAGCGCTTCACCGGCGACCACTCCGGAGAGGCCCACGGTGGAGCCCACCGACAAGTCGATGCCGCCTTTGAGGATGACGAGCAGCATACCAAGCGCGAGCACCCCGTTGATCGCGACATGCTTGGTCATCGTGATGACGTTGTCGACGGTGAGGAAGGAGTCGGACAAAAGGCTGAACACGGCGATCAGCACGGCGAGCGCGATGAACGCGCGGAGTTCGAAGACCGAGTTGAGGGTCTTCAGGCGGCGGGCCTCCGCTGCCGCCTGTCGGCGTTGCTGCAGGACGGAGGCGTTGTCGGTGGTCAGGGTGTTTGTCATTGCAGGCCCTCTTCGGTGGTGTCGGCTCCGTCGGCCAGGCTCATCAGCCGGTCCCGCGTGATCTCGTTGGGCGGGAGGTCCGCGACGAGGCGTCCGCGGACCAGGACGAGCAGTCGGTCAGGGATGTGGAGCGCTTCTTCGGCCTCGGACGTGGTGAACAGCACGGCCAGCCCGCGTTCTGCCTGCTGTGCCATGACTTCGAAGACGTCCGCCTTGGCGGCGACGTCCACGCCGCGCGAGGGCTCGTCGAGCAGCAGCACCCGGGGGTCGGTCATCAGGGCCTTGCCGATAACGACTTTCTGCTGGTTGCCGCCGCTCAGCGAGCCGATGGGCGCGTTCGCGCCCGAGGCCTTGACGGTGACGTTGGTGATCATCGACTCGACAGCGGAGCGTTCACCGGCGCGACTGACGATGAACCGGCGGACGAAATTGGTGAGTGCTGCCAGGGACAGGTTCTCGCCGACGCTCATCGTCTGCACCAGTCCATCGCGTTGGCGGTCCTCCGGGACCAGAGCGACTCCGGCCTGGATGCGCTGGCGGACGGAGCCGGTCAGCGGTTCGCCGTACAGGTGCACCTCTCCGGAGGCGGCGGGTAGCCGGCCAGCCAGGCACTCCAGAAGTTCGGTTCGCCCGCTGCCCATGAGCCCGTAGATGCCGACCGTCTCGCCTGCGCGGATCTGGAGTGATATCCCGTCGACGGCGAGGCGGTCGGGGTTTGCCGGATCGGCCACCGACAGGTCGATGGTCTCCAGCGCCACCGTGCCGAGTGTGGGCTCTCGAGCGGGGAAAAGACTGTCCTGTTCACGCCCCACCATGGTTCGGACGACCCAGGCGAGATCGATGTCGTCGGCGACCGCGGTGGCGACCATCGATCCGTCTCGCAGCACCGCCACGTCGTCGGCGATGTCCAGGGCCTCTTCGAGGTGATGGGAGATGTAGATCACCGCTACACCCTCGGCGGTGAGTTCACGGATGACCTGGAAGAGGACTTCCACCTCCGGGGCGCTGAGCGCCGAGGTCGGTTCGTCCATGATCAGGATCCGGGCATTCTGCAGAAGGGCCCGGGCAATCTCCACCAGTTGCTGCTGTCCCAGGCGCAGTTCGCTGACCAGGCTGTCGGGGTCAAGGGTCTCGTCCAGGCGGCGGAGCACGGCTTTCGCCTGCTCGCGCTGCACGGTGCGGCTCACCAGGCCGCGCCTGGTCTGCTCACGCCCCAGGAAGAGGTTGTCTTGGATGCTCAGGTTCGGGCACAGGCTCAGTTCCTGGTGGATGATGGAGATTCCCCGGTCGGCCGCGTCGCGGGCGCTGCCGAACTGAACCGTCTCGCCGTCGAGTTCGATGTGGCCGGTGGTGGGGGATTCCACGGCGCTGAGGATCTTCATCAGGGTGGACTTGCCCGCGCCGTTCTCTCCGAACAGCACCATGACACGTCCGGGCGCGATGTCGAGGGAGACGCCCTTGAGTGCCTGGGTTCCGCCATAGACCTTGGTGACGTCGACGGCTTGCAGGATTGGCGTGCGTGCGGCGGTACTCGGCCGCGTAGTCGTGGCCGTCACGGCGTCGGCTCGATCGAGATCGGCGTCACGGTGAGCAGGTCGGCGGTCAGCGGACTCGTCGCACCGATGACGGTGACCTTCTTGCCTTGGAGCGAGGCGACATTCAGGTGGGCGAGGACCGCGGCCTTCATCTGGTTGTTCAGCGCGGTGCCGGCGTCGGCGTAGTCGACTTGGTTGACGAACTGGCCGAATTTGATGAAGCCGACCGCGTCACGCAGCGCGGTGCCGTTGATGGCCGGGCCGATCTGGACCGACACGCGGGCCTTGCTGATTCCCGGCACGGTGATGGGCAGAATGCCGCTGGTGGCTTTACCGGCTGTCCCGGTAAATGTGACGGCGAAGCTGTAGAGACCGGTGCCATCGCGGTGGCCGTATTTCTTGCCGGCTGCGTCACTGTCTGCGGCGAGTGCCTTCTGCAGGGTGACGATATCGACGGCGTTCTTCCGGATCGCGGGCACTACCTTCGACTTGTAGGTGTCGGCGCCGTACTTGGCGGCGTCGAACTTGGCTGCCTGGCCGGGCGCGGCTTGGCTGTCGGAGCGGTAGGTCGTGGTGGCCAGCATCGCGGCGATCACGACCACGAGCGCGATCAGGCTGCCGCGGCCGAGGGTGAGCGGGCCGCGTCGGCGAGCGTTCCCCGCGTTGGGCCGGGCTTGTGGCACTGCTGTCATGATGTCCTCTCATTTCCGCGTGCGCCCAGTTCGCGGGCGGCCAGTAGGCGCTCGTGCCATTGCGAGGCGGCGGCCTTTCGCCGGTCCTCGGTCCACGCCGGGGTGAAGACTTCGAGGCCGTGGTCGGCTCGCTTTTCCAGGTCTGAGGCGGTCCACAGGCCGAGGACCAGTCCGGCGAGATCTGCGGCGCCTGCGGCCGAGAGCTCCGGATGGTGGGTCCTGGCCACTTCCACACCGCTGAGGTCTGCCTGGAGTTGCATGAGTGCCGTGCTGCGGGTCAGCCCTCCGTCGGCCATCACCCGGTCGATCCCGGACATGGCGTCCAGGACGTCGTCGACCTGGTGGGCGACCGATTCCAGCGCGGCCCGGGCGAGCTGTCCGCGGCCGGTGCCGAGGCTGAAGCCGGCGAGCAGAGGTTGGGCCTGGGGGTCCCACCACGGGGCTCCGATACCGCCGAAGGCGGGTACGAGCGTCACGCCATCGGAGTCGGAGTTGGCCGCGAGTTCGATGACCTTCTCGACCGGAGTGCCGAGAAGGTCAGCGAGCCAGGTCAACGTCCGTCCACTGGAGCGGATGTTCGCTTCCTGCGCGAAGGACGGCTGGTCTGCGGACCAGGCGATGGTGTCGCAGATGACTCCTGCGGCGCCGGGCGATGAGGTGAGGGTCATCACGGACGAGCCGGTGCCGTAGGTCGCCTTCGTCACCCCCGGCCGCCAGCCGGCGTGGGCGAAGAGTGCGGCGTGCGAGTCCCCCAACACCGCGACAACGGGGACCCCGTCGGGGAGGGGGTCGAATCCCCGCGTGTGCCCGAAGGGGCCGCTCGAGGCGATCACCTCCCCGAGGGCCGGCCGGGGTATCCCGAACACCTCCAGCAGTTCGCCATCGAACGCGCCGGTGCCGAGGTCGAGCAGCTGGGTGCGTGAGGCGTTGCCTATTTCCGTGACGAAGGCTCCGGTCATAGCCGTGACCAGCCAACTGTCCACCGTGCCCAGCCGCAGCTCGCCGCGGCCTACGCGTTCCCGGGCCGGATCGTGCTCGTCGAGCAGGGCGGCCATTTTCAGTGCGGAGAACATCGGGTCGAGTGGAAGTCCGGTCCGTCGGCGGACCAGTCCGGCGAACGGCGTTCCTGCGAGCTGGGCGGCCCGCTCCGATCCTCGCTGGTCCTGCCAGCTCACCAACGGAGCGACTGGTTGGCCCGTCGCCGTCTCCCAGAGGACCACGGACTCGCGCTGGGTACTCAGCCCGATGCCCGCGACGGATCGGGGATCGGTCCCGTTCAGGCAGGCGGCGACCGCCGCGCGAACACTGGCCAGCAGCGCAAGCGCATCCTGCTCCACCAGACCGGGCGCCGGATGGCTCTGGGACAGCGGCGCTTCGCCGCGCCCTACGATCCGGCCGGTGGAGTTGACCAGCAGCGCCTTGGTCGAGCTGGTGCCTTGGTCAACGGCGAGGACGAGCCTTTCCATCAGCCCTGCCCCAGAGCCTCACGCGCGGCACCGACGATGCCTGCGGCGTTCAGACCGAAGTGGTCCAGCAGGAAGGAGGTGCTGCCGGTCGGAGCAAACGTCGGCACACCGAGCATCCGGATCGGGACCGGCCGGGATTCCGCAACCACTCTCGCCACTGCGGCTCCCATGCCGCCGGAGACCAGGCCTTCTTCGGCGGTGACGATGGCGCTGGTGTCTTCCGCGGCGGCAAGGACCTCAGGGACGTCGAGCGGTTCGACGAAGGTCATGTTCACCACGCGCGCCGAGATGCCCTGCTCGTTGAGGAGGTCGGATGCTTCAAGAGCGCGGGAGACCATGGTTCCTACGGCTATCAGGGTCACATCGGTGCCCTCCACCAGCCTGACGGCCCGCCCTCGCTCGAACGGGGCGTCGGGCGGTGTGACCGCTGGGACCTTGAAACGCGGGATGCGCAGGTAGGAAGGACGGCCGGAGGCGGCGGCCCAGCGCACCGCGCTGCGGGTCTGCGCGGGGTCGGCCGGGACCACGATCTGCAGACCGGGAACGGCTCGCATCCAGGAAAGGTCCTCGATCGAGTGATGGGTCGGCCCGAGTTCGCCATAGGCCATGCCGGGGCTCTGGCCGCACAGGACCACGTGGCGATCGCTGTAGGCGACGTCGGCCTTGATCTGTTCCAGGGCGCGGCCGGTGAGGAACGGTGCCGCAGCCGACACGAAGGGGATGTAACCGGCGTTGGCCAGACCGGCCGAGACACCGACAAGGTCCTGCTCGGCGATGCCGACGTTGATCAGACGGTCGGGGAACTCCTCGCGGAAGGCGACCAGGTTGCTGGAGCCGACCGAGTCGTTGCACACCGCCACGATCCGCTCGTCGGCGCGGGCGAGGGCGATCAGTTCGTCCGCGAAGTCGGCGCGGCAGTCGAACGTGAGGGTGGGCGCGTCGAGCGCGGTCATCGGCTCAGCTCCTCGAGAGCGAGGCGGACCTGCTCGTCGGTGGGCACCTTGTGGTGCCACTCGACCCGGTCTTCCATGAACGAAATTCCCTTACCCTTGATCGTGTTGGCGATCACTGCGACCGGGCGGCCCGTGGTCGAGGGCCCGAACGCTTCCTTGATCGCCTGGTGGTCGTGGCCGTCGATGACCCGGACCTCCCACCCGAAACTGGCCCACTTCTGGTCCAGCGGTTCGAGCCCCTTGGTCTCCTCGGTGCGGGCCCCCTGCTGCAGTTGGTTGCGGTCCACGACGGCGGTGAGGTTCTCCAGGCCGTAGTGCGCGGCCGTCATGGCCGCTTCCCAGTTGCTGCCTTCCTGGATCTCGCCGTCGCCGAGCACGACCACGGTCCGCCAGGGCTCGCCGCGCAGCTTGCCGCCGAGCGCGCAGCCGGTGGCGACCGGGAAGCCGTGTCCGAGCGGGCCGGTGTTGGTCTCCACCCCGGGCACCTTGACCCGGTTCGGGTGGCCGTTCAGCGGCGACAAGGGGCCCATGAAATCCGTCAGCCGGTGCTGCGGGAAGAAACCGCAGGACGCCAGCGTGGAATACAAGGCGGCTGCGCAGTGGCCCTTGCTCAGCACGAACCGATCCCGCTGAGGGTCATCCGGCTGGAAGGGGTTCAGGCGCAACGACCCCCAGATGGCGGTGACCATCAGGTCGGTCACTGACAGGTCCCCTCCGACGTGCCCCATGCCGGCCGCCTGAATGGTGGTCAGGATGTCCCGGCGGATCCGGGTGGAAATCCGGGCCAGCTCGGGAGCCGCTTCGGACGGGGACGCCTTGCGAAGCCGCTCGCTCAGCTCGACGTAGATGCGGGCGGCTGGCTCGTCCAATTCGAGCGGGCCGGGCGCGGTCTGGACGGCGGTCACAGGGTCTCGCTCTCCGCAAGCGCACGGTAGAGCGCCTGCTTGGCAATCCGCTGGGCGCCTAGGGCGTCCTGCGCAGACTGGGCCGCCGCGAGGGCCTCCCGGTCGAGGTTGTTCAGCGCGTGGTGGAAGGCGCGCATCGTGCGGATGCCCGCGCGGGCCGCCTCGACGGAGTCCTCCCGGAAGGGGAACTGGTCGAGCTGCCAGACGCCATCCCAACCTGCATCACGCAGGGCGAAGAAGAATTCGAACGTCTCCAGCAGGTGCACCGATCCGACGACCATGTCGTCGTCCCAGCCGCGGAAGTTGTCGTTGACGTCGATCGCGAAGAGCTTGTTCCGGGCCATCGCCATCCGGGCCGCCTCGGCCGGCGTCTCACCGCCGTACAGCGAATGGCCGAAGTCGAGCAGAACACCGACATTGTCGACGCCCATGTCCTCGATCGCGAGCAGGGTCCGCGCCACGGAGGAGAAGACCATGCGGTTGCGCGGCTCGCGCGGCTTGTACTCGATCGCGAATTTCAAGTCGGGGAAGGACTGCGCCAGTTCCCGAACCGCACTGACGGACTTGTCCCACAGATCGTTGTAGTCGGCCTGGAAGGGGTAGTCGTACCCGTCCTGACCCGGCCACAGCTTGATGTAGTCGACGCCGAGTTCACGTCCGACCTCGGCCGATGCGGCGACCAGATCGATGGCCCGCTGGCGCACGGCGGGGTCGGGGTTGGTGAACCCGCCCTTGGCGAAGGCGCCGGTGTAGAACTCCGGCGTCACAGCAATGGCACGCAGCCCCTCAGCGGCGAGGGCGTCCTTCACTTCGGAGGTGCTTATGTTGCCGGGCGGGAATGGCCAATTCAGGTCGACGACGGACAGGTCGCCGACGGCCCCGGCCAGCTTGATGGCGTCGAGGACGGTCCTGGGGTCGCCGTAGCCGTCGGTCGCGTACCGGTCGACGTACGTGGCGAAGTGCCAGATACCCGCCCCGTAGGACGGCTCCTTTTGCATTTTTATGCGGTCCCGATCAGACATGCCGAGGAAGTTACGTCAGGCCCCTATACGTGTCAAGGAAGTTGCCAGGACTGATCGCGCAGCAGCACGCCAGGCGCTTATCGGCCAGGACTTGCGCTCGTCCGGCCACCCGAGACGACCAGGTGCGACGAGGTGCGGCCGCACGGCACCAGAGTCCGTGACGCCAGTCGGGCGAGGGGCACACCGGGCCAGATGGTTCGTCCCGAACCGTTGACGGCCACGTGTCGGCGGGGTAAACATGGCGGCCGTCGATGCACATCTAGGCGCGAGTGAATTTTCATTCAGAGAGGTATCACTTGGACAGCCGGCCTCAAAGCAGTGCTCTGACCTCGTCCACACAACTGCGTCCGACCACTACCCGGAGTGCCCGCAGGGTCCTGACCGCCGCACATCTTCGCCGCGGCGACCGCGCTCGCCGTCACCGGAACCGGCGCCGCCTCTGCGGGGCCCGCCAGCAGTCAGGCGAAGGCCAGTCGCCTTGTGTCTGTCCTTCCCGAACTCGCAGCCAGCGAGTCGTAAGGGCGCTATGCCCTGTGGGTTGCGTCCTGTGAAGTGGTGTACGGGCTCCCACCTGATCTCGGTGAGCGTCGACCCCGCAAGCGCGGACATACCTGACAAGAAGAGCTGCACAAGGCCTCGGCGTCCGTGAAATGAGAGCCCAACACCGCATGGAAAGAACTCTGTGCTTGCTGCCGACGTCACGACCGTCGCAGCCCATCTGGATGCTGCCCCCGACGTAGTCGCTCTGCGTACGTGCACCAGAGCCGCTTCTGACGGGGCACGCGTGGTACAGCTCGCACGGCTCACGCGCGAGGGTAGAAGTGTGCATCGTCGTCCTGCGCACGGCTTCTGGCGGATGTCGGCGCAGGGCCGCAGCCTCGTGCACGCCGACGGCACCCCCGCCGTCCTGGTGGGCGACACCGCGGGGGCACTGCCCTGGCGGGCGACCGAGGACGACGTATGCGTCTACGCGGCCGACGGCCGGCAGAAGGGTTTCAACGCGGTGCTGGTCATGCGCGTCCAGCCCGGCATGGACGCGCGCGGGCCACGGGACCGGACCGCCGACCACGGGATCGACATGGGGTTCGAAGACCCGCCCGAGGGACACGGTCGGGGCGGCAGGTACCTGCTTGCCGCCTGTCCTCTGTGTCACGAATCCAGTTCCACATCCACATCAACATTGACCCCTTCAGGGAGGGCGTCGGTATGGAAATGAAGCGACGAGAGTTCCTGAACCGAGCGGCTTGGTCAGCGACAGGTGCCCTGATGGTTCTGGGGACCGGAGTCGGGACCGCCGCGCACGCGTTCGCTGCGCCGGAGCCGGGACACCGTGACGGTGCCGGCCACGACCGGCACCGCCCGCGCGTGCTCGTCTCGACGGACATCGGCGGCACGGACTTCGACGACTTCCAGTCCATGGTCCATCTCCTGCTGTACGCCGACCGACTGGACATCGAGGGGCTGGTGTCCTCGCCGTACGGCCCCGGCACCAAGGCCGACATCCTTCGTGTCGTCGACGCCTACGAACACGACTACCGCAACCTGAAGACCTACTCGCCCCACTATCCGTCTCCTGGGCGACTTCGCGCGATCAGCAAGCAGGGCGCGTTCGACACGGCCACGAGCGCAGGCTTCGGCGAGCCGACCGAAGGCTCTCGATGGATCGTGAAGTGCGCACGCAGGAGCGACAGCCGTCCGCTGAACGTCCTGGTCTGGGGAGGCATCGACGACCTTGCCCAGGCGCTGCACGACGCCCCCGACATCCTGCCGAAACTCCGCGTGTACTACATAGGCGGGCCGAACAAGTTGTGGGCCGTGGACGCCTACAACTACATCGAGACCCACCATCCGGAACTACGGATCATCGAGTCCAACGCAACCTACCGCGGCTTCTTCACCGGCGGCGATCAGACCGGCGAGTGGGGCAACGAGGCGTTCGTGGAGCAGCACATCGCGGGGCACGGCGCCCTCGGTGACTTCTTCGCCGCCCAGTCCGCGCAGGTGAAGATGGGTGACACCCCATCCGTGCTCTGGTACTTGAATGGTGCTCAGGACCCGGTGCAGCCGAGCTGGGGCGGCCAGTATGTCCGCGTGTGGGACGGGAGGAAGACGGTATTCAACCGGCTGACCACGGCGCGGGACACCGCGGAGGTCTATGGTGTCGTCGAGTTCGCGCTCAAGGTCCCCGAGGGCTACAGCGCGAGGAACACGGCGCGGATGATGATCGACAACCGGACGGCGGGCCCGTTCCCGGCTGCCGTCAACGAGGGGCGCGTGCTGCGATTCCGCTTCTCGCCGCGCGATCCGAAGGTGTGGCCGTACGTGATCCAGAGCGATCACCCCGACCTCGACGGCCTGTCCGGTGCGATCACGGCCACACCGCCGTCCGCCGAACGTGCCGGCACGCCGTCGACCATGCACCCCTACTGGTGGACCGACGATCAGGATCCGGCTTTCGCCGAGAGTCCCTGGGTCGGCGCGAAGCACGTCAGCCGGTGGCGCCTGGAGTACCTGAGCGAATTCGCCACACGGATGGACCGCTGCAAGGTGCCCGCGTCCTGACAGGCCGATGACGGCGATGACGTACAGGAATGCCCCGGAGACCAGCGTGCCCATCCAGCTGGTGAGGCTGTGCAGCGTGGAGTTGTCGTCCTGAAGGGTGCCGGCGATACCTCTGACCCCGAAAGCGAGGAGAAGGGACAAGGCGAAAACGACACTTGAATGGCCGAGGGAGAACCAGAAGCCGACCGACAGGGGCCGTTTCCTGGAGTCCATGAGCTTCCGGGTCGTGTTGTCGATGGCCGCGATGTGGTCGGCGTCGAAGACGTGCCGCATCCCCAGGACGTAAGCGGTGACGCCCAGGCCCACTCCGTAGCTTTTCTGACCACCGTGAAGTGGTGGGGAGTCACGACGGTGAGGAGGATTCCCCAGCCGACGACGTGCAACGCGGCGATGACGACGACGACACCTCCCAGGCGTGACCACTCGGCCCTCGTCAGGGAGCCTTGGACCGCGGGCATCCGGTCCGGTGAGGGAGGGGCCTCAGCGTGGGAGTCGACATGTTGTACCTCTTCCGTGTATGCGTGCGCGGCCGGCTGGGGGAGGCTGCGGTCATGAGAAGAGCCGTGCGGGCCTGACAGGCAGGTCCGCACGGCTCGTTACGGCAGACCGTTCATGCCGCCGGCGGCACGTACGGGAAGGTCTTCGAAGGCTTGACGGTGATCGACTCCTTGCCGATACCGAGGGTCACCGGCGTGTTGCTGGCGAAGGAGAACATCACGTCCGGCGCGTTGTCCGTGAGCGTTCGGCCGTTCCACTGCGCGAGCCCGTACGAGGCGGGCGTGCCGACCACGTGCGGCAGGACGTTGGGAAGGATCCTGCTCACGACCGTCTTCGCGTAGGCGTAGGGGTCTTCGGCCGTACTGTAGGCACGGACCACGCCGGCCACCGACTCGGTGAGGGCCTTGCCGTACAGCTCGACATCGTCGACAGGCGCGTTCTCGTTGAGACGGTCGCCGAGGGACTCGTTGTACTGGGTGAAGAGGGGGTGGATCATCGGCAGGCCGGCCCGGTTGATCGGTCGCCATCCACCGGCGTCCGTGGCGAGGAAGGCGACGGCCCATACGTCGATCTTGCGGTCTTCACCGGCGACGGGCAGCAGCTCGTCATCGGCGACCTCCAGGACGATGGAGTAGACGGTGTGGCCCGCGAACAGGTTCGACGCCTGCTTCGGGTCCCATGCGGAGAGGTCGACCTTGGTGCCGTCCTGGTAGGCATGGCCCACGGCGTGCAGGACGTCCGGCTCTATCCAGAAGGGGTCGCCAGCCTTGCCGACCCAGGCCCGGCTGCCGCCGGGGAGTTCCAGGGTCTCACCCGTGCGGCCCCGTCCGATGACCGTGCCCTCGGCGAAGTCGTCCCGGGCGTCCGGCCCGGCCAGTCGGCGCACCTCATAGGTCTGCACGCCGTTCGGGTCGGCCTCGGCGAACGTGAAGCGGTAGGTCACATCCTCGATGGCGTCACCGTTGGAGTCGATCTTGAACTCGTACTTGCCCTCCGGGTGCAGGCCTCGGGGGATGTCCTCGCCGGCGAGCGAGTGACTGTGGTCCGTGACGAACACGGTCCCCCGCTCACCTCGGAACACATACAGGTCCGTGATGTCCAGGCGAGGGTCCTGGCGGGCGATGGGGGAGTCGAGGTGGTGAGACATGTCGTTCTCGCTTTCGTGTCGAAGCCGTGCTCCCCAGTCTGGTGAGATCGCGCACGGCAATCTGTCGAGAAGGCTCCAGGGTCGGCCGAGCGCAACCCACACAGTCCCAATGGGGTTTTCCCGACAGGGTTCGTGTGGGTGGCGCCACGTAGTTCAGGAGCCCACTTCGGCGGGCTGGTCGACTTCCCGCATGTAGAGGCGGGCCAACTGGACGCGCGACCGGATGCCCAGTTTCTCGAAGGCGTGGCGTACATGGGTGTTCACTTTGTGCGGTGAAAGGAACAGACGTTCCGCCGCCTGCCGGTTGGTCGCCCCGTGAGCGATCAGGCGTACGACACCCAGTTCAGACGGGTCAGCCCGCGCCACTCGATATCCGGTGCGTTGGCGGCCGCGGCAGGCCTGACGCCCAGCTTGCGCAGTCGGCTGCGCGCGCGTCGGCTGTCCCGGTGGGCGCCACACGCTTCGTACTCCTCCAGCGCCCGCTCGAAGCAGGCCTGGGCTTCAGCGAATCCGGCTGCTGCCGGCAGTCCGCCGGCGTCTTCCCACGCCTGCGCTCTGAGCAAGGGGCGTGAGCTCCCGTACCGCTCGGCCGCGTCCATGAGCCTGCCCCTGTCGGCTTCCAGGAGTCCGCGCGCATGCGTGGCCACTGCCTCGAAGAGGGGAAAGCGGGGATTGCGCTGCGCCCGGCTCTCGGCGAATTCGACGGCGGAGGCCGCGACTTCACGCAGGCCGGAGACGAGCGCGGCACGGACGAGCATGACCGCGTCCGCGGGATCGATACCGGCCGTGTGGACGTGGCCGCGCCGCGAGTATGCTGCAGCGGAACTGAGTTGATGACCCGTCACATGTCGATCGCGGTAGGCAGCGGTGATCAGGGCGATCCAGGCCCCGATCTGGCGCTGCTGCGGATCATTGCTCGACAGACAGACGTGGGCCCGCGCCGTGCAGGCCTCGATCGTCGCGTCGTCTCCCGTGTGGAAGGCCACGCGTGCCCTGGTGGCCAGGGCCGCCAACTCCCCGGTGAAGGACAGCCCGGTGGCCGCGGTCGCTTGCTCCGCTGCATCCAGTTCCTGCTCCGCCACGGCCAACTGCCCGGCGTCCAGCAGATGACGGGCCTGAGTGGTCCGCCACAAAGGCAGCAGTGCCCGCCGACCGCGTTGTTCCGCCTCTTCCACCGCTTCCCGCACCAGGTCCCTCGCATCCTGGTCGTTCCCGGAGAGACTCAGCAGTGAGGCACGCCAGCTCGTGGCGAGGGCCACCTCGGGAAGGGCGGCGGCACGGCCAGGGCTGCTTCGGCTCCGGCACAGGCCAGCATGCGGGACCTTCCCGCACCGGCCGGTCCCTCGATCCAAAGGACTCCGCCGCCGTTGCGGTGGACGTGACGGCGTACCCACTGGGTGAGCCGTTCCTGTTCCGCTCTGCGTCCGCGCACGGGGAGCGAGGCCGCCTCCTCGACGGCGTCGGACGCCGTCCGTAGGTTGTCAATCACCTGGCTCAAGGCAACCTCCAGGGGTCCGGGTTCACTGCGACCGACGGGGGCGCGAAACCGCAAGGCGTCATTGCCTGGGGAGCCGGCGACCGAGGGCGGGACGGGCATGCGACATCCCGTCGTCAGCCGATCGGGCAGCCACCCCCTCGTGAGAGGGGGTGCGGCCTTCCCCGCGTCATCAGACATGGTGGGCAATCCTGCGTCGGCCTGGCTGTCGAGACTGCCTGAGAAGTGGTCCAGGTGTTCCCCACGGGAGATGTCGGGGCAACCCCACGGGGCGGCTCTCCACCGAGCCTTCCGCCCTGCGCCCCGACGGCGGCCGGCAGTCTGTGACGCGGGCGTTCGCGCAGGTCGCTTCACCCGATTGTGGGGTCCTCCCCAGGGCGGACTCCGGGATGTCCCGTAGGTGGCGTCGAGGTTGCGCTACAGCGGGGCGGTGGATCGGGTCGTGACACTGAAGTCTCGCCACATCGGTCTGGGCCGAGAACACCCTCGCGTACAACGCCCGTGGCGCGACCGGCGGCTCACAAGCCGACGGCGGCAGGCTGCCCGTCACCGCCGGCTGACGGATGGCGACTGGTCAGGCCTGTCACCACGATGAAGACGCACGCCGGATGCGCTACAGCACCCGGCCAGGAGAAACAGGAAGTGAATCGATGGCGCAGCTGCAAACGGCGCGGTTCGAGGACCAGTCCGTTCCGTACCGGGCGATGGCGAGCGTGGTCCGCGGGATCCGTGTACGTCGACGCGTCACTCGGCTGGCCGGAGCCCTGATCTCGGTGAGTGTCGGCACCACCCTGGTGGTGACGCCGGGACTGACCCGGAGCGACATGGGAGTCGTGTTCGGGGTGCAGTTCGCCGTACAGGGGATACTCCAGGTGTTCGCCGCGCAGGAAGCGAGGGTGCCGCGGTTCGTACGGTGGCTCTTGACCGCCGGCGGCCTTGTCGTTCTCTTCCTGGCGACCTCCTTCTTCCGGGGCCACGCCGATTCCGTGTTCCTGCTGGGACTGTGGACGGGCTTCGGTCTGCTCCTTCGCGGCTTCACGATGGCGGTTTCGATGATGCCGTCCTCGGTCAGTCGTGTCGTCGCCTATGACGACCTGCTGAATGCGGTGATCGTCTCGGTCGGTCTTTTCATGACCGCTTTTCCCTTTTCATCCCTGAGTCAGTTGGCGTATATTGCCGGTTCTACCCTGGTTCTTACCGGTCTGGTAGAGGCTGTCGGCGCCTCGCGTCGGTGCGGTAGGGCTCTGCGCCCGCTGCAATGAATAAGAGGCTCGCCGCGATACGCGGCTTTCCCAGGGCCGATTCGCCATGTTGCGGGGCAATTCCCAGCACAGTGAGGCGGGCGATCCACTCGGTTACAGGAGGTTTGAAATGAGGAAGTGCCACCGCACGATCCAGATCACACAATGGGCCGCCCGGCGACTGCCCCTGCCGATTGCGTGTGAGTTCGCGTTCAACTCCGGTGATCCGCTTGCCGTCACCCTGGTCTTCGACTCCGACGGGGAGTATCCGGTGCGGTGGGTGTTCGCCCGCGACTTGCTGGCCGAGGGACTCACCGCCAGATCCGGTCAGGGGGATGTGGAGATATGGCCGGTCTACCGCGCGGGCCGACGCTCCCTCTGGATCCAGGTAGGGAAGGCCCGCACCGGCCGTACAGCACTTTTCGAGGTGCCCGCCAGGCCGGTCGCCCAGTGGCTCGCCCAGTCCTACGCCGTGGTTCCACGGGGCCGGGAGATGGCGGACGTGGACTGGAGCGAGCTTACGCAGATGATTCAGTGACTTGGTACAAGATTCATCACTCGATGAGGAAGCAAGCATTACTTTGGGCTGGTGTGTCGACCAGTTAGTGAGTTGACTTCTGATGCTAGGGCGCTCGGTTCACTTCCCATCAGTGATGACACCAGCCTGAGCCAGGTTGTGAGACCGGGCCAGCCAGGCAATGAGACCGGGCGTAGTATCTGTGGGAGCGCCTGAGAACGCCCCCTCAGTAGCCGCATGACATACGTCGACAGCGTCTTCGTCCGAGAGCCGAGCCAAGGAGGGTCTGCGGCATGCCTGAAGCCAAGCTGACCACTACCGAACTGCTGACGCAATACAGTTCCCAGTTGACAAATGATCTCGAACAGAATGTGCAGGAGCAGGACCAGGTCCGAAGCGAGATCGAGACGCTCAAGGCTCGTCTGCTGTCCCTGCAGCACGATCACACTGTGCTTGCGACCATGCAGCAGGCCCTGCAGAGCGGCATTCCCCTTCAGCAGGTCCCCATGTCCACCCCTGTCCAGGGCTACGACCTCCCCACCGTCTCCGCGCCGGGTACCAGCAGGAGGAAGCAGCAGACGCCGACGTTGGTGGCCCTGATCCGGGCCTACCTTGCCGAGCAGTCGGAGCCGTGTTCCGCGGCGGAGATCGCTACTGCGCTGAGCGAGGCTCACCCGGACCGTGTCATCAAGACGACCGTTGTGCGCACCACCCTCGAGGGACTTGTCGCTCGGAGCAGCGCGGAGCGCCTCAAGCAGGGGCATTCCGTGTTCTACACGAGCCTCGAAACCGATCGGGGGACGGACCCGGAGGGAACGGACACGCGCGAAGGCACCCTCACCGCCCGCTCCTCTGCCGACGACTGAGCCGTGAGCCGCCCGCTCCACGGCGGTGGCGACCGCGCCTGCCTGACCGCGGGCCGAGCGGCAGTTGTCATGTACGGGACATTAATGGGCCGCCCCAAAGCCAGTCATCTGACGGATGCTTCACGAAGCCCGTCGAAACGAGCATAAAGGGAGTGAAACCCCGTATGCCGGCCAGGAGTTCGGGCCGCGCGGGGGAGGAAGGAGGAAGAAGATGCGAACCGGACTGATACCCCTGCTGAGTGACTGGGAATGGCAGGAACGAGCGGCCTGCCGCGGAATGAGCAGCACCGTCTTTTTCTCCCCTTCGGGGGAGAAGGGCCGCGAGCGCCGACAGCGGGAGGAGCGGGCCCGCCGGATCTGCAGCCGGTGCGAGGTCATCGAGGCCTGCGCCACCATGGCCCTCGACTGCAGGGAGCGGTTCGGGGTGTGGGGAGGAATGTCCGCGGGTGAGCGCCAGAACATCCTCGGCACAGGTCGTGGGGATGCCGACCAGTGTGCCGGCTGAACCTCCGTATGTGAGCAACTAGTAAGTATCATCAGTGACTTTCTCACTGCAGACCCACATCCTGCCCCGAGCGCCTCTGTGCGTCTCGTGAAGGTGTACCTGGTGCGTATACCCGCCCGGAATTGGTTTGAGGGCACAACGGCATCGCCTAGGGTCATTCGCGGAAGCACGCCCGTCGCGCTCCGGCTCTCTGCCACCTCTCTCGGGCGCGGCGCTGGAAGCTGTCGTCCCTGTGGGGCCATACGTCTTCGGGCACCCCTCGCGCGCGTGCGCTCTCGGCTTCCGGACCCCTCCGGCGACTCGTGGTGAATCAATGCTCAACAACAGATCGAACGTCGTGGGCGGCGGCCGGACCGTCGCGGTCACGAGTCCGGCCGCCGTACTTTCTTCATCACCGTCCGGTGGCGGGCGCGGGTGCCAGGGGAGAACAGGGCGCCGCGGAAGCTGCCGCGCGGGGTGAGCCGGGCGGCGAGCGCCAGCCGCATCATGGCGAAGCCCCGGACGGGAAGGCCGTGGACGATCCCGAAGACGGTGGCACCGGTGGCGTACGGCGACGGCAGGGCGAGGTGGGACACCGAGCCGAGCGCGTTCGCACCCGTCATCGACGGCCGGCCCCCCACAGCTGGGTGATGATGACGACGCTGTGAACAGGCTGATGCCGAACATGCCGTTCACATCATTCCTGGCGCGGATCATCGGTAGTCGGTTCTCATGCATCAGGTCATAAAACACAAGCTATGAGTGCTATCCAGATGGATGACAACAGGAGAGTCACTTACTGGGTCCCTTATCGCTCATATGTGTGATGTTCGACCGACAGCCCTTACGTCAGCATGAGGTCACGGACAGCAGTGAGGAGTCCTGGGATGTCTGGCTACCCCCACCCCAGGGGCGAGACACTGGATGCCATCCGGATCGTCGAGGGGTGCTACCAGGAAGCCCGCCGCACCCTGCGCGGCCATCGTGACCAACTGGACGCCCTGGCCGAGGCGCTGCTGAAGCACGAGACGCTGGAGGAGTCGGAGGCGTACCGCATCGCCGGCCTCCCGTTCACGGCTGCGGGGGGGGGGCGACCGGTGATCCCCCGGGCAGCCGAACGCCGGACTGTCGCTGAGGGCCGGCGGACCGCGACTGGCAGCGGGGCCGGACCGGTGCCGGGCCGCCGGGCCGGGCTCTGCGGCTCGGCCAGAGGGGAGTCGCGGCGGGCGGGCGTGGGGGAGTGGCCCGGGGCTGTGGACCCGCGCCGGGGATGCACCTCGGCGCAGGCGGGAGCGGCCACAGCACTAGCTGCTGCTGCCAGGCGTCGGACTGGAGGCGAGCCGGGTCAGCAACTCCGTGAGCAGCAGGTGCTCGCCGGGGGTGAAAGAACGGTTTTCCTCGGTCTCGTCGAGCAGGGCCTTGAGGGCCACGGCGTGCCGGGCACCGCGGGCGGCACGCGTGTCCTCGGCGGGGGCCTGCTCCGCGCCGTCCGTAGCCACGGCCGCCAGCACGGCCTCCCGTGTGCTCTCCGACAGCCCCTCGTGGTCGGCGAGCCCCCCGGTCGCCTGGGCGCCGATCAGCGTGACCGTCACACCGATGCCGGCGGCCTGGATCATCACCGCTGCCTCCTCGACGCCCTTGCGCAGCCGGCCCGCCTCGGCGACCCGGGTGACCAGCTGCAGGAGGATGCCGTACGCCTCGTTCGTCCCCGCGACGCCCTCACCGGGCCGGGGGTCGGTGTAGAGGAGCCGGTACAGGGCCGGATTGGCGAGTCCGAAGGCGACGTGCAGGTCCCAGCCACGGCGCAGCTGCTCCACCGGGTCACCGGACGCGAGATTGGCCTGCTTCTCGGCGAGATATGCCGCGAGACCGCGCCGGGCGACCTCGTCGAGCAGGCCCTGCATGTCGCCGAACTGCCGGTAGATCGTCTGTGCCTGCACACCTGCGGCCGCGCTGACGGAACGGGTGGAGACCGCCTCCCGTCCGCCCTCGGCCAGCAGGTCCGCTGCCGCTCGCAGGATGCGCTCGCGCGGCTGCGGGGTCGTGTCGATTGCTGTCATGAGATAGATGATAACGCCTGACCGTGATCGATGCTGTGTTATCGTTGATATATCAGATTAGTGAGCGACGATTCGGCCTGAAATCCCGGCGTCGGCGTCATCTTCAAGAGAGGAAGAAAAATGTCCACTGCGTCCTCGCACACGGTTCTGGTCACTGGCGCCGGCACCGGTATGGGAGCCCTCTCGTCCGTCTCGCTCGCCCAGGCCGGCCATCGGGTCTTCGCCTCGATGCGCGACCCGCAGGGCCGCAACGCAGAGAAGGCCCAGGCCCTGCTTGCCCAGGCCAAGGACGCCCCCGGCGAGCTGTCGGTCGTCGAACTCGACGTTCTTTCCGAGGAGTCGGCCGCCGCCGCCGTCGAGAAGGCCGTACAGCAGGCCGGCGGCATCGATGTCGTCGTGCACAACGCAGCCCACCTGCTGGTCGGCGTGACCGAGGCGTTCAGCCCGGAGGAGGTGATCCGCTCCTTCGACGTGAACGCCGTGGGCGCCCTCCGGGTCAACCGCGCCGTCCTGCCGGTGATGCGGCGCCAGGAGTCGGGCCTGCTGCTGTGGATCGGCTCGGGCACGACCCGCGCCATCCCGCCCTTCCTCGCCGCGTACACCGCCGCCAAGGCCGCCTTCGACGCCTTCGCCGAGTCGACCGCCTGGGAGGTCACCGCCTACGGCATCGAGACCACGATCGTGATGCCCGGCGTCTTCACCCACGGCACCGCGCACTTCGCCAACGCCGCATTCCCCGCCGACACCGAGCGCACTGCCGCGTACGACAAGATCGCGCCCTTCCTCGCCTCCATGGGTGAGGACACCGAGCGCATGATGGTCAACGGCGTGAGCGCCGACCCCCAGATCGTCGCCGACGAGGTCGTCCGGGTCGTCGGACTGCCTGTGGGGCAGCGTCCGCGTCGGGCCGTCGCCGACGGCTCCGACTACGGCGCCGAGATCATCAACGGCGCCGCCGAGGAACTGCGGCTGCGCTTGGCCCGCCGCATGGGTGTCACCCGTCTGCTCGGCCGCATCTGAACCAGACCTTCCCGCGTTCGCCGCGGCAAGAGTCCCTCACCTTCGTCCATCCCCGAACGCAACACCCTTCATACGAGGAGAACCGTCATGTCTGTGAGTCGGCGCAAGCTCGGCCGGTCTGGCCCGGAGGTTTCCACCATCGGCCTGGGTGCCATGGGAATGTCGGACCTGTACGGTCCGGCCGACGACGCGGAGAGCATTGCGACGCTGCACGCCGCGATCGACGCGGGAGTCGACCTGATCGACACCGGCGACTTCTACGGCTCGGGCGCCAACGAGATGCTCATCGGCCGTGCCCTGCGGGAGCGGCGGCGCGAGGACGTGGTGCTGAGCGTCAAGTTCGGCTCCCGCCGTACCCCCGACGGCGCCTTCCAGCCGGTGCCGTACGACGTGTCGCCGGAAGCCGTCAAGGACCGCCTCGCCTACTCGCTGCGGCGGCTGGAGACCGATTACATCGATATCTACCGCCCGGCCCGGCTGAACCCGAACATCCCGGTGGAGGACACGATCGGGGCGCTGGAGGAGATGCGCCAGGCCGGCTACATCCGGCACATCGGTCTGTCGGAACTGGGCGCCGAGACGATCCGGCGCGCCGCGGCGGTGGCGCCCATCAGCGACCTCCAGATCGAGTACTCGCTGATCTCCCGCGGCCCGGAGCAGTCGATCATCCCGACGCTGCGGGAACTGGGTATCGGTCTGACGGCGTACGGCGTGCTCTCCCGTGGTCTGCTGAGCGGCCACTGGTCGCCCACGCGTGAGCTGAGCGGGAAGGACTTCCGCGCCCACTCGCCGCGCTTCCAGGGCGAGAACCTGGAGGCCAACCTGCGCCTGGTCGAGGCCCTGGGCCGGGTGGCGGAGCGGCTCGGCGCCACCACCAGCCAGGTCGCGATCGCCTGGGTCGCCGCCCAGGGCGACGACATCGTGCCGCTCGTCGGAGCCCGGCGGCGGGAGCGGCTGACGGAGTCGCTGGGTGGGGCCACCCTGACGCTCGACGCGGAGACGCTGAAGGAGATCGAGGAGGCGATCCCGGCGGGCGCGGCGGCCGGTGAGCGCTATGCCGCCCCGCTGATGGCCACGCTGGACAGCGAGCGCTGAGTCGCCGGAGTCCTGCACCGCGCCCGCCCCCGGATCCGGGGGCGGGCGCGGTCGGTTGCTCATGAAGATGCGCCGCTCTCGGAACGGCACACCACGACCTCCTCTGCGTTCAGCCGGTCGGTCTCCGCGCCGTATGCCGCCAACACGGTCTCGCTGTCCGCGGCGGCCGGTACGCAGGCACGGACCGGCCACTGTCCGAAGAGCACGTCAAGCAGCACTGAAGATGGAGGTGACAGTCACGTGTCGAGATGCTGTCAGCTATCAGCACTGGGAGGAGTCACTCCGTGGGCCAAGACCCCATCGCCACGATGATCCCCGCAGTCCGGACAGAACTCGCCGAGCTGGTGGCGTTCCGTTCCGTGGCGGATCTGGACGTCAGTCCGCGCAGCGAGTCGGAAAGGGCCGCGGAATGGATCGCCGCCACCCTGCGTGCCGAGGAGTTCGACGATGTCACCGTCCTCGACATGCCCGACGGCCGGCAGTCCGTGTACGGCTCCTGCCCGGCCCGCCGGACGCGCCGACCGTCCTGCTCTACGCGCACTTCGACATCCAGCCCACGCTCGACGAGACCGCGTGGACCAGCCCGCCCTTCACCCTGACCGAACGGGACGGCCGCTGGTGCGGGCGGGGGGCGCGCTCGTGGAACTCTGCCAGAGCCACGCACAGGTCGAGCACTGACCTCGCCGCAAAGTCCCGGTCCTCCCTCGAACGCCTTCGTGCCCATGCCGGGGTGCCACCGCATGGTGGACCGCGGCCTTCAGCCCGTGCGCTGCCTGCCGTTCGTCTGACCGTGCGGGGCCCGCCCCTACCTGGAGGTGGGGCGCTCCCCATACCGGGCCGCCGCCGGTCATGGTGCGAGCTCCATGGCCCGGGCCCGGCGCCCGGAGCGAGAGTGGTGGAGTCCGGCCGGACCTCGCCTTCCTTCTGATCTCCGGCCGGTGACCCTGGTCAGTTGATCGCTCGCGTGCGAGGAGAAGTGGGAAATGAAGGTGCTGTGCGTCCTGTATCCGGATCCGCTTGCTGGGTACCCACCCAAGTACGTCCGCGACACGCTTCCCAGGCTCACCGCCTACCCGGGCGGCATGAGCCTGCCGACTCCGTCCGCTGTCGACTTCACCCCCGGGGAACTCCTCGGCTGCGTCTCGGGCGGACTGGGCCTGCGCTCCTATCTGGAGGAGCAGGGACACGAGTTCGTCGTCACCAGTGACAAGGACGGCGAGGACTCCGTCTTCGAGCGTGAACTGCCCGATGCCGACGTCGTCATCTCCCAGCCTTTCTGGCCGGCCTATCTGTCCGCCGAGCGCATCGCCAAGGCGAAGAAGCTCAAGCTCGCCCTCACCGCGGGCATCGGTTCGGACCACGTCGACCTGGAGGCCGCCATCCAGCGCGGCATCACCGTCGCCGAGGAGACCTACAGCAACAGCATCAGCGTGGCCGAGCACGCCGTGCTGCAACTGCTGTGCCTGGTACGGAACTTCGTCTCCTCCCACGAGTGGGTCCGCAACGGTGGCTGGAACATCGCGGACGCGGTGTCGCAGGCCTACGACATCGAGGGCATGGACGTCGGCGTCATCGCCGCCGGCCGTATCGGGCGCGCGGTGCTCAAGCGGCTCAAGCCGTTCGACGTCAACCTGCACTACATGGACCGGCATCGGCTGCCCGAGGCGGTGGAACATGAACTGGGCCTGACCTACCACCCGGACGTCCAGTCGCTGGTGCGCAGCGTCGACGCGGTCTCCGTGCACGCGCCGCTTCAACCACAGACGTATCACCTCTTCGACGACGAGCTGCTGGCGACCATGCGCCGTGGTTCCTACATCGTGAACACCGCGCGAGCGGAGATCATGGTGCGGGACGCGGTCGTGCGCGCGCTGGAGTCGGGGCAACTGGCCGGATACGCGGGCGACGTCTGGTATCCGCAGCCTCCGGCGTCCGACCATCCGTGGCGTACCATGCCGCACAACGCCATGACCCCCCACGTGTCGGGCTCCACTCTGTCGGCCCAGGCACGCTACGCCGCCGGCACGCGCGAGATCCTGGAGGACTTCTTCGCCGGTCGCCCGATCCGCGACGAGTACCTCATCGTCGACGGCGGCAAGCTGGCCGGCGCCGGTGCCCACGCGTACACCACGGCGGGAACCGCCAGCCCTGGCAGTACCGGCGCTTGACCACCTTGAACCACGCGTGGCGCGAGGGACCCGTACCCCCCAAGGACCCCTGGCGCCACCTTCCCCAGGGGGCGCGGGCCCGGCGTGGGGCCCGCGCCCCCACTCGGCCAAGGACGACGATCATGCCCCTCACTTCCCGCTGCACCCACGACCGCAGACTGCCGGGACGAGTACGACGGGTGCGCCGGACACCGCGACGGCGACGCGCTCGCTGGAATGCTCTCAGGATTGTTCGCTGTCGACGTGACGGCTGCGACCGTCCTGTGCGTGCGCTGCGGCTCGGCCGGGCCCGTGGCGCGGCTGCGCCTGGACCACCACGGTCACGGCCTTGTGGCCCACTGCGCCGAATGCGGCGAGCCGGTGCTCAGCGTGGTCCGGACCGAAGACGCGGTCGCGCTGGACCTGCGGGGTACGGTCGCGCTGACCGTACCCCTGGAGAGCGCCTGAACATCGTGCGGGGCTCCCGCGCCGCCGGAGCCCCGCACGGTGCTGCTCAGGCCCGTTGCAGCCGCAGCGTCACCAGCGGGCACCCCGCGCGTGCCCCGCCCATGCCGCCGAACAGGAATGGAGGACCGCTCCAGTGACCGCGACAGCGGAACAACTCATCGACATCCACGCCCACTTCGTCACCCCCGACTACGTCGAGGCCGCCCGGGCCGCCGGTCACCTGCTTCCCGATGGCATGCGCGGCTACCCCACCTGGTCCGCGGCGGAGCACCTGGACCTCATGGACTCCACCGGCATCCGTACCAGCATGCTGTCCATCTCGTCCCCCGGCACACACTTCGGCGACGACCGCGCCGCAGGTGAGCTGAGCCGGCGGGTCAACGAGTTCGCGGCGGATGTGCTGCGCGAACACCCCGGCCGCTTCGGGCACTTCGCGTCCCTGCCGCTGCCCGACGTGGACGGCGCACTTGCCGAGGCCGTGCACGCCCTCGACGTCCTCGGCAGCAACGGCGTCTCCGTCGAGACCAACCACGACGGGGCCTACCTCGGAGACCCCCGCTTCGACCCGCTCTGGAGGGAGCTGGACGGCCGCGGCGCCGTCGTCTTCGTCCACCCCACCTCGCCGCCCTGCCACGAGGCGGTCTCACTGGGCAAGCCCCGGCCCATGCTGGAGTTCCTGTTCGATTCCACCCGCGCCGTTTCCGACCTGCTGTTCAACGGAGTGCTCCGCCGCTACCCGCGCATTCAGTGGGTCATCACTCACGGCGGTGGCGCGCTCCCGCTGCTCGCCGACCGCATGGAACTGTTCCGCACGGTGTTCGGCGTCGGCTCCGCGGACGGTCCCACCGTGCAGGCGGAACTGCGCGGCCTGTGGTTCGACATGGCCGGCAGCCCGTTCCCGCACCAAGTGCCCGTGCTCACCACGACCTTCGGCTACGACCGGCTGCTCTACGGCAGCGACTACTGCTGGACCCCGGCCGCCGGAGCCGTCGCCCAGATCGCCTCCATAGACGCCGCCGAACAACCGGAAGGCGGCACCTGGCACGCGCTGACCACCCGTAACGCGGCCCGCCTGCTGCCGGAACTGGCCGCTGGGAACTGACCGGGCCGACCACCATTCCGCAGAGGCGCACCATGACCACGTCCCTCCGGCGCATCGCCTTTGTTCACGAGGCCGGCCCGCACACCGGGCCGGCCCGCGCGAAGGCGGCGGTACCCGCCGCGGTCACGGTCGGCGGCGCAATGTGGCCGGCTGTGCGGCGATCGGCGTCTTCATGACCATCTCCAGCGGGATCGAACACCCGTATCCCCTGTTGCCCCCATCCTTCGGCACCGGCGTCCTGGGCGGGTTCACCACCTTCTCCACCTACACCGTCGCGGTGACCCGGCGGGTCATCGCACGGTCGCGGCTGCTCGCCGGTCCGCCGTGAACCGGCTCCTCGTTGCGGTCGGCGGCCCGGTGGGTGCGGTGCTCCGCCATCTCACCGACCGCGCACTGCGCGCCCGGATCGGCGGCGTCCCTCCCCGGGGCAGGTTCACCGTGTTGTGGGGCTGATCCCGACGGCGGGCGCGCGCCACGGGTTGCCCCTGCCACACGTCACGCTCGGTGCGCGGTATCCCGTCGAATGACTGATGCCCGCCCGTGCGCGGTCGGGAAGCCTGATGACGGACGCAGTCATCAGGAGCCGCACGGAGGAAGAGATCGTGTTCGATGCGCCCGGTACGGACCAGCCGGACAGCCGCCGACTTCTGCACTGGCCGATCGGCTACTCCCCGGACTTCTCGGATCTCTGGAGCCTCGGCGAGGTCGTCATCGACGCGCAACCGGAGGTCGTTTTCGGACACCTGGCTGACATATGCAGGCGGGAACGGGACTTCACGGGCATCGGCGACGGGTCGGCCGCGGACACCGAGCCGCAGGGGCTGCAGACCGACAGCGAGTTCACCTACCGGCTGGACGGACTGGCAGTGCGTGCACGGGTCGGCGAGTGCAGCCGCGGCAGCCGCCTGGCCTGGTTCGCGCAAGGCATCGACGTCGGCCTCTACCAGGAGTGGCTGTTCCTGGCCCGTGGCTGCCGGACCCTGGTCCTCATGGGGTTCGCGGCCCGTGGACCCGCCGCCATCGCACACCGGGAAGCGGATCCAGCCGGAGCCCAGCGCATGGTGCACAGGTGTCTAGCGGGGCTGAAGGCGCAGGTTGAGCGTGGTACGGGCACGGCCTGAGTGAGGCCTAGGTGTCGTCGCCGCCGATCGCGTCCCGCAATGCCGCTCGCTTGGTGATGCCCAGCTTCGGGAAGATCTGATACAGGTGACTGCTCACTGTCCGGGGTGAGATGAACAGCCGTTCACCGATCTCCTTGTTCGTCATGCCGGACGCCGCGAGCCGCGCGATCTCGAGTTCCTGGGATGTCAGGGCGGCCACGCCCTGGGCGCTGGAGGGGGTTCGCGTGGCCTGTCCCGCCGCCCTCAGCTCCCGTTCGGCGCGCGCCGCCCATGGAGCGGCGCCGAGCTTCTCGAAAGCGCCGAGTGCCTGCTTGAGCTGGACCCTCGCCTCGTTCGCCGCCCGTGAGCGGCGCAGCCGTTCGCCGTAGAGGAGGCGGACGCGCGCGGCGTCGAAGGGCCATTCGGCCACCCGGGGCAGACTCAGCGCGCGCTCGAACAGTTCCGGGGCCTCGTCGCCGGCGACGAGCGCCGCGGAAGCCGTTTCCCGCATCGCGAGCCGGGGGGAAAGGGCCGCGATGCCCGACTCTTGCAGCACGCGTACGTGTCGCTCCGCCTCGGCCCTGCGGTCAGTGCGAACGGCGGCCTCTACCAGCTCCATGGCCACCCAGAGACTGTGGGGTACGTGCGAGGCGAGGGTCCCGGCGGGGCTGATGCCCGTCGCATGCTGATAGGCCGACTCGAAGTTGCCCTCCCCGAGATGGGCCAGGACCAGGGCGTGGCGGGCGTACGTCTGGGCCATGCCCACGCCGCGCGGACCGGCCCAGCCGATCATCTGGTCGGCGAGGGCCCGGCTGGTCTCGAACCTGCCCTGGACGGCGGCGAGGAGAGCCTGGTGATAGCGGAAGTAGAAGCCGAAGAACCTGCCTCCGAACTCATCGCACACGGCAAGGCCCTCGTCCGCCAGTTCGCCGGCCTCGGCCCATTCGCCGCGGACGAAGTCGTCGAAGCACACATCCATGAGTGCGACGATCCGCCGTCTGCCGGGCCCCCCGGCCCGGCCCTGCCGGATGCTCCGCCACAGGGGCTCACGTACCTCGGCCAGGCGGTCCGGGTAGATCGCGCTCGCCGCCACATCCTGCACCACGGCCGGATCGGACTCGCGATGGATCGTCGCCAGCCTGGCCTCCAGGGTCGGCAGCAGGGGCACCCCTGTGCGGACGGGGTCGGCGCCGAACAGACCAATGCCCAGGGTCATGATCTCGGGCGGCTCGGGTCTGAGACGTGCCATGGCCGTGTGGAAGGCCTCCCACAGTTCGGCCCGTCCGCCGACGATGCACACCAGAGCGAGGGTCCACAGTCCTGTGATCAGTTCCTCATCGTCCGCATCCGTATGGTTCGGCCAGGACTCGATCGCTCCGACCAGGAGGCGATGGGCGGTGTCCACGTGCCCGTCCGCGTCGAGCAGTTGGAGAGCCGCCGCTGACGCGTAGTGCAGTGAGGTGGGCGCCTGCTCGTCGGACCGGTGGATCCCCTGCAGCAGTTCCGTGGTGCTCTTGGCCTCGGCCAGGCCTTCCGCTCCGATGTAGGCGGCTTCGGCGAGGCGGCTGCTGCGTGCCTCCGCCATGGGACTGAGATCGGCTGCGCGGCACAGCAGGGAGATCACAGCCTGGTAGTCCCCGCGGCCCCGGACACGGCGCGCCGCCGCCTGCAGCAACGCCGCCACCTCCTCGTCGGGTTCCACGGTGGCTTCGCCCAGGTGCCACGCCCGGAGTTCGAGGTTGCCGCGGGAGGCCTGCGCCAGGGCCTGGTGTATCTGCCGGCGTTCGGCGGACGTCGACTCCGCCACGACGGCGGACCGGATCAGCGGGTGCCGGAAGGTCACCTTGTGCGAGGCGGCTTCGACCCGGACGAGCTGGTCCTGCTCGGCGGGCGCGAGGTCGTCCAACCGGTACCCGGCGTCCGTCGCGTCCTGCAGCACCCTGAGGTCGCCGGTGCTTTCCAGCGCAGCGGTGAGCAGCAGGGTACGGGTGGCGGCGGGCAGGGCCGCCACCCGGGCCGCGAACAGTCCTTGCAGGCGTTGGGTCAGCGGAAGTATGCGCGGAAGGGGCTGGGCCGGACCGCGCCGGGACTCCCGCAGTGCCTGCGGCAGTTCGAGCAGGGCGAGGGGATTGCCCTGCGCGGTGCTGAGCACCCGCGCCCGGACCTGCGGGTCAATGCCGGGGAAGCGCTCCGCGAGCAGGTGAGCGGCGGCTTCGTCGTCCAGCGCCTGCAACACCATCTCGGGCAGCCCGGAGACGTCGAAATAGACGTACGATCCGGATCTGAACGCAGCCAGGAGCCCTGCCCTGCTCCCGATCAGTCGGCGCGCGACGAAGCTCAGCACCGCGGCACTGGCCCGGTCCAGCCAGGGCAGGTCGTCGATGACGAGCAGCAGCGGGGCACGAGCCGCCATCCTGCGGAACAGCAAGGTCACGGCGTTGGACAGCAGGAGCCGGTCCGGAGGGGGGCCGACCTCGAAACCCAGGGCGACCCTGAGCGCCTGGGCGTGTTCGTCCCCGAGTTCGGAGAATTCGTCGACCAGGGGGAACAGGGCCTGGTTGAGGCTGGCGAAGCTGACCTCGGCCTCGAACTCTGCTCCGGTCACGCGGAGAACGGTCGTGCCCGAGTCGCGGGCGGCGTCGGCGGTCGCCTCCAGCAGAGCCGTCTTGCCTACACCCGCCTCGCCGGACAGCAGCAACGCGCCGCCGTTCACTGCGGTCTGTTGGACGAACCGCTGCAGGAAGTCGATTTCCTCCAGACGTCCTACGAGGGTTTCGGGTCGGGCAGCGGGCTGAATCACCCGTGAATTCTCCCTCAGGGCGGATCCACGCAACAAGGTGGATATGCCGGAGCCGGGGTTCACCCGCACTTTTATGGGGTTGAATCGGGATGGAAGCGCTGCTGCTCCACGGGCACGGTTCCGCACCGCCGGCCCCGCAGGTCCAGCCGGAGACCAGGGAAGGCCAGGGCTGGGGCGTGGCCCTGGACGTGAACGCCCTCAACGACATCGTCCTGGAGAAACTCGCCCGCGATCGCCAGGTGAGCGTCGGCGTCTACCTCGCGGGCAGGCTGCTGGCGTCCTACTCGGCGGACGCGCTGGCTGTGGCCACGCCCACCGCCTCCACCGCCTACAGCTTCGCCGCGGGGGCCCCGTACTGTCCCCGCACATGGACGCGGTCGTCTTCACCCCCATCGCCCCGCACGTGACCTTCAACCGCAGCATCGTCGTGGCGCCCGGCGAACCGGTCGCCCTCCGGGTCCTGCCCCACTCCGGGCAGGCCGCCGTGAGCGTCGACGGCCAGCTGCGCGGGGTGCTCGACCCCGGTGACTGGATCGGTGTCTTCCGCGCCCCGGACCGGCTCCGGCAGATCCGCCTGCACCCCACCGACTTCTACGGGCGGCTCCGGGCCCGGTTCCGCCTCACCGACGCCCCCGCCACGGCCCCGGACGGGCCCTCGGCGCCGTTCTTCCAGCCCGACAGCCCGCTCCCGCCCGACCTCGTCGGCATGCGGCTGCCCCCACCGGCAGCTGCCCGCTGACGGGGTGCTCAGCTGATCCGAAGGCTCGCGATCAGTCCGTCGCGCAGTTCGCAGGCCATGGGACCGGTGCCGTTGTAGCCGTTGCCCGACACCTTCAGCGTCAGCAGGTAGCTTCCGGCAGCGTGGCCCTGTTTCGCCGAGACCAGGTCGAAGTGAGCCTGTACGCCGATGTTGTCGGTCCGGTTCCAATCGCTCACCCCGCGGCGGCCGTGGAACTCGCGGCCCCAGTCGTTCAGGTACGCGTCGAGCGTGAAGGCGGCCACGAAGGCTTCGGAGTCACGGGCGTTGGTCGCCTCGATGAACGTCCGGATGGCGTCGGGAAGTTCGATGTCGGTCATGGGATTCGTTCCTCACAGGAAGGGGGGATCATTCTGCCGGTTCACGAGCCGGCACCGCGAAGAGTCCGTACTCGCCGACGACGGAGAAGCCGAGCCGTCGGTAGACCAAGCACGCCGTCGCCGGTGGCCTGCAGCGTGGCGACCCGCAGGCCGAGAGCTCCCGGCCGGCGTGCACTGCGGCGTGGGTGACAGTCGCGCCGATTCCCTGCCGCCGCTGTGCGGCGTCGGTGGTCACGGCGTAGACACCAGCGATGCCGTGTGCCGCCCACCGTAGAGCGGTGCCCGCAGTCACCTCGCGCCACCGATGCCGCGCCTGGCCACCGGCGAGTCCGCTGCGGAGTACGGAGAGGTAGCCGTCCTCGCGCTCTTGCGCTCCCCAGCCGAGTCAGTAGTCACACGGCAATTACCGAGT
The DNA here is from genome assembly GCF_014647875.1 of Streptomyces brasiliensis. Taxonomy (GTDB): domain Bacteria; phylum Actinomycetota; class Actinomycetes; order Streptomycetales; family Streptomycetaceae; genus Streptomyces; species Streptomyces brasiliensis. The sequence continues at coordinate 93,496 of NZ_BMQA01000014.1, read as the reverse complement.
TGGGCCTCGAAGTCTGCTATCTCTGGCCGAGTCACAACAGCGAATATAACTCAACTAGATGTCATTTCGGGTGCAGATGTGACATTAGTTGTCAGGGGGTGGGTCCTGAGAAGAGGCGGTATTCGGAGACGGCTGTGAAGCCGAAGCGCCAGTACAAGGGCTCCCCGGCCAGGCCGGCCCCGAGCGCCGCCAGCCGCATCCCGCGTTCCCGCCCGACCCGCAGGGCCGTCGCCATCAGCGCGCCGCCGATGCCGCGCCGAGGATGGTCCTCCGCGACATGGACCAGGAAGATGCCGGCTACCTCATGGGCCATCATGACGACCGGGTGGACGTGCCGCTGCGGGAGGACACCCTGCCCGGTCGCATCCGGCCGTGCCTGCGCCGACCACGACGTGATCGTACGTTTCGTTGATCATCATCCAACCTTGTCTGCGCAGACCATTCAGCGAGTCGGTGACTCACTCATGCGTGGGGGCACATTACTTCATATGTCTTGATGGGCGACTTAGGTTGTGAGTCAAGGGGGCCCGGGAGTGTTTCGGTGGCCTGCGCGCGGAGCCCGCCGCGCCCGCGCGGCGGATCACCGTCACTTGACGTATGGGAAAGGGGCGGTGCGACCTCGCATGATGAGGAAGCGGGCCGGGTGGAGCGTGGGCGACCCTGTCCCAGGAACTGGGAAGCGAGCAGATGAAACAGTCGGAGACCGTGGAACACCACTTTTCCTTGGCTTGCAGGTGGGGGTGGACGAAATGAGGAAGGCGCACCTCACAACTGTCGCGACATATTGGATCGCGAAGCGACTTCCAATGCTGATCTCCTGCGAATTCTCCTATGACGTGCGGGATCCCTATGCCGTCACCCTGATCCTGGACTCAGAAGGTGAGCATCCGGTGCGTTGGGTCTTCTCGCGGGAACTGCTGGCCGACGGGCTGACCGGCAGTGCCGGCGAGGGGGATGTCACCGTGTGGCCGGAGAGTGACGGGGGCGGCGGGTGGTTCCTGTGGCTCGAAGTCGGCCGCGATCCCCACACGGCCCTGTTCGAGATGCCTGCCGAGCCCGTCACGGAGTGGCTCCTCGAGACCTACGGCCTGGTTCCCGAGGGACAGGAGTCGACGGGCGTGGAGTGGGACGCGCTGACTCACCTGATCGAATGAGGTTGTCAGGTTCATCCGCCCATACTGATGCACGTTTTACCAAGGGGTGCCACACTGAGTTCGTGCACTGACGCCGGACGACGTGTGTATTGACGTTCAGTGGCGGCAGTCTGGGAAAGACCTCTGGAGCGTGGCCTGCACTCGGAGCCGAACCAAGGAGTCTGCCGCATGCCCGAGACCAAGGCGACGACCACCACGGACTTGGTGACGCACTACAGTGCTCAGCTGGCGAGTGATCTCGACCGAAACGCACGGGAGCAGGACAAGACCCGGGCCGACCTGGAACAGCTCGAATCGCGACTCCTCGCTCTACAGCACAACCATGCCGTTCTCGTGACGATGCAGCGGGCCCTGGAGAGCGGCATCCCGCTGCAGCAGCCGTCCGCGCCCCCGGGGTGGGGTGTGACCGGTGGCGTCGCTGGCGGGCGGGGCGCCGGAAGGCGGGAGCAGCACGCGCCGACGCTGGTCAGCCTCATCCGGGCCCATCTGGCCGAGCGGTCCGAGCCCTGTTCTGCAGGCGACGTCGCGGCGACGCTGAGCAAGGCACATTCCGACCGGGTCATCAAGACCACCGTCGTGCGCACGACCCTTGAAGGGCTCGTTGCGAAGGGCATCGCCCGACGCATCAGGCAGGGGCATTCGGTGCAGTATGTCAGTGTCTGAGACCTTGCTGGGTTTCGGGGGCGTCCTCGGCAGCGGTGGGTCGTGCGGCAGGACGTAGAGGAACGTCGAGCACGACTGGGACGCCGGGATTGCGGCCGATGTGGCCATGGTCGGCGCACGTGGTTCCTTGACGAAGCCGACGACCGTACCGTCGTGAAGTTCCAGCCTGTGCTCTGACCCGGTGGCAGAGTGATGCGTCGCAGCTCTCCGACATCATGTCCCGCGATGGCCTGCTTGGTCGCCATGCGGTCGGAAACGGTGGACAGGGCGCCGAATGCACAATGCTCGGCTTCCTGGCGATCGCGGCCGGGGTGAAGGTCACCAGCGCGCAGTCAGCCGAGGACATGTTCCCGGCATGGTTCCAGGGTGTCGCCTTCTCTGCGATCGGCGTCCGCATCGGTGCCGGCTGCCAACATGTCGATCGCGGCAACCTGTTCACGCGGAACATCTACAAGGACTTCATCAGACCGGGCGCCAAAGCCGAGCAGGAGACCCGGGTTTCCAAGATCATGTCGCTGCTGGTGAAGGCGGGCGCACTGATCTTCCTCCTGACCATGGACAACGCCGTGGCCGTCAACTACCAGCTGCTCGCCGGAATCTGGATCCTGCAGACCGTCCCGGCGCTGGTCGGCGGCCTGTTCACCCGCTGGTTCCACCGCCGACGCTGCTGGCCGGCTGGGCCGTGGGCACGGTTACCGCCTACGGAGTGTCCTCACCGGCGCAGAAGCACTTCGGTGGCAATGCCACGAGGATTCCCGGCATCGGTGAGACCGGCTACATCGGTCTCACGGCCTTCGTGCTCACACGGCCTTCGTGCGCAACCGTTTTGTCACCGTGGCGCTCACGCTCCCGCTCAAGGCGGCCGGGGTCCCGGAGGGCACCGACGAGACCAGGCCATCGGACTACACGGCGGATCCTACTGCGACAGTGCGTCCCGCAGCGCCGCGCGCGAGGTGATGCCCAGCTTGGGAAAGATGCGGTAGAGATGGGTGCCCACCGTGCGGTGGGAAAGGAAGAGCCGTTCGCCGATCTGCTTGTTGGTGAGGCCCTCGGCGGCGAGCATGGCAATCTCCACCTCCTGGGTCGTGAGGCCCCCGGTCCCCGCGCCCTCGGCGACCGGGAGGGGCTGGTTGCGTCCAGCGGCCCTCAGCTCGGCGCCCGCTCTGTTCGCCCAGGGGGTGGCCCTGAGACGCTGGAAGACGGTGAGCGCGGTGCCGAGATGGGACCGTGCCTCGGCCACGGAGCCGATGCGGCGCAGGCGCTCACCGTAGAGGAGTTGCACACGGGCGTAGTCGAACGGCCAGTGATTGGCGCCGGGGGCCGACACGGCGCGCTCGAAGAGGGCCGGCGCCTCTTCGTCCGAGGCCACGAGCGCTTCAGCGGCCAGGGTGAACAGGGCCAGCCGGGAGGACAGCTCCGGCAGCCCTGCCTCACGCATCGCCCGGGCGTGCGCCACCGCGTCCGCGAACCGGTTGGTACGCAGAGCCGCTTCCACGAGGTCCAGGGCCACCCAAAGGGCATGGGAGGTGTATGGGGCCAGCCTGCCCGCCGGGCTGAGCCGGGAGGCGTGCTGGTAGACGGCCTCCCAGTCGCCGCGCCCGGCGGCGGCGAGTGCTCTGGGGTGGTGTGCGGTCAGGGCCGCGCCGTAGGCCTTGCGGGCGGTGGTGACGCGTGTGAGTTCATCCGCCCACCAGTGCGCCTCCGGGTCGCCGCGGGCCGCGGCCAGCAGGGCCTTGTGGAAGTGAAAGAACCAGGTCATAAAGGCGTAGCCATGGCTTTCGGCGAGTTCCAAGCCCTCGTCGGCCAGCCGCTCGGCCTCCTCCCAGCGCCCGACCACGAAGTCATCGACCCAGGTGCAAGAGCGCGCTCAGGGTAGTGCGCACGGCGCCGCCCGTCCGGCCCTGCTCGACGAGGCGCCAGTCTCCCGCACGATAGTTGCCGAGCATGTCCAGATAGATGGCCGAGGTGTGGATGCGCATCAGCTGATGCGGCTCCCGCTGCTCGTCCTGGTGGTCGATCAGCTCGGCCACACGCCGCCGTACGTCGGGTGGTGTGCGGGCGGCATCGGGGACTGTCCTGCTCATGAGCAGCAAACTGCTGGGCGGTTGCGGCTGGAGCCGGTCGATGGCGGCGTACAGCGGCGGCCAGAAGTCCTCCCGGCCGGCGAACCAGCAGATCATCAGCAAGGTATGGAGTGCCTCGACGAGGTCGGTGCGGGAAGCCCGGTAGTCGTGGTCCCCCTTCTCGATGGCCTCGAGGAGCAGCGCGTAAGCCGTCTCGGCGTCGCCATCACCGTTGATCAGCACGTGGGCGGCGGCGGCCGCCGCATGCAGTGAGCCGCCGAACCGTGGGTCGATGGTGCGGATCTCGTCCAGCAGATGGGTGGCGGTGCTCAGATCACCGGTGACGTGGGCGGCCAGATAGGAGGCCTCGGCGAGCCGCCGGCAGCGGCCGTCGGCGTGGGCGCTGCACTGCGCGGCTCGGACGAGAGCGGTCATGGCCCCGACCGCGTCACCGCGGCGCAGCTTGCGACGAGCGGCTTCCTCCAGCAGGGCCGCGACCGACTCGTCGGCTTCGTTCGCCGCTTCGGCGAGGTGCCCGGCACGGCGCTCCGGATCGTCGGTGAACAGGTCGGCGAGCAGTCGGTGGGTCCGGCGCAGCTCGGCCTCCCCGGCGGAGTCCACTACCGCCGAGCACACGAGGGGATGGCGGAATTCCACATTTCGCGAGGCGAGGTCCACCTTGATCAACTTCACGCTCTCGGCCGGTGCGAGGTGATCGAGGACGGGTTCGGCACCTGCGGCCCGCTGGAGTACGCGCAGGTCGCCGGTGCCCTCCTGGGTCAAGATGAGGAGGATTGCCCGTGTCTGGGGAGGCAGCAGGGCGACGCGGGCCGCGAACACCGACTCGACATGGCGTGTGAGCGGGAGTACGTCCGGCAGTGCCCTGATGCCGGACAGCTGATCGGTGTGCAGGGCCGCGGGCAGTTCCAGCAGGGCCAGCGGATTGCCCCGGGCCTCGGCGACCAGACGATGTCGCACGCTCGGTGCCATGGCGGGGAACGCGGCGCGGACCAGTTCGCCCGAGGGGCCCTCGCCGATCGGCTTGACCTGCAGTACCGGAAGCCTGCTGCGCTGGAAGTGGTCGTGCTCGTTGGTGCGGGAGGCGGTGATCAGGCCCACTCTGCTGTCGGCCAGCCGGCGGGCCACGAAACCGAGCGCGACCGCGCTGGGGCTGTCGGCCCAGGGCAGGTCGTCCACCACGAGCAACAGCGGACTCTTCTCGGCCTGCCGCCGCAGCAGGGTGAGGCAGGCGTTGAGGATCATCAGGCGTGACGGAAACGGGCCGCTGTGCCAGCTGAGGGCCGCCGTCAGGGCGTCCTGGAACTCTTCGTCCAGCTCGGTGAGTCCCGAAGACAGCGGGAGGAGCAGCTCGCCGAGTACGGCGTAGCTGACGTCCGCCATGTACTGGACACCGGTGGCCCGGATGACGCGGATCTCCTGCGCGGAGGCGCGTTCCACGGCGGCCTCGAGCAGGCGGGTCTTGCCCACGCCCGGCTCGCCGTACAGGAGGAGGGTGTCGCCCTGTCGTCGGGCTCGCTCCAGGAAGGTGTCGAGCCTGCGCAGCTCTTCCTCGCGGCCGAACAGCGTCGACGGCGGAGTCTGGTCGTCCAAGGATGCACCTCTGAAGAGTCCTGCTGTCACCACTGGCAGCCCCGAATGGAGACATGGTGATGTCAGCTACTGATGGGCTCTTGTCACCTATGTCTAACATAACTGGGTGGACGTGAGACGTACATGGGTTAGTGGTGATCGATTGAAATTTAAATGATCATTTGGATGTTCAAGTCAGTTCCCGGCCGCCATCGACCTGGAGTTCAATGGCGCCGCGAAGGACCGTTTCGATCTTCTTATTCGGCCCGCCCGGCGTGCAGCGGACCCCGTCCTCCGGCCCGGCGCGACGTAGGGAAGCGGCGTGGGAACGCAGCAGACCGCTCAGCGATAGAGCCGCTCCGTGATCTCCCGGTTGGTGAGTCCTTCGGCCGCCATCAGGGCGATACCTCCTGCTTCGTGGCCGGCGCACTTCGCCTTTCGGGCGCGGGCCACCCCACGCCGACCCGGTGACCGTTCGCGTTCGCGGTCACCGGGTCGGCACTTCTTTCAGGTCCTGGTTCCCACACTGAGATTCTCCTCAGAAGTTCCTGAACGGGCTGAGGCACACAAGGTGGCCGGGGATGATCGTCTTGACGATCACCACACCACGGTGATCAAACCGGATAATCCGGATCACCACGTGGCGGTGCACGAAGAAGCAGAACTGGTGGTGCCGGTGCAGCCGGAAGTGGTGGATGTGGTTCCGGTCACCGAACCCGTGGCCTGGCCGGACGTTGCCGAACCCGAACCCGTTGCCTTGGCCGTGGCCGACCCGCCCCCCGTTGCCGAATCCCGAACCCGTTCCGGGTTGCGGCATGGTGCTGGTGCTGGTGGTGGGCGGAGTCGGGTTGGGTTGCGGCATGGTGCTGGTGCTGGTGGTGGGCGTAGTCGGGCTGGGTTGCGGCATGGTGCTGGTGGTGGGCGTAGTCGGGTTGGGTTGCGGATCTGCCATAGCGGGCGCCGCACCCGTGAAGGCCACCCCGGCTGCCAAGAAGGGGATGATCGCGACTGTTGAGAGACGCATGGTACGTGACCTCCTAAGCGGGTTTGCGCCATATGCCGTTTACATGTACGGATCTGGCAGCCTCAGAGATTGCGCTGGTGGCACGTCCCGGGCGACGGTGCCTCCCGGGCGACGTAGGGGGAGGAGGTCGCCATGGATTCGACCGCCTCGCCCCGTGTGCCCAGACTCCAGTGGCCGCGCATCGTGGACGCCGCCGACATCGTCACCCAGCTACGACGAGGTCGGCGGCTGCACCCTGCGCCAGGCGTACAACAGGCTCGTCTCGGAGGGCTTGATCCCGCACACCGTGCCGCCGTACCGACGTCTGTCGGCACGCCTTGCCCAGGCCCGCCAGGAAGAGGGTTCCCCGACCTCATCGGCCCGTTGCGCGAGGTCCACGTTCCGCCAGCCTGGCAGGACGCCGGGGCGTTCCTCCGGGATGCGCCCGACTGGCTCGCCCTGGAGCGGACCGCGGGCCAGTCGTCAGCCCTGTACGTGGCCTGCGAGAAGGACACGCGGGCGCAGTCGACCGGCTGGCTGGAGCGCACGGGGATCCCTGTGCTCGTCGTCCGGGGGTTCGGCAGCCAGAGCTACGTGCAGGTCGTCCGCGAGCGCACGGCCCGCGACCCGCGTCGGGCCGTGCTGCTCCACGTCGGCGACGTCGACGCCTCGGGTGCCGACATCGAGCGGAACCGGGTGGCCAGCACAGACTGCTGGAGCCATGTCACTTCCTTGCCTTCGCAGGATCGCTGCCGTCTTCATCTGCTGCTGGGGTCTGGTCCGCCGGCACCGTGCGCTCTCTCGCTGGCTTGGGAAAACCGCTTGCCCGCTCGGGTCGGTCGTGGAACAGTGTGCCGCGCTCTGCGACCTTGCAGACACACTCACAGTGAGGAACGAAGCCAATGTTCTCGGCGTCCCCGAGCGGCCGCCGTCGGCACTGAGCGCCCACTACGCAACGGCCTCAGCCTGCCACGCTGTTCCCTACGGCGGCCCCACGACGCGGTGCCTGACGCACCGCCATCTCCCGTGCCGCGACTCCCCGAGTTCGCCAAGGGCTCCACCCGAGACTTCGTGAGGTCAGCACCATCATGGACATTCAGGTCCAGAGATTCGCCGCTACCAACCTCCGCCGCCGTCCCGTGGTCGTCGAAACCGACGGCTTCGTCGCGGGCTTCACCCCCGGTACCGACAACCCCTACCTCAACTACGCGACGCCGCTGCCCGGGGCAGAGCCGACCGAGCGGGACGTCGCCGCGCTGATCGGCATCTTCCGGGAGCGTGGTCTGCTGCCCCGGCTGGAGTTCGCCCCGCAGGCCGCCCCCAGCGTGGAACCGGTCCTGCGTGCGGCGGGCTTCGGCACAGAGGCGGTGCATGAATACCTCGTCTGCACACCCCACACGCTGATACTCCCCCAGTCCGCCGATTCCCCCCGCGTGGAGAGTCCGACCACCGACGAAGAGTTCGCCGAGCTCGATGCCGCACTCGCCGAGGCATTCGGTGACGTCTTCGCCCCCTCCGCACAGGGTGCGGCCCGCCTGCGCCGCACCCAGCAGAGCGGCGGAGCAGTGCGCTTCGTTCGCGGCCCGCAAGGCGGCATCGTCGGCGGGGCATCCTGCTCCCCGACGGCAGAGGACACCGCCGAGCTGTCCGGCGTCGGCACCCGCCCCGCCTACCGTGGCCGTGGCGTCGCCGCCGCAGTGACCGCCGCCCTGACCGAAGCGATGTTCACCCAGGGAGCCGGGTCAGTCTGGCTGGAGTACTCCGGAGAAGGGTCCCGCCGCGTCTACGAGCGGGCCGGCTACCGACCGCAAGGCACCCGCCTTTACCTCTTCCTGCCTCCGGTCGAGCAACCCTGACGGCACCAACCCGCTCGGGGCGCCTGCCTGCCGCCCCCGACTTCCCAACGCTCTACCAGTTGAGACGATCTCCACGCGGGCCCAGCTGCCTGCCGCGGCGGTTTGTGCCGGACGCGGCCGACTTCGACGTCGACGCCATCGTGGACGACCTCATCCCCGTCTGCGGTGGCGAACCGCCCGGCGTCGGCAGCCTTGACGACCTCGCCTACCGGACCATCGTCGAACGGCACGACACCACCGGCGGGGCGCCGGACACCGTCTGCACCGCCGCCGACGCGCGCCTGCCCATCTCCCTGCGGTGGCAAGGTGCGACGGCGAGGTCGCCTGTCGGGCCGCCGAGATGAGGTTGAAGCACAGCGGCTGGGACACCGTCGACATGTGGGAGCAACTCGGCCACTGGTTACGTCGTGGCCGTTCGCCGCAGCTGGTCGGCGAGGCCCACCAGCGCGACGTTGCGGGGGCCGACGCGAGGGGGTTCGAGCCTGTCGAAGCGGGGGCGGACCGGCCGCCGATCAGTGTGATGTGCGCGCTGCCAGGAGTGCCGGCGGGCGACACCGGTCTCTTCCGTACGACCGCCTCCGTGGTCGTGGGGGAGATTCCCTGGCGATGGACCAGACGGTCCGGCGCACCGTCGCCACCCCAGACGTCCACGTCCGCAGTCCGTTCGCCGAGCGGCGCCCGAGGGCCACGACAAGCGCCGGTCGTTCGCCACGATCGACCGCCCCCGACTCGGTCAAGGCCCGCTCAGGTTTCGAGCCAGGTGTCGGACTCGGAGGTCAGATGCATGGCGGCCTCTTCGGCCGATGCACCGGCTCCGTCCAGCCCCACGTCCGAGGCGATGAGGCCGGACCCAGCGCTGACCGGCAGACCCTCGTCCGGCCCGACGAGCCGTCCGGCGCGTGCGTCACCGACCTCGGCGTCCAAGGGTTCGCCGTCGGTGTCCCAGGTGTCTCCGATGCCGTCGCCCTGCGCAACCGCGATGTCCGGTATCTCCTCGGCCAAGCGCTCGTCGAGGCTTTCCCCGCGCAGCCGTTCGGCCGCCGTGACGCCGGTGTGTTGCACGCCCCACGGTCGTTCGGGCGGCGAGTAGCCCTCGTCGAGGACTTCCTCACCGGCCCGGTAGTCCAGGGTGTCCGACGCGTCCAGCAGTCCGGCGTCGTCCTGTACTTCGGACCCGTCCGGCTGGTAGACGTCGTCACCCATTGCTTCGTCGGTCAACTCAACTCCTTGGTTCACGCGGCGGGATGGAGAGGGGGGCAGCCGTCCGTCATCGCACAGCCGACGCCACGTCCGTGCCTCTGTGGACAACTCCCCCTCGTCAGCCTATCCGTGGCGTTCGCCCGGCGCTCGGCTCCCGCGTGCCGCTGCGCGACCGTGGTCATCCGCGAGGTGGCTTCGTGTGCCGGGCCGTGAGGCGCCCACGAGGCCGTGGGCCCTTCACGGCCTCATGGACGCCCGCGGGTCACGCCGTGCCGAGTGCTGTGCGCAGGGTGGTGACGGCCAGGGTGATGGCAGCTTCGGCGGCGTGGGTCTCACGCAGGGCGTTGAGCATCACGAAGTCGTGGATGATGCCTTGGAATCGGACGGCGGTGACCGGTACGCCGGCCTCGCGCAGCTTGTTGGCGTAGGCCTCGCCCTCGTCGCGCAGCACGTCGGCTTCGCCGGTGATGACCAGCGCCGGCGGCAGATCCCGCAGTTGCTCGATGGTGGCGCGCAGCGGAGACGCCGTGATCTGCGCGCGCTCGCTCTCGTCGGTGGTGTACTGGTCCCAGAACCACTGCATGCCGTCGCGGCGCAGGAAGTAGCCGGTGGCGAACTGGTGGTAGGACGGCGTGTCGAAATTGGCGTCGGTGACCGGGTAGAACAGGACCTGCTGGACCAGCGCGGGTCCACCCCGCTCCTTGGCCATCAGGGTGAGCGCGGCGGTCATGTTCCCGCCGACGGAGTCGCCGGCCACGGCGAGCCGCGAGCCGTCCAGGCCCTTGGTGGCGCCGTGCTCCACGACCCACTGGGCGACGGCGTAGTTCTGCTCGATGGCGACCGGGTAGCGGGCCTCGGGGGAGAGGTCGTACTCGGGGAAGACGACCGCGGCGTCCGCGCCGACGGCGAGCTCGCGCACCAGACGGTCATGGGTGTGGGCGTTGCCGAAGACCCAGCCTGCGCCGTGGATGTAGAGGATCACCGGAAGGGTGCCCTGGGCACCGGTGGGCTTGACGATCCGCGCCCGGACGCTGCCCGTGGGGCCGCCGGAAACGGTGATCCACTCCTCTTCGACGGACGGCTTCTCGATGTCGCCGGACTGCACGTCGTCGACCGCCTTACGGCCCTCCGCCGGCGGCAGGTCGAACAGGTACGGCGGGTTGGCGGTCGCCTCCGCGAACGCGGCGGCCGCGGGCTCCAGGACGGGCTGGGTGAGGGACTCGGACATGACTGGCTCCTGAGAATTCATAAAGAAGATCGTTCGTGGTGCTCCGCCGGCTGGCCGGCGACTGAGAAGAAACATAGCTTGCGATCAGATCGAGCGCAACTAAGTTGTGCACGATTCATTTGGGCGGACCTGATGGCGTAGGATCGCGTACGGAACCGCCGTATCCATGCGACAGGAGGAACGAGCCGTGAACGAGGGGACAGACGCCACCGCGCACGGTGGCGCCCGGGGATCGCTTCAGTTGCGGGACCAGCTCTGCTTCGCCCTGTACTCCGCCTCCCGGTCGGTCACCGCTCGTTACCGGCCCTTGCTGGACGAACTGAACCTGACCTATCCCCAGTACCTGGTGATGCTCGTCCTGTGGGAACAGGACGAGATCTCGGTCCGCGGCCTGGGTGCCGCCCTTCAGCTGGAGTCCAGCACGCTGTCCCCGCTGCTCAAGCGGCTGGAGGCGGCCGGCCTGGTCCACCGGGAGCGCCGCGCGGATGATGAACGCTCGGTCACCCTCACGCTCACCCCCTCAGGGCTTGCCCTGCGCGACCGGGCGCGCGCCGTGCCGCTCGCCATGAGCGGGGCCATGGGGCTGACCGAGGAGCAGGACGAGACGGTCAAGGAGCTGCTGCGCCTGATCAACGACAACGTGTCACGGAGTTGACTGACGTCGCTGACTTGATAGCTAAGCCTGTCGACACCATCAGTGAGTTATGTATTCCGTGCTGAACGACGCGGGCCTGCCGGAGCTTGAGCTGGCGACGCTGGACGACGACGCGGCGATGCAGCTTCTCGAGGCACGTGCGCCGAGCCTCGATCGGACCGTTCGTGACCGCCTCCTCGCGGAAGCCGCCGGCAACCCACTGGCGCTGGTCGAACTTCCAGCGGCGCTCAGCGGAAACTCAGGCGTGCCGCAGCCCCTGAAACCGTGGCTGCCGATACCCCGTCGCCTGGAACAGTCGTTCCTGTCCCGTGCCTCGTCGCTGCCGGATTCGACTCGAACCGTTCTGCTGATCGCCGCGGCTGACGACAAAGACGATGTCACCGAGATCCTTCGGGGCGCAGAGCTCCTGGACGGCACACCCTTCTCGGTCGATTCCCTGACACCCGCCATCCAGGCCGGCCTGATCGAGCTGAGCGCGCACCGAGTGCGCTTTTGGCACCCCCTCATTCGCTCCGCCATCTACAACGCGGCCGCTCCGTCGAGACGACTGGCCGGGCACGCAGCACTGGCGACGGCACTGGCAGGACACCAGGAACGCCGGGCGTGGCACCGTGCTGCCGCCAGCTCCGGTCCGGACGACGACGTGGCGCTCGACCTGGAAGCAGCCGCGTCCAAGGCGTTGCAGCGGGGGGCTCCGGTTGCCGCGGTCGAAGCACTGCGACAGGCAGCGCTGCTCAGCACCCCGGACACGCACCGGGGGCGCCTCCTGCTGCGTTCAGCGGAGATCAACTTCGAGCTCGGCGACGCCACCGCTGCGCGACGGCAGCTCGCCAAGGCGCGGTCCGCAAAGCTGGAAGGAGAGGAACAGCTTCGTCACACCTTGTGGACGGAGGCACTCAACGAGGACCGCTTGTTCAGCCCGGAGCGGATACGGGCCTTCGCCGCCGTGGCGGACCAGTTGGCCAGCAGCGAGAGCGGCGGTGCCACGCTCGTGCTCAACGCACTGCGCCCTCTCGCCACGGGTTGCTGGTACGGCAACCCGTCCCAGGAGACGCGAAGCCTGGTCGTCAGGACGGCACGGCGTTTCCAGAGAATGGACATCGACCCCCTGGTCGTGTCCATCGCCGCCAGCGCGAACCCGGTCGCAGAGACGGCTTGGGTCATCGACGTGATGGCCCGCATCGGGCCTGGATCCGTGAATGACCCTGTTGAACAGCATGCGTTGGGCTCCACGTTGACCGCCGTATGGGGATTCGACCTCGGTTGGCCGTACCTGTGCGCTGCCGTCGACGGCCTTCGCCGACAAGGCCGCCTCGGACTGCTCGGCGAGGCCCTGGCATCCCAGGCGTGGTCGGCGATACACCTCGGCAAGCACCGATTGGCGAGATCGGCGGCTGACGAGGCCAGGCGGCTGTCTCGCGAGACCGGGCGGTCCCATTGGGGATTCGTCGCCGACCTCGCCACGGCCGTTCTGGCCGGTGAGCGCGGAGAATCCGAAACCGCGAGCGAACTCATTCTGGCGGCTGAAACAGAGCTGCTGTCGATCGGTGCTCAATCCATTCTCGGCTTCGCTCAGTTCGCCCGGGGACGCATCGCGATAGCCAACAACCAGCACAACGAGGCCTTCGAGCAACTGGCTCGGACGCTGGACCCGTCCGACGTCACCTATCACCCGTTCTTGGGCTACTGGGGGATCGCCGACCTGATCGAAGCGGCGACCCGCACCGGCCGCGACAGCGAAGCCCGGCACTACCTCGCCCGGCTCGACGCCCTGGCCGAGAAGACCACCGCGCCGTATCTGGAGGCCATGGCCGCTTATGCCCGCCCTTTCGTGGCCGCCGAGGACCAGGCCGAGCCGTTCTACGAGCAGGCTCTCGCCGGCCGGCTGTCGCACTGGCCGTTGCACAGAGCGCGGCTGCTGCTCGCCTACGGCCGGTGGCTGCGGCGCCAACGCCGCAACCTTGACGCACGGCGCCCGCTGCGGGCGGCTGTGGAGAGCTTCGACGCGCTGGGTATCAAGGCGATGGGCGCGGACGCGCGGGCCGCGCTTCGGGCGTCAGGCGAAGCAGTCGGCCGACCGACGAGCGACACGCTGGACAGACTCACGCCCCAGGAACTGCAGATAGCCAAAATGGCTGCCACCGGCTTGAGCAACCGCGAAATCGGTGCACGACTGTTCATCTCGCACCGCACCGTGGGTCAACACCTCCACCGGGTCTTCCCGAAGCTCGGCATCACATCTCGCGGCCAGCTGCACCTTGCCGATCTCGGCGGCGACTGACGCCCCGCCGTTCGCACGTGGCCCGGGACGGTCGAGGTCGATGAGCACCGTCTCGGCATCCAGCGACGAAGCCCGGGTCATCAGCGTTCACCGTTCCTGCATGTCGTGACCGGTCCGGCGCGGGCACCCACGGCCGGCCACCGATCGTCGCGGTTCGACTCCGCGGGTGCGCAGCGCCTTCCGTCCGGCGGTCCGTGGCGCACCGGCTCACCGTGGCCCCGCGCCCGGGAGCGGGCCCGGTGCCGACGTGGCACCCCCACCGGGGTCCGGCCGCCGGCCAGCCAGTCGTCCAGAGCGCGCGCCAGGTCGGTCAGCGGGAGCGGGAGGCGGCTTGACCGATGGTCACGGTGCGGAACCCCGGAACGAAGTCATCGAAGGAATGTTCCCAAGACTCGCCAGGCCAGTAGTAGGTCACCCGGCCCTCGGAGGGCTGGTAATGGGCGGTGTAGACCGTTCCCAATCCCTCGTCGTACCCGGATTGATACAGCGGCGGCTTCAGCATCGCCGCCACGTCCGTGCCCACTGCACGAATGGCGCTCAGTCGCTCCTGGGTCCGGGAAAACTGCTCCTGTTCGTCAGGCACCGGCAGGTGCTGGTGGTTGGCAGCGCAGGCGTCCGGTGCCTCGGCCAGAGGGATGTCCGGACCCACGAACACCGTCACCGCCTTCTCGGAGTCGACAAGGGTGACGTTCTGCGGGATGGCGATCGGTATGGACTGCAGCTTGCCGATTGCCTCGTCGACGGAGTCACACGTTTCCAGCAGGTAGCGCAGCACGATGAGGATGGCGAAGCCGGGGCCGTGGACGAATCGCCCGCCGAAGGTGAGCGAGACCGCGAGCCCGGCATCGTTCATTCCGTCCAGCAAGCCCCAGGCCGCATCCTGCATCCCGATCACCGGGCGCAGGAAGTGGGACGAGACGATGGTGCCCTCGCAGTCGTCGGGGCTGAAGTCGTAGTTGCGCAGCAGGATGCCGTTGCCGCCGATCTGGGTGCAGCCCGAGAAGAACGGTCGCACGGTTGCGAGAGTGAGGAAGGTGTCCCCTTCGGGGCGGTCGAGTTGACCGGCGAGCCGGTCGAGCACCGGGACCAGCTCCGGCATGTGTGCCTCGAACAACTTCCGGGCACGGTCCGCGCCCTCTGAGGTCCGGCCCTCCTCGGTCATCCACCCCGCCGTAAGCGGCCACAAGGACTGTGCATGGGTGGCCCATCGCCCGTCGCTGCCGTCGCCGACCTCGATGGCGCGGAAGGTCTTCTGCTGCTGGCTCATCGCTGCCGCTCCCATGTGGACGTCGGGTGAGGTGGTGGCAACCTAGCTGATTTCGCACGGAATTCACCAGATCAGGCATGGCTGTGGGAAGTGGCTGAGGTACTCGTGGATCGTCTCGACGGCGTGGAGGGTGCTCGTGGCACCCTTCGCTGCGTATGACCACGACGTAGCGGCTGACCCCTATCAAAGCCTTCCGTCGACCTGTCATAGGCCGCTCGACGGGAGTTGATGGTGTCTCAGGACTGCCCATATCTGGGAGCGCGACCCGGTTGCGGCATCCCCGCGTTTCGGTCCCCGAGCAGGGAATCGGTGAGGCGGTCGGCGGCAGCGTGGTCCAGGGGGGCGTGGCCGAGGAGGAAGCGGTACCAGAAGACGCCGTAGATCTGGTCGACGATCAGGTCCAGGTCGGCGTCGTCGGGGAGTTCGCCGCTGTCGCGGCCGCGGGTCAGCAGGTCCCGGAGGGTGGCGCGGCGCGTGGCGATGAAGGTGCGCATCGTCTCGGCGAGGTGAACGTCGTGGGCGGCTTCGCGTACCAGGGTGCGCAGGGCGGGAGCGCTGGGAGTGCTCTGGGCGCCGTCGAAAGTGGCGGTGATGAAGGCCCGGAGGTCTTCGCGCAGCGAGCCGGTGTCGGGGTCGGGCACGACCTGTCCGGCCTGGTCGACGAGGGCGTCGAGGAGGACTGCGCCCTTGGAGGGCCACCACCGGTAGACGGTCTGTTTCCCGACGCCTGCGGTGCGGGCGATGGCGTCGATGGTGACCGGTGTGCCGTCGGACTCGCTGAGCAGCCTCAGGGCGGAGTCCAGGATGGCCCGGTGTGCGGCCTCGTTGCGGCGCCGTCCGGTGTGCGGCCGTTCCGCGCGCGGTTGTGTCACGTCCATGCCTCTTTCTTCGCGCACCCTGTGGGCGCTACTCCCATCCTTCCTTGACGAGACTACAAGTCTCGATACAAACTGTTGTCGAGACCAGCAGTCTCGTCAAGAGAGCTGCACAGACATACCTACAGAAAGCTGGGATCAGCACCATGAGCGTGTCGAGCAGCACAGCGTCCGTGTTCGCAGGGCAGCGTGTCGTCGTGATGGGCGGCAGCTCCGGTATCGGTGAGGCCGCGGCCACGGCCTTCGTGGCGGATGGAGCCGAGGTCGTCGTCACCGGCCGCAACCAGGACCGACTGGATGCGGCAGTGGCCCGGATCGGCGGCAAGACCGTCGGCCACCGGATGGACGCAGCTGATCAGGGCGCCATCGACACCTTCTTCGCCCAGTCCGGCACCATCGATCACCTTGTGGTCGGGGTCACCGGCGCTGCGGGCGCCGGCCCCTTCGCCCAGCTGGACTTGAAGGACCTGGCGGTCGGCTTCGACGCCAAGTTCTGGCCGCAGGTCCGCATCGTTCAGACCGCGCTGCCGCACCTGCGCCAGGACGGATCGGTGACGCTGATAACTGCCTCCTCCGCCCGCGCAGCCTTCCCGGGCACTGCGGGACTGGCCGCGCTCAATGGCGCGCTGGAGGCGATGGTTCCGCCGCTGGCGGTCGAACTGGCGCCGCTGCGGATCAACGCCGTCTCGCCCGGCGTCATCGACACCCCGTGGTGGGACCGTGTTCCGGCCGAGCAGCGCCAGGCACTGTTCGACGGGCTTGCCGCCACCACGCCGGTCGGCCGGGTCGGACGGCCCGAGGACGTGGCCCGGGCCGTCCATATGCTGGCCGCCAACGGCTTCATCACCGGTGTGGTGCTCGACTGCACCGGCGGCGCCAACCTGGCCACCGGCCGCTGACACGACGCCCCCTGCCCCCGGCGCCGGTGCGCCTGGGGCAGGGGGCGTCGCATGCCTACGGGAAGGAACGTCCGCCCGTGGATCGGCAGGACGTGGCTCAGGGTTGTCACTTGGCCACGATCAGGTGGACGCCGTAGGCGACGATGGTGAGGCACAGCACGAAGCACAGCACGAAGCACAGCGCCGGGCCGGCCTCGCTGACGTCGCCCGACTGGCCCTCCTCCATGCCCTCGGGCTGCTTGGCCCAGGCCACGTACGCCCAGCGAGAACAGCGTGACCAGCACGAGCACCACCCGGGAGCAGACATGTGGGTGGAGAGCGCGAAGCCGAGATGACCGGAAGTCAGGATCGCCGTCGCCGCGCGTCGTCGGGCGCGGTGACGGCGATGCCGTCCACCTGCGCCCGCAGCCCTGCACGTGCGAGACGGGCAGGGCTCCGGGTGGTGTTGTCGGGAGTTCCGCGCTTCCGGCACGCGGCACGGACGGGACGGGAGGCCATTGGCTACCCGGTAACCCACGAAAAAGGGGATCCACCCTCGTGCCGGCGGACGCGGTGACAGCCCGCGGGAGTCAGAGCACCGCGTTCTCGGCGGCGCCCGGGAAGTCTGTGCTGAACGCCAGCTCCCTGCCGGCCTCGAACGCGGCCCGCAGCTGGTCGAGCTTCACGCCGATGCGCCGCTGGGCGTCGCTGCCCAGGACGACCCAGTGGGCCGGTTGCGGGGCGTTGACGGCCTGGTGGATCGCCTCGGCTGCGCGCTCGGGGTCACCGGGGAACATCTCCGGGGTGAGACTGCTCATCATCGCGCGGAAGGCACCGGCCGTATCGGCGTAGTCCGCGATGGCCTCACCGGACACCTTCGTCCGGTTCTCGATGCCGGTGCGGAAGGAACCGGGCTGGATGATCATCGCGTGCAGGCCGATGGGCTCGATCTCCTGCCACAGGGCCTCGGTGAAGCCCTCCAGCGCGAACTTGCTCGCGGAGTAGTAGCCGTTGGCGGGCAGACTCGCCAGGCCGTCCATGGAAGAGACGTTGACGATGGTGCCGCTGCGCCGGCCGCGCATACCGGGCAGCACCACCCGGGTGAGGGCCACCGCGCCGAAGAAGTTGACCTCGAAGAGCCTGCGGTAGTCGCTCTCCTCCTGCTCCTCCAGAGCGCCGACGAAGTCGATCGCGGCGTTGTTGACGAGGATGTCGATGCCACCGAAGCGCTCCTCCGTGGCGCGCACGGCCGCGACACGGTCCTCGGCGTCGGTGACGTCGAGCTTGACCGCCAGCGCCGTCTCCGGATAGCGCGCGGCCAGTTCGGTGGTGGCCTGTGTCGAGCTGGCCGTCGCCACCACATTGTCCCCGTGTGCCAGGACGTGTTCGGCCAGGGCCTTGCCCAGTCCGCTGGAAGCGCCGGTGATGAGCCAGGTCTTGCGAGACATGGAGTGATCTCCTTCAAATGGGGTGCGATAGGTGTGTGGGTGAGAGAGGAAGGCGGGGGAGACGTCGCGGCGCGTAGGGGTACGGCCGTCCGGTGCGCCTACTCGCCGGCCGGGAAGTCGGCCGCGGCGCTGGCCTCGGCCCACTTCCTCGTTTCCGTGGCCCGTGCCTCGCCCGCCTCCAGGGCCATGGTCACGGCCTGGGCGCCGAGCAGGAGCCGGCGCGGCGGGTCGTCGTCGTTGACGACGTCGATGAGGACCTTGGCGGCGCGGACCGGATCGCCGGGCTGGGTTCCGTTGTTCTCCGCCCGGTACTTGTTCATGGCGCCGACAGTGTCCACGTAGTCGGTACCCACGGCGTGCAGTTCCATCGACGAGCCCTGCCAGTCCGTCCGGAAGGCGCCCGGCTCGACGATGACGACCTTGACCCCGAACGGGGCGACCTCGTTCGCCAGGACCTCGGAGAAGCCCTCCACGGCGAACTTCGCGCTCTGGTAGGCGCCCATGCCCGGGGTGCCGCCCACCCGGCCGCCGAGTGATGAGAACTGCAGGAACGCCCCCGAGCGCTGCTCGCGCAGCACCGGGAGGGCGGCCCGGGTGACGTTGACGACCCCGAAGAAGTTCGCCTCGAACTGGGCGCGGAAGTCGTCCTCCGCCATCTCCTCGATGGGACCGCTGTTGGCGTAGCCGGCGTTGTTCACGACCACGTCCAGACGGCCGAAGGCGTCGACGGCAGCCCGCACCGCGTCCTGGGCCGCGGCGGTGTCGGTGACGTCCAGGGCCACCGTCCGCACCCGGTCGCCGTAGCGGGAGACCAGGTCCGCCAGCTGCTCCGGACGCCGGGCGGTCGCCACCAGCTGGTATCCGGACTCCAGAACCGCTTCCGCCAGGGCGCGCCCGAAGCCTCGGGACGCGCCGGTGATCAACCATGTACTGGTCATTTGTGTCCTTCGTTCTCTTTGGTTGGCAATGATCAACATTCGTACAAGGAGAGAGTCCTGAGGACGACATGCAAGGCGGAACGGTCCGTCAACATGTGCGTGTGTCGTGCGGGACGTATCAACTGGACGTTCCTCAGTCTTGCTACGTGTGCCGCAGAGGGCGTCCGTCGTTTGACTGCCGGTTGCTCCCGTGCCCGCCGCCGACGCCACCCACGTGTGTAAGTCATTGGACGGATACGTCGCGACCGGACCGAGGCCCGGGCGGCACCGTCCGGGACGTGTGTCCTGGCTGTCGGAAACTCTGTGGTGCTCCCGGCAGCCGGACCGCATGCGTCTGATCGGGGTCCGACAGGTCGTGACCGCGCAGCGCACTCAACGCGTCATTGCCCGCCCCCGCCGAGGCTGCGGACCCCGATCGGCGAGCTCCTCCAGAGCGAGTGGCGCGGTCCTGGCCTTGAGGGAGCCTTTGGGGACCCAGGACCCCCATGGAGCGGTAACAGCTGTTACCATGGCCGACATGGCAAAGACACAACTCGGAGCCCGTGTCGACAACGAAGTGGTCGAACTCGCCAAGGCCCGGGCCAAGGACCACGGCCTGAGTCTCGGCGACTACATCGCCCACCTGGTCAGGGAAGACGTGGACGGCCTGCGCGCCCGAGGCCTGGACGCCGCACGCCGCTTCCTCGACGAACACCAGGCACTCTTCGACGAGGCCGAAGACGCGGACACCGCCCCCGGAGCCCACGCCGCCTGATGGACCTGCACATCGACGTTCCCTGGATCCTGCAGGTCGCCGAGATCGCCGGCGCTCGCGACCCCGCTCCCGACGACTACGGCATCCCGGTAGCCGCCGTCGCCGCCCACCGGGCGGAACTCCTCGAGCAGCCGGTCTACGACGGTCCCTACGCCCGCGCCGCCGCTCTCGTCCACATCCTCGGCCGCTGCCGCTGGCTGGAACGCTCCAACATGGCCGTGGCCGCGGCGACCGGCGTCATGTACCTCGAGGCCTCCGGCATCCCGCTCAAGCCCACCCGCGACGATGCGATCGCCCTGCGCGACCTACTGCGCGACCCTGCCTGCACGACCTCGAAGATCGCAGCCCTGCTGCGCTCGTGGCCAACAGCCACCTGACGACCGCCCGTTGCCGGGCATGCCGCACAAGCCCCTGGGCCAACTGCTCGGCCGTGAACAACCGGGTTCGTCGACTCGGCTCGTACGGCACTGCTCATGCTCCCGACTGTCCTCTACGGCAGGACGGTCACGGGTCACATCTACCGTTCCCTTCTGTGCGGAGACCGGATCGGGCATGTTGACGAATACCCGGGCCGTGGCCCTCACCGCGCGATGAACAGTTACCCCTGCCGGCAACCCCGCAGACACGTATCCGCACCGTCGAAGGGCGGCCTCAGGAGCGGTGCGCTGCGGCCACCCCGGCCACCTCGCGCCGTGACGTGACCCCCAGCTTGGCCAGGACGTGGGATACGTGGGTCTCGACGGTGCGCCGGGACAGGACGAGGGCGTCGGCGATGTCGGGGTTGGACAGGCCGGTGGCGACCAGTCCGGCGATCTTCACTTCCGTGTCGGTCAGTGCATCCCATCCGGTGCGGGGGCGACCCCGGGCACCGCGCACCCCGAGCCGCACACCACGGGCGCGCAACCGTGCCGCGGCACGACGGGAGTCCCACACGGCGCCGAGCGCGGTGCAGGTCAGCATCGCGTCGTTCAGCGCCTCCCGGGCCGGGCCGGCCTGTCCGGCGCCGGCCAGCAGGTCCGCGGCGTCCTCCAGGGCCTGGGCCATCTCGACCAGACGACCCACCGTGCGGTAGTGACCCACGGCGGCGGACACCAGCTCCGGGTCCGAACGCAGCAGTCCCTGGCACCACATGCGGGCCGCCCTCACCCGCGGCAGCCGGCTCCTGGCCTCCTCCGCCTCGGCACAGGAGGTGGCGCGCTCAGCCGTCTCGCGGTCGCCCACCGCAAGAGCGAGCCGCACCAGCAGCGGAAGCACCCTCACCCGGTCGTCCATCACGTCGTAGGAAGGGTCGAGGACGTCCTTCAGTCCGCCGACAGCCGACGCGAGACCGTTCATCCGCTCGGCGACCATGGCGCGCGCCTCGAACCAGTAGGCGAGATTGACCGTCTTGAAGTGGACTTCGGGCATCTCCTCCACCGCGCGCAGATGGCGGCGCGCGACCGCCTGTTCGTCGCGGTGCGCGGCGACGGCGGCCGCGATGCTGTGGGCGATGACCGGGAGCGAAGGATAGTACGTGGGATGGTGGTCCGGGTCGGATATCGTGTCGAGCTCGGTCAGCGCGTCGTCCCAGCGCCCGGTGTGGAAAGCGATGTCACCGGCGTGCAGCACGCACGACCCCCAGACGCGGAGTGCCCGTCCGCTCCGCCAGTGACCGCGCGCCGGCGAGGACCTCCCGGGCCTGAGGGAAGCGGTCCATGTTCAGCAGCATGGCGATCTGATTGGTCTGCATCAGCAAGCGCAGATCGAGCAGTTCGGGGTCGGAACCGGTCAGCGCGATGCCGCGCACGAGGCAGTCGAGGGCGCCCTCGACGTCCTGACGGACGAACCGCGTCATCGCCAGGGTGTGCAGGGCGTAGCCCGTCGCCATGGCGTCCGACAGACGCGTGCCGACGACCAGGACGGCAGCGGCTTCCGCGGCCGCTTCGTCGTTCCTGCCCAGAGTCATCAGGGTCATGGCGACGAAGGCGCGCAGACGCGCGTGCCACCTCGTGTCCGGCTCCAGGTGTGCCGCCACCTTCTGGACGATGGCGATCGCCTCCTCCACCAGCGCGGTGCGCGCCAAGGTGTAGCCCAGGATCCAAGCCGCCCGCCCTCCTTGCTCAGGGTCACTGTGGTGGTCCAGAACCTGTCGTGCGACTCGCCCCGCCTGTTCGTAGTGGCAGGCGAGGAAGGCCGCGGAGGCGAGGTGGTCCAACAGCTCCAGGGTGCGCGCGTCGTCGTCCGGCGTGTGCGCGACGGAGCGTTCGAGGAGGGTGGCCGCGACGGCCGGAGCACGGCGCGTGAGGGCCGCGGCATTGTCCACCAGCCAGTCGACCTCCCAGCCGTCCGCCGCATCGCCCGCCGACAGCAGCAACTCGGCGACACGTTCCACCGAGGCCCCTCGGGCGATGAGGGCCTGGGCGGCGTCCCGGTACAGCGCGATCCGCAGTGCCGCGGGCACCGACCCGTAGAGGGCCTGTTTGAGCAGGCCGTGCCGGAACCGCAGCCGGTGCCCGTCGGCCGGTTCGAGCACGCCGGCGGCCAGAGCCTCCTGCACGGGTGCGGTCAGTGCCGCCGCCGGCCGGCCGAGCAGCACTGTGAGGTCGGTGAGCGGGAAGGCGGGCCCGAGCAGGGCGGCGGTGCGCAGCATGTCCCGTGTCCCGGCCGAAAGAAAGGCCAGCCGGTCGGCGATCGCCTCGGACAAGGACATCTGACCGAATTCGGTCCACCTGCCGTGGGTGCCGTCGCCGGCCTGGGCCTCGGGTCCGAGCTCTGTCTCCCGACCGTTGTCCTCCAGGGCGCCCGCACGCGTAAGAGCATCCATGATCTCGCGTATGTACAGGGGGTTGCCCGTCGCCAGTCCCAGTCGGTCGAGCAGCCGGGGACCGGCCGTCCGTCCGGCGATCCGGCCGGCCAGCTCGGCCACTTCGGCGTCCGACAGACGAACCAGGGTGAGAGTGGTTCCGGCGTGGTCGCGTATGTCCCGACGCAGCAGGTCCAGTTCGGGCCGCTGGGGGACCGGACGACAGGCGCCGATGAGGAGCAGGGGCCGCTGGGCCGCGGTGCGGCACAGCCGGCGCCACACCAGCAGGGTCGCCTCGTCGGCCCACTGCAGATCGTCGAGGGCCAGGACGAGAGGGTGCGCGGCGCACAAACGGTCGACGAGCACCAACAGCTCCTCGGCGGCGGCGGTCACCGGATCACCGGTGACGACCCCGACGTTGTGGTGGCTGCGCACATCGTCGGACGCCGGGCGGGCCGCCTCCGCTCCGGCGTCGGCCCGCCGCCTGCCCGGCAGGCCGGCAAGGGCCTGCTGCAGAACGGCGAGGGGCAGGCGCTGACCGAGTTCGTCACAGACGCCCTGACCCACGTCGAGACCCTTGTCCACGGCGTCGGCCAGACCCGCCGCCAGCAGCGCGCTCTTCCCGATCCCGGGCTCCCCCTGCACCAGCACGACACCGCCGCGTCCCTTGACGAGATCCTCCATCGCCGAAGAGATCAGGGCCATGTGGCGCTGACGCCCCACCAGAGTTCCCGAAGAGCCCGAATGCATGCCCACAAGGGTACTCAAACCGGATTGCGGTCCACTTCGCATACACCGAGGCCGACCTTGCCGTCGCCCCACGACCAGCAGGTCGCCGGTGAACCCCCGCTCGTCGTCTGGGTGTGACCGCGAGGGCAGGGGAGCGCCGGGGTCGGTCACGTAAATCTCCGTGAAGCCGCCGGATGTTCGTGTACGTGGGCCCCGCGACGATGAGGGTCACGTGACCGGTGAGACGTGAGGCGATGCGAGGCATGGAGCCTACCCAGGGGATTGAGCAGAGCACTGCGGCCCGCTTGCGCCCGGCCCTGGCGGGGCCAGGCCAAGTGGAGAAGCCGCGTCGGCCGGCGCTGGTTGCCGACGAGCCGATCACCGCCGACGGCGTGACCCTCTTCCCCGGCGCCGTGGATGACGGTGCCGGGTGTACAGGGCGGGACACGGCCGCGGACCGCGCGGCAGGTACGGACACCGGCCCACGGACGCCGGCCGACCGGGAGGAGGGGCGGCGCGCCGTCTGCGAGTCCAGCGGCCGCCGCCGCACCACTGGTGAACAACTGTCCGCACAGGAAATGCAGATAGCGGTACTCGCGGCACAGGGGCTGAGCAACCACGAGATCGGCCGCCGCCTGTCCATTTCCCCCGGCAGGGTCGCAGCCCGCCTCTACCGGATCTACTCACGCTTCAACGTCACCAGCCGAGCCCGACTCGCCGCCGCCCTCGCCGCCCTCCACGACACCCGGACCACGGCCGCTCTCTCACGGCAGCAGCTCCGGTCACCGTAGGGCGGACGAGCCTCCTGTACCAGCACCAGCACAGGGCAGCGGCCAGACCGAGCAGGGCCGGGTAATTGCGGGAATGACGCTCATAACGGGGGCCGAGTCGGCGACCGCTCCGCGCCGCCCGGCTCACGATGCAATTCCTCCCGGGTCTGAAGCGTCAGGGTTCCTTGCAAGATCAGGCTGAACTCTCCATATTTGTACCCTTATTACGCCGTAATAGGGGTACGCGGCAGCGTTGCCCGGTTGGCCGCGGTCGATTCCTCAGCGCGCCCGGACGGGCGATGTGGCGGTGGCCGGTGCCGCCGACTGTGTGGCAAGGGGAGATCTGGTCCCATTCCTGATGCCGTGCCGCCACGCATGTTGGTGGTGAGTGGTTCGAGATCGCCAGGCACACGTATCTGCAGATGGATGTGCGCTGGACGGGAACCGTTGCCTACCCGCCTTGGTGGCAGGTCAGGTGCTTCCATGAAAGGTGTCGAGAGTAGGCTCCCTTTCACATTTCCCCCTTATCGGAAGGTTGGCCCAATGGGCGAGGTCAACGGTGGCGTGGCAGGTGTGCGCAGGACGAGTTCTGCAGGGCGGGTGCTCGTCGTGGGAGCCGGCCCGGTCGGGCTGGTCGCCGCAGTCGAGCTGGCGCGCCGAGGTGTGGAGGTCCGTCTTGTCGACAAATCTGGTGGTCCTTCCTCGGGCTCTCGCGGGAAGGGACTGCAACCTCGCAGCATCGAGGTCTTCGACGATCTGGGGCTCGCTGGGCGCATTCTGGCTACGAGCCGTGCCCGACTGGCCATCAGGAAGTACCGGGGGCGGGTGGTTCTGGGAACGAGTGACGTGGTCCCCGGCGCCCCGGAACCCACGGCCTCCACCCCTTATCCCCGGACCGTACTGCTTCCCCAGTGGCGCGTGGAGGAGGTCTTGCGTGAACGGCTGGGCGAACTGGGTGTGATGGTCGAGTACGGGTCGGAACTGTTCGGCCTGAAGCAGGAGGGCGACCGCGTGCAGGCCTCCCTGCGGACCGCGAGCGGGTCCGAGAGCGACTCGTTCTCTTATGCCATTGGCTGCGATGGGGCGTCCAGCACGGTACGCAGGTTGCTGGAGATCGGATTCCTGGGGCAGACCGACGAGACGGTCCGGATGCTGACCGCCGATGTCGAGTTGAGCGGTCTCGACCGCGACTTTTGGCACTGGTGGCCCAGCGCTGACGGAAGACTGCTGGCCCTGTGCCCGCTCGCGGCGACCGACACGTTCCAGTTGCAGGTCGGTGTGGCTGCCGACACCGCGGGAGAACTGCCGCTCAAGGAGATCCAGGCGCTGGTCGAGGAACGCAGCGGGCGCGCCGACATCCGCATACGCCGTGTCGTATGGCAGTCCGTCTGGCGCTTCAACGTGCGGATGGTGGACCGCTACCGTGCGGAACGGGTGTTCCTGGCGGGCGATTCCGCCCATGTCCACTCGCCGGCAGGCGGTCTGGGCATGAACACCGGCATCCAGGACGCCTACAACCTCGGCTGGAAAATAGCGCACGTCCTGCACGGTGCCCCTGAGGCGCTGCTCGACACCTACGAGCAGGAGCGACTCCCGATCGCCGCCGACGTCCTGAACCTCTCCTCCGAGCTCATCGCCGGACGCGTCAAGGGAGTCGTACCAGGCGAGGGACAAGGCTCCGACACACTGCAGCTCAAGGTGCACTACCCCGTCAGTGAGCTCAACGGATCCCTCCGGGGCGAGCACGTGTTCGTTCAGGCAGGCGACCGCGCGCCCGACTCGCTGCTGTGTGGGCCGGACGGGGCGGCAGTACGGCTCTTCGACCTCTTCCGTGGGACCCACACAAGTGCGCTCGCCTTCGGACCTCGGAGCTCGAAGGTCGCGGACGCCCTCGCCCGACGCTTCCCCTACTGTCTGAAGTCCTTCACTCTGTGCCCGGCAGCATCGCCCACGACCGTACCGAGTACCTCCCACTTCACCGACGGCGAAGGCCACGCCCGCCAGGACTACAGCATCGACGGCGACACCCTGCTCGTCATCCGGCCGGACGGATACGTAGGCCTGCGTGCCACCGAGCCGAGCGAAGCCGAGGCCCTCCGATACCTCCGCCGATTCCTCCCCGAGGAACACGCCGCCCGCTGACGTAGCCGCGGGCCACCAGTCCCGCAGGGGCACTTGCACGGCTGGTCGGGCAGGGCAGCCGCGCCGCACCCCGGGCGGCCGTGTCCCCGGGTGGCGCGCGGCGCATCTGGCGTGGCTGGGGCTGCTGGACCGGTGAGCGTCTGCCCCGCCCGCTCAGATGGTGTACACCTGGTGCGCGTTCGGGCGGGGCGCCGGGCGGTGGCGGGCGGCCGGACCCGCGGCGAAGGCGTGCAGCAGGTTCTCCGTGGTGCGGGTGACGAACGCGGCGGTCCTGGCATCCATGCCGTGGTCGCGGCCCGCGTCGGGGGTGCCGGCCATCAGAGCCTCCACCCAGCGCATGGTGCCGGTCGCGAAGACGCCCGCGCCGCCGGGGACGGTGTAGTAGGCCGAGTCGCTGTGGCTGCGCCGTCCCGTGCACACCAGCGGCGAGTGGGCGGTGATCTCCAGCGCCGCGGGGGTGGGTTCGCTGGGGGTGACGCGGTCGTACTCGACGCCGACCAGGTGGTCGAAGCCCTCCCCCTGCCGGACCCCGGTGCCCTCGTGCAGCCAGTGGTCCGCGGCGTGCACGACGTACGGGGCGTCTACCGGGTAGCCCTCGTAGAGCACGCCGGTCAGCGACGACTCGGGATCGGCGCCCGGGGCCTGCCGGAAGTCGGTGGTGACCATTGCGGGGTGGGCCGGGTAGCTGGGGTCGGTGCGGTAGGCGGTCTTGTAGCAGACCACCGTGCGGTCGGCCGCCGTGTCACCCGGCTCCAGGCGGACCCGGCGGAAGCAGGTGTTGGCGCCGAGGACGGCGATGTTGGTGCCGGCGTCCCGGGCGCGCGTGACGTGCTCGCGCTGCCTGGGGGTCCAGTACTCGTCGTGCCCCAGGCAGATTATGGCGCTCGCGCCCGTCAGGATCGTCGGGTCGCGGTCCACGTCCGTGCCCGTGGTGTAGGCGAGCGGGATCCCGAGCCGTTCGGCCAGCACCACCGCGGCCCGCTCGTACACCAGGAACTTCTCCGCGCCGCTGTCGTCGTAGGGCCGGTCGAAGCTGACCGCGAGCGACCGGTCGGCGTAGGCGCCCGACTCGCCGGCGTAGAGGCTGTAGCCGCCCCAGCGGTTGTACGCCTGCCAGGTGGCCGGGGCGTGCATCAGGACGGTGCGGCCCGCGGTGCGCGTGGAGCGCACGATCAGCGGCACGTAGCGCTGGTGGCCGTTGTCCGCGTCGAGACGCAGCAGGTAGGCGCCCTCGGGCCAGCCGGTCGTGTCGACGCTCATAGTGCGCTGCCAGTCCGTGAGCATGGTGCGGGTGTCCGGCAGGAGGCGCGCGGCCGGCTGGACCCGCCCGGGTATCCGCGGCGAGGACCACACCCGCCGGGCCTGCGTCCCGCCGTACCAGCCGACGCGGAAGGCCGAGACGCGGAAGGCGGGGGCCGTCGTCGACACGTGGAGGCCGACCTCCTCGCCGGGCGTGACGCTCACGCGGTCGGTGTACCCGGCCACGGCGTCCGGGGGCCCCTGCGAGCGCAGTCGCCAGTCCCTGGTGCCGGGGCGGTCGCGTTCCGCCTCCGCGCGGGGCGGGCCGGTGTCCCGGGCCGGTGCCCGCTCGCAGGCGGCCAGAGCGGCGGCGCCCGCGCCGATCCCGGCGCACGCCTTGAGGACCTGCCTGCGTCCCGGCCCGTCCTGCTCGCCGACCGTCACGTTCCCTCCCTGGGGCACCATGCCGACACGGCCAGCGTGGGCGCGCGGGCCGTGTCGGGCAAGTCGGGGGCCGCCGTCCGGGGGACCGGGTCGTCTCTTTGCGGCTCCTTGCGGACTGCCACCAGGAAGCTGATCCGCCGACACCGGGCCACCGGTCACCCGACCGTTGTTGCGGCGACGGGTCGTGTCCGTGTCGGTCCGGGTTGCCGGCAGGGGCGGCCGCTCGGGACCGCCCCTGCCCGCTTGGATCAGGATGCTTGCGCAACCCGGTTGAAGAGCCGGCCGGCGAGGTCGACGCCTGTGACCGTTCCGTTGTCGTCGCGGGAGAAGTAGCCGCGCTGCCCCTCGAGGCCACCTTCGGTGACGATGTACTCGTCGCCGTCAGGAAGGAAGCCGATGGCCGCGGCCGGGTAGTCCGGGGGCATTTCCTCGTCCGATGCCTCGCGGATCTCCGGCTTGATCCCGACCGCCAGGGTGAGACGGGTGCCGTCGGTGGCGAGGTCGAGGTTCATGGCGTCGATCTCGTAGCGGCCGACGACCTGTTGGGCCTGTGCCTCGTCGTACGGGATCGGCTCCACCGCCTTCTCGACGACGCCGAGGTAGTGCTCGAGCGCCCACCGTACGACGGACTGGTTGAAGGGGTAGCCGTCCGGGCCGACGTTGGCCAGGGAGACCACCGCGAAGTTGCGCTCGGGCACGATGAGCAGCTCGGCGAACTGGCCGTTGCCCGAGCCGCCGTGGCCGATGCTGTGGAGGCCGTCCAGGTCGCGCAGGAACCAGCAGATGCCGAAGCCGTCGCCGAGCGTGCTGGCGCGCAGCTCGACTGTCTGCTCCCGCATGCGGTGCAGCTCCGCGGTGCGCAACACGCTCTCGCCGTCGCCGAGTTGGAACCGTGCCCAGCGCAGCAGATCGCTCGCCGAGGAGGCGAGGCCGCCGCCGGGGTTGTCGCCGCGCGCGCCCTCCTTGAACGCTCCCCAGGGCCGGGCGGCTCGCAGTTCGCCGTCGTCACCGCGGTTGTAGCCCACGGCGAACTTGCGGACCATCACCTCGGCCAGTCCGTACACGGTGTCCGACAGGCCCACCGGTTCCAGGACGAGCGAGGCCATGGCCTGCTCGAAGGGCAGGCCCGTGACCTTCTCGATGATCCGCCCTGCCAGGTTGTATCCGGCCTGGCTGTACGAGGCGCGGGCCCCGGGCGGTGCGATCAGCGGCAACTCGGGCAGCTTCGCCACGAGCCCGGCCAGGGAGCGGTCTCCCTCGCCGTCGTCGATTAGGTTCCAGTCCAGGCCTGCGGTGTGGTTGAGCAGGTTCAGGACGGTGATCTGCGCCGCGGCCTGTTCGTCGGCGAGCTTCAGTTCGGGCACGTAGCGCCGCACCGGCGCGTCCAGGTCCACCTTTCCCTCGGCGACCAGGCGCATCAGCGCGGTCGCCGTGAAGGTCTTGGACACCGATGCCAGCGGGAACAGTGTCTTCTCGTCGACCGGCAGCGGGTTGCTGAGGCTCGTCACGCCGTGCGAGACGTGGATCTCCTGGCCGTCCAGGAGCACTCCGACGGCGACACCGGGCACGCCGAGCTCCGTGGCCTGCGCCTTGACGAACTCCGACAGCTTGTCCTGCGACATGCGATCCCCCTCCGGATGCTTGAACTAAGTACGAGAAGGAGCGTAGGTCAGCGCTCGAACAAAGTGCAAGACGTGACATGAACTAAGTTCAAGTAAGATGCTTGCCATGCCGCGAGACACACTGACCGCAGACCGGATCGTCCGTGCGGCCATCGAGCTGCTCGACGACGAGGGACTGGACGGCCTCAACATGCGGAGCCTGGCGAAACGCCTCGGCTCGGCCGCCACGGCCGTCTACTGGCACATCAAGACCAAGGACGACCTGGTCCGACTCGCCAGCGACGCGATCTGGCACGAGGTCGACCTGCCAGATCTCGACGCCACCGACTGGCGCACGGCCGCCACCGCCCACGCCGTCGGCATGCACGCGATGCTCACCCGGCACCCGTGGCTCGGCCAGGCGTTCGGCAGCCACCTCCTGTACGGACCCGGCCAGGCCCGGCACAACGACCTCAGCCTCGCCATCTACGAAAGGGCGGGCTTCGCCGCGGACGACGCGGACCGCGCGGCCGCCACCGTGCTCACCTTCGTGCTCGGCAGCACACTCGGTCCCGCCGCACAGGTCTCGCTGAACCGCCGCCTGAGCAAGAGCGGCGCAGACGCCGAGCAACTGATGGCCGACGCCATGACACGCGCCACCGAGATCGCCATGCAGTTCCCGCGCCTGCGCGAACGCCTCGACACCACGTCCGCCACGCAGTACGCCGCAGCGCCCGACGACACCTTCGCGTTCGGCCTTCAGTCCCTCCTCGACGGCTTCGAGGCCCGCCTCACCGCCGACCGCGCCGGCAGACGCGAGTGACCCGGAGCCCGGACAACACCCACCCGACCCGTCCACGGCCCGTTCCGGCTTCGTGCCGACGCACGAGCAGGGCGAGGTGAGACGGAGCGGGACAAGCACCGCATCCAAGCCGTGCTTGCTCGCGCTCGCCACCGCGTCCATGTCCTCCGGGTCCTCCTGCGCGACGGACAGCGCTACAAGTATGTGACGGCCATGGCTCCCTCACAGCGGCCCGAAGGCAGTGATCTTCTGAGCCGAGCTCAGGGCCGCTGCCGGAACGGGGCGAGCGTGGCGCGCACGAGGTCGGCGGCGCCCCAGTCGGGGTCGAACTGGGCGATCACGGCCAGGTGCTGGCGTAGCTGGAGGATCGGCATCCGGTCGCGCCAGTCGCGCTCGAGTCCGGTCAGCTCGGCGTACAGCTCGAAGAACACGGACGCCTCGGGCGGTGGCGCCGTCGTCCACAGGTGGGCCAGGTCGACCTCGGCCCACGTGTACGACACGGCCGGGTCGATCACCGCGGGCCGCCCGTCGAGGGTGGCCATGACGTTCAGCGCCCACAGGTCGCCGTGCGTCAGGCACGCGGCCCTGACCGGCAGCAGCTCGGGCAGCCGGTCGCACAGCCGCTCCAGCGCCGCCCGGTCCGCGGCGTCGAGCGCCTCCTGGACGCGACGTTCGCCGAGCCAGCGCAGCAGACGGTGCTGGGCGAAGAACTCGAACCCGTCGTCTTCCCAGGTGTTGACCTGCCGGCGACGGCCCAGCCAATTGTCCCGGTGCCACCCGAACCGGGGGTGGCGCGTGGTGGTGTGCAGGTGGGCGAGTGCATGCGCGAGCTGCTCCCAGAAGCCCTCGGTACCAGGCCGGGGCTGCAGCACGGACAGTACGAGCAGGTCGCGGTCCGCGAGGATGATCTCGGGCGTGGCGACCCCGCCCGCCTCGCGCAGCACGGTGAGCCCTTCGGCCTCCGCGGCGAAGGCGTCGTCCGACGGCGGCTCGCCGAACGCCTTGACGAACACCGACGTGCCGTCACCGCGGCGCGCGAGCCCCGCGGTTGCCGCGAGGCCTCCAGTGGCCGGCTCGACCGCGACGACGTCGGTCAGGTCGGCCGCGTGCAAACGTTCGAGCAGGAAGGACGCTGAGTCTGTCACCAGATACTGCCCTGTTCTCGTACAGCTACGGCCAGGTGGTGTGCAGCCCTGCACAACGCTCGGGGCTGCGGTTGTACAGCTCGGCTGCGCCGCCGAGGCGGCCGCTGTCTGCTCGCCGTGCTCGCGGAGCATCCGCATGACGGTCGCGGGCTTGCGCACAGCGGAGGTCGGCACGTTGAGGGGCTTGGCGAGTTGGGGCACGAGGCGAAAGCGGGCGGCGTGGTACTGGATGGCCACCTGGCCCTTGCCGGTGCGGCACGGCGAGCCCGCGGGGGCGGCACAGGTGGACATCGGACAGTCGTGCCATTCCACGCGCTTGAAGTCGTCGCTCACAAGCTCCGACGGTTTCATGCGTGGTTTCAAACCGTCGAGCCGTTCGCAACAACTCTTGAAACACGGTTCACCCCGGACGCGTCCGCCGGGTGACGGCGTTTCACAGGCGAACACCTAGGAAACACAGCCCACCCGACAACAGCCCCGCTACCGGGGCCTCTGTACGGAGAACTCGTTGCCGTCAGGGTCGAGCATCAGCGTCCGGCCACCGCCGTCCTCGCCGGTGCCGGTGCGCGTCGCACCGAGCGAGATCAGGCGGTCCACCTCCGCCTCCCAGTCGGCTTCGGCGAGGAGCGCCAGCTCGAAGTACAGCCTGTTCGTGCCCGTCTTCGGCGCCACCGGAGGACCACCCCACGTGATCTTCGTACCGCCGTTCGACGATTGAATCGCGGTCTCCTGCTCCTGGTCCCAGACCAGCGGCCACCGCAGCGCCTCGCTCCAGAAGTAACCGACCTCCTGCGTACCGTCGCAGGCCAGCGCTCCGATGAAGCCGGTGTCGGCGAGAAACTTGTTGCCCGCCTCGATGACGCAGAACTCGTTGCCGTCTGGATCGGCGAGCACCACATGCCCCTCTTCCGGGAGTTGACCCACATCGATGTGTTTCCCCCCCAACTCCAGTGCCCTGGCCACCGTCTGGAGCTGATCCTCCGGGGAGGTGCTCGTCAGGTCGAAGTGCGCGCGATTCTGACCGATCTTCGGCTCCTGGCTCGGCAGGAAGCGGATGCGGAATCCGGCGGTATCAGGGGGCAGGATCGCGACGTCGTCGTCCGGACCGTCGGCCAACTCCCAGCCCAGGACCCCGGACCAGAACCGCGCCAGGCCCGCGGGCCGGGTCGCATTGAAGCAGATCGCGAACAGTTGACTGGTCATACCCCGTGCATCTCCGATCCACTGACGGTCGATACGGCGCCTCGCCCTCCCCGCGCGAGCGCAGCCTAGAGTGGCCGTGCGGCACCCGCATCCGAGTTTCCGTCGCGGGGGAGCCCGGTCCCCCACAAGATGACGATCGTGCGGAACGCCACCGTCGTCCACGGCACCGGCTGAGTCAGCCCGTCACGCCGGGGCGGCAGCCGGTTCGCCCTCGGGGGTGCGCGGCGAGGGGCACGACGGGGCCGCGGGCGGTCAGTTGGGACTCCTTGTCCTGTCCGGCCAGGTCGCCGTCCTTGCCGTAGAAGAGGTCCCTGTTCGCGGACGCAGACGAACGCTGTGCGCACAGCCCGGCCCAGCTCCTCGATCGCCTGGCAGGTGGGTTGCTTGGGGCCGCCGTGACGGATCAGGTCCCAGTTGATCGTCTTGGTGGACGGTACCGGCGCGAGGTGAGGGCTGGTGTCGTCCTCCCCGGCGGCCGGACGGTACAGCTTCGCGGAGCCGATGTTCTTCAGCCTGGGCATGAGCTTGAAGTCGAGCATGAGGGTGAAGGCGAAGCCGACGATGGAGGCTCCGTGGGCGTCGGTGTACTGTCGGTCCACCTCGTTGGCATCGAGGTGAACTCGGCGATGAACTCGGTGTCGCACTCGGCGTACTTCAGGATGTCCAGCAGGTCGATGGAGCCCCAGCGCCGTTCTCGTGCACGATGGCTCAGGCTACGAGCAGGCGGAGGCCGAGTTCTGCCGCGTCGAGGGCGACGAGGTCGCGGTTGCGCTCGGCCCACCGGCCTGAGGAAAGGTCGTCGCGGAGGCTGTTCACCGCCCGCTGCTCGGCCTCCGGTCCGACTCTGGTCCATACCGATACCGCGCGGCGCACATGGTCGTCCAGGTACGCCTCGGGCCGGCGCCAGTGGGCCTCGAAGAAGCCGTCGGCGCAGTCCCACGGGATGAGCACCGGCTCCGCGCGGCCCCCGATCGGGCGGGTCATGTCGGCCAGTGAAGGCCAGCCGACGAGAAGGTCAGCGAACTCAGGCAGGTAGTCGCGGGTGAGCCAGAACCGCTGGAGCCAGCCGGGCGTACTGGCGTCGTACGTGAACACCACCACGCGGCGGGCCACGCGTCGCATCTCGCGCAGCCCAGCGATCGGGTCCGGCCAGTGGTGAACGGTGCTGACCGCCATCGCGGCGTCGAAGGACTGGTCCTCGAACGGGAGGCTCTCCGCACTGGCGGCCACGCACGGCGCCGCGCCCGCGGGACGCAGTGCCCGCATGACCGCCGACGGTTCCACCGCCGTGACGGCGCGGTCGGGCGGCTCGTAGGAGCCGGTGCCGGCCCCGACGTTCAGCACCGTCCGCGCGTCCCCGAGCGCATCCCAGATCCTCGCGGCGATCCGCGGCTCGGTGCGCCGCGTCGCCGGGTAAGCGGACCCGATCGCTTCGTACAACTGCGTGCCGAACACTTCCAGTTGTTCCTCCGGCGTCGTCCTGATCCCCATCGCCCGTGCCTCCAGTTCCCTGTCTATGGCCGTCACCATGGCAGCTGCGCGGTCGCGCTGTTCCAGCAGCAGACCGCGCAGCCGGCGCAGGTGCGCGACCGCGTCGGTGGCCGGGTCGTCAACCAGATCCGCGATCTCGCGCAAACCGAAACCCAGCCGCCGGTAGGCGAGCACCTCCCGCAGTCGCTCCACGTCGCCCGCCGAGTAGGCCCGGTACCCGGCCGCGGTCCGCGCGGACGGCTGTACGAGGCCGATCTCGTCGTAGTGATGCAGCGTGCGGACGCTCACACCGGCCAGCTCGGCCACACGTCCCACGGTCAGGTGCTCTTCCACGCCACAGACAATGCGGCATGACGCCACGTGAGGGTCAAGAGCTTCGCCCCCCGTACCGCGCGTGGCGGACCATGAGCAGGCTCGGCATCGCCCGCAGAATCCGGCTCGGCGAGGCTGCCTGCCAGAGCCTGTCAAGGCGATCACGCGGTCGGTGGTGTTCTCAGCTGTGACGGAGCCGAGAGCCCAGGTGGGCTCTTGGCGCCCTCACGTCGACGGCCGTGGCCCGCTGGCGAACGGTCACCGAGCCCAGCCGCTGAGGGCCGAACCGTCGGCCCCCAGAGCGGACGTATTCGGACAGAGCCGAGTAGGTCCGCTGTCCGGGTCTGCCGGTGCTCGCGTCAGTTCGTACGGCCGAAGCAGCGCTCCAGTTCGTCCAGGTCGTAGAACTTGCTGCCCTTGGACACCGGGACGCAGCCGGCCTTGAAGGCGGTCTCCTTCTCGTTGTAGAGCATCCGCACCAGGTAGCTGTTGCCCTTGCGGTAGAGGTCCCACTGGACGTTGGCGCCGAGCGGGGCGACGTCGGAGCCGCGCCAGGGGTTGGTGGCGTAGGTGAAGGGCTGCTCCTCGGTGACGCCCTGGGTGCTCTCCGGGAGGCCCATCAGGGCGGCGAGGGGGATGATCTCCTCGGCGTGGGTGAAGCGGAGTTCGGCGCCAAGATCGCTGGTGCCGTCGCGCTTGGCCTCGGCCTTCTTGAAGAGGTCGTCGAGGAGGACGCCTGCCATCTTGTACGTGATGTCGCTGCCGGCGAAGCCGGGGCCCTTCTCGTAGAAGTCCTCAGTGTCCGAGGTAGCCGAACCAGGCCGCGTCGCGAGGGGAGATGAAGCGGTCCATGCCCCAACCCCTGCCGCCGGGGCTCTCGTTGCCCATGGCGGGCGCGATGGCGTAGAGGTTGTAGACGGCGAGGGCAGCCTCGTAGGCACTGCCGACGGACGCGAACTCGCCGTCGGCGACGCGCCGTACGAAGTCCGCGGTGAAGATCTTCCGCAGGACGCGCTCGGAGGCCTCCTCGGTGGCGGGCTGCTCGGTGATGCTCTCGAGGGTGTTCGCGAGGCGCTCGTCGTTGTCGATGTAGTCGCGGTACGCGGCGCCACCGTCGGCCTTGTGGAAGTAGAGCAGGTCCTTGTCGGTGCGGGTGGGGCCGATCAGCGGCTTCAGCTCCGGGTCGCCGTCCGTCAGGCCGTTCGTGAAGGCCGTGCCGCTGTCCGTGGCCCGGGTGACACCGGAACTCACGACGTCGATCTGCTCGCCGTCGCTGGCGATCTCGTCGAACAGGCCGGGCAGCCGCTGCTCCATCCGCACGGCCTCGTCCCGCAGCTCCTGCTTGCCACGGCCGCTCAGTTCGCCGTAGCCCACCTTCGACATGGCGTCGAGCAGCGCCTGCACCTTGGGCCCGAACAGGCGTCCCTCCTGGGTGAGTTGACCCTCGCTCTCGGCCTGCTGCCACAGCTTCAGGATCAGGTCTCCGTCCGCGCTGTCGCTGGCGGCGCGGGAGCCGTGCCGGGAGACGATCTGCGTGAAGACGGGGGTGAACCCCTTGGGGGCCTTCTCGTACGTCTGCGCAAGCTGCTGGGGTTCGTAGACGGCCTTGGTGCCGTAGCTCTCGACGAGGGGCTTCCCCTCGCGTGTCCCGTCGGCGGCCTGGGCCGGCAGCGCGGTGGTGGCCATGAGCGCCCCGACACCGGCGGCGAGGGCGGGAATGAGACGTCTGTTCATGTTCGCATCGTCGTATTCACCGGTGAATGGTGGATGTCTTCACGGTGTCCTGGACCTACCGGCGATGAACTCCATGACGGAGTTCGCGATGAACTCGATCTTCGGCAGCGCGGGTGTGAGACGCCGGCGACTGCGGGCTGCGTAACTCCGAGCCGTCCGGACGCTATATCGGCACGGCCCCCCGACCGGCGGCTCGCTCGCCGTCGCCGACCCGCCGTGCCCGCCCAGCAGTTGGAGCCTGTGCCCGCCGAGCCCGTGCAGGCACCTGGTCGGTACCGCATACTGCGTGATGTGGTGACTTACAACAGCATTGGTGCCACCTACGCTGACACCCGGAGACCGGACCCCCGAATCGCCGCCAGGATCCATCACGCCCTCGGTGATGCCGCTACCGTGATCAACGTGGGAGCCGGCACTGGCTCCTATGAACCGTCACGAACGGTGCTGGCTGTCGAACCCAGCTCGGTGATGATCGCGCAGCGTCCGGCCGGATCCGCGCGGGCTCTGGAGGCATCTGCGGAGTCGATCCCTCTGCCTGACGACTCGGCCGACGCCGTGATGGCCCTCCTGACCGTGCACCACTGGCGCGACCTGGAAGCCGGCATCGGGGAACTCCGCCGCATCGCCCGGCGACGGATCGTCATCTTCACCTTCGACCACGACATCAACCGCAGGTTCTGGCTGTTGGACGAGTACCTGCCCGAGGCAGCCGCGGTCGACGACACACGAGTTGTGGGCCTCGACCGCCTGGTCACGCTGTTGGGGGGCGCCCGCATCGAGACCGTCCCCGTCCCGCACGACTGCGCCGACGGATTCCTCGCCGCCTTCTGGCGCCGACCCGAGGCATACCTCGATCCGCACGTGCGGGCCGGCATCTCGTTGTTCGCCCGGACCAGCGACGAAGTCATCCAGCCCGGTTTGGCCCGGCTGTCCGACGACCTGTCCTCCGGCCGGTGGCACCACCGCCATGCCGACCTGCTCCACCGCGAAACACTCGATGCCGGCTACCGGCTTCTCATCACCGACCTGTAGAACCGGGTGAGCCGTCTGACTGCACGCCCCAGGGCTGCAAGAGCTGCCGGTCGTGTGGCTGAACGGCGTTGGACCAGTCGAGGTGACGTCTCAGCTCTGGGTAAGTGCTCCTTTGAGTCGAATACATCAGGGATCATGAAGCATGTGCCCGGATGGCTGGCACCTCACCGACGACATCGACGACTTTCTCGCCCACGCCGGAGACTTCCTGCGCTCGCGGGCCGCCCTGCACAACACGCCGCTGGCGGACATCGAGAATCTGCGAACACGCGGGGCGGACCCACACGGTGCCGAAGCCACCGTCTTCGGCCGACTGGAGTCAGGAGGCGAGGTCCGCGCCATCTCTTATCGCACTCCGCGCGGCGGTCTCGGCACGCTCACCCCTCCGCGGTCGCGCCCCGAGGGCCGGGGTCGCATCACGGGCGGGACGGACCGTGAGCAAGTCGTGTGCTGGTGCCGTGAGTTCCCCGTCGACATCGGGGAGAAGTCCGTCATCGACTTGATCGACGCCGCGTCAAGGCGCGCGGCCACCGCCTGATTTCCAGGGGCCACACCCTCTGGTGATCAAGCAGTGGCCGTTCCGCTCTCTACCCGGCCGTCGTCCTGGCGGGCGGAGCCGATCGTGACCTGCCCGCTGTAGAGGCTGTTGCCCTGGGCGGACTCCACCTGTTCGGCGTTTTCCAGGGTGGCGCCGCTCGCGGCGTCGGTCACGACGTGGCGTTCGCTGGGGGACCCGCCCTGCTGTACGCCGGTGACGACCGACTCCCAGGCCAGCTTCGGCCGATCGCCCATCATCCAGACGACCTGGCGGGGGGCCGTGTGCGCGCCGGCCTTGCGGGTACCCTTCGCCGTGGCCTTGCTCAGGGCCGACTTCTTCGCCGTTGAGGCCGGCACCTTGGCCGTGGTCGTCGGCAGGGTCACCTTCTGCTTGGCGGCGTAGGTGACGGTGCGGGCCCCGGGCCGCTGATGGACCACCAGGTCACCGCCGATCACGGGCAGTCCGGCGTACGTCCGCTCGTAGCGGGTGTGAATCGTCCGGTCGGCGTCCTTGATGACGTCCTTCGGGATCAGTTTCTCGTGGGGGCCGAGCTTCAGAGAACGAGCGGTGTCCGGCGCCGCGTTGGCCGCCTGGTCGAGCAGCCGTTGGCGGTGTCCAGGCGACAGGCGAACGGCCCCGGCGCCCTGCCTGGTTGTCGCTTTGATCTGGGGGAGCGCTCCCAATTTCCGGGTGTTCCCAGATGCGTCGGAAGCGGAGGCAGCGCCGGCGGAGGCGGCGGGCAGTGCGGAGAACGCGAGTGCTGCGGCCGTGATCACCGCGGTCGCTGCCGGGCGCCGTCGGGGCCGGTGCGAACCCGGTGAGAACGCAGCCCTGTTACTGGAGGAATTCAATCCCGGGTCCTTCCGTGCAGCCGTCTGCGGATGGCGACGGCTGCTGATACGGGGAGGCTGGAGGCCACGGTGCCTCCGACTGCGGATTTGCAGCGGGAGTGATCGCGACAGCCGGAACTGCCTTTGCTAAGGTTCGAATAGATCATGAACAGATCTTTACCTGCCGGACTTTGACCATTTTCGATCAGTTTTCGGATGTCGTGTCAGCCCTGCCTCATGCCTCGCCCGTCCGGGGACGGCTCGAGCAGTCGATCCCTCGAGCCACGTACGACGCGGCTCGAGGGATGACCCGTAACTGCTGGTCAGGGGTGAGATGTTCGTGTTGTGACGGAAGTGTTCAGGATGTCGAGCCGTCCTGGAAACACCTCCGTTGACCGGGCTGAACCCACGTCTGTTCGGCCGGTCGGGCACGGTGTTGCCGACCTCACGCTACGGCAGCCGGACCCGCTGTTCGGGGTGTCCGGTCCGGGCAGGTCGCCCGGGCGCCGGTGCGGCCGACACATGTCCGCCCGGATGGTCCTGACCCAAGGCGCGGTTTCACACCTGCGCAACTGCACGTATTCCCCTTCGACTTGTCCTTGTCATGGTGCACGTGTGGCAGCGAAGGTGCAGGGCGAGCCGCGGGCGCGCTGGTGCGCTGCTCAACTGACGCCCCACTACCGGGCCCGGGCTGCGCCGGGCCGTCGGAGGCACCTTGTCCATGCCATCTCACATACGCCATCGACTTGTCCGTAGACCCGGCCACGCCGGTCCGGTCGCCCTACTCGCTGCGACGGTCCTCCTGGCCGTCGGCGTGAGCACTCCCGCGCATGCGGCCACGCCGCCGATCGTGGGCAGTGATGCCGCGGAACCGGCGACAGACACACCCGCACTGGTCGACGGGCTGGCCGACGCGGTGGACGCGTCCGTGCCGGCCGCGACCGCGGCCCGTACCCATCTGGCGGGCCACAAGGACCGGTACCACATTCCGTCCCCCGACCGGGACCTGGTCGCGGACACCGTGACGGCGGGCGCCGACGGCGCCGAGACGGTGCGTCTGGACCAGAAGTACCGGGGAGTGCCGGTCCTGGGCGCCCAGTACGTGGTGCGCATGACGCACAAGGACGGCAAGCGGACCGTCACCGGCACATCCGGCTCCTACTTCACCGATCTCGATGTCGACACCGGCAAGGACACCCTCCCCGCCAAGACCGCCGCGGACGACGCGGTGCAGCACGTGCGCAGTGAGCTGGCCAGGGGCGGCTATCTCCCCAGCCACGCCAAGAGCGGCTCGGATGCCCTGACAGGCGTCGACCGCGGTCTGACGATCCTGCCCACGGGCAAGGGAGTCCTGGCCCGCCATGTCACCGTGCGCGGCTCCGACCCGGCCACCGGCGCGCCGGTCGTGCAGGAGGTGTACGTCGACGCCGCCACCGGTATGGCGCTGTTCGAGTCCGGCGGGTTGCCCACCTTCACCGCGCCGGGGCAGACCGCCGGCGCCCGCCCGAGCGGCACGCCGGCGAAGCAGAGCAAGGCCGACCGGTCCGCGTCCCCGTCAGGCTCGGAGGGCGGGTCGGCGAGCGTCACGGGAAGCGGCACTCTGCTCAACGGCTCCACCGTGCCGCTGAACCTCACGAAGGACGACGCCACCGGCACCTACCTGCTGCGCGACACCGCGCACATGGCCGACACCAAGCAGCACAACGTCATCCAGACCTGGGACGCCTCCAGCGTCTGGTACCAGGACGTCTCCGGCCAGTGGCCCGACACCGTCGTGCCGTTCACCTCGCCCACCCCGCAGATCGGTTCCGACCTGACCGACTCCGGCGCCGTCGACGCGCACTGGGCGGCGGGCAAGGTGTACGAGTTCTACCGCGACACCTTCCAGCGCAACAGCCTCGACGGCCAGGGCATGGCCATCAACTCCCTGGTCGGCGTGACGGATTACGGCAACCCGTTCGTCAACGCCTTCTGGGACCACACCAAGATGGTGTACGGCACCGGAGACGCCGAGTACCGATCGCTCGCCTCCGACCTGGACGTGGTGGGCCATGAGATGACCCACGGCGTGGTCGAGCACACCGCGAACCTCGTGTACTCGGGCCAGTCCGGCGCCATGAACGAGGCGCTGGCCGACTACTTCGGCAACGTCATCGACGTCACCGTCAACCACACGCCGATGAGCGACCCCGACGCGGGCCTGATCGGTGGCGACCTGT
Source organism: Streptomyces brasiliensis (assembly GCF_014647875.1). Lineage (GTDB taxonomy): Bacteria > Actinomycetota > Actinomycetes > Streptomycetales > Streptomycetaceae > Streptomyces > Streptomyces brasiliensis. Next base: position 52,630 of record NZ_BMQA01000014.1, on the reverse strand, counting down.
GCCGGACCCGTACGCCCCGGCAGTGCGCGTTCCGCGACCTCAACGACGGTGCCACGACGGCTCACTTCCTCGGCGTGCCCCTCGGCGCGGCCGGCGACAACGGCGGCGTGCACCTCAACTCCACGATCTTCAGCGGCGCGCTGTGGGACATCCGCGAGAGCCTCGGCGGCGCACTGGCCGACAAAATCGTCTACCGGGCGCTGACCTCCTACATCACCCCGCTCGACGGCTTCGAGGAAGGCCGGGACGCGGTCATCGCCGCGGCCAGGTCGCTCGGCGTCAAGGACGGCCGGCTGGACGTCGTGAAGGGGGCCTTCGACGCCCACGGCATCGTCCCGGGCTGGGAGAAGGGCCTCGGCCTGGACAGCAATGTGCTGCTCGGCAGGCTCGGCACGCTGCCGCAGTACGTCGGCACCGGCAACACGCCCAGCGCCGGAGGCGGTTGGTGGGCGGTGCCGAAGTCCAGCCCCGACGGCGTCGACCCGTACTCGGTGTGGGTGGGCCGTATCGACGGCAAGGGCCGGCCGCACCAGGTCTCCCCGGACGACGGCCGGAGCCACATGAGCGCGGTCACCGACGGCAAGCGCGTCGTCTGGGTGGCGGTCGGCAACGTCCCCGACGACCCGTGGTCCCACACGTACGACATCATGTCGGCGCCGGTGTCGGGCGGTAAGCCGGAGACCCTGTTCAGCGCCCCCTCCGAGGTCACCGGCGTGAGTGTCGACGGCGACACCGTGGCCTGGTCCTACCGGGACCCGGCGACCGGACGGCTGCGGGTCTACTACCTCAAGGGTGATGCCACCGCCCCGCAGCAGGTGCCGATCGGCCGCGACTACAACCAGGCGTCCCAACCGGTCGTGAAGAACGGGCGCATCGCGTACATCCAAGACGGCCTGTTCGACGGGAAGTACGGGATCCAGGTCGAGATGTACGACATCGCGAGCGGCACGACCACGGCCCTGGGCACGCCCTCGCAGCCGGAGTGGATCAGCACCCCGGTGATGACCTCGTCGGACGTGTACTGGCTCATCGACACCGACTACACCGACCGGGACCAGACCACCCTGCGCCGGGCGCACCTCGACGGTCCTGACGGTCCGGTGGTCACCGACGTCATCCCGGAGAAGAGCGACCGCGCCACGCCCGCCTACGGCCTCGCCGCCACGGACTCCGCGGTCACCCTGACCGTCTATCCCTCGTGGGGCCAGGTCTTCGACGACCCCAACGACTCCCTGGCCAAGCTCTACCAGTTCACCCCGGACGGCGCCCCGCTCGGCCGCGTCTCCTGCAGCGTCGGCCAGCAGTCCAACGCGGCGGCGGACACCGGCAGCCGTGTGCTGTGGATGGACACCACGACGACCGACACCGACCTGGTGACCCGGAGCCACCCGGCGGGCACCTGCGCCTGAGCGCTGCGTGCGACCACGGGCCCTGCCTTGCGTGCTGCCCAGCGGCACGCAAGGCAGGGCCGCCCGCCCGTCGGGAGCGGCCTGTCCACCGAAGACCTCGTCCAGCCCTGCGGCCGGGCGGACCGGACCGAGGGCGAAACTGCGCCAACGCAGGCCGAGGCCCCCACCTTTCCCGGTGAGAGCACCCCCGCTCCCTCGAGCGAAGGCGCCGAGCCTCAGGTCGAGGAGTCCCGGGCCGAGGAGAGGAGGAAGCCCGCCGCGGAAGAGGGGGACGAGACCCCGCAACTCCTCGGCACCGAGGGCCAGGAGGGCTTTCGCGCACGCTGGGAGAAGATCCAGAGCAAGTTCGTGGACGACCCCGGCGACCCGGTACACGCCGCCGACGCTCTGGTCGCGGAGGTCATGCAGACACTGGCCACCACGTTCGCCGAGCACAAACAAGAGTTGGAAGGGCAGTGGAACCGCGGCGAGCGGGCGGACACCGAGGATCTGCGCCTGGCCCTGCGCCACTACCGGTCGTTCTTCAACCGCCTACTCAGCGCTTGATACGCGACCGATCCGAATCCGCCAAGCGGCACCCCGGTGCGTCCCCCGGACGGCAACGGGTAGTCAAGAGGCCGTCATGATCACCATGAACGGGAGTTGGGCGAAACGGCCGCCCGGCGGCGGGCCAAAGCGAACAGGCCGGGGACATCCTCGTCCAGCCAGCCGCGCTCCACCAGCCGCTTCAGCTTGGACCGCGTGCCCTCGATCTTCCCGGTCTCGGCCGGCAGTCCGATCCTCGGCACGATCTGCTTGGCGCGGACCGGCGCGGCGCGTCCGCCGCCACCTCCAGAATGTCCCGATACACCTGCGGCAGGACCTCCGCCCCCATCCCCGGCTGCCAGTTCGGAACGGTCAGCACCCCGATCACCTGCCGCTCGGCCCCGCATACGCCGACGCCACCGACTCACCCACGGTCGGCCGGTCGGCATCGACAACCACCGGTGCCCGGCGGAGCACGTGCTGCGGCGGGCGGCGGGCGGCCGCTGGTTACCCGCTCAGGAAAACTGGGGAGTGCGAAGCTGCTCGGTGTCTCCCGTACGACCCTGTACAAGTACGTGTCCGAGTTGGCGGCGGGGCGGGAGAGCGGCCTCCGGGCGGGGCTTCATCGAAGCTTCATACGGCCGCTTGTACGTGCCTTATGAGGGTGCCTGACGGGCATGCACGCATTCCTCGCCCCACGGCCGGCAGGGGGCTGAACAGCCGGCCACCGCAGCCCACACCGCGCTGGCCTGTTCGGTCACCTCGGCGCGCTGTTGCACCGTGGGCTGGGCCGATCAGGTGGCCCGGTCGGGCAGACCCTCAGCGGGCGGATGCCCACCCGCAGTCGCGGCCTGAAGAAGCCGGCGAACCTCTTTGGTCAGAGCACTAGACGACTTCGAAGTTGGCCATCATCGCCATGTCCTCGTGCTCCAGGTTGTGGCAGTGGAACACGAAACGCCCCCGGTAGCCGGTGAATCTGGTGATGATCGCGACCTCCTCGCCCGGGCTCAGGTCGATGGTGTCCTTCCAGCCCGCGTCGTAGGGGCCGGGGGCCTCGCCGTTGCGGGAGAGCACCTGGAAGTGCACCAGGTGCAGGTGGACCGGGTGGTGGAAGTCGCTGGTGAACCGCCAGACCTCCAACGCGCCCAGCCGGGGGGTGGCGTCGGCCCGCATCGGGTCGAAAGGTCGGCCGTTGATCGTCCAGCCCTCGTCGCCCTGGTCGCGGAAGGCGAAGGTGCGGGTTGCTGTCGCGCGCGCCGGGTCCAGGCGTTCGATGGGTGACAGCCGCGCGGGCACGACGCTGTCATCGGTGGCGCGCCGGGCGATCCGGAAGCGCATGACCGCGGCGGTGGTGCCGCTGCCGAGCCGGTTGGCCAGGGTGATCTCCTCGCCGACCCGGTAGCGGGAGAAGTCGACGACGACGTCGAAGCGTTCCGCGGGCGCCAGGACGATCGCGTCGTGCGCTCTCGGGGTCGCCAGCAGGCCGCCGTCGGAGCCGATCTGCACCAGGGCGCCGCCGCCTGCGGGCTGGGGGGCCAGCTCCAGCCGGTAGCGGCGTGCGTTGGAGGCATTGACGATGCGCAGCCGGTAGCGGGCGGCGTCGACTTCCAGGACGGGCCACGGCGCGCCGTTGACCAGGATCACGTCGCCCAGGACCCCTTCGACGTAGTCCGGCCTTACGCCCGGGGTGTGCAGCAGGGTCGGGTCGGTCGCGGGGTAGCGGAAGGAGCCGTCGGCGTCGAAGGCCCGGTCGGTGATCATGAGGGGGATGTCCCGGTCCCCGCGCGGCAGGGGTAGGGCCTCCTCCTCGTCGTCGTGTACGAGATGAAATCCGGCCAGTCCGCGCCAGACGGAGGCGCCGGTGAAGTCCATGCGGTGGTCGTGATACCAGAGCGTGGCGGCCCGCTGCTGGAGGGGGTACTCGTAGATGCGTGAGCCGTGGGCCAGGCCGGCCTGGTGGTCGTGGTGCGGGAGCGGGCCGGTGAATCCGTCCGGCACGATCAGGTCGGTGGGGTAACCGTCGCTGGCCGACGGGGTGCGGCCGCCGTGCAGGTGCACGACGGCGGGCACAGGAAGCGCGTTGCGGTGGCGGACGACGGTCCGCCGGCCACTGCGGGAGACGAGGGTGGGCCCGGGGAAGGTCCCCTCGTACCCCCAGATCGCGGTGGTGTGGCCGGGCAGGATCTCCTGGGTGGCGACCTTCTGCGTCACCTCGTAGTAGTCGGTGGTGGCGTCCTGACGCGGGGTCAGCACCGGCGGTACCGGCAGCGGCACCCGGTACGGGGCGGGCAGCGGCAGCAGGCTGCGCAGCAGTTCCCCGGTCTGGACGCGGGCGGCCAGCCGCGGGATCTGTGTGCCCACCGCCGCCAGGGCGGCCGCGCCGCCCAGGGCGCCGAGGAGGCGGCGGCGCGGTATCGCCGGCCTCACGAGGCGTCCTGCGTGGGCCGCGACGCCTCCGGGGACGTGCCGGGCGGCGGCACCCTCCCGGATGCTGACCCGGCGTCACCAGGCGTGGCCGGGACGGGGACCGGGGGCGGGAGGCGCCACACCTGGACCAGGAGCAGCAGCCCGGCGGTGATGAGCGTCACACCCAGCGGGACGTGCACCCCAAGGGTTCGCTGGTAGCCGAGGACGGCCTGCCCGGCCTCGGCCACCAGCAGCACGGCACTGACCGCGGCCGGCCAGCCCGGACCGCGGCCCGGGCGCCAGTACAGCACTGCCACCACGACCTGCACGAAGCCGACGGCGACGGTGACGTTGGCGTTGACCGCGTGCGCGGTGAGCATGTCGTAGTCGCCGGACAGGAACCGCCCGGCGAGGACGGCCTGGGTGAACAGGGCCGCGGCGTGCACCGTCGTCACCGCGCGCAGTGCACCGCGGGCCCGCGCGGGGTGCCGTCGCGGGTCTGGCGACTCGCGTGTGCCGGAGCCGCCCGGCTCGGCCGCGGCCGACGACGGTTGCATGGACGTCTCCCCCCGGCAGTGGATGATCAGCACGCAACCGTAGACCGCCCTCTCATGCGCGTCTACACCCCAACCGGGCAGCTCTCTGGGAAGACATCCGTCGTGCCGTGGAGCGCTCCGAGCATGCAACGGAGACCGGTGGCGCTTCTTCCCGATCACCACGGGCCGGACAGGCCGTGGTAGCCAAGCCCCGGCGACCATGAGAGGCTGACATCCCGTGCTGCCAGTGATCTTCATTCATGGCCTGATCGGCTCATTCGCCGACCCGCGTGCCCTCGCGCCACTTCACCCAGCCCCTACCCTCTGCCCCGACCTGCACGGCTACGGGGCCGATGCCCGGGCCAAGCCCGGCACTATCACCATCGATACGCAGGTGGAACACCTGCGTGCGGCCATTGACCAGGCGCTGCCGGGCCGTCGCGTCCATCTGGTCGGGCATTCGGTCGGCGGCGTGATCGCCGCCGCGTTCGCCCACCGCTTCCTGGAGCGGACCGCATCGCTGGTCAGCGTCGAGGGCAACTTCAGTCTCGTGGACGCTTTCTGGTCGCAGCAACTGGCAGCCAAGACAGCCGCCGAGGTGGAGCAGATCGTGCAAGCCGACCGTGCCGATCCCGGGCGGTGGCTGCGCGCCGGAGGCATCGAGCCGACCAGGGAGCACCTCCGCTCTGCGACACAAGACCTGGCCTACCAGCCCGCTTCGACCATCCATGCCATGGCTCGTACTGTCGTCGAGTACACCGCTGGACCTGACTACCAGCAGCTGTTGCGGGACGTGTTCGAGCGCGTCCCGGTCCATCTGGTCGCCGGGGCCCGCTCACGCGCGGGGTGGGACGTGCCTGCCTGGGCTCTGTCCGCCGCAGCCAGTTACACCGAGCTGCCCCGCACAGGCCATATGGTGATGCTGGAAGCGCCCGAGGAGTTTGGCGCACTCCTCGCTGGGCTCCTTGCCCCGGCGTCAGCAGGCCAGGTCAGCACCCCAGAGTGACTGCTGGAGACACCTGGCCGCTTCGGACTTCCTGCTGGGAATCAGTAGAGGAAGGGCGGCTCGGGCAGGGTCGGGGCGTTGTGCACGGCCAGGTCGGCGCCCGGGGAGCGTCCCATCAGCCAGGCCAGCAACGAGCTTTGTGGCCCGTGGATGGTCGGCGCTGGTCGCGCGGTGCCGATGTCGTATCCCGTACCGGTGTCGGTGGCGTGCAGTTGCATGGCGGGTGCATCGTCGCGTGTGCTGAAGGATGTCACGACCCGGCCGAGCATCGCGTGGACGAAGTCCGTCGGCCAGTGGGCCGGTGTGTAGCCGGCGTCCAGATCGGCGTGGTGGACCAGCACCTCGCACAGGCGGGCGTCGGCGGCGCGGGCGGCGGGACGCTCCTGACCGCGAGTCCAGCGAACGATCTGATGCCATGCCTCGGGCGGCATCCTCCGGTATTCGGCTTCGAACGCGGCGGCGCTGTCACACAGGTCGGCCAGGAGTTCGGCGGCGCTGCGGCCCGCTCCTGCCTCGATCTGCTCGGCCCGGGCGGCCAGGCTCGGGTACTCCGGTGTCTCCGTTCCGGTCCGGGCCCAGATCAGCAGGCGCCGGCCGCCGTCGGCGTTGCGGGCCAGGTGTGTCAGCACGTGCCCGCGCGACCAGTCCGGCAGCAGCGACGGTGCACGTACGTCGGCGTCAGTGAACCGGGCCGCCGTCCGGAGGAGGTGTTCGGTCGCAGCGGTGATCTGCTCCAAGGCTGCCGCGGGGTCGAAGTCCGTGCGGTCGGTCGTCACGCTGCCGCCTCCAAGACCCGCTCGACCAGCTGACCATGTTCGAAGCGGGCGCCGGAGCGGGCGAGGGCGACGAGGTGGGGTGCGGTGACCGCCCGCCAGCGGGCCTGGGGGGCTTCCGCGAGCTCGGCGGCGAGCATCCGCCTAGCGCCCTCCCGCACGATCTCGTCGATCAAGGAGCCGATGAGGGTTGAGTGGTCTTCGCAGACTACGCTGAACACGGGCGCGCCTTCCCGGCCCGCGGGCCGACGCGGGCCTACTCGATGAACATCAGCCGATCCCTCGGGAAGGTACGCCCTTCGCGCCCAAGCCGAGAGCCGATCCACAAGTCATGAGCATGGCTCGAGCAGCGAGCCGAGGCAGGACATGACGATCGCTCTCCTTTGACCCGGCCTCGACCGCGATGCCGGGGACCGACGGGAACAGCGTCGACCGCGTCTTTCGGCAGGCGCATGGCGTATCCCGGCGGGGAGGAGACCAAGACGGAGGCAGGTGTGCGGGGAGGTCGTCCTCGGTTCCAGCACACGGCACAGGTTCGACACGTATGTCTGGAGGGAAACGGTCGCCGTTGACGGAGACCACACCTGCACGCGTCACGATCAAGCGCGCTGAGGACCGCCCGCTGCCGCGGGGTTCCCAATACCACCGGGGGATGCCCGATACCACCGGCTCGCCCGCCGATGTCGGCGGTCGAAGGGGCGGCATACGTATACGCAGTACACCGTCGAAATGTATTCGAGTACCCTGGGCAAGCCCCCAGCAAGGTGCCCCCCTGTTCAGCGAGTTGTCGGATATGACACGTCCGCGAGCGCCGGAGGAACCCGGAAACCGCCCAGGCAACGCCAAGTCGTCGCCGAGCGGATGGGTGGCACCTTGATCATTCCTTCTCTGTTTCCGATCGTTGGAGCACACCAGCGTGACTCCCCGCAGTAAAGCGCCCGCACGTCCCACCGCAGGGCGCCCTCACACTCACGAGAAACTCGTGGCCCACCGTGTCCTCCGCTGCGAGTCCGTGCTGCTTCCCAGCCTGATACCTGCCGTACCGAACGGCGACTCGACCCACGCCGCCGAGGTCTCGGTGTACCTGAGCGCCGAGTACCCGACCGTCGCCGAGGAGGCCGCCGGGCATGAGCAGGCCCTCCTGCTCGGCGGAACCCTGCCGGCCGAGGGGGCGGGACGATGACGGTGCTCGACTCCGCCCCGCTGGACGTCCTCGACGCCTACCGGACCTGCGAGTTCGTCACACTGGGCCGCGACGGCACGCCGATCGCCTGGCCGACGGCGGTGTGGCGGCGTGAGGACGGGAAACTCGTGGTGACCACGTGCCTCGCCTTCGCCCAGAAGGCGCTGAACGCGCGCCGGGACGGACGTGTCGCCCTGCTCTTCTCCGATCCCACCGGCAGCGGTCTGGACAACCCGCCGCAGATATTCGTCGGCGGACGGGCCGAGTGCCCCGACGAGATCAGGACCGGGCCCCAGGGCCTCGAGGAGTACTGGCGGATGCTCTTCGAGCGACAGCCGCACAGCCGGTCGTACCTCTCACGCCCGGTGCGGCGACTGACGGACTGGTACTACCTGCGGCTCGTCATCACCATCACTCCCGAGCAGGTGATCGTGCGTCCCCCCGCGCAACCTTCCGTGCCGCGGGTGCCTCCGGCCCCGGCCGACGGCGCACCGCTGCCCGGAGCAGCACAGCTCGCCGACTACCCCACGGCGGTCCTGGCCGCCCGCGACGCGTCCGGCGCGCCCGTTCTGGCCCGGACCAGGACGGTACCGTCGGCAGGCGGCTTTGCGCTGCACCTACCGGCCGACTGCGCCGTGACGGCCGGCCCCGCCTCGCTGCTGGTACACCGGCACGACGAGCAGCTCAACCGCTTGAGCAACGCGCTCGTGCGCGGCGAACTGAAACCGGCCGACGACGGCTGGCTGCTTGTTCCCGCCTCGGTGCTGGAACCGATGGGCTCGGGACGGGGGACCGACGGGCTACGACTCCTGCGCCGCACACGGCGCGCCACGGACCGGTACCTGGAACGCCGTGGTCTGCAGCGCCCCCGGGTGCAGTGGGACCTCTTCCGTCCACTCGCGGCGCCCGGACGACGCTCCTGATCGGTGGCGCGATCACCGCGGAAACGCGCACGGCCGGCTTCCAACCGGTCAGCTCCACATCGAGGTCCGGGCATGCCCGGACCTCGCCGGAACCCGGGCCGAGCGGATCACGCACGGTCCGGGACCCGCGCGGCACAGGTCCGTGATCCCCGTGCACGGCCGGCCCTTCAGCCTGTCGGCTCCTGCGCCGGGGTGGCCCCTGCGCTCACCCGGCACGGATACCGCTCCTGCGTCCCCCACCTGCGAGGCCACGGGTTCCGCCACGAAAACACCTTCCGGTCCGGGCAGCAGGCGGCGCTCGGCGTGGACCTGATCGCCTCCACGGACCCGCTGCGCGTCCCCCGGTCCCTGTTCGACGGCGGTCGGCCTCGGCCACCGTGCACGAGACCGTGGCGGCCGGTGGCCGTGACGTTCACCGTCTCGACGCCCGCGTCCCGGGCGGAGGCGACCGGCACCGTGACCGACGCGTCGACCGGTACGCCGCTCGCGGGGAAGCACGTACGACAGCGCCTTGATAGGAGACGCGCGAAGGGGCATGCCGAGGGCGACAGCCAGACCGGTTTCGGGTCGATCGGCGGGCAGGTGATCGACCTTCAGCCGGTTCGACGTGCTGTGGATCAGGGGGAGTTCACCGCAGCGGTCGAGCCAGGGGCCACGGGCCGGTAGACGGCTCGACGGGCCGTGATGGGGTCGAGCCGGGACCCATGTCGCGATATGGCGTTAGTCTTCTACCCGCGCCGCTGCCTGCGTCGCGCGGAGACGTTCGACAGGACCAGGACGGAAGCATGTCGGGAGAGATTTCGCCCATCGGGAAGCGCTCCGGGCCCGGCTCGTCGCCGGAGTTGCGGGCCTCTCATGCGGACCGGGACCGGGTGGTGGATGTGCTGCGTGTCGCGGCGGGGGACGGCCTGCTGACCGCGGACGAGTTGGACGAGCGGCTGGAGGCTGCCCTGTCGGCGCGGACTGTGAGCGAACTGGCCCCGCTCACCGCTGACCTGCCGCCCGTATCGGCTACGGTCGGCGCGACCGGAGCAGAGGTCAGGGACATAGTCCGGATCGAACAGGTCCACAGCGGCGCGGTCGAGCGCGTGGGGCGCTGGGTGGTGCCGCGGAGGCTGGAACTCGCGGTGACGTACTGCGGGGTGACGTTCGACTTCACCGACGCCGTGATCACGCACGACACCTTGCGGATCGACGTGGGCATGACCGGGAAGACCCTGACGCTGGTCACGAGGCCGGGCATCGTGGTCGATACCGATGGCCTGAAGCTGGTACACAGCAGGGTCAAGTACCGTCAGATTCTGACGAAGACTGATACGCCGGTCACTCTGCGAGTGGAGCTGGTCGGTCAGAAGACCCACGGCAGCGTGGTGGTACGGCCCCCGCGGCGGACGTTCGGGCAGTGGCTGCTGCGCAGGCCCACGTCCCTTCCTGCAGGTGATTGACTCCACCGTTGTGAACTGCCGGCGGCGGAGCGGTCGCTGAGGTCTCCAAGGCGTGTCTCGCTTGGCGATCGTGCCGTGGTCACAGCTCACACCACTCGCCCAGTTCGCCAGGCACCCCCGTCTGGATGAAGTTGCACACGACAGCCCATGAGCGATCGACCGTCAGCACGACGTCGCCCCTGAACGCAGCCAGGTCATCCATGACCGGGACGTCGACCACGGCATCTGCCGCGGCGGTGCCGTCTCCGATGAGTAGGGACGACCTCTCAGCGTCGTCGAACAGATGGATGACCGCTTGATCACCTTGAAAGCCCAAAGTCAGCCGGGGAAATTCACTGCCTGGCAGCCGGACTTCAAGGTACCCCTGGCCATGGGAGCGCAGTTGGTTGAAGTGATCCGCCAACTCCCTGACGTCCGAACCTCTCTCAACTGCGGAGTACCGTCCCGATTCCAGTGTCGTCGCCGTCCATGCCACGCTCATCCCTGCACCTCCGACGCGCATCCCGCTACCGGGCCGTCTCATGGGGACTCCAAGAATGTCCTGATCGGGTGAAGCGTCGGTAGCGGGCACCGGGCTCTCGGCAGCTTGGCAACTGCTGCCGCTGGAGCTGACGCGGCCGCCCCGAGGCCCTGCTCGGCGACAAGGGCTACGACCCCAAGCGCGGCGAGCTTGCAAGCGCCGGATCCTGCCGGTCACCTCCTGCAAGGGCGCCCCGAACATCCAGGCCATGGGCTGGCTCCGCTACGTGGTCGAGCAGGCCTTCGCCCTGCTTCACCAGTTCAAGCGGCTCGCCCTGAGATGGCAACACCGTACCGAACTCCACGGTGCGTTCGGCCGTGACCGTTTTACGACCTCTGAGGGGTGCCGGTCGGCAGGTCGAGGAAGCTCTATCCGGCGATGCCTCTGACGATGAGCTGCAGCAGTCGATCAGTGCGCTCATGGTCGCCGGTTTCGGCAGCTGTTGCGACCGCGTTGATGAGCGCGAGCACGTCATCGATGCTCAGATCGGTGCGCACCGCGCCGTCCTGCTTGGCTGCCTCGAGCAGAGTTGTCCCTATCGCCAGGACAGCCTCACGGCATGCTCCGATGAGAGCTGAGTCCTCCCTGCGGTCGCTGTTGAAGGCGGCGGCCAGACCTCTGTGCGCGCTGACGTGCTCGATGTAGGACCGCACCCATTCGATCAACGCAGGGCCGGGACGGCAGCTGGACCCGAGGCGTTCGCCAAGCGCGCAGAGCACCTCCACCTCGTTGACACAGACCGCGACGATGAGGTCACGCCGGGCTGGGAAATGCCGGTACAGCGTCGCGTTGCCGACGCCTGCGCGCCGCGCGATCACGTCTAGGGGTGCGTCAGGTCCCTGCGCCGCAAATACCTCGCCGGCCGCGGCGACCAGCGCTTCGTAGTTGCGGCGAGCGTCGGCGCGCAGTGGGGGGAGGGCGAATCGCCTTGCTTGGGTCACAGTGCCCTTCTTGCCAACCGGGGAATCTTCCGGTTAGTTTACAGCAGCCCAATCGGGGAGTTCCCCGGTTACTGTTTGGAGGTCGGTCATGCTGAAGCGCTTGTCGTACATCAAGAAACGGGACGACATCAGTACTGAGGCGTTCATCGAGCACTACGAGAACCAGCACGTGCCCCTGATCCTCAGCCTTGCCCCGACTCCGTTGGTGTACAAGCGCCACTACCTGATGCACGGAGACGAACACAACATGAGGGAGGAGGGCGTGGACTTCGACGTTGTGACTGAGATGGCCTGGTCGGATCAGGCCGAGCAGTTGGCGTGGTTCGCCAAGATCCAGGCTGCTGCCGACCGTGTGGCAGCCGACGAGGCGAGGTTCCTTGATCGGTCCAGCATGCGTTCACTGCGTGTCGAGCAAAAGGTGACCGCTGGCTGATGCCGCCACCGCGACCCGCCGCCACGTAGCACGGCGGGTCGCGCCCCGCCAGACACCTGAGGTTGTCCAGCCCCTGGAACCCCAGCCCGATGTCCCCGCGCCGATTCTCGCGGGATGTGCGGAACTCTCAGGCGTCCCCTGCCTCAGACGGCGGCCAGCGCCTCGGTCGGAGGGAGCCCGGAAGCGCGTACGGCGGGATAGATACCCGCGGTCATACCGACGATGACCGCCCCCAGGACGCCGGCGGCGAGTGCTGGGGGAGGGAACACCACGGGCCAGGACTGGGACAGGGCGTAGCCTGCCGCCGCCACCGCTCCGAGAACGGTTCCGGCACAGCCCCCCAGTGTGGACAGGACCACCGACTCCGCCAGGAACTGACCTCTGATCTGGCCGCGACTGGCGCCCAGTGCCCGGCGCAGACCGATCTCGCGGCGCCGTTCCAGCACCGAGACGACCATGGTGTTGGCCACGCCGACGCCGCCGACGAGGAGGGCGACGCCCGCGAGTCCGAGCAGGAGGACCGACAACGTGTGCTGGGTGGCGCGCTTGGCGGCCAGGGCGTCCGACGGACGGCTGACCTGGACCAGGCCCGGCAGTTGCGGATGGACGGTCGCGGGCAGTACGGCGCGCACGGCCTCGATCTGGGGCTCGCGGGCCGTGACGTAGACGACGGTGGGGTGGCCGTCGAAGCCGAGCTGGTCGCGGGCCGCGTCCCAGCCGGTCAGGACGGCGGTGTCGAGGTCGGGCGCGAGCGGCAGGGGGTCGAGGATGCCGATGACGGTGAACCAGTGGCCGTCGATGTAGACCTGTCCGGGCTCCCGGCCGGGGCGCACCCGGTCGAAGCCGAGCCGAGAGGCGGCCCGGTGGCCCAGGACCACGGTCGGGAACCGTGCCGTGGTGGGGGAGAGGAACGCCCCTGAGCGGACCGTCCCATGGACGGCCTTGAGCAGATTGGTGTGAGCGGCCAGGACGCTGATGCCGACCGCGTCGGACGGGTCGGCGCGGTCGGAACGCAAAACGGTCTTGTGGGTGTTGGCCACGGCGCTCGCGCTGGTCACCGGGCCGATGCGGGCGGCCATGGCGTCCGCGGTGGCGGGGAGGATCACCGGGGGATCGCTGTTCGCCTGCGGGGCGACGCGCAACATGTTCGTGCCGAGCGCGGACAGCTGGTTCAGCAGGGCCTGCTGGCTGGAGGCGGGTATGGCGGTCACGACGACGAGGGTCGCGATGCCGATGGAGATGCCGAGCGCGGACAGTGCGGCCCGCGGGCCGCGGGCCCGGATGCCGAGCAGGCCGAGCCGGAGGATGTCCGTGAACGCCAGCCGGATCGGGTGCGGCCCACGGTGTCTCGCCGTGCGCGTCATGCGGCGCTCACCTCACGTACGTCGGTCGTGATGCGGCCGTCGCGCAGTTCCACCCTGCGGGGCAGACGGGCCGCGATGTCACGGTCGTGGGTGATGACGGCGATGGTCGTGCCCCGTGCGTTCAGTTCGACGAGGAGATCCAGGACGGCCTCCCCGTTGGCCGCGTCCAGCGCGCCCGTCGGCTCGTCGGCCAGTACCAGTGCGGGCCGGTTGACCAGGGCCCGAGCGATGGCGACCCGCTGGCGCTCGCCACCGGAGAGCTGCTGGGGGAGGTGGGAGTGGCGGTGCTCCAAGCCCACCCTGGCCAGCGCCTCCCGCGCGAGGGGGAGGCGCTGGCGGTGGGGCACACCCGCGTACAGCAGCCCGGTGGCGACGTTATCCGTGGCGTCCAGGCCGTCGATGAGGTGGAAGTGCTGGAAGACGAAACCCAGCAGACGCCCCCGCAGCGCGGAGAGGTGACGGTCACTCAAAGTGCGGACATCGTGCCCCCCGACGCGGACGGTGCCGGTCGTCGGCCGGTCCAGAGTGCCCATGATGTGCAGCAGCGTCGACTTACCGGACCCGGACGGGCCGACGATGGCGACGAGTTCGCCCTCGTCGACGCGGAGCGACACATGGTCCAGCGCGGTGACGCCTCCAGGGTGGTGTTTGGTGACGTCGTCGACGACGAGGACGGGGTCCGTGGTGCGGGTGGCGGCAGCCGCGGTCCTGGCATCGGTGCTCACGAAGCCGTCACCACCTTGAGGCCGTCGGTCAGTGCCTTGCCGCTCACCTCGACCAGGCCGCCCGCGAACATGCCCGTCGTCACCGCGACCAGGGTGCCGTCCGGGCGTTGCAGGGCGTACCCGCCCTCTCGCAGGGCGACCAGCGCGCTCACGGGGACGGCGAGCACGCCCTTGCGTGTGGTCGTGTCGAACCTGACCTGCACCGCCGCCGCGTCCAGGCTTTGTACGTCCGCCGCCCGGTCCGGGACGACGGTCACGTCGATGGTGGCCGGTCCGGTCTGTTCCGCGGTGTCCTGTGCGGTGCCGCCGCCCTGGACGGTGCGGCCGAGTGTCGTGACCGTGCCGCGGATCGTCCTGCCGTCGGGCAGGCTGATGTGCGCCTTGTGGCCGGCCTTGATGGTCCCCACGTCGGTGGCCTCCACCGCCACGGTGACGGACTTGGCGGCCGAGGTGTAGGTGAGCAGCGCGGCGTCGGCCGCGTCGCCGGGTTGTGCCTCGACCGTGTCGACGCGCACCGGGCCGGGCAGGACGACGGCGCGGCCGGGCACGAGCGTGCCCGTGGCGTCCTGCCCGGTGTCGTGCTGCCACCGCTTGAGCGCCGCGGCGAGAGCAGGGGTGAACTCCTCGCCCTCGCCGGGGCCCGCGGGGGTGACGGCGGGACCGGTGTCGTAGCCGAGTGCGCGGAGGTTGTCCGCGAGCACGCTCACGTCGTGGCCGCGCACCCCCGTCTTGGCCAGGGTGCGGAAGAACGGCGTGTCGCCGAAGAAGACGGGGACGGGCCGGTCGTCGATCCGGTACAGGGCCTTGCCCCTGGCCGCACGGGCGCCCGGCTTGGGCAGGAGGGTGACGACGCCCTGGCTCGTGCTCCTCAGGACGTGCGATCTGCCGAAGCCGAGTGTGCCCGGCAGAGTGCGGCTGTCGGAGAGGTCGGTCCTGGTGACCGTGGCCGTCCGCACCCGGACGGGGGCCGTGGCCTTGGTGTCCTGGCCCGTGTGCGTGGTGCTCCACCCCACCGCGCCTGCGGCCGTGGCGCCGACGGCCAACAGGGCGCTCACCGCGACGGCGGCCTTACTGCGTCTCGCCACCGAACGCCTCCATGGTGCAGCTCTTGTCGACCTGGCTCTGCTGGGCGGCGGTCATCGTGGAGTTGCCGTTGTACGTCCAGCCGGAGTTGTCGGGCAGCGCGGTGACCTTGAGCCCTTTCCGGTTCAGGCATTTCACATAGGCTCGGAAGTCGTCGTCGTAGTGCGGATTCCTCGACCGGTCCATCTCGGGTGGCTGCAGGGGCAGTTTGCCGGCGCAGGCCTTGACCGCGGCCTTGGCCGTGGCGCTCTGGTCCGTGTCGTCGATGGAGTCCGGGCCGCGTACCGGGATCATCTTGTGCCCGTGCTCCTTCAGACACGTGGCGTAGATGTGCCAGTAGTGGTTCTTTTCCTCCTCCGAGCTGTCGAGGCGCAGCTGGGGGCGGCCGTCGTCGGCGGACGGCGCGGCGCTCGCGGTCGCCTTGTCGGCCGGGGCGTCGCTCTGTAGGGAGGCCACGCCTTGCTGCGTCGAGCCGTCGCCGTCGGAGTCGTCGGAACCGCCGCAGCCGGTGAGCAGGAGGGCACCTGCGAGGAGGACGGTCGCGCCGAGTACACGGCTACGGCGGGGATTCTCGGGGTGGGTCATGGACGCCATGGTCTGCGCCGTGTGTCGGGAAACCGTCAGGAACCGTTGCCGGTCCGTTCGGACTTCGGCGGGCGCCCAGCGCCGGGATGCCCACCGGCTGTCCGAAGGGTTGGTGGGACGGGGCGACACATTCCTCACCGCATGCTGACAGGTTCCCGACCCGGTCTGCCTACGCTCGTCACGGCGGCCTGGTTGATCGTTTCAGAATGAGTTGAGCTGCGGGTCTTGTGCTCGGTCCGGGTGCGTGCCGATCTTGTTCCGGACGACCTGTGGGAGCGGATGGCTCCGCTGCTGCCGTCTGCCTCCCAGCGGCGGCGCCGCTACCCCGGCCTCAGCGCTGCGTCTTCGGCGCCGCTCCCCGACGGCTCCGAGGCCGTCACAGCGCGGCTGTGGCCGTTCGCGGGAGGAATGCCCTGGGCGGCGCACGAGGTGGCGCGTCGTCACGTCCTATTCCTCCGGCTCCCAGGCCTGGAGCAGGTCGAAGAGATGCCGGTCGCCGTCGAGCTTCAGGGAGTCCACCGGAATACGGCCGTGCAGGGTGAGGACCAGCTCACTGGCCGTGCCCCGGGCGGAGGCGGCGGCCGTGTCCGGGTCCTCACCGGCAGCGGTGGCGGGCATTGTGCCGGGCGTGGAGAGACGGGTGGTCCGTGCGCCGTCGGCGGAGAGCGAGAGGCGCCAGGAGCGGCCCTCGGTGGCGTGGAAGTCGACGGCAGCGGGCTTGTGCGGCCAGGCGCTTGTCCATGCGCAGCACGTGGACAGGAACTCGTCGACACCGTCGAGTGCCGCTTCGTCCGGCAGCGGCCGCGGGGTACCCAGGGTGATCTGGGCGTCGTAGGTGTGCACCGCGATCTCCTGGAGCTGGTGCCGGGCGACGGCACCGGAGGTCTGCGGCGACTCCGACGGACCCCACCACGTCCAGCAACCGCGATCCGGGCCGGCCTCGCGCAGTGCGTTCAGCAACTGCTCCGTCGACTCGACCGACCAGGCCAGCAGGGCCTCGCGCTCCCGGGGCGCAGCCGGGGCGCCCTCCGAGGCGGACTTGGCCGGGGGAGCGTCGGCAGGCCCTGCGGCGACGGTGGCGGCCCAGCGGCGGTGCACCCCGCCCAGATGTTGCACCAGATCGAACAGCGTCCACTCGGGACAGGTCGGCACCCGCACGTCGAGGCTGGGCGCGGAGGCGACCGCGGCCCGGAAGGCGACCGAACGTTCGTCGATCAGCCGCAGCAGAACGGGGAACTCAAGTGTCTTTGCCACGTTGGATGTCTACCAGCACGTCCGGACAACCGCCGTCGATTTTCACAGCCGGCACAGCCGGCACGGCGGGCGTGCGACACGGGCCGCGTGCCCTCGGATGACGCGGTGCCCTCATTCTGAGATCGTCGACGGCCGCAGCGCCTGCGCGGTGGAACGTGAAGGCGAGCACGAACTGCCGTCCGGCCGAGGGCCGCTGATGCTGCACGCCCTGTGGCGCACAGTCGACGACGGCAGCCGAACGTCGTACCGGCTGAGGCTGCCCGGTTCTCAACCGGGCAGCCTCAGCGAGAAGACCGATCCCTCGCCGGGCACACTCGACGCGTGCACGGTACCGCCGTGCGCCTCGGCGAGTTTGCGGACGATGGACAGGCCCAGCCCGCTTCCCCCGCCCTGCCGGCTTCGTGACTTCTCCGCCCGCCAGAAACGGTCGAAGATCTTGGGCAGGTCCTCGGCGCTGATGCCGGATCCGGTGTCCTCGACGCTGAACACCACCTCGTCGCCCTCGACATGGGTGGACAGGGTGACCGTGCCACCGGCAGGTGTGTGCCGTACGGCGTTGGACACGAGGTTTCCGATCGCCTGGCGGAGCCGTACGGGGTCGGCGTGCAGGCGGGGCCCCTTCCCGGCCCGCACACGCAGCTCCACACCCGCGGAGCCGGCGCTGCCTTGCTGAGCGCGGGCGACCTGGGCCAGCAGAGCGGCCGCGTCGACGTCCTCGGGGTGGAGCTCGAGTGCGCCCGCGTCGGCTGCCGAGAGGTCGCGTAGGTCGTCGATGATGTGCTGAAGGAGCATCGCCTCCTCCAGCAGCGAGGAGACAAGGCTCTTGTCCGCGGGTACGACACCGTCCTCGACGGCCTCCAGCCAGCCTCTGACGTTGCTGAGCGGCGTGCGCAGTTCATGGGCGACGTCGCTCACCAACGACCGCCGCATCTGCTCCAGTTCCTGGCGTCTGCTCGACATCAGGTTGAACGCCGCGGCGAGTCTGCCGAACTCGTCGTCGCCGGTCACCTCGACGCGCGCGCCCTGATCGCCTTCCGCCATCCGCTGGGCCGCGCCGGTCAAGGCACGCAGAGGCCTGACCATGCGCGTGCCGGCGACGAACGTGACCGTCACGGTGATCAGCAGCACAGTGACGGTGACACCGGCGATCCTCAGGCGGTTGGCGCCGGAGAGGTCGAAGAACGTGTCGATCTTCTGGTCGGGTGCGGTGGCGAAGAGCAGCGCGGGCGGCGCCACGTAGGCGTCGAGCTGTTCACGCCGGGAGGTGGACAGGCATGCCGCCACCGCACGGGTGTCAGGAGCGTCACGGGGGGTGGAGGGGGTCCAGGTCAGGTCGTCGGCGAGCTGTACCGGCGGAGCATGACGGTCGGTGAGGCAGCCGTTGACGAGCCGGCCCAGCTGAGCGAGCGCCCTGCTCTCCGTGGGGGTGCGCCTGAGCAGGCCGTCGAGCCCGCATCGGTCACCTGTGTCCTGGACGTGGCCGCCGATCTCGACCTCCGTCCGCCCGCTCGGTGTCCGTACGACCTCGATGTCCTGCGGCGATCCGGAGGTGCGCAGGCAGTTCGCGACCCGGGACGCCGCGGCCTCCAGCGCCGCCCTTTCCCGGCCGGTCAGCCGGAAAGGGCCGACGGCGCGTGGATCGATGCGGTCCAGGGGCGTGCCGTTGCGGCGGGGAGCGAGTGTGGTGTCCACGGCGAACGCGTCGACGGTCGCCGACGCCGTCGTAGGCAGCGATCTCGCCGGCTTTCGGCTGCTCTGCCCGGAGTCCGCCAGCAGATGGCGGTTCTCGTCGGTCAGCTGGATACGGCGGCCGGTCTGCCGGGACAGGGCGCGGATCGTCGGCCCGACCCCGTTCCAGTCCGGATGGGTGGCCGCGAAACCGACGAGCGCGTCGTAGATCCGTGCGTCGTCGGCGAGGACCTGGCCGTGCTCACGTCCGATGGCGACGGCGGTGAGACTGACGACGAGCCAGGCCGTCGCGGCGATCGAGCACAGGGAGACCAACGCGGACAGCCCCAGCAGCCGCGACCGCAGACTTCCGCGCAGCGGTACGTCACCTCGCACGGGAACCGCTCTCGCCGTGGGCCGAATCCACGGAACGGACATCGGCGACCTTGTAGCCGACGCCGTAGACCGTGAGCAGCAGCTCGGGCCGGGTGGGATCGCGCTCGATCTTGCGGCGCAGGTTCATGACGTGCCCGTCGACCGTGCGGGTCGTGACATAGCGGTCGATGCCGTGCAGGTGCTCCAGTATCTGTTTCCTCGTGAACACCCGGCCCGGCGCCGATACCAGCACTTCGAGTACCCGGAACTCGCCGGGCGTGCAATCGGTCAGCCGCCCGTCCACCCGAACCTCGAACCGGGCCGGGTCGACGACGAGCGAACCCACGACGAGCACGGGTTCGGCCTGCTGGGCGGCCCCGGCACCAGGGGCGGCCGTGTGGCCGGCCCGCCTCAGCAGGGTGCGGATGCGGGCGACCAGTTCGCGCGGGCTGCAGGGCTTGGTCATGTAGTCGTCCGCGCCGAGGTCGAGGGCGAGCAGCAGGTCGTCCTCCTCTGCGCGCGCGGTGAGCATCAGCACCGGAACATCGGATTCCCTCCGCAGCACCCGGCACACGTCCAGCCCGTCCGTGCGCGGCATCATCCAATCCAGCACCACCAGATCGGGCATCCGCCGCCGGATTTCGTCCAGAGCGGCCCGCCCGTCGTGGACGACACGAACCGAATGGCCTTCCCTCTCCAGATAACGGTGGATGAGGTCGGCGTGTTTGGGGTCGTCGTCGGCGAGCACTATGTACGCACACATGGCGACCATCGTAGAAAGCGCGGCAGTCCAACTCCTGGTGCTGCCGCGGCATCCGGCAAGGGAGCACCGGACGACGACAGGAACCAAACAACTTCCTGACTTTCGGCTACCGGTGAGGGCTCGCTGACCTGGTCGCTGCCGTCGCCGAGGGGCTGGACTCCCACCAGGCCGATCGTCCTGGCCGGGTGATGAGCCGAGCGCGACCGCCCGGCCCGCTGCGTGCCGAACCGGGCGCCCTGCACCCGATACCTCCCGCGAAATGCGCTGGGGCGACCATGGTCGGCAGCGGTTGGCCCATCACCCAGCTGGGCATGGGACAGGGGATGCAGCCACGTTCCTCGGCATCGAGCGGCAGCAGCTTGACCAGCTCGTGCAGGCACAAGCCCGACCACCGCCTGCAGACCCTGCCGCACAGCCACTGGTGAGGCACGGGGAACAGCCATGGTGACCGCGCCGGCGGCGGCCAGCACGGTCTTCGGCGAGGCGGCGCGGATCCCGCCGAGCGGCCCGCCCCCGTCCCGACGGCCAAGGGCGCAGGCCCGGCTCGGGTCTGCCGGTCAGGCGCCGGGCGAGGTGGCGGTAGTGGCCGGGAAGGGGGGAGTTTGAGCCTGTTTTGTCGCGTATTGGTCCGCGGTGACGGCCAGTGACTGCGCGATCTGCCGCAGGTAGGAGATGAGTCGCTCGGTCTCTTCCTGGTCGCCGTCGGCTGCCTGTTTGCCCTGTTCCCGCATCTGCTGCAGGAGCGCCTCGGCCTGTGCCCGGGCGGCCCGCACCATGTTGCGGGCCTGTTCGCGGGCCGCGGCAACGGTCTGCTCGGCCGACTGCTGGGCGCGGGCCTGCTGCAGTACCGCGTCCACAGACGGCACCCCGGTGGGGGCGCTGCCGTCGCCGATGTTGTTCGCCCGGATCCAGTCCCGGTGGCGTTGCATGTCCGCCCGCAGCCGGTCGTTCTCCTCCGTCAGCGCGGTCAGAGTCGCCGCACAGCGGCGCAGGGCGTCCTGCACAGCCTCTTCGCTGAACCCGCGACGGGTCAGGGGGGCGCGGGGGAAGGTCATCGATCGCAGTGCCTCGGGCGTCAATCGCTGCGCCTCGGGCGTCACAGGGCGCTCCTCCGGATGGTGTGCTCCTGTCTCGTTCACGTGTCTCCGATCACCTAGCGTCTTCGAAGTGCAGCAAGTCGTCGGGGATGCCTGCGCGCGCCAGATCGCGTACTGTCGCGGAGACCATGGCCGGCGAGCCGCAGACGTAGAAGGAGCGTCCGCTCCAGTCGGCGGCGCGCAGGACCGGGCCGGCGAGGCTGCGGTTGTCGAAGGTGCCGGCGTCCGCGCCGACCAGCGGCGTGATGCGAAGCCACGGGTGGGCCTGGGCCAGTTGCCTCAGCACGGGCATGTCGTACAGGGCATGCGTATCGCGTGCCCCGACGAACAGGTCCACCCGGCGCTGAGGACCGTGCCAGGCGATCTCTTCGATCAGGCCACGCAGCGGGGCCAGACCGGTGCCCCCGGCGATCAGCACCAGATCCCGGCCGCCGGACGACCGGAGCGTGAGCCTGTTGCCGACCGGGGCTCCCAGGCGCACCGTGTCACCTTGTCGCAGTCCGTACACCAGGGCCGGGCTGACCAGGCCGCCGTCGATGGCGCGCACGTGCAACTCGACGGTCCTGTCGGCGCGCGCCGCGTTGGCCGGGGTGAAGGACCGCCAGGTGCTCGGCAGCATCGGGGCTTCCAGCATCACGGACTGCCCGGCCACGTACGTCATCGGCTGGTCCAAGCGCAGCGTGAGGACCGCGATGTCAAAGCCGCGTTGCTCATGCCGCACCACTTCGGCATTCCACCACGCCGGATTCGTCACGCTGTCGGACTCGGCGGCCTGGATCATGGTGCGGGCCACCAGGGCGTAGGCCTCGGTCCAGCCGCGCTGCAGTTCCGGGGTCCACGCCTCTCCCAGGAAGTAGGCCAGCGTGGCCAGCAGCGCTTGCCCCACCGCCTCGTAGTGCTGCACCACCACCTGGAACCTACGGTGGTCGCGGCCCAGTTGCTGCAGGTACGGAACGAGCCGATCGGGATCGTCCGCCTCCGCGACGATCCGGCCCAGGGCGGCCACGAGCCGGTCGCGCTGCGTCCCCATGGACACCGGGAACATCGACCGGACTTCCGGCGCGATGAGGAACAGGTAGGAGTAGAAGTACCGCGGCACCTCGTCCCCTGACTTACCGGCCAGGGCGAAGGAATCTCTCAGAGCCTGGGAATCGCTCACGTCCGCCCTCCGCTGGCTGACCTCAGGGGTGACCTCCAAACAAACGGGAGCCAGTCAGCGGCTCCTCGCGAGGAGCCGCTGACGGCTGCGTCAGCCGGAGACCACATCGCCGGCCGCCACCATCGTGCTGCTGATCACGCCGTAGACCGCCGCCCAGGACTCCTCGACGGCCGGTGTCCACGCATCGCCCGCGTAGTGACGCAAGGTGGCGATCAGACTCGCCCCCACGGCCGGGTAGTGCTCGGCCAGGACGCCGTATCCCGCATGGCGCCGCCCCAGGTTCTGCAGCATGCCTATCAGCGTGTCGGTGTTCTCCAGGTTGGCAACCAGAGCGCCCAGCGCCGCCCACAAGCGGTCGCGCTGCTCGTCGAGGTGAGCTGCAAACAGGGGGCGCACGTCGGGATGGTTGGCGAACAGGTGGTCGTAGAAGTATGCGGTCACCTGCGAGCCGTGGGGCTGAACAGCCGCGAAGCTGCTCCGGATCAGTGAGAGGTCTGCAGTCATGGCGGCCGACTCTAGCCAGAACCGCGCGGACCGAACAAGCTGGGTCCGGAGAACTTTGGTTCCCCCGAGACGCGGTGGATGGTGACAGAAAGTCAGATGGGGCTCACGAGAGGAATATTGACCATGGCTGCCCCAGGAAATACTCGCTGGAGTTGCGTAAGCGTGCTTTGCGGGTGATTACGGGCGACTCGGCCATCACCTGACACTCCCACGCCCCCTGCCTGGCGTCGTCTTGTCGATGCCGTCGGGGCCTTCGAGTATCACCAGGGCGGGGTTGGCCGCCGCGGTGCGTTGGGTCAGTCGGCCGAGGAGCGCGAGCTCGCGCTCAATCGGTTTTGGTCCGCTGGAGCGCCTTCGCCGGGACTGCTTTCCTGCGCAGTGGTCATCATCCTGTCCTCCCTTCGACCGGCGATGATGTTTTCAGCGGTCAGTTCGGGCGCGGCACCTGGTGCTTCCAGGTCCGGGATGTGGAAGTGACGTACGACGGTGAGGGCTGAGGCTCGCTCGGAACCTTGGCAGGCCGCGTGCGAGGGGTGGGGAAGCAGGCTGCGGCCAGTCCTCCCAGCATCAGCAGGCTGCCGAAAGTGGCGGCCGGGGTGAGGCGCTCATGCAGGACGAAGACGCCGAGGACGAACGCCGCGAGGGGTTCGGCAAGGCTGAGGGTGCCCACGGCTGCCGCGCTGGTGGCGGGGATACCGGCGGAGAACAGCCAGTACGCCAGGGCGGTGGTCGCCAGCCCCAGCCAGGCGATCAGGCCCAGCCCGGCCGGCTGCCCGAGTGCGGCCGAGTCGGTGACCATCCAGGGCACCAGCGGAACAGCGCCCAGCAGCAGTGAGAACGCGGACACCGTCGGCAGGGGGATGCCGAGGTGGTCGGTGGCCAGCTGCTTCGCGTACACGGTGTACAGGCCGTAGCAGACGCCCGAGGCTGTGGCGGACAGCAGTCCGAGGATGTCCACGCCGGCGCCTGTGGGTGCCAGCAGGAGCGCACAGCCGGACACAGCGGCGGCGGTGGAGATCAGCCATGTCCGAGTGAGGTGTTCACCGTTGAGGGAGCGGGCGATCAGGCCGGTGGCGGCAGGAGCGACACCCAGGGCGACGACGGTGGCCAGCGCGGCACCTGTGCGCGCCGTGGAGTAGAGGAAAGCGGCCTGGAAGATGCCGGTGGCTGCGGCGCAGATCAACAAGGGGCGGGCCAGGCCCTGCTGCAGCGCAGGGAGCAGGGCTCGTAGGTGACGTCCGGTGAGAACGCCCAGTACGGCACCTCCGACCAGCAGCCGCCACCCGCCGAGGGCGGCAGGACCCATGGGAATGTCGGCCAACGCTTGTGCTGGTCCGACGGTGCCCCACAGCAACGCTGCCCCGAGGACGAGTCCCGCACCGCTGGAGAATCTGTGTTTCCTTTGCCTCATGCCCGCACAGGTTAGAGATTGGTTTACTGTTTCTGGACAGATAGCGAACTTCATACGGGATATACTCGTAAACGTGGAACTTGATGCGGTGGACCTGGCTCTTTTGCGGGAGCTGCAGAACGATGCACGGCAGACCAACCGGGACCTGGCCGCGAAGACGGGTGTCTCGCCGTCGACATCGCTCGAGCGGGTGCGGCTGCTGCGGGACCGCGGCCTGATCACCGGCTATCACGCCGCACTGAACCTGGAAGAAGCCGGACGGCCCGTCCAGGCGTTGATCTCGGTACGGATCCGCCCCCCGGCCCGGGCTGTCATCGAGGGGTTCCGGGAATGGGCGCAGCAGCTGCCGGAAGTGATCGCCATGTTCGTCACCTCGGGCGCCTACGACTTCCTCCTGCACATCGCGGTGGCGGACGTGAACGGCGTGTACGCCTTCGTCATCGATCGGCTCACCGAACGGCGGGAGGTGGCCGATGTGCAAACGATCATGGTGTACGAGCATGTCCAGTCACGGATCATCGAACCGGCCGTCGCTCCCGAGCCGATGCGGCATGCACGCCGATACCGGTAACACCGTTCGCACAGCACCGGCCGGGGCAGCTGCGACGTCTTCTTCAGCTGCTTCGCTCTATTTGCACGAACGCGCGCGCGGCAAACGACGTAGCATCCACCGCGTCCCCTTCGGCGACGCCTTCATGAGGCAGATCACACTGCCGCGTGGGGTCGTCGTTTCTTTGGTCGATGCCCGGCACCCCGCATAGGTTGACCTGGTGAGGGGTGGGTCACGAGATCGGTGGGCGAGACAGCCGCGGTGGGTGAGGTGGACGCTCGCGGTGTACTTGATCGGCTTCCTTGAAGGGGCTGGTGCCCACTTCCTGGATCTGATCGGCGGTGGGATCCACGCTTATGCGTCCTTCGCTCCGGTGCCGCTGCAGGTGTTCTTCGTCAGCCTGGCGGTCCTCGACCCGATGGTCGTAGTGCTGGTGGGATGCGTTCGGTCGGCGGGTGTGCGGCTGGCCGGCGGTGTGATGGTGCTGGACGTCATTTCGAACTGGATCGTCAACTGGGCGTGGTTGCAGAGGAATCCGGCATGGCTGCTGCGGCCTGTCGGACTGTTGCCCATCACGCTCTTCGGCCTGTTCGTCATCGCGACCTTGCTGCCCTTGCTTCGAGCCTTGAAGGGGGTGACGTTGCATCTCAGCTGCACGACCCGATGATCGTCTCTCGAGGAGAGAAGGGACGCGGCACTTTCCGCCGGGCGGGATCTCTCCTCGGCGGAGCCGTCGTCGGGGACCTCGATACACGGCGAACACGCGCCCAGAGGCGGTCACCGGCAGCGCAAACGGGCGATGTTCCTGTCCGCGTCCGCCGCCCTGCACGATCCCGCCTCCTGCACCTTCTACGACCGATGCCGGGCCACGGAAAGACCCACACAGGCGACGTATTGCTCTGCCGTCGACCGTGACAAGTGCTCTGACATACTCGAGCGATGCCGTCGCCGCTGGGTGTTGACCCTGAACCGATAACAGCTGACGCACCTCATGCCGCGGACCGTTTCCTGCTGACTCAGTCCTGGCTCGACCTGGCTTTCCTGCACTGGGCTGCCGATCCCGCCGTCGTCGCACCGCTGCTGCCCGCCGGGACACGACCGGACATGTTGAACGGCGTGACGTACATCGGGCTCGTCGCCTTCAGGATGCACCGCGTGGGTTGGTTCCGACTTCCCGGCATCCCCTACCTTGGTTCCTTTCCGGAAACCAACGTCCGTCTGTATTCGGTCGACACCCACGGCCGACGTGGCGTGGTGTTCCGCTCCCTCGACGCATCCCGCTTGCTTCCCGTGACCGTCGGACGCGCCGCTTTCGGTCTCCCTTACGTCTGGTCGAAGATGGAAGTCCGCCGGAAAGACGACACGGTCACCTACACGAGCCGTCGGCGCTGGCCGGGACCTCGAGGCGCGCACTGCAAGATTGCCGTACGCATCGGCGGACTGATCGAGGAACCGTCAGAGCTCGAGCACTTCCTGACAGCCCGCTGGGGCATGCACAGCATGTTCTTCGGACGTACGTTGTATCTCCCGAACGCCCACCCACGCTGGCCCCTGCACCATGCAGAGCTCCTTCACTGCGACGAAAACCTCGTGGTCTCGGCAGGCTTGCCCACGCAGGGCGAGGAGCCGGTGAGCATCCTGTATTCCCCGGGAGTCCCGGTTGGGTTCGCGCGCCCGCCCCGCACGGCTGGGGGAATCCCCACACCTTGAGCTGAGGGCTGCGCCCGCTTGGTGGAAGGGCCAAGCGGCGAGATCGCTCACCCGCGCGCTATCCGGTCGGCAGGCGCCCGGCCGGTGAACCCCGCTGCAACGCCCGGTGGCCGGTGACCCAGGCACGGATGAATTGTGCAGCCGATTGCCGCAGGCGCTGCAACTCGGGCATCCCGCCGACTGTCCAACGGGAGTGTTCGGCACCACCGCCTCATGCAGCACGAGGGAGACGCCCCATGTCCCTGCGCCCCACCACTTTCCGGGCCGGCACTGTCGGTCTCGGAGCCGGCGCGCTCGCCGTCGCCGCGGCCGCCGTCCTCGTCGGGGCGCGCGTCAGCGGAGGGGACCCGGAGCAGGCGCAGCCCGCTCCGCCGCCCGCCACGCGGACGGCGGCGGCCCGGGTCTCGTCGGACGACAACAAGGTGTACTACACGGCTGCCGACGGTCAGACGAACAAGGTGGTGATCACTTTCACGCACAACGCCGACTTCACGACGTACACCTTCACCATCCGGGACGACGTGGCGATCACCTCGGGCGCGGGATGTGTCCACCCCGACGCCACCGACCGAAAGCTGGTGGCCTGCACGAGCACAGCGCCGGGCGACGAGGCGTCCGACCTCACGTCGCTGGTCGTCAACCTGGACGACGGCGACGACCGGTTGAAGATGGACCCGGCGGGCCCCGCGTACACCGAGATCTTCGGAGGCGACGGGGACGACGTTCTGCTGGGCGGTGGCCGCGACGTGTTCTACGGCGGCAACGGCGACGACCGCATCGAAGGGGGCGGCGGTGCCTACGGGGAGGGCGCCAATGGCGGTCCGGGCGACGACGTGCTCACCGGCTGCGGCGAGTACTGCCACCCGTAGTGTCGGGGGATATGCGGGACTGGGTCCGGTCTACCGGCTTTCGCCGACAGGGAAGGGCTGTTGCCCGCTCTGGTACGACGGCTCCTCGGACAGGCAGTGGCCCTGGCCGAACGACGCCTCGACGACGACGGCGGTCTGATCGCGTACATGTACGACGTCGGAGAACTGCTCGCCGCCCACCGGGGCAGCGTGGCCCGCATGCGGAGCGATCCCGGCGTGGCCGACCTCGTGGTGCGCTCCCGCGACGCCCAGGCGGCCCTGCTGGAACACGCCCGGCGCGAAGGGCTGGTCCGGCCCGACCTGACCGGTGAGGACATCGGCGTCGCCCTGTGGACCGTGCACGGCATCCTCGACATCACACGTGGAACCACCGTCGACGCATCGCGCAGGCACCTCGGCGTGATCGTCGTCGGCTGGACCGGCTCGACGGAGCCGCTGCGGCACCCCGTGCTGACGGACGCGCAGATGCGCGAGGTGATCCGCACAGCCCTTCGCCCGGCAGCCCGCCCGGCTGAGAAGCCGCGCCGACAGGCGCGGTGGGGGCCTCGGCGGCAGGAGGAGCACAGGTCCTGGTGATCATGGAGTTGCGACGCTCAGTGATCACTGGAGAGAACTGTGCCCGCGCTGCCATCACGCTCGAGCCTCCGCGCTCGGAACCCCCACACCTGTCCCGCTTCCCCGCGGCGGCACGGACAGAGCGTCGCGGACCGACCCACCGGGCACGCACGGTGCGGCCGGATCAGCGCATCCAACATGGTCGATCGGCCCGGTCCGTGTGCCGCGCCTACTTCGCTGATGGTCGTCAAATGCCGCAACTGACGCCAGTACGCGGTGGTTGAGGTCAGGTGCGGTGTGGGCGATGCCGTGCCATGGTCCGCAGTTCGCCCCGCCGTCACTTGGTCGGCGCTGTCGCGGTCCTTTTCTTGTAGTGGCCACGCATTCTTCACTGTCGTGTACCCGATGACCAGCAGCCTTGCCGTGCTCTCCTCCCCGCACGCTCCAACAGGCGTGCCTGCGAAAGGAACACGGATGTCCGACGCCACCCAGCAGCAAGGTCCCACCCGAAGAAGACTGCTCGGTGCCGCGGCAGCGGTCGGCGGCATGGCCGCTGCCGCGTCGATCCTGCCGCCCAACCTCAGCCGGGCGGCGGCCGCCGAGCCCGCGTCGGGCGGGCGACTGTCCGACATCGAGCACGTGGTGATCCTGATGCAGGAGAACCGCAGCTTCGACCACTACTTCGGCACCCTGTCCGGCGTGCGCGGTTTCGAGGACCGGGACGCGGTCCAGCTGTCGAACGGGAAGTCGGTCTACTACCAGCCCGACAGCCTGAACCCGGACGGCTATGTGCTGCCGTACCACATGGACTCCAGGACCACCGCCGCGATGGCCCTGCCGTCTCTGAGCCACGCCTGGAAGGCGCAGCACAACGCGTGGAACAACGGCCAGATGGACAACTGGCTGCCGGCCCACCGTGCCGCGGACGGTAACACCAAGGGCCCGTACACCATGGGCTACCTGACCCGTGACGACATCCCGTTCCACTACGCGCTGGCCGACGCGTTCACCATCTGCGACGCGTACCACTGTTCGGTGATGGGTCCGACGCACCCGAACCGGTACATGCACATGACCGGCACCATCGACCCCGACGGCCTGGCCGGCGGACCCGCGCTGGACAACGGCGCGGCCAAGGGGACGTACTCGTGGACCACTTACCCGGAGCGCCTGGAGGCGGCCGGGGTGAGCTGGAAGATCTACCACGAGCCCTCGTCGGGCCCCGGCGGCACCCCCACCGGTCTGCCGCCGATCGCCAATATGAAGCAGTACCAGGCGGCGAAGGCCGGGGACCCGCTGTACGACAAGGCGATCGCCGAGAGCGCCTTCGGCCAGTTCGAGTACGACGCGATGAACGGCAAGCTGCCGAAGGTGAGCTGGCTGCTGCCGCCGCAGCTGTACGACGAGCACCCGGCCCGCATGCCCGCGGCGGGCGCCAACTGGCTGGCCGGCAAGATCGACGCGATCGCCGCCAACCCGGAGACCTGGGCCAAGACCGTCTTCATCCTCAACTACGACGAGAACGACGGTCTGTTCGACCATGTGGTAGCGCCGACCCCGCCGGCCGGCACCGCGGGCGAGTTCGTCACCAAGTCCTCGCCGACCGGTGTCGCCGGCGGGAACCTTCCGGTGGGTCTCGGCTTCCGGGTGCCGTGCATCATCATCTCGCCCTGGACGGTGGGCGGCTGGGTGGCCACGGAGACCTTCGACCACACCTCCGTCCTCCAGTTCCTGGAGCGGGTGACCGGTGTGGCCGAGCCGAACATCAGCGAATGGCGCCGGCGCGTCACGGGCGACCTCACCTCGGCGCTGCGGATGTCCGCGCCGCAACGTGCCCTGCCCAAGCTGCCGCAGACCGGCGCCCGTTACAGCCTCGCCCAGTACGAGGCCGACAATCTGCCCATGCCGAGTGTGCCGGCCCAGCAGACCCTGCCGCGCCAGGAGCAGGGCGGCCGGCCGCGTACCTGACACGCCGCCAGGAGTAGGACCTCCCTGCGGTGCCGTGCGTGGCACCACCACGGGGGAGGTCTTCGCCGCCGTGATGAGGCCTTGTTCGCGCAGCACGCGTACGAGGTGCGCGCCCGCTGAAATAGCCGTGGGGCCGCCCGCTTGTGGCGGACGGCCCTACGACCTTGTGCGCTATGGGTCAGCTCTGCTTACCGCTGTCGCGCAGTTGGTGCGGCATCGTCTGGGTTCCGCCCGGACGGGTCGGCATCGGCTGGGCCGCGGCCGTGGTCTGGGCGGCCAGGTTGGCTGCCGTGGTGGTGGCCTCGAACTGGGTGTTGGACGGGGCCGGCTGCGGCTTCTTGAGGTTCAAGGCGCCGGTGAAGTCGCCGAACGTCTTGCGCCGCCATGTGCTGATCGGTGTGAAGGTGACCGGGCCGTTGCCGGACAGGCCGCCGGCGGCGGTGATCGCCTCGATCAGCTGCAGTCCGGACGTGTGGTCGGAGACCTCGGAGAAGATCCGGCCGCCCACGGTCCACGGGGACACGATGATGCACGGCACCCGGAAGCCCGCGCCGACCGGCAGGCCGCCGCCCGGGGTGCCCTTCGGGGAGGGCACCTGCACGAACTCCTCGGGGTACTTGTCGGGGTCCGGGACGGGCGGCGGGACGTGGTCGAAGAAGCCGTCGTTCTCGTCGTAGTTGAGGACGAACACCGTCGAGTTCCACAGCTCTTCGTTGGCGGCGAGCGCCTCCAGTTTGGACGCGAGGTACTGTGCGCCGGCCGCTGGGAGGTTCGGCGGGTGCTCGTCGGCCGCGCTCGGCATCAGCAGCCAGGACACGTCCGGCAGGACGCCGTTGGCGCAGTCCTCCTCGAACGCGAGCGTCGGGTCGGTCGCCGGGCTCGGGGCGGCCGGGTTGCCGTGCCCGCCGGGCGTGCCGTCGCCGAACAGCGTGCCGCCGCTCATGATCGAGTTGTACAGGCCGGCCGGCAGGGTCGTGGTGTCCTGGAAGTTCTGGAACCAGGCGAACACGTTGAACCCGGTGGACGTGCCGGAGAAGTAGTTCTTGACGCTGTACCCCGCGTTGTACAGGATCTCCGCCGCCGACGGGTGCGTCAGCGGGTTCGGCGTCACGGTCTCCAGCACGGGCCCGCCGTACTTGCCCTGCGGGTCGTTGGTGCCGGACATCCACACCAGCCGGTTCGGGTCCGTCGGGCCCAGGACCGAGCAGTGGTAGTTGTCCAGCAGGGTGAACGACTCGGCGAGCGCCCAGTGGAACGGGATGTCCTCCCGGGTGAAGTAGCCCATCGTGTACGAGCCGTTCTGCTCGCCGTCCGAGGCGATGTGAGTGGTCAGCCAGCCGTCCATCTTGCCCTGGTTCCACGAGGCGTGCTGGTCGCGCCAGTCGTGGGACAGCGACGGGATCGCGGCGGCGCCCGTGGTGATGGTGGACATGTGAAACGGCTCCAGATATCCGTCCGGGTTGGCCGGGTCGGGCTGCTGGAAGACCGAGTTGCCGTTCGGCAGCTTGACGGCGGTCGGGTCGTCGAAGCCGCGGGCGCCGGGGAAGGTGCCGAAGTAGTGGTCGAAGGACCGGTTCTCCATCATCACGTACACGACGTGCTTGATCTGCGAGAGGCTGCCCTTGACCGGGCTCTGGGTCGCGGCCCGGGCGAGGTTCTCCGGCAGCAGGCCGGCCATGCCTGCGGCGCCGGCCAGGGCCGCCGCGCTGGTGACGAACTGGCGGCGGGACAGCCGCGGGCCGGCGGAATCAGTGGACTTGTCGCTCATCGTCTCTCTTGGTTTCTCTTCTTCGTCTCGTGGGTCCGTCAGGCCGTCGCCGGGGCCACCGGGCCCGCCGCGCCGTCGCCGGACCGCGTGACACCGATCACCTGCGCGACGGCGCTGTTGCGCGTGTCGGCGATGTAGAGGAGGTCGGTGGACGGGTCGATCGCGATCGCGTACGGGGTGTTGAGCTTCGACGCGGACGGGGCCGCGCCACTGGTCTCACCGCCGGGCGAGGCCGAGGAGTTCACCACGGTGGAGATGACTCCGTCCGAAGTGACCACGCGGATCGCGTTGTTGAAGGTATCGGCTATGAACAGGTCGCCGGCGCTGTCGACGGCCACGCCTTGCGGGTCGTTCAGCTGGGCCGAGGTCGCCGCGCCGCCGTCGCCGGAGAACCCGCCGAGGCCGTCGCCGCCCTTGCCGGCCGCGTAGTTGCCCGCGACGGTGGTGATGACCTGGGTCTCGGCGTCCACCCGGCGGATCACGTTGTTGGACGAGTCCGCGATGTACAGGTTGCCCTTGGCGTCCACCGCGAGGCCGGTCGGCATGTTCAGCCGCGCGGACTTGGCCGTGTCGCCGTCACCGTCGTACCCGGCCTTGCCGGTGCCGATCACGTGGGTGACGACGCCGTCCGAGGACACCTCGAGCACCCGGTTGTTGTAGGTGTCGGAGATGAACACGTCGCCCGCCGCGTCGACCGCCAGGCCCATGGGATGGTCGAGCCGGCTCGACTTGGCGTAGTGGGCGAAGTTCTCGCCCGCCACGCCGGTGCCCGCGAACTGCTGGATCACTCCGTCCTCGGTGACCACACGGACCACGTTGTCGCTGCTGTCGGCGATGTAGACGTTGCCGTCTGCGTCGACCGCGGTGCCGGTGGGCTGGTACAGCGTCGCCTCGTCGGCCTTGCCGCCGTCGCCCTTCAGGCCGTAGGCCTCCAGGGAGCCGGCGAAGATCGACGTGTCGCCGTTGCGCAGCTTCGCCACCACGTTGTCACCGGTGTTCGACACGTACACCGACTTGTCCGAGGCGGACACGCCCTGCGGGTGGTACAGCGAGCCCGGACTGACGTTGGGTACGGCGGCGCCGGTGCCCGGGTCGATGTGCGTGCCCACGTCGTCGCCGACCGACGCGTACGGCATCGTCTGCAGGATCGGGCCCGTCGGCCTGGCGTCCGAACCGATCGTCAGGTTCAGGTTGTCGGCCGTACCGTCGCTGTTGGCGCCGCTGCTGACGCCGACCGTGGCGATGCTGATGACGATCTGCTCGGTGTCGTCGGGGACCGTGCCGTACCAGGCCTGGGGGAGCAAGCTGGAGATGCTGTTGCGCTGGGCCGCGGTCACCGGGCCGATGACGCCCGTGCTGAGCGTGGAGCCGTCGGAGGCCAGGAACTTGGCGGTGACGGTCGCGTAGTCGCTCTGCGTCGCGTAGCCGCCGAGAGCGGCGGAGAGCTTGAACGGCTCGCCGCCCGCCTCGATCGAGCTGACGTCGATCTTCTGGGTGCCCGTGGTGGTGATGCCCGGGATCGAGACGGTGCTGGGGTTGGTGCCGCCGTAGAAGACCCGGCTGCCGGACACGCCGGGGTACGTCGACGCGCGGGACTCCTGCGTGCCGTCGGGGGCGTTCAGCGGGGAGGAGCTGGTCCAGCAGTTCGCGATCGTCTGGTCGTCGGTCAGCGGGGCGCCGAGCGCCGTCGCCGCCGTGTAGTCCTCGGCGCCGGGGTTCGCGATCAGGTTGGTGTTGAGGGCCGGGGTGACCTTGTCGGCGTCCGTGCAGAGCGCGGTGTAGGTCTGGCCGGAACCGTCCGCGGCGATGGTCAGGTTGAGTGGATCCGGCACACGACGTACACCACGCAGCGCTGATCACCACGCACGGCATGATCCTGCACCGGTACGCGAGTCGGCTGAACGACCAGGCACTGCTGCGCGAAGCACTCGAAGCCCACCGCAGGGCCTGGGAGCTGCCCGGCCTGCCCGAGCAGCATCAGGTGACCATGCTGTGCGGACTCACCGCGATCCTCACCGACCTGTACTCCCTGGTGCCCGGCGAGCCGGTCACCACGATCCGGGAAGCCGTGCGGCACGGAGAACGGGCACTGTCCCTGGCCGCGACCGACGACAGCGCGGCATCCTTCGTTCTCAACGAACTGTGCCGTGCCCGCAGACTGCTGGCCGCCACCGAGGACGACGCCGACGGGCTGCGCGCCGCGATCGCTCTGGCCGACCGGGCACTGGCGCTCGATGGATCCGCGGCCCCCGTCACCCTGATCGCCGTCCAGGTGGAACGCGCCCTGGCACAGGGCCGGCTGGCCGACCTCACCCATGACCGCGAACTGCTCGATGTGGCCCTCGCCGGTCTCGACCGCGTCGTGGGATCGGCCGACGCCCGGCCTGCCGTCCGGATGCGGGCCGCCCTCACCCAGACTGCCCTGGCCAGAGCCGGTGGCGCAGCCGCGATGGACCGGTTGGCGAAGGCCGTCGACGTACTGCGGTTGAACGTGGTGTCGGGCCCACTGTGGTCCGACCGGGAGCACGCGCTGCGCAGCTACTCGCTGCTGACCGAGGAGATCATCTCCACCGGCCTGGCCGCCGGCGACCCCGCCCGCACCGTGGAGCTCCTCGAACACAGTCGCGGTCTGTTGTCCGAAGACGCCATGGACATCCGCAGCGACGCGAGCCGGCTCGAACCCGCTCTGGCTGACCAACTGCGGGTCGTTTCCGCACACTTGCGTGCACTGGACGCCCGGGACCGGGCCATCCCCCAGGGCATCGACCGGCAGCAGGAACTCGACCGGAAGATCGCCGCCGAGCGCGTCGAGCTGACCGCCCGCTGGACAGAGCTGCGCGCCACGGTCCCCGAGCCCGCACCCCTCGACCTGGCGGCGATCGCTGCCGAAGGCCCCGTCGTCATGGTGGCGTCGGTCTCCTCGGGCGCCCATGCCCTCCTGCTCACCGGGGATCACGAGCCCGTACGCGTCCTCGACCTTCCCGAACTCGACTTCCACACCGCGAGCGAACGCGTCCTGACCTTCCTCACCGCCCGCCACTACGCCACCAGCGATGCCTACACCCTACGGGTGCGCCTCAGCGCGCAGGCCGAGGTGCGCGAGACCCTGGCCTGGCTGTGGGAGTGCGCCGCCGAACCCGTCCTGCGGGCACTCGGCCTGACCTCGACGCCCGAGGACACCTGGCCGCGCTTGTGGTGGTGTCCGCTGGGCTTCCTGGGCTATCTGCCCTGGCACGCGGCCGGCGCGGGCGCGGGCGTACTGGACCGGGTGATCTCCTCGTACACGGCGAGCCTGCGCGCGCTGGACTTCGTGCGGCGGATGCCGCCGAGCGCCGGTGACGGGCGGACGCTGATCGTCTCCCAGTCCGAGCCGCCCTCCGCAGCCGCGCTGCACGGCGTGGAGGCGGAGGTGGCCGCCCTGCGCACGCTGCTGCCCGATGCCACGCTGCTCGCCGGGTCCACGGCGACCCGGGCGAACGTGCTGGCCGCACTCCCGGGCCACGCCAGCGTCCACCTCGCCTGTCACGCGATGACCGAGGTGCACGCGCCGGGCACGAGCAGACTGCTGCTCGCCGACCACGAGGCGGCCCCGCTGACCGTTGCGGACCTCGCGGCCCTGCATCTGACCGGACGGCAGCTGGCGATGCTCTCGGCATGCAGCACGTCCGAGGTCAGCCCCGACCTCACCGACGAAAGCCTGCACCTGACCGGTGCCTTCCAGCTTGCCGGGTTCCGCCACGTCATCGGCGCCCTCTGGCCGGTCAGCGACGGCGTCGCCGGCGAAGTCTCGCGCTCCTTCTACGGCCACCTCACCGGCTCCGGCAGCCATGCACCGCGCACCGACGACTCCGCCCGGGCCCTGCACACGGCGGTGCGAGAACTGCGCGAGCGGTACCCCGCAACTCCGACGATCTGGGCTTCGTACATCCACACGGGAGCCTGACGATGAACGAGCCGAACGGCCTCTCGGACGAAGCCACCGCCCTGCTGACCACCGCTGCCTGGCTGGGCCCAGACCCGCTTCCGCCGGGCCTGCCGACGGCGTCCGCCGAGGCTCTGGAGGAACTCGCGGGACAGGGCATGCTCGTACGGCACCAGGACGGCGGCCACACCCTTCCCGGGGAAGCCCGCCACCAGGCCCGCGCCACGTACGGCACACGCGGCCGCGACGAGGCGATCCTCGCCCTCGGCGACTTCCTGGGAGAACGGGGCAGTCCGAGCGAGACGGCACGCTGCCTGTCCATGCTGCCGCACCTGACGTACTGGACAGAACAAACCCGGCCCGAGGACGACTTCCCGGCCGGGGCCATGATCGTCAACCGTACGGTGGTCCTGCTGCTGGAGAACAACATGGGCGCCAGGGCCGTTCCCCTTGCCCAGCGTTTCGTACGGACCTGCGAAGCACACATCGGCCGGGACGCGCCCGCCACCTTGACCGCCCGTTCGAACCTGGCCGCCGCCCATGACCAGGCGGGCGAATCCCTGCGCGGCGCCCGGCTGCTGGAGAAAGTCGTCGAGGCGCGCAGCGCGGCCCTGGGCGCGGGCCACCCCTCGGTCTGGGACGGTTACAACAACCTGGGTGGCATCTATCTGCGGGCGGGCGAGTACGAACGCGCTCAGCAGATCGTGGAACGGCTCGTCGAGCACCGCACCAAGACGCTCGGCCCCCGCGACCGAGCCACGCTCATGGCCCGCAACAACCTCGCCGTGATCTGGGAACGGGCCGGGCGGACCGCCGAGGCGCTCGCGCTCTGACAGGAGATCTTCCCCGTGTTCGAGGCCGTGCTGGGCGCGGGCGACTCCGACACGCTGGCGATCCGGGCAGCGCTGTACCAGGCCAGCCAGTCACTGGAGGAACAGCACATCTCCGAGGAGGCCGCACAGCGGGACCGCGCCGAGGACCTGGCGGAGATCGAGCAGCGGGTGGCGCATCTCTCCGCCGATCCCGAGCAGATCTCACTCCCGGCCGTCGCGGCACTGGTCGAACGGGCCACGGCGCTGCGTGACACAGGGCGTCTCGACGAGGCCGAGGCCGCGTTCACGGAGGCCATCGACAAGGGCCGGCGCGCCCTCGGAGACGGTCATCCGGTGGTCGTCTCCGCCCGGTACCGGCTCATTCACATCCATCGGCTACGCGGCCACACCGACGTGGCGCTGGCCGCGGCCCGGGCAGCGCTGG
Organism: Streptomyces brasiliensis; assembly: GCF_014647875.1. Taxonomy (GTDB): domain Bacteria; phylum Actinomycetota; class Actinomycetes; order Streptomycetales; family Streptomycetaceae; genus Streptomyces; species Streptomyces brasiliensis. Next base: position 15,943 of record NZ_BMQA01000014.1, on the reverse strand, counting down.
CGGAGGCAGACCGCGGTCTGGGCCGCACCCATTACGAGACCCTGATCACGGCCGCCGGCGTCATCACCCTTCTCCTCGAAGCTCAACAGGTGGAAGAGCACGAGGAGCTGCTGGAGGACCGCCTCGCGGACATCATCGAAGGGCTCGGCTTCTCCCATCCCCTTGTCCGGGCCCTTGCCGCGCACCGTGCTTCGCTCACGCTCGGGCAACCTGACTGGAGGCGATGACGGGCACCGCGTAGGACGCAGCGGGCCTTGCGCGCACCGTGAACGGACCGGCCGCGTCACCGGAGAGCCGATGACACTCATCCGCCGGGCGCGGCCACTGAATGTAGTCCACTGCTCGGTGGCGCCGGATGAGTGCTGCCCAGGTGTGGAAGTCTCCACTCACGATGAAAGCAGCGGATTCCCGCGCTGCGCGTGGAAATCCGGCTCACGGTGATCAGCTCCAGGGTGCCACGGATCTCGTACGCGCCCGCCGCCGTCGGCCCGTCACCATCGCCGCACGGCGTGGCGTGTGCTGTGAATCATGCGTGAGCTGACAGTGTCGTTCGTCGCGAACGGATGATTTCTGCGCCTGAAGTCGACGGGGATGTCCAGGGCGAAGAAGCCTTTCCCGTGCCCCGTCCGCGCGCGCAGGCGGATCCGGTGTTCCGCCACCGGCACTGTTTCGGGGATTTGGAGGTACCACGTCTGCTTCCACGGCCCGGCAGGCGGTTTGGGGTCGCCCGACAGCCCTGCGCCCATAATCGCCAGCAGATCGGGAAGCGTGTAGTTCCTGTCCAGCATCTTCAGCGGACCGAACTTCATGACCACATTGCAGATGATCCGGGTCAGATCGACGGGCTCTTTGAGGCGGGCGTCCATCTGACAGCGGAGCTGGTGCCCGAGACGCGGCAGTGCGGGGGTCAGCGTGAGGTCGAGGATGTCCAGGATGTGGTTGTCGTCGCTCACGTCCTCCACCAGATAAATACACACATCAATCACTCCGTACAGTCATGGATACGGATGGCCCTGACCGTCTTGCGTGCCGCACTGGGTGGCGGGGCGTGACGCAGGGTCCGAGTCGGCGTGGCCGCCCGATATGGGCGATCGGTTACGCACAGGCCGACGGCGGCGACCGCCGGCGCCCATTCCCCGAGCACGGCAGCAGCGCGAACATGCGGCCGCCGTCACATCGAGCCCAGCCCGTGCGTCCGATCACGCGCAGGGGAAAGGGCAACCGCACGCGGCGTGCGGCTTGGGCCTCACCCGATTGGAGGTACCCGAACGTCGGGATGGGAGCCGGTGGACATTGCGCAGGGACAAGCAGGGACAGGTGCCAACGGGAGGCGTTTTGGCGGGAGTCACTCGGCCGCTCGGCCGGTGAAAGAGGAGGGATGGTCTTCCGGGCAGACCCGTAGTGCCTCCCGTCCGGCACTGGCAGGGTGTGCAGGGCGTGCGGGTTGTCGGACAATCGAACCCCGGCCCGATTGCGGCGGGCCGGGGCTCCTCATCCTGCTACCGGCTCGGGACCAGCCCCAGGCAACCGGCACGGGACTAGTCCCAGTCCTTGTGGTGCGAGATCACCCGGAAGCTGCCGACCACGCCGTCCTCGACGTGGATGCCCTCGGTGTGGCCGGTGTTCACGCCGTCGCTCTGGCTGCGGGGGCCGACGACGGCGACGGGGGCGCCGTTGTCGCACACCGCCCCGCGGAAGACCTCGACCGTCTTGCGGCTGTCGTTGCGGATGTTGAGGGTCTTGGCACCCAGACCGCTGACCACGGTGATGCAGTCGCCCGGGCGGGACGAGTACGACCGCTCGTTGATGTGGATCCGGCCTTCCTCGAAGTTCTCGTTCTCGTTCTTGTTGCCGTTGCCCTTGCTCTGTCCGGAGTCGCCGCCGAAGAGAGCCGCCTCGGCAGCGGCTGCGGCCGCGGCCGGGGCCACCTGAGGCACTGGTGCGGAGGCCGCCGCGGCGTAGGTGATGCCGGTCGCAGCCACGGCCGAGGCAGCCGCGACAGCCGCGGTGACAATCGTGGAGCGGGGGGTCTGCATATTGCTTCTCCTGTCTCAGAGATGCCGGCTCGACAGTCGACATGCAGTGAACGTACCCAGGCCTGTCATATCGGGCATATCGGAGATTTGATGCCAGGGTGCCGATCGGGGTATTTGTGGTGCCCGCCTGGCCGCCTCTGGGTGCCTGATTGGATGTCAAATTTCGATTCATATAAGCACTTTGAAATACTATTAGCCCTTTAAGGTGATCTCCTGACGCCTGCTCACCCCGCTCAGCAGCGTGTCGTTGCGGATACGACGAGGTGCGGCACGGTATAGGGACTAATCGCTCCACGTGGCGAGACCTGCACGCTGACCTGCGAGAACACAGGTCGTGCCGTCGCGCGAGGGGGAGGACGCGGCGGGCGCAGTTGCTTCCTCGGCGGGCTGGACCTTGCCTGGAGGGCTGCCGTGGCCGGGGCTGGGGCGTGGCCGCGGCCAGGGGGAAGCAGGGCTGCCTTGTCCGTTCCGGGATCGCGTGGACGGCGGCGGCCCGGATCGCATAGCGAGCCTTCCACTCGTCGGTGTCCTGGGCCCGGCGGACGGCTTCGAGGGCCTCGTGGCGCTCGCGCGGGAGGAAGGTGATGCCCCGGCCCCGGCCCCGGCGGCCTGACGGGGGCTTGGTGCACTGCGCCTCAGTTTCGTGCCCGGCTCTGCCGTGGTCACGAACAGGGCGGCGGTGGTGCAACCGGCATCCACGACGTGCACCGGCAGCAACTACCGTTCGACGAGCGTCTGGTGACTGGTTCGCAGGTTTCCGTGAGGTGCGCCTTACAGCCGGTCCGCCTGGAGCGGCGCGCCGCGCACCGCAAGAGCTTTTGCAAGCGCGGGGAAAAGACTTCCCGCCGACTCCGGAACACCTACAACCAGATCAAACGGCTACGCGCAACAGTCACGCGCCGCGCCACCGACTGGTAGCACCAGACCACTACCGAACTCGCCCGCACCTACGGCGTGATCGTGGTGGAAAGACTGGACATCCCGATGGGCGCACTGTCGTACCGGTGTGGCGTCGGATGGTCGAGGAAGACAGCGTGACGCGACGTCCGAGGAGGGCCGGTGATCTCCGGTGGCACGACGTGGTGAAGCTCCTGGTGGGCGGGTTCACGACCAAGATCACCTGTCGTCCACCAGGAGCTTCGTCGTGCTTGTCCACCGGTCCGCGATCGATCTGTCCGGTTCGAGTGCGGCCCTACGGCTGCTGTCGCGGCCCCAGCCGGCCGAGTGGCCCTGCTCGGTGGGGCGACCGCATAGCTTGGTGACGGTTGGACAAGCCAGTTGATCGACTCGTTGCGCTGCAGTAGTAATGCCGGATGATACGTGGCAACAAGATCGGGCTGCGCGCCCGGCATGAGGCGGATATTCCGGTACTCCATGCTGTGCTCTACAACGACGTGGCAACCCGGTCCCGCCAGGATCCCCGGGCCTGGCAGCCGATACCACCAGGGTCGCCCCACTCTCCCTATGCAGTGGCTGAGCCGTCGGGCAAGGTAGCTGCCTTCTCGGTGGTGGAACTCGATTCGCAAGCACTGGTCGGTGCCGCCTCACTGTGGGGCATCGACACGCACAACAGGTCGGCGCACCTGGGGATCTCCGTGCTCCCTGACTTCCGCGGTCGTGGGTTCAGCTCGGACGTCGTCCGGGTGCTGTGCGAGTACGGGTTCGCAGTACGTGGACTGCAGCGGCTGCAGGTGGAAACCCTCGCGGACAACGCTGCGATGATCGCGGCGGCGAAGAAGGCGGGGTTCACGATCGAGGGCACGTTGCGCTGTGCGGCCTGGGTATATGGAGCATTCGTCGACAAGGTTGTCCTCGGCCTTCTCGCTCATGAGTGGACTGCCTGACGAGAGGTTGGGGGTCTGAGGGCCGGCTGCCGACGAACGTGCAGGCGGGGATCCGAGACTTTGGGCGCGAATCGCCGCCGACCGTTGTTTGGAGCTCAACGCGTCAGCATGAGGTTGAGAAGGCTCAACGGAGCGCTATAGCCCGAGTTCGACCCGGCGGGTCCACTTCGTTACGCCGCACGTTCTGATGCTGTCGGGGATCGGCCCGGCCGACGCCCTTCGCGGACACGGCATCGCCCCGGTGGCGAAACTGCCCGGTGTGGGTGAGAACCTGCATGATCATCCGCGCGCCGCCATCGTCTACCGAGGCGCCCGCCCGGTGCCACCGGCAGCCAGCAACCACGGCGAGGCGCTGGGGCTGCTGCGCAGCGATCCGGCCGTGGACCGCACAGACCTGCAGATCGCCATCGTCGACGTCCCGATGATTCCACCTCGCTGCGCGGACCCGAGACGGGCTACACGATCACGCCGCCGCTGATGCAGCCATACAGCCGTGGCACCGTCCGGCTGGCGAGCGCCTGCCCGGATGCCGCGCCCGTCGTCGACCCGCGCTACCTGAGTGATTCCAGGGACCTGGACGCCATGGTGGTGGCTCTGAACATCGCTCGGGAGACCGGGCAGAGGCGGGCGCTGGCTCCGTGGCGCGGTGAGGAAGCCGTCCCAGGGGCCGGGGTGCACGACGACGCGACTCTGCGGGCCCATGCCGAGGCTGCGATGGAGTCCTACTTCCATCCGGTGGGCACCTGCCGGATGGGAAGCGACGACATGTCCGTCGTGGACGGTGATCTGCGGGTGCACGGTTTCAGCGGGTTGCGGATCGCCGACGCATCGGTGATGCCCTCGATCGTGTCCGGCAACATCGATGCCACGGTCTACGCCCTTGCCGAACGCGCAGCGGATCTCATCGGCTGAGCAGTGAGCACTGGTCGAGACGGGCTCGGCCCGCCGCCCGCTGCCGGGCTGGTCACCGTAGTCGAGGGCGTCCCGAGCAGAGGGCTTCGATGCCTGCGCCGAACCGGGTCTGCTGAGACCTCCGCATAAAGCGGCGCGCGGCTGCCTGCTGGCCCAGATGGCGGGCACGGGCGTCCCGGCCTTGCTGCCCCGCTTCCTGCCGCGCGTACCTGACAGGCCGCAGAATACCCGTTCCTGAGACCTCGGTAGCGGAGATTCTGCGGCGACTGCGGCATCAATTCCCGCCGCCGCACGCGGAGTTCGAGCTGCGTGCCGCGGACGACATGCCCGTTGATCGGCCCGGTGGGGACTGCCGGGACCGCGCAGGCTGTTGCTTACTTCTCGGAGCTTACTGTCTGCCGCTCTTGCGGTTCGGGTGTCTTTTCACCGGCTGCTGCCGCGTAGAAGACCGACTTGCCTTGCTTGGAGCGCTCGACCAGTCCCTTGGCGACCAGGTTCTCCACGGTGGTGCGTACGACCGTGGTCTTGACGTTGCGCTCGGGGTGGGCCTCCGTGAGCGCCGAGGTGATCTCTGCTGCCGATCGAGGTTCGGACTCCTGCGCCAGATGCCGACCGACGAGTTCGACGAGCGTGGGCTGGGCCGCCTCTGCACGAGTACTGGGTGTCTTGGCTGCGGTCTCCTGCGTCGTGGCCTTGGGCTTGGGCGTCGAGGACGCCGCCCCCTTCTTACGGCGGGAGGGAGTTGGAGCTTCGCGGGGCCCGGGGACGGCTGCCGTCTCGGCCACGGCGAGAGCCGGATTGTCGCCCGCCAGCGCCTTCTGCACACCGAGCAGCACACCCTGGTCCTGCTGCAGCGCCGTCAACTGCTCTTGGAGGGCGGTGACTTCGGTGTGGATGCGTTCCTGTTCCTTGGCGTTGCGCTCAAGGTCAGCAGCTACCTGTTCGGCGTACTGGGCTTTGATTCTGACTGTGTGCGACTGGGCTTCGGACATAGCTGCAACCTTTCATCGGTGCTTGTGGTGATGATGCCGGATCGTACTCGTTGGTTTTGTGGACTGCGAGGCACCTGGTGAACCGGCATTCACGGCCCGGTCTTTCACGGCATGCCACAACTGATGGATCGTGCGACGCGGCGATGCTGCTGTTCAAAGGGGTAATCGTGCTCTTGAATTCTGAGCCGGTGTGGCAAGGCGGCTTTGCAGCAGGATACTGCCAGAAGATGTCCGAGGCCGCCTCACCTCATCGCCAGCTGGTGAGGATATGTGTCTGCATGAGTTGGTCGAGCAGTTCCGTGGCCTGGGAGGGAAAGTCCACACAACTGTGCGACCAGTTCTGGGAGACGGCGTCTCGCCAGGCCAGTCAGCGTTGCCATGTGGCATGTACCTACGCCTGGCAGAACGCCTTCCACCGGTTCGCCCGTTGCTACGAGCGGCGCGCCACCGTCGTCGACGCATCTTCGACCTCGTCGACGCGGTCATCAGCGTGAGCAGTCTGATCCTGTGGGCATGGACGACTCACCGCTGGGACGAACGCCCGAACCGCCGGCCATGACCGCACCATCATCCGCGCCACATCTAAACGTCACGCACCGCGAGCAGTTCGACCGCTGCCCCAGACGACTCCAGCAGTGGTGCAGCGGCAGACCGCCGGGGATCCGCCCGGTAGGCAGCGAGATCCTCGCTGGTGGGGAAGGTTATGAGGTGGGCCTCGACCTGATCGTCCAGAGTGCGCAGTCGGCGCTCAAGATGCCCTCCATACTCGGCAAGGAGGGGCAGGACAGCGCCTTCATAAGCGTCGAAGGCGTCCAAGCCCCCTTCAGGTAGCCGCGCGAGCATCAAGTAGGTGACGGCCATGGCCCCCTCAAGCGGTCTGTAACCGGTGTTTTTCTGAGCTTAGCCGGAGTACACGCCCTCAACTGGTGTCAAGGACAGGCATCACGAGATGATCATCCTATGGCAGATGTGATTTTCTTCGATCTGGACGGCACCCTGGTCGATCACCGAAGCGCGGTCTTGGAGACGATCGGCCAGATCGTCCAGGCCGCGCCGAACGCGACGGCTCCGCCGGAGGAGCTGGTGACGTTGTGGTGGACGCTGGAGGCGCGCCACATGCGGGAATACCTGGCCGGTCAGTGCTCCTTCACCGAGCACCACCGACGCAGGCTCCGTTCCTTCCTGCCGATGCTCGGCGAGCCGGTCCCTGAAAGTCCCGGCCTTCTGGACGCCTGGATCGCCGAGCGCTACCTCACCGTGTTCGAGGAGTCCTGGCGGTGCTATCCCGATGTCCAGCCATGCCTGGAGACCCTGAAACGGCTTCCCCGAGGACCGCGTCTGGCTGTTCTCACCAACGGGGACCCCGAGCAGCAGCGCGCCAAGCTCGCCCGCTTCGGCCTCCTCGAATACTTCGAAGCTGTCCTGACCCCGACCGAGCTCGGTGTGGCCAAACCCGTCGCCTACACCACCGCCTGCCGACAGATGCGGACGGACCCCGCGCAGGCGGTCAACGTGGGCGACATGCTGGAAAGCGATGTAACCGCAGCCGCCCTCGCCGGGCTCACCGGCATCTGGCTGGACCGCGGCATCGACTTCGTCACCGGTGGACCCTCGCCGACGGCAGACGAGACGGTGCTCCGCATCGAACGGCTCACCGACCTCCCCGACCACCTGACCGGCTTTCACGGCCGTCGTAAGTGAGCGACCGGGTCCACGCCTTCCCCGGGGGCACGCATCAGCTGGTTCCAAGAACCATGCCCGGGTCCCGACTACCGTGGCGCGGCTCTTCAACACCGCCCATCTGCGCGACCTCTTCGTCGGGACGACGTTTTCCGCCGACGACTTCCGCAGGATATTCGCCACCGACCTGGTCAACTCCGGGCTGCCCAGCCACATCGGTGCCGCGTTGCTCGGACACCTGAACATCCGGACCACCCGCGGATACGTCGCGGCCTTCGATGACGACATCGTGTGGCACTGCCAGCGCTTCCTCGACCAGCGCCGCGGCTCCGGCCGGAGGAGGAGTACAGGAACCCCACGTCCGAGGAGTGGGCGGAGCTCCAGGAGCACTTCGACGAATGTCTTCCGCCGCCTTGTCGTACGTCGCGGCCTCCGCCTCGGCCGTCGCGGTCCAGGCGACGGAGCAGGTCGGCGCGGGCGGCGTGGCCGACGTGGTGGGCATCCAGATCCAGGGCTTGGACCGGGGCAGCGCCGTCGCCGGGCCCGCGGTCTCCGCGGTTCATGTCCGGCGGAGGCTCCGGCACCGCCCATTGGTCTCGGCAGTCAACTCCCCCTGCCATGCATGATCAGGACAACGAGGCACTGTTCGGGGGAGACATGCCTGGTGCCTGGGCCGGTGCCGGACGGTGCTCCGGAGCGGGGCCGGGAGCCGTGCCGGCCGGCGCCGGCCTGCGGGCGTGGGATCAGATGTGGCCGCCGGGCGTCACGGCGAAGGAAGCCGGACCGGCCGGCAGGTCCACCGTGTACTGGCGCAGGTAGGTGTTCAGGTACGGTGAGCGGTCTCCCTGGGTGGCCACGTCGTCGGACGGGCCGTCCAGGGACAGCCTCAGCACGGCGCCCGAGACGTTGATGGTCTGACCGGACGGGGTGTCACGCCACGACCCGGTCTGGATCGAACCGATCTCCACGGCCAGGACATGCCCGGCCGCCAGCGTCCAGTCGGTCGCCTTGAGGTCGACGCTCATCCGGCCCGCCTTGAGCAGGGAGACTTGTTCGTCGAACATCACGGCCTTGCCGTCCGGGCCGACGTCGTAGAGCTTGAGCATGACGTTGCCCTCGCCCTTCGCGGTCAGGGAGACGTTCGGTGTGGCGGTCAGCCGTACGTCTTGGGCGAGCGGCTGTGACCAGACGAAGAAGCTGGAACCGATCTCACCGGCCTGCTGCCTCTTCGCGATGCCCTTGGCCAGCCCCTTGGGCGCCGGCTGCTCGGTGGCCGGGGCGTTCTCCATGTCCCAGTTGCCCGACGGCTGCACCGCCTCGGGTGCCGGCGTGCCGGCTGCGGCCAGGTTGGCGCGGGCGGAGGCACCGCCGTCGTCGAGGTAACTGCCGTTCCCCAGCGGGAGGGTGACGTTGCGCTCCACCACCGGCCAGGTGTCCTGGGCCCGCCAGCGACCGGTGGAGTCCTCGACGGAGTACGTCGGGTAGTCGACCGAGGGCTGAACTCCCTTGAGGTACTGGTCGTAGAAGGACAGCGTCTCGTCGTACCAGCCCTCGCGGCCCATGGCAAGGCGACCGTCGCTCACCCGGTCGCCACCACGCACGTGGTCCCACTGGCCGACCCAACCGCGCTCCGGGCCGGTGTGGTTGGTGAGGTACTCCTGCATCTCCTCGGGCTTGGTGTTGTTCTCGATGAAGCCCTGGGTGACGAAGAGCGGCGTGTTGGTGCCCTGAGCCATCTTGGCCAGGTCACGGGAGGTCCAGAACGGGTCGTTCTGGTCGGATATCCGGTAGCCGGCCGAGTTCTCGGTCAGGCACCCCGGGTGGTTGTCCTCGTACCGGGCGTTGGCCTGATAGCGCGCGTCGTCGTCGGACAGCGGGGCCATCGTGGCGATGCCGTTGTAGGCATTCGCGGTTCCGGTCACATTAGGGCGGGGGACGCCGTTGGAGTAGATGTACTGGTACATGTCCCAGAGGGGCTCCCCGGCGACAACGGCCTTCAGCGCGGACTGCTTCAGGTCGTTGCCGATGAGGCCGGTGACGGCGTCGTAGGACTTGCCGTACATGCCCACCGCGCCGGTCGACCACGGCTGGCTCGCGGCCCAGTTGATCGCGGCCTTCACGTCGGCCTGCTCGCCGGGACCGCCCCAGTCGAGGCAGCCGGTCGAGCCGCCGAAGCCGCGCAGGTCGACCATGAGGAACGCGTAGCCGTGGGCGAAGAGGTCGCTGCCCTCGATGAAGTCCTGGAAGCGGTTCGAGGGACCGGTGTGGGTCCAGCCCTCGGGGTTCGTCTGGCCCATGTGCCCGAAGTACGGGCCGATGGAGAGGATGACCGGCACCTTCTGCCCGGCGGGTACGCCTTCGGGCATCAGCAGGTCGCCGTGAAGTTCGGTACCGGAGTCGTCCGAGGACGGGAAGTAGTGCTGGGTCCAGACCGAGCCCTCCGGGACACGGTCGTTCTGCTCGTGCGTGATGCCGTCGGTCGCGGTGGCGACCGCCGTGGTCGGGCTCTGAGCGGAAGTGGCGGCCGGTGACGCGACGGCAGGGCCGGCGAGTGCGCCGGTCAGCGCCAGAGTGGTGACGAGTGCCGAGGCTGCCCAGCCGGGCGCGCGACGTCTGTTCACATGCTCTCCCGAGTCGTCGGTACGGAGCGGAACGGCGGTTCCGGTCGAGCGGCAGCGCCCCGCCCGCCGTCGCAGCGACGACGGGCGGTCGCACACATGTCAGGAACGGGACCATGTGTGCGAACTCTGGCTGGAACCGATGGCGAGCGAGCCTAAGGTCAGCACTGAAACGCGTCAACGGTGCTGTGTATCCGTCGTGTTACTGATGTGACGGGAACAAGTCCGTTTCTGATAGGGGCGGTTGTGGGATACGACGATGGAAATGTCTGCTGTATCCCAGCGGATGGGGCTGGTTCGCCATGTCGGCCGGGTCCTCGCCGCCGCCACGACCCTGAGGGGGAGCAGCCGGGAACGCCCTGGCCGCCTGTCGGCCGGACCGCAGGCTTCGCTGTGAAGGGAGGTCATGAAGGACGACGCCGCATGACCTGTGGCCCCCGGGGGATCTTGAACACCGCGCTGTTCGCGATCAGCTTCTTACAACCCCGTACCAAGCGAGACTGGGCGGGCAATGGGCGCACAGAACCGGTGTCGAACAGCCCGTCGGTCCGCCGGCATCGGTCGTCTGTCGGGCGACGTGACGCAACCGCGGTTCCACACGCGGTGAGGGCTGTTCGAGCGCCCTGACGCCGCAGGCGGCGGGCGACACGGTGTCGCCCGCCGCCTGGCGGAAGGGATTCAGGTTCGGACGCGTGGGGAGTGGCGTGGCGTCAGTGGGTCGCGCTGCCCGCGACCCACTCGCTCCACGGCATGTTCCAGTCGCTGAGGCCGTTGTCCGGAGCCACTGTGGTCTTGTCCGCGGAGTTCTTGACGATCACGACGTCACCGATCATCGAGTGGTCGAAGAACCACGCGGCGGGCTGCTTGCTGTCGCCGCCGCCCTTGACGTCCTTCAGGCCCACGCAGCCGTGGCTGGTGTTGACCTTGCCGAAGATCGAGTCGGCACCCCAGTAGTTGCCGTGGATGAAGGTGCCCGAGTCGGTCAGGCGCATGGCGTGCGGTACGGCCTGGATGTCGTAGGAGGGCTTGCCGTCCTTCTCCGTGAGGCCGACGGTCGCACCGTTCATGTGGACCTGCCTGAACTTCTGGGAGATGACCATCTGACCGTTGTACGTCGGGTGCTCGGTGCTGCCGGACGAGATCGGGATGGTCTTGATCGTCTTGCCGTCCCGTACGACGGTCATCTGCTTCGTCTTGGCGTCGACCGTGCTGACCTGGCTGCGGCCGATCTTGAACGTGACCGTCTTCTGGATGCCGTGGAGGTTGAGCGTGGCGGTGACGGTGGAGCCGGGCTTCCAGTAGTTCTTGGGGCGGAAGTCCAGGCGGTGGTCGTTGAACCAGTGGCCGACGACCTGCTGGCCGCTGCTGGAGCTGACCTGGATCTTCGACTCCATGGCGGCCTTGTTGCTGATCGCCTTGTCGAAGTTGACCGTCACCGGCATGCCCACGCCGACGGTCGAGCCGTTCTCGGGGGAGAGGTGCCCGATGAAGTTGTTGGCCGGGGAGACCGTGGTGATCGTCGCGTTCCCGGTGACGGGGCGGCCCTTGGCGTCCGTGGCCTCCGAGGTGACCTGGTACTTGGTGGCCCGCTCCAGGGGGCCGTTCGGCTTCCAGGACGTGCCGTCCGCGGACAGGGTGCCCGCAACCTCGGTACCGGTCGCGACGGCGGTCATGGTCACCTTGGTGAGATTGCCGTTGCTGACGGTGACCTTGACGGGGTCGTTGATCCCGACGTCGTAGGCACCTTGCCTGGGCGTGATCTTTATTCGGGCGTCGGAAGCCTCCTGGGGGGCCGCCTGATTCGCCCGCGCCGGCGGTTTCGGGTGATTCCCGGCGTCGTTGCCGCTGGTGGCAGCGTTGCTGGTACCGCCGAGCGCCGTGAGTGAGAGCACACCGCCGAGTACACCGACCGCAGCCACCAGTCGGGTGCGTCCTTTACGTGCCGTGATCAAACGCTTCTCCCGTGTCACTGGTCGTTGAATCCCTGGAGCTGGATGCCTAGGGAGTGGCAAATAGCTATAAAACTACTTATAGACATTTGTCCGCCCTGAAATGAGCAAATTGTGGTGAAGACCACGCGCCGTCGAGCGCTTGCTGAGGCCCTGTTCGATCGACGGACGGCGCGTAGTCGATGTGCTCTCGCCGCCCGGACCCGGTCCGGAGCCGGTCATTACGGGGACGCCCGGTTCAGGCGGAGCGCCCGGCCGATGTTCTGCACGATCTCGGCCCGGGAGCCGCGGGTGTCGGCGAAGCAGATGGCCTCCACTCCACGCTCACCGGCGACGTCGACGCCTTCCCCGAGAACCCGCACGGAGGTGAGGAAGGCCCTGCGTACGTCCCGGCCCCGGCGTCGATGCTGTTGGCACTGTCGGAGCACTTCGCGCCGTTCGGCCGCTAGGTGGTCGCAGCACAGCCATGCCGACCACACCCGGTCCCGGGTACGTGGCGGCCGGCCTCCAGGTCGTAGACCCCCGCGCCGGCCGAGGACCTCGGCAGCCGGTCCGGCTTGGCCAGGCCGTCGTCGGCCGCGTGGGTGACGTACAGCTCCGAGGCCGTCGCCGGCAGCTGCTCCGCGAAGGTGGCGGCATCGGGATGGCCTGCCCGACCTTCTGGTGGAAGGTCATGACGGTGCGCAGTTGTACGCCGCCGCGTGCTCCACGAGGGCAAGGCGTCGGCCCCGCAGTGCGTCCTCGGAGAGTCCGGCCGCGGGGGAGGGGCCGCGGATGTCCCGGACGTCGATGTCTGAGGGGGTGAGGTTCTCCCGCTCGATCGCCTCCGAGAGTGCGTGTTCGGCCGGCCACGCGCTGTACGTCCGCCCGGGTCGTCGGCCACGGTCGCGGCCTCGGCATGCTGGCCGTCCGCGCCTCTCTGCGGGCGGGGTGAGGCGAGGATGCGTGGGGTCGCGGTCAGGCACAGCCGGAAGCCGCCGGTATGCGGGCGTTGACGTGGGTCGCCGTCCACGGCCTTCCAAGATCACCGTCGGCGGCGTGGGCTTCGTCCCCGATGGCGAGGTCGAAGCCGTCCACAATGCGCACCCGGGGCCTTGCTCACGGCCGTCACGCCCGCGTCCCGGCCGTCCTCGAACGCCGGCCCCCGAAAGGCCGCGCCATGCCGCCCAGCTCCACCACCGCGCACTGAGCCCCGGCTACTGCTCAGCCGCCAGCGCGGCCACCAGGTCGTCCGCCTCGTCCGCGGGCACGCCCTGAGCCTTGAGCAGCGCAAACAGCCGCAACCGGGCGTTGGCCTCCGCCGCGTTCGATACCGCGTCACCCTGGAGCGACTCCGTCTGCTGCGCCCGGTCGCCGCATCGGCGTGACGTCATTTCTCGGGTCGGCGGATGTGCTGAGGCCACTGGTGGGGGGTGGGAGGGGGAAGGGGCACTCGTGCAGCGTCGCTGGACGGCGACGAGGGCGACGTCGTCGCGTACCTCTCCGCCGGCGTGGGCGGTGAGGTCGGTCAGGAGGCCGGTGATGACGCTGTGTGGTTCGTCCGTGTCCAGGGTGGCGAAGCGGTCCAGCGCCGGGTAGAACGTCCCGGATGCGTCGCGGGCCTCGATGAGCCCGTCGGTGTACAGCAGCAGTGTGTCGCCGGGGTCGTAGCGGAAGGTGTCGACGCGGTACCCCGGGTCCGGTCCGCCCAGGCCGAGTGGCGGCGCCGGCTGGGCCAGGTCCAGCAGACAGGTGCCGGTGCGGCGCGACATCATCGGATTCGGGTGACCGCAGCTGATCACGCGGACTTCGGTGGTGTCGTCGGGGACCTCGACGACGAGGGCGGTGATGAACCGCTCGGACGCATCACCTTCGCAGTCTGCGTACTGGGCCAGGTGCCGTTGCACGCTGGTCTCCAGTGACCGGGCCAGCTTGTCGAGGGTCGCGTCGCGGTGCGCGGACTCCCGGAACGACCCCAGCACCGCTGCGGCGTCGTCGACGGCCGCGAGGCCCTTGCCCCGTACGTCGCCGATCAGGAAGCGGACCGTGCCGTCGACGCGCTCCGCCGCGTAGATGTCACCCCCGATGCGCGCGTGGGCGTCGGCCGACCGGTATGCGGCCGCGATCCTCAAGCAGCCGACCCGGCACGGCAGCGGACGCAGCAGGGCCCGCTGGGCCGTCTCCGACACGGCTCTGATGGCTGCGAGCGTCTGGTGGTCCATGTCGCGTATGCGCCGCAGGACGAGCACGAGACCGCAGATCACCAGTACGTCCAGGACGTGGATCGGCAGGATCGACGACCGGGCGAGACCGTCGCGGATGTCCACGGCGACGGAGCCGACGCAGGCGAGGCCGGTCATGCAGAGCGTGACGCGGGCGTGGGGAGCGACCGCGGTCAGCGCCGGCACCGCGACGAACAGGGAGCCGAAATGGATGTCCTCGGGGATGAGAAGGCCCGCCAGCGTGATCGTGACCAGCGTCGCCGAAGCGACCAGCGGGGAGGCGTGCCGGCGTAGCCACGCCTTCAGCGGGCTCTGGGAGATCATCACCGGCACGGGTTCGGGGTCGATGCTGGTCACAAGGCGCACCTGGATTCTCTCGGGTCCTCTGGCCTCCCTGAGACCGCTCCACCGGCGGTTCCGGACCCTCAGTTGCCGTCGGTTGCCGCGGCGTCCTGTTGGCGCTTTCGCTCGCGGTAGTTTCGCATGGATACCGCGGACCCGCAGCTCGGGCTGCAGTACCGCGCCGCTCCGTTGCGTGTGCGGTCGAAGAAACCGAAGTGGCATGGAGGGTTGCGGCAGGCTTTCAGGCGCTGCCAGTCACCTTGCTGAGCGAAGGTCGTGACGGCGGCGAGCACCCTTGCGAACACACCCGCGACGCCGGTCTGCTCAGAGGTCAGAGTGGCGCCGTCGGCGGTCACGACGCTGACCAGCGGGTAAAGACTGCCGGCCCGACGGAGGTGCTGCTCGGCGGCCTCCAGCGGTGCGCCGAGACTGTCCTGATCGCCGGAGTGGGCGAGCAGCATGGTCACCAGGGCGTCCCGCAGCTCGCGCGCCGTCGCGGCATCGGCGGCGGTGACGATGTTCTGCCCGCCGGCTCGGTCGTGCGCGGAGAGCCAGGCACTGAACGCGCCGGCATCGCCGAAGAGCTCTTGGCGTCCATCTCCGTCAGCGCGCGTGTTCACAAAGGCCAGGACCAGCTCCGTCTCCGGAGACTCGGCGCGGGGCCCTCGCGCTGAGGCATGTATCGCACTCCTGTTCATGGCCCCCAACTTACATCAGTGAAAGCTGTAATTCCAATTAAGGCGCAACTCTGATGTGCTGAGAGATTGACTAGTTGCGTGCAAAGTCGTTACGGTCATAACTATGACATCAACGCATACCTCTTCCCGAACCTGGCTGATCACCGGTGCGACGTCCGGCATCGGCCGAGAGCTGACCGTCCAGGCACTCGAAGCCGGTGAGAACGTCGCGGCGCTCGCCCGAAACATCGCAGGCTTGGCCGAGTTGCAGGAGGCCCACCCCGATCACCTGCTCGCCATCGACACCGATGTACGTGACGAGGCAGCCGTGGCCGCCGCGGTGGACCGCGCCGTCACTCGCTTCGGTCGCATCGACGTGGTCGCCAACAACGCGGGCTACGGACTGTTCGGCGCGGTCGAGGAATCCACCGACGCGCAGGCCCGTTCCGTGTTCGACACGAACGTGTTCGGCGTTCTGAACGTGTTGCGCGCCACCCTGCCTGTGCTACCGGCTTCATTCGCAGTGCTCCGGCGTTTACGCCGGGGGTGAATCGAATCATGTCGTAGCGGCGCGGAGCGGCGCAGCGACTTGGTTCGCGGAGCGAACCGGTGCCGGTCGGTGAGTGCCGTCATGGAGCGGCGGAAGACGGCTCCGGCGGAGCCGGGCAGGGCTCACGTCAGACGGGGCGGTT